>NZ_SSOB01000016.1 GCF_004801405.1 Cohnella fermenti
ACGTGAAGGTGACAAATTACCCTGAGCCTGAACAACCTTGTTGTCAGGCTGGCGTCTTTAGGCGCAGTTTGGCAACAAGGGGTTATACCCCAAGAGCAAACCACCCGTTGGACGGGTGGTTATGATTGTTGTCTTCCGGCGGCTTATGCGGCGGCAATCGTGCGGATCACGCGGATGCCTCTGTGTTCCAGGAACTGCTCGAGTTCGCCGACCAGGTCCGCCAGTTCGTCCTGCAAGCTTCGGAGCTGCGTGTAGCCGAGGGTTGTCATCCGGTCGATGCTGCACTGCGGGATCTGCTGCGATTCAATGGAGGCTCCCAGCCGTTCCAGATCGAATTCGCTCCTCCAATCCATTGCCGCCAGGGAAATCTCAACCGTCGATAAACTCTCCATATGCAGGCTCCTCTCCATATTTTCTCTCTTTTTTTGTCAGTATACACGCTGAAAGTAAATGGATGGAAGTAGGTATGTCAGGTGTATGTAAAATAATGTTGAAAAAAATGATTATTTGCAGAAAAGCAACCGTTTACATAAGGCAATGAGCGGCAAATGGCGGATGGAGCGGCGGAGAACGAACGAGGGGAGCCTTAAGCGCCGGAAGCCGCGGAAGCATGGGGAACGTGGAATATTTTGTTTTTCCCCAGGGAACAATAGAGAGAAGAAGACACCATAGCCTGCCTTACCGGCATCTGGAGAGGGGAAAATCGAACACCCATGCACAACAAGAGACACCGCAGATGGGCCCGTCCTCTGACGATCGCTGCCCTGACCTTCGCGCTCGCGGCTTCGGCCGTCCAAGCTCCCGCCCACGCGGAGGAAGCTACGCCGCCGTCCAAGTCCGCCGCTCCGCAGACCGATCTGACCGGCTCCGCCCGTTCCGCCATTCTGATGGATGCGGACAGCGGCACGGTCATCTTCGAGAAGAACAGCACGGCTGCATTGCCTCCGGCCAGCATTACCAAAATCATGACGATGCTGCTCGTGATGGAGGCGCTCGACGAAGGCTCGATCAAGCTGACGGACAAGGTGCAGGCGAGCGAATACGCGGCGTCGATGGGGGGCTCGCAGATCTTCCTCGAGCCCGGCGAGCAGATGACGGTCGAGGACATGCTGAAGGGAGTGGCGCTCGCCTCCGGCAACGACGCATCGGTCGCCCTGGCGGAGAAGCTGGCCGGCAGCGAGGAGGAATTCGTCAAGCGGATGAACGCGAAGGCGAAGGAGCTCGGCATGACCAGCACACACTTCGTCAACTGCAACGGCTTGCCGGCACAGGGGCACGTCTCGTCCGCCAGGGACATCGCGCTCATGAGCCGGGAGCTGCTGAAGCACGAAGAGATTACGAAGTATACGGGACTCTACCAGGACTATCTGCGCAAGGATCAGCCGAAGCCGTTCTGGCTCGTCAACACGAACAAGCTGGTGCGGTTCTACACCGGCGCGGACGGGCTGAAGACGGGCTACACCGGGGAAGCGAAGTTCTGCTTGTCCGCCACGGCCAAACGCGACAATCTGCGGCTGATCGCCGTCGTGATGGGGGAACCGAACACGAAGACGCGCAATGCCGAGGTGTCGAAGCTGTTCGATTACGCGTTCGCGCAGTTCACGAACGTTCCGATCTACAAGAAGGGCGACACGATCGGCACGCTGCAAGTGCAGAAGGGAGCCGTGGCCAAGCTGCCGATCGTCGCGAAGCACTCGTACAGCGTGCTTGTCCGCAAGGGCGACGCGAAGGGAGACATCCGGCATGAGCTGGTGCTCGACAAGAAGGTGGAGGCGCCGGTCAAGGCGGGCCAGCAAGTCGGCAAGCTGATCGTGTATCGCGGCGGCGACGTGATGAACGAGTTCCCGATCGAAGCGCCGGCATCCGTGGACCGCGCCGGTTGGTGGAAGCTGTTCAAGCGCTCGACGGGCAAGCTGTTCCTGAACGAATAAGAGCTGACTGATCCGGCAACCGTTCGGGATTCGGCGGCGAACGGCAAGAGGCGTCAACCGCGCCTCTTTGCTGTATTTTGTCGGGGGGAAGGGGCTAGCTTCTAGTTTTGTCGGGGGGCAGGAATGGAATTCGGCTTCGTAGAATTGAGATAACGGTAAGCCGGAGGCGTTGCACCGCCGTTGGTACATGATGGGGAGGGATCGGCGTGAGCTTGCAGGTGGAATTGGAGCAGCATCGGAACGTGCTGGTTGTCAGATTGAGAGGGGAATTGGACCATCATACGGCGGATATCGTCCGCTTCAAGATGGAGGATGCGATTCTGAGAGGCCGTGTGGATCATGTCGTTCTGAGCCTCAAAGACTTGCAGTTCATGGACAGCTCGGGTCTGGGGGTTATCCTCGGAAGATACAAGCTGATCAAGGGCCGCGGGGGCAAAATGGTCGTCTGCGACGTGCATGCGGGAGTGAAGCGGCTGTTCGAGCTGTCCGGCTTGTTCAAGATCATGTCGTTCTACGAGACCGAGCGGTCGGCTCTGGCCGGATTGGAGGTCGTATCATGAGTGCAAGCAACTTCATGAAGCTGAGCTTCGCCAGCCGTTCGCAGAACGAGGGCTTCGCCCGCGTGGCGGTGGCCGCGTTCGTCTCCCAGATGGACCCGACGCTGGATCTGCTGAACGACATCAAGACCGTCGTGTCGGAGGCGGTGACGAATTCGATCATTCACGGCTACGAGAACAAGCCGGAAGGCGTCGTGCTGCTCGAGGCCGAGATCGACGGGGATACGGTGACGATCACCGTGTCGGACGAAGGCCGCGGCATCGAGGACATCGACCTGGCCCGCCAGCCGCTCTATACGTCGCGTCCGGAGCTGGAGCGCAGCGGCATGGGCTTCACGATTATCGAGAATTTCATGGATGAGCTGGATGTCAGCAGCGAACCCGGCAAGGGCACCCGTCTTCGCATGAAAAAACGCATCGAATCCAAGAAGGCGCTGTTCAACTAAATACCGCGCGGCAGGGGTTGGAGCAATGGAAATCGAATGGAAGCGAACGTCGCCGCAAGGATATCTGGACGATTCCGAAGTCAAGCGTCTGATCGCGCTCAGCCAATCCGGCGACGGAACGGCTCGCGACACGCTTGTCTCCAGCAACATTCGGCTCGTCTGGTCCGTCGTCCAGCGCTTCTCGGGAAGGGGATACGACTCGGAGGACCTGTTCCAGATCGGGTGCATCGGCCTGCTGAAGGCGGTCGACAAGTTCGATCTCAGCTACGACGTGAAGTTCTCGACGTACGCCGTGCCGATGATCATCGGGGAGATCCAGCGGTTCCTGCGGGATGACGGGACACTTAAGGTGAGCCGCTCGCTGAAGGAGATGGCGAACCGGGTCCGCAAGGCGAAGGACGAGCTGTCCAAGCGCAACGGACGGCAGCCGACAATCGGCGAGGTGGCGGAGGAGCTTGGGGTGACGCCGGAAGAGATCGTGTTCGCCCAGGAGGCGAACAAGCCGCCGACGTCCATCCACGAGACGGTGTTCGAGAACGACGGCGATCCGATTACGCTGATGGACCAGATCGCGGACGACACGCAGGAGAAGTGGTTCGACAAGCTGGCGTTGACGCAAGCGATACAAGGCTTGAGCGAGCGCGAGAGGCTTATCGTGTTCTTAAGGTACTTCCGCGACCAGACGCAGTCCGAGGTGGCCAGCCGGCTCGGAATCTCGCAGGTTCAGGTCAGCCGCCTTGAGAAAAAAATACTGCAGAGCATCAAAGAACAGATCGCGCAATGAGCGGCCGGCCGTTCGGTCCGGGTTCCTTCGGGAGCTTGGACCGGACGGTTTTTTGTTGATTTTTGCCGGAGTACGGCAGCTCTGTTTGCTTCATACTACTGGCAAGGATGGGCCGAAGCGGCGGCAATGGAACAATCGCGATCGCGGATCGCGCCGAAGAGGGGAGCGGAGCGGATGGAGACGACCGTCTACTTGCGTCTTAAGCGCAGAATTGTCATCAAGCAAGGAGCCGAGGTGCGGCTGGGGGACATCGCGCGAATCGTCGCGGAGCCCGAGCTGGAGCGGAAGCTTGCGGCGCTCTCGCTCCTTCGGGTGCGGCCGAACGACGGCGACCGGCTGATCGTCGATATGCTGCACATCGTGCGCTGCATCCGGCAGGCGGCGCCGGGCGTTGCGATCGAGACGTACGGGGAGCCGCACGTGCTCGTCGAGGTTACGAAGAGCGGGCAGCAGAAGCCGCGGAAGATCGCGCTTGCGCTTGCGTGGCTGCTGCTGTTCTTCGGGTCCGGCATGACGATCGTCAACTTCCATGCGGACGTGAACATGCCCGAGGTGCAGCGGCGGGTCGTCGAGCTGCTCACCGGAAGCGGCGACCGGCATCCGTGGCTGTTCCAGATTCCGTATTCGATCGGCGTCGGGCTCGGCATGCTGCTGTTCTTCAATCGGCTGTTCCGCAAGCGGAGAAGCGACGAGCCCAATCCGCTCGAGGTGGAGATGTTCATGTACCAGGAGAACGTCAACCATTACGTCATCACGGACGAATTCCGCAAGAAGCAGGAGCGGGAGCCGGGAGGTCCGATATGATGGGGGCGGTCGGGCTGACGCTTGTCGTTCTCGTCGCGCTGGCCGGAGGGTTCGCGGTGGGGAGCGCGTTCATCGCGCTGCTCATCGTGCTTGACCTGATCCCCCGGCTCGTGCAGATCACGAGGGCGCATCGGCGCTCCGAGGTGTTCGAATCCGCGCTTCTGGCGGGGGCGGTGTATTGGTGCTGCGCGGACTTCTTCGGCTGGACGTTCGCGCTGCCGAAGGCGGTGCTGCTCGTGCCCGCCGTTCTGCAAGGGGTGTTCGTCGGCATGATGTCGGCCGCGCTGACGGAAGTTCTGAACGTGATCCCGATTCTGACGAAGCAGCTCGGGCTCAAGCGATACCTGTTCGCGCTGCTCATTGCGCTGGTTCTCGGCAAGACGACCGGATCTCTCGTGGATTGGCTCATATTGCAACCTAGATAGCGAACACCAAGGAGGAGATCGTACATGGAGACGAACGAGCGTGGAAGCATGGACCTGTCCGCGGAGGACAACAACCGTCACGGGGCCGTGGACCTGCATGAGCATGGCGAGGAGGGGCGCAACGAGCACGGAATGGTCATTCCGAAGCCGATCGGCGCGCCGAGGAAACGCGAAGCGAAGGAGCGATCGGAACGGGAGAGCCGCCTGCGCGCGGAACGGGAGCTGGAGCGGGAATGGGCGAGCGGGCTGGAGCGGGAACGGGATTGGGAGCGCGTACGGGAGCGGGGACCGGAACGAGGGGATGAAGAGGAACGAGGCCGGGAGCAGGGGAGAGATTCGGAACGGAGAGCGGATGGGGAACCGGACTGGGAACGAAGTGGGAATGGGGATCTGGATTGGGAACGGAGCGCGCATGAGGGGCGGGATTGGGAACGGAGCGTGCATGAGGGGCGGGATTGGGAACGGGGAGCGGATGAGGATCGGGGAGATGAGAATCGGGTATGGGATCAGAGAACGGATGGAGATCGAGGACAGGAGCGGCGGCGGGAGATCGACGAGGAACGGGGACGGGGGAAGCAGCGGGGCCGGGAACGAGACAATGAGCGGGCGGAGAGGCATAAGGGGCACGCACAAGATGGGAGGCGCGAGGAGGACGCCAAGGCGGAGCCTGGCAGCTTCAGCGCCGGCGGCGACGGCGAGGTCAAGCCGGAGGATCGCATTCCGGACCGGATCGACGAATGGCTCGAGAAGCTGAAGAAGGAGAGCGGCCTGGATACCAGCTTCGATGTGCAGGTCCGGCAGATGACGTTCGGGCATAAGCGGACAGGGATTCTGTTCCTTAGTCCCTTCGCGAAGGATACGGCCTTGACGGAGATTCTCAAGCGGCTGAGCCAGCTCGATCCGGAATCGTTCCGGCACGGCAGCAGCGCGCTCAAGACGTTCTTCGAGTTCTATCTTCCGGCGATTCAGGTGACGGTGACGAGGTCGATGTCGAAGCTGATCGAGGAAGTAATGATCGGCAACACGGCGTTCTATGTCGATGGGGAGAGCGCCGCCCTGATCATCGATGCGAAGCAGTACCCCGCTCGCACGCCGGACGAGCCGGTGCTCGAGAAGGTTGTCCGGGGGAGCAAGGACGGCTTCACGGAGACGCTGCTGACGAATGTGGCGCTCATTCGCCGAAGGCTGCGCGATCCGCATCTCCGCTTCGAGATTCTGAAGGTCGGCACCCGGACGCAGACGGATGTCGCGATCGGCTACGTCGAGGACATCGCCGACGCCAAGCTCGTCGAGGCGCTGCGGGACAAGATCCAGGCGGTCAACATCGACGGCATTCCGCTCGGCGACAAGCAGCTTGAGGAGATGACCGTCAAGACCGACTGGAACCCGTTCCCGCTCGTTCGGTATTCCGAACGGCCGGACGTCGTCGCTTCGCACCTGATGAACGGAAGCGTTACGGTTGTCGTGGACACGTCGCCCAGCGTGATTCTGCTGCCGACGACGTTCTTCGATCTGGTGCAGCACGCGGAAGAGAACAGGCAGAACGCCTTTATCGGGACTTACTTGCGCTGGGTCCGTTTTTTCGGCATATTGTCTTCGATCTTCCTGCTCCCGCTCTGGTTCCTGTTCGCCGAGAATCCGGAGCTGCGGCCGCACTGGCTCTGGTTCCTCGGGGCGGATAAGACGGGCGATCTGCCGCTCATTCTCCAGTTCTTGATGGTGGAGATCGGGGTCGATCTGATGCGGCTGGCCGCGGTCCATACGCCGTCCCCGCTCGTGACCGCCATGTCGCTCGTCTCCGCGATTCTCGTCGGCGACATCGCCGTCAAGACGGGCTTGTTCATCAACGAGGTCATCCTGTACATGGCGGTCGCTGCAATCGGCATGTTCGCCACGCCCAGCTATGAGCTCGGCCTTGCCAATCGGATCGTGCGTCTGGTGCTGCTGCTGGCCGCGTTCGCCTTCCAGGCGCCCGGGCTGGTCGTCGCGGCGACGGTTATCTTCATCTGGCTGGCCTTGACGCGCTCGTTCAATTCGCCGTACCTGTGGCCGCTGATTCCGTTTAATGCGGGAGCGATGCTGGCGATTCTGCTGCGCCGACCGTTGCCCAAGAACCGCTACCGTCCGTCAATCAACCGCCCGAAGCAGAACCGCAAGCAGCCGTTCGGGCACCGGGGCGGCGAAGCGGGAGCCGGCAGTTAACCGAGATTGGAACGGATGTTCAAAGAAACGAATGCAAATGTTCTTGCAAATCCTCCATTTCCCGCGCGAGTCGGATCGGATATACTAGGGAATATCTTGCGCACAACCGGACCGTGACTCACTGCGGTCGACACGAATCCGATCTTATTCGCCAAAGGAGATAACAAGAATGTATTTGCATGGTACGAGCCGCATTAACGACAAGGGACATCTGGAGATCGGAGGCTGCGACGTCACCGATCTCGCGAAGGAGTTCGGCACTCCGCTTTATATCGTCGACGAGGCGCTTGTGCGCCAGCGCGCGCAGGAATACGTGGCCGCATTCCGCGAGACGGGGCTGCGCTTCCAAGTCGCTTACGCGTCCAAGGCGTTCTGCGTCATGGCAATGTGCCGCCTGGCCGAAGAAGAAGGCATGAGCCTCGATGTCGTCTCCGACGGCGAGCTGTACACGGCACTGCAAGCCGGCTTCCCGGCGGAACGCATCCACTTCCACGGCAACAACAAGACGCCGGAAGAGATCGAGATGGCGCTTAAAGCGAACATCGGCTGCTTCGTCGTCGACAACTTCGTCGAGCTGCAGCTTCTGAACGCGATTGCCGCCGACCACGGCAAGCAGGTCAACATCCTGCTGCGCGTCACTCCGGGCGTCGAAGCCCATACGCACGATTACATCTCCACCGGCCAGCAGGATTCGAAGTTCGGCTTCGATATCGGCAACGGCACGGCGTTCGAAGCGGTCAAGACGGCGCTCGGCCTGCCGCAGCTTAAGCTGCTTGGCGTTCACTCGCACATCGGTTCGCAGATCTTCGAGGTTGAAGGCTTCCGCATGGCCGTCGAGAAGGTCGCCGCGTTCTCGATCGAGGTGCGGGCCAAGCTCGAAGCGACGTTCCCGGTCATCAACCTGGGCGGCGGCTTCGGCATCCGCTATGTGGAAGGCGACAAGCCGCTTCCGCTCGGTACGTACGTCAAGGCGATCACCGACGCGATCATCGGCGAGTTCACCGCAGCGGACTACCCGCTGCCGGAGATCTGGGTCGAGCCGGGCCGCAGCATCGTCGGCGATGCCGGCACGACGCTGTACACGGTCGGCACGAGCAAGGACATCCCGGGCGTGCGCAAGTACGTCGCCGTCGACGGCGGCATGACCGACAACCCTCGTCCTGCGCTCTACGAGTCGAAGTATGAAGCGGTGCTCGCGAATCGCGCGAAGGAGACGGCCGAGGAAGTCGTCTCCATCGCCGGCAAGTGCTGCGAGAGCGGCGACATGCTGATCTGGGACCTGAACCTGCCGAAGGTGCAATCGGGCGACCTGCTTGCGGTCTTCTGCACGGGAGCGTACAATTATGCCATGGCAAGCAACTACAACCGGATTCGCCGTCCGGCGGTCGTCTTCGTCCGCGACGGACAGGCCGACCTCGTGGTTGCCCGTGAGTCTTATGATAATATCGTAGGCAACGACCTGATCCCGGCGCGCCTGCGCAAGCAAGGCGTCGCGAACTAAAGCGCGAACGGAATCGGGCCGCATCACGGCCGCTAATCCTATACGCTCATGAGGTGACTGGAATGAAGAAAGGCACGATTACGCTTGAGAACGGCAATGTGATTGAGATTGAATTTTATGATAAGGATGCTCCGGGTACGGTAGCGAACTTCGAGAAGCTGGCGAATAGCGGCTTCTACAACGGCGTGACGTTCCACCGCGTCATCCCGGGCTTCGTCGCGCAGGGCGGCTGCCCGAACGGCAACGGCACGGGCGGCCCCGGCTACGAGATCAAGTGCGAGATCAACCCGAACAAGCACGAGCGCGGCGCTCTCGCCATGGCTCACCGCGGTCCGAACACGGGCGGCAGCCAGTTCTACATCACGTACGCTCCGCAGCCGCACCTGGACGGCGTGCACACGGTGTTCGGCAAGGTGACCGGCGGCATGGAGCATGTCGACGCGCTTAAGGGCGGCAGCAAGATGAGCGAAGTCAAGGTGTGGGAAGAATAATCGGGAATAGCTCGAATAGGAGCTGACGACCGGGCAGAAGATGCCCCTCAATCCATTTTTGTTGGATGGGGGGCTCTTCGTTGCGTTCGGATGCGATCGAATTCTCTGCGGATTCAGGTGCGCCTTCCGGGCAGGGGGCAGGGGCGGAGTCTGGGAAGGAATATTGCACGAAATTCCGTACGGTATGCTGAATGAATGTGAAAAATCACATTCATCTCGCTGAAATCGCATGAATTGTTGCAATGAATATGAAAAATCACATAAAATCCACTCAGTCGGAGAGAAAGCCTCGTAATGAATGCTAAAAATAGCATAAAATGCGCCGAAATGGTAGGTTTTCTCGTGGATGAATGTGAAAAAACATATAAAACTCATAGGAACGGGGCATGGGAATCGAGTGAGAGTCTATACCGGAACAGACACCGTAACAAACATCCGCAACAGCATCGGCACCAGACAAACGTAACAAGTATCCGCAACAAATATCCCGCAACTAGCGATTGTATCAAACACCCGCAACAGCATCGGCACCAGACAAGCGTAACAAGTACCCGCAACAAATTGAATTTAATCTAGCAAGTTACAATTGCACAGAACGGCGAACTGGAAACTCCTGACCCGCGGCCAGATTGAGCGAATAAGCCTGAAATTTCGATTACATTTCGCGGTCTGTAGCCAGATCTAGCGAATAAGCCTGAAATTTCGATTACATTTCGCGATCTGTACCCAGATTGAGCGAATAAGCCTGAAAAATCACATAAAACCGCTCAACTGGGGAGAAAACTTCGTGACGAATGCTAAAATTAGCATAAAATGCGTCGAAATGGTGGATTTTCTCGCGGACGAATGTGAAAAAACATATAAAACTCATAGGAATGACGGGGCATGGGAATCGAGTGAGAGTCTGTACCGGTTACGATTAAGTGTCCGGAAGAGGAATTCGCAACGGGAGTAGGTATCGCAACCCGGCATTAATCGGCTTGCTGGCCGCAACGACAGCCCACACCATGCACACAAAAAAACAAGCCACAAACATAAACAAATCAATTCCGACTAAATCGATCAATTGGATGCGCTTACGCATGAGAAACGCAACCAAAACGGTTGCAATTTCGGCCGCGGAGTGGTAGTATTCCAATCAACGTTAGCTTTCCGGGCTACTACTCGCGGCTAACGGCAACCATTGCAAGATTTGATTTAAGCGACTTACCTTCGGGGCGGGGTGTAATTCCCCACCGACGGTGTTCGGCAGACCATCGGTCCGCCGTCAGTCCGTGACCCGCGGATGCAGCTTCCGGAACGCCGGAGCGGCAGAGCGGTTGACCCGGTGCGACTCCGGGACCGACAGTTACAGTCTGGATGGGAGAAGGAAGCGCAGCGCGCGGCCATGCCGCGTTCGACTTGCACGAGACCATCGGATTTACCGGAACCGGGCGGATTAGCCCCTTCTTTGTCCTTTTTTTCACAAAGTGAACCGTTCCTTATATTCCGATGCTGATGGTGATGAGCGGATGTTCTCCTGCCTGAGACAGAACCGATACGCCAACGTGGCGTGTCTTCTTCGTCGATGCGGCAGAGGGCATCGCCTTTCGTCATCCGTTCGTTTAGCGCCAGGGCCTGCCAATTGCGGCGGTGTCCGGCTTTAAGCGAGCCGTTTGTCTTCCGTGCACGGACGCAGGAGCTTTGAGGCCTGACTTACGCTGTGTGCAACTCTCAGCCCCCGGGACAAGTTCCAGGGGCTTCTTTGTGTTTATTTTTGGCAAGACGGGAGTGGGAGAGCTGGACATTCTGAACGACGAATTCTACATGAAGCTGGCTCTGCAGGCGGCCTCCGCGGCATCGGGACAGACGAGCATCAATCCGGTCGTCGGCTGCGTTGTCGTGAATGAGGGCCGAGTCGTCGGCATCGGCGCTCACCTCAAGAGGGGCGAAGGGCATGCCGAGGTTCACGCGCTCAATATGGCGGGCGACCAGGCGAAGGGAGCGACGGCCTATGTGACGCTCGAGCCTTGCAGCCATCACGGGCGAACGCCTCCTTGCTGCGAGCGGTTGATCGAGGAAGGGGTCAAGCGGGTCGTTGTCGCGGCGACCGATCCGAATCCTCTCGTCGCGGGAAGAGGGATCAAGCGGCTGGAGGAAGCCGGGATCGAAGTGCGTGTCGGTCTGCTTGAGGAAGAATCGCGCAAGCTGAACGAAGTGTTCAACAAGTACATTCTGACGAAGCTCCCGTTCGTGACGGTCAAGACGGCGGTAACGCTGGACGGCCGCGTCGCGACGCGAACAGGCCACAGCCGCTGGGTTACGGGGCCCGAAGCCCGCGAAGCGGTCCATACGCTGCGTCATCGTCACGCCGCGATCATGGTCGGGGTCGGCACGATCCTGGCCGACGATTCCGAACTGACGACCAGGCTGTCGGTACCGGGCATCCACCCGATCCGCATCGTTGTCGACTCGTCGCTGCGCACGCCGCCGGAAGCGAGAGTGCTTAACGGCGAAGCGCCGACCGTCCTCCTGACGACGGAACGGGCTCCGGAGGAGCGAATCCGCACGCTCGAAGCGCAAGGCGCCGAAGTGCTCGTGTGCGGCCCGGGGCCGCGCGTCGATCTGAAGCTGGCGCTGCGGAAGCTGGGCGAGAAGGAGATCAGCTCCATTCTCGTCGAGGGAGGCGGAGCGCTGAACGGCTCGCTGCTGGAAGCGGGGCTGGTCGATAAGCTGATGCTGTTCTACGCGCCGAAGCTCGTCGGCTCGGAAGGGCCGCCGGTCTTCGCGATGCAGGGACCGAAGGAGATGGGCGAAGCGCTGGAACTGACCGATGTCGCGATTGAATCCTACGGCCGCGACTGGTGCGTAACGGGATATCCGTCGAACCGGGCGAAGCCGGAACCGGAACCGGAACAGGAAGGGGGCTGAGGCCCATGTTCACCGGACTTATCGAAGAGATTGGCATTCTCCGCCGGGTGCAGCGGCGAGGCGAGGCGATGATCTTGACGATCTCGGCCTCCGAGGTTCTCGAGGACGTCAAGCTGGGCGACAGCATTTCCGTGAACGGCGTGTGCTTGACCGTCGTGTCCTGCGACAGCGGAAGCTTTAACGCCGATGTGATGCCGCAGACGTTCCGGCACTCGAATCTGTGCGAGCTGAAGCCGGGCGAGCCGGTCAATCTCGAACGCGCGATGCTGGCGGGCGGCCGGTTCGGCGGCCATATCGTCCAAGGTCATGCGGACGGGACGGGCGCGATCGTCGGGCGGAAGGAAGACGCGAATGCAGTCGTCTTCACCGTCAAGCCGCATGATGCGGGAACGCTTCGTCAGATCGTCCCGCAAGGATCGGTGACGCTGGACGGCATCAGCCTCACGGTCGTCGCCGTCGATCGCGAGGCGGGAACGCTGTCCGTGTCGATCATCCCCCATACGCTTCAGGAGACGGCCTTGCGAGGCAAGAAGCCGGGCGATACGGTCAACATCGAGTGCGATATTCTCGGCAAGTATGTCGACCACCTGCTGGCTGTGCGATTCGGAGAGCGAGAGCAGGCGCCAAGCGGCGCCAAGAGCGGCGGATTGACCGAAGCGAAGCTTCGCGAGCTCGGTTTCTAACAGGCGGGCTCGAGCCGCAGCGGCGAATAGAGGAGAATAGAGGAACAGAGGCAACGCCAACAAGAACGGGACGAGAACAAGCGAATCAAGCGAACCGTACGAATATGCTCCAAAATCCAGCAAGAGCAAGAGGAGGAAATCACGATGAGCACGAACGAACAACAGGGAGAGCCCGCCGCGTCGTCGGCCGAGTTCGAATTCGATCGGATCGAGGACGCGCTTGCGGACCTCAAGGCGGGCAAGGCGATCGTTGTCGTCGACGACGAAGACCGCGAGAACGAAGGCGATCTGATCGTTCTCGCCGAGAAGGCGACGCCGGAGATCATCAACTTCATGATCACCGAAGGCCGGGGGCTCGTGTGCGTGCCGATCACGCAAGAGCGAGCCGAGCAACTGGACCTGCCGCCGATGGTTACGCATAACACCGATTACCACGGGACCGCGTTCACCGTATCGGTCGACCACGTCTCGACCTCGACGGGCATCTCCGCCTTCGAGCGGGCGGACACGGTGCGGGGGCTGATCGATCCCGAGGCGAAGCCTTCCGACTTCCGCCGTCCGGGACATATTTTCCCGCTGATTGCCAAGAATGGCGGCGTGCTGCGACGCTCCGGCCATACGGAGGCTGCAATCGACCTCGCGCGGATGTGCGATTCCCACCCGGCTGCGGTTATCTGCGAGATCGTGAAGGAAGACGGGACGATGGCGAGGCTGCCGGACTTGATCGAATTCACGCGGCAGCACGAGCTGAAGCTGATCACGATCAAAGAGCTGATCCGGTACCGGAACGAGATGGAGAAGCTCGTCAAACGGGAAGTCGAAGTGAATATTCCGACCGACTTCGGCGAATTCCGCGCGATCGCCTACACGAACCTGGTCGATTCGAAGGAGCACGTTGCCTTCGTCAAAGGCGCGATCGACGGGGAGAAGCCGGTGCTCGTGCGGGTTCATTCGGAATGCTTGACGGGCGACGTGTTCCATTCCCATCGCTGCGACTGCGGGCCTCAATTGGAAGCGGCCTTAAGACAGATCGACGAAGAGGGAAGCGGCGTGTTATTGTATATGAGACAAGAAGGCCGCGGAATCGGCCTGATCAACAAGCTGAGAGCCTATAAGCTTCAAGAGGAAGGGCTCGACACCGTAGATGCGAACCTGAAGCTGGGCTTCAAGCCCGATCTGCGGGACTATGGAATCGGCGCGCAGATTCTGAAGGATCTGGGCGTTCGCAAGCTGCGCCTGCTGACGAACAACCCTCGCAAGATTCGCGGGCTGGAGGGCTACGGGCTTAACGTCGTGGAGCGCGTTCCGATCCAGACCGAGGCGAACCGGTCGAATGCCGGGTATCTGAACACGAAGAAGACGAAGCTGGGCCACCTGCTGAATCTCTCTGCGGAGAAGAAGACGGACCCGGAGCCGAATACCGAGAATAACGAGACGTTGGAAGTGTAAGCAGAAGGTTCACGCGGATTTTTATACAGATGATCATGCAGATGTCATACAGATGTCACGCAGATGTCATGCAGATGAGCTGCACATACAGAGAGGATGAGGAACAATGGCGGTTATTTATGAAGGCAATCTGGTATCGCAAGGTCTGAAGTACGGGGTCGTCATCGGCAGGTTCAACGAATTCATCTCGGCTCGCCTTCTCAGCGGCGCGCTTGACGCGTTCAAGCGTCACGGAGCGGAGGAGCACGAGGTTGAAGTGGCATGGGTGCCGGGAGCGTTCGAGATCCCGCTGATCGCGCAGAAGATGGCGGAGAGCGGCAAGTACGACGCGGTCATCACGCTCGGAGCGGTCATCCGCGGATCGACGCCGCACTTCGACTACGTCTGCAACGAGGCCGCCAAGGGCGTCGCCGCAACGGCGCTCAAGACCGGCGTTCCGACGATCTTCGGCGTTCTGACCGTCGACAGCATCGAGCAAGCGATCGAGCGCGCCGGAACGAAGGCAGGCAACAAGGGCTGGGAAGCGGCCGTCTCGGCGATCGAGATGGCGAACCTGACCAAGTCTCTGCAAGCCTGATTGCGGAGGCGCACGGGAAGGAAAGTTTAAGCCGGGAAGGATGAAGGACCCGCGTGACGGTGCTATACAAGCTGGAAACGTTCGAAGGACCGCTCGATCTGCTGCTCCACCTGATCGACAAAGCGGAGATCGATATCCAGGATATCTCCATCAGCGAGATCACCGACCAATATATCGCTTATCTGGAGGCGATGCAGGAGCTCGTGCTCGATGTCACGAGCGAATTTCTCGTCATGGCGGCGACCCTGCTGGCCATGAAGAGCAGACAGTTGCTGCCCAAGCCGCCGGTCACCGACGAGCCGTGGCTCACGTACGAAGAGGACGACGGGCTGGACACGAGGGAAGAGCTGATTCGCAAGCTGATCGAGTACCGCAAGTTCAAGGCGATCGCCAGCGAGCTGCGCGAGCATGAATTCGAGCGAAGCCAGACGTATACCCGGGAGCCTGTCGATCTGGAGCCGTTCGTGCCCGACGTGCCGCAGAACCCGGTCGAAGGGCTGCATGTGGACGATCTCGTTCGCGCATTCCGGAAGGCGCTGCGCAGAGTGGCGGGACGCAACCGGATCACGGCGATTCAGCGGGACGAGATCTCGATCACCGACCGGATTCGCGATATCGCGACTCTGATGCGGGGAAGAGCGGATGACGGCGACGATAAGCTTCTGTTCTCGGAGCTGCTCGGAGACGAGGTTGAACGCCATGAGGTCGTGGTGACGTTCCTTGCCGTTCTCGAGCTGATGAAGAGACGCTGGGTGTCGTGCTTCCAGAATCAACTGTTCGACGAGATCGTGCTGACGTGGACGGGAAGAGAGGAGACTTACGATGGATTATTCGAGCCTGAAGTCCCTTATTGAGGGCTTGCTGTTCGTATCCGGCGACGAAGGCATTACCGTCAAGACGATCGCAGAGGTCGTCGAGATGAACGCCGACGTCGTGAAGGACGTGCTTCGCGACTTGCAAGCCGATCTGAAGAAGAAGAAGCGCGGCATTCGGATCGCCGAAGTGGCGGGCAGCTTCCGCCTGACGACGGCTACGGAGCATGCGCCCTACTTCGAGAAGCTCGCTTACAATCCGTCCCGCAGCGTGCTCTCCCAGGCGGCTCTCGAGACGCTTTCCATCGTCGCTTACCGGCAGCCGATCACCCGCATCGAGATCGAGGAGATTCGCGGCGTCAAGGCCGACCGCGCGATCCATACGCTCGTCGTCAAGGACCTGATCGAAGAGGTCGGGCGGGCCGAGGCGCTAGGCAGGCCGATCTTGTACGGCACGACCAAGTCGTTCCTCGATTACTTCGGCTTGGCGGGCATCGACCAGCTTCCGGACCCGATGATCAGCGAGAACGACGATGAGATCGAAGAGCAATCGCGGCTGCTGTTCGAGAAGATCGAAGGCAGGCAACTGTCGCTCGACGATCTGAAGGCGCTGGAGACGAAGTGAATCGGTTCCATTCTCTCCTTCAATCGGAATGAATAACGAAGACCGAAGGCCATACTACCCTTGAGCGAAAGGCGGGGGAAGTATGGCTTTTTGGTTATGGATAGGCGGCATCTTCGCCGCTGTGCTGCTGCTGTCGGTCGCGGTTCTGCTGTCTTCCGTCCGGGTTCGGATTCGCTATTCGCGAAGCGGCAAGCTCGACCAGCTCGTCATCATTGTCCGAGCCTTATACGGAGCCGTGCAGACGCAGCGCACGATCCCGACGATCGCGATCAAGGGCTGGGGCATTCTATACGAGGAAAAACAGAAGGCAGGAGCCGTTGGAGCGGAGAAGGGGCGCCGGGGCAAGCGGATGATCGGAGAGCGAACCGTGCGCAGACTGTGGAAGGCGTTCCGGAACCTGCGGCTGTCGATCTCGAATCTGAAGGAGTGGGCGCTGGAGACTCTGCAGCACGTGGAATGCACGCGCTGGAGAATCGACGTCAGGCTCGGCACGGGCAATGCCGCGCATACGGCCGTGCTGTCCGGCCTCTGTTGGACGCTGATGGGGTGCATCAACGGGGCGGCGAGCCGGTTCGTTCGCTGGAGAACCCATCCTCATGGCAAGGTGGAGCCCGTCTATTCCGGCAAGGAGTTCTCGCTAGTGTGGGAAGCGGACTTCCTGATTCGGGTATCGAGCCTCGTCTCGTCCCTGATCGGCCTGGGCACTCGAACGATCAAACCCAAAGCCGCACTGCGCGCATGGCGCACATGGAAGGCCGGCCCGGGCCATGTGTGACAGCTTCTGCAGGCTTCGATTCGTCGGGCGAATAAACGAAGACCGGCGCAGGGCAACCTATCGGAAGAAAGGAGGGTGGCTATTATGTCCGAACATCCGATTCAAGGCCTTATGCAGACCGCCATGGAGAACATCAAGGAGATGGTGGACGTCAACACCATCGTCGGCGAACCCGTCCAAACTCCGGACGGCAGCGTCATCATGCCGATCTCCAAGGTGGGCTTCGGGTTCGCAGCGGGAGGCAGCGAGTTCCAGACGGAGGAGCTGCACGGAACGAAGACGGGACATGTCTCTTCCGCTTCCGGCTCCGGCGAAGCCAAGGGGCACAATGCGGCGGTGTCGCTTCCGTTCGGCGGCGGCAGCGGCGGCGGGGTATCCATTACGCCGATCGCATTCCTGGTCGTCGGTTCGCATGGCGTAAAGGTCGTTCCGCTCGACAACCAGACGCATCTGTTCGAGAGAATCATCGACGAAGCGCCTCGGTGGGTCGACAAGATCCAGAACATCTTCCGCCGTCCCGAAGAGAGCGCGGAACGAATCTCCTTGCATTCGTCTTCCGACAATGTGATGTAGGCGCCCTTCGGCGCCGGATTCGCGTCATCGCCGCAGTCGTTCCGCGTTGCCCATGTCGCGCAATGCCGCCTCATGCAGTCGATCTCGCCATTCCGGCCGCTAAGGCCGGAATTTTTTTTGCTGCGACGAGCCTTGACCTTGCTCCCCGATCATCCAATCGTAAGAATCAAACCGGACATGCCTACATAAAAATGGTAGAAGAACCTTCGCCACAAGGCTGTCCGCGTAATGCCGAGGAGGAACGAGACAGCTTATGCCAACCAATGTTTACCGTTTGTTCCGCTCCGCCCTGCTCCTGACGACGGTCGGACTCGCAGCCGCGAATGCCGCCGAGACGCCGGCGACGGCCGCGCCCAAGCAATTGTCCGCCGTAGAGGCGATGCCGGTCTCCGGCGGCTCGTCGGTGCTTCATACGTCCGCCGCCGCGTCCGCGCTGATGGATGTGACCTCCGGCAGGCTGCTGTCGCAGGAGAACGGGGACCGCGAGCTTCGAATCGCCAGCTTGACGAAGATCATGACGGCTATCGTGGCGATCGAGAACGATCGGCTGGACGACGTCGTCACCGTCAGCGTCAGGGCGGCGGGGAAGGAAGGCTCGTCCTTGTACCTGAAGGCGGGAGAGAAGATCAAGCTGGAGGACCTGCTGTACGGGCTTATGCTTAGATCCGGCAACGACGCGGCCACGGCAATCGCGGAACACGTCGGCGGCTCGCTCGAAGGGTTCGTCTATCTGATGAACCGCAAGGCGGACGAGCTTGGCATGAAGCACAGCCGGTTCGGCAATCCGTCGGGCCTCGATCAGGACGGGCATTATTCCTCGGCGAACGATCTGGCGCGGCTCACTTCGTACGCCCTCCGTAACGAGACGTTCCGCACCATCGTGGGCACGAAGGTGAAGACGGCGCCGAATCCGAACGAGAATTGGGATTACAAGTGGGCGAACAAGAACAAGATGCTGTTCCAATACGACGGTGCGGACGGGGTTAAGACCGGGTATACGAAGAAGGCGCTGCGCTGCCTCGTCAGCTCGGCTACCCGGAACGGGCAGCAGCTCGTCGCGGTTACGCTGAACGACCGGGACGACTGGCTCGATCACCGCCGCTTGCTCGATCACGGCTTCGCGAAGTACCCGCTGCAGACGATTGTCCGCAAGGGAGAAGCGGTCGCCGGCTACCCGTACGTCGCCGTGAACGACTTCCGTTATCCGCTTGCGGAGGGAGAGCGGGAGAAGCTCCGGCTGCGAATCCAGCCCATCGCTTCGGATACGATCGATTATGTGTTCGGAGCGAGAGGGAAGCTGTCCGTGCGGCTGGAGGAGCGCCCGATCGCCACGGTCGGCCTGATCGCCGAGCGGCAGCCGGCGAACGAGCCGGAGAAGCGGCGGACGTTCGCGGAGAGAATCAAGAAGTAAGGAGCAGGGAAGGGAGAGGTCAGAATGGTCAATTGGATCTGGCTTGGCATGATGGTGGTCAGCGTGGCGTTCGCGGCAGTCAAAGGCCGTGTGCGCGAGGTGACGGAAGCCGCGTTCGGAGGCGCGCAGACCGGCGTGACGGTGTGCATCGGCCTCGTCAGCATCCTGGTGTTCTGGCTTGGCCTCATGCGAATCGCCGAGCAGGCGGGGCTCGTGCGCAAGCTGGCGCGGCTCGTCGCGCCGCTCGTGCGCAGGCTGTTCCCCGACGTTCCGGCCGATCATCCGGCGTTCGGCTATATTCTGACGAATATGAGCGCCAACCTGCTCGGACTTGGCAACGCGGCGACGCCGATGGGCATTCGCGCGATGCAGGAGCTGCAGAAGCTGAACCCTTCCCAGGACACGGCGACGCCGGCGATGTGCACGCTGCTCGCGCTCAACACGGCGAGCATTACGCTGATCCCGACGACGATGATCGCGATCCGCATGAACTTCGGCTCGGCGAGCCCGACGGACATCGTCGTGAGCACGCTGCTTGCGACGTTCGTGGCGACCGGCGCCGCGATTGCCGCCGACCGCTGGTACCGCAGCCGGGACCGGCATCGCCTGCCGCCGCTTCCGGTCGGCGGCTCCGCCGAGACGAAGGGAGGGTAACGAGCGATGGTCGCCTTCCTCCATCAGGTGTCCGCCTGGGCGGTGCCGATGATGATCGTGCTTATTCCCCTCTACGCGGCGCTGCGCAAAGTTCCGGTCTACGAGACGTTCGTGGACGGCGCCAAGGAAGGCTTCGGCACCGCCGTCGGCATCATCCCCCACCTTGTCGGAATGATGACCGCGATCAGCATGTTCCGCGCGTCCGGCGCGATGGATGCCATGGTCGCTCTGGTCCGCCCGCTGTTCGAGCGGATCGGGGTGCCCGGCGACGTGCTGCCGCTCGGCTTGCTTCGCCCGATTACCGGAGCGGGCTCCCTCGCCTATGCGACCGATCTGATCAAGACGCACGGAGCCGACTCGATGATCGCCCGAATCGCCGCCACGATCCAGGGCAGCACCGATACGACGCTGTATGTGCTGACCGTCTACTTCGGCGCGATCGGCATCCGCAACACCCGTTATGCGCTCAAGGTCGGCCTCTTCTCGGACGCGGTCGGTTTTTTTGCGGCGGTGGCCGCATGTTGGCTGTTGTTTTAAACCCGTCTTGAAGGTATGATGGGGGATGAGGTGAACCGACTTGGAACGTTTGCAGAAGATTCTCGCGAATGCCGGCATCGCATCCCGGCGCAAGTGCGAGGAATTGATTACGGGCGGCAAGGTGACCGTCAACGGAGAGACGGTGACGGAGCTCGGAGTCAAGGCGGACCCGACCGTCGACGAGATCGCGGTTAACGGGAAGAAGATTCTTAAGGAGAAGAAAGTGTATATCGTATTCAATAAGCCCAAGGGTGTCATTACGGCGGTCAGCGACCCGAAGGGGCGGTCCGTCGTGACGGATTACTTGAAGGATGTCAAGGAGCGGGTGTACCCGGTCGGTCGGCTGGACTACGACTCGGAAGGGCTGCTCCTGCTGACGAACGACGGGGAGCTGGCGAACAAGCTGGCCCATCCGAAGCATCACGTGCCGAAGACGTATCTTGCGACGGTCGAGCGCGTGCCGCACGGCTCGGCGCTGGAGAAGCTGGCGAAGGGCATCAAGCTTGAGGACGGCATGACGGCGCCGGCCGAAGTCGAATACCACGATGTCGATACAGAGAACAAGCAGGCGACGATTCGCATTACGATCCGCGAGGGCCGCAACCGCCAGGTGCGCCGCATGTTCGAAGCCATCCACCATCCGGTCATTCGGTTGAAGCGAATCTCGTTCGGCAGCCTTCAATTGGACAATCTTCAACGGGGCAAGCACCGGAAGCTGTCGAAGACGGAGCTCCAGGAGCTTCTTCAAGACGCAGAATCGTCACAGGCGCCTTCCTCCAAGGAAGATTGACGTCACACAATGTTCATAACCGGCGGTTCAGGGGATATCCTTGACCCCGGTGTTTTCGTTATAATGGAACTAATTCGGTGAAAAATCGGCAAAAAAACGGCAGCCCCGGTATGGGGCGTTTCGTGTTGCCGATAATGACCGATAAGGGGCCATGCGACTGCGAAGCGAATACATACCGGTGGTGAGACTGTGAAGCGTTACCGCAAGCCGATTCAATACGTCATTCTCGCGCTTGTTCTTCTGATCGGGGGCTATGCCATCGGGCGCTCCTTCTTCGAGACGTCGACGGTGCTCAAGCCGGGACAAGCCGCGCCCGCGTTCACGCTGGCGGATCTGCAGGGAGAGGTTCACGACCTCGACTCCTACAAGGGCAAGCCGCTTGTGCTCAACTTCTGGGGGACGTTCTGCCCGCCGTGCCGCAACGAGATGCCGGCGCTGCAGTACGAATACGAGAAGTGGAAGGACCAGGGGCTGGAGCTGGTCGGCATCAACCTGAGCGAGGATCGAATCGCGGTGCAGCGATTCGCCGAAGGAGTCGGCGCTTACTTCCCGATTCTGCTCGATCGCGGCAAGAAGACCGAGAAGAAGTACGGACTCAAGGAATACCCGACGACGTTCTTCATTACGGCGGACGGGGAGATCCAGGATATCGTCATCGGGGGTCCGATGAGCGAGGAGGACATCGACTCTCGCATCAGGCGACTGTTCGGACAATAGGGGAGGCTGTCACAAGTTGTTTCAGAACACCAAGTGCGAATGCGGGCATCAGAATCCGACGGGCACCGTTCTCTGCGAATACTGCGGCAAGCCTCTGCTTGAGGACCTGCCGCTGGATAGCCCTCTGGAGATGCGTTACGACGGGATAGCCCGCCGTTCCCAGAAGAGCAATCCCGCGTTGATCGACCGCGTGTGGAATTTTTTCTCATCTGTCAAAATCGCTGTTTATCTCATTATCATCACGCTGGTCGGAGCCGCGGTCGGGACAATCTACCCGCAGGAGAGCACCTTCATCAATCTGGATGATCCGGCGGGCTATTATCGGGCGGCGTATGGCACGTCGGGAGCCATCTATCAGGCGCTCGGATTCTCGCGAACGTACGAATCGTGGTGGTTCGTCGGCCTGCTCGTCATGATCGGAACCTCGCTGGTCATCTGCAGCCTGGACCGCGTCCTGCCGCTGTATAAAGCGCTCTCGAAGCAGCAGGTGCGCAAGCATCTGACGTTCATCAATCGTCAGCAGACGATATTCAGCACAACGATTGAAGGGGAGCCGGAGGCATGGGTCGAGAGCTTCGGCAAGCAGCTTAAGCGCAAGCGCTACAACGTCAAGCGCGACGGGACGGCGCTGCTCGCGGAGAAGAACCGCTTCAGCCGGTGGGGACCGTATATCAACCATATCGGGCTGATCGTCTTCTTGCTCGCGGTGCTCGGAAGAGGTGTGCCCGCCTGGCACATGGACCAATACGTGTCGATGGACGAGGGGCAGACGAAGCAGATTCCGAATACGAACTATTACGTGAAGAACGAGGACTTCACCGTCGAATACTACAAGGACGAGGAGCTTCCTGACGCGCTCAAGGGCACGGCGCGCGCCAAGCTCTACGAGACGAAGGCGGTTCTGTACGAATGCACGGCCGACTGCGACGATCCGATCAAGGACCCGGTTCTGCAGGAAGTCGAGCGCCACGACATCCAGGTGAACAGCCCGTTGTCCTACAAGGGGCTCAAACTCTATCAATACAATTACGAGCAGAGAATCCGGCTCATTACGGTCAAGCCGCTGCTCGTCGATTCGCAGACGGGAGAGGAATACGGGCCGTTCGAGCTGCCCGTGTCGAATCCGCCATTGACTTATACGGCGGGCCCTTATACCTTAAAGTTAAGCGACTTCTTCCCGGACTTCGGAATGGACGAGCAGAGCCGCCCGATGACGAAGTCCCGCGACCCGAACAACCCGGCGTTCGTGTTCATCGTCACGGGGCCGGGCCTGCAAGAGAGCGGAGAGATGTACATCTACTTCCCGCTTCCGAACGCGGAGGACAAGCAGCTTCAGCAGCTTCTTAACGAGAGCTTCAAGAAGAGCGGCAACAACACGGGCCGCTTCTCCTTCAAGGTCGGGAAGATGGAGAACGTGTCGTACTCCGAATACACGACTTACCTGAACGTGCGCGTCGATCGCGCCATGCCATTCATCTGGGTCGGGGCCGCGATCTCCATGATCGGCCTCGTCATGGGCTTCTACTGGCAGCATCGCCGCGTCTGGCTCCGGATCGACGGCGGCGTGCTTACGCTCGGCGCGCACACGAACAAGAACACGTTCGGCGTTCGCAACGAAGTCGCCGGCGCCCTCAAGAAGGCAGGCATCGAAGTGAATCCCAAGGCACTCGATAACAGGAGGAATACCCATTGAATTGGCTATCGGTCAGCAGCGACGCATTCATTATCGCATTCTTTCTCTATTGCTTCTCGTTCATCGGCTTCTGCATCGCGATCGGAGGGAGCCGCTGGAGCAATCGCGACATCGAGGTCCATAAGAAGAGATGGTCGCGAATCGCCTTCTCCCTGGCGATCCTCGGCTGGGTGAGCCATCTTGTCTTCTTCTTCACCCGCTGGAAGGGCGGCGGCCACATTCCGACGAGCAACATGTATGAATTTATGACATTCCTCGGCATGGCCATCATGTTCGCCTTCATTGTTGTATACTTGATCTATCGCACGACGCTGCTCGGCGCGTTCGCGACTCCGCTTGTGGTCATCATTATCGCTTATGCGTCGGTGTTCCCTTCGGAGGTTCAGCCGCTCATTCCGGCGTTGAACTCGATCTGGCTCAAGATTCACGTCACGACGGCCGCGAGCGGCGAAGCGTTCTTCGCCGTCAGCTTCGCGGCGGCGCTTGTGCAATTGCTGCGGGTCGTCGACTTCAAGAGCAAGGAGAAGTCGGCGGTCAGGCAGCAGCGCGGCGTGGAATGGGTGTTGATCTTCATCATCGTCATCATCGGCTTCCTCGTCTCCGTCTTCGGCTTCCGCGCCGGCGGCTACGAGGCCGAATTCCGGCAAGAGAACTTCGAGATCGACCAGCAAGGCCAAGCGCTGGATTCGACCGCATCCGTGAAGTACGACCTGCCGCCGATCGTCGCTCCGTACAACAGCGAGACGGTGAGCATGAAGTCGTTCCTCGGGCTGTCGGAGCCGCTGTTCGAAGCTCCTTCCTGGATGAACGGAGTCAACGCGGGCCGCAAGCTCAACACGGTGATCTGGTCGCTCCTCTCCGGCGCAATCCTGTACGGAATCGCGCGCCTCATCGCACGCAAGCCGCTGGCTGCCGTCATTCATCCGCACCTTGACGGAATCGATCCGGAAGATCTGGACGAGATCAGCTACCGCTCCATCGCGATCGGCTTCCCGGTGTTTACGCTCGGGGCGCTTATCTTCGCGATGATCTGGGCGCAGATTGCCTGGTCGCGCTTCTGGGGATGGGACCCGAAGGAAGTATGGGCGCTCATCACCTGGCTGTTCTACAGCGCGTATCTCCATCTCCGGCTGTCTCGCGGCTGGCAGGGAACGAGGTCGGCGTGGCTCGCCGTCATCGGCTTTATCGTCGTTCTGTTTACCTTGATCGGGGTAAACTTGGTTATAGCGGGGCTTCATTCGTACGCGGGAGTGTAACTATCCATTAAGGCAAGGGAGTCGATTCGGGTGAACGAAGCAGGCAATCGCATTCTGGTGGTGGACGACGAAGAGAGAATCCGTCGTCTGCTGCGCATGTACCTGGAGAAGGAAGGCTATGTCATCGAGGAAGCGGAGGACGGCGAATCCGCGCTGCGCAAGGCGCTGCAGATGGATTACGACCTGATCGTTCTCGATCTCATGCTGCCCGGCATCGACGGCATGGAGGTATGCACGCGCCTTCGGCAGAGCAAGGCGACGCCGGTCATCATGCTGACCGCGAAGGGCGAGGAAGTGAACCGCGTGCAGGGCTTCGAGGTCGGCGCCGACGATTACGTCGTCAAGCCGTTCAGCCCGCGCGAAGTGATCTTCCGGATCAAGGCGATTCTCCGCCGCTCGTCCGCGACCGCATTCCTCTCGAAGGAGCTGGCCACGAGCAACAATATCGTTTTCCCCCATCTGGTTATCGAGCACGATGCCCATCGCGTCACGGCGGACGGCCAGGAGGTCAACCTGACGCCGAAGGAATACGAGCTGCTGCACTTCCTGGCAAGCTCGCCGGATAAGGTATATTCGCGCGAAGAGCTGCTCAAGGACGTATGGAACTACGACTTCTTCGGCGACCTCCGCACGGTCGACACCCACGTCAAGCGTCTGCGCGAGAAGCTGAACCGGGTATCGGTCGAGGCCGCTTCGATGATCACGACCGTCTGGGGAGTCGGCTACAAGCTTGAGGTGGCGAAGTAAGCGATGGCCATCTGGAAAACCGTCGTCGGCAAGCTATGGCTGACGATCATCGCGCTGGTGGCTGTCGTCATCTCCGTTAACGGCTTGTTCTTCCTGAATTATATCGACCTTAACTTCGTGGATTCCAGCGAGGTTAAGCATTTGTTTATTTACGCAGGGGCTGTCGGTTTTTTGCTGACAACCTTTTTCGCGTTCTTCCTGCTGAAGAAGATTACACAGCCGCTGCGCGAAATCAAGGAAGCGGCCGGCCAGATCGGCCAGGGCGACTTCACCGCCCGCGTCGCCATTCGTTCCACGGACGAGATCGGCGAGCTGGCGAACACGTTCAACTCGATGGCCGCCGAGATCGACTCGCTTATCCAGATCCTCCAGCATGAGCGGGACCATCTGAGCAGCGTGCTGAGAAGCATGACGGATGCCGTCATCTCGTTTAACGCCGACGGCAAGGTCATTCTGACGAATCCGCCGGGCAAGCATCTGCTGGGCGATTGGATCGCCACCGACTGGAGCGAGGAGGAAGCGTACGGGGAGGGAGAGGTGCCTCGTCCGATTCAGGAGATCTTCCACGAGGTCATTCGCTGCGGCCAGGACATGACGAGCAAGGTTCACGTGAAGAACGAGGTGTTCTCCGTCGTTATGACCCCGCTCGTCTCTGCCGAGGGCGTGCGCGGCGCCGTCGCCGTGTTCCGGAATGTGACGGAGGAGTTCAAGGTCGAGAAGCTGCGCACCGACTTCGTGGCGAACATCTCGCACGAGATCCGGACGCCGCTCTCGATGGTGCAGGGCTACAGCGAAGCGCTGCTGGACGAGATCGTCACGTCGGCGGAGGAGAGGAAGGAGCTCGTCCAGGTGATCCACGACGAATCGCTGCGGATGGGACGGCTCGTCAAGGACCTGCTCGATCTCGCCCGCATGGAGGCGGGACACCTGGACCTGAATTCCCAGGTGCTCGACGTCCGGCAACTGATGAATCGCGTGTACCGCAAGTTCGCGGCGCTTACGAAGGACAAGGGAATTGCGCTGCTCTATGAGGAGAGCAAGGAGCCGCTTGTCCTTCAGGAAGCGGACGGGGACCGGCTGGAGCAGGTGCTGACGAACCTGATGGACAATGCGATCCGTCATACGGCGACCGGGTCCTCGATCCGGCTTCACGCGGAGCTGGTTCCGACGAAGAAGGGCAACGAGGCGAAGCTTGTCGTCGCCGACGAAGGCCAAGGCATTCCCGCCGAAGATCTGCCTTATATCTTCGAGCGGTTCTACAAGGCGGACAAAGCCCGCAAGCGCGATCAGAACGGGGCGAGCGGGGGGACCGGGCTTGGCCTCGCGATCGTCAGCAATATCGTCGAAGCCCACGGCGGCCGAATCGAAGCGGCCAGCGAGGTGGGAAGCGGAACGACCTTCACCATTCATCTTCCGATGCAAGGCAAGTCGTAATCATCTTAGAGATCGCGGAAGGCGGCGATGAGCTTGCCGCCTTCCCGGGGAAGAGGCAGGGATCAGCATGTATAGTTGGAGGCGCTTGCAGACAACCGCGTCCGAGAGCTTGAAGAGGAAGCTCGGGCTTGGCGGCGAGGCGATCGTGTCGCTGTTCATCCATGGATGCTTCCAATTCGGAGCTTCGATGTCCGGGCTGTTCTTGAACCTGTATCTTTGGCGGCTGACCGAGAACCTATGGATCAACGGGATGTTTAATCTGATCGTCTACGGCGTGACTCCGATCGCGTTCGCCGTCGGCGGCTACATTGCGAAGCGGAGAGACCGGATGGTCACGTACCGCGTCGGCATCGTCCTGATCGCCGTATTCTATCTGGTCGTCGTTATCGCAAGAGACAGCGTCGTCGATTATTACCCGTTGTTCGCTCTCTGCAATGGCTTCGCTCTGGGGCTCTATTGGAACGGCTATCTTGTTCTGATGTATGACGTGGTAGATTCGCGAGGGCGGGGACGGTATCTTGGCATCAACATGGTCGTATTCAATACGGCGGGCTTGATCGGACCGGCGCTCGCCGGCTTCCTGATCGGCTGGTTCGAAGGGCTTCAAGGGTATATCGTGATGTTCTCCGTCGCCTGCTTCATGTTCATGATCGCCGCGCTGTTCAGCACCCGAATTCGGAAGAAGCCGTCCCATCACCGGACATATTACTTGAAGTACACGCTGTCCGTGCTGAAGAAGGAGCCTGTCTGGCTGCAGGGGTTGTTCGGCTTCCTGCTGCTTGGAATCTTCCAGGGCATCATGCTGTTCCTGCCGAACATTCTGCTCTATCAGACCGTCGGCAGCGAGCGCTGGGTCGGCCTGCTCACCATGTTCTTCGCCATGCTTACGATCTCGATGGGGTTGTACATCTCCCGCCGCAGCGATCGGGATTCCGTGCGCGGCAGCCTGGCGCTCAGCACGTCGCTGGTCACGTCGGCCGCCTGCTTGCTGCTCATCGATATCGATTGGTGGAGTGTGCTGCTCTTCATGGCCATCTTCTCATTCTTTAATCCGCTGACGGTGAACACGCTGACCTCCTACAACTATCGGTTGATGGACTTCCTTCCGCTGCGCGGAGAGTTCCGAATCGAGTCGGTCGTTATCAAGGAGCTGTTCCTGAATATCGGGCGCGTGCTGTCGATCCTCTTCCTCATTCTGTTCGCCGACGATCCCGACTCCCGGGCGATGCCGATTGTACTCGTTCTCGCGGCGCTGCTGCACATGCTCATCGTCCCGCTTGTACGGAAGAAGGGGCAGGAGATCAGCGGACGGACAATCGAACGGGAGAAGGCTTGAATTGAGCGGAATCGCGGCGTTTTAGGTGATTTTTAGCATACATCTGACGCTTCAAGGCTCGTTTGTGCCGCTTTTATATGGTTTTTAGCATACATTCGGCGGCTCGAGCCGGAATTTCTGCTATGGATGTGATTTTTCGCATAATCGCCCAACCTGCCCGTTTTCGAGCTGCGCCAATGTGGATTCTCACATAAAACCCGGATGTACGGCAGCATGGGCGGCTTCGGCAGCTCCGGCAGTCTCGACAGTATCGCGAATATAACAAAACTCGGGCCGCCCTGACGTCATAAATGACGTCGGGACGGCCCGAGTTGTTGTTCGCCGTCGAACTCCTGCCACGCTTTAGTAAAGCTGAATTTCCTTCGCGGTCACGAGGTCCGTCAGATCCGCGACTTGGGCGATAACGTCCTTCGGAACCGCCTTGTCGACACCGAGAACCATGATGGCGGCACCGCCGACGAGCTTCCGGCCGACCTGCATCGTCGCAATGTTGACGTCGTTGCTGCCGAGCAGCGTGCCGACGCGGCCGATGATGCCCGGCTTGTCATTGTGCGAGATGAGGAGCAGATTGCCTTCCGGAGCGACGTCGACCGGATACTGGTCGATCTGCGTGATGCGGGCGCCGAATCCGTTCAGCAGGGCGCCGGCAACGGTGCGCTCTTCCTTGTCGGTGCGCAGCGTTACGGATACAAGGTTCGTGAAGCCCTTGCTGGCGTGGGACTTGTTCACGACGATGTTCACGCCGCGCGTCTTGGCCAGGTGCATCGAATTAACCGCGTTGACCTGGTCGGAGCCGAGGTGATGAGCCAGCACGCCTTGAACGATATAGCGAGTCAGCGGCTGCGTGTCGACGTCCGCGAGCTCGCCGGAGCAACCGACCACAATCTCCTTGACCGGGCCCGAAGCGATCTGGGCCGCGAAGCTGCCGAGCTTCACGCCGAGCGGGAAGTACGGCTCCAGCTTGGACAGCACGTCCGCCGGGACGGGCGGCATGTTGACCGCATTCTTGTACGGCTCGCCGCGAAGAATGTGGAGCAATTGCTCGGACACGTCGATCGCGACGTTCTCTTGCGCTTCCACGGTGGAGGCGCCAAGGTGCGGAGTCACGATGATCTTCGGGTGCGAGAGGAACGGGTGCTCCTTCGTCGGCGGTTCTTCCTCGAACACGTCGAATGCGGCTCCGGCAACGATGCCGGCGTCGATCGCCTCAACGAGAGCCAGCTCGTCGATGATGCCGCCGCGTGCGCAGTTGATGATGCGGACGCCCTTCTTGATGCGGGAGAACTGTTCTTTGCCGATCATGTGGCGGGTCTCCGGCGTCAGCGGCGTGTGCACCGTAATGAAGTCGGCCTCGCGGACGACGTCCTCGACGGAGGCGAGCTTCACGCCGAGCTTCTCGGCGCGCTCTTCGGTCAGGAACGGATCATAGCCGAGCACGGTCATGCCGAACGCCTTCGCGCGCGCAGCCACTTCGCTGCCGATGCGGCCCATGCCGAGAACGCCCAGCACCTTGTTGCGAAGCTCGACGCCGACGAACGACTTGCGGTCCCATTCGCCGCCGACGGTCTTCAGATAGGCTTGAGGAATATGGCGGGCGAGCGCCATCATCATCGCGAAGGTATGCTCGCAAGTGGTGATAGTGTTGCCGTCCGGAGCGTTGATGACGACGATGCCGCGCTTCGTGGCGGCTTCGAGGTCGATGTTGTCGACGCCAACGCCGGCGCGTCCGATCACCTTCAATTGCTTGCCTGCAGTCATGATTCGTTCGGTCACGCGTGTCTGGCTGCGAACAAGAAGAGCGTCGTATTCGCCGATGATCTGAACGAGTTCGTCTTCGGAAAGTCCGGTCTTCTTGTCGATGGAGATGTCGGACGCCTCAACAAGAAGCGAAATGCCCAGATCGCTGATCGGGTCCGATACCAACACTTTAAACATTTGAAAGCCCCCTAAGCTTATTAAATGTAGAAATCACTCCAGGCGGCGCCCATCGCATCCAAGCGAAGAACGTTACGCCGAGAGTGATGCCGTGAACGGATGAATGATGCTGCATTTAGCAAACGTGCATAAAGAAAGCTTGTCTGTCTTTCCATAACGTAACTCATTTTATAGCAATAATACAGACAAAAGCAATGGCTAAAATCGCACATTGCTTCTGACGTTGCGCTTATTCTGTCAGCTCGCGGAGAAGAACGGAAGCTGCGGCAGCATCTGCGAGCCGTAGAACCTTGACTTCTGCTGCAGGAAATCCCCGTCCCGCACGGCGTCCGTTCTCGTCAGCAGGTCCGCCACGGAGCCCATCGTCTTGAGCTTCATTGTCTCGGCCTGACCGGAGGCGAGGAAGCCGTCGATTCGGGCGGTCAGGTCCTGCGGAAGGAAACTTCCCGTCAGCGATTGCTCCTCCATATACTTGGCCGAGAGCAGGTTCTTGGTGATGAGCGGAAGGGACTTCCACTCGGACAGCTCGAGAAGCGTCTTGGCCTGCGAATCGTAATCCGTCGTCATGTCGACGATGGAGGCCCACTTGGCCATCGACCGATAGTACGCCGTCTGACCCGCCAGCGCCATCTTCACGGCTTCCTTGTAGAAGGCGTCCTTCTTGATCTGGCTGAGCAGGATGGAGCCGGTTCCTTCATTCGCGCTGGAGGCGAACGAGGAGAGGCTGTTGATGTACAGCTTAAGGCTCTTCAGGTAATCGTCCTGAGCCTCCTGCAGCAGCGGCGATACGGGCGGGATATAGGCGATCTTCGCCGAATCGTACTGCGCGGAAGCGAGCTTGACGAGCTCCTTGATCGCGGAGGAGCGGTCGGCGGATTCCACGGACAGCCACTTCCGCTCGGCTTCGTTCCATTCGTTGACGAATTCCCGATAGGGCAAAAATACGGTATGATAGAAAGACACCAGGTCCTGCAGGGAGTAAGCGTTCGGTGAAGCTTCGACTTCTTCGTGCGCGGCGGCAGACTCTTGCTGCGTGCCGTCGTTCGCTCGTTCGGTGCCGACTTGGACGCCGTAGAAGAAGGCAGCGACCGCTACGACGAGCATAAAAAGAAATCCCAATGCGAATAAAATATCGGTGCGAGCTAGGCGTTTGTCCATCGGTAACTCCTCTTTGCGGTCAATTGGTAGAATCGGGCATAGACTTGGCAGAGCACAAAACGTTGCACAACACAAAACTTGAAACGAATCAGAGGGCAAATGAAAAAATTCGACATCCGCAACATCAAGGTGCGCAAGGTAGACATCGGGCAGCTCGACGATCGTCTCTTGCTTATCAATTTGTATTTGACGCAACTGATTACTTTCATTATCGGTTTCCTATGGGTAATTTTACAGGGCAGAAACGTGATAAATTTGTTCCGGTTGCCGGAGACCCCCGAATTCCTGTATTGGGGGGCGGCGCTCGCGGCGATTATCGTCCTGTTCGACATCGCGATCTCCAGGTGGGTGCCCGAGCAGGCAATGGACGACGGCGGCGTGAACGAGAAGATGTTCCGCAAGCGGCCGCTCTGGCACATCGTTCTGATCTGCCTCGTCGTCAGCGTCTGCGAGGAGCTGCTGTTCCGCGGCGCGATCCAGCACGCGATCGGAGCTTATTGGACGAGCATCCTGTTCGCGGCCATTCACGTCCGCTACTTAAAACATTGGATCCCGACGGGCATGGTGTTCGGCATCAGCTATTCGCTCGGATGGGTTCAGGATCATACCGGAACGATATGGGCCCCGATCGCCGCGCACTTCGTCTTCGACTTGATCATGGGGCTGATCATTCGGTTCCGGAAGGAGACGGACCGATGAGCGGGCAAGATCGTTCGGGTACCTGGGAGCGTTACATGGAAGCGAAGCGGCAAGCCTTCTCCGAGGAGGAGCGGACGGGCGAGCCTCGGACGCTCGAGGAGCTCGAGGAGGCGATCGCCAGAGCGGCGGAGTCGTCCGGCATTCCGGAGACGGGCATGCCGCCCAGAGCGTCGGTCCACCCCTCGAACAAAGGCTCCTGGAGCCGCTGGTTCTACCGGCTGCTCGTGCTCGTCTTCTTCGCTCTGGTCGCGGGCCTCATCTGGTGGGGCAACCGCAGTCAAGGCTGATCGGAGACGTCGATGAGGCCCGGATCGACGAAGGAGTAGCCCTTGTCCTCAAGCGTCGTCAGAACGCTGTCCAGAGCTTCCGCCGTCCATGACAGCTCATGCATCAGAATGTTGCTGCCGGCGTGCAGTTGATCGGTAATGTTCCGAGTGATGGCGGCCGTCTTGTCCTTGATCTTGTCGCCGCTCATCTCCCAGTCGAGGGAGCCGTCGGACCATGTCATATACAGCAGGCCGAGCTCCTTCGCGATCGCATGGGTGTCCGCGTTCCCGGACCCGTGGGGAGGGCGGAAGAACACAGGAGGAGAGCCGACCGTAGCCTTCACGATATCCTGAACGTCGCTTAGCTGCTTGCGGATCGTATCGGCCGACTCCTTGCCGAGCTGGATGTGGTCCCACGAGTGATTGCCGATCGTCTGTCCGCGATCGAATATCTCCTGGAGCAGCTCGGGATGCTTCTTGACCCGGTAACCGTTGACGAAGAAAATAGCCTTCGCATGGTGCTTGTCCAACGTGTCGAGGATGGGCGCGAGTGTAGTCGAATCCTTCGGCCCGTCGTCGAAGGTGAGAAGGACGACCTTGCGTTCCGTCTTGTCCTTGTCGATCGGAACGATATCGTAGTTGGCGTTCATGCGGTACAGCGGCACCCCGTTATCCGCCGCCGATGACGGTTCCGCGGACTCCTCGGAAGAGGCGGAAGCGGCCGGGGCGGACGAAGCGGCTTCGGCTGCCGGCGCGGAAGGCAGGGCAGGCGATGCCGAAGCGGAGGGCGCCTGCGTCCCGGCGCTCGAGGCGGCGGTAGGCAGCGAGGCCCGATCTTCGGAATTCGAATGGCCGCAAGCGGACAGGGCGTAGAGCAGAACGGGAATGGCTGCAGCGGCGGATAAGCGGCGCATGGCATCTGAGCTCCTTCATCTAAGTAGTGGGATTGTCCGTGTGCTACTGCTGATCATAGCATAACCCGATCCGGCGGGGTACGGTGCGTCTTCCTTAATTTGTTGGAGGATGAGCTTCGCAGATCCGGCCACACTACACGATGAAGGCCAATAGGCCGCACTATTTGTACCACGGGCAGGAGGGCGTATGATGAAGACGACGACATTCTTGATGGGCGCTTTGGCGGGGGCGACCCTCGTGATGATCGCCCGGCGCAGCCGGATGGTCAACGCAGCCGCCGGCATGGTCGGAGAGCATATGAAGAGCCGATGGAGCGGGATGAAGGAGGATGCCATCGGCCGGATGGTGACCCGGAAATTCGGGGGCAAAGATAATTCTTCGGCAAGAGGCCGCGACTCCCATTCCCGTTCGGAGCATGCGGATTCGCACCGGAGCGGCCTGTCCGAGCTGTCGCATCTGGCGGAGCGGGACCCGGACGTCAAGGAGGCCATGGACGAGATTTTCTCCCGCGGCGGAGAGCACCGGAATTAAGCCAACATCTGAAAAAATCGGCATCCTTCGCTTCCAGAATTGAAGCCGGGTGCCGATTTTTTCATTTCGTTGGTTTTCCCTAGTGCAATTCATAGGGAGAAGTGATAAAATGCTGTAAAAGCAAAAAACACTCACACATTATATGCCACGTCATACGCTGATATCACCCATCGTGTGCAGAAGGGAGGATCCTGTCATGAGGATGGAGCGGCTTAGCCAAGACAAGATTAGGATTTTCCTTACCTTTGACGACTTGACGGAACGCGGAATTCAGAAGGAAGACATGTGGCGGGAGATTCCGAAGGTTCACGAGCTGTTTAGCGAGATGATGGATCAAGCCTACAGCGAGCTGGGCTTCGACGCTTCGGGGCCGCTTGCAGTCGAGGTATTCGCAATGCCTGCCCAAGGAATGGTCGTCATCGTCACAAGAGGCAAGGTCGACAAGGATTCCGATTCTTCGTCGGACGACGAGATCGACGAAGAAGTGTACGAAATGGAAGTTACGCTCGAACAGAGCGAAGCCATCATATATCGATTCCGGGATATTGAAGACGCCATCGGTGCGGCCAAGATGCTTAGTGCGCACCTGACGGAAGAGGGCCGAATGTATCGTTACCAGAATCATTGGATCCTCTGCTTCGATCCCGCCAGTCTCGAGTCGGGAAGCTATCATGCGCTTATCGCCGTTCTCGCCGAATTCGGGGAAGCGACTTCCGTTACGCCGGCCGTTCTGGAGGAATACGGCAAGCTCGTCATCGGATCGAACGCCGTCAAGGTGCTCGCCGACAACTTCTCCTGAGATTGGCGCACAAGGCCGATTCGGGAATCGCCAGCAGTACGCCATGCGAACAAGTCGCGAGCGAGCGCAAGCCGCCGTACGCGATTTGTTCGTTTTTTGTTCACGATATCCGGATTCGGAAGAGGAACTTGGTCCCATGGGGATGTCGGGAAGGCCGCTCCGTTGTATAATGGGGATATGTATGAGAAAGGGGGGAGGGCGCAGAGTGCTACTCTTGTCAGTGCTCGCAGCAGCCATCGCTCCAGGGGTCGCGTTGCTTGCCTACTTCTACTGGAAGGATCGTTATGACGCGGAACCGCTGCATGTCGTCATGAAGCTCTTCTTGGCCGGCGTCCTGATCGTGCTGCCGGTCATGATCATACAGCGAGGCTTGATGCTCTGGATGGGCGACGATTCGCCCGTGGCCTTCTCGTTCGTCATCTCGGCGGGCGTGGAGGAGTTCGTCAAGTGGTTCGTGCTGTTCCACATCATCTATAATCACACCGAATTCGACGAGCCCTACGATGGCATCGTCTACGCGACGGCCATCTCGCTCGGCTTCGCGACGGTCGAGAACGTCCTGTACGCCTTCACCGAGCAGGCTACCTTCGGCATGCTGCTCAGCCGAGCGCTGCTTCCGGTGTCCGGCCACGCGCTGTTCGGCGTCTATATGGGCTATTCGCTCGGAAGGGCGAAGTTCTCTACCGGACGAGCCGTCAAGCTCCACCTGGCGATCTCCTTGCTCACGCCTTGGTTCGTTCACGGCTTGTACGACTTCTTGATGCAGACGGTTCCGTCCGATTGGCTGTGGGTGGTCGTGCCGTTCATGGTGGTGCTCTGGCTGCGCGGCATCCGCAGCGTCAATCGGGCCAATGCCCGATCGCCGTTCCGCTGGATCAAGCGCGAGGAAGAGATTAAATTCTGACAAGCCTGACCATACTTCCTAGTATCGGCCTCGAAGCCGGAAGCGGGTTGGAGGGAATGGGATTGTCGTCGCTAAGAGTTAAAGTAACGATTCGCTGCAATTGGTGCGGCGAGAAGTTCGTCCTCCGGGGACGAAGGGACCGCGGGCGCATCGATACCGGGTTCAAGATGTGCGTCTGCAGCAATGCGGACGATTTCGCCATCGAAGAGAAGTGCTAGAATGCCGCCGCATGAATAAAGTCGGCCTCCTCATCCCACACTAACGCCGAAATGCAGTATGGGAATGAAAGGGGTCGGCTTTTGCATGTATGCGCGTCTTAGCTCGGTTCTGTTCCCCATCGCGGCGATCTTGCTGGTCGGTTCGCTGATCTGGGGCTACCAGGAGCATCAGGAGAAAAACTCGGTGCTGATCAAGGCGGAGAATCAGTACCAACGTGCGTTCCACGACTTGACGAACCATATGTCACGCCTGCAGGACGAGCTTGGGCAGACCCTTGCCGTCAATTCCGTCTCCCAAGGGGCCCAGCGCAAAGGGCTGGTCAAGGTATGGAGACTGACGAGCGAAGCCCAGAACGAGGTCAACCAGCTTCCGCTCGCGCTCTTGCCGTTTAATCAGGCGAGCGACTTCCTGTCCCGCATCTCCGACTTCGCTTATTCGACATCGGTGCGGGATCTGACCAAGCAGCCGCTGACGAATGACGAATTGAAGACGATGAAGTCCTTGTACGCCAAGGCTTCGGACATCAACAAGGATCTCGACAAGGTCGAGAGCGCGGTGCTCTCGGACCGTCTGCGCTGGATGGACGTCGAGGTGGCGATGGCGAGCAAGGACGAGCCGGGAGGCAGCACGATCATCGACGGCTTCAAGGCGGTCGACAAGAAGATCGGATCGTACCCCGAGAACGATTGGGGACCGTCTTCGATGTCGACCAAGAGCAAGAAGACGGTGCAGATGCTGACCGGTCCGGACACCTCCTCGGACGAGATCAAGCAGAAGGCGCTCTCCTTCCTCGGTACGCGCGCCTTCTCGGACAAGGAGTCGGAGGTGAAGGTCGAAGAGACCGGCACGAAGACGCAGATGCCGATCTACTCGGTCACGATCAAGAGCAAGAACGGAGATCAGCTCTCTCTCGACTACACCCGCAAGGGCGGGGAGCTTCTGTGGTACATGAACCCCCGGAAGGTCGCCGTGCGGAAGCTGAGCCTCGACGAGACGAGGAACAAGGCGTCCCAATTCCTTCTTCGGCACGGCTACAAGGACATGACGCCGATCACGTACGATCAGTACGATCACGTCTCGGTGTTCACGTTCGTCAGGCAGCAAGACAATGTCAAGGTCTATCCGGACAAGGTGACGGTTCGCATCGCCATGGACAACGGGGAGGCGGTCGGCCTGCAGGCCAAGGACCATGTCTTCGCGGAGAAGACGACGAAGCTGGCCGCTCCGAAGATCGCGAAGCAGGAGGCCGCCAAGGTGCTCCATCCGGAATTCAAGGTGCAGGGCTACAGCTTGTCGCTGATCGAGAACGAAGAGAAGAAGCAAGTGCTCTGCCATGAATTCGTCGGCAAGGTCAACGGTTCGAGCTATCGGATGTACATCAATGCCGACACGGGCGTCGAGGAATCGATCGAGAAGATTCCCGAATCGGCCAAGGCGCTGCTGAAGTAACGGAAGAACGAATGCCCGGCCGCCTTAAGCTTGCCCCAAGCGAGAGGCGGTTTTTTCTTCAAAAGGACGGTGCCGCACTTCCCGCTTGCGTGGTATAATTGGACAAAAACCGTGCGAATTCGCATGGAAGATGCCGCGCGAGTTGGAGGGTTCAGGGTGCTTCCCAAAGTTAATCAGACCATGTTCTTGCAAATATCCGGCGAAGCCGGCCAGGATCAAGCGCCCACTTATCGATCCCGAATCGCGGACTTGACCGCGGAATCGATCTTTATCGAAATTCCGATGAACGAAGAGACCAAACGGTATTATCGCACCCAGCCCGGGGAGCAGATGACGGCCAGCTACTATACGGCCGACGGCGTCAAACATCAATTCACGACCGTTGTCAGAGGCATCGCCAAGGACGTCGTCACGCTGATCGAGATCCGCATGCCGCATCCGGACGAGATCTCGAAGGAGCAGCGGCGCAGCTTCCTGCGGGTAGAGACGGAGCTTGAGATCGCGGTGAGACTCGGCGAGAAGGTGCGCTTCACGGCATTGACGGCGGATGTCGGCGGCGGCGGCATCTCGTTCCGCTGCGAGCGCAAGTGGCCGATCGTCAAGGGAATGAAGCTGAACTGCTGGCTGCTCGTCCCCTTCCGCACGAATACCGTCACGCACGCCCAGTTCATCGGCGAGGTCGTCCGGGTGAACGAAGTGGAGCCGAAGCATTACATGGTTATGATGAGGTTCGACGACATTCAGGACTCGGAGCAGCAGAAGGTCATCCGCTATTGCTTCGAGCGACAACTCGACATGCGCAAGGACTGATGATCCGTGAGGAATCGCTCAAGCGCCCCGAATCGGGACGAAGATTGGCTGAAGCGGGGAAGCCGCATCCTGCTCCGGACCGCGGCTTGGCTTGCGGTCGCGCTGCTCGTCGCGCAGATTGCGCTTCGGCTCCCGCTGCTTAGACATCATCTGACGAATACGGACGAATGGGAAGGGATTCCTTACGTTTCGAGCCGCAGCGTTCGCTGATTGCGCTTGTTTTTGCATTCGCGGGGCGGGCTGTGGTATAATTTTCTCATCCGCGGCAGGCAGCGCCTGCCTGCTTTTTTCTTAACGGTAGTTGATTAGGAGGCTCTTGTCTTACACTATGGGAGTTCAGTCGAGTCACCGAATCAATATTGCGATCGACGGGCCGGCCGGAGCCGGCAAGAGCACCGTAGCCCGTCTCGTCGCTAACGCGCTCCAGTATATCTATGTCGATACGGGAGCGATGTACCGGGCAGTCACTGCGATTGCCTTGGAACGCGGATTGTCTTCGGAGCAAGAGGCGGAGATCGGCCTTCTCGCTCGCGAGCTTGCGATCGAGCTTCTTCCGGGAGACGACGGTCAGCGCGTGCTGGCAGGCGGAAGCGATATCACCGCCAAGCTTAGAACCCACGAGGTCAACCGGAACGTCTCGGCCGTCTCGGCCATCGAGGCGGTGCGTCGGCGAATGGCGGACCTTCAGCGGCGAATGGCCGATTCGAAGGGCGTCGTCATGGACGGCAGAGATATCGGTACCCATGTGCTTCCGGACGCCGAGCTCAAGGTGTTCCTGACCGCTTCGCCGAGAGAGAGGGCGCTGCGGCGGTTCAAGGAGCTGGGGGACAACCCGGGCATCACGCTTGATCAACTGGAGATCGATATCGCCGAGCGGGACCGGAAGGACCAAGAGAGGGAATTCGCGCCTCTCCTGCAAGCGCCGGACGCGAGGTACCTCGATTCGACCGGGCTGTCCGTTCAGGAGGTCGCGGATCGAATCTCGGAATGGGGAAGAGCTGCGACGAGAACCATTTCGGCGGGGGAGAAGTAAATTATGCTATACGGGTTTGCCAGATCATTGTTGCGTGCCTTCTTCAAGGTCGCGTTCCGGTTCGAAGCCAGAGGCGTCTCCAACATTCCGAAGGACGGCGCCGTGGTGCTCGCAAGCAATCATAAGAGTTTATTCGATCCCATTACGTTAGGCATCGCCGTCCCTCGCATGGTTCACTACATGGCGAAGGAAGAGCTGTTCCGCATCCCGGTGTTCGGTGCCGCGATTCGGGCGGTCGGCGCCTTCCCGGTCAAGCGCGGCGGCGTCAGCAAGGAAGCGATTCGCACCGCGATCAACCTTCTTCGCGAAGGCAAGGTCATGGGAATCTTCCCGGAGGGCACCCGGAAGGGAGAGCGGGTCGAAGGCGTGGCGATGGGCAAGCGAGGCGCGATCAGCATGGCGGTCAGGGCCGGCGCCGCAGTCGTTCCGGTCGCTCTCGTCGGAGAGTACCGTTGGTTCCGCAAGATGGTTGCCATCTATGGCGAGCCGCTCGATCTCTCGCCGTATCTGGTGAAGGGCGAAGAGGATCTGGACGCCGCGACCGACGAATTGATGGCCCGGATTCGCGAGTTGCTTCGCACCGGCAAGCCGACGAACTGACGGCGAATCGGTTCGGCATGAATGATTAGCCGGAATATCCATCATACTACGGGTATAATTGGGTTAACTAAGAGCGATTTAAACGCCGCGAACGAAGCGGGTTTAAATAAAGTTGGGGTAGATCTGAGGAGGTATTTTCATGTCTGAAGAAATCAATGTTCAGGATTCGGCTTCCGAAGCGGTAAGCCAGGATGCGCTCGAGAATGTCGTATCCATCAAGAAGGGCGACACCGTCAAGGGAACGATCGTCAAAATCGATGATAACCAAGCGTTCGTTAGCCTTGGATATAAATACGACGGCGTCATTCCGCTTCGCGAACTGTCTTCCGTAAGCCTGGATAACGCTTCGGAAGCCGTTCAACTCGGCCAAGAAGTCGAAGCGAAGGTAGTCAGCATCAACGATGCGAAGGAGAGCCTCGTTCTCTCCAAGCGTCAGATCGACAGCACGAAGGCTTGGGATGAGCTTCAAGCGAAGTTCGACAACGGCGAAGTGCTTGAAGTAACGATCGCAGACGTCGTTAAGGGCGGCCTGGTCGCCGACATCGGCGTTCGCGGCTTCATCCCGGCTTCGATGGTCGAGCGCCACTTCGTGGAAGACTTCTCCGGCTACAAGGGTCGCACGATTCGCGTGAAGATCAAAGAGATCGACCGCGAGAACAACAAGGTGATCCTGTCCGCCAAGGAAGTTCTGGAAGCGGAATACGAAGCGCAGAAGCAAGAGATCATGGCAAGCCTCGTTCCGGGTCAAGTGATCGAAGGAACGGTTCAACGCCTGACTCCGTTCGGCGCGTTCGTGGACATCGGCGGCATCGACGGCCTCGTGCACGTATCCGAGATCGCTTGGACACACGTGGCTCATCCGGCCGACGCTGTATCCGAAGGACAAAGCGTGACGGTCAAGGTTCTCAAGGTCGATCCGTCGATCGGCAAGATCAGCCTGAGCATCAAGGCCGCGCAACCGGGTCCTTGGGAGACGGCTGCCGGCCAGTTCCAGACCGGCGAGATCGTAACGGGCGTTGTGAAGCGCCTCGTCAGCTTCGGCGCGTTCGTCGAGATCGCACCGGGCGTGGAAGGCCTCGTTCATATCTCCCAGATCGCGCATCGCCACATCGCGACGCCGTTCGAAGTGCTGAAGGAAGGCCAAGAAGTGAAGGCGAAGATTCTCGACTTCAACCCGGCCGAGAAGCGCGTCTCCCTCTCCATCAAGGAGACGGAAGAAGCTCCTCCTCGCGAAGAACGCGAACCGCGCGGCGATCGTGCTCCTCGCGGACCGCGTGCTCCGCGCGAGAACGTGGACCTGCCGCCGGCAGAGACGATGAGCTTCACGCTTGGCGAGAAGTTCGGCGACAAGCTGAGCAAGTTCAAATAAGTCCAATGACGATCAAGTCCCCGGAAGGATTCGCTTCCGGGGGCTTTTTTTGCGTGGAATGGCAAATACTAAGCGACGTCGGGCGGACGATGCCCGGAATGAGGTTCGCGGGAGCGGGGGAGGGGGAGAGAGGATGCAGCCCGGCTTGTTGTGCTTCGTCGTCTGGCTGGCGGCGCTGATTCTCTGGTGGTGCGGCTGGCGCAAGGAGCTTGCGTTCGGGGTGCCGGAATGGAGTGTCTCCTTATTCCTCGCCGCTTGGCCGTTCGCGTTCGGCCGTGTCGTTCCGCTCGGGACGCTTGCCGAAGTGAATCTCGGGCTCGTCCTGATTGCCGTTGCGGCGCTGGCCGCTTGCTTGCGCTTGGAGGCGGTGCGCCGCTGGACCGCGCTGGCCGCGGGATTGCTGCTCGGCTCCATCGCGTTGTTCCTCGGGAAGCTGGCATTCCTGCTCCCCTTCCTGCTCGCCGGGAATCCGGAATGGGCGATCGCGGCGCTGGTCGGGACGATTGCGGCTGTGCTTCTGCGCGATCCGCTCGAGCAATGGCTGGCCGTCAGCTTAGGAGCGATCGCAGCTCATCTGGCCGACGTCTGGCTTCACGCCGAGTCGCGAGGCTTCGCCATCCTTGGCGATTCCGACTGGATGGCCGGCTGGTGGCTTGCGATCGGATGCTCCCGGATCGTGTTCTACCTGCTGCAGAGGCTGGCGGCTGCCTGGAGCAGATTGACTTGGAGAGAAAGCGGGGAACGCTCGTGAATGCATGGCGGGTATTCGAACAATCGGATCTGACGGGCGTCGTGATGGGAACCGTTATCGGAGTGGCGACCCGATTCCTTATGCTGAAGAGCGACTACCGCCAATACCCGGCTTATCCGCACGGGAAGATCATTCACCTTGCGCTCGGCACGATCGCCGCAGCTCTCGGGTCGGTCGCGGTGCCGGCGCTGCTGAAGAAGGACTTCACGGCGATTACGTTCCTCGGCATGGCCGCACAGCAATTCCGCGAGGTGCGCAACATGGAGCGCAACACGCTGAGCGCGATCGACCAGCAGGAGCTCGTCCCGCGGGGGATTACTTACATAGAAGGCACGGCCGTCGTCTTCGAAGGCCGCAACTACTTGTCGATTCTGGCGGCCTTCCTGACGAGTTTGGGAGTCGCCTTGTTCGGCTGGATCGTCGGTGCGATCGTCGGCATTCTCTGCCTGTTGATCGTTATACGGTTCCGAAGAGGGAAGACGATCAAGGACGCGGCGACGATCGAGTTCGCGGAGGTCGAGGTGGATGGACCGGACGTCTCCGTCGGCGGGATCTACATGATGAATGTCGGGCTTGAAGACAATCAGAGAATCATCCGCGAGATCGGGATGGGCTTCGTGCTCACGCCGAGAAGCGACGATGCGAAGGTGACGATCTCGAACCTCGGGCAGCGCCAGGCGATTCTGCACGACGTGTCGGTGCGCCTTGGCGTCTATCGCGACGACGGGGAGCCGGCGCTGCTGCCGCTGGCCAAGCTCGACTTGCATTCCGGCCGGCTGGGCATTCTGCTGCTGCCGCGCGAGCACGACCGCGAGGTCGCGCTGAGGGCTGTCAGCGACGTTCCGCTGCTCGAAGCGGCGGTCCGGATGCCGACGGAAGCGAACCATCGCAAGGGAGGGGCGATGCCGAATGGCTAATATCGTGGCGGTCGTGACCAGCGACAGGACGAAGGCGGGCGGCGGCCTGCCTATCTTCTACGCGGGCGATGCGAAGGAGACGATGGCTCTGGCCGGGCTGATCGAGAAAATCGTTGACGCGGCCGCGCACCGGCTTGCCGAGGACCTGTACATTCTGGTGGATCGGCATTGAAGGCCGCCCTGACGCCGAAGGACGATTGAAAAGCAGGAGAGGGAAGGGGCAAGAAGAAGCGTTAGCCATTCCCGGATTTTTTTGTTATGATGATGGTTGTATGTATGATGAAGCTAATTGAGGAGTGAAGGCATGGCAAGACCCGTAATCGCCATCGTGGGGAGGCCGAATGTTGGCAAGTCCACGATTTTTAACCGGATTATCGGCGACCGGCTGGCCATCGTGGAGGACAAGCCCGGAGTGACCCGGGATCGTATCTATGGAACCGGAGAATGGAACGGCGTCGCGTTCAGCGTGATCGATACCGGCGGCATCGAGATCGACGGAGATGACGGCATGCTTCGTCTTATTCGTGTGCAGGCAGAGCTTGCGATCGAGGAAGCGGACGTTATCGTGTTCATGGTGGATGCCAAATCCGGAGTGACGAACTCGGACGATGAGGTGGCCCAGATTCTGTTCCGCTCTGGGAAGCCGGTTGTCGTTGCGGTCAACAAAGTGGATAACCTTCAACGGATGGACGATATTTATGAGTTCTACAGCCTGGGCTTCGGAGACCCGGTCGCGCTCTCGGGCTCTCACGGAATCGGGATCGGCGACTTGCTGGATGCGGCAGTCAAGCTGCTTCCGGTCAAGGAAGACCAGGAATATGACGACGACGTTATCAAGGTCGCCCTCATCGGCAGACCGAACGTCGGGAAGTCCTCGCTCGTCAATGCGATTCTCGGAGAAGAGCGCGTTATCGTCAGCGAGGTCGCCGGCACGACCCGCGATGCGATCGACACCCCGTTCGAGAAGGACGGACAGAAGTACGTGCTGATCGACACGGCGGGCATGCGCAAGCGCGGCAAGGTGTACGAGACGACGGAGAAGTACAGCGTCATGCGTTCGATGAAGGCGATCGAGCGTGCCGACGTTGCGCTGATCGTCATCAACGGCGAGGAAGGCATCATCGAGCAGGATAAGCATATCGCAGGCTACGCGCACGAGCTCGGCAAGGCATCGGTGTTCGTCGTCAACAAGTGGGATGCCGTGGAGAAGGACGAGAAGACGATGCAGAACTTCACGACCACCATCCGCGACCACTTCCTCTTCATGTCTTACGCGCCGATCGTGTTCCTGTCCGCCAAGACGAAGCAGCGCCTGCAGAAGCTGTTCCCGGTCATCGACCGCGTCGCGGAGCAGCATGCGATGCGCATTCCGACGCATGTCCTGAACGACATCGTATCCGATGCGGTGGCCGTGACGCCGCCTCCGACCGACAAGGGCAGAAGGCTGCGGATCAATTACGTCACCCAGGTGGCGGTCAAGCCGCCGACTCTGCTTGTGTTCGTCAACGATCCGGAGCTGATGCATTTCTCGTATGAGCGTTTTCTGGAAAATAAGATCAGGGCTGCGTTCGACTTCGAAGGAACGCCGCTGAGGCTGTTCACTCGGCGCAAGTCCGACCAAGAATAGGAGAGACTGCTTCCGTGACCGCATCCATTATCGCGATTGCGATCAGTTATTTGCTAGGCTCCGTATCGTTCAGCATCCTCATCGCGCGCTGGCTCATGAAGACCGATATTCGCCAACACGGCAGCGGCAATGCGGGAGCGACCAACACGCTCCGCGTGCTCGGCAAGGGGCCGGGGATCGCCGTGTTCCTGCTGGATATCCTGAAGGGAATTGTCGCCGTGCTGCTTGGCCGGTGGCTCGGCGGCGATTCCGATTGGGTGCCCGTTCTGTGCGGTCTGGCCGCGATTGCGGGCCATAATTGGCCGATCTACTTCCGCTTCAAGGGGGGCAAGGGAATCTCCACGACCGTCGGGGTTATGGCGAGCCTCTGCTTCATCCCGGTTCTTATCGCCGGCATCATCGCGATTATTATTATCGTTGTCACGCGTTATGTGTCGCTCGGCTCGATGCTGCTCGTCGTGCTTGTGCCGATCATTCTGGCGATCGGGGGCTGGAGCGCTCCTTATATCTGGGGCGCGGTCGTTATCGCCGTCCTGGCCATTGCGAGGCACCGGAGGAACATCGTCAAGCTTCTGAACGGAACCGAGAACAAGCTTGGCAGCGGGAAGAAGGGAGAGCCTCATGGAGCGTAAAGCCGTAACCGTGCTGGTCGCGGGAAGCTGGGGAACCGCTCTCGCCAGGGTGCTTGCGGACAACGGCCACGAGGTAACGCTCTGGACCCGCAATGCCAATCAGGCGAAGGAGATCAACGAAGAACGCAGCAATTCGCGGTTCCTTAAGGATGCCAAGCTGCCGGAAGGAATCATGGCCGTGACGGATCTCGCCTCGGCCGTGACGGGCGCGGCCGCCGTCGTGTTCGTCTCTCCGTCCTCCGCAACGCGGGAGGTCGCTCGCGCGGCCGCTCCGTTCCTGAGCCGCGATACGTTGATCGTTCACGCGACCAAAGGGTTCGAGACCGATACGATGAAGCGGATGTCCGTCGTGCTGTCGGAAGAGCTCGGGCGGCCCGAGGACGAGATCGTCGACCTGTCCGGCCCGAGTCATGCGGAAGAAGTCATCGAACGGCATCCGACGACGGTCGTCGTCGCTTCCAGGCGTCTGGATTGCGCCGAGGCGGCCCAGGACCTGTTCATGAACGATTCGTACTTCCGCGTCTATACGAATTCCGACATCGTCGGCGTCGAGACGGCGGGCGCCATCAAGAACATCATCGCGCTCGGGGCCGGCCTGTCCGACGGGCTCGGCTTCGGGGACAACGCGAAGGCGGCGCTCATCACCCGCGGCCTCGCCGAGATCGCGAGGCTCGGGAACGCGATGGGCGCGAACCCGATGACGTTCGCCGGCCTGGCCGGCGTCGGCGATCTTATCGTCACCTGCACAAGCCGGCACAGCCGGAATTGGCGAGCCGGCTCCATGCTGGCGCAAGGCCTCGCTCTCGAAGAAGTGCTGGAGCGGATGGGCATGGTCGTCGAAGGCGTTCGCACGACGAAGGCGGCGCAGCGGCTGGCCGAGCTTCATGACGTCGAGATGCCGATTACGCAGCAGTTGTACAAGGTGCTGTTCGAAGGCAAATCTCCTTCCGAGGCGGTCGGCGCCTTGATGGGACGCGTTCGCACGCACGAATACGAGAATTTAAACTTGTAGACGATCGCTTGTCGCCAGTCTGCCCGCCTACACCGTTTGGCCCTCCCCTTCATAGGATACAAGGCAGAATCCCGGAGGAGGGCGAATATGGACAAGAAATTTTCCAAGGACATTCTTGGCGCCGTCAACAAGAAGACGGGCAAAACGATATCCGAGAATTCGATCAAAAAAATCGCGGGAGGCGTCACGCCGAGCACGCTGCAGAGCGAAGCGCAAATCCGCCAGTTGATCAAGCAGGTGTCGTCGATGGCGGGCGTTCCGGTGTCGGAGGACACGGTCAAGGAGATCGTCGGCGCCGTCAAGAAGAGCGGGATGAACATCGACAGCATCGAAGGCTTGATGAAGATGATGATGAAGAGATAGCAATAGCACACGGTTCCTTGAATCGCGGAGATTCCCCGCCGGCGCCAGTCGCCTGCGGGGATTTCTTTTCATCACGAGTCGTAAATGGTATAATATTCAGGATTTTTATCAGGGTTCGCAGAAAGGGTAGAGTCGCGATTATGGATCCGATGATGAAGATGTGGGTCTCGTTTGTCGGGATCGGCTTGATGGTATTGGCGGCGGTCGTTGTGATGTTCGCGCGGGCGAAGACCAAGGGGGTTCTCCGCTTCGGCCTGTCGCTTGTCGCATTCGCCTGCCTGCTGTTCGGAATGCTCTGCGGATTCATCGCTATCGTATAAGAGAAGCCTACTCGGGGGTTGCAGCAATGATTACGTTAACGGGAAGAACCCTCACCGCCACCGTCGAGCCGCGCACCGGGGTCAGCCTGCTGACTCTTGCCGCGCAAGCGAAGATCGATTGGCAGTTCAACTGTTCCAGAGGAACGTGCGCGAGATGCCGCTGCCTCGTATCGGAAGGGGCGGACTTGCTCGAAGAGGTGACCGATGCGGAATGGTACCGGCTCGGCGAGGACGAGCTGGAGCAGGGCTATCGGCTTGGCTGCCAGGCGGTCGTCGCGCGGGTCGGGACGATTGTCGCCCGGAACAAGACATACTTCTGAAGCGGCTCCGGTCCGGAGAGCGGATAAGGAGGGGAGCGGGATGGCTCATGGTCCCTTGTGCAAGGTGGCTTTCCTTCCGAATGGGCCGACGGCAGCGGTTCGCGCGGGGACGTCCCTGCTGGACGCGGCGCGCCGCGCGGGAGTGCCGGTGCGGACCCGGTGCGGCGGAGTTGCCGGCTGCCTGATGTGCAAGGTGCGCATCGAACCGGAGACGGCCGGCGGCTTGAACCGGCCTACCGCTCCGGAAGAGCGGAAGCTCGGCCCGCTGCTGGACGAGGGAATGCGATTAAGCTGTCAGGCAAGGGTGCGGGGCGATGTCGCCTTGACGGTGCCGGAGGACCCGCTTAAGGCGGCGATCCGGCGCAGGCTGCTGGAGCAGCAGGAAGAAGATTTGTGGTGAACGCGGAGGGAAGACCGACATGGGATGGAATCTAGCTAAGGGGTTGAAGGCGGGCAAGCGGGCGGCTTCGGCGGCGGCGGTGGCCGTCATGGCGCTTGCGCTCTCCGGCTGCCTCTATCCGGAGGAGCAGACGCCGGGGAACGACCCGTCGGCCCGGCAGGCCGTGCTGACCGTGACGGACGCGGTCGAGCAGTATCAGACGAGCACGGGGCTCCTGCCGATCGTAAGTGCGGACGAGACGGTTCCGAAGTACGAGAAGTTCAAGCTCGATCTGGCGAAGCTGAAGAGAATGAATTACTTGGGCAGCATCCCGAAGGTGGCGTTCGAGAACGGCGGCAAGGACCAGTTCCTGCTGATCGACGAAGAGACCGATCCCCAGGTGAAGCTGCTCGATATCGTCGTCTACCAGCAGGCGTCGGACGTTCAGAAGAAGGTCGATGCGTATCGGGACAACCACGGCGGGGGGCTTCCTTCCGGCGAGCTTCGGTACGCTGGCTTCTGGACGCTCGATGCGGACAAGCTTGGCACGAAGCTGGCTTCGGTAAACAGCATGTTCTCCGGCCAAAGTCTGGACTATATGATCGACGAGAACGGCGCCGTGTACCTCGACTACGCGCTCGATATCGCAACGGCCGTCGGCAAGACGGGGGGCGAGCCCGCGGCGGACGAGGATCTGAGAGAGTATCTTGTCGATGCGTCTTATTACGTGCCGGTGAAGGCGCCGGAATATCGCTGGTCGAACGGCGAGCCGATCGCTGTCGCCTCCTGAGCTCTGCCTGACGGGCCGCTCTTCCTTATGGGGAAGGGCGGCATTTTTTGTTTGCGCGGGGCGACATAGGACGGGAGCGAGGCTCATATGCTCATGGGGTATGGAGGGAAGCGGGAGAGCGAAGGACAATCTCCAACATATTTATGGGACAGCGTCATAATCCGTCCAATCGCTCATAGAATGATAGCAGTCCAAGTTCGTGTACGAGTTCCGTCGCGCTGACGGACCACGCAGGCTTCGCGATTACGAAGAGGAGGGAATCTCATTGGAAAAAGTGGACATTTTCAAGGATATCGCTGAACGCACGGGCGGCGATATCTACCTCGGGGTCGTCGGCGCCGTCCGGACGGGCAAATCGACCTTCATCAAGCGGTTCGTCGAGACTGTCGTGCTGCCGAACATCGCCCATGAATCCGATCGGGTCCGGGCGATCGACGAGCTGCCGCAGAGCGCGGCCGGCCGGACGATCATGACGACGGAACCGAAGTTCGTACCGAATAACGCGGTTCAGATCAAGGTGGCGGAAGGGCTCGAGGTCAACGTTCGGCTCGTCGATTGCGTCGGCTACGCCGTGGAAGGAGCCAAGGGCTACGAGGACGAGAACGGCCCGCGCATGATCTCGACGCCTTGGTTCGAAGATCCGATCCCGTTCCAGGAAGCGGCCGAGATCGGCACCCGCAAGGTTATTCAGGAGCATTCCACGCTCGGCGTCGTCGTGACGACCGACGGCTCGATCGCGGAAATTCCGCGCAGCGCTTACGTGGAAGCCGAGGAGCGGGTCATCCAGGAGCTGAAGGAAGTCGGCAAGCCGTTCGTCCTGATCGTCAACTCCACGCGTCCTCGCAGCGACGAAGCGCTGGCGCTTCGCAGCGAGCTCGCCGCCAAATACGATATTCCGGTCATCACGCTCAGCGTCGCCACGATGGGCGAGGAAGAAGTGATGAGCGTGCTGCGCGAGGTGCTCTACGAGTTCCCCGTGCACGAGGTCAACGTCAACCTGCCGAGCTGGGTCATGGTGCTGAACGAGCGCCACTGGCTGCGGTCGAGCTACGAGAACTCCGTTCGCGATACGGTGAAGGACATCCGGCGCTTGCGCGACGTCGACCGCATCGTCTCGAACTTCCTGGAGTACGAGTTCATCGCCAAGGCGGGCTTAAGCGGCATGAACATGGGCCAAGGCGTCGCCGAGATCGACCTGTACGCGCCGGATGAGCTGTACGACCGCATCCTGCAGGAGGTGGTCGGCACCGAGATTCGCGGCAAGGACCACCTGCTGCAACTGATGCAGGAGTTCGCTCACGCGAAGCGCGAGTACGACCGGTTCGCCGAGGCGCTCGAGATGGTCAAGACGACCGGCTACGGCGTGGCCGCTCCGTCCCTCGCGGAGATGGTGCTCGACGAGCCCGAGCTCATTCGCCAAGGCTCCCGGTTCGGCGTCCGCCTCAAGGCGACTGCGCCGTCGATCCACATGATCCGCGTCGACGTCGAATCCGAGTTCGCGCCGATCATCGGAACGGAGAAGCAGAGCGAGGAGCTCGTGCGCTACCTGATGCAGGACTTCGAGAAGGACCCGATCAAGATCTGGGAGTCCGACATCTTCGGCCGCTCGCTGCATTCGATTGTCCGCGAAGGCATTCAAGGCAAGATCGCGATGATGCCCGACAACGCCCGCTACAAGCTGCAAGAGACGCTCGGCCGCATCATCAACGAAGGCTCCGGCGGACTTATCGCGATTATTCTGTAACGATGGTTGAACGAACGGCCGGCTCCGGGCTTCTCCGGGGCCGGTTGTTTGTCGTTAAGGCGGAGCGGGGGCCGCCTATTAAAGTCGGAGAACCCGCCCGCCGAAGCCGAGGGGGCGCCGAATTTTATGCGAAAAATCACATTGGTGCGGCGCTATAACGGGCAGTTTGGGCGATTCTATGTGAAAAATAGCATAAATGGAGGGAATTCAGGATCGAATTTCCGTATATATGCTAAAAACCACATAAAACGCCGCAATCTCCTCCCAATCCAAGCCGACGAATGTGAAAATTCATATAAAATCGCAGGAGCATCGGAAGAGGCGAGCGGATCGCGCGGCGGCGGGAGAGTTCGGGGGAGCTCGGGAGAGTTCGGGAGAGTTCGGGGAACGAGGGGGAGCTCGGGGAACGTGGGAGAGTTCGAGGGGGATGGAGAGCTCGGGGCGAGCGAGAAAGAGCGACAGTTTGGAGTTGTTGGGCGGTTACGCCGTACGCGGATCGCATGGGAATATGGTTTTTTTGCGAGAATATCGACAAATCAATTGTTTATTCGACAAATATGTCCTACAATGTACTACGGCATAGCGATTGGGCTAAATTATATAAATCCAATTGACATAGTTGGATATTGGGTTTATATTTACTTTAGATTTATAAGGACAAGCCATTATTACTTAGGAGGCAGTTGGGAATGATCAAACAGAGAAAATGGGGCGTCTGGTTTACGCTCGCGATGGCATTGGTGCTGGCGCTCACCGCGTGCGGCAACAACAATAACGAGTCGGGCAGTGTGGATAATCCGCTGGCGGGCAAGAAGATCGCGCTCGTCATGCAGTTCAATACGGGAACATTCTCCGCGCAGTACATTGACGGAGTCAAGTCCCAAGTCAAGAAGTTCGGCGGCGAAGTGACGGTGTTCGCATCCGAGAACGACCTCAGCAAGATGGCATCGAACCTGGATGCGGCCGTCAACCAGAAGTTCGACGGCATTCTGATCGACCACGGCAATGCGGACGCATTGTCCGCCGGCGTGGCGAAGGCGAAGGAAGCCGGCATTCCGGTCGTCGCGTTCGACGCGGCTCTCGGCATCGACGGCGTAACGGACCTGTCTCAGAACGACCAGAAGATGGCCGAGCAGACGCTTGAGCAGCTCGCTGCCGATGCGGGCGGCAAGGGCAACATCGTCAAGGTGTGGGTGGCCGGCTTCGCGCCGATGGAGCGTCGTCAGGAATCGTATGCGGCCTTCCAAGCGAAGTATCCGGACATCAAGGAGATCACTTCCTTCGGCGACGCGAGCAACCCGCAATTGGATTCGCAGACGAAGATGGAAGCCATCCTGAAGCAGTATCCGGAGAAGGGCAGCATCACGGCCGTATGGGCGGCATGGGACGAGTTCGCCAAGGGCGCCGCCAACGCGATCAAGCAAGCGGGCCGCGACGAGATCAAGGTATACGGCATCGACATGAGCGACGAGGATCTGGCGATGATTCAAGATCCGACGAGCCCTTGGGTCGCATCGGCAGCGGTCGATCCGACGACGATCGGCACCGTTCATGTGCGTTACCTGTACCAAGCGCTGCACGGCGACACGCCGGAGCCGGCTGTACAGATCGATTCCGTCTACGTAAGCCGCGACGCTCTGCCGACGGACAAGCAAGTGACGACGGCCGAGCTGTCCCAGTACGTAGAAGGATGGGGCGAGAGCGACCAAGGCAACACCGATTATCTCAAGGAGCTTGAGGCAGCCGTCGCTGCGAAGTAAGTCATACGTTCGGAACGGCGGTTGGATTACGGCGCTGGCGAATAGCCGCGCCGTTTCCTGCTGTCTGCAAGCATTCTGCCGACAAGGGAAGGGATTCTGCGAATGGATAAGATGAGCTTGCTCGAGATGACCGGAATCGGCAAGTCGTTCTCCGGCGTCAGGGCGCTGCATGACGCCGGGTTCACCGTTCGGGCGGGAGAGATTCATGCTCTGCTCGGGGCGAACGGCGCGGGCAAAAGCACCCTGATGAAGATATTGTCCGGGGCTTATGAGGCGGACGAAGGGACGATACGGCTGGAAGGCCGCGACCTGATCCTGCGTTCTCCCGCGGACGCCAAGGCGGCGGGAATTCACTGCGTCTACCAGGAGGTCGACACCTCTCTGGTGGCGCAATTGTCGGTCGCGGAGAATATCTTCCTCGATCGGATGATGACGGCGCGGCAGCGCGCCTGGGTGAAGTGGCGAGATCTGTACAGCGAGGCGGAGAAGCTGCTCGCCGAGCTCGGGCTGGACGTTCCCGTGCGGAAGAAGGTCGCCGACCTGACGCTCGCCGAGAAGCAACTGGTGCTCATCGCACGCGTGATGGTCGAGGAAGCCAAAGTCGTGATTTTCGACGAACCGACCGCCCCCCTCAGCCTGGAAGAGACCGATCAACTGTTCCGTATTATGGACAAGCTGAAGAAGTCGGGCATCGGACTCGTGTTTATCTCGCACCGGCTTCACGAAGTGTTCCAGATCTGCGACCGGGCCACGGTCATGAGAGACGGGCGAATGATTGTGTCGGAACCGACGGCGGGGCTGGACACGTCCGACATTATCCATGCGATGCTGGGAAGAAGTCTCGACGACGAGTATCCGAAGCAGGACGTTCCGATCGGTGAGGTGCTGCTGTCCGTCAAGGGGCTGTCGCAGGGCAATCGCGTGCGCAGCGTCGACCTGGACGTGAGGCGAGGCGAGATCGTCGCCGTCGTCGGCCTTGTGGGCGCGGGCAAGACCGAGCTGTCCCGGCTGCTGTTCGGCGTCGACGAGGCGGACGGGGGAACCGTCGCGGTCGCAAGCCGCAACGCCGATCTGAGAGCGCCGGCTGACGCCGTGAATTCCGGCATCGTGCTCGTCCCTGAGGAGCGCCGCAAGGAAGGCATTCTCGTGAAGGAGTCGGTGCTGCACAACCTCAGTCTCCCGATTCTCGGGAAGCTGAGCCGGTGGGGCGTGCTGTCCGGGCGCCAGGAGAAGGACAACGCCGCCGGCGTCATCGAACGGCTCGGCATCAAGACGCCGTCGGCGAGCCAGTTGACCGGCTTCTTGAGCGGGGGCAACCAGCAGAAGGTCGCGATCGGCAAGTGGCTGAATACGGCCGCCGAAGTGTTCGTGCTCGACGAGCCGACCAAGGGCGTCGACATCGGAGCCAAGCGCGACATCTTCCTGATCATCGGGGAGCTGGCCGCTCAGGGGAAGGGCATTCTGTATCTGACTTGCGAATTCGCCGAGGCGCTCGGATTGGCCGACCGGATTCTTGTCATGTGCGACGGCCGGATCGTTAAGCAATTCCTTCGCGGCGAGGCCACGCAGGAGAATCTGTTATATTACGCGAGCGCAGGTCAGGAGGAGCTAGCTTGAACAACAAACTGATGCAATATATTTACAAATACGGAGCTCTGGTGTTCATCGGGATTGTGCTTCTGTTCTTCTCGCTGTACAACGAGTACTTCTTCACGTACGGCAACCTGACGGATATTCTGCGTTCCATCTCCATCGTGACCTTCATCGCGATCGGCGTGACGATCTCGCTCACGGTGGACGGCTTCGACTTGTCCGTAGGCGCGACCGTATCGCTGACGACCGTCGTGACGGCGACGATGATGGTCTGGTTCGAGATGCCGCTCGTCGTCACCCTCGTCGTTCCGCTTGTCATCGGCGCGCTCGTCGGCCTTCTTAATGCGCTGCTCATCATCAAGGTCAGAATTCCGGACATGATTGCGACGCTGGCGATGATGTACATCATCAACGGAATTCACAAGACGTACACGAAGGGCTATGCGATCTACAGCAATATGCAGATGACCGATGGAACGAAGGCGCCGGGCATTATGGAAAAAAATTTTCTGTGGATCGGACAGGGCAAGCTGCTCGGCGTTCCATTCCCGGTTATTCTGATGATTATCGCGGTCATTGTCATTCACTTGTTCTTCAAATACACCCGTTGGGGCCGTCAGATGATCATGACGGGCGGCAACGAGGAGGCGGCTCGCCTGTCGGGCCTTCGCGTCAAGCGGGTTCGCATGTACGCGTACATCGCGTCCGGCGTCATGGCGGCAATCGGCGGCATTCTGTTCGCCGCCCGCGTCGGCTCCGGCCAGATCGACGCCGGATCTCCGCTGCTGATGGAAGCCGTAGCGGCCGTGTTCGTCGGCTATTCGGTGCTTGGCGCGGGGCGCCCGAATGTGGTCGGCACCTTCGTCGGAGCCGTGCTGATCGGCGTGTTGACGAACGGATTGACGATGCTTCATGTGGAATATTACAAGAATGACATCGTCAAGGGAGCGGTGCTGATTCTTGCGCTTGCCGTCACCTTCATGAACAGCCACCGCAAGAAGGCGGCTTAAATCCGCCTCGCGAACGCCGCAGCGCCCAATCCCGCTTGAAACGGCGAGTCGTCTCTGTGTATAATTTCTGGAGAAACGGTTAAACAGTTAACAAGCCAGTTTCCGCCTTAGGGAGGTGAATGTCATGAACAAGACTGAACTGATTGCCAAAGTATCCGAATTGACGGATCTGTCCAAGAAAGATGTAACTCAAGCGGTGGATGCCGTCTTCGACGTTATTTCCGACGCGTTGCAGAACGGAGACAAGGTTCAGCTCGTCGGCTTCGGCAACTTCGAGGTCAGAGAGCGTTCCGCCCGCAAGGGCCGCAATCCTCAAACCGGCGTGGAGATCGAGATTCCGGCCGGCAAGATTCCGGCGTTCAAGCCGGGCAAGGCGCTGAAGGAAGGCATTAAATAAAGATTCGAATTTGCTTAGTATTGTGCGGAATCGAGGATTGCGAAGTTCTTCCAGCCTGTGCTATAATGGCACTCGAACCTGTTTCGGGGTATAGCGCAGCCTGGTAGCGCGCATCCTTGGGGTGGATGAGGCCGTGGGTTCGAATCCCGCTACTCCGACCATACATAAGCATAGCGGACTTGCTTCATGAGTTCGTTCCCAAGAGAAGGGGCTGCTCCAACTAGGTTTGACAACCTGTGGAGCAGCCCTTTCGATTGACGAACCCTTCCGATTGACATCGGGCGGGCCCTTCCTTCATAGTGGAAGGATAGAGCGCAACAGGAGGTGGACGGACCATGGAACTGTCGCAGGGCAGCGGAGAATATATCGTCATCAAGGCGAAGGATAACGGAGTGAACGTGATCGGTCTCACCCGCGGTCATGATACAAGATTCCATCATACGGAGAAGCTGGATCGCGGCGAGGTGATGATCGCCCAATTTACCGACCATACCTCGGCGATCAAGATCAGAGGCAAGGCGACCATCCTGACGAAGTACGGAACGGTCGAGACCGACGCGTAACCGGAACCGGCGGCGGACGGAAGACGAAGCTTGATCGGGACGACGCGGCCCGCTCGCCGAGCGGCAGGCAAGATTCCCTATTCCGAGGAAGGACAGGCGATGGCATAGCCTGCCTTTTTTCTTTGTACAATGAGAAGGTAGGGACAAAGAGCTCGGAAGGCGGGATGCCGATGTCATACGTTAAGGCGGGGCTGCTGCTTGCGGCGGTCAGCTTGGCGGCCGTTGTCGCGTTGGGCCAGTTGGCGAGATTAAGCGCTCCGGCGGAGGCGCGCGGCGCTCCGCACGCCGTGTTCGCGCCGATGTCGGTCCAGACTCTCTCCCAGGAGAGCATCGTGGACGCGTTCGCCGCGCTGCCGCTCGAGACGTCCATCCGCAGGCTGCTCTGGGAATCCGGCATTCTGACGGTCGATCTGACGGTGCAGGCGGGCAAGAACGACGCGTCCGCCGTCTGGCGCGATGCGGCAACGCTCGTCGACCTGTCATTCGTCAAGGTGCACAACGTCCGGCAACTGCTCGTGCGCGTATTCGGAGAGTCCAGCGGCATTCGCCAGCTCTTGTTCTCCGCCGATACGCGGGCGGCCGACTGGACCGCCCCCGAGCTTGCCGGCTTGCGGACGCCGGGCGGAGGCGCGGAGCCGGCGTGGGCGCCGAAGATCAGGCCCGATTGGACGAGAGCCGGAGAGGGCTGGAGAAGATCGGTTGCGAATTCGTGAAAAGAATACGACATTTATGCGGACGCCGGATGGATATGGTATAATTGTTGCCATGCAAACGGACCTGCTGCTCTCGTTTATTGCTCGGAGGCTGAATAATGACACGTAACCATTTGACGCAAATGGCCCAGAAGTACATGGACTACGATATGATCGCGCTGCATACGGACGTTCCGGAGCTGCCGGAAGGAAGAATCCGTCTGCTTCATGCGGTTCTCTCCCACCAGCCTTCGGCCGTGACCCATAAGGATCTGCTGGCCGTCGTCACCTCGCTTGTCCAGATGGGCCTTGATATTCACGATCAGGTAGACAATGAAGCCGGCGCCTCGGGCGGCGGGATCAGGGGCATGCGCTCCCGGCAGCTTAAGGTGCTCGCCGGCGATTACTTCAGCGGACGCTTCTACAATCTGCTCGCTCAGGCCGGCCAGATCGATATGATCCGGCGGATGGGGGATGCCATCTGCGAGTTGAACCGGGTGAAGGTGCTGTTCTACTCGAAGATGAAGCAGATGAAGCTGAATGCGGAAGATTATCTCCGGCACGGCTCCGAGATCAAGTCGGGCCTGTTCCTGTCCTTCACGCATCTGATGAGCGGGCTGTACGAACGGCTCTGGCCGGAGATGATCGAACGCTTCACGAGATGCGAGCTGCTCGTCCAGGAGCTGAACCGGGCAGAGGAGCACGGGGCGTCGCCGCATGGCTGGGGCGTATGGCACATCCTGCAGGAAGGCAGCGAAGAGGATCGGCGGACGATCGCGGACGACGGAGCGGACCCGAATGCGAAGGAACTGCTCATGAGCAAGTATTCGGTCGCGGATAAGCTTGTCGCCCAACTGCTCCAGACGGTCGGCCAGCTTCAGCAGTTGATCGCAAGACTGCCTTCGGACAAGCTGGCGAAGGAGCTTCAACTGCTCATCGAGCCGTTCCTGAGACGGATCGGGCCGATGCCCGCCGCAGGGATTAAGGAATTGGGGTGAGCCGAAGATGACGAGCAGTTCAGACAAGAGTCACGTTCATTCCGTCTTCGAGAGCATCGCGCCGAAGTACGATATGATGAACGATATTATCAGCTTCCGCAGGCATAAGGCGTGGCGGAGGTTCACCATGCGCAAGATGGACATGAAGCCGGGGGAGAGCGCGCTCGACCTGTGCTGCGGCACGTGCGACTGGACGATCGACATCGCGAAGGCGAGCGGGAGCGGCCGCACGGTCGGCCTCGACTTCAGCCATAACATGCTGGAGATCGGAAGAAGCAAGATCGCGAAGCTGGAGCTGGACGGACGCATCGAACTCGTGCAGGGCAACGCGATGGCGCTGCCGTTCGCGGACAACACGTTCGATTGCGTAACGATCGGCTTCGGCCTGCGCAACGTGCCGGATATCAAGCAGGTGCTCAGCGAGATGGAGCGGGTGACGAAGCCGGGCGGGCAAGTCGTCTGCCTCGAGTGCTCGAAGCCCGGCTGGCAGCCGTTCAAGTTCTTCTTTAATCTGTACTTCCAGAGAATCATGCCGCTGCTGGGCAAGTGGTTCGTGAAGAGCTACGAGCAGTACCGCTGGCTGCCGGAATCGCTGGCGAGCTTCCCCGACCTGCCTCGTCTCGCCGAGATGTTCCGGGAAGCGGGACTGCGGGACGTCCGCGCGTATCCTCTCACGGGAGGCGTGGCGGCGCTGCATATCGGAACGAAAGGGACTAAGGACTCATGATTCGCAAAATCAAGATTTTCCTGGAAATGATCAAGTTCGAGCACACGATCTTCGCGCTTCCGTTCGCTTACGTAGGAACGATTCTGGGCGCCGTAACCGAGAATCACGCGTTGCCGAGCTGGGCGGAGTGCGGATGGATTCTGCTCGCGATGGTCGGCGCGAGAAGCGCCGCCATGGGCCTGAACCGCGTCATCGACCGATACATCGACGCCCGCAATCCCCGCACGGAGAAGAGAGCGATTCCTGCCGGCCTGCTGAAGGCGGGAGAGGTCGTTCTCTTTATCGTTATCTCCTTCGCGATTCTGTTCTGGGCGGCCTCGCAGCTTAGCAGCCTGGCGGTCAAGCTGCTTCCCGTCGCGGTATTCTTCACGGTCATCTACTCTTATACCAAACGATTCACCTGGCTGTGCCACGTCGTGCTCGGCATTACCCTCGGGCTTGCTCCTCTCGGCGGCTGGGTCGCGGTGACGGGCACGATTACGCTTCCCGCGCTTGTGCTGTTCGCGACGGTCGCGCTGTGGACGGCCGGCTTCGATGTGATCTATTCCTGCCAGGACATCGAGATCGACCGCAAGGAAGGGCTGCATTCGATCCCGTCCCGCTTCGGCATCGCGGGCGCGCTGAAGATCGCCCGCGCCTTCCATCTGCTTACGATCGTCGGCTTCGTCGCCTTGCTGGCGCTGACCGACCTTAGCTGGTGGTACCTGATCGGGACGGTCATCTCGGCCGCCTTGCTCTTCTACGAGCATCGTCTTGTCACGCCGGAGGACCTCAGCAAGCTGCAGGCGGCGTTCTTCACGATGAACGGGGTTCTGAGCTCGGTCGTGTTCGTCTTCACCTTCGTCGATCTCGTGCTGGTGAGGTCATGGTAAGCTCGGGAAGCGTTGCCGCAGACCGGCCGCGGCGGTGGGTCGTCGGCTGGACCGGGGCGAGCGGAGCCGTCTACGGCGTCAAGCTGTGCAAGGAATTGCTCGCGGCCGGCATCGAGGTGCATCTGGTCGTCAGCGACGCCGGCTGGCGCGTGCTGAAGGAAGAGCTCGGCTGGGATGCGGCGAGAAGGAAGGAAGCGCTGGCCGAAGGGCTCGGGCTTGACGAGAGCTCGGCGCTGAAGTTTTACCCGTTCGGCGATATCGGAGCGGCCATCGCCAGCGGCTCGTTCCTGTGCGAAGGAATGGTTGTCGTCCCTTGTTCGATGGGGACGCTGTCGGCCATCGCCCACGGCTCGGCGGACAATCTGCTGACCCGCTCGGCGGACGTGGCGCTGAAGGAAGGACGGCCGCTGCTGCTCGTTCCCCGCGAGACGCCGCTGCATGCAATCCATCTGGAGAACATGCTGAAGCTGGCGCGGCTCGGCGTCCGAATCGTTCCGGCGATGCCCGCGTTCTATCACGGGCCGCAGACGCTCGAGGACGCCGTCGACTTCGTCGTCGGCAAGGTGCTGGACGGCATGAATGTTCCTCACCGATTATTCAGAAGATGGGGAGAGACGCATGACAACATCTGAGCATTCCCGTCTGATTCGAATCGGGAGAATCGATTACGCGAACGTATGGCCGGTGTTCCACGGCTTCGACGAGAAGAGGCTCGACTGCGAAGCCGAAGTCGTCTACGGAATGCCGGCCGAATTGAACCGCAAGCTGAGGGAAGGGGAGATCGACCTCGCGGCCATCTCCTCCTTCGCCTACGGGCTGAACGGTGAAGATTACCTGCTGCTGCCGAACCTGTCGGTCAGCGCGGACGGAGCCGTCAAGTCGCTGCTGCTCTTCCTGAAGTCTCCGCTTGAGAAGGTTCGCTTCGGCAAGATCATGATGTCGTCGACATCGGCGACGACAGTGAACCTGCTCAAGATCGTCATGGAGAAGTTCTATGGGGGCAAGCCCGTCTACGAAGCGGCCGAGCCGAACCTGGAGGCGATGCTCGAGACGGCGGACGCCGCGCTGCTCATCGGCGACCATGCGATTCGGGCCTCGTGGGAGAACCGGGGCTGCCAGGTGCTCGACCTGGGCGAGATCTGGCGAACGTGGACGGGCCTTGGCATGACGTTCGCCGTCTGGGCCGTGCGCCGCGAAGCCGCAAGACGGCAGCCGGAGGCGGTCGCGTCGATCTATCGCGAGCTTCTCGCCTGCAAGCGGCGCAATCTGGCGGACCGCGAGCCGATCGTTCGCGAGGCGGTCCGCCGGATCGGAGGCACGTCCGACTACTGGAACGGCTACTTCGACGGCTTAAGCCACGACTTCGGAAGCCGCGAGCAGGCCGGCTTGCAGTTGTACTTCCAATACGCAAGGGAACTGGGCTTGCTGGAAGGCCCGGTTCGCCTTGAGCAATGGCCCGAATCCGTTCACGCCTAGCGCGTCAGCGCGTTATCCTAGCATCCGAAGGTGACTCTATGAAACTAATCAAGCTATATGCATCCTTGAAGTCCGAGCTGCAAGCGATCGAAGATACGCTCGAGGCCAGCGTCTCTTCGGAGCTTAAACTGCTGGACGAATCGGCCAAGCATCTGCTCAAGGCGGGGGGCAAGCGGCTTCGGCCCGTGTTCGTGCTGCTGGCGGGCAAGTTCGGCGAATACGATCTGGACAGACTCAAGAAGGTGGCGGTTCCGCTGGAGCTGATCCATATGGCCTCGCTTGTCCACGACGACGTTATCGACGACGCGGACGTAAGGCGCGGCCAACCGACCGTGAAGGCGAAGTGGGACAACCGGATCGCCATGTTCACGGGGGACTACATACACGGCAAAGCGCTTGTCGTCGCCGGCCAGTTGGAGGATCCGCGCATCCACCGCATTCTGTCCGGGGCCATCGTGCAGATGTGCATCGGCGAAATGGAGCAGATCCGCGACTTCTTCAACACGGAGCAGAGCACGCGCAACTACCTGCTGCGCATTCGCCGCAAGACGGCGCTCCTCATCGCGATAAGCTGCCAGCTCGGCGCGATCGCCGCCGGGGCTCCGGACCGGGTAAGCGCGGCGCTGTACCGGTTCGGCTATCAGGTCGGCATGGCGTTCCAGATTACCGACGACCTGCTTGATCTGTGCGGCACGGAGAAGGCGATCGGCAAGCCGCCGGGAAGCGATCTGCGCCAGGGCAATATTACGCTGCCGGTGCTGTTCGCGCTACGCGAGGCGGGGCTGCGGGAGCCGCTGCTGAAGGAGATCGCCCTTATCCGCGGAGCGGATGGAGAGGGCGATTCCGCGGCGGCGGTGAAGCTTGTTCGCTCGAGCGAAGGCATCGCGGCGGCGGAGAAGCTGGCGGACCGCTACATCGCCAAGGCGCTTGCCGAGCTCGACAAGCTGCCGAATATCCCGGCGCGGAAGAATCTGGGCGAGATCGCCAAGTTTGTGGCGCAGAGAAGCTATTGATTATGGTAAGATAACATCATTACGGGAATAAAAGGAGGTCTTGGAATGGAACGGACATATTTGATGGTCAAGCCGGACGGGGTTCAGCGCGGGCTGATCGGGGAGATCGTCGGCCGCCTCGAACGCAAAGGGCTTACTCTCGTCGGCGCGAAGCTCATGCAGGTGACGGGTGAGCAAGCGGCGCGCCATTATGCGGAGCATGCGGGCAAGGACTTCTACGACCTCCTGCTGTCGTTCATCACTTCCGGTCCCGTATTCGCGATGGTGTGGCAAGGCGACCAAGCGGTAGCGGCCGCCAGACAGCTTATCGGCAAGACGAACGGACTCGAAGCCGCGCCGGGCACCATTCGCGGCGACTACACGCTGCATACGCGCTACAACTTGATCCACGGCTCCGATTCGGTCGCGAGCGCCGAACGGGAGATCGGGATTTTTTTCCAACCATCGGAATTGGTCTCCTACGAGAAGCTGATTCAGGCGTGGATCTAAATCATAAGGCGAGGCAACATGGGGGAGTGGGCCGGGGATGACGGAGCTCGGGTTTAACTACGCGGCGGGACGTTCGGAGGACGAGGATTTCGCCAGATTCGTTGCGGACATCAAGCGAACGACGGCCATCGATCTGTCCCAATACAAAGAGACGCAGATGCGGCGGCGGCTGACGACGCTGCGGACGAAGCACGGATTCCCGAGCTTCGCGAAGTACTTCGAGGCGATGTCGGCGGAACCGCGGCTGAAGAACGAATTCCTCGATCGGATGACGATCAACGTATCCGAATTCTGGCGCAATCCGAACCGCTGGCAACTGCTGATGGACAAGTTCTTCCCGCTGATGATCAAGCAGACTCCTTCGCTTAACGTGTGGAGCGCCGCTTGCTCGACGGGGGAAGAGCCGTATACGATCGCGATGATTCTGGACAAGCTGGGCGTCCTGCCCTCGTCCAAGATTCTGGCGACGGACATCGACGACGGCGTGCTGGCGAAGGCGAAGATCGGCTCCTATCTGGAGAGGTCGCTGCGCGATGTTCCGCGAAGCTTCCGGCAAGACTACTTCGCGGAGCAGGACGGCGCGTTCCTCGTGTCGGAGAAGCTGAAGCGGGCGATTCGGTTCCAGAAGCAGAACCTTCTGGTCGACCCGTTCGCGGACAAGTTCGACCTGATTGTGTGCCGGAATGTGATGATCTACTTCACGGAGGACGCGAAGCATCTGCTGTACGGCAAGTTCGCGAAGGCGCTGAAGCCGGGCGGCCTGCTGTTCGTCGGCAGCACCGAGCAGATCTTCTCTCCGGGACAATACGGACTTGAGACGGCGGATACTTTTTTCTATCGGCGAACGGTATGAGATTCGCATGGCGGCGCGATACTAGACCTATCGATTCCATAGCGGAGGATCTTTATGGACAAGCGCAAAGTGGTTGCCGCATACCGGCGCGGGTTGATCTCGACCCGGGAATGCGCGCAGATCCTGGGTCTCGACAACGTCGATCTGCTGCTCTTCGTACGCGATGCGGCGATCGATTCCAAGCCGGCTGCAAGGCAACAGTCCGTCAGAAGCTGACGGGCTGTTTTCTTGTCAAAGTCATCGAGGCTGAGCTATAATGAGCAAAGACGTTATCGGGTTGAAGCATTAAAGCGTCCTGGAACGAGACAAGGGAGGACCATCAGTTGAGCTTACGTTACTTAACGGCCGGGGAGACCCATGGCCCACAGCTTACCGCTATTATCGAAGGATTGCCTAGCAATCTCGAACTTGACTTCGAGGCATTGAACTTCCAACTGCTGCGCCGCCAGAAGGGCCACGGCCGCGGCCGCCGCATGCAGATCGAGAAGGATACGGCACAGATTCTCGGAGGCGTCCGTCACGGCCGCACGACCGGGGCTCCCGTCGCGCTCGTCGTGGCGAACAACGACTGGAAGCATTGGACGTCGGTCATGAACATCGAGCCGATCGAAGGCAGCGACGAGACGAAGCGCCGGATTCACCGGCCCCGTCCGGGCCACGCGGACCTGAACGGCGGAATCAAGTACAACCATAAGGACCTGCGCAACGTGCTCGAGCGCTCGAGCGCCCGCGAGACGGCGGCGAGAGTCGCGGTCGGCGCGGTGGCGAGGCAATTGCTCGCCGCGTTCGGCATTCGCGTCGCCGGCCACGTCGTCAAGATCGGCGGCATCAAGGCGCCGGCGCCGAATCTGCCGATCGACGAGCTGATCGCCCGTACGGAGGAATCTCCGGTGCGCGTCACCGATCCGGAGACGGAAGCGGCGATGACGGCGCTGATCGACCAGACGAAGGCCGACGGCGATTCGATCGGCGGCGTCGTCGAGTGCATCGTGACCGGCCTGCCGATCGGCCTCGGCAGCCACGTGCAATGGGACCGCAAGCTGGACGGACGCATCGCGCAAGCGGTCGTCTCGATCAACGCGTTCAAGGGCGTCGAATTCGGCATCGGCTTCGAAGCGGCCGATCTTCCGGGCTCGCAGGTGCACGACGAGATTCTGTACACGCCGGAGAAGGGCTACCACCGCGCAAGCAACCGGCTCGGCGGCTTCGAGGGCGGCATGACGAACGGCGAGCCGATCATCGTGCGCGGCGTCATGAAGCCGATCCCGACGCTCTATAAGCCGCTTCGCAGCGTCGATATCGATACGAGGGAAGAGTTCACGGCCCAAGTCGAGCGTTCGGACGCCTGCGCCGTTCCCGCGGCGAGCGTCGTCATGGAGAGCGTTGTCGCCTGGGAGGTCGCGAAGGCGTTCCTCGAGAAGTTCGGCGGCGACTCCATCGAGGAGATTCGCCGGAACTACGACAACTACTTGAGACAGGCGGCGGAATACTGATGGCGGATTCCACTAAGCGGAGAGAACTGCAGGTCGATCTCGGCGAGAGATCCTATCCGATTCTCATCGGACCCGGGCTGCTTGCGGAGGCGGGGAACCTGTTCCGCGAGAAGGGCTTCCCGCTGAAGGCGCCGATCCTGCTCGTCGCCGATGCGGCGGTGGAAGCGCGGTACGCGCCGACGCTCGAGGCATCGCTGCGGCAAGCGGGCTACACGGTAACGAGAGCGGTTGTCCCGTCGGGAGAGCAGTCGAAGTCGCTCGAGATGTTCGACGAATTGATTACGGCTGCGCTCGAAGCGGGCCTTGACCGCAAGTCGACGGTCATCGCGCTCGGAGGCGGCGTTGTCGGCGATCTCGCCGGCTTCGTCGCCGCCTCGTACATGCGCGGCGTCCGCTTCGTGCAGGTGCCGACGACGATTCTGGCCCACGACAGCAGCGTCGGGGGCAAGGTGGCGGTCAATCATCGGCTCGCGAAGAACATTATCGGCGCGTTCCACCAGCCGGAGTTCGTGCTCTACGATCTCGACACGCTGAAGAGCCTGCCGATGCGGGATGTGCGGTCCGGGTATTCGGAAGTGATCAAGCACGGGCTGATCTGGGACGCGGACTTCGTCAATTATTGCGACGAGCGTGCCGAGCGGCTGCTCGCGCTCGACCCCGATTCGCTCGGCCACGCTCTCTACGAGGGCTGCAAGGTGAAGGCGATCGTCGTCTCCCGCGACGAGAGGGAGAACGATCTGAGGGCGATTCTGAACCTCGGCCATACGATCGGACATGCGCTCGAAGCGGTGGCGGGCTACGGCGAGCTGCTGCACGGCGAAGCGATCGCGATCGGCATGGTCGGCTCCGCCCGGCTCGCGGAGAAGTTCGGCTACGGTGCGGACATCGCCGCGGAGACGGAGCGCCTCTTCCGCAAGTTCGGCCTGCCGGTTCGCATCCCGGGCGGGTATTCGACCGACGCGATCATGGCGGCGATGATGCACGACAAGAAGTTCTCGGAAGGCAAGATGGTATTCGTTGTCCCGAAGGCGATCGGAGAGGTCGAGATTCGCGGCGACGTTCCCACGGAATGGGTTCGCAGCATCGTGGAAGGGCTTAAGGAGGAGAACGGGGTATGAGCGTAAGGGGAATACGCGGCGCCATTACGGTTGAAGCCAATGACAGTCAGCAAATTCTGGATGCGTCGGTAACGCTGCTGAACGCGATCGTGGAAGTGAACGGCATCCAGCCCGAGGATATCGCGGGAATCATGATTACGGTGACGCAGGACCTTGACGCGGCGTTCCCGGCGAAGTCGATTCGCCAGCTCGAAGGCTGGGAGTTCGTGCCGCTGATGTGCTCGCTCGAGATCGCGGTCGAGGGAAGCCTGGAGCGGTGCATCCGCTTCATGGTGCTGGCCAACACCGAGCTGGCTCAGGCGGACATGCGGCACGTCTACCTGGGGGAAGCGGTGAAGCTTCGCCCGGATTTGTCGGCGGCCCGTTGACGCGGCGTTCCTAAGGGTGGTATAGTGATGGCATGACTTGGAGCGGAACGGTCGGCCGGAGGGACGACAACTTACGCGAGGGTCGACGAGCGACTGAGTTCGGAGACATTCCGAAGAGATGAGACGAGTAGAGGCGAGGAGCCGAATTCCGATGTCCCGTTGCGGGGCGGAAGAATAGTCGGCGTAAGGACGGCGTTCGCACGAGGGAGAAGCAATTCCGTGCGCATCGGGCCGAGCCTTGACCTTTAACCGCGCAAGCATCTCCGGAATTTCGGGGATGCTTTTTTTATTGTCTCGGACGCATCGGCTCGGTGAATCGGTGATTCGGTGAATGGGCAAGTGGGCAATACCGCGGCTCCGCCCGACAGCGGGAACGGAGAGCGGATTGGCGAGCCGCCGGCAGACGGCGGCTCGGAGGGGAGCGAGAAGATGTACATGGAGCAGAATCGTGAGCAGGAGCTTCAAGAAGTGATTCGTCTGGCGGGGAGCTATAACGTCATTCCGGTCGTCCGCAAGCTGATGGCGGATACGGAGACCCCGATTCGGGTATTCCAGCAATTGAGCCGGGACAGCCGGGCGTTCTTGTTGGAGAGCGTGGAGGGAGGCATCAAGTGGGCGAGATATTCGTTCATCGGAACGGACCCGTTCTTGACGCTGAAGCTGAAGAAGAACAAAGTCACGCTCGAGGAAGGCGGAGTCGTCCGCTCGTATCAGGCGAATGATCCTCTGAAGCTGCTGCGCGAGAAGCTGAGCGGCTATCGCAGCCCGCAGCTCGCGGAGCTGCCGCCGTTCACCGGCGGCGCGATCGGCTTCTTCGGCTACGATCTGCTCCAATACTACGAGCGCAAGCTGCCGGCCCATCCGGTCGACGACCTGGTGATGGACGACATGCAGTTCATGTTCTGCGACCAGGTGATCGTGTTCGACCACCTGAAGCAGCAGGTGCTTGTGATCGGCAATGTGCACGTGAAGGAAGGCGAGGCGGAGAGCGGCATCGAGCTGGCTTACCTTAAGACGTGCAGCCGAATCGAGAAGCTGATCCGGCGTCTGCAGCAGCCGGCCGCGCAGCCTGCGACAGCGGCGAAGGGGGCCCCGCCGCAGGACCCGGACCTCGGCCTCGTCGAGTCGAACGTCTCGAAGGAACAATTCCTCGCGAACGTGGAGCAGGCCAAGGAGTATATTCGGTCTGGCGATATTTTCCAAGTGGTGTTGTCCCAACGGTTCCACATCGAGACCGAAGTCGACCCGCTGCTCGTCTACCGCGTGCTGAGAACGATGAACCCGTCGCCGTACATGTACGTGCTGAAGCTTGGAGAAGAAGTGATCGTCGGCACGTCGCCGGAGCTGCTCGTCAAGGTCGACGGGGATCGGGTGGAGACGAGGCCGATCGCCGGCACCCGGCCGCGCGGCAAATCTCCCGAGGAGGATCTGCAGTTGGAGCGGGACCTGCTGGCCGACAAGAAGGAGCGGGCCGAGCACGTCATGCTCGTCGACCTGGGCCGCAACGATCTGGGGCGCGTGTCGGAGTACGGCTCGGTGAAGTGCGATTCCTACATGGAGATCGAGCGTTATTCGCACGTCATGCACATCGTCTCGAACGTGTCGGGCAAGCTGCGGGAGGACAAGGACTTCTTCGACGCCTTCCTCTCCTGCCTGCCGGCCGGCACGGTGTCGGGAGCTCCGAAGCTGCGGGCCATGGCGATCATTGCCGAGTTGGAGAAGGAAGCGAGAGGAGCATACGCGGGAGCGATCGGCTACCTGGGCTTCTCGGGCAATCTGGACACGTGCATTACGATTCGCACGATCATCTTCAAGAACGGCCGCGCTTATGTGCAGGCCGGTGCGGGCATCGTCGCCGATTCCGTCCCGGAGCTGGAATACGAAGAGACCCGGAACAAGGCGAAGGCGCTGCTCAAGGCCATCCGTGCCGCCGAGGCGGTGTTCCCGGCCAAGCGGCCCGAGCATTCGCTTGCGGGAGAACGCCGGACGAATCTGGACTACTAATTCAGGAGGGATGAACGGGGATGACGAACGGGATGACGAACGGGAATGCGGAAACGACGATGCCGCAGGCGATTGCGCTCATATCGGCAGGGAAGGATCTGACGATCGAGCAGGCGAGGGCGGTCATGCGGCTGATCATGACGGGAGAAGCGACTCCGTCGCAGATCGCGGGCTTGCTCGTGGCGCTGCGCATGAAGGGGGAGACGGTCGACGAGATTACCGGCTTCGCCGAGGCGATGCGTTCGTTCGCCGGGCAGGTGAAGACGGAGAATCGCGACTTGCTCGATACGTGCGGAACGGGAGGCTCCGGCATCCACAAGTTCAACATCTCGACGACATCGGCGGTCATCGCGGCGGCGGCGGGCGCCCGCGTGGCGAAGCACGGCAACCGGGCGATGTCCGGCAAGTCCGGCAGCGCGGACGTGCTCGAGGCGCTTGGCGTGGGGATCTCGATCACGGCCGAGCAGGCGGCGGAATGCTTGTCGCGCACCGGCATCTGCTTCATGTTCGCACAGCTCTATCACCCTGCGCTGAAGCACGCGGCCGTCCCGCGCAGGGAGCTCGGCGTCCGGACGATCTTCAATCTGCTCGGCCCGCTCGCGAATCCGGCGAATGCCGACCGTCAAATGATGGGACTCTATGATCGCACGCGGACCGAGACGGTGGCGAAGGTGCTCGGGAACCTGGGGCTGAGGCGCGCGCTTGTCGTCGGCAGCCACGACGGCCTCGACGAGATCAGCATCTCCGCTCCGACGCGGGTGTCGGAGCTGAAGGACGGCGCGGTCTCGACCTACGATATCACGCCCGAGGAGCTGGGGCTGGCGACGCTCCCGCTGGGCGAGGTCAAGGGCGGCGATGCGGCGGAGAACGCGGCGATCATTCGCCGGGTTCTTGCCGGGGAGCGCAGCGCGTACCGGGATATCGTGCTGGCCAACGCGGGAGCGTGCCTGTACGTGGCGGACCGCGCCGCTACTCTTCGCGAAGGCGTCGAGCTGGCCGCACAGACGATCGACTCGGGCAAGGCGGCGGACAAACTAGCGCAATGGATTGCGACGACAGGAGAAGTGAGCCATGTTTCTTGATCGGATAGTAGAGACGAAGAGAGCGGAAGTCGCGCGGCTGAAGGAGACGCTTGTGCTCGCGGATGCGGAGCGGACGATCTCCGTCATGCCGGAGTGCCGCGGCTTCGAGAGCGCGCTTGCGGACGGGCGCCGGAAGCGCCCGGTCGGCCTGATCGCGGAGGTGAAGAAGGCGAGCCCGTCCAAGGGATTGATTCGGGCGGACTTCGATCCGGTGCGCTTGGCCGAGGCTTACGAAGCGGCGGGAACGGACTGCATCTCGGTGCTGACCGACCGGGATTACTTCCAGGGTTCGAACGAGTACCTGACGGCGGTGCGCGCAGCGGTGAACGTGCCGCTGCTGCGCAAGGACTTCACGATCGACGAATATCAGATCTATGAAGCCCGCTTGATCGGAGCGGATGCGGTTCTGCTCATCGCCGCCATTCTGACGAAGGAGCAACTGGCGAAGTATCACGATCTGGCGCGCAGCCTCGGATTGGACGTGCTTGTCGAGGTTCATAACCGCGAGGAGCTGGACACGGTGCTGGACGTCGGCAAGGCGAAGCTGATCGGCGTCAACAACCGGAACCTGCACACGTTCGAGACGAACCTCGCGGTAACGGAGGAGCTGATCTCCCTGCTTCCCGCCGGCGTGACGACGGTAAGCGAGAGCGCGATCTCGTCGCCTGCGGACATCGACTTCGTGCGCCGGGCGGGTGCGCAGGCGGTGCTCGTCGGCGAGCAGTTCATGCGCCAGCCCGATGTCGGCGAAGCGGTTCATGCGCTTCTGGGGCCGGCGGCAAGCGGGAGAGAAGCTGGGGGAGAAGACGGGAGAGAAGGCGCGGGACGATGAGCGGGGCTTCCGTTAAGGTCAAGATCTGCGGCATCAAGGAAGAAGCGACGATTGACGGGATGAAGGGACTTCCGGTCGACTATATCGGATTCGTCTTCGCGAAGAGCAAGCGGCAGGTTGCGCCGGAGCGCGCGGCCGAGCTGCTCGCGGCTTCCCGGCGGACGCCGATGGCGGGCGGAGTTCCTCCGAAGACGGTCGGAGTGTTCGTGAACCCGACGCTGGCGGAGCTGGAACGCGTGCTGGCGGCCGTGAAGCTGGACGTCGTGCAGCTTCACGGCGAGGAGACGCCGGAATTCGCGCGTCAGGCGGCCGAGCGGCTCGGCGTGAAGGTGTGGCGGGCTCTTCCGGTTCCGGGCAAGGGCGCCATCGCGGGCGGTTCGGCTCTGGCCGGACCGGCAAGGCTGGCCGCGTATCGCGGGATCGCGGAAGCGATCCTGATCGATACGGCGGGCGGGGGAACGGGCAAGACGTTCCGCTGGGACGTCATCCCGCGCTACCGCGCGGCGGCCGCAGCGAATGGCCTCGCGCTGTTCGTGGCCGGGGGGCTGAGCCCCGACAATGTAGACAGCCTGGTCGGGCAATACGCCCCGGGCGGCGTCGATATCTCAAGCGGAGTGGAGACCGATGGCGTGAAGGATATCGCCAAGATCGCCGCATTCGCGGAAAAGGTGAGGAGACATTCATGACACAATCGATACAATCTCAGGTTCCCGATTCGTACGGCAGGTTCGGACCGTTCGGCGGACGCTACGTCCCCGAGACGCTGATGAACGCTCTGCTCGAGCTTGAAGAGGCCTACAATCGATACAAGGACGACCCGGACTTCCTGGCGGAGATCCGTTATCTTCTAAAGCAATACGCCGGCCGGCCGTCGCCGCTCTATTACGCGGAGAGGCTGACGAAGCATCTCGGCGGCGCGAAGATTTACCTGAAGCGCGAGGACCTCAATCACACCGGTTCGCACAAAATCAACAACGCCATCGGCCAAGCCGTGCTGGCGAAGCGCATGGGCAAGACGAAGGTGATCGCGGAGACCGGCGCCGGCCAGCACGGCGTCGCCAGCGCGACGGTCGCGGCGCTGCTCGGCCTCGAATGCAAGGTGTTCATGGGCGAGGAGGATACGAAGCGCCAGCAGCTTAACGTCTTCCGCATGAAGCTGCTCGGCTCTGAGGTCATCCCGGTTACGTCGGGCTCGCGGACGCTGAAGGATGCGTGCAACGAGACGCTGCGCTACTGGGTCAGTCACGTCGACGACACGTATTACATCCTCGGCTCCGTGACGGGACCGCATCCGTATCCGATGATGGTTCGCGACTTCCAGCGGATTATCGGCGTCGAGACGAAGGAGCAGATTCTCGAAGCGGAAGGCCGCTTGCCGGACGTCATCGTGGCGGCTGTCGGCGGGGGAAGCAACGCGATGGGCATCTTCCACGACTTCATCCCGGACGCCTCGGTCAGGCTGATCGGCGTCGAAGCGGCCGGCCGCGGCGTCGATACCGAGCAGCATGCGGCGACGATGACGAAGGGACGCCCCGGCGTATTCCAAGGGTCGATGAGCTATGTGCTGCAGGACGAGGGCGGCCAGGTGCTCGAAGCCCATTCGATCTCGGCCGGTCTGGACTACCCGGGCATCGGACCGGAGCACTCTTACCTGAAGGACACGAAGCGCGCGGAATACGTGCCGGCCACCGACCGGGAAGCTCTTGACGCGCTCAAGCTGCTGTCCGTCCAGGAAGGCATCATTCCGGCGCTGGAATCGTCGCACGCGATCGCTCACGCGATCAAGCTGGCGCCGACGCTGCCGAAGGATACGCTGCTCGTCATCAGCCTGTCCGGACGCGGCGACAAGGATGTCGAAGCGATTATGCCGTACTTCGAAGGGGATGCGCAATGAGCGACAACCGACAGAATCTGATCGATGCCGTCTTCGCGGAGCTGAAGGCGAAGGGCGAGACCGCTCTTATTCCGTTCATGACGATGGGCGACCCCGACCTCGCCGCATCCGTTGAGCTGGTCAAGGCGGCCGAAGCGGCGGGGGCGAGCATGATCGAGCTCGGCGTCCCTTATTCCGACCCGCTCGCGGACGGCCCGGTCATCCAGCGCGCGTCCGAGCGGGCGCTGCGCAACCGGATCTCTCTGCTCGACTGCATGAAGGTCGCGCCGGAGGCGCGGAAGCAGGGAGTCAAGCTTCCGTTTATTCTGTTCACGTACTTCAATCCGGTGCTCCAGCTCGGCCTCGAGACGTTCTTCGAGCTGATGAAGCAGCACGACTTCAGCGGTGCGATCATTCCCGATCTGCCGCTCGAAGAGGACGGAGAGGTCAGAGACATCGCGGAGAGAACGGGCATTCATCTCATTCCGCTCGTCGCTCCGACCTCGGAAGCGCGCGTGGAGAGAATCGCTTCGCGGGCGCGCGGCTTCGTCTATTGCGTCTCCTCGCTCGGCGTTACGGGCGTGCGCAGCAGCTTCCACGAGGGGCTGGACGCGTTCCTGGCCACGGTGCGCAGGGCCGCGAGCGTGCCGATCTGCGTCGGCTTCGGCGTCTCGTCGCGGGAGCAGGCGGAATCGCTTGCGGACAAGTGCGACGGCGTTATCGTCGGCAGCGCCATCGTGCGCAAGGTCGAAGAGTCGCTGCCGCTGCTGCAGGACGAGGACGAAGCGCGAAGAAGCGAAGGACTGGCGGCCGTGCAAGCGTTCATCGCCGACCTGAAGCCGCGCGCGGTGCGCGCCTAACCTCCGTTCTCCGCCCGCTTCGGCCGGCTGTCTGACCGGATTGTCCGTATTTTGAACTGTACAGCTTCCCGTCCTTATGTCACAATAGAACATAACAATCCGAACGGAGCGTGAGTCTGCGCTCCGTTTGCATTCGCCGAAAGCAACCGCTTCCGCGTCCATATCAGGAGGTTATTCCATGCAACCGAAACCGAATATCGTCCATCTTCCGGTCTATCAGCCGGGCAAGCCCGTCTCCGACGTCAAGCGCGAGCTGGGGCTCGCCGAAGTCATCAAGCTGGCCTCGAACGAGAATCCGTTCGGCAGCTCGCCGAAGGCGATCGAAGCGGCCAAGCAGGAGCTCGAGAACATCAGCATCTATCCGGACGGAGCCGCGGTCGACCTGACGAACGCGCTGGCCAAGCAATTGGGCGTGAACCCCGACCAGATCATCTTCGGAGCGGGCTCCGACGAAGTCATTCTGATGATCGCCCGCGCCTTCCTGCTGCCGGGCGACGAGAATATTACGGCCGATCAGACGTTCCCGCAATACCGCCATAACATCGAGATCGAGAACGGCGTCGTCATCGAAGTTCCGCTGAAGGACGGCACGCACGATCTTGAAGGAATGCTGGCGAAGGTCGGCCCGCGAACGAAGATCGTCTGGATCTGCAACCCGAACAACCCGACGGGAACGATCGTCACCCATGACGAAGTTGTTCGCTTCATGGAGAAGGTTCCGTCTTCCGTTATGGTTGTGCTCGACGAGGCGTACTGCGAATATATCGACGATCCGTCGTTCCCGGACGGTCTCGCGCTGCTCAAGCAATATCCGAACCTCGTGCTGCTTCGCACGTTCTCGAAGATCTACGGCCTTGCTTCGCTGCGCATCGGATACGGCATCGGCCGCGCGGAGCTGATTCGCTCCATCAACCAGGTGCGCGAGCCGTTCAACACGTCCCGGATGGGCCAGGCCGCCGCTCTGGCAGCTCTTGAGGATCAGGCATTCATCGACTACTGCCGACAGGCGAACGCGGAAGGAATCAAGACGCTGCGCGCCGCCTTCGATCGTCTCGGACTGCCCGCGTTCCCCGCTTACGGCAACTTCATCATGGTGGACGTGAAGCGGCCGGCAGGCGAAGTGTTCGACGGGCTGCTCCGCAAGGGCATCATCGTTCGCGCCGGGCATAAGTTCTATCCGACCCACATCCGCATCACCGTCGGCAGCGCCGAGCAGAATGCGAAGGTCATCGCCGCTCTGGAGGCCGTCCTCCAAGAAATTCCGGTACAGGTGTGAGGGAATGACCGTAGACAACAGCGACTTTAAGCCATCTGCGGGAGATCGTCCCGCGGACATTCGAATCGCCATCTTCGGCGTCGGCCTGATCGGAGGCTCGCTTGCGCTATGCTGGAAGGGCAAGCCGGGCATGACGATCGTCGGCCATTCGGTCAACCCGTCGTCCGTCGCCAAGTATCTCTCCCTCGGGGTCGTCGACGAAGGCACGACCTCGATTGCGGAGGCAGCCGTGAACGCCGACTTCATCTTCCTGTGCGTACCTGTAGGCCGCTTGAACGACTATCTCGACGAGCTGGCCCGACTGCCGCTGAAGGCCGGCTGCATCATTACCGACGTCGGCAGCACCAAAGCTTCCGTTGTCGCCCACGCGAACACTATCGATCTCGGGGAAGCGGTCTTCCTCGGTGGCCACCCGATGGCGGGCTCGGAGCGCTCCGGCGTGGAGGCGGCGACGATCGATCTGTTCGAGAATGCGTTCTACGTGCTGACGCCCACGGGCGACACGCCGCCGAACGCCCTCGAGAGGATGCAGGAGCTGCTTCGCTGGACGCGGGCGAAGGTCGTCGTGACCGATTCCGTGCTTCACGACAGCATCGTCGGGGCCATCAGCCATCTGCCGCACTTGATCGCGGTCGGCCTGGTGAACCAGATCGCCCGCTACAACGAATCGAACGACCTGTACCGCAGCCTTGCCGCGGGAGGCTTCCGCGACATCACGCGGATCGCTTCGAGCGACCCGATCGTCTGGCGCGACATCCTGGTCAACAACAAGGACGTACTGCTGACACTGCTGGCCGATTGGAAAATGGAGATGGAGCGATTTGCCGAGCTGCTGGAGAGGGAGGACGGGGAAGGCATCTCCGAGCAATTCCGCCAAGCGAACGGCTTCCGCAAGCAATTGCCGGAGCGTCGCAAGGGAATGATCCACTCGCTGCACGAATGCTACGTCGACGTTCCCGACCATCCCGGCGTGATCGGCCGGATCGCTACCGAGCTCGGCCAGGCCCGAATCAACCTGAGCAACCTGCATATCGTCGAGAGCCGCGAGGACGTTCCGGGTACGCTGCGCCTGTCCTTCAAGGAGGCGGCAGACCTGGAGCAAGCGGTCGCGCTGATCCGGGGGATGCAGTACAAGGTCTACTTCTAACGTCATTTAAGTCAATAAAGGCTTCATCGCTTCTCCGATTCGAATCGGAGAAGCGATGAAGCCTTTCTCTCGTCCGTATGCGGGTAACTGTTCAAACAAAGAAAAAAGTTCGCAAACGCTATCATTTTTTTGTAAGCGCTTATTGACAATGTGGAAGCGGATACATATAATAAAAGTACAGTATGGTTTCTCTCCACTCCTATCCAATACTTGCACTTTGTGCGGCCGCCCTCCGGGACGGTTTTTTTTATTTGATCATAGCGCGTCTAGCCAAGCTAGGCACAACTAGCCGGTGCAAGTCCGGTCGAGGTAAGAGCCAAGTCGCCTCGCAGCTGACAGGCAGCTGGCGGAGAAATCCTAAGGTTGAAGCCCCGTGACAAAAGGAGCCGTGGGGAGAATAGGCATAAACGCGCAAGGGGGATAGCGCCTTGCTGCATGACGCTGGAGTCGATGGAAGTCACGTGGTGGATTCCCGTGACTGGTGAATAGGCTCGCATAAACGGATACGCTCGCACTCAAAGGACGCCGTTAGGCGTTTTCTTCTTATCAGCACATAAGATTATCGCCCTATTGCGGGCCGGGAACCGCCGATAAAATCGCCGAAGCCTCCGAAGTCGCGGCAACTGCAGAAGTCGTTCACAGTCATCGAAGTCTCCGAAGTCGCCAGAACCGCAGAAGCCACCGAAGCTGCCAAAGCCGCAGAAGTCTCCAAAGTCATCAGAATCGCCGAAGTCATCAGAATCGCTGAAGTCATCAGAATCGCCGAAGTCATCAGAATCGCTGAAGTCGTCAGAATCGCTGAAGTCGTCAGAATCGCTGAAGTCATCAGAATCGCCGAAGTCGTCAGAATCGCTGAAGTCATCAGAATCGCTGAAGTCGTCAGAGCCGTCGAAGTTGTTGGAGCCATGGGAGTCGTCGAAGTCGCGGAAGCCGTTGGGGGCCAGCATTTTATGTGAAAAACCACATTGGCACCGCTCGATAGCGGGCAGTTTGGACGATTTTATGCGAAAAATCGCATTCATGAAGGAAATTCCGGATTTAATTACCGTATATATGCTAAAAATCACATAAAACACCTCGATTCCCTTCAATCCAAGCCCGCGAATGTGAAAAACCACATAAATCGCAAAAGCCGCCGGACCAGAGGGGGAATAGCCTGATGCGGAAGACAAAAGGGGAATCGTGCGCGAGTGGCGAGCTGGCAGGAGCGGCGAGGCCAATGGGCCAATGGGCGAGGTAGCGCAAGTTAGGCGGGATCTGTGCGAAAATGCGTGTTCATGTTGCTCGGCGGCGGACGGATTAGAGGATTGTGCGCAAAAATCCGTATTCATCGGGCTTTTTGGGGCGGGGACGGCTGATTGTGTGTTATAAATCATTTAGATTGCTTCGATTCAGGCGGAATGCAAGTGGATAAATGTGAAATATCGTATTTGTTGGTTGTCAGGCCGAGCTGAGTCGGCGACTGGATATCATTGGCTTCGTTAATTTTAATATTTTTTAAGATATTGGAGCCCTGTCCTATGTTACAATACGAATAGTTTGTAAAATACTGGGCACGCCTGATAAGAATGCGCCAAGCGGCGCAACTTTTGCGTTTATGGTCGGTATATACTTCTATATCCGACCTCGAACGATCACCCTGGCTAGGGGGGAGGATCGCGGATCCGATGACCGATTCCCAATTGATACGGGAAATCAAAGACGGCAACGTCGATTTGTATTCAACTTTAATGTCGAGATATCAGAAGAAGATTCTGTCCTTCATATATCAGATGCTTAGAAGCGCCAAGCTGGAGCTGCTCGCGGAAGATCTCTGTTCCGAGACGTTCTACAAAGCCTACCGGAGCTTGCATTCGTTCCGCGAAGTCGACGCCTCGTTCTCGACGTGGCTGTACACGATCGCGCGGAATACGGTGCTCAGCGAGCTTCGCAAGAACAAGGCGACGCAGTTGTCGCTCGACGACACGACGTACATACCGGCGGCTCCGGCCGAGGCGGCGCCCGAACAGACGCTGCTGCGGAACGAGAAGGTGACCATGGTGCGGGAGGCGATCAACAACCTTCCGGAGAAGCAGAGGTCCGCCTTGATCCTTCGCGAATACGACGGTATGGACTACCAGGAGATTGCGAATATTCTTGGACAGACCGTCAGCGCCGTCAAGTCGCTTCTGTTCCGGGCGAGAGCCAGCGTGAAGACGCAGATGGAATCCTACTACAACGAGCCAGCCACCATACAGGATTACGAGGAGTTGAAGTACCGATGAGAAGCGATTGCGACGTGCAGCAGAGGAGATTCAGCGATTATTGGGACGATGCGTTGTCCTCTCATGAACGGATCAAGTTCGAGCTGCATCTGTCTTCTTGCGCTTCGTGCAAGGAAGAATATCGCTTCTGGGAAGAGAGCGCCGCGCTCATTCGCGAGATCCAGCTCAGCGACGTTCCCGACGTCGACTCCCGGACGGTGGAAGAGATCAATCGCAATGTCATGAACCGCATCTACGCCGAGCAGAACTGGTTCACTCCGGCTTCGCGCCGTCTGTACGCCTTCAGCGGGCGCTTCCGCAGAAGGATGGGCAGCCTGCTCGGGACGATGCTGACGCTGTTCGTTGTCGGTCTCCTCTATGCCGTGTATGCGAAGCTTCAGCGTCCGGAAGCGCCTTATACCGGCGTTATGGAGATGGCGAGCGCGGCGGGGGCCGGCGACTCGGCGCCTGGCGGGATGATCGTGGACGTTCCGGTGGCCAGCCTGAGCGATCCGATCGTGCTTCACGTAGATCCCGCGATTCCGGAGTACTGGATCGCCTTCGCTCTGCTCGGCGTTCTGATGTCCGTGCTGACGATGAACTGGTTCGCGAGGGTGCGGACATGAGCGCATACATGAGAATGGGCTGGGTGCGGCACGGCGTCACCTCCTGGAACCGGGCCGGGAAGATTCAAGGGACGACCGATATTCCGCTCAGCTCGGAAGGGAAGATGCAAGCCCATCGGCTGGCGTACCGTCTGTCGAACGAGAGCCGCGTCTGGCACGGAGTCGTGAGCAGCGACCTTGAGCGTGCGGAGAAGACGGGGCGAATTCTGGCCGAGAGGTTAAACATTCCGCTGCTGACGGACGAACGCCTGCGGGAGAGAGGCTTCGGGGAAGCGGAAGGAACGACGGAAGAGGAACGGCTTGCGCGCTGGGGGACAAGCTGGCGGAGCAAGGTGCCGGGGCTGGAATCGGATGAGCACGTTCGCGTTCGCGGGCTGGTCTTCGTGGAAGAGTTCGCGGAGCGGCATGCCGGAGAGAATTGGCTCGTCGTCACCCACGGAAGCTTCATTGCCCAGATGCTTCAGGCGCTGGAGACCGGCGTGGACGATCATCACATCGGCAATCTGTCGCTGACGATTCTCGATCGGGAAGCGGACAGTTGGGTGCCGATTCTGCACAATTGCACGGAGCATCTGAAGCAGACGGGCGAGTTCGGTTAAGCCGAACGCTTATCCGATCAGACGAATAATCGCATACGCACAGGGAACGCCGCAGCCGCTGCAGGCGTTTTTTTGCATGGCGGGCCTATCGTCAACGTTTAAACCGGCCGATCCGCACCGATAATGACATGTAAATCGTCCTGGAAGCGGGGAGTGCCGATGAACCTGGCGGAGATGCTCTGTTACGCCGATATCGAACAATTGACCCGAATCGCCGACACGTATCGCTGCGAATGCAGCAGCCACTCGAAGAACGATCTGATCCAATCGATTCTAATGACGGTTCAGCGCCGGGACGTGCTGGAGTCCAGAGTCGGGGATATGAGCGCGGACGACATTCGGTTCCTCAACACGCTGCTCTTCGAACAAAGATCCTCCTACAGCTTGGAAGAGCTGACGGCGAGAGCGAAGAACGTCGAGTCTCCGGAAGCCCAGGCGGAGGAGGACGAGGCGCCGCCGCCCAAGACCCGGAGCCGGGCCAAGGCGAAGAAGCCCGCCGTGCCCGCGCGGCCCGATCCCGATGGGCCGGCCCGCAGCGCAATCGCTAGATTCAAGCGATTCGGATGGCTGTTCAACGGCTTCTCGCACCAGACGCGCTTCCTCTATCACGTTCCGGAAGATGTCAGAAGCCGGCTGAAGGAGGCGCTGACGCGGCAATTCCGCGAGAAGCTCGAGCGGCGAAGCGAACCTCCCGTCTACCGGGACGAGAGAGGATTGGCGGCGGATGACGCGGTCGTCGTGCTTCGCTTCGTTCGGGACAACGACACGCCGCTCACTTCCGACAGTGTCCTCTACAAGCGGCAGCTTCAGCAGTTGCTCGAGAGGCTCGCCGTCGCGGAGGAGGTTCCGGGGCGAAGCGGATGGCGGTTCGGATACGGAAGACGATTCCGCGATTATCCCGACCGGTTCTCGCTGCTGTACGACTTCGCTTGTCACAAGGGCTGGATTCAAGAGCTGCTGGACCGGCTCGAGCTGACCGAGGCGGGGGCGGCCTGCGCGGCTGGGGAGTTCGCGCCCGATCCGACCGAGCTCTATCGCTTCTGGCTGCGGCTGTACAAGGGGCCGATCGCGAACATCCACGTGCTGGCCCAATGGATTGCGCTGCTGTCCGCGGAATGGGTCACCGTCGATTCCGTCGAGCGGATTCTCAGTCCGTTCGTGAAGGAGTACTACTACGACAGCCGATCGGATGTGCTCCGCAAGCGGGTTATCGGCAATATGGTGCATCTGGGCTTGCTGCGGCTCGGCGAGACGGAGGCCGGAGAGGCCGTTATTCGCCTTACGCCCCTGGGCAAGCGGATCGCGGCCGGGACGGATGCCTTCGCGGAAGATCGGCCGCCATGGCTGGGGGAATCGGCCGACTTCGGTTAATCGAGAGCGGCATGGCAAGGATCGGATAGGCAGAAGTACATTGCTCGGCATGGGGGCGGGTGTCCTGAACGGGGCCGACATCGCTGAATATGCTTTATTGAGAACCCTTTACGCCGGATATTTGGAGGTGCAACGGATGGACATGAAAGTCGCCTATGAGACAATGTTGGGTTTGGCGGCCGAAATGGTTCTCGACGACGCGCTGCGCAAACACCGGACGGAAAAGATTTACGAGGCTATCGACGTTGCGCTGGCGAAGGGGGACGCGGAAAGCTTCCGTCGTCTGACCGACGAGTTGAAGACGATTCAATGATCGGGGGAGCGGCTTGCCGCTCTCTTGTCACGAGCAGACAACCGCATGACCGCGGCGCGGGAGAGCGCCGAAGGCCATGCGGTTTTTTTGACGGGAATCGGCAAGAAAACGCTTTTCCGATGCGGCGATTTGGAGTAGGATGGGACATGGAAACAAATTCACATCTCTTATATTCCGAAAGAGAGTGCAGTCAAGGAGGAACATTAACGATGCCATTAGTAGACATGCCATTGGAGAAGCTTAAGGAGTACCAGGGAATCAGCCCGAGACCGGAGGACTTCGACGAATACTGGGAGCGTGCGCTTGAGGAGATGAGAGCGCTGGACCCGCAATTGACGATTGAGCCGGCGGAATTCCAGGCTCCGTTCGCGGACTGCTTCCACCTCACCTTCACCGGCGTGAGGGGAGCGCGCATCTATGCGAAATACATAAGACCGAAGAATGTCCAAGGGCCGCATCCGGCCGTCGTTCAATTCCATGGCTACAGCGGCCATTCCGGCGATTGGAGCTCCAAGCTCGGGCTTGCCGCGCACGGCTACACGGTCGTCTCGATGGATGTGCGCGGGCAAGGCGGCCGCTCCGAGGACACGGGGGGCGTCAAGGGCAACACGCTGCGGGGACAGATCATTCGCGGATTAAGCGACGATCCGGATAATTTGCTGTTCCGCCACATCTTCCTTGATACGGCTCAGCTCGCGGGCATCGTCATGGGCTTGCCGGAAGTCGACGAGACGCGGGTGGCCGCGATGGGCGGCTCGCAAGGGGGCGGCTTGACTCTCGCCTGCGCGGCGCTCGAGCCGAGAATCAAGCTGCTTGCGCCTGTCTACCCCTTCTTGTCCGACTACCGGAGAGTATGGCAGATGGACCTAGCGAAGGACGCCTATGAGGAGCTCCGACTGTACTTCCGTTCGTTCGACCCGCTTCATGAAGGGGAGGACGATATTTTCCGCCGGCTTGGTTACATTGACGTTCAATATCTGGCCCCGCGCATCCGAGGGGAAGTCATGATGGCGGTCGGGCTGATGGACACGATCACGCCTCCGTCCACCCAATTCGCCGCGTATAACAAAATTACGGCCGAGAAGCAGCTCGTCGTGTATCCGGACTTCGGGCACGAGCAACTGCCTCGCTTCGACGACAAGACGCTCGCGTTCTTCCAGAATAAATTGTAAGCAAAGGAAGTCATTCGATTGAAATTCAGCGAATTCAGTCCGGAGCAGTGGTACGATCTCCTGCCTTATATGGATACCTGTCTGATTCCCGTGTCGGGTCTCACCGGTGAAGAACCCCCTCACGAAGCGACCGAGAGAATCGCGGGAACGGGAGATTGGCTGCAGCCGCTCGAGGCCGCCTTCCGGGGAAGAAGCGTCACCATGCCAGCCAATCATTACGTTGACGTAACGAACGAGGACGACATCCGCAGGGTAAGCGGCCTGTGCGAACGGATGAGAGGGCTCGGGTTCGCCTTCGTCGTTGTCGTCTCGGGCAGAGCCGACTGGGCAGCCGTTCCGGAGGATGCCGACCTTCTGATTAAACCGGAGGAAGCAGGCGCCGAACCGGACCCGGACAAGCTCCGTCAAGCGATCATGGCGCTCTGGAAGCGGGAGGCGGGGGCGAAGTAACGCCCTCTCCGAACTTCGTGAGGCGCGCATAATCGGCACGGCTTCCTGCCAACAATAAGCGGGCGGCAATCGAGGGGAATTGTGACAATTTGAGAACAATTTAGACCCGCAATTCGCGTCAACAAGTGAATAGACAGTGGCAATTGTTGACTGTCCTTAGTGCCTGGGCTATTATTATTAATGTCTTTGTGAACAAAAGGTGAATGAAGTCCGTAAGGACGCGACATGGTGGGCAGAGGGGGTTGAGAGAATGAGCCACAACGAACAGCAAGACTCGGCGCACAAGCCCGTCAAACGCAAAGAGATGTCGAGAAGACAGTTTCTGTCTTACACGCTTGGCGGTGCAACGGCTTTCATGGCAGGCGGAGTCGTATTGCCAATGCTTCGATTCGCCGTCGATCCCATTCTGGTGAAGAAGGAAGAAGGCGGCTTCGTTAAAGTTATCGAGGAATCCAAGGTGACCACGGAACCGCAGCAGATCGGCTTCAAGGTTCACCAGGTAGACGGATGGTACGAGAGCGACCCGAAGATGGAAGCATATATCGCCAAGGGCGAAGATGGCAAAGTATTCGCTTTGTCCCCGGTGTGCAAGCATCTTGGTTGCACGATCGGCTGGAGCGGCGAAGAAGCGCCGAACGAGTACCACTGTCCTTGCCACGGAGCAAGGTACACGAAGGACGGCAAGAACCTGAAGGTTGCTCCTAAGCCGCTTGACGAGTATCAGGTCAAGATTGAGAATGGCTGGGTTTACCTCGGGCCTTTGGAAGCGAACACACGGGTATAGAAGGAGGGCGTCTCGTCCCATGTTCAAATCAATGTACAATTGGATCGACGAACGTCTCGATGTCACGCCGATGTGGAGAGACATTGCGGACCACGAAGTTCCCGAGCACGTCAACCCGGCTCATCACTTCTCCGCGTTTGTCTACTGTTTCGGCGGCCTGACGTTCTTCATTACCGTCATCCAGATCCTCTCGGGGATGTTCTTGACGATGTATTACGTACCGGATATTACCAATGCTTATTACAGCGTCGATTACTTGCAGCATCAGGTGGCCTTCGGCGTCATCGTTCGCGGCATGCACCACTGGGGCGCCAGCTTGGTAATCGTTATGATGTTCTTACATACCCTGCGCGTCTTCTTCACCGGATCATACAAGGCGCCGCGCGAGATGAACTGGGTCGTGGGCATGCTGATCTTCTTCGTCATGCTCGGTCTCGGCTTCACGGGTTACCTGCTTCCTTGGGATAACAAGGCGTACTTCGCAACCAAGGTAGGCATGGAGATCGCCGCTTCCGTTCCATGGATCGGAAGCTACATTAAGGAGTTACTGGCGGGAGGCACCATCGTAGGGGCGCAGACGCTGACGCGATTCTTCGCGATTCACGTATTCTTCCTGCCGGGCGTGCTGCTTACGCTCCTTGCCGCACACTTCTTCATGATTCGTAAACAGGGCATTTCCGGGCCGCTGTAACAGAGAGGGGAGTGGCAAGTACATGGCACACGGACATAAATCGGACGAGAAGATCGTCTACGTCGGAGATTCTCGGATTCGCAAGACGGGCGGAGACAAGCCCGTTCCACCGGATTACACCTCGTTCCCGGGCAAGTCGGAAGCGTTCATTCCGAACTTCCTGCTGAAGGAATGGATGGCTGGCGTCGTTATTCTGGTCGGCTTCCTCGTGCTTACGATCGCGGAACCGGCTCCGCTCGGCTATCCGGCGGACCCGCTTAACGGATCGTTCATCCCGATGCCGGACTGGTACTTCCTGTTCATCTACCAATTGCTGAAGTATCCGTACGCTTCCGAGGACTACATCGTGCTCGGAACGATCGGGATTCCGGGTCTCGCCTTCGGCGCGCTGCTGCTGGCACCGTTCCTGGACACGGGCAAGGAGCGCCGCTTCTACCGTCGTCCGATCGCTTCGTCGATGATGATCGTCTCGCTCGTCGCTTCGATCTATCTGACATGGGTATCGTGGCACCACTACACGGGCGAGCTCGAGAAGAATGGAGTCATTCCGGAGCATATCGAGCGCGAGCTGAAGTCCGAGGAGCAGATCGCAGCGGGCAAGGGCCGCTTCGTCTACGGCAAGGAAGAAGTCGTAGCGCTCGTCAAGGCGGACGATCCGGCGTTCTCCATTATGAAGGAAGCGCAATGTATCGCCTGCCACGGCGCCGAGCTCGAAGGCTCCAACGCACCGTCGCTGCGCGGAATCGGCGACACGCTGAGCAAGGAAGAGCTTGTCGAGACGATCACGAACGGCAAGGCGGACGGAGCGATGCCTTCCTTCAAGGATGACCTCACCGCCGAGCAGATCGATCAGATCGCGACCTGGTTGTCCGAGCAGAAAGCCGCGGCAGCCGAAGAGTAAGGCAAGATAGGAAGAACGATGAAGAATAAGGTATAATGGAAGAGCCTGGCCGATTGCGGTCAGGCTCTTTCCGGCTAATCAAGTCGAGAATAAGGGAGGAACGTCGATGACATGGAGACAATGGCTCTCTCGTGAGGTGCTGACACACCGATCGTTGATGGCTATTCTGATGATTTGCTACATACCGGGAACGATCTACGGCTACTACTGGTACGAGAATCAGCTTAGAGAGACGTGGAACAGCAATCCGCTCTGGCAGCTCCCGTTCGTTCCGGACAGTCCGACCGCTTCGCTGTTCTTCGCCTTGGCGCTGCTCTGGTTGTGGCTCCGCCCGGAACCGTCCGTTCATCCCTTCGTGCGCGGCGTGCGCGGAGTTCTCGAAGCGCTGGCCGTCGTGACGAGCTTGAAGTACGGCATCTGGGCGTGCGCGATCATCTTCCTCGGAGCGGCTCAGGGGGATACGATCGAGCCGTCGAGCTGGATGCTGGTGTTCTCCCACGGAGCGATGGCGATATGCGCGGTGCTGTACGGCCGCTTCTTCCATTACGGCGGCATCGCGATCGCGGTTGCGGCCGCCTGGACATTCCTGAACGATTCCGTCGACTACGGGTTCGACGTGTATCCGTATCTGCCGTACGAGCTGAAGAACGATGTGACCGGCATCGCCTGGTTCACGTTCCTGCTTACCGCGTTCAGCGTCTTCGTCGCCACCTGGGCCAAGTTCGGGCCGACCTGGGAACGGGGACTGCGCATTGCGGAGGACAAGCGGTTCTAACGTTGGACAGCCCCTCATAGGCTTAATGCAGGAGGGGATCTTCGATGCGGCGGAAGAGTGCGTCCAAGGGAAGATTGTGGAGAGGGGCAAGCTCGCTGGCGGCGGCGCTGGCTCTCTTGTTCGCCGGGCTACCGTTCGTGTCCGGCGTCGGACAGCTCGGAGGCGGGCAATATCGGCACGCCGCGGCGGAAGAGGAATCCCGAACGGACATCTCCAACGAACCGTCGGTTCTCGCCTTCTATTCGGCGGCGGAATCGCTGTACGAAGCGGTGCGCAAAGGGGACAGGCTGGCCGGAACGCAGGCGCTTCAGGAAGTGGAGCGGGGCTTGCGCCGCCTTCCCATGGATCGGATTCCGACGGCGGAGGGGATCGCGTCTCTCGCGGCCAATGTGTCGGAGATGAAGCGCGCCTGGGCGGCGGTCTCTCCCGACACCGGGCGAATCGAGCAGGCGGCGGGGGCCTTGAGGTTGGCTGCCGATGCGCTCGCGCATCCGTCCCGGCCGCTGTGGCATCAATACCAGACGGTTCTCGAACAGGATGCGGCTGCGCTCGCGAAGGCGATCGCGGCGGCGGATTCGCCGAAGGCTGCGCTCGAGGCCGTCGCCACGCATTATCGGCTGATCCGGACGGCGGCTTCCCTGCAGGCGGAGCCGGCGGCGATCGAGCGGGCCGATTCGGTGCTGCGCTATGCGGAGCGGCTGATCGCCTCGGCCAGTCCGTCGAAGGAGCGGCTCGCCGCGCTTGGCCAAGAGGTTCGGGACGCCGTTGCCGGCCTCTTCCCGCAGGCGGAAGGCTCGCCGGCCAATGTTCTTCCGCTCGCGCCGCCGACCTGGGGACTAACGGCAACGATCGGTTCCTTCATTATAACGATTCTGTCCTGGGCCGGGTGGCGGCGGTTCCGCTTCGATCGGGACCATCCCGGACGCAGAAGCGAGGCGAGCCGGAACCGAACGGACGCGGCGAATCGTTGGTTCCGGTAGGGACCGCAAGAGCCATAATGCCGCATGAGCCATAGTGCCGAAAGAGCCATAATGCCGCAAGAGCCATGATGCCGCAAGAACCTCGCGCCTCAGTTCTCCTTGAAGCCTTCGCCAAGCACGTCGTGCACGTCATTGATCACGATAAAAGCCTGTCTGTCATGTTGGCGGACAAGGCTTTTTAATTTGCGAATCTCGAACCGGCTGACGACGCAGTAGATCATCATGCGGTTCTGACCCGAATACGCTCCGACGGCGGGGAGCAGCGTAACGCCGCGATCGAGCTCCTTCGTGATGACGGAAGCAAGCTTCTCCGGCTCGGAGCACAGAATGGTGAACGCCTTGGCCGCGTAGGCGCCTTCCTGAATGAAGTCGATGACCTTCGAGGAGATAAACACGCTGACAAGCGTGTAGAGCACCTTCTCCATCTCGATGACAAGCAGCGAGGTGCCGAGAATGACGACATCGAGCCCGAGGATAATCTGTCCCATGCTCCAGCCGCGCCAGCGGTGCACGATTCTCGCGACGATGTCGACCCCGCCCGTCGTGCCGCCCGCCCGGAACACAAGCCCGAGCCCCGCGCCGAGCGTCACTCCGGCATACAGCACCACGAGCATGAAGTCGTTGTCCGAGACGAACGGAACGACCCAGCCACGGTCCACCGAGAAGCTCCAGAACCACAGGAAGAAGGAGAGCAGAACGGTGCCCGCGATCGTATAGAACATCGACTCCCTGCCGAGCTGCTTCCAGCCGATGAGGAAGAGCGGGATGTTGAGCGCGAGGGAGGAGATCGCCGGCGCGAAGCCGAACGCGTATTGGAGGAGCACAGCAACCCCGGTTACTCCGCCTTCCATCAGCGTGTTGGGAAGAATAAAATATTCGATTCCAAAAGCGTACAGAGCCGTTCCCGCAAGCAGTCCGGCCCATCTTCCGATGCCGTCTCTCAGGCTGAGCGTTCGCATAAATCCGTCCACCTCGTTCGAAAATGCATTTGTCTTTGCCTGAATCTTAAGCTAACATAGGGATGATACAAGTTCAAATCGGGGAGGAAGGCGAATTTGGCGGAATCGAAGATCGCCGGCAAGCCGCTTGCCGAGAAGTCTCTCGCCGATATTCAGCGGGAAGTCGACGCTTACATAAGTCAATTCAAGGAAGGGTATTTCTCTCCGCTTGCCTTGCTTGCCCGGATGGCGGAAGAGGTTGGAGAGCTCGCCCGCGAGATTAACCACTCGTACGGGGAGAAGCCGAAGAAGGCGGACGAAGCCGACAATTCCGTCGAGATGGAGCTTGGAGACGTCCTGTTTATCGTGCTCTGCTTCGCGAACTCGCTCGGCGTCGATCTGACGGAAGCGCACAACCGGGTCATGAACAAATTCAATACCCGCGACGCGAATCGCTGGACCAAGAAGGACACTCCCTGACTTCGGTCTTCATATGCTGTACCATCCCCGAACACGAGAGGAGGATGGTCGGCATGAATGGGGAACAATGCCAGGAGCAAGCTTATCATTGCCTGCTGATCGGCGACTTCGCAGGAGCGACGGAATGGTTCCGGCGCGCCGTCGAAGCGGAGCCGGGCGAACCGGCCTATCTGTACCGCGCCTCGATCACTTTGGCCAGAAGCGGGAAGACGTACGAAGCGCTCGGCTACGCCCGCCGCGCCGTCGAGCTTGCGCCGGACGATTCGGCCTTCGCGCTGCATCTCCGAATGCTGGAAGGCCGGCAACTGTCGGCCAAGGCGAAGGGCTGTCTGGAGCAGTCTCCGCCGGATGCCGAGGCGGCGCTTCCGCTCCTGCTGGAGGCGGTTCGGCTCGATCCGCTGGCGGGAGAAGCCCGGCTGCTTCTCGGGGAAGCCTATCGCCGCCTGGGCGACTATCGCCTCGCGCTGGAGACGATCAAGGAGCTGATTCACCTCCAGCCGGGCAACGAAGAGGCGCGGCGGTTGCTGAAGGACATTCGGCTGGAGCGCCGGCTGCTGCTTAAACAACAATATTCTCATAACAATAGGATGAAGGATTGGTGATACCAGATGTCGCAACGAATCAGGGTAGCGGTGGCGGGCGCCTCCGGCCGCATGGGACGAGAAGTAGTCAAGATGGTGCTGGAGGACCCCGAGCTCGAGCTCGCGGCGGCCGTCGCCCGATCTTGTGGACCGGTCGACGCGGGCTCTCTTGCCGGCAAGCCGTATACGGGAGTCCTCGTCGAAGCCGATCTGGAGCAGGCGCTTGCGCGCACGAAGCCGGACGTGCTCGTCGACTTCACGAATCCGCAATCGGCGTACCTTCATGCGGAGCTGGCGATCAAGCACGGCGTTCGTCCGGTCATGGGAACGACGGGCTACACCCCCGAGCAGATCGAGCAATTGGACAGGCTGTGCAAGGAATGGGGAATCGGCGGGCTGATCGCTCCGAACTTCTCCATCGGCGCCATCCTTATGATGAAGTTTGCCGCAACGGCCGCGAAATATTTACCTCATGTCGAAATTATCGAATACCACGGCGACCAGAAGCTCGACGCGCCGTCGGGAACATCGATTAAGACTGCGGAGTTAATCGCCGAGAGCCGGAAGGAGCTTCGCCAGGGCAATCCAAACGAAGAAGAAGTGATCAAGGGCGCCCGCGGCGGCGAGTACAACGGATTCCGAATACATAGCGTGAGATTGCCGGGCGTGTTCGCTCAGCAGGAGGTCGTCTTCGGCGGCCATGGCCAGACGCTCAAGATCCGCCACGATTCCTACGAGCGCGCCGGCTACATGCCGGGCGTGAACACGGCCATCAAGAAGGTCATGGGAACGACGGGAATGGTATACGGGTTCGAGCATTTTCTCGACTAATGGAGGACGCGGAGGGGAGCACCGAATTATGTTGAAAATAGCGTTGATCGCACACGATAGAAAAAAAGACGAGATGGTGAACTTTACGATTGCTTACGAGCACGTATTCAAGCCGCACCAGCTCTATGCAACGGGCACGACCGGAACTCGCATCATGGAGAACACCTCGCTGGAAGTAACCCGCTTCATGTCGGGCCCGCTCGGCGGCGACCAACAGATCGGCGCGCTTGTCGCCACGAACGAGATGGACCTTATCATCTTCCTGCGCGACCCGCTCATGGCGCAGCCGCACGAGCCGGACATCACCGCGCTGCTTCGCTTGTGCGACGTGCAGGGTATTCCCGTCGCTACGAACGTCGCGACCGCGGAGCTGCTCGTCAAGTGTCTGGAACGCGGCGACTTCGCATGGCGCGAGCTCGTTCACAAGTATAAGCCGGGAATCGAAGAATGAGCGGATACGGACTCGATCTGCTCGTCTTCGCCGCCCACCCGGACGATGCCGAGATCGGCATGGGGGGAACGATCGTCAAGGCGGCGAGGGCCGGGCAGAAGGTCGGGCTTATCGACCTGACCTATGCGGAGATGTCGTCGAACGGAGACGTGGATACGCGCCAGCGGGAAGCCGCCAAGGCGTCGGACATTCTCGGCCTCGCGGTTCGGCGCAATCTCGGCCTTCCGGACCGGGGGCTGACGGGAACGCGCGAACAAGTGGACAAGCTTGTCCTCGCGATCCGGGAGCTTCGCCCGCGGGTCGTGTTCGCCCCTTACTTCGTCGATCGCCATCCGGACCACGTCGCCTGCAGCCGCCTGGCGGAAGAGGCGATGTTCAACGCCAAGCTCAGGCGCTGCCTGCCGGAGACGCCGGCCTGGGCGCCGGACATGCTCTATTATTATTTTATCAATGATGTTCATACGCCGGGACTGCTTGTCGACATCAGCGAGGATCAGCCCGCGAAGATGGAAGCGCTGCGCGCGTACCGCTCGCAATTCGAGCCGGCGGCAGGCGAACGCGACTGGGTTGCGACGCCGCTGACGCAAGGCTACCTCGACAATGTGGAAGCGAGGGACCGGTTGTTCGGACAGCCGAGGAAGCTGGCCTACGCGGAAGGATTCCTGGCGAAGGGACCGGCAATCGTCGAGCGATTCTGAATTTCCTGCGTCGAATAGAGGGTGAAGGCAAGCGCAACCGGGGAATACGATGTAGGAAGGAGGAGCGCGAATGAACAGACCGCTCAAGATCGGCATTACCTGCTACCCCTCTCTTGGTGGATCAGGCGTCGTCGCCACGGAGCTTGGCAAGCTTCTGGCGGAGAAGGGGCACGAGATTCATTTTATCACGCACAGCATTCCGTTCCGGCTCGGCAAGTTCCACCGGAATATTTATTACCATGAAGTCGAGGTGTCGGATTATTACGTATTCCGGTATCCTCCGTACGATCTGTCGCTTGCGAGCAAGATGCATCAGGTTGCGCAGCTTCAGCAGCTTGATCTTCTTCACGTTCACTACGCCGTGCCGCACGCGATCTGCGCGCTTCTTGCGAAGCAAATGTCCGGGGACCGGCTGAAGGTCGTCACGACGCTGCATGGAACGGATATTACGGTGCTCGCGCAGGACGAATCGCTGAAGGACATTATCCGGCTCGGCATTCGCAACAGCGACGCGGTCACCGCCGTCAGCCAGGATCTCATCCGGGAGACCCGGGACCTGCTCGACATTCGCGAGCCGATCGACTTGACATATAATTTCGTGGACAAGCGGATCTACTATCCGCGCGACATCTCCGATCTGCGGCCCGAGTTCGCGGAGCCCGGCGAGAAGATCCTGATGCACATCTCGAACTTCCGGCCGGTGAAGCGCACGCCCGATGTCATCGATATCTTCGCCAAGGTGGCGGCGAGAGTGCCGAGCCGGCTCCTGCTTGTCGGAGAAGGGCCGGACCTGCCGAAGATTCAGGCGAAGATCGAAACGATGGGGCTTGGCCACCGCGTTCATCTGCTCGGGAAGCAGGACGACGTCGCCCAGGTCGTCTCGCTTGCGGACCTTATGCTGCTCCCTTCGGAGAAGGAGAGCTTCGGCCTTGTGGCGCTTGAAGCGATGGCCTGCGGGGTGCCGACGATCGGATCGGAGGCCGGCGGCATTCCGGAGCTCGTCGTTCACGGCAAGACGGGCTACCTGGCGCCGATCGGGTGTACGGACCGGATGGCCGACTACGCGGCGGAGCTTCTGACCGACGAGCGGAAGTACGCGGAATTCCGCGAGAATTGCCTGCATCGGGCGCGAACGGAGTTCTGCAACGACCGCATCACGGCGGAATACGAGAGAATCTATTACCGGGTGCTGGGGATCGAAGCCGACATTCCGGTGCCGGTGTGCGAAGCTTAAGGCTCTATCGATTGGAAAAGGAGAGCGGGTGCGATGCCGGGGCAACTGCGTGAACAAGAGTCGATGGCCCAGGAGCGGCTGTGGCGGGAAGGGCTTCGGCTCGCCTCCGTCCTGGAGGCGGCCGGCCACGCGGCGTATCTGGTCGGCGGCTGCGTTCGGGACCGCCTGCTCGGGCGCGCGATCAGCGATATCGACATCGCCACGTCCGCGCTTCCGGAGCAGGTTCAGGCTCTGTTCCCGAAGGTGATCCCGACCGGGCTGCAGCACGGCACGGTTACGGTCATGGTCGCAGGGGAAGGCTTCGAGGTGACGACGTTCCGCCGCGAAGCGCAGTACAGCGACGGCCGGCACCCGGACGAGGTCGCGTTCGTCCGGGACGTGGAGGAGGACCTGGCGCGCCGCGACTTCACGATCAATGCGATCGCATGGGGAACGGACGATCGCCGGATCGATCCGTTCGGAGGCGAGGAGGACCTGGCGCGCCGCGTCGTGCGCTGCGTCGGCAAGGCGGACGAGCGCTTCGGCGAGGATGCGCTGCGCATGCTTCGCGGCATCCGCTTCGCGGCCGAGTTCGGCTTCGAGCTGGAGGACGACACCTGGAAGGCGATCGGCGCGAGCCGGGAGAAGCTGGCGCGGATTGCGATGGAGCGGGTCGGCGTCGAACTGGAGAAGATGATCGCCGGGCGGCATCCGACGCGGGCGATCGGGCTCTTGCACGGCAGCGGCTTGCTGGCCTGCGCGAAGGCGAAGCTGGAGCCTCCGCTGCCGCAGCTTGGCGCGGAGACGGAGGCGCGCTGGCCGCGGCTGGCGAGCGCCGAGCATCGCTGGGCGGCGCTGCTGCTGCTCGCGGGCGCGGACGAGCGCCGGGCCGCGGCTTGGATGCGCGCGCTGAAGTACAGCGCGAAGCGAACGGCGGCGGTGTCGTCGATTGTCGCGCTGAGCGCGGAGCTGGCCCGCCTGGCTGCTGGCGAGGCGGCGGTGGCGGGAGCGGGTGCTGGTGAAGCAACGGGAGCGAGCGTGGAGGCTGGCGGGGCCGCGGATACTGGTGCTGATGTTGGCGAAGCGACGGGGGCGAGGTTGGCTGCTGTCGGGGAAGCGAGCGCGGGTGCTGGTGCTGTCGAGGCAGTAGGAGCGAGGTTGGACGCTGTAGGGGAAGTGGGAGCAGGTGCGGCCGCTGGCGCGAGTACGGGAGAAGCGAATGGCGGCGTCTCCCGCGAGAGCTGGACGGAGGCGGCGCTTCGCTTCGGAGACGAGACGGCCTCCGGATACTTGGCAGCGGCGGGCGCCTTCCCCGAGATTGACGCTCCGCTATGGCAGCGGCATGGGATCGAAGCAGCGCGCCGCTGGACGGACGAGATGCCGGCGACGACGGTGAAGGAACTGGCGCTTCGGGGAGACGAGCTGTGCCTGCTGCTCGGAAGAGAAGCGGGCCCGTGGGTCGCCGCCGAGCTGCAGCGATTGCTTCTGCTCGTTGCGCTTCGCCGGCTCGCGAACGAGCCTGAAGCGCTTCGCAGCGAGGCGCTCCGCGCTCGGGCGACCGACGGGGACGAGACTTAAGCCATCGCATCTGCGTCGTCTTCGTCGGAGGCGGCCGGCCGGTCGGGCAGAAGGCAGACCGGAATTCGGCAGCGTCGCCTCCCGGCCCCGGCCCATTGCAGCTTGCGCACGATTATATGCGGTTTTTAGCATACAAGTGGTCGTCCGAGGCGGTTGAGTCGCGATTATATGCGGTTTTTAGCATACAAGTGGTCGTCCGGGGCGGTTGAGTCGCGATTATATGCGGTTTTTAGCACACAAGTGGTCGTCTGGGGCGGTTGAGTCGCGATTATATGCGGTTTTTAGCATACAAGTGGTCGCTAGGGGCGGTCCGAGGTCGCGATTGTGTGTGTGTTAGTTGACAGAGTGAGGGGAGGTCATGACGGTGGGAGCGCCAACGCTGCTTTCCTTGCTGGAAGAGAAGCCGGGAGAGTTCGTCTCGGGAGAAGAGATCAGCCAGAAGCTCAGCGTGAGCCGCACGGCGATCTGGAAGCAGATCCGCAAGCTGGAGGCGCAAGGATATAAGATCGAAGCGGTTACCCGCATGGGGTACCGAATTATCGAGCGCCCCTCCCGAATCTCTCCGGTCGAGCTTACCTTTAAATTATCCACCCGGACGTTCGGTCGCAACGTTCGCGTGCACGAGGTCGTATCCTCCACGCAGGACGTTCTTCGGGAACTCGCGGAAGAAGGGGCTCCGGAAGGGACCCTTGTCATCGCCGAGCAGCAGAACCAAGGAAGAGGCAGGATGGGACGGTCTTGGGTGTCTCCGGCCGGCAAGGGAATCTGGATGAGCTTGCTGCTAAGGCCCAACGTTCCTCTGCTTCAGACCCCGCAGCTTACCTTGCTGGCGGCCGTCGCGCTTAATCGCGCCATCGAACGGGTCACTGGACTGGACATCGGGATCAAGTGGCCGAACGATCTGTTGGTGGATGGGAAGAAAATAACCGGAATCTTGCTCGAGTCGGCCGCGGAGGACGAGCGCATTCGATATGTAGTCGTCGGGATGGGCGTATCCGTCAACCTGGAGGCTTCCGACTATCCGGAGGAGGTTGCGGCCAAGGCGGTATCGCTGCGAATGGCGTGCGGGCGCATGCTGGATCGGACGGAGCTGATTGCGGAGATCCTGAAGGAATTCGAGGATCTCTATGCCGTCTACAATGCCAGCGGCTTCGAAACGATTCGCTTGTTATGGGAAGCCCGGTCGATCAATCTGAATAAACCGACCGTTCTCACGACGGCGAGCGGCCGCATAGAGGGAATTCCTCGCGGCATCAGCGAGATGGGAGCCTTAATCGTCGAGATGGAAGGCGAGAGCATGCAGACGGTCTACTCGGCGGAGATAAATCCGTGGGAGAAGTAATTCCCGCCGTAACACCAAGTTTAAATCGTCTCGGGACCGCGCCTGCGGTCCTTATATTGTTTCGGGGAGCAACCGTGAATTCTTCTGAACAGTTTGTGGAATTGGGCCGAGCTGGGAATCCCGACGGCTTCCCCGATCTGGGCGAGATTCCAATCCTCGGTCAGAAGCAGCTTCTCGGCTTCTTTGATTCTGCGATAGTGCAAATACTCCGTTAAAGACAAGCCAATCGTCTTCTGAAACAGCTTCACGAAGTGATGGTAGCTGAAGTTGAGCAGGGAAGAGAGATCTTCGACCGCAATCCGTTCGGATAAATGATTCTCGATATGGAGCAGCGCGGGCCGCAAGCGAAGGCGTCCGGGATGGTCTTCTTCGCCCGGTATTGTTCCGCTTCGATCCTCGCGAATTAGAATCCATAACAGATGCTTGACGATCGAGCTAATGGCAAGCCCGTAACCCTTGTCTCTGCGAACGACGATCTCGTTCAACCGTTCGATCAACCCATAGGCTTCCGAGGCACATTCCTTGTTGTCGGCAAAGATGGAACTAAGCCGGCTAAGAGGCACACCCTCATCCGTGAAAGCGCCCAGATAGACGACCGATGACGAATCGAAGTAGGGAGCCGGATCGAATTGAAGCACCCAATACCTCAGATTGTCCACCCCCGTCTTGCGGCTTCTATGAACCTCCGAAGCCCCAAGCACGCACACATCCCCCGCGCTTAACTCATAGGTCGCCTCGGCCGTCTCGATGCCGAGGCGACCTTCCCGAACGGCGATGATCTCGATCTCCCGATGATAATGCCACTTCCCGAACCTCGTGTTCCCGCAGGGGTAATACAGCTCCTCCTCCAATCGCAGGCATAGAAGCGGATCCAGATATTCGATCTCTTCGTTGAGCAGGGTCTGCGTTCCCATCGATCTCATGCGGCAACAATCCTCTCCGTACCGGAACGTTAATCAAAGTTGTGAGCTATTATAACATACATCACACAATCGAATGTAAAGATCGCTTTAGCGAGACTGTCGCCGAATGGCCGCGCCTCTTATACTCAAGTTGCATAGGCAATCGGAACGGCTCAGCGCCGCGATGCCGAAGCTGAGAGCAGGGAGGAGTGAGCGACGATGAAACATCTGGAGAACACGCATGATTTGAGGCTGCCGGAATGGGGTCCTTATACGAAGAAGTACATCGGAATCTCCCATATCGCCGATCGGAAGCGGGGGATCCGATTCGATCTAAGCGTCATGCCGGGCTTGTACCGGCGCAACACGGAGGTTCCTAACGTTACCTGGGAATCGGGATATCATCCTTGGGAAGCGGCTCCGGACTTGACTTATTACAGCTTCCGCCACGAGTTGGAGTGGAAGGACAAGCTTTATGCCGACATCTCGTATTCTCGTCTGACCGATAGCTCCAGGCTCATCCGTTGCGAGTTCGTCAACAGCACGGAGCTGAGCCAGAATGTCATTCTCCATTACCTCTCATCGATTCAATATCCGCAGATCGGTTCGCATAAGGAAAATCTGACGTTCGCCGAGGCGAAGCTGCCGGACGGGGCTGTTTGGATCGACGCGCTTGATTATGTAAGCATGAGCTTCGCGAAGCCGCGTCCGACCGACGGCCTTGTCTACGACGGGTGGTATCGAGGAGAAGCAAGGGAGCATCATTCCGTCGGAGGCTCCGTGCTCGGCAGAGGATTCGGCGCGGATAGAGGCGATCAGGCAGTCTATGCGGCGGAGCTGGAGCGAGACTATTCCGACGCCGCGTTGACCGTTCGCTACAGAGCCGAACGGGGGACCTGTCCCGGCTTTAAGCTCTCGGGCGTCATCGAGATGCAGCTCGAGCTGGCGGGAACCGGAGAGATGGAATCAGCGACCGTTCGCTTGGGGCGATTGGAAGCCGGAAGCCATCGGCTCTCGATGGAATCGATCGGCCAAGGGGAGATCGCGCTGGATGGTCTCGTTATCTCGGAATCGCGACTCGCCGGGGAGATCGTCTTCGAAGACTTAACGAGGAACCCCGAACCGGAGCAAATCGAGGGACCACGGCAGGGAAGCGTTATCTACAAATTCGAAGATAGCCCTGCCTATTACGCGATCGTTTGGACGCACCCGCAATTCGTTCTTAGGGAATACGTCAGCGCCGAGCTCGATATGACGATGCGCCACAATGTTCACCATCATACGGAGAAGGTTCTTAGGGGCAAAGGGGAAGGCCACTTCAGCGACATCTATCTGCGTCCTATTCCGATCGAGCCCATGTCGAGCCGCACCGTGTACGCGGCCGTGTGCTCCGGCACGTTAGAGGAAGCCAGGGCGTTCATCGAGGATTGGGACGCTTCGCCGGACGCCTGCGAGGAGGCTTGCTTGCGGGCGCTGGAGAATACTTACATGCCGTCGGTCCATCCAGAGGGAGAGACGTACCGATTCAGCCAGCGGATCATGCAGTCGACGCTCCTGCTGAACGTCGTTTACCCGGTGTACACGCAGCGGCAATATATTCGTCACTACACTCCGGGGAGGTGGTGGGACTCCTTGTATACGTGGGATGCGGGCTTCATAGGACTCGGGCTGGCCGAGATCGACCGCGAACGGGCGATTGATTGCTTGAACGCTTACGTGACGGAACCGGGTAATGCGCATGCGGCGTTCATCCACCATGGAAGCCCCGTTCCGGTGCAGCATTATTTGTTCCTTGAACTGTGGAACCAAGGCGGCTCCGAGGAGCTCCTGCAGCATTTCTACCCGAGGCTAAGGCAATATTATCTCTTCCAGAGCGGTCAAACGCCGGGATCGACGATGGCGACGATGAAGTCGGGGCTTCTCAAATCGTGGGACTACTTCTACAATTCCGGAGGGTGGGACGATTACCCCCCTCAGGTTCACGTTCACGAGAATGGAATGGAGGACCGGGTAACCCCGGTATCGGTTACGGCCCATGCGATTCGAATCGCCAAAATATTGAGGATGGCCGCTCTGGCGTTGGGAGACAAAGAAGACGACGCGGCCGGCTACGAACGTGACATCCGCAACATGAGCGAATCGATCCACCGTTACGCTTGGGATGAGCAGAGCGGCTATTACGGGTATGTCGTTCACGATTCCGAAGGCCAGCCTGCGGGCTTGCTTAAGCATGAGAGCGGCGACAACCTGAACCGCGGTTTCGATGGCGTCTATCCACTCGTTGCCGGCATCGAAGACGAAGACAGAAGCCTCGTTCTTCTCGAGAAGCTGTTCGATAAAGCGCGGTTGTGGAGTCCGATAGGACTTACGGCAGTAGACCAATCGGCGGCCTATTACCGGAATGACGGGTACTGGAACGGAGCCGTATGGATGGCCCATCAGTGGTTCTTCTGGAAGACGATGCTCGATCTGGGTCGGCCGAACGAGGCGTACAGAATAGCCGATACGGCACTTCGCTTGTGGAAAAGAGAGGCGGAAGCCACTTACCATTCGCTTGAGCACTTCATCGTCGACTCGGGACGCGGAGCGGGCTGGCACCAGTTCGGCGCCTTGTCCGCTCCGGTGCTGAACTGGTTCTCCGCTTATTACCGTCCGGGGAGGGCGACCTGGGGGTTCGATGTGTGGGTCCGTTCCGGCGCCTTCTCCGCGGACCATTCCCAATTCCAAGCCGCCTTCGATTATCACGGTGAGGCCGGACAAACCTACGCGGCGCTCGTTTGCATGAATCCGAATTACCGTTATCAAGCGCAACTGGACGGCGAAGCGATTCCGTTCCAAACTCGATCCAACGGGGTCCTGGAGCTTGCGCTTCCCACGCGGGTTAGAAGGGGAGAGCTGCATATCGCGGCTATCGTCGAATAGTCTCATCCACGCAAGTTAAGCCGCCGCGAATTCGATCGGGTATCGGATCCGCGGCGGCTTTGGCGCGTTGCCGGGACCCGGCAGCGGAGATCGCTGTTGAAAATGACAACTTCTCTCCGAAAACTACATGTCAATGAACCTCACGCAGATATTATACTTCTAATTGCAAAGGGAGAAAACATGACATAAGAAAGGCGTGTTCTGCAATCGAATACTCGTCAATCGAGTCATTTTACGGACAAAGCGCAAAGCATAGGAGGGGCGCAGCATGGCGGAACTTACGGATATTCAATTGACACGAAGCTCTCCTCCGGCAGAGGCAAGGCCGATCGCCGACGAGAAGAAGCGCCACCACTTGGTGAAGAACTGGCAGATCTACAGCATGGTTGCTCCGGGAATCGTCTTTTTCCTACTGTTCAAGGTGTTTCCGATGCTGGGGATCGTTATTGCCTTCCAGAATTACAACTATTACGAAGGAATTCTTCACAGCCCGTTCGTCGGATTCGCCCACTTCAAGGAGCTCTTCGAATATCCCGAATTCGCGAGGATATTCAAGAACACGATGATTATCAGTTTCTACCAGTTGATCTTCGAATTCCCGACGCCGATCTTGCTCGCTTTGCTGCTGAACGAAGTGGGGCACAGCTTCCTGAAGCGAACGTTCCAGACGCTGATGTACCTTCCTCACTTCTTGTCCTGGGTCATCGTAGGCGGATTGACGATCAGCCTGCTGTCTCCGTCGACCGGTTTCGTGAACGAGGTTCTCGGATGGTTCGGAAGGGAACCGATCAGCTTTATGCAGGAGTCTTCGTACTTCCGCTCGATCATCATCACTTCCGGCGTCTGGAAGGAAGTCGGGTGGGGGACGATCGTCTTCCTGGCCGCCCTGGCGGGCATTAATCCCGAGATGTACGAATCGGCGCAAGTCGACGGAGCCGGCAAGCTTAGGCAGCTCGTCAGCATCACCCTGCCAAGCCTGCTTCCGACAATCATGGTCGTGCTCCTGCTGAAGATAGGCAGCATGATGGATTTGGGCTTCGAGCATATCTACATGCTGCTGAACCCGCTCGTGTACGATACCGGCGAAGTGCTGGATACCTTTATCTATCGTTTGGGTCTACTGGGAGGGCAATTAAGCTATACGACGGCCATCGGACTGTTCAAGTCGGTTATCGGTCTCGTCCTTGTCGTCGGCGCCAACCAACTGAGCAAAAGAACGACCGGCAATTCGATTTATTAGTGGCAAAGGAGAGATCGGCCTCGTGATAAGAGCTAGCGCGCCGCGCAAATGGTTCATCGGATTCAACTACGCATTCCTGACTCTCGTCTCTCTGACGATGCTGTTCCCTTTTCTAAACGTGCTTGCCGGATCCTTCAGCAGCGGAACGGCCTTGCTTAGAGGCGAGGTCGATCTCCTGCCCGTAGGCTTCAATCTGGACAACTACCGCGCCGTCATGACGGATCCCGCCATCTGGAGGTCGTTCGGGGTTACGGTCTACGTCACGTCTATCGGCACCGCGCTTAGCTTGATCTTCACCTCGCTTATGGCCTATGCGTTGACTCGCGAAGAGCTGAGGGGCAAGAGGTGGATTATGATGCTTATTGTGTTCACGATGATTTTCCAAATTCCGCTCATTCCCAACTTCCTGCTCATTAAGGGACTCGGGCTGTTGAATACGTTATGGTCAATCATCCTCCCGACGTTAATCAGCTCCTATAATCTCATCATCATGATCGCTTTCTTCCGTAACCTGGAGGAAGGGGTGATCGAAGCGGCTAAGATCGATGGGAGCTCCGAATACGGAATCTGGTGGAGAATCGTTCTTCCGGTCTCCATTCCTTCACTCAGCACGATCGGTCTCTTCTACGCGGTTTCCCTGTGGAATGGTTACTATAATGCCATCATGTTCATTCAAGATTCCAAGCTGTACCCGCTGCAAGTCAAAGTCAGGCAACTACTGACCGGCTCCGACGCCGACGAGCTCATGCGTACGGCCGGCACGGCGCTCCAATCGATGGAAGGAATCCGGATGGCCACCATTATTTTCACCACGCTTCCGATATTGTTGATTTATCCTTTGATTCAGAAGCACTTCGTGAAGGGCTCGATGCTCGGAGCGGTCAAAGGTTAATTCGCATAAAAAAGACAAAGACGGTATGAGGAGAGATGGAGATGAGAGGGAGCAGCAAGTGGAACAAAACCGCCCTAACGGCGGCAAGCGTGGCATTGGTCGGTCTTAGTCTGTCGGCATGCGGAAGCAATAACGGAGATTCGTCTGGTCCGGCCGCTTCAGGCGGTTCGGCATCAACGGGTTCCGCGGAGCCGGTCGTCATCAAGGTAGCGAAGGGGACAGGGGGGTATCCGTACATCGAGGGTCTGTCGGATATCAATAAAGACAAGTATATGACCGAGCTCGAGAAAGCTGCGGGAGTCGATCTCGACGTGGAATTGATCCCGCATGCCGACTTCGATCAGAAGCTTCAACTGATCTTCGCGGGCGGCAACTTGCCGGACCTGATCGAGACTAAGGGCATTAATACTTCGCAAGTGGAGCCGGCCGTCGCGGCGGGAGCCTTGCTGCCGCTTAACGATCTGATCGATCGATACGCTCCGAACATGAAGAAGGCGCTCACCGAGGAAGAATGGAAGTTCGGAACGATCAGCAAGGACGGCGTTATCTACGGCATTCCGACGCTGGAAGCCGCTCCGCACGGATTCGTCTCCTTCATTCGCAAGGATTGGCTGGACAAGTTGGGCTTGCCGGTGCCGCAGACTCTCGACGAATACGTGACTACTCTCAGGGCGTTCCGCGACAACGACCCGAACGGCAACGGCAAGGCGGACGAGATTCCCTATACGGCTCGCAAGGAGTTCAAGTCCGGCGATATTTTCTTCGGCGCCTTCGGAGTCAATCCGGATGGATGGACGCTGGCGGACGGCAAGCTGACCCCGAACCAGATTTTGCCGCAGATGAAGGATGCTTTGGCTTTCTATAAGATGCTCTACGACGAGAAGCTGTTCGACGCCGAAGCGTTCGTGCAGGAAGGCAAGGATTGGGATGCGAAGATTCGCGGCAAGAACGTGGTCGGCTTCTGGCAGCATTCCGCGACCGAGGCGGAGCTGTGGGCGAGCGAGACGAAGAAGAACGTGCCGGAGGCGGTTGTCGTTCCCGTCGCCGCGCCGGTCGGTCCGGACGGCAAGAGCGGCGGACTGATCCGCTCGACGATCGCCGACAAGGCATGGGTCATTCCGAAGACCGCCAAGAACCCGGAAGCCATCCTCAAGTTCCTCGACTTCTTCTTTACGGAAGAAGGGAAGAAGTTCACGACTTACGGCATCGAGGGAGACAACTACACGGTGTCCGGCGACAGCATCGAGTATAAGAGCCCGTCTACCGCGGACGAGATCCAAGAGGAGATGGCTCGTCAGGAGTGGTACCAGTTCACGGGGCAGAACTACTTGACCAACGAGGAGTTCATGAAGAACAAGCCGAACAACGAACTGGTCGTTCAGGCTCTCGAGATCTCGGCCAAAGAAGGCGTCGTCAACGACGGAGCGGGCATGCCGGCCTTGCCGACGCTGCAATCCCGTCCGGAGCTCGGCTTCAAGGGGCTATGGCTTGAATTCGCGGCGAAGGTCATTACGGGCAAGGAGTCGATCGACAACTTCGACAAGTTCGTTGCGGACTGGAAGAGCCGCGGCGGAGAGAAGTTGATCGAAGAAGCGACGGCTTGGTATAACGCCAGTCATTGAAACTAATGGGGGATAGAACGGTATCTGCCGGTTGCGGCGGATACCGTTCGTCTGTCCCGATTCCTACCCGAGTGGAGATGTTCATGTGATAGCGGAACAAACTCAAACGGCCGTACGTAAAACGTCCACCCTGTTCCATCTTAGAAGCTTGTACCTGATCATGGGGTTGTCCGGCGGGATGATGGGACCCTATCTGACCAATCTGTTCGTGCATCAGGGCATCGCCAGCAGCCAAGTGGGCATCATCATGTCGGCAGGCAAAATCGCTTCGATCGTCGTGCAGCCGTTGTGGGGCGTGCTTGTCGACCGATACCAGCAGACTAGACTCGTGTTGATGCTCAGTCTGGCGATTCCCGCCGTCCTGGCTTATTTCTATAATCTGCAGTGGTTCGCGGCCATTCTGGTCGTCTATATGGTTACGACCGTATTCCAGGCGACGCAAGCGCCGATCTCCGACTCGTATGCGGTCCGCGCGGCGAAGGAAGCGAACACGACGTACGGCAAGATACGCAGCTTCGGCAGCTTCGGCAATGCGATCGGAGGTTATCTGGCCGGCATGTATCTGATGTTCTGCTCGATCACGGCCCTTTGGGTTCCGTTCCTGCTGTTGAGTCTTCTCGGGCTTGTCTCGATCGGCGCCCTGCCGGCGGCTACCGAGAGGAAGGCGGGTTCCGTCGCCTTCGGAGAAGGGTTAAGGAGACTGCTCGGCAATCGCTCGTTCCTCTTCTTCCTGATCGGATGCTTCATGATCAATCAGACTTTAACGGCGTTCAATTCCTACTTCGTTCTGACCTTTCAGATGGCGGGAGGCAGCTATGGCTTGTCCGGCATCGCCCTGTTGATCGCCTCGCTCACGAACGTGCCTGCCATGCTGGTCGGCTCCGCCTTGCAGAAGAAGTGGGGAATCAAGAACGTGCTGCTGCTCGCTTCGGCCGCATACGTCCTTAGGTGGGGCATTCAATGGCTGTTCCCGATTCCGGAGGTCATCGTCGCCGTCCAGGTCTTGCACGGGGTCTCGTTCGGCTTCTTCTATGTGGCGGCAGTCGAGTTCGTCGCCGGCTCTTCCGGCAAGGGGATGCAAGCGACCGGTCAAAGCTTGTTCAACATGGTGTTCTCCGGGTTCGGCGGCATCGTCGGCAACCTGCTGAACGGATATTTGCTCGAAGTCGGCGGTCCGGACCTGATGTATCTCGTATGCGCGATCAGCGCGCTCGCCGGGACTCTGATCCTGCTCTTCGTTAAGGCCGGGAGATCGGTTAAGGAAGCCTAATCGGGCGATTGGTGGAAGAAACGGCACCGCAAAGCGTTCCCCTGCGTTATTCGGGGAGGCTTAGCGGTGCCGCTTTGTTTGCGTTTCTATTCTTCTTTATCGGATCTATCGGATCTATTGGCTCATATTCTTGCGGTACTCCGAAGGAGAGAGGGAGAACTTCCTTTTGAAAGCTTTGGCGAAGTGAGGATAATCCGAGTAGCCGACCTTATAGGCGGCTTCATAGGTCAAGCAGTCGGATTCGGCGAGCAACGCCTTCGCCCGCTCCAAGCGAAGGTTGATCAAATATTGAATAAAGCTCTCGCCCATCATGTCCTTAAAGATGCGGCTGAAGTAGCCGGAAGACATGCCGACATGCTCGGCGACCGTCTGAAGCGTTAATCCTTCGTCGCCGCAGCGCTCGTTCAGGAAGTCGATCGACTTGGCGATCTGCTTCTTATAGCCCCAATTCCTCGTCGAACGCACCGCTTCGATAAGCTCCTTCGCCAGCCGCTCAAGTTGATCCGTCATCGGAGCGGCCGCTCCTCGCCATTCCTCTTCGAAAGCTTGCTTCGAACTGATAGAGCCGCCGCTGAGCCGGATAAGCTCATCGTTCAAGAAGACCAGCAGGTCAAGGAAGAAGGGAGAAGGAGGGTACTGGCTGGACTCCAAGCTCGCCGAGTGCTCGCGAACGTCTGCAATCGCCTGGGCGACTTCGGGCTCGTGCGCGCTCCACAAGGAATCGGCCAATCGTTCCGCGAGCGATTTGCTGTCTTTGATGCTGCTGCTTCTAAGCTGGCGGGATTCGCGTTCTGCCGATCGTTTCTCGCTTAGCTTGTTAAGCATTCGCAGCACTTGATCGGACTTAACGGGCTTGAGCAAGTAATCCGAGACGCCGTGCCGAAGCGCGCTTTGCACATATTCGAACTCGTCATAGCCCGAGATTACGACGATGTCCAGGTCTCTTCGCGTTCTCCCCAATTCGGCGATAAGCTCGAAGCCGTCCATGACCGGCATGTTGATATCGGTAATCAAGAGATCGGGGTTCAAGCTCTCGATGCTCTCGAGAGCTTCCTGTCCGTCGTCGGCGAGGCCGACTACCTTGAATCCGCTATTCGAATCGTCGATCAGCTTGGTCAGGCTTAACTTGATCATATGTTCATCGTCCGCTATCAGCACTTTAGGCATCGGATTCCCCTCCTGTCGATAATAATGGCAGCAGTATCTCGATCTCCGTCCCGCTCGTTCCCGAATCTCGGATCGCGAGGCCGAACGGAGGACCGTAGGTCAGCCGGATTCTCTGATGGACGTTCCAGAGTCCGATTCGGTCTTTCTTGCTAATGGGCAGGTTGTCTTCCGTGCCGGAGAATGCTTCGTTGTACTTCTCCATGATCGCGGGATCCATCCCCTTGCCCCGATCGACGATCGTGAGAACGTAGGCTTCGTCTTCGACTCTTCCGAATAGGCCGATATATCCCAACTTGAGCTTGCGGGTCTGGTAGCCGTGCAGGAACGAATTCTCGATCAGGGGCTGAACCATCAGCCGGATGGCCAACACCCGCTGCAGCCCTTTCTCGTCGAAGCCGTATTCGACGATCAAATGCGGGAATCGCTGTTTCTGGATATCGAGGTATTGGCGGGTGTTGCGGATCTCGTCCTCGAGCGTCACCCGCTCCTTGGGATTGCTGATACTATAGCGGAATAGGTCCGCGAGCGACGTCGACATCTTGCTGATGATCGCGGAACCGATCAGAATTGCATGGGAGTTCATCATCTCCAGCGTGTTATAGAGGAAATGCGGGTTGATACGGGAGTAAAGAGCCTCCAGCTCCGAGTTCTGCCGGCGAATCTCCAACTCGTTCTCCTTCAATCGGGAGGTGTGGACCTCTTCCATAAGATTCTTGATCTTGGAGACCATCAGATTAAAGCTGCGGTTCAGGTCGCCGATCTCATCCCGGTTACGGTCGGGAGCCCTCGCGTTCAGATCGCCTTCTTCGGCTAGCCGCATAAGCCGCTGGAGCCGCTTGATGGAGCGGGTAAGCTGGAAGGAGAAGCCGACCAGCAGCAACGTTGTGGACGAGAGCAAGACGATACCGATCCACACATTGAAGTTGCGCACCCAAGTGATATTCTCCGTCAGCTCCCGCAGCGGAACTTCGGAAACCATCGTCCACCGCGTCGTATCGGATTGATGATAGATGATGAGCTTATGATCCGCGGTCGAGAACCAGCCGTTCGTGGCTTCGCTGAACTTGCTCGTCAAGGAGCGGTCGGCTTGCTGTCCGATCTTGTCGTGGTCCGGATGATAAACGATCCTTCCGTTCTCGTCCATGAGCCAGACGAAGCCGCTGCTGCCCAGATTGACGTTCGCGCATATTTGGTTAATCTCGTTCATGCGAAGCTGCAAGACGAGCATACCGGCGGATCGATAGGATTTGGCGTCGACGAATCGCCTGAGGATAGTCAACACGGGAAGCGTATTGACTTTGGATACGCCGACGATCTTGTAATTCTCGTCGTTAAGCTTATCGACATAATTCTCGTAGTATTCGATCATGCTGTACCCGCCGCTCTGGGAGACGGCGATGTTCTTGGAGGAGACGATGGCGATGCTATAGATGTCCGGACGGCTGAAGGCTATATTCGACAGCAATTCGTTCTGAATCCTGCCCGTCAGCTCATAACGGGAATAGGAATCAGCGGGATCGAGGGTAAGGAAGTCCTGGACGAGCGGGTGAATCAACAGCGGATAAGTGGATCGTTGGAGAGTCGTGAAATAATAATCGAGCTGCCCGTTGATCTGTTTGATCAACCGGTCGCTGGATTGGATCGCGTTGGATTCGATCTCTTCGGTCGAACGTTCGTACCAGAGGAGTCCGGTGACGGCGAAGGGTATGAACACGAAGAACAGGATCAAGGAGATCAGCTTGGTTCGGATAGACCACAGGATTCTTGTTCGTTGCTGCATGGAATCACCGATCTTCATGAAGTCATAGCTGGAAGCTGGAAAGGGCTATCTCTCGCGTCAGATAACATGACCTCATGCTAACTGAATGTTCTCTTTCAGTCAACGAATAATCGCGTGAGCAGAGAGCGAGGGATGGAATAACACAACAATTTGCGGAAAATGACAACATTCATGTTAGTTAACCTGACCGAGTTCGGCGCTCTGGGAAGGGCAGCGCCAGACCATGGACGCGTCCGGCATAATCTGCTATAATCAGGAACGCAAGGCGGTATCGGTTAACGAATCGCACTTGCGGACATGATACGATCACGATTCAAGCGATTATCCGATTATCCAAGTGAATACCGTGATGATTCGCGGCGGATTCTGCTCTGAGCCGAAGGGACCGAGACAGAAGGACGTGAAGCGCTCCTGCTGAATGGAAACCTTTGTTTGCTCATGGGCGAATAACAAGGTTTTTTCTGTTTTCTAAGGAGGATACTCACATGACCAAGCACGCGCTTACTCCGCCTCGTCTGAAGACGATGAAGCAGCAAGGGGCCCGAATCGCGATGATGACGGCGTACGATTACCCGTCGGCGCAGCTGTCGGAAGAAGCGGAAGTCGACGTCATTCTTGTCGGCGATTCGCTCGGCAACGTCGTTCTGGGGTACGACACGACCGTTCCGGTTACGTTAAACGATATGATCTACCACACGAGAGCCGTCATGCGCGGCGCAGCGAGCACGATGATCGTTACGGACATGCCGTTCGCCACCTATCGGCTCACTCCGCAGGAGACGCTTCGCAACGCGGCCCGCATTATGCAGGAGGGCGGAGCTCACGCGGTGAAGATGGAAGGCGGCGCCGAGCTGTCCGATGAGATCAAGCGGCTGACGGAAGCCGGCATTCCGGTGCTCGGGCACCTCGGCCTCACGCCGCAATCGGTGCTGCAGATCGGCGGCTACAAGATACAGGGCAAGGCCGAGAAGGAGATCGAGAAGCTGCTGTCGGACGCCAAGGCGCTCGAAGCAGCGGGAGCGTTCGGCATCGTGCTCGAGCTTGTGACGGAGCCGATCGCGGAGGCTATCACGCGCGCAGTCGGCATTCCGACGATCGGGATCGGAGCCGGTCGCGGCTGCGACGGCCAAGTTATCGTCTATCATGATTTAATCCGCTACGGTTCAAATATACGCGACAAGCGATTCGTGAAGACTTATGCCGATGTGGGCGCCGCGATTCGCACCGCAATCGGCGAATACGTTCAGGACGTCAAGACCGGCGCCTTCCCCGAGGAGAAGCACGGCTTCCCTCTCGACGGAGATTCCGCCCGGTTGCTCGAAGGCAAGCTGTATGGAGGTGGCGTTCAATGAGAGCGACTTTATCCGTGCCGACCGTCGTGCGCACTATTGCGGAGCTTCATGCCCGCCTTGACGAATACCGCGCCGCCGCTGCGGCAGGAACGATCGGGCTCGTGCCGACGATGGGCTACCTGCACGAGGGGCACGCCAGCCTGCTGCGCCGAAGCGCAAGCGAGAACGGCTTCACGGTGCTCAGCGTGTTCGTCAATCCTCTGCAATTCGGGCCGACCGAAGATCTGGACCGGTACCCGAGAGACGAGGAGCGGGACCGCGCCGTCGCGGCGGAAGCGGGAGCGGATCTTATCTTTATGCCGAGCGTAAGCGAGATGTACCCGAAGCGCCCGCTCACGACGATCTCCCTGACGGGCGTGACGGAGGGCCTGTGCGGCGCTTCGCGTCCGGGCCACTTCGACGGTGTCGCCATCGTTGTCACGAAGCTGTTCAACCTCGTTCGTCCGGATCGCGCCTACTTCGGACTGAAGGACGCGCAGCAGCTCGCCGTCATCACGCAGATGGCCGAGGATCTGAACGTTCCGGTCGAGATCGTGCCCTGTCCGATCGTGCGCGAGGAGTCGGGGCTGGCGATGAGCTCCCGGAACGTATATTTGTCGCCGGAAGAGAAGAGCCAGGCGCTTGTCCTGTCGCGGACGCTGAAGCGGGTGCCGGAGTGGGCGGCCGCAGGCGCGAACGCCAAGGAGCTGAAGGAGCGAGTCCGGCAAGCGATCGAGGAGCAGCCTCTCGCCGACATCGATTACGTGGAAGCGGTGGAATATCCGTCCTTGGCACCGCTCGAGGACGAGAAGGAAGCGGCCAAGGCAGGGCGGGTTCTTGTTGCGGTGGCTGTCCGGTTCGGCAAGACCCGGCTCATCGACAATATTTTGCTGCCTCAGGCTTGAGAGGGGAATGCAACCATGTTCCGCACGATGATGAAGTCCAAGATTCACCGCGCGACCGTCACGGAAGCGAATTTGCATTATGTAGGCAGCATCACCATCGACCAGAATCTGATGGAAGCGGTCGATATTCTTCCGGACGAGAAGGTACAGATTGTCAACAATAACAATGGCGCCCGCCTGGAGACTTATGTCATTCCGGGGCCCAGAGGGTCCGGCGTCATCTGCCTGAACGGCGCCGCAGCCCGGCTGGTGCAGCCCGGCGATGTCGTCATTATTATCGCGTACGCGCTTGTTACGGAAGAAGAGGCAAGGAATCACCGTCCGAAGATCGCGATTATGGACGAAGGTAACCAGTTGGCCAGATTGCTGGCGGAAGAGCCTCATTCGACCGTCTTGTAAAAGCGTATGAAACCCCCGCCCGGAACGCAGAATGAGCAGTAGCCGAAGCGATTGGGGGAGTTAACGAATGATCCAGCAATGGTTCGCCGCATTAAACGACACCCTGGACGATCTCATTCGACGTTATCCGGAAGCCTCGCCCGAACAAAAAAACGAGCTCGAACAGCAATGGGACGTGTTAAAGGCCTTAAGTGATGATATTATTGAATCATGGCTTCAGTTCGAGGACAAGATGGCGATCTACCGGGACATGAGGCATCCGCATCCGTCCCCGCCGGCTCCGTCGGCCGCTCAATCGACTCAGACCGCTCCGTCGGCTCATGCGGGCAAGGCGGCGCCGGCCGCGTGCACAGACCCCGATCATCCGATGTGGGTCCCTTACTCGAAGGGACAAGGGTACTTCCAGTTGCATATGTTCCGCGAAGGGGCTTGCCAATTCGAGGAGACGCTGAAGCTGGAGCCCGAATTCCACGCCGCCCGGCTGTTCCTTGCGATGTGCCGGATGCATCTCGGCGAATTCGAGGACGCTCAGCGCCACTTCCAGTGGATCGCGGCGGTGTCGGAGCAGCCGAAGCTGCAGGCGATCGCGTGGAATGCCCTCGGCTGCGTCCAGGCGGTATACGCCAATCTGGTGCAAGCCCAAAGTTATTTCCAGAGGGCGGCGGAAGCCGATCCAAGCTTCGAGGACCCGCGCCGCAACCTGGAATCGTGCAGGAATCGTTCCGGCCAATTGCAATTGCAATTCGGAAGCTTGGAGATGCAGACGCTCGTGAAGGCATGAGGACCTGATCGCCTGATCGCCTCTATGGCGCACGATGCCAGCTTGATCGACACGCCTGCCCAAGCGAACGCCCCCTGCGCCGATCCGCCGCGCGGACACCCCGCCAGGAAAGGAAGGCAGGCATGATATACGCCGTTCTTGATTTTGAGACGACGGGAACTTCTCCCGAGCAAGATGAAATTATACAAGTAGGTTTGGCCCTTATCGATGATACCGGAATGATCGGGGAACCGTTCGCTTCTTATGTAAAGCCGTCGAAGCCGATCCCGGAATGGATCACGAAGCTGACCGGGATCGACGACGAGACGGTGAAGGAAGCGCCGGCTGTCGACGAGATGCTGAGCGCTCTCGTGCCGCTGCTACAGGATGCTGTCATCGTCGCGCATAATGCGGACTTCGACGTCTCGTTCTTGCAGGCCGCCCTGGATAAGAGCGGCTATTTGCCGTTCGGCGGAAGAGTGCTCGACACGGTCGCATTGTCGCGGCTGATGTTCCCCTCGATGCCGTCTTACCGTCTCGGGGCCTTGACGCAGAGCCTCGGCATCGGCCACGATCGGCCGCATCAGGCGGACAGCGACGCCCTCTCGACCGCGGAGCTGTTCCTGAGGGCGGTGGAGCGCCTGCGCTCGCTTCCGCTGCTTACGTTGCAGCGGCTGGCTTCCTTGTTCGATCCGGACCGCCACGACATCGGATGGCTTGTTCATGATACGCTCGTCTGGCGGGAGATGAATCCTCATCTGGGAGACGGCGGCCATGAGTTTTATCGCCAATTCGCGCTTAACGTAACGGACTGGACCGAAGACGAGGAAGCCAAGGAAGCGGCCGCCCGGCAGGAGCTGGAGACGAGCGAACAGTTGTCCGCAACGGAGTTCCCGGCGTTCATGGCGGACGTTCGAACGCGGCTGAAGGAGCTGTTCCCGTCCTACGAGTCGAGGCAAGGGCAGGACCTGATGTTCGATGAAGTTTTCGGCGCGCTTAATGAAGATTCCCACTTGATGGTCGAGGCCGGCACGGGAACCGGCAAGTCCCTCGGCTACTTGCTCCCTTCTCTGTATTATGGATTGAAGGAGAACAAAAAAATCATCGTCAGCACCCATACGATCCAGCTTCAGGAGCAGCTCCGGCAACGCGATCTGCCGCTTCTGCAGCAGGTGCTGCCGGTGCCGTTCAAGGCTTCCGTCTTCAAGGGACGTTCCAACTACCTGTGCCTGCGCAAGTTCGAGCAGCAGATGCAAGTACCCGAGGTTGCGCTCGGCAAGGATGACCTCGTCACCCGCGGTCAGATGACCGTATGGCTCGGCGAGACGGAGCGCGGGGAAGCGGAGGAGCTGAATCTCGGCGGTCGCTCCAAGGACGAATGGAACGCGGTCGCCAGCGACGCGGATTCCTGCCTCAACCGCCAGTGTCCGTGGTTCCGCAAGTGCTTCTACCATCGGGCGCGCCAGGAGGCGAACCGCGCCGATCTGATCATTACGAACCATGCGCTTGTCTTCACCGATATGCGAGCCGAGAATCGGCTGCTGCCGTCTTACGATCGGCTGATCGTGGACGAGGCGCATCATCTTGAGGAAGTGGCGAGCCATCATCTCGGCCAGCGAACGGGCTACCAGACGCTGCTGAATCCGCTCCTCCGGCTATGGAAGGACGCGCGCAGCGGCCAGGTCGTCCATCTGATGAGCCTGCTCGCCAGCTCCGGCGACGAATACGCTTCGGCCTGGACCGAGAAGCTGGAGGAAGCCGGCTCCAAGCTGATCGCGATTCGCGAGGCGTGGGAGATCTGGATGGATCGGCTGTACGGCTTGCTGTACGCGCACTCCTCCGTCGAAGAGAGCGGCAGCCTCACCTATCGGTTCCGAACGGCCGAGCTTCCGGAAGGATGGGATGCCCTGCAGGTCGACGGCAACAATGTCGTTCAACTGCTCAGCGACGTCATTCGTCCGCTCGAGAAGCTGATTGTCGACATCCGGGAGAGGACGGACGAGCTGACGGTGCAGGCGCTTATGACCGACCTCGGGGGAAGCGTAAAGGAGCTTGCCCAGATCCGGGCCGATCTGCAGGCGTTCGTCTCGCTCGGCAACAAGGACTTCGTCTATTGGCTCGAAGGCAACACGCAGTATCGCGGGCGGTCCGTCGTCATGTACGGCGTTCCGGCCGATGTCAGCGCATTGCTCAAGGAAGGCATGTTCGACCGCAAGGCCAGTGTCGTTCTGACTTCCGCGACATTGACCGTCGACAAGACGTTCAATTACGTGAAGGAGCAGCTTGGCCTCGATGATGCCGAGAAGCAGGGGCGCCTGAAGACCGCTCAGGTGCCGTCTTCGTTCAAGTACCGCGAGCAGGCGCTTGTGCTTATTCCGCGGGACTTCCCGAACATTCGCGGGAAGGACGGCGATCCGCAATTCCTCACGGCCTTGACCGAATCCATCGCCAGCGTCGCCGTGGTGACGGGCGGCCGGATGCTTGTGCTGTTCACGTCGCATCGGATGCTGAAGGCGGTCTACACGCCGCTGAAGGAACGGCTCGCGGAGCAGCGGATCGAAGTGCTCGGGCAAGGCATCGACGGCAGCAGCCGCAGCCGGCTGACCCGGCAGTTCCAGGAACAGAAGAGTTCCGTCCTGCTTGGAACGAGCAGCTTCTGGGAAGGCGTCGATCTGCCGGGGGATGCGCTCACCTGCCTCGCGATCGTTCGGCTGCCGTTCCAGCCGCCGAACCATCCGGTGAACGAAGCGAAGGCCGAGCGGCTGACCGCGGAGAAGAAGAACCCGTTCATGAAGCTGTCGCTGCCGCAAGCGGTTATCCGCTTCAAGCAAGGGTTCGGGCGGCTCGTCCGCACCGCGACCGACCGAGGAATCGTTATCGTCTACGACACCCGGGTGATCGACACGAACTATGGCAAATATTTTCTATACTCGCTGCCCGGTCCGAAGATGGAGCATCTGCCGAATGCGGGGCTGGCGGGAAGAGTGAAGGAATGGCTGGACATGGCCGAGGCAGTGCCTGCGGGTCCCGTTCAGCCTCAGGAGGGCGAAGCGACATGAAGCCGGATAAAATCTCCGAAGCGGTAGTCCGCAGACTGCCCGTATATCTCCGATATTTGAACGAACTAAGCAGCACGGACATCCTGACGGTATCCTCGCAGGAGCTCGGCAGGAAGCTGGACCTCAACCCGGCCCAGATTCGCAAGGATCTGGCCTACTTCGGCGACTTCGGCCGCAAGGGCGTCGGCTACAACGTCATCTATCTGATCGAGAAGATCCGCCAGATTCTGCAGCTCGACGAGCCTCGCCATGTCGCTCTGGTCGGAACGGGCAACCTGGGCAGGGCGCTCTGCAATTACAACATGAAGGAGAACGTCAAGATCGTCGCGGTATTCGACTCCGATCCGTCGAAGATCGGCACGACGATGAACCGGCTGATCGTTCAGCCGATGGACGAGCTCGAACAGACGGTTCGCGAGAAGGAGATCAGCATCGGCATCATCACCGTCCCGGCGAGCGAGGCCCAGAAGGTCGCGGATCGGTTCGTGACGGCGGGCATCCGGGGCATTCTGAACTTCGCTCCGACGGTGCTTCGCACGCCGGACGGCGTTCGCATTCATCATACGGATTTTACGGCGGATTTGCTCAGCTTGGCGTATTATATGGATAGCGATGACGAGACCTAAGCAAGGTCTATAACGGAGAGGATAGAAGAGACTATGACGCATTGGTTAATCGAGAACGGCTTGTTCGTTACCATGAACCCGGAGCAGCCTGTCTTCAAGGGGTGGCTGTCCGTAGAAGGAACTGCGATCGCGGCGATGGGAGAGGGCGAGGCTCCGGCCGAGCTGCGGGACACCGCCTCCGAGAAGATCGACGGCGAAGGCCATCTGTTCCTTCCGGGGCTTGTCAACACGCACGGGCACGCGGCGATGTCCCTTCTTCGCGGGCTTGCGGACGATCTGGTGCTGCAGGACTGGTTGGAAAATCACATGTGGCCCATGGAAGGGAAGTTTACCGGAGACGACGTCTACTGGGGCACTTCGCTCGCGGCCGCGGAGATGATCTTGAGCGGGACGACAACGTTCCTTGACATGTACGACCATATGGATCGCGTTGCCGAGGTGGTCGAGAACTCCGGGCTGCGCGCGACGCTCGCCCGCGGTGTTATCGGTCTATGCCCGCCGGACGTGCAGACGGCGAAGCTGGAGGAGGCGGTCTCGTTCGCGAAGCGCTGGCATGGAGGGGCGAACGGCCGCATTCAGGTCATGATGTCGCCGCACGCGCCGTATACGTGCCCGCCGGATTATATCGAGCGCATCGTCGCGGCCGCGCACGAGCTTCAGCTTCCGCTCCATACGCATATGTCGGAGACGTCGGCCGAAGTCGCTTCCAATGTGAAGGACTACGGAGCGCGCCCGGTCGCGCATCTCGACAAGCTCGGCTTGTTCTCGCGGCCTTCGCTCGTGGCTCATGCGGTGCATCTGACGGACGAGGAGATCGCGCTGCTTGCCGAACGCGGCGTTGCGGTGTCGCACAATCCGGTCAGCAACCTGAAGCTGGCCAGCGGCGTCGCCCGCGTGCCCGAACTGCTCCGCGCGGGCGTCACGGTGTCTCTTGGCACGGACAGCGCCGCAAGCAACAACAATCTGGACCTGTTCGAGGAGATCCGGCTGGCCGCGCTGCTTCATAAGGGAGTGTCCGGCGATCCGACGGCCGTTCCGGCGGCGGAAGCGCTGCGCATGGGAACGGTCTACGGCGCGAAGGCGCTTGGGCTGGAAGGAACCGTCGGCGTCTTGAAGCCGGGAATGAAGGCGGATCTGATCGGCGTCTCCATCCGGAAGCCGCACTTCGTGCCGGCGACGGATTACGTCTCGCATCTCGTCTATGCCGCTTCGGGAGCGGATGTCGCCCACGTCTGGGTCGACGGGAAGCAACTGCTGCGGAACCGCGAACTGCTGACGCTTGACGTCGAGCAGATCCGGTACGAAGCGCAGCGCTGCTTCGACAGGCTCCGCGCATGAGTCTCAGCCGCCTCGAAGACCGCCGCCGGACGCACGGGATTCCGGCTTGGCGCTACATCCTGCTCGCGGCGCTGTTCCTGCTCTTCCTGTGTGTCGCCTTCTTCGTCTACGTCCGCTCGGCGGACGCCGAGTATACGGCCGACGAGCGGAAGGCGATTCGGCTTGCGCTCTCGGAAGGCGGTCTTGCGAACGTCGACGCCACGTACAAGCACGTCTGGGAAGAGACGGTGTGGGTCGTTATCGGCACCGACGCGCAAGGAGACAAGCGAATTGTCTGGGAGCGGGAGAGCGGCATCTCCGCCGAGCAGATGTCGGCCGGCTACGACGAGGACCAGATCGTGTCGAGGTTCCGGATCGACCATCCGGGAGACGACATCGTCCGGATTCTGCCGGGGTGGTTCCAGAATGAGCCTGCCTGGGAGATCCGATATGTGACCGACGCCGCGTCGAAGCTGCAGGCGATCGACTTCTATCAGTTCCATTCCGGCGAGCATCTGAAGACATATGATCTTCCCGGCAAGTGATCGCTTCATCGATCTGCATCATATAGCACCGCATACCGCGAACGTTCGGGCTTCTCGCCTGGGCGTTTTTTGCCCATTCCTGTCGATTGCGATTCGAGGTGGCAGCTCTGCCAACCATTAGCGGACGCCAAGTCTGCTAGTTAATGATATACTTAGCGTATTGCATCAAGTGTATACGAGGTTGACGCGCTTATCGCGAAGGAGGGCATTGCGGTATGAAATTGAGAATCCTGCCGGTTGCGATTACTGCCGTATTGTCCGCGGCGCTTCTGTTCGGCGGATGGTACGCATACGGGCACTACGGAGTAGAGAAGCCGCTCGATAAAGTAGCCTCGTCGCTGCCCGGCGTCGTGTCGGCCGAGACAAGCAATTCGGTTAACAAGGTTGTTCTGACGGTGAAGCTGTCTTCGGAGGCCGATCTGGCGGATATTTATCATAAAGTACGGACGGAAGGCTCGGGATCGATCGGCAGCAAGTCGCTGGAGCTGGTCATCAGCGAACCCGAGGACGCTCAGCTTGAGAAAGCCTGGCGCTCGGCGCTGTTCGAGGTTGCCGAAGCGATGGAGCATCGCGAGTATTCCGGCGTGAAGGACGCGATGGACGAGCTGATGGAGCAGGTTCCGGGGCTTGAAGCCGAGACGGAGATGGACGACACGAACGTCTATGTCAGCCTGAGGATGGGAGACGCGGCCAAGTACGTGATTCTGCCGCGCAGCGGCCAGGAGATGGGGGTGTGGCCGAATGCGTAACTTCCGCCAGTATGGCAAAGAGATCGCCGTCGGCTTCCTGCCGATTCTGCTCGTGTTCCTCATCTTCGCCGGCTTGCCCGCGATTCCCCTGCTGCTCGGAATTGTGATGGTCGGCGGTCTGCTGTTGCTCTCGCGCACCCGCGGAGGGCTCGCGATGAGCGCCGCGGCGAAGAAAGCGCCGGCGCGCGCGCCTCAGACGCTCTCGTTCGACGATATCGGCGGGCAGGAGCAGGCGAAGCGGGAGCTGACGGAAGCGCTCGACTTCCTCGTGAAGCAGGACCAAATAACCAAGCTCGGCATTCGCCCGCTGAAGGGCATTCTGCTGACGGGACCTCCGGGAACGGGCAAGACGCTGCTCGCCAAGGCGGCCGCCCGGCACACCCATTCGGCGTTCATCGCCGCTTCCGGCAGCGAATTCGTCGAGATGTACGTCGGCGTCGGCGCCGGCCGCATCCGCGACTTGTTTAACGAAGCGCGCAAGCAGGCAGCCAAGCTGAAGCTGGACAGCGCGATCGTCTTCATCGACGAGATCGACGGCATCGGCGGCAAGCGGGACGGAGGCCAGCATCGCGAATATGACCAGACGCTGAATCAGCTCCTCACCGAGATGGACGGCATCCAAGGCAACGAGTCGCCGCGCGTGCTGCTTATCGCCGCGACCAACCGCAAGGAACTGCTCGATGCCGCGCTGCTTCGCCCGGGCCGGTTCGACCGCCACATCCAGGTCGATCTTCCGGACAAGACCGGGCGCGAGCATATTCTGAAGCTTCATGCGCGCAACAAGCCGCTGGCCGAAGACGTATCGCTCGCCAAGGTGGCGGACGAGACGTTTAACTTCTCCGGCGCCCAGCTTGAGAGCGTCATGAACGAAGCGGCCATCTACGCGATGCGCGACGGATGCGAGCAGATCGGGGCGAACCATCTGGCGCTGGCGATCGACAAGGTCATGATGGGCGAGCGGATGGACCGGGAGACGACGAAGGAAGAGCGCGAGCGCGTCGCCCTGCACGAGCTGGGGCATGCCATCGTCGCCGAGTCCGTCCGTCCCGGCAGCGTGGCCCAGGTGTCGCTGACGCCGAGGGGACAGGCGCTCGGCTACGTCCGGCACCATCCGCAGCAGGACAGCTATCTGTACACGAAGCCGTTCCTCGAAGAGCAGATCATGATCGCGCTCGGCGGCGCGGTGGCGGAGGAGCTTCATTACGGCGGAAGAAGCACCGGCTCGCGCAACGACTTCGAGCAGGCGACGAACATCGCCCGCACGATGATCGAGTCCGGCATGTCGGGGCTCGGCATCGTGCATCCGCAGGCGATCACGACGGAGCGGTGGGCGGAGGAGAACGCCGCCATTCTCGAGGAGCTGACGGAGAGAACGAGAACCTTGCTCGGCGGCCAGTTGGACACCTTCCGCAAGATGCTCGATATTCTGATTCGCGAAGAGACGTTGTCCGGCGAACAATTAAGACAGCAACTCCAAGCCGTTGCCGCATAAGATTAGGATAGGCGGAGCGGGCGCTTCCGGTCGCTAGCGGGCGGGGGGCGCCCGATTTTTGTCGGTATAACGAAGGTTAAAAAATTTACCGAAACATTAAACTTTTTGTCGACGAGCGTCGTCTAATACAGATGTACTTTTGTCCAAACAACTGCAATTGTCAAAACAAGTGCAACTAACCGGTGGGAAATTGTGTTAGCATTGTAGAGAGATTGCGGCAGGGAATATAGGCAGATTACGACGAGATTGTGTCAGGGAATATAGGAAGATTATGACGAGATTGCATCAGGGAATATAGAGGAATTATAGATATAAATGGGAAGAGATTTGTAGAGAAAAATGAAATTTTCCTCCCGACTTAATAAAAATTTTAGAAATAGTGAACCGATGAAGCAATCGTATCGTCAAACGAAGAGGTGGACGGTTTTGAATTCCGAAGCGAACTTCGATTATTTGAAATACATGACCGACCACGCGGACAAGAAGGCGCTGCTCAGCGAGCTGATGACCGCTTACGGACGGGAAGTGTGGAATTACGCCTACAGCATCTCCCGCAAGCGGGAGATGGCCGACGACATCACCCAAGAGGTGTTCATCAAGGTGTTCAAGAATCTTCACGGGTTCCGCAGCGATGCCTCGGTGAAGACTTGGCTTCTGACGATCACCCGCAATACGGCGATCGACTTCCAGCGTTCGGCGTTCCTGCGCAAGGTGACGTTGACCGATTGGTCCCTGGAGACGGGAGAGTCGCGTTCGGTCGAGCAGGAAGTGATGGAGAAGCAGTCCGTGAACGACATGTGGAAGCTTGTGCTGAAGCTCCCAACCAAGTACAGGGAAGTGATTATTTTATACGCCCACCATCAGTTATCTCTTCGCGAGATTGCGGACATGCTTGACGTAACCGAAGGAACGGTCAAGTCCCGCATGTTCCATGCTCGCAAGAAACTATCGAAGTTGAAGGAGCAGAATGCATATGGATCCAACGGATAAAGAGCTGAGGGAATGGCTGTCTGACGGGCCGTTCCCTGGCGGAGGCTTCGACGAGCGGCTTCGCAGAAGGATTGAAGCGAACCTCGATCGACCTCCGCGCCGCGCTCGTTCCCGGAGCCTCTGGACAGCATTGGGCGCGTCGGTCGCCGTGGCGGCCGCGCTCCTCATCGGAATCTGGCAATGGTCCGATTCCGGCACGGAAGCTTGGCAAGCGAATCGGGACGCCGAGATGAGCATGGCTTCCCAGCCGGAAGCCGTCAAGCTGGCGAAGGTGGAGGAACCGCTGGAGACGGCGATGCTGATCGGCTTGCGCAAGGATATCTCCACGCCTGACGGGGGAGTCGTCAGCACGTACCGGACGATTCTTGTCGCGCCGGAGAGCGAAGACAAGCTGGTCGTAGCGGCGCAGGGCGACGGAATCGTCATGCCGTATAAGCAATCGTTCTGGTTCCTGAACGCAACGGGAGACGACGGCTCCTCATCCGCGCAGACGATCTCGGCTTACGAGGCCTATACAAGCAAGAAGCTGGCCGCCGTGCCGGAAGCGGCTCCCGTTCGGGAAGGCTTGCTGTCCGAACGCCTTCTCTACGTCGGACACGAATACTTGGCGGTCGCACAGGAAGGCTCCGGCGCCGGAGAGCGCCGCTTCGTGCAGAGCCTGAAGCAACTGAGCGAGTCGCTCGGCACACCGTACGATTCGTCGACCGAGCCTCATCTCTCGTTGGAAGCGGCGTCGGATGACGAAGCGACGGAAGAGTTGAAGGAAGAGGATGCCGTCCCGGTTAACGTCGGAACCGAGCAATGGAGCATTATCCGCAAGCAGGGCAGTTGGGCCGGCGTGCGCTACCGGAATTCCGCCGGCTATGGGGCGCTCGATCTTACGAGCGAGGAGGAGACGGGCGAGAGCCTGCCGGACAAGATTGCGAGGAACAACTCCCTTCCGATCGATTGGGCGAACGTTCTCGCGCTGGAGCCCGCTGCGACGGATGCCTACGCCTCTGTAAATCTGCAGGTGCTGGCCGTCGCCCTCGACCGGCAGCTCAAGATCTATCCATACGGACGCGAGAATTCGGCGGAGAACGTCCTCGCGATCGACCTGGACCCCGGAGAGTCCGTCATCATGGTTCAATGGTCGGTCGAGCAGAAGTACACGGAGCAATGGGTGACGAAGGTCAGCGAGATTTTGCAGGCCGCCTCCGCCTCCGGCACCGAAGCCGTCGTCGCCAAGTAGTCGTCGAATAAGGGGCCGAACGAATGAGGGCCCAATAAGGGAAGAGTAAGCATACGCTGGCAAGATACGAGGCTCGGGGAGATTCCCCGGGCTTCTTCGATGTTTGGAGCACCGCATTCGAATTCGACTCCCCAGCCCCCAGCCCCAATTCCCAGTTGCCGCCGCCCGCCGAATATCCCGCTCACCCGCCGCATTGGAACCCCGCCGCCCCGCCGCCCGATTTTATGCGATTTTTCGCATACATTTTCCTCGTACCTTCGCCGTCCGCCGCAGATTCGTTCCATTCAGATCTATCCCGCCAGCTTATTTAAACAAACTTACTAATAGTACCTTTCGCAAACTATCGATTCGGACCATGCATGCGCGACAAGGCCCGATGCGAGCCGCCCACCGGCTACTCCCGCGCTCCGAATGCCGGATTTTCCGACATTTGATCCGCCCACCGACTACTCATGCGCTCCGAATGTCAGATTTTCCGACATACGAGCTGCTCGCCGACTACTCCTGCGCTCCAAATGTCGGATTTTCCGACATACGAGCCGCCACCGACTACTCCCGTGCTCCAAATGTCGGTTTTTCCGACATACGAGCCGCCCACCGACTACTCCTGCGCTCCGAATGTCGGATTTTCCGACATACGATCCGCTCGCTGACTACTCCCGTGCTCCGAATGCCGGATTTTCCGACATATTGTGTTGCTCTCTGTGACTGTTGCGCGATCGGAGGCGGTCGAGCGGAATCGTAGGTGGTAGTTGGCTCAAGCGGGGGTGCTGAGAGAGTCGATCCATCCGAGGCCCACTCGTTTGACCTGGAGCGCAGAAGGAGCGGTGCAATTGGGCGGCTAGTCGCGGACAATCTCCAATCTTCGCATTAACGCTTTACTAAGATGACGCAATAATGTATTATCGTAATGAAGCGAACAGAATAGCAAATGCAATGAAAAATCAATGGCAACCGGTGGAAAATCAATGGCGACACCATTACGACAACGAAAGGAAAGATTCCAATGACCTCCAATCCCAACCGAACGCCGAATATCCCGCCCGCCTCGGCTAGAGCTGCGCTTGATCGCATGACCCCTTACACTCCGGGCAAGCCTATCTGGGAGGTGAAGAGCGAATACGGGCTGGACCGGATCGTGAAGCTGGCTTCCAATGAGAACCCGCTCGGCCCGTCGCCGAAGGCGCTGGAGGCGATTCGCGAGATGCTGCCGGAGCTTCATCGCTACCCGGACGATCGCGCGCGCTTGCTTGTTCGGACGCTGGCGAAGCGTTACGGCCTGCCGGAGGGCTGCTTCCTCGCGACCAATGGCGGCGACGAATTTATCAAGCTGCTGTCGGAAGCTTACCTGGAACCGGGCGACGAGGTGATCGTGCCGACTCCAACGTTCAGCGAGTATGAATTCGGCGCGATTCTGATGGATGCGAACATCGTGGGCGTGCCGCTTCGCGACGGCTGCCTCTATTCGGCAGACGACCTGCTCGCACGGGTTGGGCCGCGGACGAAGCTGGTCTACGTCTGCACGCCGAACAACCCGACCGGAACGTACTTGGCGAAGACGGAACTGCGGCGGCTCGTGGAGGGGCTCCCCTCCGGCGTGCTCGTGGCGATTGACGCGGCGTATTCGCACTATGCTTCGGCGGACGATTACACGGATGGGATGGAGTTGATCGCGGAGGGCTTCCCGGTCGTCGTGCTGCACACCTTCTCGAAAATATTCGGCTTGGCCGGCATAAGAGTCGGCTTCGGGGCCGCTCCGGAGGCGGTTGTTGCCAGCATTCTGCGCGTGAAGGAGCCGTTCAATGTGAACGCGCTGGCGCAAGCGGCCGCTCTCGCGGCGCTTGACGACGAGGAGCACATGGAAGCGTCGAGGGCGCTCAACGAACGGGGAAGGCGGCAGTTGTACGAAGGGCTCGCCAAGCTGTCGATTGCTTGCGTTCCGAGCATGAGCAACTTTGTCCTCGCCGAGATCGGAGAGAGCGCTCCGCTTGTGTACGAGCAATTGCTGAAGCGCGGAGTCATCGTCAGACCGGGCCGGGGCTGGGGGTTGCCCCGCTGTCTTCGGATATCGGTCGGCACGGAGGAGGAGAACGCCATCCTGCTGGAGCAGTTGGCTGTGATTTCGATCATAAACGGCGGAATCTTCAATGACCTGTAACGGGATCGACAACACATCGTCGATTTTATGAACATAGTCGAATATGCTAAAATAAAGGGGAGTGGAGAAGCGATAAGAGAGACCAAAATAGAGACACACGGGCGGAGGAAGGCACATGTTTCGAGACATTGGAGTGGTCGGCGCCGGAACGATGGGACAGAGCATCGCCGAGATGCTCGCCGTCAAGGGCTTGGACGTTCATCTCGCGGAGAAGACGCACGAGCGCCTGAGCCAGGCGATGCAAGCGATTGAAGCCAGCCTCGATCGGCAGATCGAGAGATGGGCCATCACGCAAGCGGAGAAAAAATTAATTCTTAATCGCATACATACCGAGCCGTCTCTCGAGCATCTGGCGAAGTGCGATCTCGTTATCGAGACGATCTCGGAGGATGTGGAGAGCAAGAAGCATGTTTTTGCCCAATTGGACGCCATTCTGCCGGAGGAAGCCATTCTGGCGAGCAACACGTCGACGCTCAGCTTGACCGAGCTCGCCGCGGTGACGAACCGGCCGAAGCGGGTCATCGGCATGCACTTCGTTTATCCGGCTATCCGCATCGATCTGGTCGAGATCATTCGCGGCCTGCAGACGTCGGACGATACGTTCCGGCAGACGAAGGAGTTCGTCGAGAACGTTCTGAACAAGAAGGGCGTCATGGTGTACGAATCTCCCGGCTTCGTGACGACCCGCCTGATCTGCCTCCTGATTAACGAAGCGCTCCACCTGCTCGAGGAAGGCGTCGCTTCTCCGGAGGACATCGACGCTTCGATGAGAATCGGCTACCAGTTCGAGCACGGACCGCTGGAGATGGCCGACCGCTTCGGCCTCGATGCGGTGCTTGCCGCGCTGGAACGAATGTTCCGCGAATACGGAGAGCTGAAGTACAGACCGTCGATCCTCCTCAAGAAGAAAGTCCGAGCAGGGCAGTTGGGTGTCAAGACGGGAGAAGGGTTTTTCGAATACGATAGGGATGGAGGCCGTCTCTCATGAACATTCTTGTCATCAATGCGGGAAGCTCCTCTCTCAAATACCAGCTTTACAACATGAACGACGAATCCGTTCTGGCCAAGGGCAGGGTTGAACGGATCGGGATGGAATCCTCGATTCTGACACACGAGGTCGACGACCGTCCGGAGGTTCGCGAGGTCAGCGAGATTCTCGAGCATACGACGGCGGTTCGCAAGGTATTGGACATGCTGACGAACAAGCGCTTCGGCGTGCTCGGCTCGATCGAGGATATTCAGGCGGTCGGCCACCGGATCGTTCACGGCGGAGAGTCCTTTAAGCAATCGGTGCTGATCAACGACGAGGTGAAGCTGGAGATCAAGAAGCTGTTCGACCTCGCGCCGCTGCACAACCCGGCTCACATGATGGGCATTCTCGCGGTCGAGGCGAACCTGCCGAACGTTCCGCAGGCGGTCGTATTCGACACGGCGTTCCACCAGACGATGCCGAAGTCTTCGTATCTGTACGCCATTCCGATGGTGCTCTACAATAAGCATAAGATTCGCCGCTACGGCTTCCACGGCACGAGCCACGATTACGTGAGCCAGCAGGCCGCGCTATTCCTCGGCAAGCCGATCGAGGAACTGAAGATCGTCAGTTGCCACATCGGCAACGGAGCGAGCTGCACGGCCATTATGCACGGGAAGTCGTACGATACGAGCATGGGGATGACGCCGCTCGAAGGGCTGATGATGGGGACGCGCAGCGGGGACCTGGACCCTGCAATCGTGCCGTACACGATCGGCAAGGAAGACCTGACGCTGAACGAGGTCAACTCGATGCTCAACAAGCACAGCGGCTTGATGGCGATCTCGGGCATCAGCAGCGACATGCGCGAGATCGTGCAGGCGATGGAGGACGGCAACGAATCGGCGCGGCTTGCGTTCGAGATGTATGCTTATCGCATCCGGAAGTACATCGGCGCCTACGCGGCGGCAATGAACGGCATCGACGTCATTCTGTTCACGGCGGGCGTCGGGGAGAATTCGGCTCCGCTGCGCGAGAAGGTGTGCGAAGGGCTGACGTTCCTCGGCATCGAGCTGGACACGGAGCGCAACAAGGTGCGTTCCGGCGAGACGCGGCGAATTGCGAAGGATGGCTCCAAGGTCGAAGTGCTTGTCGTTCCGACGAACGAGGAACTGCTGATCGCGCGGGACACGTACCGGCTGCTGACAACCTCTTCGGAGAGCAATTAGCGACTTCTGGGTGCCGCGTCATGGGCGTCGGCACACAGGCACGAAGAAGGGAGGAAGAGGCTTATGAACGATCGTTTGCACGATCGCAACGCGCTTGCGCAAGGATTGGCCGCCGCCTATGCGGACGGCTCGGTGAGCTTGCCCTATGCGCTTCTGCGCAGCTATCGCGCCTTGAAGCTGATGGACACGGAATGCATGATGCTCATCCATATTATCGCGTACCGCCAGCTTGAGCAGAACGAGTTCCCGACGATGGATCAGCTTCAAGGCCGGCTCGGCGCTTCTCCGGATGCGATAGGCCATACGATGCAGAAGCTGGTGAAGAACGGCTTCGTCGGCATCGACGAGGTCGTCGATCCGCTCACTGGCGTTCAGGCGGAACGATATAACCTTAGCGGTCTGTTCCAGAAGATTGCGGCGCTGCTCGCCGCCGGCGAGGTGCCGCTCGAAGGAGCCGAGGCCGCCAGAGCTTCCTTCGAGCCCGGCATCGCTTCGCGGTCGATCCCGTCCGCGGCGTCGCACGCGGCGGAGCCGAATCTGTTCAGCGTCTTCGAGCAGGAGTTCGGGCGGCCGCTGACGCCGATGGAATGCGAGACGATCAACGGCTGGATCGACAACGACGGCTATCCGAACGAGCTGATCCTGTTCGCGCTGAAGGAATCGGTGTTCGCCGGCAAGCTGCACTTCCGCTACATCGACCGCATCCTGCTGGAGTGGAGCCGCAATCGCGTAAACAGCGTCGACGACGCGCGGGCGCATGCGCAGAAGATTCGCGGAGGGCGCTGAGAAGATGAACGCGGATGTGGATATCGGTATCGATATGGATTGATCCAAGGATCGCAGGGCAGCCCTTCGCGGAGGGCGGCTGTGCGGTTCTTTTTTTGGCATATGTTAAAAAAGTCCCGATCTGCCCGTCAGGCCGCGGCAAGGGATTGCGCACCCGTCGGTGGGCGTACGCATAAGATAGCTATGTACTTGCGACACTGGCGGCATGAAGGGAGGGGGATGCCTTGCTTACGGGAGTGAACGTAGTGCTCGCGGGCGGGGATGCCCGGCAGTTGGAAGTCATCCGCCGTCTAACGGAATTGGATGCCACGGTAACGATTATCGGCTTCGATCGCTTGGACACACCGTTCCCGGGCGTAACGAAGGCGGAGTGGACGGAAGAGGCGCTGCGCGGGGCCGATGCGCTTGTTCTTCCTCCGGTCGGAACGGAGGACGACGGAACGGTCTCGGCCATCTTCACCGACAAGGAGATGAAGCTGACCGAAGCGTACGTCTCGAGGCTGCCCGCGCATTGCCAAATCTATTGCGGAATGGCCAAGGCCTATCTGAAGAAGCTGTGCGCCGCCCATCAACTGAAGCTTATCGAGCTGTTCGAGCGGGACGACGTAGCGATCTACAACTCGATCCCGACGGCGGAAGGCGCTCTGATGATGGCCATCCAACACACGGACATTACGATTCACGGGTCGACTTGCATGGTGCTCGGCCTTGGAAGAACGGGTCTCACGATGGCGCGGACGCTGCAAGCGCTCGGCGCGAAAGTGAAGGCCGGAGTACGCCGGGAGGAGTCCTTCGCGAGGGCGTTCGAGATGGGCTTCGAGCCTTTCTACATGGGCGATTTGGCGCGTCAGGCGGGGAATATCGACTTGCTTTTTAATACGATACCTAATATGATAGTCACAGCGCAAGTGATCGCGGGACTCCCCCTGCGAGCGGTGATTATCGACCTGGCTTCGAAGCCCGGCGGCACGGATTTTCGCTTCGCCGAGAAGCGAGGAATCAAGGCGATGCTCGCCCCCGGATTGCCGGGAATCGTCGCCCCGAAGACGGCCGGTCGAATTATCGCGAATGGTCTTATCCAACTGTTGTTGGAAGATCAGCGACTACGGGGGAATGAACCATGAATTGGCATGGAGTGACCGTCGGTTACGCACTTACCGGTTCCCATTGCACGCTTGCGGAAGTGCTTCCGCAGATTCAGAGATTCACGGATGCGGGCGCGAATGTCGTTCCGATCGTCAGTCAGACGATTCTGACGACCGACACGCGCTTCGGAACCTCGGAGCATTGGCAGTCCGAGCTTCGCCGGATTACGGGGAACGAACTGATCTCGTCGATCACGGCCGCAGAGCCGCTCGGCCCTTCGAAGAAGCTGGACGTCCTGGCCATCGCCCCCTGCACGGGCAGCACGACGAGCCGGCTTGCGAACGCGCTGACCGACAGTCCGGTGCTGATGGCGGCCAAGGCGCAGCTGCGCAACGGCCGGCCGCTTGTTCTAGCCATCTCGACGAACGACGGTCTTGGCCTTAACGCCGCGAATATCGCGAAGCTGCTTGTCGCCAAGAGCATCTACTTCGTCCCGTTCGGGCAAGACAATCCGGAGGCCAAGCCGAATTCCCTCGTCGCGAGGATGGACCTCGTGCTGGAGACTTGCGAGGCGGCGCTGCAAGGCAGACAACTGCAGCCCATGCTGATCGAGCGTTTCTTATACGCTTAAGATAGGAACGGCTTCACGGCTTATTCGGAATAAAGACTCGACTCTCTTCGTTGCCTTTGACTTCCCCGCAGGCTGTTCGGAAGGAAGATGAGAGCAATGATCATCGTTCAGAAATTCGGAGGGACGTCGCTGTCTGACGATTGCAGTCGGCAGCACGTCCTCCGTCATATTAGGAGAGAGAGAGCGGAGGGGCATCGGCTTGTCGTTGTCGTGTCGGCCATGGGAAGGCGAGGCGAGCCTTACGCCACCGATACCCTGCTCGATTGGATCGCTGACAATGGCAATTCGTTGCCGGACCGAGAGAAGGATCTGTTGCTCAGTTGCGGCGAATTGATCTCCGCGGCAACCTTGTGCAGCTTGCTTAACCGAGAAGGCATTCCGGCGGTCGCTCTTACGGGCGGCCAGGCGGGAATCCGCACGGATGCCCGGTTCGGTTCTGCCAGAATCGTCGGCGTGAACGGAGCGCGGCTTCTGGAGTATCTCGAAGAAGGCAAGATCGTTATCGTCGCCGGCTTCCAGGGAATGACGGAGACGGGGGAGATCACGACGCTGGGCAGAGGCGGAAGCGATACGTCCGCAACGGCGCTCGGAGCCGCTCTCCAGGCCGGAATTGTCGATATCTATACCGATGTCGACGGCATCCTGACCGCCGATCCGCGGATGGTCAGCGAAGCGCGGCCGCTGCCGATGGTCAGCTATGAAGAGATTTGCAATATGGCGTATAACGGGGCGAAGGTGATCCATCCCCGCGCCGTTGAGATCGCGATGAGAGCGGCTGTTCCCGTTCGCGTTCGTTCGACGTTCTCGGAAGGAACAGGCACGCTGGTCACCCGCGCCGATTCGGTCAGGCGTCAGAGCGGTTGGACGGATCGGCCCGTCACGGGGCTTGCCCACGTGAAGGGGGTCACCCAACTGGCGGTGGCGACCGAAGAAGGCCCGTCCGACGTTCAGCTTCGGGTGTTCCGCGCGATGGCAACGAACGGAATCAGCGTCGACTTCATCAATGTGACCCCTGCGGGCGTTCTTTATACGGTGATCGATCAAGACGCCGGAGAGGCGTTAAAGCTGCTGGGCGGAATGGGCCTCGCCGTCCGGTCGAGATCGGGCTGCGCGAAGGTGTCCGTCATCGGCGGCGGGATGAACGGAGAGCCGGGCATCATGGCCCGGATCGTGGAAGCGTTAACGGCTGCGGGCATTCCGATTCTCCAATCGGCGGACTCCAACACGACGATCTGGGTATTGGTGTCCGAAGAAGATATGGTGCCCGCCCTGCAGGCTCTGCATGCCGCGTTCGGCTTGCATCTCGTCCCTTCTTGAGAAGAGGGACGGGATCGCCGAATGCGTTCGCGTATTCAAGTGACGTGTTGTAACCGGCAGACGGCGCAAGCTTATGCGGGAAGCTATATGAATAAAGATATACGAATAAAGAAGTAGAGACGGATTTATTCTAGAGGAGGAAGGGCAATGAGCTTCGGCCGGCTGATTACGGCGATGGTGACCCCATTCGACGAACAGTTGAAGATCAATTGGGAAGAGACAGGGCGGTTAATCGATTATTTGATCGAGGTGCAGAAGTCCGACGGCTTGGTCGTCTGCGGAACGACGGGAGAATCCCCGACGCTTAAGGACGAGGAGAAGGAAGCGCTGTTCCGCTTCTCGGTGGAGCGCGCGGCGGGCCGGTGCCGCATCATCGCGGGCACGGGCAGCAACGACACCGATCATTCGATCCATCTGACGAAGGCGGCCGAGCGCGCCGGCGTCGACGGCATCCTGCTTGTGGCTCCCTACTACAACAAGCCTAACCAAGAAGGGATGTACCGGCACTTCAAGGCGATCGCGGAATCGACAAGCCTGCCGGTCATTCTCTACAACGTTCCCAGCCGGACGGTTGCCGGGCTGTCCGCGGCGACGACGCTGCGGCTGGCACAAATTCCGAACATCGTCGCCACGAAGGAATGCGCCTCGGTCGAACAGATCACGGAGTTGGTTATCGACGCTCCGGAGGGCTTCTTCATCTATACGGGCGACGACGGCATCACGCTGCCGACGCTCGCTGTCGGCGGATACGGCATTATCAGCGTCGCCAGCCACCTGGTCGGCGCGGAGATGAAGAATATGATCGAAGCTTATCTGGATGGCCGCGTTCAGGACGCGGTGGCTCTCAACAATCGGCTTTATCCGACGTTTAAAGGATTGTTCCAATGCCCGCATCCGGTACCGAATCCGGTCGCGGTTAAGTATGCCCTGGAGCTGAAGGGAATAGCCGTCGGCGGCGTTCGCCTGCCTCTCGTCGAAGCTTCCGAGGAGGAAGCGGCTTTTATCCGCAAGCTTGTTGCGGAATAAACCAACTTGGAACACGCAGGGAGAAGAGGGCCGATCAAACGGCGGTTGAATTCGTTCTTTCCCTTCATGTATAATAAACAATGAGTGATTGGGTGCGGCCAAATTTTGCAACTTGACAATTCCATAGGAGCGGGATCGTCGAACTAATGTAGGAGGTACTAGACTTGTCCAAGAAGAACAACCAAGACAAAGTAATTATTTCAGCCCTTGGCGGCGCCGGCGAGATCGGGAAGAACATGTACATGGTTCAATACGCGAACGACATCGTCATCGTCGACGCCGGCCTTAAATTCCCGGAAGAGGAGATGCTCGGAATCGATGTCGTAATTCCCGACATCACCTACTTGACGGAGAACCGCGACAAAGTAAGGGCGATTCTGGTAACCCACGGTCACGAAGACCACATCGGCGGGTTGCCTTACGTCCTTCGCCAATTAAACGTCCCCGTGTACGGAATGAGGCTGACGCTCGGCTTGATCGAGAACAAGCTGAAGGAAGCGGGACTTCTGGGCGAGACGAAGCGGATCCTGATCGATCCCGACTCGGAGATTCAATTCGGGGCGATCAAGGCAAGCTTCTTCCGGACGAACCACAGCATTCCGGATTCCGTGGGCATCGCGCTGGAGACTCCGGAAGGGGTCGTCGTGCATACGGGCGACTTCAAGTTCGACCATACGCCGGTTAACGATCGTCATGCAGATATCCAGCGCATGGCGGAGATCGGTTCTCGCGGCGTTCTGGCTCTTCTCTCGGACAGCACGAACGCGGAGCGTTCGGGATTCACGCCTTCGGAGAGCAGCATCGGCTCGGAGATGACCTCGATCTTCCGCAATGCGAAGCAGCGGGTTGTCGTGGCGACCTTCGCGTCGAACGTGCACCGGATTCAGCAGATTATCGAAGCTGCCGCGGAGACCCGGCGCAAGCTGACGGTTATCGGCCGGAGCATGGTGAACATGGTCAGCATCGCTTCCGAGCTGGGCTATCTGAACATTCCGGAAGGAATGCTGATCGAGCCGGAGGAAGTGAACAAGCTGCCTGCGGACCGGGTGGCGATTCTCTCGACGGGCAGCCAGGGCGAGCCGATGTCCGCGCTTACGCGGATGGCGCGTTCGGCCCATCGGAAGGTCGACATTCTTCCGGGAGATACGGTCGTCATCTCGGCGAATACGATTCCGGGCAACGAGCGCTATGTCGGGCGTACGGTTGACGAGTTGATGCGCCTCGGCGCTCACGTCATCTACGGGCCGGGCTCCGTCACCGGCGTTCACGTATCGGGTCACGGCAGCGCGGAAGAACTGAAGCTCATGCTCAACCTGATGCGTCCGAAGTTCTTCATTCCGATTCACGGCGAATACCGTATGCTCCGTTCCCACGGCTTGCTCGCGGAATCCGTCGGCATCGAGAAGGAGAACATCTTCCTCGTCGACAACGGGGACACCGTCGAGATTCAGAACGGCGTCGCGCGCAAGGCGGGCAAGATTCCTTCCGGCAACGTCCTGATCGACGGCCTCGGCGTCGGAGACGTAGGCAACATCGTCCTGCGCGACCGCAAGCTGCTGTCTCAAGACGGTATCCTGGTCGTCGTTGTGACGCTTAGCAAGCAAGACGGCGCCATCATGTCGGGACCGGATATCATCTCCCGCGGATTCGTGTACGTAAGGGAATCCGAGGGGCTGCTCGAAGAAGCGAACCGTATCGTAACAGGTACGCTGCAGAAGCTCATGAGCGAGAACGTAAACGAATGGGCATCCTTGAAGACCAATGTCAAGGATTCGCTCGGCCGATTCTTATTCGAACAAACAAGAAGAAGACCGATGATCCTGCCGATCATTATGGAAGTATAAGGTAATCAGCAACACCCCACACTCAGGGTAACGGATAGCCGCCTCTCTTCATCGAGAAGAGGGGCGGCTATTTCTGTTGGAGTAGATGGTCGTTTAGCCGCATCGGCCGTGCAGCGGTTTTGCCGAAGGCGAAGCAGAGCCGCGGCGCGATCACAGGGACTCCGGAATTAGCTGTGAAATTTCACATTGGTGCTGCTTGGCAACGGCAGTTTGGGTCGATTATATGCGAAAAACCACTATGACAACAAGGACAGTTGTCACCCCCTACCATGAAAATTATTCGTAAGAGGCTATCCGCAGTGATGAAAAGCCCCCATGGGTGTATTCCCTCTGGCGGGATTAGGTCTCTTCTCCCTTTCGTTCAGGATAAGGATGTGCAAAGGGAATGGGCTGTCCTAAGACCCAAGGGCATGATCGGCGAGCGGAGGTTCCTGATCCAAGGGGAGAAGAGGCATAAGGGTTAACAAGGGAGATAGCGCCTTTCTTGTCACCATAATGTGGAAATCAACTCACCGACTCGCCAACTCACCAACATGCCGACCGCGCCGGCTGGTGCCAGACGGTGGCGAGACTTTTCTGTCTAAATCCAGATCGATTCATGCGGAATTCGGGCTGACGAATGTGGAAAACCGCATAAAATTGCGTAAGCCGTCGGATCTAAGAGGCCAACTCGTCGGGAGACGGTCTATTGGCGCCTCCGTGCTGCCGTCCTCCTCGTGCGTTGCGTAGGAATATTTGCCCGGACGCCGCCCATACTAGGACAATCTTCGCGGCAATCGGATTGCCGAGCAGAGAGGGGATTGGGTGCCAATGGGCGATAAGACGAATCCGGCTCCGCAGCCGAAGCCGACGGGTCCGGACACGCCGGCGAATGCGGAGCAGCCGGCTCCCGGAGACGAAGCCCGCAGAGCGGCCGCCGGCACGGAGAGCTTGATCCAGTTGGGGCAGGTTACGGTTCCTGCGGCGGAATCGAATGTGTTCTGTCTGACGATTATCGGACAGATCGAAGGGCATCTGATGCTGCCGCCGCAGAACAAGACAACCAAGTACGAGCATGTCATTCCGCAGTTGGTTGCGGCCGAGCAGAACCCGAAGGTGGAGGGACTCTTGGTCGTCTTGAACACGGTCGGAGGAGACGTGGAAGCGGGGCTGGCGATCGCGGAGATGATCTCGTCCTTATCGAAGCCGACGGTTGCGGTCGTGCTCGGCGGAGGGCATTCGATCGGCGTGCCGATCGCGGTGTCCGCGGATTATACGTTTATTGCCGAGACGGCGACGATGACGATCCACCCGATCCGGCTGAATGGCCTTATTATCGGCGTACCGCAAACCTTCGAATACCTCGACAAGATGCAGGAGCGGGTCGTGCGCTTCGTGAGGAGCCACTCCCGCGTCACCGAGGAGAAGTTCAAAGAGCTTATGTTCAAGACCGGGGAGCTTACGCGGGACATCGGAACGACGGTGATCGGGCCGGAAGCGGTGGCGCACGGCTTGATCGACGAGATCGGCGGCATCGGCGAAGCTCTTCGGGAGCTGAACCGGCGAATCGCGGAACGGAAGCAAGGGGCGGAAGGAGGGGACAAGAGGTGATTCTATACACATGCATGCCGCTCGATCGGGTGATGGAAGGATGGGAGAACGGGCCGGGACCGCTGCTCGAGATCGAGCAGGCGGGAATGACGATGCTGCTCTCTCCGGTCTCTCCCGGAGTCGGACGCCTTGTGCGGCTCGTCTCGGCTCCGCTTGACGCTTACTTGAACCCCGGCTATTCCCCCGGAAGCTTGATCTACTTCGCGAACCGCGAGGGCAGGGGCGAGAGCGGGGCGGCGCAATGGTCGGAGAACGCGCGGGAAATGGCGAACGGTAGGGCGGAAGTCCCGCTCTGGGACACGAATCGCTAAACGCTTGCCGGACTTCCGCTATCATGTAAACCCCGACCAACTGTGGTATAATGTTGTGTCGGGAGGTGGCATGCTTGGCCAAGCGCAAACGCAAGAAGGCCTCGCTCGGAGCAAGCCTGAAGTACGAGATCTACGGCATACTCCTTATTACCCTCTCCGTGATCGCGCTGTATGGCGAGGCGGCCGGAGGCCGTTCGTTATCCAAGCTGTTCGGGTATTTGCTGGGGCAATTTTATTTCTTATTGGCGCTGCTTGGAATTTGGCTCGGCCTGTATGTAATGATCAAGCGTTCTTGGCCGAGAGGGTGGACGTTCCGGAGAAGCGGATTCGTCCTGTTGTGCTGCGCTCTTGCACTCTGGAGCGCGATGGGCTTTATCGATTCTCGGCTCAGACCGGTTGGCGCGGTGACTCCGGCCTCGATCTTCAGCCAGACGCTTGCAGAGCTGCACGATCAAATCTGGAACGGGCCCGTCGAGCCCGAGATCCGGATCTGGGAGAAGGATATCGGCGGCGGCCTGGTCGGAGCGATCCAATACTCGATCCTTTACTGGCTGTTCGGCAATTACGGCTCGAAGTTCGTTCTCGTGATCGAATTCCTGATCGCGCTTATGCTCATCTCCAACAAGTCCTATGTGGATATGATTCGGGCTGCGCAAGGGTTCGTCAAGCGGTTCGCCCCTCTGCTCGCCGCCCGGTTGTCGACGGGACGCAAGGCGGTGAAGGCGCGTGCGGTTCCGGTCAAGCAGGCGAAGAAAAGCAAGCCGGCGCCGGTGCCTGCGGTTCCGGAGGACGACGATCCGATCGAAGACGAGGCGTTCCCGGCAGGGGAGAAGAAGAAGCCGATCTTCTTCCAGTTCTTCCACGGCAAGCCGGGGGAGTCCCGGGAGGACCGGCAGGAGGAGGACGAGGCTTGGGACGACGAGCCGATTCTTTATCCGGCGGCGGAAGGGCCGAAGGTACATATCCGCAAGTCGGACAAGGAGGGAGCGAAGGGCGCGAAGCTGACCAGTCTGTTCGGCAAGGGGGCGGCGGCGGACAAGCTAGCTGCTCCGCCTAACGCGGCGGCGCCGTTCGAAGAAGGAGAATCAGGCCTTAATCCGCTTAACGTTCCGTTTGAGCAATCTCCGGATCGGATGGGGGAGCTTGGCTCCGACAATCCGGATGATCCGCTGTACTCGGAGGGATATCCGTACGACGAGGAACACGCTTACGGACCCGATGCGGGCGAAGGCCTCGCGGAATTCGATCCGGAGCTCCCGTATCCGGACGAGGGGGAGCATTCGGGCGCAGGAGCGGAGGGAGCGGAAGATGCGGGACCGCATTCGGACGATGCGGCCGGCGGCGGCCCGGCTCCGGAAGGGGCTCAGGCGGCGACTCCTCCGAAGCCCGTTCCGAAGCCGAAGCGGCCGTATCGCCTTCCTCCGTTGCACCTGCTCGGCAAGCCGCAGGGCGGCAAGGGGGGCTCGGTCGCCGACAATCGGGAGACCGCCCGCAAGCTCGAGGCGACGCTGGAGAGCTTCGGGGTCCGCGCGCGGGTGCTCGACGTGGCGAGAGGGCCGGCGGTTACCCGGTACGAGCTGCAGCCGGACGTCGGCGTGAAGGTCAGCCGGATCGTCAGCCTGACCGACGATATCGCTCTGGCGCTCGCCGCGAAGGACATCCGGATGGAAGCGCCGATTCCCGGCAAGTCGGCGATCGGCATCGAGGTGCCGAATTCGGAGGTAAGCGTCGTGACTCTCCGCGAGGTGCTGGAGACGCAGGCGTTCCACGAAGCCCAGGCGCGCCTGTCCATCGCGTTCGGGCGGGACATCTCCGGCCAGCCGATCGTCGGCAATCTCGCCCGCATGCCTCACTTGCTGGTCGCGGGCGCAACCGGCTCGGGGAAGTCGGTGTGCATCAACGGCATCATCACAAGCATTCTGTACAAGGCGAAGCCGGATGAAGTGAAGTTCCTCATGATCGACCCGAAGATGGTCGAGCTTAATGTGTACAACGGCATTCCCCATCTGCTGTCGCCGGTCGTCACCGATCCTCGCCGCGCGGCGTTGGCGCTGAAGAAGGTCGTCGTCGAGATGGAGAAGCGGTACGAGAAGTTCTCCAAGTCGGGCACGAGGAATATCGAAGGCTACAACAATCTGATGATCAGCGGCGACAATCCGGACGGGGTGCTTCCTTATTACGTCGTCATCGTGGACGAGCTTGCGGATCTGATGATGGTGGCGGCAGGGGACGTGGAGGACGCGATCATGCGGCTTGCCCAGATGGCCCGCGCCGCCGGCATTCACTTGATCATTGCGACGCAGCGGCCGTCCGTCGACGTCATCACCGGCGTCATCAAGGCGAACATTCCAAGCCGCATCGCCTTCGGCGTCTCGTCGCAGGTCGACTCGCGGACGATTCTCGACATGGTCGGGGCGGAGAAGCTGCTCGGGCGGGGCGATATGCTCTTCCTGCCGATGGGCTCTTCGAAGCCGATTCGGGTGCAGGGGGCCTTCCTGTCCGACGCGGAGGTGGAAGCGGTCGTGAACCATGTCCGCGCGCAAGCGGAGGCGGTCTACGATCAGGAGCTTGTGCCGGAGCTCGGCGACGATGCCGACGCCGGTGCGGACGAGCAGCTCGACGAGCTGTACGATCAGGCGGTGCAGATCGTGCTGGAGGCGAAGCAGGCTTCGGTCTCCTTGCTGCAGCGGCGCATGCGCGTCGGCTACACCCGGGCCGCGCGGCTTATCGATTCGATGGAAGCCCGCGGCATCGTCGGCCCTTATGAAGGAAGCAAACCTCGGGAGGTGCTCGTCTCTCTCGAGCAGTATCAGGCAAGCGGCCGGATCACGTCATGATCGCAGCAAGCGGCATAGGGACCTCCCTGTGCCGCTTGCTTGCGTGTATGGGCCAAACCGCTTGAATAAGGCAGGATTCCCTTTCTCATACTAATGTTCATGAATGAGGCTTGCCATCCTTCGGCACGGCTCATTAATCGATTGGGAAAGGCGTGACTGTGCGTGAGATACCGGCTGGTGATTGTATCCGTTTGTCTCGTTGTCGGATTGCTCGGATTGTATTCGCTTGAGAAAGTCCGCCATTCGGAGACGACCTTCAGCAATACGATCCTGAAGCAAGGGGCGACGGGCAGCGACATCTACGAGCTGCAATATCGCCTGAAGCATCTCGGCTACTACAGCGGCAAGGTAGACGGGGAATTCGGCCAGAAGACGCTGGATTCCGTGAAGTGGTTCCAATGGAAGTTCGGCATGAAGGCCGACGGCGTCGTCGGCTCCAAGACGAAGCTCAAGCTCTGGGAGGCAACCAAAAATTACAAGCCGACAGCCGACGAGCTCCCGTCGTCCAGCGGCGGAACTGCGAACACCGGCGGAAGCGGAGGCTCCGCTTCGGGCAGCTCGGAGCTGCCGGCTTCGAACCATGCGGGCGTGACCGAGAAGGACATCAAGCTGATGGCCAATGCGGTGTATGGAGAGTCGAGAGGCGAACCTTACGAGGGTCAAGTGGCAGTGGCGGCGGTTATTCTCAACAGGCTTCGGGATTCCCAGTTCCCGAATACGATCACTGGCGTGATTTTCCAACCGGGTGCCTTCACGGCCGTTGCCGACGGCCAGATCTATCTGGAGCCGAACGAGACTGCTTATAAAGCGGCCAAAGACGCGCTCAGCGGCTGGGACCCGAGCGACGGCTGCCTGTATTACTTCAATCCGGACACGGCGACCTCCGCCTGGATCTGGACGAGGCCGCAGCGCAAGACGATCGGGAAGCACATCTTCTGCGATTGATCCCAGTTGCCTGCAAGCATTGCATTTAAGCATTTGCTTCAAGCTTGGCCATGGGGTAGAATGGGGCTGAAATCAAATGTAGGCTGAAATCAAATGTAGGCTGAATTGGAAATGACTCGAAGGGGTAGATGCCTTGATAACCGAACAATTCGAGCGAGGCTCCATCGGTCGTATGCGGCTGCACGTCTTGCCAACGAGACGCTTTAAGACGTTCTCTCTCTCCTTGTTTATCGGAATTCCGCTGTCGGAATCGCGGGTGTCGGCAGTCGCGCTGACTCCGTTCGTCCTGCGGAGGGGAACGAGCTCCTATCCGGAGACAATCTCGTTCCGCGAGCGGCTGGATGACTTGTACGGGGCGGGCTTCGGCTTCGACTTGTACAAGAGAGGCGATTACCAGATCGTCCAGCTTCGTCTGGACATGATCAACGACCGCTTCGTGTCTTCCGAGCTATCGCTCCTGCAGGAAGCCGTGCGTTTCCTCGGAGAGGTGCTGACGTCGCCTGCGCTCGAGAACGGGACGTTCCGCGGGAAGTACGTGGAGGCGGAGAAACGAACGGTCTTGAAGCGGATCGAAGCGATCGTCAACGACAAGATCCGTTACGCCGGCGAACGATGCGTGGCCGAGATGTGCAAGGATGAACCTTACCGGCTGCTTGCGCTCGGCCGGAAGGACGAACTGGCGGGCATCGACGCCGGGACGCTCTATACGGAATACCGCAATTGGCTGAGCGAAGCGGCGATCGACCTGTATGTGTCCGGCGACACCTCGCTGGAGGAGGTCGAGCGGCTGGCAGGGGAGTCGTTCCGATTGCCGGAGGGAACCCCGGCCGATTACGCCGCGCCGGAGTTCCGCGCCCCCCGCGCCGAGCCCCAGACGATCGTGGAACGGCTGGACGTTGCGCAAGGCAAGCTGAACATGGGACTGCGGACCGACATCGGCTACGCGGCGGCGGAATACCCCGCGCTTCTGGTCTACAACGGAATTCTCGGGGCGTTCCCGCATTCCAAGCTGTTCATCAATGTGCGCGAGAAGGCATCTCTGGCGTATTACGCTTCTTCGAGGCTGGATGGGCACAAGGGGTTGCTGACGATCCAATCGGGCATCGAGATCGGCAACTACGAGCAGGCGGTGCGAATTATTGTCGAGCAGCTCGCCGCGATGAAGGAGGGGCGCTTCGATTCGGAAGAGCTCGAGCGAACGAAGGCGATGCTCTCCAACCAATTGCGGGAGCTCCAGGACTCCGCGTTCGAGCGGATCGCGTTCGACTTCAACAATGTGCTGTCGGGCTCCGATCGAACCGGCGAGAACATGCTTGCGGACGTAGCGGGGGTCGTTCCCGAGCAGGTGACGGCGGCCGCGCAGCGGGTCGGCTTGGACACGATCTACTTCCTGCGGGATCGGAAGGAGGCGGAAGTCGGTGCCTAAGGAACATTATGCGCAGCTTCAGGAGACCCTTCTGCACGAGAAGCTGGACAATGGGCTTGACGTGTTTATTCTGCCCAAACCCGGCTTTACCAAGGCATACGCGACATTCGCGACCCACTACGGTTCCGTAGACAACCGCTTCAAGCGCGAGGGCCATGAAGAGGTGAAGGTGCCGGACGGGATCGCCCACTTCCTTGAGCACAAGATGTTCGAGGAGCCGGAGGGAGACATCTTCGCGACCTTCTCGTCGCAGGGAGCTTCGGCGAACGCTTTCACGAGCTTCGATCGCACGGTATATCTGTTCTCCGCGACGGAATCGATCGAGCGGAACGTCGAGACGCTGCTCGACTTCGTGCAGAACCCGTACTTCACGGACGCGAACGTGGAGAAGGAGAAGGGCATCATCGTCCAGGAGATCAACATGTACCGGGACAACGCGGATTGGCGGGTTTACTTCGGCCTGATCGAAGCGCTCTACGTCAACCACCCGGTCCATATCGACATCGCGGGCACGCCTGATTCGGTTCGTTCGATTACGAAGGAGATGCTGTACGAGTGTTACCGCACGTTCTACCATCCTTCGAACATGACGCTGTTCCTTGTCGGCGGCGTCGACCCCGAAGCGATGATGGAGATCATCAAGGCGAACCAGGCGCGGAAAAAATTCGAACCCGGCGGGCGGATCGAACGATACTTCGACGAAGAACCGGAGACGGTGCGGACGCCGCTGCTGACGACGAATCTTCCCGTATCGCTGCCTAAATGCATGTTCGGCTACAAGGAGACTCCGGGACCGCAGCGCGGGGAAGAGGCGATTCGCCGCGAGCTGGCGACCAAGCTGATGCTCGAATCGCTTCTCGGCGCGAGTTCGCCGCTCTACCAGGAGCTGTACGACGACAATCTGATCTCCGACGGCTTCGGCCACGAGTACAATACCGGTCCGGGCTATGCCTTCTCCGTTATCGGGGGAGAGACGAGAGATCCTGACGAGCTGATCGCCCGGGTGACGGGTGCGTTGAATGAAGCCGCCAAGTCGGGAATCGACGAAGCCGTCTTCGAGAGAACGAGGCGGAAGCGGATCGGCTCGTACCTCCGCATGCTGAACAGCCCCGAAGCGATCGCGAGCGAATTTACGCGTTACCGCAGCCGGGGAGGCGATCTGTTCGAGCTGATCGGACTGTACGAGAGCTTGACGCTGGAGGAATTGAACGCGCGTCTGCGCGAACACGTTCATCCGTCCCGAATGTCCGCGTCGATCGTGCGGGGAGAATGACGGCGACAGGGAGAGGACAATTGTCTCGAACCGTGCTTGTGACCGGCGCGTCCAGGGGAATCGGAGCCGCCGTGGCGAGACGGTTCGCGGCGGCGGGGGACCGGGTGGCGCTTCATTACGGCGCTTCCTTCGAGGCGGCGGAGAACGAGAGGAAGCGGTGCTTGGAAGCGGGCGCCGCGGACGCGATTGCGGTGCGGGCCGATCTCCGCGACCCGGGGGCGCTGCTGCGGCTGAAGGGAGAGATGGACGGACTCGGATGGAGTCCGTCCGTTGTCGTCCACAGCGCGGGAACCGCTTATTACGGCTTGCTGGACGAGACGGGCGAGGAAGCGTGGAGCGACTTGCTGCAGGTTCATCTGACGTCCGCATACCGGCTCGCGAAGCTGTTCGGGCCGGCGCTCTCCTGGGGCCGCGGCGGTCGCATCATTCACGTCTCGAGCGTCTGGGGGGCGATCGGAGCGGCCGGCGAGGTCGCTTACTCCGCGGCCAAGGGCGGGCTTAACAGCTTTACCAAGGCGCTTGCGCGGGAGCTCGCTCCGTTCGGAGTCACCGTCAATGCGGTCGCCCCGGGAGCGGTGGATACCGACATGCTCGGGCCGCTCTCGAACGAAGAGCGCGAGCAATTGCTGAAGGAGATCCCGCTCGGGCGCTTCGCCCGCCCGGAGGAGGTGGCCGAACTGGTCGCCTTCCTCTCGTCCGAGGAAGCGAATTACATCACCGGCCAGATCATTGCATTATCCGGAGGCTGGCGGGTGTAGATGCCGGCGGGGGCGAGCGGTGGCTAATGCATATGCCGGCGGTTGCAGAAGCTGGCTGATGCGGCACAATTGGCAGGTCCCGCTTCGTTGCGGACGGAATAGCCTCTTGCCGGAAGGGACATATTATTGACGCAGTACAATCCCATCATGGCAGGAGGCGGCTCAATGTCGAACGTGCTGAGAAATTTCGACTCTTGGAAACATTTTCTCGGTGATCGAGTGGATGCAGCCAAGAACGCGGGAATCAGCGAAGAAGCGATCTCCAGGCTGGCCTACGAGATCGGAGAATTCCTCGACAACAAGGTGGAACCGCAGAACGACGAGCAGCGGGTGTTGAAGGAACTCTGGGACGCGGGCAATGAGAGCGAACGCAAAACAATCGCCGGACTCATGGTTAAACTAGCCGACCGCAGCTAATCGCTGCTGTGCCGAGGAGAGACGGCTCCGCCATTCGCTGCGGAGCCGTTTAAACATGAATCGAAAAAATATAGGACTTTAGTCGGAAAGTGCCCGTAAATTTTGCAGGAGAATGAAGAGTTTTGTAGAATGGATTATAGGACTGTAAATTGACGGGCAGTTGGGCTATTGTCTGACTATTGAGGTGCAGCATGGAGAAGAAGCAGTGGTACATGGAGTATAAGATTCACAAGAATCGCCCCGGATTGCTCGGCGATCTGGCATCTCTTCTCGGGATGCTCGAGGTGAATATCATCACGATTAACGGCGTCGAGGATCGGACGCGAGGCCTTCTGCTTCAGACGGATGACGACGAGAAGATTGAGCTTCTGGGCAGGATGCTCACGAAGGTCGAGAATATATCCATTATTACGCTGCGGCCTCCGCGCTTGACGGATATTTTGGCCATTCGGCACGGAACTTATATCGAGAGGGACTCTTCCGACGGCAAGACGTTCCGGTTCACGCGAAGCGACCTCGGTCTTCTGGTCGACTTCCTGGGCGAGCTGTTCAAGAAGGACGGCAATCAGGTGATCGGTCTGCGCGGCATGCCGCGGGTAGGGAAGACCGAGTCGATCATCGCAGGCAGCGTCTGCGCGAACAAGCGCTGGACGTTCGTCTCTTCGACGCTGCTGAGACAGACCGTGCGCAGCCAGCTCTCCGAGGAGGAGACGAACGCGAACAACGTCTTCATTATCGATGGGATCGTCAGCACCATCCGTTCCAACGAGAAGCATCATCTCTTGCTTCAGGATATTATGGCGATGCCTTCGACGAAGGTCATCGAGCACCCGGATATTTTCGTACGGGAATCCGAATACGATTATGACACGTTCGACTGTATTATCGAGCTGCGCAACACGCCGGACGAGGAGATTACATACGAGACCTTCACGACCGCCGGCCTCGACGGAGAATTCTAAGATCAGATCAGCCCTTATTACGATTATTGTAGATAGGAAGTTGCCAAGTGGATGCGCGCCAACGATACATATGCCTAGAGATTGCCCTTAACGGAGGTGGGACCGATGTCGGATTTGGGATTGCTGCTGCGTAAAGCCAGAGAGCAGCGGGGATATACGCTCGACGATATCCAGGAGGCGACCAAGATCCGCAAGCGATATCTGGAGGCGATCGAGAACGGCGAGTACAAGGTATTGCCGGGCTCCTTCTACGTGCGGGCGTTCGTGAAGACCTACGCGGAGACGGTCGGCCTCGACGCGGAAGAGGTTCTTCGTTTGTACCATAAGGAATTGCCCAAGCCGACGACGGCGGAGACCGTCGCTCCGGAAGCGATGCTCAAGCCCAAGAGCCGATCGGTCCAGCATAACGACAAGTGGGGCAAGCTCGCCGTCAACCTGTTGATGTGGCTGTTCCCGTTGCTTATCATTGCGCTGATTTATTATTTTATCGATCAGAACAGTGCCTCCAAGGCGAAAAACTCGGATCGGGATACCGATATTACGCATGAGACCACGCTGCCTTCCCCTTCTTCGTCTCCCGACGGGTCGAGCACCCCGTCCCAGACGAGCTCGGAAGAGCCGACGCCGAGCGAGACCGTCCCGGCGACGACACTGACGCTGACGGAGACGACGAAGGGCGGAGAAGTCCACTACGAAGTGTCTCCGGCCGGCGCGCATGAGCTGAAGATCGTGTCTTCAGGGAGCTGGGTTGGCGTCAATGAGACGAACAAAAACGGCAAGTCGCGTTACCAGGGCACTCCGAAGGAAGAGATTGTCTTCTCTCTGGAAGACATGCCGCTTTACGTCAATGTCGGTCAGGCCAACAACGTCGTGATCACGATCGACGGAATCGCCGTCGACGACGGGGACAAGGCCGGCTCGAAGAAGTTCGTGTTCACGCCGGCGGCTTCTGCGGATACGACGACGCCTTGACGAGCCAGCCTTCGTTCATGCGGAATAGGAATCGTCTTCTTGGGGGATGCTGAGAGAGCTATCTGCATCCTTATCAGGGAGGGAGACTCCTCATGGCGACTAGTTGGATCGTCTGCGCAATCGGCATCGTCGTCAGCCTGCTCGGCTGGTACATGACGCCCCATGCCTACGGATACGGCATTCTCGGCTTCGGGCTTGCCTGGATCGTACTCGGAATTCTCGACATGTTCCGCTCGCCGGCGCGCGCCCGTTAAGATCACGGCAACGACTCCGAAAGCCCCCGCTGCGGGGCTTTCGGCATTTGCGGGAGAGCTTCGTCGGAAATAGGCCGCAAGCAGCTTTTTACTTGCGGCAGGAAAATGTTTATAATGAAAATGATCATTCGTCAGAAAGGATGACTTTACCATATGGCATCGGAATATTCGTTCGACATCGTCTCCAAGGTAGACATGCAAGAAGTGAACAACGCTGTGACGCAAGCGGTCAAGGAAATCGAGACGCGATTCGACTTCAAGGGAAGCAAGAGCACCATCAAGCTCGAAGGAGAGGCGATCAACGTCGCTTCCGACGACGAGTACAAGCTGAAGAGTGTCATCGACATTCTCCAGACCAAGCTGATCAAACGCGGGGTGCCGATTCTGAACCTCGATTACGGCAAGGTCGAGCCCGCTTCGGGCGGAACGGTCCGGCAGCTCATTAAGATGAAGCAAGGGATCGACCAGGAGAATGCGAAGAAGATCAATATCCTGATCCGGGATTCCAAGCTGAAGATCAAGAGCCAAATCCAAGGCGACCAGCTTCGGGTCACCGGCAAGAGCAAGGACGACCTGCAAGCCGCGATGAATCTCCTTCGCGGAGCCGGGCTTGCGCTGGAACTGCAATTCGTCAATTACCGCTGATACGTAAAGATTACTTTCTGGGGGCAAGCAACGATGACTGTGATGAAGGCTACATACCGCACGGCGAGAGCGACAGCTCGCTCCGGGTTCGCGGCATCCCGCGCGCGGGCCATGACGGCGCAAGGAGGGGATCTCGCGTGAATCTCGCTAACCGGATTACCCTGGCGCGAATTTTTCTCGTCCCGATCGTCGCCTTCCTGCTGCTGGTCAAGCTCGACGTGAATCCGCTGACGATCGGCAGCTACTCGATCTCCTACAACCAGATCTTCGCTCTCTTGCTCTTCATCATCGCGGCCAGCACGGACGGGCTTGACGGCTATATCGCGCGCAAGCGCAAGATCGTCACGAACCTCGGCAAGCTGCTGGACCCGTTGGCCGACAAGCTGCTGATCTGCGCCGTTCTGATCTCGCTTGTCGAGATGGGCAAGTTGGACGCATGGGTCGCAATTGTCATCATCAGCCGCGAATGGGCGGTGACCGGCCTCCGGCAGATTGCGCTCCTGGACAGCGTCGTTCTGGCGGCCAGCAAGTGGGGCAAGTGGAAGACGACGATTCAGATCGTCATGATCATCGTGCTGCTGCTCAACAATCTCCCGTTCGAGTTCATTCATGTGCCGGTCGATACGATCGTCGTATGGGCGGCCGCGATCATTACCGTGTATTCCGGCATCGACTACTTCGTCAAGAACAAGAAGCTGATCGTCGAGACTTCGAACCCGCCCCAAGGTTCGGTTGACAAAGAGGTGCGCCGAGACGTATGAGAGCTGAGATTATTGCAGTCGGAACCGAACTGCTGCTCGGCCAGATCGTAAACACCAACGCCCAGTATCTGTCGCAAGGCCTGGCAGAGCTGGGCATTGACGTTTATTATCAGACCGTAGTGGGAGATAACCTGACGAGGTTGCGTCAAGCCATCGAGACGGCGCGCGGACGCGCGGATCTGCTGGTGTTCACGGGCGGCCTCGGCCCGACACAGGACGATCTGACCCGCGACGCCCTGGCGGCGGACCTTGGTCTTGCGATCGGCCTTCACGAGCCGTCGCTGCGCAAGATCGAGCAACTGTTCGCAGGAAGAAGCGTCGAACTTATCGAGAGCAACCGCAAGCAGGCGATGCTGATCGACGGAGCGCATCCGCTGCGCAACGATACCGGGCTGGCCGTCGGCAACGCGTTATCCGCGGGCGGCAAGCATTACCTGCTGCTGCCCGGACCTCCGCGCGAGATGAAGCCGATGTTCGACAACGACGGCTCCGATTGGCTGCGCAAGCTGCTCGGGGACGCGGCCGCTCTGCGGTCGGTTATGCTGAAGTTCGCCGGAATCGGCGAGTCGGCACTGGAGGAGCTGCTGATCGACCTTATTCGCGAGCAGTCCGACCCGACGATTGCGCCTTATGCGAAGGAAGGCGAGGTGTGCATCCGCGTCTCGACGAAGGCGGGCTCCGCGGAGGAGGCGGCGAGGCGGATGGAGCCGACGCTGCAGGCGATAAGAAGCCGCACGGAGCGTTATCTGTATGCGGAAGAGGACATTCCGCTGGAAGCGGCGGTCATCCGGCTTCTGACGAGCAAGCGGCAGACGGTGACGCTCGCGGAGAGCTGCACCGGCGGAATGATCGCCGCCTCGCTCACTTCGGTGCCGGGCAGCGCGGACGCGTTCCTGGGCGGCGTGGTGAGCTACAGCAACGGCGTCAAGCATAAGCAGCTCGGCGTCCCGACGGAGCTGCTTGAAGGGCCGGGAGCGCCCGGAGCGGTCAGCGAGGAGACGGCCGCTGCGATGGCGGACGGGATGCGCGCCGCCGCAGACAGCGATTATGCGCTGTCCGTAACCGGAGTGGCCGGACCCGCCGGAGTCGAGGGCAAGCCGGTCGGCCTTGTCTACGTCGGGCTGGCGGAGAGAGGCAAGCCGGCCAAGGTGGAGAAGCTGCAACTGGCCGGCGACCGGGAAGGCATCCGGATTCGCGCGACGAAGCGGGCGCTGTACTTGCTGTGGCGAACGCTCGGCGGTCTGGAATAGGGACGGGAGAAGGCGGAGGCAGAGGCAGATGCGGGGATGTGTCGAATTTGTGTCGAATTGAGCAGATAAATGACATTTTTCGCTAGAAGCGGTTGCCAATGCTCGTCCTATATGATAGATTCGTGTAGAAAGTTGCGGAAGAACCGTAGCGAAGATTACTTTGCTGCGGTTTTTTTATAGAGATTGATCGAACGAATGTTCGTAAAATGCTTGGCAAACGGATCAAAACAAGGTATGATAACACTATCAAAGAGATAAGGATGTGGGTGTGTTGTCCGATCGTCGCGCCGCATTAGAGATGGCATTGCGCCAGATTGAGAAACAATTCGGCAAGGGCTCTATCATGAAGTTGGGAGAACAGGCACAGCTTCAAGTAGAGACGTATTCGAGCGGAGCACTCGCTCTGGATATTGCCCTCGGGATCGGCGGATTCCCGCGGGGGCGCATTATCGAGGTCTACGGACCGGAATCTTCCGGTAAGACGACCGTCGCGCTGCACGCGATCGCAGAAGTGCAGAAGGCCGGAGGCCAGGCGGCATTCATCGACGCCGAGCACGCGCTTGATCCGATCTATGCCCGCAACCTCGGTGTCAACATCGACGAACTGCTGCTCAGCCAACCGGACACCGGCGAGCAGGCGCTCGAGATCGCGGAAGCGCTCGTGCGCAGCGGCGCGGTCGACATCGTCGTCGTCGACTCCGTCGCCGCTCTGGTGCCGAAGGCGGAGATCGAGGGAGACATGGGCGACTCCTTCGTCGGCCTGCAGGCGAGACTGATGTCGCAGGCGATGCGCAAGCTGTCCGGCGCTATCAGCAAGTCGAAGTCGATCGCAGTCTTCATCAACCAGCTTCGCGAGAAGGTCGGCGTTATGTTCGGCAACCCGGAGACAACGCCGGGCGGACGAGCCTTGAAGTTCTATGCGAGCGTTCGCCTCGACGTTCGCCGCATCGAGTCCATCAAGCAGGGCAATGACGTCGTCGGCAACCGGACCCGGATCAAGGTCGTCAAGAACAAGGTTGCGCCTCCGTTTAAGCAAGCGGAGCTCGATATCATGTACGGCGAGGGCATCTCCCGCGAAGGCAGCATCATCGACATCGGAACCAGTCTGGACATCGTTCAGAAGAGCGGTGCATGGTTCTCCTACTCCGGAGAACGCCTGGGACAAGGCCGCGAGAACTCGAAGCAGTTCTTGAAGGACAACCCGGCTCTGGCGCAGCAGATCGAACAAGAGATTCGCAGCCAGACGCTGAACTCGGACGCGATCAACAAGTCGGCTGCGGCCGGAGCGGCACTGGCCTCGGAAGAAGACGAGGACGAAGCGGAGTTCCGACTGGAGTAAGCGAGCAGGGAGAAGGGCATCCGCCGAGTCGGCGGGTGCCCTTTGTACATATGCGGCAAGGGACAAAATTCCTGGCCTGTTCATGGCAAGCAACCAAACTGCGTACATAGTCGGGGCGGAGCGTCAGATGAACGGAGGAAGACGATGGAGCCGATGATGCTGATGGGGGAACGGGAATTTATGCGAAATTTCACATTGGCGTCGCCCGATAAGGGGCTATTTGGATGTTTTTATGCGAAAAATCACATTCATGGGGGAGCTTCCGGCCTGAAATTCGGCATATATGCTAAAAATCGCATAAAATGCCTCGGTTTACGCGAATTCGAGCCGATGAATGTGAAAATTCACATAAAATCGCACAAACCGTCGGAGCAGGGAACGAGTGCGAGCGGGAGGGGTAGCGAATGGATGAGCAAGCCGGGAAGAAGGGCAAGCTGAGAATGGGGGAGAGCCGCGAAGCCGTACCTGCCGTCGTTGTCGGAATCGAGGCCGATGCCAGGCGGTCCTCGATGTACCGGATCGCGATAACGCCGGAGGCCGGAGGAGTGAGCGAAGTGCTGCTCGTCCATGAAGACACGATGGTCGCATGGAGGCTTCTGAAGGGCAGGCGGCTGACTCCCCGAGAATGGGAAGATCTCCGGCGGACGGAGCAGGTGGAGCAGGCGTATCGCGCCGCTCTGCTGCTTCTGGACCGGAAGGCAAGGACACGCAAAGAACTGGAGCAAACGCTGAAGCGCAAAGGGTATGAGGAAGCGGCGGTGTCCGGCTGCCTGGATAGGCTTGCCAAGCATCGCTTGATCGACGATGCTCATTATGCGGCGAGGTTCGCGGAGCAGAAGGTGGTCAGTCAGCGCAAGGGCAGCCGACTCGTGCGGCAGCAGCTTCGCAGCCGCGGAGTCGGCAAGCAGGACGTCGACGAGGCGCTCGCGTCTCTGGATGCGGGAATGGAACGGAGTGCCGCGCGGGAGCTGGCGGTCAAGAAGTGGCCCGGCATCAAGGGCGAGAAGCGGCGGGAGCGGGAGCACAAGCTGCTCGGCGTGCTGCTCCGCAGAGGGTATCCGGCTTCCGTCGCGATGGACGCGGTTCGCTATGCGGCGCAGCGGTTCGAGGATGAGGAACGAGGCATATCCTCTGCGTGGGACGAAGACGAGACGGGGCTGGCGGAGCTGTCGCTGGACGAATCGTACGAGGAGCCGGAGCGCGAATTCGACGACTAACGCGGCGCATCAGGGTTCTTCGCGTCGGCGGGATGCGGGATGGAGCAGAGGAGAATGGAAGGAATAGGCAAGGCTAGTTTTGCTTTGCTTGACAATCCATTTTCACAAAAGATACAATGAATCTGTATTCCATATCCTTATTCCGAACCCTTTTTCCTTCCAAAAAACGATTCGGAGAACAATTTTTCGATTTTTTTTGACAGAAGATTAATTCGGTTTAGAAACCGGCCAACAATTTCATAAGTATCCCAAGCGTTTGCCTTGGTGATGCAACGAGGAGGTGAAGACCATGGTTGCAACCTTGATTTGGGTCTTGATCGTCATCGTTGTTGGCGCGCTTTTCTTTGGGATCGGTTATGCGGTACGCAAGTCCATTGCGGAGGCGAAGATATCCAGCGCTGAGCAGGCAGCCCGCCAAATCGTCGACAATGCGAAGAAGGAAGCGGATGCCGCTCGCAAGGAGACGGTGCTGGAAGCCAAAGACGAGGTGCACAAGCTCCGTAATGAAGCCGAGCGCGACATTCGCGAACGGCGCAACGAGATCCAACGGCAAGAGAGAAGGTTGGTGCAGAAGGAGGAATCCCTGGACCGCAAGATTGAAGCGTTGGAGCGCAAGGAGGAGCAAGTCGCCAGCAAGGAGAAACGAATCGAAGAGACCCAAGATCAGATCGAGTACCTGCATAAGCAGCAGATCACGGAACTGGAGCGAATCTCGAACCTGACGATGGAGGATGCGAAGCAGCTTATCCTCACGACGGTGGAGCAGGAAGTGCGCCACGAGACCGCCCAACTGATCAAGGATATTGAACAGCAAGCGAAGGAAGAAGCCGACAAGCGCGCTCGCGATATCATCTCTCTCGCCATTCAGCGCTGCGCCGCGGATCACGTGGCGGAGACGACCGTCTCGGTCGTCTCGTTGCCGAACGAAGAGATGAAGGGGCGGATTATCGGCCGCGAAGGACGCAATATCCGGGCGTTGGAGACGCTTACCGGGATCGATCTTATTATCGACGATACGCCCGAAGCGGTTATCCTGTCCGGATTCGATCCGATCCGCCGCGAGATCGCCCGTACTTCTCTTGAGAAGCTGGTTGCCGATGGTCGAATCCATCCGGCCCGCATCGAGGAGATGGTCGAGAAGTCCCGCAAGGAAGTGGACGAGAGAATCCGCGAGTACGGGGAGCAGGCGACGTTCGAAGTGGGTGTCCATGGCCTGCACCCGGACTTGATCAAGATTCTCGGCAGACTGAAGTTCCGGACAAGCTACGGCCAGAACGTGCTGAAGCACTCGATGGAGGTTGCTTATCTGACGGGACTGATGGCTGCAGAGCTTGGAGAAGACATAACTCTGGCCAAACGCGCCGGCTTGCTGCACGATATCGGCAAAGCCCTCGACCACGAAGTGGAAGGTTCGCATGTCGAGATTGGCGTTGAATTGGCGAAGAAGTACAAGGAGCATCCGGTCGTCGTCAACAGCATCGCTTCGCACCACGGCGACGTGGAAGCGACTTCGGTCATCGCGATGCTCGTCGGAGCCGCGGACGCGCTCAGCGCCGCCCGCCCGGGAGCAAGACGCGAGACGCTGGAGACGTACATCAGACGCCTCGAGAAGCTGGAGGAGATCTCCGAATCGTTCGACGGCGTCGACAAGTCTTATGCGATCCAGGCCGGACGCGAGGTTCGCGTCATGGTGCAACCGGAGAAGATCGACGACGCGGAAGCGTTCCGACTCGCTCGCGACATCACGAAGAAGATCGAGGGAGAACTCGATTATCCGGGACACATCAAGGTCACGGTCATTCGCGAGACGCGCGCGGTGGAGTACGCCAAGTAAGATTCGGGAAGGCTGAAGAAGTGGCTGCGACAATCCGCGCGGCCACTTCTTCCCGTTTGTGCACCCGAGGATGGAGGAGAGCAACAGAATGAAAGTCGTATTTATCGGCGACATCGTCGGCAATGTGGGGCGCGACGCGGTGAAGCGTCTGCTCCCGTGGATTAAAAATAAATATCAGCCTCATATCATCATCGCGAACGGCGAGAACGCGGCTGCGGGACGCGGCATCAATGCGGCGATTACGCGGGACCTGTTCGATTGGGGCGTTCACGGCATCACGATGGGCAATCATACGTGGGACAATCGCGAGATCTTCGAGTTCATCGACGACGAGAAGCGGATGATCCGCCCGGCGAACCTGCCTCCGGGAACGCCCGGAAGAGGGTATACCGTTATCAAGGCAGGCTCGAAGGAGCTGGCGCTCGTCAATCTGATCGGGAGAACGTTCCTTCCTCCGTCCGAATGTCCGTTCCGCGCGGCGGACGATATTCTGGAGGAGCTGCGAGGCCGGACGAAGTGTATTCTGGTCGACTTCCATGCCGAGGCGACAAGCGAGAAGATCGCGATGGGCTGGCATCTGGACGGCCGGGCTTCGCTGGTTGTCGGAACGCATACGCACGTGCAGACGAACGACGACCGGATTCTCCCGGGCGGAACGGCTTACCTGACCGATGCGGGAATGACCGGGCCGCGCGACGGGGTGCTCGGCATGGATCGGGACAGCGTGCTCCACAAGTTCCTCACGGGACTTCCGACACGCTTCCAGGTGGCCGACACGAAGTGGATTCTGAGCGGGCTGTGCGTGGAGATCGACGATTCGACGGGCCGGGCGACGAAGATCCAGAAAATCCGCGTGGACGAGGACTCCTGGATCGCGGAGTAAGGTCTGGAGACGCATGCGGGAGCACGATGAACGAGACGCGGCGCTGATGCGGCCGCGTTTTTGTTAGTGTCAATCTGCAGGACCGGCAACAAAATTCAGAATTATTCGCCTATTCGAGCCGATACGGTTCTTAAGCAGCAGGAATTATTGCCATCTCCACCGAATATGTATCCGTTAGTGGGCCCATCCTTTGATGCCTGAGGAGGAACTTGTCATGGAAGTTCTAAAGGTTTCCGCAAAGTCCAATCCAAACTCCGTTGCAGGCGCTCTGGCCGGCGTCCTTCGCGAACGCGGGGGAGCAGAATTGCAGGCCATCGGCGCAGGGGCGCTTAATCAGGCGATCAAGGCGGTCGCAATCGCGCGCGGCTTCGTCGCTCCAAGCGGCGTGGATCTGATCTGCATCCCGGCATTCACGGACATCGTCATCGACGGAGAAGACCGAACGGCTATCAAGCTGATCGTAGAGCCGCGTTAAGGGAATGAAGAGCGAATCTCTCAACCTGTTCTAGTGGATCTGGCCAAGGCGGAGCGATCCCCCTTGCCCCCGACCGCGGCAACAGGTTTTTTGTTGAGCGAATCTCGTGCAGGGGAGGAAGAGGATGATGAGAATAACGGACTTGCATTGCGATGCCTTGTTCAAAATGCAAAGGGACCCCAAGCTGTCGTTAAGAGAAGCGGATGCGGACGGGAAGCTGGATGTGACGCTGGAGCGGCTGCGGGAGGGGGGCGTATCCGCCCAGGTGTTCGCGATCTACGTGCCGGAGGACAAGCCCATGGAGCCGCAGACGGCGCTCCACCAAGCGGAACTGTTCTGGTCGAAGGTGCTGACCGAGCCGGGCGTGAGGCTCATTCGCACGGCCGCCGACCTGGAGGAAGCCGAGCGGACGGGAGCGCTTGGGGCGCTCTTGTCTCTGGAAGGCGTGGATTGCCTGAGAGAGCAATGGTGGAGCTTGACGCTGCTGTACCGCCTCGGCGTTCGTCTGCTCGGGCTGACCTGGAACCACGCTAACTGGGCGGCGGACGGGGCGATGGAGCCTCGCGGCGGAGGACTGACGCGCGCCGGCAGGCGTCTTGTTAACGAATGCGAGAAATTGGGCATTCTATTAGATGTATCGCATCTGTCCGAGCGAGGCTTCTGGGAGCTGAAGGAGCTGGCGACGAGGCCGTTCTTCGCCTCGCACTCGAACGCGAAGGCGCTGCACAGCCATCCTCGCAATCTGACGGACGATCAGATCCGCGCGCTGATTGAAGCGGACGGGCTGCTCGGGCTGACGTTCGTGCCGTTCTTCCTGGCAGGCGCGCAGCCGGCTCGCATCGACGACGTGCTTCGTCACGTCGAGCATATCTGCGTGCTCGGCGGCTCGAGCCATCTCGCGTTCGGGTCGGACTTCGACGGAATCGAGACGCATGTCGCCGGGCTCGCCCATCCGGGCGAATATCCCGCCTTGGCGGAAGCGCTGCTGAAGCGGTATCCGGAATCTCTCGTAAGCGGCTTCCTGGGAGGGAATGCGACGAGATTCCTGATGGACAATCTTCCGCAGAGATGACCGGGCAGGCTTGACCGATATCTCTTCCCTATCGATTTGATGCGAAACCGCTATCGTTGCTTTTAGGGCGAAACGCTTGCATTTTCAGAAGGGGAATCATAAAATTTATTTGATTGATAGCTGACTTATGGAACGTTAATATAAACAGTTATGCATTGTTGAAGCGAATGCTCAAGAGGAGATGACACTGTGATCAGTCAATTGTCATGGAAGATTGGCGGCCAGCAGGGGGAAGGCGTGGAGAGCACCGACCGGATATTCTCGACTGCGCTGAACCGGCTGGGTTACTACCTGTACGGGTACCGTCACTTTTCCTCGCGCATCAAGGGCGGCCATACGAATAACAAGATTCGAATCAGTACGGCGCCTATCCGGGCCATCTCGGACGATCTGGACATTCTGGTTGCGTTCGACCAGGAGAGCATCGACCTGAACGCGAAGGAGCTGCGGCCCGGGGGCGTTATTGTGGCGGATGCGAAGTTCTCCCCGACGGTGCCGGAGGGCGTGGACGCTCGGCTGTTCGCGGTGCCGATCACGGCGATGGCCGAGGAGCTCGGCACTTCGCTTATGAAGAACATGGTCGCTTCGGGCGCATCCTGGGCATTGCTCGGCTTGCCGCTCGAGGTGTTCAATAAGGCGGTGGAGGAGGAGTTCGGACGCAAGGGGCCGGCCATCGTCGAGAAGAACGTCGAGGCGGTCCGGCGCGGCGCCGAATTCGTGCTGGAGCAGGCCGGCGGCCCGCTCGAAGAGTTCCGGCTCGAAGCGGCGGACGGCAAGATGAAGCTGTTCATGATCGGCAACGAGGCGATGGGGCTCGGCTCGCTCGCGGCAGGCTGCCGGCTGATGTCGGCCTACCCGATCACCCCGGCATCCGAGATCATGGAATACTTGATCAAGAAGCTGCCGAAGTTCGGCGGTACGGTTGTGCAGACGGAGGATGAGATTGCGGCCGTGACGATGGCGATCGGCGCGAACTATGCCGGCGTGCGAACGATGACGGCTTCCGCCGGCCCGGGCCTGTCCCTCATGATGGAGGCGATCGGTCTGGCGGGCATGACCGAGACGCCGCTCGTCATCATCGACACGCAGCGCGGCGGCCCATCGACGGGCCTGCCGACGAAGCAGGAGCAGTCCGATATCAACGCGCTGATCTATGGAACGCACGGGGAGATTCCGAAGGTCGTCATCGCGCCGAGCACAATCGAGGAATGCTTCTACGACATGATCGAGGCATTCAATGTCGCGGAGACGTACCAGGTGCCGGTCATCGTCGCGACCGATCTGCAGCTCTCCCTCGGCAAGCAATCGTGCGAGCCGCTGGACTACGAGCGCATCGTCATCGAGCGCGGCAAGCTCGCCCGCGAGGAGCTGCCGCCGCTTGAGCAGCACACGCTGTTCAAGCGCTATGAATTCGCCGAGGACGGAATCTCCCCGCGCGTGCTGCCGGGCGCGAAGAACGGCATTCACCACGTGACCGGCGTCGAGCACGATCAGGAAGGCCGTCCGTCCGAGAGCGCGGTCAACCGCAAGAAGATGATGGATAAGCGGCTGGGCAAGCTGTCCGGCCTCCGCGTCGCGAACGCGATCAAGGCGGACGCTCCCCATGCGGAGCCGGAGCTGCTCATCGTCGCGATGGGCTCGACGGGAGGGACGATCGACGAAGCCCGCGGCCGGCTCAGCGGTGACGGAGTAGCGACGAACCATGTGACGGTGCGTCAGCTCCACCCGTTCCCGTCCGAGCTGCTTGCGCCGCACATGAAGAGCGCGAAGAAGGTCGTCGTGCTGGAGAACAACGCGACCGGCCAATTGGCGAATCTGATCAAGCTGAACATCGGCGGGCACGACAAGATCGAGAACGTGCTCAAGTATGACGGAACGCCGTTCCTGCCTTCCGAGATCGTAAAAGCCTGCAAGGAGCTGAGATAAAGTGGCGACATTCAAAGAGTTCCGCAATAACTTGAAGCCCAACTGGTGTCCGGGCTGCGGAGACTTCTCCGTGCAGGCGGCCATCCAGCGGGCGGCTGCGAACATCGGCCTTGAGCCGGAGCAGCTCGCGGTTATCTCCGGCATCGGCTGCTCGGGCCGGATCTCGGGCTATATTCACGCCTACGGCCTGCACGGCATCCACGGCCGCGCGCTGCCGATCGCCCAAGGGGTCAAGCTCGCGAACCGCGAGCTGACGGTTATCGCCTCGGGCGGCGACGGGGACGGCTTCGCGATCGGGATGGGCCATACGGTCCACGCGATCCGCCGCAACGTCGACATCACGTACATCGTCATGGACAATCAGATTTACGGCTTGACGAAGGGGCAGACTTCCCCGCGCAGCGCGGAGGGCTTCAAGACGAAGTCGACGCCGGAGGGCTCGATCGAATCGACGCTGTCTCCGCTCGAGGTCGCCCTGTCCGCGGGAGCGACGTTCGTCGCCCAATCGTTCTCAAGCGACCTGAAGCAGCTGACGGCGCTGATCGAAGCCGGGTTGCAGCACAAGGGGTTTTCTCTGATCAATGTTTTCAGCCCGTGTGTGACGTTCAACAAGATCAACACGTACGATTGGTTCAAGGAGCACATCGTCAACCTCGATCAGTTCGAGGATTACGATCCGTCGAACCGTATCGCCGCCATGACGAAGATCATGGAGACGGGCGGCCTGTTGACGGGGCTCGTGTACCAGGACAAGAGCCGCAAGTCGTACGAGGATATGGCCGTCGGCTTCCAGCAGGAAGCTCTGGCGAAGCAGGAGCTGAAGCTGTCCGAAGGCGAATTCGCCAAGCTGCTCGCCGAATTCAAGTAACTTCGTCAAATTTAAGTACCCATCTACCCATCGTACCCTACATCCCAGCAAAGGCGGTATTAACCATGAGCGACATCAAGCAGATTCCCGTCGGCGTCTCCGCGCGGCACATCCATCTATCCAAGGAGCATATCCGAATTCTGTTCGGCGAAGGAGCGGAGCTCAGCGAGCTGAAGCCGCTCTCGCAGCCCGGTCAATTCGCGGCGAACGAGACGGTCGCGGTGCACGGGCCGAAGGGCTCCTTCGCCAAGGTGCGAATTCTGGGCCCTGCGCGCAAGGCGACGCAACTGGAGGTGTCCAGAACCGATGCGTTCGCGCTCGGCTTGAAGGCTCCCGTTCGCGAATCCGGCAATATCGAAGGAACGCCGGGCATTCGCATCGTCGGTCCGGCGGGCGAAGTGACGGTCGAGAAGGGCGTTATCGTTGCCGCCCGGCATATTCACTTCCATACGTCGGACGCGGAGCGCTGGGGCATCGCGGACAAGCAACTGCTCAAGGTGAGAGTCGGCGGCGAGCGCGGCCTTGTCTTCGAGAACGTCATCGCGCGCGTCTCGCCCGACTTCGCGCTCGACATGCACATCGACACCGACGAAGGCAATGCCGCAGGCGTGTCGACAGGGGACTTCGGCGAAATTATCGAATAACTCGAAGTTGCGTACAGGGAGTGCCCGACGGGGACTGGCGTTGAAGCAAGCAAGGCGAGCGATCGTCTTGCTTTTTGTATATTTTCCAAGCGGTGCACTCTCGGTTGATCTCGCTGCAGGGCGTCATCCCCGGTCTGGAATAGCCTTGCCATGGAATTCGGCTTGCCGAAATGGTATAATTTCTCGAAGCAACCTTAACCATGAAGAGGACGTCGGCTTGATGAGGGGGAGGCGAATTCGGACAGATGAAGATGAGCAAGGATTACTCGCAATACTTCGACTTCCGCGAGGCGAAGATAATTCGCGAGGAGGACGGGAAGACCACCTTGCGGCTCAACGGCCGTCATATCCAGATCCAGTCCGCTCCCAGCTATAAGGACGAGAAGAAGCGGGGCAAGGAATCGGTCCGGATTCATTACGACAACGCCATTCCCGACGATATGAGGGAGTTCGGCCGGGATAAATCGTACTTCATCATGACGTACGGCTGCCAGATGAACGAGCACGACACCGAGGTGATTCGCGGACTGCTGGAGGAGATGGGGTATGTTCAGGCGGAAGAGCGCCGCGATGCGGACGTCATTCTGCTCAATACGTGCGCCATTCGGGAGAATGCGGAGGACAAGGTGTTCGGGGAGCTTGGCCATCTCAAGAAGCTGAAGCTCGAGAAGCCGGGGCTCATTCTCGGCGTCTGCGGATGCATGTCGCAGGAAGCGGCGGTCGTGAATCGGCTGATGACGCGCAACCCGCATGTGGATCTGGTGTTCGGAACCCATAATATTCATCGGCTGCCGCATCTGCTGCGCGAAGTCAGCTTCTCCCGCGAGATGGTGATCGAGGTATGGTCCAAGGAAGGGGACATCATCGAGAACCTGCCGAAGAAGCGGGAAGGCATGCGGGCCTGGGTGAACATCATGTACGGCTGCGACAAGTTCTGCACATACTGCATCGTGCCCTACACGAGAGGCAAGGAGCGAAGCCGGCTTCCGGAGGATGTTCTCGCGGAAGTGCGGGAGCTTGCCCGGCAGGGCTACAAGGAGATCACGCTGCTCGGCCAGAACGTGAACGCTTACGGGAAGGACTTCAAGGACCGGGCGTACCGGTTCGCCGATCTGATGGACGACATTCGGAAGATCGACATTCCGCGCGTGCGCTTCACGACCTCGCATCCCCGGGACTTCGACGATCATCTGATCGAGGTTCTCGCGAAGGGCGGCAATCTTGTGGAAGCGATTCATCTTCCGTTCCAGTCGGGAAGCACGGAGGTGCTGAAGCGGATGAGCCGGAAGTATACGAGGGAGCAGTTCCTGGAGCTTGTTGGGAAAATCCGGAGCGCGATACCGGGAGCCGTGCTGTCTTCCGACATTATCGTCGGCTTCCCCGGCGAGACGGAGGAGCAGTTCCTGGAGACGCTGTCTCTCGTTCGGGAAGCGGAGATCGCGATGGCGTACACGTTTATCTATTCGCCTCGGGAAGGAACGCCCGCCTTCGAGATGGAGGACAACGTGCCGATGGCGGTGAAGCAGGATCGCTTGAACCGCCTCAACGAGCTGATCGCCGAGATGAGTTGCGAGAGCAATCGGCAGTTCGAAGGCCGCACGGTCGAGATTCTCGTCGAGGGGCAGAGCAAGAGCAATCCGAACGTGCTGTCCGGGCGCACGACTTCGAACAAGCTGGTCCACTTCGAAGGACCGAAGGAATGGATCGGCCATCTCATGCAAGTTCGCATCACGAAGCCGACGACCTGGTACTTGAACGCCGAAGCGGCGGAGCCGCCTCGCCTGGCTACGGCGCTGTCGCACGGCGCTTAGCCTAGTCCTAGCTTAGTCCTAGCCTGGTCCAAGTCCTGGTCCGAACGCCAGATTGCCATTAACCATTACCATAAGCCGAATAGCCGGCCGACAGCCGAACCTGCCGAGCTATTCGCCGATACAAGGAGACTTATCGACATGTCCGCAACGAACACGAAGCACGAGCACTCGCACGACCATTCCCACGACCACGAGCATGGGCATTGCCATCACGACGACATCCCTCGCTTCGACAACCGGGAGCTGATCGTCCGCGAAGATATTCTTGCCCGCGCTCACGAGCTTGCCCAATTGATCACGACGTCGGAGGAGGTCGCTCTCTACCAGAAGTCCGAGAAGCTGATTCAGGGGCACGATCGAATTCAAGGCTTGATCGCTCAGATCAAGAAGAAGCAGAAGGAGCTCGTCGCCTTCCAGAATACGTTCAAGAACCAGAAGATGGCGGACAAGATCGAGCAGGAGATCGCGGTGCTGCAGGACGAGCTCGACGAGATGCCGGTTGTTCAGCAGTTCCAGCAGAGCCAGACGGATGTCAACTACTTGCTGCAATCGATCGTGTCGATCATCCGCGATACGGTGGCCGAGAGGCTCGATCTGGAAGCTGCGGCGAAGGCGGAAGCGCCTGAGACTTGCGATTGATCCGCAGAGGAAGGGCGGGGCCGCTGACGGTCCCGCCCGTTCTGTCTGCTTGGAAGGCTGGTGCATCCGTACAAGTCATCAGTGCGAGTCATTAGTGCAGTCATCCGTACAGTCATCAGTATAGTCATCAGTACAAGTCGCCGCCCTCCCGGTGCTTGAGCGTCCGGGGAGACTTCGAGGACCGGTTCGCTTGCGGCAACGGAGATTTGGTTGGCGCGAAGCTCAACGTCTTCGTCGTCTGATTGTACGTCAGGGAGACATAAGCGCCGGACGACAAGCCGAGCGCCCGAATCGTCGGAAGGTCCAGATAGAGCCCCTTATCGAATAAATTCGAAGGGGAGCGGACGCGAAGCTGCTTCGCCGCCGTCGCCGTGCGGCAATCGATGCTCGGGCTCCCGGAGTCGGGGATGCCGAGCTTGGACAGAAGCTCGTAGCCGATCGCGATGCGGCCGGCGGCGGGCTTGGCGCTGGTCATCAGCTTGGCGACCGTGGTGCTGACCGGAGAAGGGACGAACGTCAACACGTTCGTCTTGGGATCGTAGGTCACTTGATAGCGCGACTGCGCCTTCAGTCCGAGAGGAGCTGCCAGCTTGGCGCTGATCTCAAGCTCGCTCGCGAAGCTCTCCCCGTTCTCGCGGAAGAGGAGGGTGGCATTTCGTTCCGTCTTGCCCCGCTTAAGCACGACAAGCTTGCCGCTGCCGATGGAGCGCAGTCCTCTCTCGCCCGGACCGAGCCCGTTAAATGTCATGTAGACGGCATTCGGCGGGATCTGCGAATAGTAGATATCCAACCTTGTGCTTGCCATGAAGCCTATTCACGCTCCTTGTGAAGACCTGCTGCAGGATGTCTTCCGATACCTTTTCACCTTATGCGATCTTATGCAAGCTTGCTTGTACGGTCGTCCAGCGGGAAGAGACGGTTGAGAAGCCGCCGTGTGCCAAACTTATTCATGCAATCGAGAGGAGAGGGAACTATGAGATCGTTCGCGTATTGGAATCCGACCAAGCTGTATTACGGCGATGACCAGGTTGGTCAACTGGCGGCTGAGAGCAAGAAGCTCGGCAGCCGGGTTCTGCTCGTCTACGGAGGAGGCAGCATTCATCGCAACGGCGTGTACGACGCGGTGATGCGGGAGCTTAGCGCGGCGGGAGCGGAGGTGGTCGAGCTGTCCGGCGTCGAGCCGAATCCGCGGGTCTCGACCGTGCGTCGCGGAGCCGAGCTCTGCCGAGAGCATAGGATCGACTGGGTGCTGGCGGCGGGAGGGGGAAGCGTCATCGACTGCGCGAAGGCAATCGCTGCTGCGGCGAAGTACGACGGGGACTTCTGGGACGTCGTCACGAAGAAGGCGACGGCGACGGACGCTCTGCCGCTGGGCACCGTGCTGACGCTGGCGGCGACCGGTTCGGAGATGAACGCGAACTCGGTCATCTCCAACGCCGACACCCAGGAGAAGCACGGCTGGAGCAGTTCCCTCGTTTACCCGCGCTTCTCCATCCTGGCTCCCTCGTTCACGGCGACGGCTCCGCTCGATCAGACGGTGTACGGCATCGTCGACATGATGAGTCATGTGTTCGAGCAATACTTCCATCATGACGCGAACGCGCCTGTGCAGGACGGCTTCTGCGAATCGATTCTGCGCGCCGTCGTGCAGACCGCTCCGAAGCTGGCCGCCGATCTTGGCAACCCGGAGCATCGCGGCACGATTCTGTATTGCGGAACGGTGGCGCTGAACGGGCTGCTCTCGATGGGCATCCGGGGCGATTGGGCGAATCACGACATGGAGCATGCCGTCTCGGCCGTCTACGACATTCCGCACGGAGGCGGGCTGGCGATTCTGTTCCCGCATTGGATGGACATGGCCAGCCGGAAGCATCCGGAGAAGTTCGCACAGCTTGGCGTGAACGTATTCGGGGTAAAAGGCGTCGGGGAAGGTCGAACGGCGGAGAAGGTGGCGGAGGAAGCGATTGCGGCGCTGCGCGCGTTCTGGACCTCGCTCGGGGCTCCCGCCCGATTGTCGGATTACGGAATCGACGGCAGCCAGCTGGAGCGAATGGCGGGCATGGTAACGGCGAACGGTCCCCGCGGGCACTTCGTGTCCCTAAGCCGCGAGGATGTGTTGGCGATTTATCGTTCCGCTCTGTAAGCGGCCGGAATCAAGAATTAGGAAGCAGAGAAGGCTTCCCGGCGCGTAACGGCGCGGGAAGCCTTCATCGTCTGCAAGTGCGGAGTGTGCGTTACCGGCTGCGCTTGCGAAGCGGCGTCAGGACGGGGCGAAGGGCGACGATGAGCATCGCCGCGATGACCGCCTTGATCGCATCGAAGCCCACATAAGGCGTCATGCCGACGGAGATGGCTTTGGCGAGCGAGGCATCGATCTTGAAGGCGAGCCACGGAACGCCGCCTATGTACGAGAGCAAGTCTCCAATGTAGATGGCGACGGTGAGCAGGACGAAGCGCAGCACGCTCGCCGATCTCGCTCCACGGAACAAGAGATCGGTCACCCAGCCGATGAAGAGCGCGCAGAACGGGAACATCCACAGGAAGCCGCCCGTCGGCCCGAGGAGCAGCGACAGGCCGCCGTTGCCGTGCAGAAGGGGAAGGCCGGTTGCCGTCAGCAGAATGACGATTGCGATGCTCCAGAAGCCGTAGAAGGCGCCGAGGAACCCGCCTGCGAGCATGATCGCAAGCGTCTGCAGCGTGATCGGGACGGGAGAGATTCCGATCGGAAGCGTAATCGAGCTGAAGGCGATGAAGAGCGCCGCGAACAACGCGGTGAATACGGAGCCGCGAATCCAGGCCGCGGAATTGGCGCGAAGCGGTCCGATCGGCTCGGGTGGTTGTTGTGTCTTCTGATTGCGGGCGTTCGAGGTGTGCGGATCTGTTGTTGCAGGTGTTGTTGCAGGATTGGAATTCGATGATGAAGATGGCATTGTCAACGCTCCTTTTAAATGTTAACCTTATACTCGTCTGTTGGTTAACAATTCGGATTGTAACATGGGATGGAGCAATTGGGAAGAGGGGAATTCTCGACCGGATGAACGATCGAATGCTTGTGCATCGTCTAACCGTACTATCGGAAAATGAGAGAGCAGAGAGCTCCGTTCGTCTGGACGATCTCTCTCTGGAACTGAATAGAGGCGAATGGCTCTACCTGGTCGGCGCGAACGGCAGCGGCAAGTCGACGCTGGCGCGCGTTCTTGCCGGCATCTATGAAGACGGCGCCGTCGGCCGCATGGAGCGGGGCTTCGCCGGCGAAGGGGCGAGCGCCTACGTCATGCAGCAGCCCGACGCCCAGCTCTTCGCCGCCACGCCGCGCGAGGAGATCTCGTTCGCGCTGGAATGGAGAGCGGTGCCCGCGGAGCGGATTCCGGCGCTTGTCGAGCAAGCGCTGCAGGAGGTGGGGTTGCTCAGGCAGGCGGATCTCCCTTGGGCCGAGCTGTCGGGCGGGCAGAGGCAGCTCGCCGCCGTTGCGGCGGCAGCGGCTTGCCGGACGCCGCTGATCGTCTTCGACGAAGCGACGTCGATGCTCGACGAAGCGGCGGCGGAGCGGGTGCGCGGGTTCGCGAAGCGTCTGCACGGGCAGGGCAGCGCGGTCGTCTGGCTCACGCAGCGGCTTGAAGAGTTGGAGCCGGATGCGCGTGTCGTCGCCTTGGCGGCCGGCCGCATTCGCTTCGACGGGACGGGACGAGCATTCCTGTTCGGACGCGAGCCGAACGGGCCGGGTCTGCCGGGCCTGTTGAGCGTATCGGGCAGCGGCTCTTCCGCTTGCGAAGACTGCGGCCTCAAGCTGCCGTATCTGGCGAAGCTTGCTCTTGAGCTCCATGCGCTCGGCGAGCTTGAATGGCCGCTTCCGGCGACGAAGGAAGAATGGGCGACAGCGCTGGAGAGAAGGGAAACGCCATGACAAGCGGGCGGGATTCCCATCTGGTCTGCCGATTCGACTCTGCGGGGACGGAGGGGCAGCTTATTCTTCAGACGGGCCGTATCCACGTTCTGCTGGGGAAGAACGGCGCCGGCAAAACACACTGGATCGAGAGCCTGGCAGGTCTGCTCCCCTCCGCAGGGATGGGAGTCCGCTTCGGCGATGAGCCGCTCTGGCGGGCGGGGGCGCGCGGACGCATCGTGCGCAATCCGCAAGCGCTTCGCGCCTATGCTTATGCCACCCAGGCTCCGGAGGATCAGCTCGCTCATCGCACCGTCGAGGAGGAACTGGCCGAGACGCTGAAGCCTTACTCGCTCCCTCCGGAGGAAGTTCGCGAGAGAATTGTCGCGGCGCTGCGGGCGGTCGGCTGGTCGGAAGATTGGCTGGCCCGTTCTCCGTTCCTGCTCAGCGGGGGCGAGAAGAGGAGGCTGGCGCTCGCTTGTCTGCTCGCCGCTCCTTGCGACTGGCTGCTGCTCGACGAGCCGACTTCGGGCCTGGACGCTCCCGGCCAGGAGGCGCTGCAGGCGCAGCTTCGCCTGCGGGCGGCGGAGGGGCAAGGCATCCTGCTCATCTCGCACGATACGGAGTGGGCGCTCCCGCTTGCGGATCGCGTTCTGCTGCTGTCGGCAGGCGGGGAGCGGGTGCGGGAATGCTCGCCGGAAGAGCTGCTCGGGCACCCGGAATGGTGGGAGGAAGCCGGTCTTCCGGTGCCGGAATGGTTGCAGGCAATCGCTCCCCTTCTGAAGAGGGGAGTGCCGGCTTCTCTTGTCTGGAGTCCTCGCGACTTGGCCCGAGCCGCGGCGAAGAGGGAAGCGGAGACGGAAGACCTCTCGCCGGGTTCCTCTTCCGTCGTTCGCCGGAGAGGAACCTCTGCAGCCAGGGAACAACGCCGACGTATCGCTCGCACTCCTCTGCTGTTTTTCGACCCGCGGGCTCTGTGGCTTGTGTACGTGATCCTCTCGATCGCGATTCTGGCGCAGAGAAGCTGGTGGGGAGTCGCAGCCGGGGGCGCGATTGCCGCAGCGGGCGTTGCCTTCGGGCGGATTCCGCTCGGGAGGTGGCGCGGAGTGCTCGTCGGCTTCCTCTTGTTCACGCTAACGGTATCGGTCGTCGCAGGGATCGGGCGCAGTGCGGGCGGAGAGTGGGGGTTCCAAGTCGGGGCGTTCCTCACGGCGCTTCATTCGATGGCGAGGACGTTCCTCGTGTTGCTGCTCGGCCTCGGCCTCGCGGTGGCGATCACGCCGCTCCGCTTGCGGCGATCGCTCGAGAGCTTGTTCGCTTACCGCGGCAGGATTGCACCGATCTTGCAGAAGTTCCTGCTCACGGTCGCGCTGATGCTACGGTTCATTCCGGTGTTCCTGAGCGAATGGGAGAGATTCTCCCGCTATGCGATAGCCAGAGGCAAGGAATCGGGGCGGCGGCGCTCCGTGCCCGGCTTGGTTAAGCGGATCGGCCGCATCGCGACGCCGTTCTTGTTCTCCCTCTTCCGCTTGGGGGACCAGGCCGCGATTGCGCTCGAGAGCCGGGGAGTCGGCCGGGTCGCATCCCCCACAATCGTCAAGCTGGGCAGGTGGACGGCGAAGGATTGGGGGCTGGTCATCATCGCTGTCTCTCTTGCGGCTGCCCTGTGGCTCGTTCGCGGGTTGGGTGCCTGACGGGGTGCGAGTCTGCGCGGATGATGGGACCGGTATTGGTGACTAGGATTCGTGCACTAATCTAAGAGAGAGCAAGATCTGCTTCTTCCCAGCTCCGTATCCTCAGAGAGCTTGCTGCTTCCCATCGGGCGTTCGTCCGGTCGGCGAAGGAGCGGGCTTTTTTGTGTCATATGTGGAAAATCGGGAGGAGGTAGACTGAAGTGGTGATCGTTGAACAGAGGCGCATTTATTGATCCGTAAGGCAGACAAGCGGCTTCCTTCAAAATGCTAGAACTTTAACGTAATTGTGGATATAATTAGGTTGTCTTTGGACTGATGTGCGGGAAATGATTGTTTTCTAAAAGAGAATAATGACAAGGAGACAACCTATGAGGCTGAAATATGCCATTATTATGATCATGTTAACGATACTATGTTCATGCGGCACTACTGATAAAACATTAATGGAACCTCAAAGTCAGGATACAGGGGAATACAATTGAAGAAATGAAATCCATTTATTTCGATATTAACAAAGACACGTTGCATTTGATTGGATATAAGATTGAAGAAGTTAAACATGAGGAATGGAAGTTCGACAATAGATTTTGAAGGTAAACAGGAACGTTATGCGACAGAGCGAAATCTCCGTTGAGAGGATAATATGAAGCCAATAAACTATTCATTTCGATTTACAAGAAAAGACTACATAAATTCAATGAATTTGTATTATTCAATATTTAACAAACATAAGATCGCACCAAGCATATTTTCTGCATTAGTAAACATTATATTTGGATCTGTTATGCTATTATCTTCGATAGCTGCGGGCTGGATATTTGTATCTTTAGGAATAATTTTGATAATGCTTCTACTATACGTAAGGTATTTTAACTTGAGATATATTTATAATAACAATCAAAACTTACATAAAAAATTTGAGATAATCATTGATCAGAACGGTTTTAAATCATCTATTAATAATGCTTATTCATCTTATGAATGGTCTTTTTTTGATCAAGTAATTGAAAAGGAACAGTATTATTTTTTGATTTATCAAAAGAAAAAAGCTTTGATAATAATGAAAATGAAGGATATAAATCTACAAAATGACTTCGCAACAATTCTTGAGTTAAGTGGGATAAAAAGGAATCTTAAGTAACGTCGGTGTGATGTCGTGGATACGGGAACATTAGCTGAAACCTCTGAAATATTGATTTAATAATATAATGATTGTGTGGTGAATAACATCTATATAATAAGATATAAGATCTTTGAAAAAGATAGCGAAGAATTAAAAACATTAGATATGGAAGAGATGTTAAGAGAATAATGAGAAAGAGTTACAGGAGCTTCGCGGATTATCGGAAATTATTAGCATACATTTTTCACATCTATTCCAAGCATATAAATACTTACAAAAAAGCAATTATGTTGCAATTAAATACATCGAAGATTCGAACACATGGCTAGAAATAGCTAAACACAATGATCTATTGATCATAAGTGAACTAAGTTATCCAATAACCGAAGGGATGAACATTATTGAGGCAAACAAGAATGTATTTAAAAGTGCAGAAAAGTCAGAGATTATTAATGAAATGGTATATTGGGAGCAGTTTGAGGATGAACTAAGATTTAAAACAAATAAGTTCGTTTCTGAATTAGAAGCAGTTAATCCAATACCTCTAAAGATACCGCATTACAGCGATATTGTTGAGTTTGTAAGAGAGGGAGCTTGAATGTAACTCAAGAAGTCAGAGGCATCAGCTAACATTATATCCACGCATCGGAGCCTGCGAGATCAGGCGGACACATCCGTACCGACTAACTGCGTCACGGCCAGCTCCCGTTGGTCGCTTAAGTCGGCGGGACGTCGTGGATACGGGAATGTTATATGAAATTACTGCAATCTTAATTGAGTAGCAAAACAAAAAACATTAGTAAGACAAATGGAAAAAATAGGAGTAATAAATATGTTTGAAGAATTTAAATTTGAACCAGGGATAGTAACTGACAATCCATTTAAATTAAGTCCAAGTGACATGACGGATATTAGATCCAATATTTAAAGAAGAGTATAGATCAGTGACAGAACTATATGAAGGGATGGAAATAGCTCTACAAAGAGTGAAATTATTATCAAATCAATAAGTCAATAAATATTGGTTTGGAGTTCAAGGATGGCAGAGAAGCGGAATCAGGCGGACACATCCGCACCGACTTACCGCATCGCGGCCGTCTCCCTTTGGTCGCTTAAATCGGTGGGTCGTCGTAGATGCAGGAATGTGATGGAAAATCCCCGAAGGGTTCTTAAGTTCTTTTTATCAAGTACAGAATTTTGGATTATAATAATAAAGAACGAATTACAATTGAGGTGAGCCGATTGAATAAAATGGATATTCAAAACACCTTACAACAACAGAAACAATATTTAAGAGATAGCTTTTATGTAGACCGCATAGGTTTGTTTGGTTCATTTCTTAGAGATGAACAAACTGCAGATAGTGATATTGATTTGTTGGTCGAGTTTAGTAAGCCAGTAGGATTTGAATTTATTGAGCTTAAGGAATATTTAGAGGGGGTATTTGGAAAGCTGGTTGATTTAGTTACACCTAACGCCTTAAGACCATTTATGAAGGACAATATTATTAGTGAGGTACAGTTCCAGTGAAAAATAATAAAGTACCATTGCTGGATATAATGGAATCTATAAAGAAAATAGAAGCATACACAGAAGGAGTCGATTTCGATTCCTTTTGTTGTAATGAAATGATGTTCGATGCTGTGATAAGGAATCTAGAAATTATCGGAGAAGCTGCGAGAAACACTGATGAGGCAATCAAAAGTTAATATGCAGAAATACCGTGGAGGCAAATGATCGGGGTTCGAAACATCCTGATTCATGAGTATTTTGGAATAGATAATCAAATTATTTGGGAAATTATCAAAAAGAATCTACCTGAAATAAAGCCAGTTATCTTGAGAGCAATTTATGAAGTCGGGGACATCACATAACATCAAATCCACGTATCGGAGCCTGGCGGCTCCTCGGTCCGTACGAGGGGATTGGAAGCGAGATGGAAGCAGGTGGACTCATCCGCACCACTAACCGCATCGCGGCAGTTCTCGATAATCGCTTAAGTTGATGGGACATCGTGGATACACGAACGTTATCTGAAACACTCGAAATAATGTTTAAAAATGAAGGTGACTAAATGGATATTAAGGAATTAGTACCAAAACATAAAAGCGATTTTGATAGAATAAATGATTTAAAGAAGTTAAGTCTAGATCAAATAAGACCGATACTTCCAGACTTACTAGAATGGCTTCAAGATATAAACTGGCCAATTGCAATTGAGGTTGAAGAAATATTGATTGGTTTTCAGGAAGAACTAGTTCCACACCTGAAAAATATATTTAATGTGGTTGATGGACAATGGAAGTACTTTTTACTTTATGGACTAATAAAAAGATTACCTGATGAAGTGCTTGTAGAATTAAAAGAAGATTTAGAAAGAATGTTATATTATCCAACTCGAGATGAAATTGATGAGGAACTAGATGATATTTTAAAAAAGTTACTTCAAAGAATCATGTAAGCTTATCAAGTAGTTGAGTACTTCAGATAACACCATGTCTATGTTTCGGAGCCTGACGGATCCTCGGTTCGAGCGAAGTGATGGCAGAATAGTTTATTCAGCGGACACATCTGCACCGACTAACGATCGCGGCTGGCTCCTAGGGCGTGTATTCAAACTATCGGAACAGGCTATCTTTTGGTAAACTTTTCATATGAGAAGACGATACGAGATACGGGACGATCAATGGGAACGACTGAAGGATCTTTTACCACCGGAACGAAAACCACAGGGCGGACGCCCGGCCATCGACAACCGCAAGATGCTAAATGGCATGCTTTGGGTGCTACGTTCGGGAGCGCCGTGGCGTGACCTGCCGGAACACTACGGTTCCTGGAGCAGCGTTTACACACGATTCCGCCGTTAGGAAAAGGCGGGTCTGTTCGATCAGATGCTAGATGTGCTTGCGGCCGAACCGGATTCTGAAAGTGTCATGATCGATGCCTCCATCGTCCGTGTTCACCAACACGGCGCGGGAGCAAAAGGGGGCAACAATTCCAAGCAGTCGGACGATCGCGCGGAGGCTTAACCTCCAAGATCCATGCGATTGTTGACGCCCTCGGTAACCCGCTGAAATACGAAGTTACCGCTGGCAATATCAACGATTGTGTGACCGGTTACGAAATCCTGAAGGAAATGGACGTCGAAGGCAAAAACGTCATGGCCGATCGTGGATACGATACCGATAAAATCATCGCACTGCTGGAAGAGAAGCAAGCGAACTCCATCATTCCAAGCCGTAAGCACCGCACCATTCAACGCGCTACCGACTGGTGGTTATTTAAAGAACGGCACCTGGTCGAATGCTTGTTTAACAAGCTTAAGCATAACCGCCGATTAGCTACCCGCTACGATAAATTATCATGTACCTTTATCGCCTTTTTAAAGCTTGCTTCTTCCATGATCTGGATGGCTTAAGGTTTGAATACACGCCCTAGCGGAGCCTTAAATCGGTGAGACGTCGTGGATATAGGAACATTTTAAATGAATGCATGTATAATAGAAGGGGAAATTATATTGAAGAAGTTAAACAATAATCATTTGAACTCTCTTTTACTATATCTGCATAAGGATATTCATGAATCTGTGGATTGGACTTTTGAATCATTGCGTAATGATAAGCTTCAACAAATGATATCTTATCCTCCTGATGTTGAACTGACAAAACATGAAGTAAATAATCTAATAGAATTGTTAGATCAAAATCTTGAAATAGAAAAGACAATGAAAAAGTTGATGAGAAATATGAGTATGTATCCTTTATTTAATTTATTCAATTTTATAGATGGAACTACCGATATACCAGATTCAAATTATGAGAGGATCGAATTAGTAGAGTGTAGTCATGAAGAAGCGGAAAAACTAGAGGATCGTGAAGATTTTATGCATGACTTATTATTCGCTTCCTATTGGGAGTGGAAAGATAAAGGTAAACGATAATGGATTTGAGAATGGCTCAGGCGGGGCATCCACTTCAGATAAGATCATATCCATGTTTCGGGGCTTTTCGCCCCCCTCGATCCGGGAGAAGAGGAATGACAGGGAAGTGGAAACAGACGGACACATCTGCACCGACTAACGCATCGCGGCTGGCTCCTGGCGGAGCCTTAAATCGGTGGGACGTCGTGGATACAGGAACGTTATATAATCGCGCAAGGAGTTAGAAAAGGGGAAACGATGAAAAACATAGTGCACGAAAATAGATTTATCGCTGAAAGAAAAGAAGAATTTTATTTTTATCAAGAACAAAATAAAACAGATGATAGAGATGAAAGCCATTCACCATCAGGAAGATACAAGTTGGTTATTGAATATTTCGAGTATGAAGTCGGAATAAGGCATTATGGATATTCTAAAGGGATAATAACAGATAGCAAAAATGAAATCGTCGCTGTGATTGATAGGAATTATGATTATTTTCCATACTGTTGGATTGAAAAGGATAGCAAGGAGTATCTATTATGTGGAATAGATTATCAGGGATATACGATAGTGGAATTAAAGACAGGGCTAACGATGAGTTATGTTCCCAAAGCGGCTTACGAAGGCTTAGGTTTTTGTTGGGCTGCAATGCACCATAAAATAGAAAATGACAAGCTAGCGGTAGAAGGCTGCATTTGGGCACAGGAATATGAAATTGTAATTTATGATATAGGGAATCCATTGGAATTACCGTATAAAGAAATTATGCGAATAAGTCCATATGAATCGTTTAATGGATGGATAAATGAAAATGAATTTGAATACAAAGATGAAGATTACCAAGTAAAACGAATTAGTGTAAGCGACTTTAAAGATGACCATGACTACATATAACACGATATCCGCACTTCATGTCCTGATGGTTCTACAGTGCCATGTTTAACGAATGTATAGCATCATTGGGCAAAGAAATAATTATTTATAGTCAGGAAAGATCAGATCAAATATATAATGATATGCAGGAGCAATTTGAATTTACTTTTTACGGAAGAGTGAATTCGGAAGTATATATGTTCGAAGAGTTAAACAAAAATCATCTATCCAATACTATAACCAAGAATGAAAGATGTTTTGTTCTTTGGAGCCACGGGAATGATCCTGTAATTGAAGTGAACATAAAGGAAGCACTAGAGAAGCTAGAGGATATATTGGCTGTCTCGCCAGATGTATGGCTGTTTAGAACAGGAGAATATTTAATCGAATACTTTCATGATGGAGTAATTAGAAAATTCCACAACGACACTCGAAAGAACCTTAAGTAACTCGGAGGAGTCGTCACCTGCATATTTTTGAACAAGAAAGGGTAGATTCTTTTGATTACTTTAAGATTTACTCAAGCTCTACTAAAAGACATGAAAGTTACTCCAATAGAAATCGATAAAGCAGATCCACTCTATAGTTGGCATGTGAATAAACATAATTTGAACAATCGGAAGCATATAGTATTCGTTAATGACTTGTCACGGCTTTGTATCTTAATTGATGGAGTCCGGACTAATCAAATAAATAGACTAAAAGAGAAGTTCCTGCAAACTCTTGAATCTTACCTAACTCATGAGGAGATTAACCTTTAGGAGAAGCCATTAAATGATTAGTCAATTTGCTAGCGATCCAAAGCTTCAAAATCTATTAAATTCTTTATTTACTAAATCGGATCAGTTCAAAGATGAAGAAATAATATCGCAAGTCGAAGGATATTTACCAAGCTACTCTTGTGATGATGCTGCAAGTGGTTATTTCTCAATTATTTCACATATTTGCTATTTTAGACCTGATCTAGATAGGAGATTAATGAAAATAGCAATAAGACCACTATATTATTATGGAATTACGGATCCTCAGCATGCAATAAGTTGGGTTAGCGGTAATGTCAAAAGAAAGAGACTGATAAAGAAAAACTATTACTACTACACATCGAAGCAAGGTAGATTGTGGATTGATCATGAATTGAAAAATAAAGCTAATTTGATTGTTGAATTAATTGAGGAGATAAAAAAAAAGGACGATTTTGAAATAGAAGTATAAGTAATTCAAAAATCAGCCTCCTATTAACAGAACATTCGCACTGCGGCGTTTGTTATGATATCGCGGTTGGTTCTTGTCAAAGCGTCAAGTTGGTGAAACCTCCCTACAAATGAGAAGGTGGAAGCAATAAGTCTTCAATTAGTTTCGCTGAATATTCCGAAAGATTGGAAAGTTATTTGGAACAATTTTACACAATCAGAACCGGAAAAGTTCTTGGATGAGGAATATATTCATTGTTGGGAGTTTCAAGAAGATATCTTTTATTTTAGAAACGAATTACGGAACAGAATATTGGATCTTGGGTGGTATCCTTCGCATAAACCTGAAGGGAAGTACAGATTAATACTAGTTAAGATAACTGACATCGAAAGTAATGGAGGAGATGAAATTAAAGAAGACTGGGCTAATCCTCTTTTTACTTATAGAACAAGGAATATACATAAACTACAAAAGAAAATAAACTGGATATTGAAAGAGGTTAGTGAAGGCAGACTGTAAGGTCTCCTAAGAAGTCGAACGCTTCAGTTAATACAGTTGCTTATATATGATTAACGATGATTGACTGGAATTCATAAAAAGCTCAAAAGACTATTTTCTATAAATCCCTGTTTTTGTTTCTTGAATCAGCACGACGAGGAAGTAATGCCGTATGTTAAGAGCGGATTACTCACTGATGATATTCTCTGGAGATATTGGATGCTGTCCGGATTAGTCTCACAATGGCCACAGAATCTCATTGAGGAAGTCAAAGATGAATTGTTTGTGATCGCGAAACAGATGGATGTGTATGAAGAGACTGATTTGAAGTCACTTGAAATTCTTTTAAGAATCGGAGTAAAAAATTGGATAGACGTAAACTCAATAATCTTAGCAAAGGAAGACATAATCGGTAACAAATTATCGAATTTTACGATGAAGAAAATATAATAATTTGTATAACTTGAGAATAAAATAATTAATATATTAAAATATGTAAAAAACAATAATGGATTTTATTAAAGAACATGAAGAAATATTAAGGATAAAAAATCAATATGAAACACTGGCTTATTACATGAATTCGTTAAAGGATTTAAAAGTAGAATTTGCAAGTTAATCGATAATAAAGTATATGTCGTATAACACCGTATGCACACTTCGAAGCCTAGTAGCCCGCATCGACTAATCGCATCGCGACCTGGCCCTGGGTGGCCCTTAAGTCGGTGGGACGCTATATGAAATGATCGATTGGGCCGTAAAGGAGAAATTCAAGGTTATAGATCAGATTTTGCCTTCGATGAAGATCTAGTTAATAATCCTGTATCATTAAGAGTTATTCATCCTGAATTTGAAGATATAAACGGGAATGTGATTTTAGATGACTCTAAATCAGTTCCGGCTTCAGGCACGGCAAGAATGTGGATATTATTTGAGGTCTCCAGAAGGGAAAGAGATGCAAAATCAATTAAGCTTGGAATGAAGGGCTATTTTATGGAAGGGGCCAGAAAAGTAGCCGAAGCTGAAGTGATCGAAATAAACGGACTTTATTCAAACCCAATGTATGAGTAAGAATTGTTTGTAATGCAAGATCAAACATACTACAAGGAGCTTCGTCGAAGCTGTCGATGCCGCTGGTTTGCCGATTTTTATGTGAAAAATCACATTGGAGCGGCCCGATGGTAGGCAGTTTGGGCGATTCTATGTGAAAAATAGCATACATGGAGGAAATTCCGGGCCGAGGTGCCGGATATATGCTAAAAATCATATAAAACGCCGTGATTCCCTCCCAATCCGCGCCGACGAATGTGAAAAATCACATAAAATCGCAAAAAACGGCGGTGCGAGGGAGGAAGAGAAGGAACGCCATCCCGCAAGAAGTGTTACAGCTAACCTAACTTGTCCAGCAATAGACGATGATAGTTGTCCACGATTTAACGGGAATTCTGACCGTGAACCGTATGCTAACGGGAAAGCCGAATTCGGCTTTCCCGTTCACTTTAGA
>NZ_SSOB01000017.1 GCF_004801405.1 Cohnella fermenti
CTTAAACGACTCTGTTGCCAGCTTCGCTCCAAGACTCGCTATTGGTGGCGTGGCTTCGCCTTTTCCAAGCAGGGTTTCCACCTGCTAAGTTACTCAACCTATGCTCGGTCGCTCTGATTTTTCACATTCGTCGGCTTGGATTTCGGTAGATTGAGGGGTTTTATGTGGTTTTTAGCATTTATCACGGCACTTCGGGACGGAACAGCTCCGATGAATGTGATTTTTAGCATATAATCGCCCAAACGCCCCGTTATCGCCCTGCGCCAATGTGAATTTTCGCATAAATTCCCGCCACTGCCCCGGGTTACATCTTCAGCGCGCCTTGCGTCATCCCCTGAATGTAATACTTCATGCCGAAGGAGAAGATGAGCAGCAGCGGGACGGACGAGATCGCGTATGCGGCGAATCGCGTGCCGAGATCGGTCACCCCGAACTGCTTCGTGAAGATGGTCAGTCCCACCGCGATCACCTGAAGGTTGCTGTCCCGGATCGTCAGCAGCGGCCAGATGTAGTCGTTGTAGACGCCGACCGACTGCATGATGAACAGCGTGGCGAGAATCGGCAGCGAGAGCGGAATAACGATGCGAAGGAAGACGCGCATCTCCGCGGCTCCGTCGATTCGGGCCGCCTCGAACAGCTCGCTCGGCAAGCCCGACATATAGGTGCGGCACAGGAACGTCCCGAAGATCTGCCCGCCCGCCGCGCTGGAGACGATAATGACCCACGGCGTGTTCGTCAGCCCCATGTTCTCGTACAGCACATAGGAGGGGATGAGCGTCAGAATGCCCGGAATCATCATGATCGCCAGCATCATCATAAACAGGATTTCCTTGCCGGGGAATGTTTTCTTCGCGAAAATATACCCGGATATCGAGGACAGAAGCATCACGCACACGCTTCCTCCTACCGCATAGCCCACCGTGTTGATGATGTACCGCCAGATCGCATTCAGAGCCTCGGAATAGTTGCCCCACCTCGCCGGAGCCGGAAGGCCCCAGAAGTTGCCGAGAATCTGGGCGTTGCTCTTAAGCGAGCTGATGAGCATAAACAGGATCGGCACGAGGGTCAGGAAGACGAGAACGGCCAGAACCAAAATAATGACGAGCTGCCTGAGATTGAATTGCAAGCGTAAATTCATGGTCGTCCCTCCCTAGTCGTCCGCCGATTTGATGAACTTCATATTGATGACCGTAATGACGAGAATGACCGCGAACATGCTGACGCCAAGCGCCGAAGCGTACCCGAGATCGCTGAACTTCGTGGCGGCGTAGTACATCTGCAGGGCGGGCACATAGGTCGAATCCATCGGGCCGCCTCCGGTCACGATCATAATGCCGTTGAAGTCCTGGATGATGCCGATGAGAGCGAGAATAATGAGGAACTTGAACTGGCCGGACAGCATCGGAAGGTGGATTGAACGGATGATTCGCGACAGGTTCGCGCCGTCCATCTTCGCCGATTCGGTCAGCTCGCCCGGAATGGCCAGCAGCCCCGCATAGAACACGAGCAATTGCAGAATTCCGACGAACGGGAAGCCGATGAAGATAAGCGCCCAGAGCGCGGTCTTCGGGTCGCCGAGCCATCCGTGCGCCCAGGAGCCGAGGCCGATCAACTGCAGGAAGTTGTTGAACAGCCCCATGTTCGGATCGTAGAAGTTCTGCCATATGAGCAACCCCGCCACCGCCGGAATGACCATCGAGGCGGTGAACGCCGTCCGGAACCCGTACTGCAGCTTCTTGCCGCACAGGTGATAGATCAATTCGGCGACGATAAGCGGAGGAATGATCGTCTTGATAAGCCCGGTCACGATAAGGATAAGCAGGTTGCCGAAGCCCTTCGTGACGTAAGGGTCGTGGATCATGCGCTTGAAGTTGTCGAGACCGATGAAGGTCGTCGTTCCCCCCGGCTGCCACTTGTACAGCGAGTGGAACAATCCCGAGAATGCCGGGAAGTACAGGAACACGAAGATAAGCAGGAAGCTTGGAGCAAGTCCGAGATAAATCCATTTGGCCCGCCAGATATCCCGGAAGATTCCCAGCTTGCCCCGTTTCTTCATATACAATAGAAGCAGCGCGATGGCCGCCAGAACGACAACCGCCAAGGCCGACCACAGGATCGCCTTCATTCGGGCTTCGCTCTCCGCATCCTTCACGGCGCTGCCGACGTCAAGCGTAAGAATTCGCCCGTCGTCCGTTCCCGCGTAGAGCGTCTTGCCGTCCGGCGCGAACTCCACGGCGCGCCCCGCCCGGCCTTCCTTCGCCTCCCACAGCTTCTTGCCGCTGCGGTCGAAGATGTAGAAGTTGCCCGACAGATCCGCGGCTCCGAGCAGCTTGCCGTCCTTCGAGAACGCGACGGCGGAGACGCTGTCCCGGGTGCCGAAGGAAGCGGCCTTCTTGCCCTCGGAATCGAACAGCTCCACCTCGTTCGCATTCGTTCCGACGGCCGTCTCCCCGTCGTCGGTCACGGCGATCGAAGCGATCTGCCCGCCGGCGCCGAACTTGCGAACGACTTGCCCGTCCTTGTCGACCAGGTGGAGGAATTGGTCCGCCGTCGCGGCGACGATCCATTCCCCGTTCCCGGACACCCGAACCGTCTTCATAACCGTGCCGATCGCGGCCGTTCCCGTCGTCTCCCCGGTCTGGCCGTCCACGAACAACAGATCGTTGCTTCGCTGAACGACAACGGCGATGACGGAACCGTCCTCGGAAGCGGACACGCTCTTGACCTGTCGCTTCATATCGACGTCCCAGCGGGTGCCGCCTGCGGAATCGTAAGCGTAGAGATGCCGATCGTCCGAAGCGACGAGCAAGGTGCCGTCGTTCAGGAGCTTGACGTCGGTGACGACGTTCTTCGTCTGCTTCTCGTACAGCGGCTGCCCTTCTCGATCGTAGACGATCGCCTTCGAGCCGTGAGCGCCGACCGCGAGGCGGCTGCCGTCCTCCGAGGAGTTGATGGATGTAATGTCTCCGGCGCCCTCGATGGCCCACTCCGCATTCGCCGACACGGCGTTCGGAACGAGCCCCAACAGGAGCGCTAACGTCAGTAGGATCCTGGGGGTTCTTCTCATCCTGCTCCTCCTTGCTCTTCCTTGCCCTTCCATGTTCATCGGCGTGCGACTCCTTCGTTTATCCTGCAAGGTCAATCTGCACAGGCCGCATGCGGCGGCCTGTGCAGATTGGGCGGCATTGGATTATTTGCGTTCCGGCGGCCGGCTCTCCGGCGTATCCAGATCGGACAGCTCCTTCTTATTCTGCTGCAGCATCGGCTCGAGATACTTGTCGACGTTGGCTTGCAGCTCGTTCAGGTACTGCTCCGTCGTGGTCTGGCCGGCGAAGAAGCGCTGCACGCTGCCGACCCAGTCCTGCACGGACGGCTGGTAATCGTTCAGGCCGCGTGCCAGATTGTTGCCTGCGCTGATGTAGCCTTCGGTGTTGCCGATCGGCGTGAAGTCGGCGAACGCGGCCGTCATCTCGGCCGGAAGCGTGATATCCTTCAGCGCCGGGGCCCCCGAGAGGGCGGCGTCCTTGCTGTTCTGAATCGCCTCGGCGTACACCATGTACCCTTCCGGACTGGTCAGGTACATCATGAAGTTCATGCCGAGAGCGTTCTGCTCGGCATCCTTGCTGACGAGGCCATAGAAGCCGATCGGAATCTGGATCGTGCGGGCCGGAGCGATGACCTCGGCGCCTTCCATCGACGGCATGTTGAAGAAGCCGTAATCGAACGCCTTGACGCCGCCTTGCGCGCCTGTCTTCGTCTCGTCCGCGAAGTCCTTCGGCAGTTGGAAGTAGGAGGCCGGGGTCGACACCATCGTCGCCGCCTTGCCGGTCAGGAACAGTTGGTACGCCTGATCGTCCTTGACGCCGAAGAATCCGTCCGGCGTATAGGAGAACAGCTTCTTCAGGTTGTCTGCGTATGCCGTCCACGCCGGGTTGCCGGCAATCTTGTAAGGCCCTTCCTTGTCCTTGACGGCCTTCCATTGGCGAAGCTCGTTCTTCGTGACGTTGCTGTTCGAGTCGTTATACGGGTCCGCCGGGTCGTAGGTCCAGATGTCGTCGATGCCCGGCAAGTACGTGTAGTCCTGATCCTGGGAGCGAATGATATTGATGTAGTCCCGCATGTACTGGTCGGCGTAGATGCGCACGAGCCAGCCCGCCTGGTTGCTCCACATCGAATTGGCGTCTCCGGCCAGCGCGAGCGGCGTAAAGCCGGCCGCCTTGATCTTGTCGAAGTCTGCCGTCAGCTCGCTGAACGTCTTCGGCGTCTCGGTGATGCCGACCTTCTCGAAGATCTCCTTGTTGTACATCCAGACGATCTGCACGGATTCGAAGTTCAGGTTGTACAGATGATCCTCCGTGCCGACGCCGTCCAGATTGATGCCCATCGCCGCCAGGTCGAGCGAATCCTTCCACGGCTTGCCGGTATACGGATTCACTTGGTCGAAGTACGGGTAATAATCCACGAACTTCTTGTCCGACATCAGGTTCGCCACTTCATTGTTCACGACGAGGTCGGCGTCCGGCGTTCCCGCCGCGAATTGCGCGGTCAGCCATTCCTTGTAGCCGTCCAGCGGCTTGATGTCTACAGTGACCTTCACGCCGGGATTCTTCTTCATGTACGCATCCGCAACCGCGTTCCAGACGGAAGACGATGCATTCGGCAGCGAGATGTTAAGTGTTCCCGCAAGCTCGGAGGCCGCCGATTCGGACGGGCTGGCGGAGGGGCTCCCGGAAGCGCTCTGTCCGGCGGACGCCGAATTCGAAGCGCTTGGCTCGACCGTGTTATTGCTGTTGCTGCAAGCTGCCAGCATGGATGTGGCCACCAGAGCTCCAACGAGTAATGCCGATCTTTTGTGAATAGTCATGTCGATCTCCTCTCGTTCTCAAGGACATTTTTTAAAGCGCTTACGTTCCCCCGCTAAAAAAACTGCTCGACTCGCCAAAGGTAAAGTATGATTCAGATATATTCGTATACTTTACTGTATAAAGTATACTGTATAGTCGGTAGTCACGCAATAGCTAATTTCAACTTGGCGAAGAGACAAAAAAACGCCGAAATCCTTGTCACTTCAACGTTTTTAGTCGATTTTATCGTTATACATCCCGGGAACGCAGGATACAAACCATACCTACCCACCATTCGGAAATGCTTAGGCGGGATGTGCTGTAGGATATCATAAAGAAACCGAAATACGGGCGCCTTCACATCCACTCGCTTGCCCGTTCGGTGATCCTCATACCAATAATGCACAGTGTGGTAGTCATAACTTACGATTCGGTATTCCGCAATGGCTGGCCTTGCCAGGTATCTTCCGATATACTTCGCAGCTCCCCTCGCATCTTTCATTCGTTGTTCGGCGTTCACATAAAATCCGTGTGGGTAGCGCCTGTACAGTTCGTTAACTAACCGCTTTACTTTCTCATCTTTCGGGAACCACTTCAGCATCAAGTCCATCAGCAGCTTCTGCCACGACTTCCTCAGATAGCTATACGGGATGTACTCCACACCTTTCCACTGCTTCGTGTTGTCTAAGGCCCCTTCCGTCACCAACGCATGAATATGCGGATTAAATTTCAAGTCTCGTCCGAAGGTATGAATGACGGTGATCACTCCGACTTCATATTGCTTGCTCTTATTCTTCCGACGGTAATAATACTGAATGACTTGCGCGACTTGTCGGCTTAACTCGTTCAGCTTCTTCCGGTCCGCAAAAAACACTTTGCGCAATTCTTTTGGAACCGTGAACACCGTATGTCGATGCGGCACATTCAGGATTCGCTCCTGCTGCTTCTCTGCCCATTCATCCGTATATTTCTTTCCACATCCGTGACAAAATCGACTCTTACATGTAAAACAAACGATTACGGGATCAGGCTCTCCTTCTTTGCAGCCGAGACATTCGTAACGCGCAAATCCCATGTCTTGCGTCCCGCATCGGATTGCCTTTCGAACCGTTGTTTGGATATCTTCTTGTAGCTCTTGAGGAAAGCGGTCGGCATGAAGTTGCCAGAAGCCATGAAAATGGTCTTTAAGGATTTGTTTCACAATCCCACGTTTCTTCCATGTCTCTGGTTTGTTGTTCATCCCAACCCCTCCTACTGATTTCATCGGCAAGTTATCCACATTTCTTCATCGAGTATAATTTCCTAAACAACAAGAAAAGCTGTCGCCTCGAGCCGACAGCTTGCCTAAACAATATGGGGGTATGCGATTATTTGCCGCCGCGCTGCGTCTTCTTCGCCGCAAGCCCGGTGCTGTCCCGCGGAATCAGCGTCGGCACGATCTCATCCTTAAGCAGTTGATTGTGGCCGGCCTTAAGCTCGAACAGCAAAATCTCCGCGGCCCTCTGCCCAAGCTTCTTCGTATTCTGATTCACGGTCGACAGCGAAGGATAAGTATACTTGCTCACCTTGATGTCGTCGTACCCCATAATGCTGATCTCTTCCGGAACGTTCAACCCCATGTCCCGCGCCGCCTCCATCGCACCGAACGCCTTGTAATCGCTTGTGGCGAAGATGGCGGTCGGAGGCTGCTCCAGCTTCATCAACTGCCGGAACCCTTCCGCCCCCATCTCAAGCCGTTCCTTGCCGCCGCTCATGAAGGCGACGAGCTCGGGATCGAAGGCGATCTGGTGCTGCGACAGCGCCAAGCGATAGCCCTGGAGACGAAGAGAGAACTCCTGGTTGACGTCCATGATGGAATCCCCGGTTATAATGACGCCGATCCGCTTATGCCCCAGGGAGAGCAAGTGCTGCGTTGCCAGGTACCCTCCCGTTAGATTATCCACAATAACGTAAGGAATACCCAGATGCGGGTAATAGAAGTGAACGGTGACGAGGCGCCGGTTCTCTTGTTGCCATGCGGTCAGGCGCGAGAGGTCGAAGTCCTCCTTGGTCGTCAGCAGAATAATGCCCGCATCCGGATCGTCCGGCAGTTCATAGTCCGCTCCGACATTCCAGAGATGGAAGTCGACCCCGTTCTCCTCGCATGTCAGCTTGATCCCGTCGAACATGTCGCCGAAGAACGGATGATCGAAGCTCTCGAGCAATTCCTTGTGCGCGAAGTAGATCGTGCGGATCGGCTTCGCGCCGACTCCTGCGCTCGGGCTCTCCTGAATGAAGCTGCCCTTGCCCCGAATCCGATAGACGTAGCCTTCCTGCACGAGGTCGGACAGCGCCCGGCGGGACGTGATCTCGCTTGTGTTGTATTCCTTCGCCAGATCGATCTGCGTCGGCAGCGGATCATGCGGCTTCAGCTCGCCCGATTCGATCTTCTGCTTGATATCGTTCATGATATATTGGTACATCGGAGTCTTGTCCAGTTTCTCCGTATCCATGCGAATCCACTCCTCCCAAGTTGGGTTAAGTATACTTTAGGCCGCAGATTTTCGCAAGACGAACAGGCGACTCGAGCCCGAAGCTCTTGCCGCCTATCGTAACGTATATATTCAGCGAGGGAATGAAGCTCTCTCCGCCGCGACGGACGCGCGGACCGACTGCCGCGTTGCCGGCACCGTCCCCGTAATCCGCACGCCTTCGCCGTGCTCCGAGGCTGCCGCCGACTCCATGCCGGGCGCCGCCCAGACGAGTCCCTTCGGCAGGCTCGCTTGATACCGAACAGTTCCATCCGTCCCGCGCTCCCAACGGACGCGAATCTCTCCCCGCTTGGTCGGGATGACTCCTTCCGCCCAATCGAGCCCCTCCGCAGCAATCGGGCGCAAGACGACATCCTCGGCTCCTTCATCCGACAGATGCACGCCGAGCACTTCGCGGCTTAACAGATAAGTCGGCGACGCTCCCCATCCGTGCGACAAGCTGACCGGAATGGCATCCTGCAAGTACGTCGGCGTATGGCCCATGTAGGGACTCGGCGTCGTCGGGAACGGCAGCGCGGGATCGAACGTCTCCCACCACGTCGTCGCCCCGCGGTCCAGCATCGCTCCCCAATAGTCCCGGATGATGCGAACGGCAGCTTCCGCATACCCGTGGGCGAACAGCGTCTCCAGCACGATATGGTAGAAGAACGCGCCGCGAATCGGAGGCAGCTTGCCGGCCAGGAACTCGTCTTCGACGAAGGCCGCAACCTCCGCCTCCTCCATGATGCCGGACCAGGCCGCCGCGAAGTTCGTCTGCGCCGTCACGCTCGCGGACAATCCCTCGTCGGTCAGGCAGTCGGCGTAGACGGTCGTTCCCGCAACGCGGAGCAGGCGGCGCACGGCATCCTTCAGCTTCGCCGCCTTGGCGCGCAGCTCTGCCCCGAAGCTCCGCTCTCCGACCGCATCGGCCAGACCGGCCGCCGATTCAAGGAACTTATAATAGAAGCAAGAGATCGCCGTCACCCGATCCTTGCGCTCGATATCGTCGGTCCAGTCGATGAAGCACCACCAGCCTTCGCGGACCGCATTCGCGAACAGGCCGGATTCGTCCTCCTGATTGGAGAACCATTGGACAAGGCGCTGGACGGCAGGCCAGATCTCCTCCAGGAACGCCCGATCCTTGCTGTATTCGAAGTACTCCTTCACGCCGAACAGCCAATGCGCGCAGAAGTCCGGCAGCATAAACGAGTTGCGCGCGGGACCGTTGCCCGGAATCGAGCCGTCCGCATTCTGGATTCGCGCCCCCTGCAGCAGCGACTTGCGCACGAGGGCGGCATCGCTTGAGATCTGATAGACGACCTTCGCCATGACGACGGCGTCCGCGACCCAGAGCGCCGCTTCGCGGTACGGGCAGTCCTCGAAGTGATTCTGGCTGTTCACGAGCGTCGTGTAGCGCCCCGTCTCCCAGATCCGGTTCAGCTTCTCGTCGCTGCAGCGGAACGTCGCCTCTCCCGCGAACGGATAATGAACGAATTCCATCCGCAGGCTCCGGATGCGGATCGGGACCGGCGTCGCCATCGCCGCCAGCTTCAGATAACGGAACGCGCGGCGGCCGAACGGCTCCAGCACGTTCTCCCCCGGACGCAGAAGATACGTGTCCATCAGCGATACCTCGAGCGATTCCCCGTAGAAGAGCTGAAGCACGCCCCCTTCCGGCGCATCGACAACAAGCTTCGGATAGCCGACCGCCTCCGCTCCGAAGTCGTAGGTGATCTGCGGCAGGCTTCCCGGCCGCGAAGCGTCCATCGCCAGCGCCCGGTCGTCCGGCGTGTCCGCCAGCGACGCCAGCAACGCTTCCGGGAACGAGATCGCGCCGCGGAACGGCTCGGCCGCGACGACTTCGACCGGTTCGACGAGCGTGCGGCGCAGGAACGGAATCTCGCGCGGCAGCAGGCGCGGCCACGGCGAATCCGGCTGCTCCGCCGCAGCGACGACTTCGGCGTGCGGCCACGCGGAGTCGTCGTAATCCGCTCGCAGCCAGCCGTCCTCCTTCGAGACGTCGACGATCTCCCGGTAGCCGCCCCAGTAATGCAGCCGGCTTGTTCCCGGCAGCCAGCGCGGCGAGCGCCGGCACTTCCAGCCGGAGCCGCTCGCAATCGTCCGCACGGGAGCCGCCCCTTCCCGCTCCGAATCGTAGAGATCGAGCTGGCAGATAAGCCCTCCCGGGCCTTGCAACTGATTCGTCACGATCATCTCCGTGCCGAAGTTGTTCGCCACAATCGCGAGCGCGTTCGCCCCGCGAACGAGACGATCCGCGACCTCGTACGTATCGTACGACATCCACTCCGGATCGGTCGGAGTCGGCCCCCGACCCAGCTCTTCCCCGTTCAGGAAGAGCCTGTAGGCCTGATTGGCGGAGATCCGGATTCGCGCCCGCCCGATCGCCTCTCCCGCTTCGAAGACGGCTCTCGTCTCCGCGTAGACGTCGTTCTTCCCCGCCGTCCCCGCGGCCCAGATCCATTCCGCCGTCCACCGTTCTGCTCCCATGTCCTTCTCCCCCACACTCTTCTCGATTGCTATCGAATTGTATAAATGAAGTTTAATCGCCCTTCCGGAGCGGTATCCCCGAATTGATAGAAGTCCATGGCGTCGCCATCCGCCAGCAGATGGTCGCCCCACTTGAATTCCAGCCGATGCTCCCCGGCCGGATCGTCCAGACCGAGCAGCTCCCGCGGAATCGCCAGATGCAGCTCGTTCCCCGCCGCCGCGTACTTGACCGCGCCGACGGTTCGCCAGCTCCAGCCGCCTTCGCTTCGCTCCAGCAGCGTCTCCGAATCGCCCGTCACGGCTCGGTTGACGATATGCGTGTAGCCCTCCCACGCGCCGCCCCGCTCCATGCCGTCCCGCTCTATGCCGTCCCGTCCCCCGATCCGAAGGAGCAGCAGCATCCAGCTCGGATCGGAGCGCGGGGTCAGCGGCTCCCGGGTCTGCGCGTAGAAGTAGACGAACCCGTCGTCGTGCGCGACCTTGAACCTCAGCAGCTCGTTGCGCCCCGTCCGGTTCTCGTAGCGAAGCTCGCCGTAGCCCGGATGATTCCGCGGGAGCGTATCCCCCTCGAAGTCCCGATACTCCGCCGACACCCGCTCCCATACGTCGAACTCCGGCTCCATCGGGATGGGATTGTTCATCCGATGGCTTTTCCCATTGGTGGCCGCCATCCCCTTGAACCTGCGAATATACGAGATCATCTGCATGTAATAGTTGTCGCCGTACCCGCCCTTCATCGGCTCGATGTCCCGGCTGAAGTTCAGCGTCGCCTGGTCGACGAACAGCACCGGCCGCTCCTCGGGCCCGCTCAGCCGCATCGCAATCCATTCGTTCCAGCCCGTCACGAAGACGATCTGCGGGTCCTGCTCAAGCGCGAACTCCCACTGCTCCGCCACATTGGCCCCGCGAAGAATGTCCTCCGGCCGATCGCCTTGCGCGCTCGCCGCCTCCGCATGGTAGCCCCGCCCCCAGTTGTCGCCGTAGCCGTAGAACGGCGTGTCGCTCATCGCGACGCTGGGATGCTGCGCCACCGATACGCTGACGACCTCCTTCTCGCCCTCGTCGTTATAGAACACGCGCTGCGGACGCTCGAACTCGATCCACGGGAAGCCGTTCGTCTTGGCCGCCTCGTTGGGCCACTGGTTAAGACGGAACGTGAAGAACTCCCGCTGCTCCTCGCTGCACTCCGCCGGATCGCCGATAACGAGCGGCTTGCCCCGCCAACGGAACCACAGGTGCTCGTAACGCCCCGGCTTGTAGATGTCCTCGTACAGTTCATCGATTGTGCGGCCGGATTCGGTATTGGTGTAGAACACGAAGCGCGGAACGCGGAAGCCCTGCGCATCGATCTCGTCCATAATCGCGAACAGCTTGTCGCAGACGTTCTTGTAGACGGCGGTGTTGGTCGTATCGAACACGAGAAAATCGACGCCGGCAGAGGTCAGCAATTGAATATGTCTGCGAAGCACCCACTCGTCGTCGTTCCGGTAGTATCCGTGAAGCGGCTCGCCCCAGAAGTGGAAGATTTCCTTCGGTCCCCAAGCGGGATGCTCCGGATCGTGCACCGCCTCCGGCCATTCCGACAAAATTCGCGTATTGTCGTAAGGACCGCCCGTTCCGTGCTGCCCCAGCCAGAGGAAGTAGAACAGACCGACATAGCGATCCGGGCGAGCGGGACCGACCTCTTCCCATGTCGGCAGCTCTCGGCTCAGGCCGTCGATGCCGCCGTAAGCGTCGTTCCGATAGCGGCGTTCTCCCTGTCTCTCTCGCATCGCCATTCTCCTTTGGTGAATCTGGTAGTGGATCTGCAATTTTCGCTTATAACAAAGTATTCTTTGATTAATTACATAATATACTTTATGAATTAATAACACAACTAAATATACACTGGTTCCGAAAATTTTTCGTGTCTATATAAGCTGAACGAATGAATTTAACCTAGCAAGTTCAAGTTGCAATCGCACACAACTACGAACCAGCAACTCCTGACCCGCGGCCAGATTGAGCGAATAAGCCTGAAATTTCGATTACATTTCGCGGGCTGCGTCCAAACCGAGCGATTAAGCCTGAAATTTCGATTACATTTCGCGGGTTACCCCCAAACCGAGCGAATAAGCCTGAAATTTCGATTACATTTTGCGGGCTGCGTCCAAACCGAGCGATTAAGCCTGAAATTTCGATTACATTTCGCGGGCTGCGTCCAAACCGAGCGAATAAGCCTGAAATTTCGATTACATTTTGCGGTCTGCGGCCAGATCGAGCGAATAAGCCTGAAATTTCGATTACATTTTGCGGGCTGTGGCCAAACCGACCGCGTCCGGAACGGCCAGCTTCCAACTTCATCGTAATAGCCCCCCGTACCATGCGTGGAGTATCGAAACGAGCGTGCCCGTTATAATCTCTAGTTCAACGCGTCTAGCTCCCCTCCACCTGCCGAACCATCCCGCTGTACACCGTCGAGTCCGCCATTAGGCTCTCGTGATTCCCTCGCTCCACAAGTCGGCCTTGATGGAACACGCAGATGAGATCCGCGTTGCGAATCGTGGACAGCCGGTGCGCGATGACGATCGTCGTCTTCCCCTTGCGAATCTCGTCGAAGTGACGCTGCACCTTCCGTTCCGTCTCCAGATCGAGCGCGGAGGTCGCCTCGTCGAGAATCAGCAGCTCCGGATTGTCGAGCACCGCCCTCGCCAGCGCAATCCGCTGGCGCTGCCCGCCGGACAGGGCGATCCCCCGCTCTCCGATCTCCGTATCGTATCCCTTCTCCTGAGCAACGATAAAGTCATGAATATCGGTCAGCCGGCAAGCGGCCTCGATCTCCTCTTGGGTTCGCTCTTCCGCGCCCAGGTTCAGATTGCTGCGGATCGTATCCGGGAACAGATAAGGACTCTGGAAGACGATCGACAGCTTGCGCCCCCATTCCTCTCGCCTGTAGGTCCGCAGATCGTTCCCGTTCACCGTCAGCCGGCCGCCATCCGGATCGTAGAAGCGGACGAGCAGTTGCGCGATCGTCGACTTGCCGCTGCCGCTCGGCCCGACGAACGCGATTTTGCCGCCGATCGGGAGCGAAGCCGCAACCTCCCTCAGCACCGGCTCCGGCTGCCCATCGTACCGATAGGTCACGCCCTCCAGCTCCAGCGAGCGGATCGGCTCCTCCAGCAACTCGCCCCCGTCCTCGATCGTCTCCTGTCCGAAGTACTCGCGCAGCGCTTCGATCTTGGCCATATACATGGAATAGCTCAGCGCGAACAAGTACAGTTGCTCGAACTTATCCATCAATTGGCGTGAGAACTGGAAGACGACGACGAACGCCCCGAGCGTAAGGGAGCCCTGAAGCGCGGCATACCCTCCATACAGCAGAATAAACAGGTTAAGCCCCCACTTCAGCGGATGGCTGACGACCATCTGCCGATTCAGCAGCCGCCCTTCGAGCAGCACGTTGCGGAAGTACTTGTCGAACAGAGAGCGGTACGTCGCCGTCTCGTAATCCAGCCGATGATAGGCAAGCACCTCTCTCGTGGCGGATACGCCTTCCTCAAGGAAAACCCCGACGTTCCGGCGGGTGTCGTTGACCCGGTGTGCGGCCCGCTTCAGCCTCTTGCCGTAGCGGTAGCCGAGAACCAGGTAGCAGCAACTGAACAAGGTGACGACGAGCAGAATAAACGGGCTGTACCAGCCGACGACGAGCATCAGCGCGGCGGCGGGCACGATCTGGAAGAAGCCGTTCGGAAGCTGCAGGCCGATGCCGATCGCCGACATGAACACGTAATCGTTCATCACGTCCGCGTATTTCGCCGTTCTCTCGTTCTGAACGGTCGAGGCGGGAATGCGCTGCAGGAAGCGCGCCGCTCTCTCGAACAAGGAATAGCGAATCCGGAACAGAATCATGTGGAAAAGATAGCCGATGCCGGTCAGAGTGACGGATTGAAGAAACGCGGCGGCGAGGAACACGGCGATCAGGAGGACAAGCCGCTCCTTCTCCCCGTGAAGGAATACATCGTCGATGATGGTCTGCTGCACGCCCGTGGACGCAAGCTGGCTGGCAAGCTGAACGATCATCAATAGGAAACAAACGGCGTATAAGGCGTAATGCGGCCTCGCGATGCCGCGAATGAACGCGAAGTTGTCTCTCATGGTTCGGTTCCCTCTCTATCTCCCTGTTCTCCTCCCGCTGCCAATCGATAGAAGGCCCCCCGGCGCTGCATAAGCTCCTCGTAGCTTCCTTCTTCGCGGATGCGGCCCTCATGGATAAGCAGAATGCGGTCGTAATCGCGGATCGTGGACAGCCGGTGCGCGACGGTCACCGTCGTTCTTCCGACGAGCAGGCGACCGAGCGCCTCCTGCACCGCCCGCTCGCTGACGTTGTCCAGCGCCGAGGTCGCTTCGTCCAGAATGACGATCTTCGGATCGCGCACGAACATTCGCGCGATGGAGATGCGCTGCCGCTGCCCGCCCGACAGCTTCGCGCCGCGCTCCCCGACGACGGTGAAGTAGCCGTCCGGAAGCTGGGCGATGAATTCGTGCGCCATCGCCGCGCGCGCCGCCGCGAACACCTCTTCGTCGGAGGCGCCCGGCTTACCGAAGCGGATGTTGTCCATAATCGTGCCACCGAACAGATACGTCTCTTGGAAAACAATCCCGATCGCACCGCGAATCTGCTCGAACGTCAGCTCCCGCAGCGGGATGCCGTCCAGCAGAACGTCCCCTTCGTCCGGGTCGTAGAACCGCGGAATGAGCTTGAGCAGCGTCGTCTTGCCGTTGCCGCTCTCCCCGACAAGGGCCACCTTCTCCCCGGGCTGGATAACCGTGTCGATGCCGTTCAGAATCGGGGCGCCGCCCGGATAACCGAAGCGAACATCGCGGAAGACCAGCTCTCCCCGGACTTCGGGCAGCGCTCTCGGATGCTCCGGTTCGCGGATATCGGGCATCTGCCGGGCGAACCGGAACAGCCGCGAGGCGTGGAGCAGCACCGTCTTCTGCTGGGCGAAGCTTGCGAGCAGGTTCATGTACTGGGCGACCGCGAGGAAGAAGTAGAAGTGGAACGCGATGAATTGGCCGACGCTGAGCCCACCGGCTTGAACAAGCCGGGAGCCGTACAGGAACATGAGCGCCGCTCCCCCGAAGACGCACAGCAGTTGCACGGCGAACGACAGGAAGGCGAACAGCAGATGCCGCAGATGAACGGCTTGCAGCTCGCCAAGCTCGCCGAGCATGCCGCGAAGGCGCCGCTCGGAGGTGCCGCGAACGCGGAATTCCAGCGTCGCCGAGACGAAGTCGTATGCCCGGCGCCCGACTTGCCCCTGCAGTCGAATCCATTCGCTGTCGAGCAGGGAGCGCTTCGAATTCAGATAGGGACCAAGCAGCGTGTAAAGCAGCAATGGAGGGATCAGCACGAGACTGAGCGCGGGACTGGTGACGATGAGGAAGCAGACGGAGACAAGCATGATCAGGGTGCTTGTGAAGGCGAGCGGGAGAAATTCGCGGTAGAACGTCTGCACCCGCTGCACATCGTGGTTCAGCAGGGTGACCGCGTCGCCGGACGGCGATCTCTCGTAGTAAGAGAAGCCGAGCGTACGCAGGTGGCGGAAGACGGAGAACTGCATATCCGAGGAAGCCCTCTCCCCGATGTAACGTTGAACGTAGGTGACGATCCAGGACGCTCCGACCAGGAGCAGCAGCACGGTCAGCATCGTTGCGGCGATATAGACGAGCAAGCCCGCCTCCTTGCGCGGATAGATGACATCCGTATAATACTGGAACGCTTGCGGAACGGCCATCTCGGAAGCGGCCGCGGCGAGCCCGCAGACGATCATGATCGCGAGCTTGCCTCCGTAAGGCCGGAGGAACGACAGCATCCACCTCGCGACCCGAAGCCGGCCCTCCCGGCTTCGTCGTCGCCTTCGCCCCCCGTTCGTCATTCGTTCATAAGCCATATCCACTTCCGACACCTTCTCTTCTGTACTGGCGATTGGGGCGACAGAGGCGGCTCCCGGGCCGCAGTCGTGCCTAGGCTTGGGAGCCGCCTCTGTTCGTACCGCTTCGCTTGCGTTTGTTTAATCGGTCAACCTAACATGATCCACCTGAAAATCCGACTGCCAAGCGATCGAGCTGCCGACAGCCCGGAACGAGATCTCAATCGATGTCACCGCGGAGCGGAACGCCCAGGCGGAGATGTCGGCGGCGATTGCGTTCCACGTATCCGGCGACATCGCCGCCGTATAGACGAAGCTCTCTTCGCCGCTCTTCAGCGTAAGCCGGGTCTCGTACGTTGCGCCCGGCACGCCGCCGTAAGAGTCGATGTCGTACGCCAGCTTGCTTGCGCCGCTCAGATCGAGCGGGCTCGCGAGCTCCAGCTTCGCCGATCGCCAGGCGTCGGCGGCGACGGCCTGCGAATGGGCCGCCAGCGCATATTGCCCTTCGCTCGGAGTCGTCGGGCCGTTCGCGAACGACGTGACGGAAGAGACGCTTGCCGTGTTGCCTCCCGCCGTCCAGCCTTGAACGTCCCCGTCCTCGAAGCCGAACGGCAGGGCGACGGGAACGGGCTTCTCCCGCAGGACGAACAAGAACTCCCGTCCTTCGTACTTCGCCTTCAGCACGGCATCCGCATCGTCTTGAGGCGTATAGCCGGTCACTTCGACCGAGAAGGTCTTGCTCTCGCCGGTGCCGAGATTGTTCAGCTTGACGGACTTCGTCTTCAACGTCAGGCCACCCGTCGCGCTGAACTCCAGCTTCTTGTTCAGCTTGGAGGAACCGTGGTTCGTCACGGTGACGGCAACGGTCGAGCCTGCGGCGAGCTCCTGCGCGAGCAGCTTCGCTTCGACCTCGACGTTGGGAAGCTTCGAATCGACCTTGACGTCCCGTTCGAACGACGCTTCATCGATGCGAAGCTCTCCGTTCCACGGCGAGCCGCCTTCCGAGCTCACCCAGATTTTGATCCGGTCGATCGCCTTCGCTCCCGTCCAGCCCTTAAGAGGAAGCGCCAGCCGCTGCCAGCCGGCCGACGGATCGAGCTTCGCCGTGCCTTCCACGCTGTCGTTGCCGCTGTAGACGATGAACTTCACATGGTACGAGAGCTTGGCATTGGCATTCGGAATCTGCACGGCGGCCGCGAAGTACGGCGACTTACGCGCGTCGACCGGAGCGGCGAACGTCTTCTGCACGCCGGCCCAATTGAGCCCGTAAGCGCTGCTCACCGTCGCCGACAGGTAGCCGTCCCCCTCGTACGCTTCGCCCGTTGCCGCCTGAACCGAGACGACCTCGTCGGAAGCCGCGAACCCTTCCGTGCCTCCCGATTCGAAGCTCCCTTCCGCCGACGGGTTGCCGCCGTTGCCGTTGTGGCCATTGTTCCCGTTATGCCCGTTATTGCCGTTATTGCCGTTATTGCCGTTATTGCCGTTATTGCCGTTGTGTCCGTTATTGCCATTGTTCCCGTTGTGCCCATTGTTTCCGTTGTGGCCGTTGTTGCCATTGTTGCCGTTGTTGCCGTTGCTGCGGCCCGGGCCGTCCTTCGGTCCCTCGTCGCGGCGTTCTTGCGCCAGGAACTCAAGGCCGTTCTCCTGCGGAAGAGGCCGGTCGGCCAGCTTCGCCGGATCGAAGCCCGGAATTGCGTCCGCCCAATTGCCGATGCCGATGATCGTCTTCGCGAACTCCGTCGCCTGGAGCGAACGCTCCGTGTCGATGTACTTGAACACGTCGTAGATCGCCTTATGCTCGCCCGGCGTGACAACCGTTCCGTCCGCATGTGTCCAGAGGCCGAGATTCAGCCCGCCTTCCTGGCCGTGGTCAACGTGGCGATGCAGAATAAACGCGTCGATTCCGTCGAGGAAGCGCACCTTGTAATAGGCGTAGGCGTAAGCGGCCGCCTGAATCTTCTGGTCCTCGTCCGAATTGGTCAAGCTGTGGAAGCCTTGCTCGGAGAGGATGATTCGGCGCATCGCCCCGTCGTACAAGTAATTCGTCTGTTTCATGTAATCCACGAGAACGTCCAGGTTCTTGAACGTGATGCGCTTCGTCTGGAAGGAATCCGTCGCCGTCTCGTCGTTCCAGAACGTCGGATCGAACAGATCCTCCGGATACGGATGGAACGCGATGTTCCAGCCGAACGCCCCTTCGGCGTTCGTCAGCTCGTTCAAGCGGTCGACAATCGCCTTGTTGTCGTACTTCCAGAGGGAGTCGCCGCCAAGGTTCTCATCCCAGAAGTGGTCGAGCGAGACGTACGTCCTCGCGTTCGCGTACTCGCTCTTGACGATCGTGTCGACAAGCCGCAGCGTCTGCGCATACTCCCGGACGTAATCCTCCATCTTCTTCGGCCCCATGTTGTTCCACACCATGTTCTGGCCGATCTCGTTGCCGACGATGTAGTTGACGGCGCGGCCGTGCTCCTGGCTCGGCAGCGAATAGCGCTCCGCGAGGAACTTGGTCACCGCCTTCACGTATTCGACGCCGACGGCGTTGGACGTGTTCAGCGCGTAGACCGTGCCGCCCGGCTGCGAATCCGGGTGGATCAAGTATTCGTTCGCAGAGCTCGCGTCCTTCGTGTCGTACATGATCAGAATAAGCGACACCAGGATGCCGTTGTCGGACAGGCTCTTGATCTGCCGGTCCAACGCCTCGATCCGGTCCTTGCGCAAGTAGTACGTCTTGCCCTCGACGTCATACGGAATCGTGTTGCCCGGATTGCTGTTCGCCTTGTACGTCAGCTCATTGTACGCGACGTTCAGCGCCGCGTGGCTGATGCCGAGCTCCTGGGCGTCCCCCGTCATCTGAACCTGCAGCCCCTTGATGCTCTTCGCCGTCGGGAACGGCTCGTTGTTGCCGGACACCGCTTCCGGATTGGTCACGTATTGCGGCGCCGCAACGAGAACGCATTCCCCGCCCTCCGCCTTCGCCGCCACGGCGAACTTGGAATAGAGCCGGCTTCGGTCGCCGTCGTTCAGATCTGTCTGGAAGGCGAACGCTTCGGTCAGCTCCGCGTCGGCCAGCGGCTCCTTCGCCGCCAGCGAGGCTTCCGCATCCTCGTAAGTCGCCAGCTCGAACAGATAGAGGCGAGCCCCCGGATTCGCCGCGAGGAATTCGGCATTCACCGTACCCGTGACTGCGATTCGCCCGTCCGCTCCGATGATCGCTTGCGCCGTGCCGTCATAAGGCTTCTCCAGCACCGGCAGCAGCTTCGGACGAATCTGGTCGATTCGCAGCGTCCCTTCCGTCGCAGGCACGAGGAAGCGGAGGGCCGTTACCGTCCCGCTCCATTCCGCCCGGTCCGAGAAGTTGAAGTCTTGAGCGAACGCGCCGGTCGTCGGGATCGCGAACGTCTTCGCTTGCGCGGCGTCCCAGCCTCCGTCTGCAGTCTTCCACTCAACCGTCAATTCGTCCGCCCCCGTCCCGTTCGTCATCGAGACCGACAGCCCGTTCCGCTTCGCCGTGTCAAGCGTCAGCTCGGGCGACTCGAGAATGCCCTCCCCGGACAGCGTATAGACGATTCCGCCTTCCGACCAGTCGACCGATCCGTTAGGCGAAGAGAAGCCTTCCGTATCCCCGGCCGCATCGAAGGTCAGATCGCGCACATTCGTCGCGCTTAACGAATCGATCTGGAAGCGGCCGTCCCAATAATCGTAACCAGGCGCCCCCGGAGCGACTCCTTCGAGATCGAAGTTCTGCATGAACGAGATGTCGATGCGGTCGACCGCCCCGCAGCCTGCCCAGTCGCCAAGCCGAATGAACACGCGGCTCCAACTGTCGTGCTCGATTTTGGCTATGCTCTCGTAGGTGTCGTCCCCGCTCGTTAGCGTTATTTTCAGCATGTAGTCGACCGCCTGCCACCCCCAACTGTTCGCCGCAAGCGCCAGGTACCGATAGCCGGACAGGTCGAGCGGCTCCGCGTACTCCCGGTAAATCGTCCTCCATTCGTACACCTTGACAGGCTGCGGCACCTGCTCCAGCACGCCCGCTCCCTCGTACGGCGAGTTCGGTCCGTTCAAGATGCTGGTCTTAAATACGACGCTGTCGGTGTTCGTTCCGGCCTTCCACTCCGCCACTTCCTCCGCCGTATTGAAGCCGTCGATCATCCGCGCGGGAAGCAGATCCTCTCCCGTGAAGACGTTGTCGGACGGCGTGAGGCCGGGATCGTACGAGCCCGCCGAGGCGGCCGCAGCCAGAACAAGCTGAAGCAGCAAAATCATGGACATAAGAGCCGAAATCTTGCGAAGACGTATGGAATGAGTCATGGGCAACCTCCCGATAATGACAATGATGAGGCGTTCAATTGTTCGATTCCGGCTTCCGCAACCGCGTTGGATCAGGCGCCGAAGCCGATCTGGTCGACTTGATACCTGGCGTTCCACAGAGCCGTCGAATTCGCGCTGAACCATATTTTGATCTTGTCGATGCTGCTCTTGTAGGCCCAACCGCCGATATCCATCGAGAACGCATTCCAGGTATCCGGCGTCATCTGCGCGGTGCCTTCGATGATATTCGCGCCGCTGTAGATCCGCACGGTCACGTTGTACTCGGTCGCCCCGGGAGCGCCTCCGTAGGAATCGATGGCGAACTGGAATTTGGGCGTTGCGGTTGCGTTGATCGGAGTGGCGAACGTCTTCGTGATTCCTTTCTCCGCTCTTGCTCCGCCTTCCGAGTCGCCCGTCGACGAGTTGTAGACATTGACCTCCAGCGCCTTGGACCCTGCGTAAGCGGTTCCCGGATTGTTCAGGAAGCCGGACACGACGCTCGCCGATTGCGAGTATTCCGAGATGACCCAACCGTCCGCCGACGTCTCGAAGCCGGATACGTTCGCCGTCGGCGAGATGGCCGTAACGGAGGTCAGGCTCCCGGCTGCCGGAGGCGTGCGGTCCGCAAGCTGCGACGCGTCGTAATTCGGAATGACGGACGCCCAGTCTGCAATGCCGATGATGCTCTTCGCGAAGTCCGTCACGGCGGCCGACTCGCTTGTATCGATCTTGCGGAACACATCGTAGATATACTTCTTATCCTTGGGAGCGGCCGGGAACGACTTGGTCGTATCCCGCGTCCAGAGCCCGAGATTCAGCCCTCCCTCGTCGCCGTGGTCGACATGCCGGTGCAGGATGAAGGAATCGATGCCTCCCAGGAACTTGGCTTTGTAATAGGAATAGGCGTAAGCCGCAGCCTGCGTCTTCTGGTCGGCCAAGGAGTTGCTCAGCGAGTGGAACCCTTGCTCGGACAGAATGATCCGGCGCTTGCTGCCGTTGTAGAGATAGTCGGAAGCCCCGATATAACCGGTCAGCACCTGCAGATTCTTGAAGTTGATGCGCACGGTGTTCGCGTTGTCGGTGACCGTCGTGTCGTTCCAGATCGTCGGGTCGAACAGATCCTCCGGATAAGGGTGGTAGGCGATGTTCCAGGGAATATTGCCTTCCGCGGCGATCTGGCGATTGAATTCGTCCAGCAGCGCCTTGCCCTTATACGTCTTGAGCGCATCTGTGCCGATGCTGCCGTTCCAGAAGTGATCGAGCGAGATATACGTCCGCCCGTTCGAGTAATACTTCTTCACGGCCGTCTCCGCAATGCGGTAAGCTCTGGCGTATTGCTCCACGAAGCTCTGCAGCGGCTTGTCGCCCATGTCGTACCAGTAATACGGCGAATTCACCTCGTTGCCGACGATGTAGTTGACCGCCCTGCCGTACTGCTCGTCGCTTCTGGTGTATCGACTGGCGAGGAACTCGACGCCGGCCTTCCAGTAGCGAATGCCGTCCGCATTCGTCGCATTGAAGGCAACGACCGTCCCGTGCCCGGAATAATCGGGATGGCGAAGCAGCGAATTGATCGTCCCCGTGTCGTTATAGAGAATCAGAATAAGCGTGACGACGACACCGTTGTCGGACAGCGTCTTGATGTCGTTATCCAGCTTGGTGACGGCGCTCTGATCGAAGTAGTAGGTCGTCCCGTCCATCGCGAACGGAATCGCCCCAGTCGCACTCTCGAGGAAGAGCTCATTGAACGCCACGTTCAGCGCCGCATGGCCGATCCCGAGCTTCTGAGCGTCGTCCACGTTCTGCACCTGAAGCCCCTTGATGGAAGACGCAGTCGGAAAAGCATACGTGTTGGCAGCATTGGTCACTTGGGTGACATACGCAGGCCTGGCGATCAGCTTCTTCGTTGTATGGTCGATGACGGCGAACTTGGAGTACACCTTGTCTCGCGAGGAGGCGTAACGGGCCGCGCCAAGGGAGAAGCTGGCGGTTCCGCCGCTCGGCGTGACGCTCTGTGTCGCTTGGGCCGTATAGGTTGCCGCGATGTTGTATTCTTCATAGGGCTGAAGCTCGATCAGATCCAGTTGGACGGCGGACGTCGTCGCATACGTCCCTTGGACGCCGATCTGGGTCGCATCCGCCGTTACCTGGGAGATCGCGCCCGAATAGGAAGCCGGATAGGCGGAGAAGCCCACATTGTCAAGCTGATGCCTTGCCGTCCAGGCGGACGAATACGTGACCGACCGGAACGCGACCTCGATCTTGGTGATGCTGGTGCGGTAGCTCCAATCGCTCAAGTCGACGCTGAGCTCGTTCCATTGATCGCCGGCGATGCTCTGGGTCGAGACCAGCGTCTGCGAATTGCTGTAGAACGTAATCCGCACCTGGAACTGCGTATGGCTGGAATTGATGCCGTACGTATTGAAGGCGCCGTGGAAGTAAGGACTCGCCGCGACGTTCAACCCGGCAGAGAATTCCTTGTAGATCGACCTCCACGACGTCCCGGCAGCCGCCGAGCTCGTCAATTCGCCCATCCGGTTGCCTGCGTAAGCCGTCCCCGGCGTGTTGACGCTGCTCGTTGCGTGGGAGAGCCCCGTCACGTTGCTGCCCCATTGCCAATTGTCGGTCCCCGTCTCGAAGCTGCCGATATCCGTCGCCAGTACGGCCGCCGAAGCCGACCTCGGGGTTCCCGGCGCCGTGAACGGCACCAGAACGGTCAAGATAAGCAATGCCATAAACCAACGGCTTGCTGTCTTCATCATGTTCCTCCTCCATCGATGGATTTTGAAGATGGATTGCGAAGCGAAGCGTGAACGATTCATGCGAACACCTGACCCGCGCCATGGCAAGCTCTCGGGCAAAACCCCCTTCGCCCCCTTCGTGCAACCGCTCTCAAGAAGAATTCTAAATATACATTAAACAATTTACGTATACTTACAAGTGTAATATATACTTTGTAATTGGATATTTCAAGCGAAGAATACAAAAGAAAACACAAAAAATTCTGCCCGCCCCAGCGGCCGACCATAAACGCCCCCAAGCATCGACACGGCGCCCCCTCAAACCCTTAAACACGAGGGATGTTGTCAGGTTCGAACTTTCTCATCCCGCCGAACGTTATCTCTCCTCCTCCTCCTCCTCCTCCTCCTCCTCGCGAGAAATTTTCCATATTATGGTCGAAGCAAGAGGTCCTCCCCCCCTTCTGGACGCTTATGCCTCTTCTCCCCTCGACTCAGGAACCTCCCCTTACCGATCATCTCCTTCGGTCTCACGTTGGCCTGTTGCCTGTTCCGCCTGCTCGCGGCGCCGAGCCGCCCTAACCTATCGCCGCGCATCGACCATCGCCGCTCTCTGACCGCCGCCGGGCTCTAATCCTCTCTTCTCTACTATCTACTATCCTTCCCACGCTCCCTTCTCCCTTCTCCCTTCTGCATGTGCGCATCCAAACTACTCTCTTCGACGAAGCTGTGCCGCACGTTGCTTCTGTGGGCAGTCTGGTTACTCTCTTGATCGTTTCTCCTCCGAAGTCCGTCCATGTGCGCTGCCCAACTGCTCTCTCTTCGTCGCCCCCTCTCGATCCATCGTTTCGTTGTCGCGTCGTTCCCTCATTCCCGTATCCCCTCATTCCCGTATTCCCTCCCGTCCCGACACCCTGTTTCGTTGATTCTCTCCCCGGCCCCCGGCAATCCCCGCCCTCTTCCGCTCGCGAACCGGAATATATGTGGTTTTTCACATTCATCTCCCCGCCTACTGGCCGGATTCGAGCAATGAATGTGATTTTTCGCATATATACCGCATTTCCGCACAGAAATTGGTCGATATATGCGGTTTTTCACATAAAACCATCCAAATCACCCGATTCCGCGGGCGATGAATGTGATTTTTCATATAAAATCCGCCGCCTGAGCGCCACTCGCAAGCCAATCGCACCAATTGCACCAACACACCAACCGCATCGATCGCAACCAAAAAACACGAAAAAAAAGCCCCGGCGCTCGGCCGAAGCTTCCTGTTGCACTCCATCGCATGCTAACGCGTTCTCATCTCTATTGCCGCTAAGCCCGCTCAGCTTCGCTCGCCCCGCCGACTCGCCTCCCGCTCCCGCCATTCCCGGGCGAGCAGCTCGTACGAGCGCAGCCGCTTCGCGTAGTCCGAGCCCATCGTCATGATCATGAACTCGCTCACTCCGTAGGCGGACGCCATCTCCTCCAGCCGATCAAGCAGCGGAGCCGGCGTGCCCACGAGGAGCCGGCGCGGCCGGTCCGGCCCGCCCTCCTCCTCCCCGTCGGAAGGGGGGCCTCCCTGCCGGAAGAAAGCCGCGCTCCTCTCGGCTTCGCGCTGCGCCTCCTCCTCCGTCTCCGCGCAGACGACGCCGATCGCAACGATCGCTCCGGCTTCCTTGCGCAGCGGCGAGGGCATGAACGCATCCCGGTACGACTTCAGGATCGGCGCTCCGTCCGATTCGCTCATGAACAGGCCGAACACATAGCCAAGCCCGTAGACGGCCGCGTATTCCGCGCTCTTCTTGTTCGTGCCGAGCATCCACACCTCGGGCTGCTCCGGCGGATTCGGCCTCGCGCCAACCTTCACGCCCTCATAGTGATAGCGATCCTGCAGCAGCGCCGTCAGTTCGCTCAGCTTCTTCGGCACCTTGCCGACATTGTCGAGGAAGTTGCCGCTGAGCGCCATGCTGGCGTGGGCATGACCGCCCGGAGCCCGTCCGAGGCCAAGGTCGATCCGCCCCGGGTACAGGCCGGCCAGCATCCGGAACGACTCCGCTACCCGCAGCGGACTGTAATGCGGCAGCAGCAGCGCGCCCGAGCCAAGCCGAATGCGCTCCGTGCGCGCCCCGATATGGGCGAGCAGCACGTCCGGTGCCGGGCAGGCCAGATGCTTCATGTCGTGATGCTCTGCGACCCAGTACCGCTCGTACCCCCACCGCTCCGCCGCCTCCGCCAGCTCGGCCGCCCGCGCAAGCGCGTGGGAATCGTCTTTATTCTCAAGTACCGGCACCAGGTCCAGTACGCTTAGCTTCATCGATGGTGTCGTCATGTCCGCTTGATCTCCTATTCGAGCTTCTCTTCATCCATGGAGGGGATGCCACTCGGCCCCCCTCTTAACATTATCGGCCGAAGAGCCTGTTCGTTAGAAGGATCATTTCGTATACTGTCGTTGTATCCCCTGCTAAATTCCGTTAATAAATTGAACGAATTGCAGGAAGCGTCCGAGCATGACGACGGCTTCGGCGCGGCTTGCGTTGGCTCCGGGATCGAGCTGCGTGTCCGATTTGCCTTGGACGATCCGAGCGGTCAGCAATTCGGCCAACGGCCCTTTCGCCCAAGCGCCGACAGAGCTTGCATCCGCGTATGCCCCAACAATCTCGTCTTGTTTATCCGCCACCTGAATCGATTGCTTTGCGTAGCTCATGGCTCCGGATATGATCACGGCCATCTGTTCGCGGGTGATGGCTTCGTTCGGATGGAACGAGCCGTCCGGATACCCTTTAACGATCCCTGCGTCGACCGCCGTCGCGATCGCTTCCGCGAACCAGTCGTCCTCGGTCACATCGCTGAAGGAGGTCCCCGTTCCCGAAGAATCCAATCCGAGGGAACGAACGACAAGTGCGGCGAACTCCGCGCGCGTAATCGGTTGGTCCGGCGAGAAGCTGTTCACCGCAGTCCCGTTAACAATTCGTTTGGCAGCCAGCAGCTCGATCTCCTTCCGCGCCCAATGCCCCTGGATGTCGGCGAACGATCTGCCGCTCGCGACCACCGTGTAGATGCTGTTCCCGTTCCGCTTCATCGTGACGGTCGTATCGTCTCCGTCAGGTTGGAAGACAGCCGGGACAAAATAGAACTCGCCCGTGTCCGGGTTAAACCGGACAGCGGTTGCTTGTGCCGGATCGACGCGGCCGGAGAGGGTGATCGATCGTTCGACATAGGTGCCGCCGAAGTCGGTTACCTCGATCGTCTGTCCGTTGGCCTGGGCGAAGACTCCGTAATCCAGTGAAGGGGCGAGCAGCTTCAGTCCCTCCTGGCTTGCCCGCACGGCGATTCGATCCGCCTGGCTGCCCGCGACTTCGCTCACCGCGACAGTCAAGACCAGTTCATCCGCTTCGACGCCAAGCCTCTTCGCCAGCCCCGCCAAGTCTAACGCATGCAGAGGGAGCGTATAGCTTCCGTTCTCTGTCAGGATGACGATCGCGGCGTCCGGCAATTCCGTCCCCGCTTCAACAAGCGCGGATGCCGGAATCGTCGCCTTGACGCTGCCGCCCTCCTCCCGCAGATCGATCGTTACCGAATGCGAGGCGGACGACCCTTCCGCCAGATAAGCGAACGCCGCCTTCAGACTCGCCGCATCCACTGCGGCTTCCGTCACGGCCTGGCCGTTCCCGTTCGTCGTCCGAACCGTCTTGACGGCGGAGGCCGCCAGCTTGACTCCGCTATCCGTCGGTTCAAACGCCGCTGTCGCAGGAGCTGTCGTCGAACCGCCGGCAGACGGGTTCGGGTTCGAACCCGAACCGGAATCCGACGAGACGGTCAGCTGGAATTGCTTCTCGATATTGCCGTCGGAGGACTTCGCCGTAATCACGGTGCTGCCGGCTCCAACGGCCGTGATCAGCCCCGAGGCGGACACGTAAGCCACGTCCGCATCTGCGGAAGACCACACAATTCTCTTATTGGCGGCGTTCGCAGGCGTGACCGCCGCCTCCGCCTGAAGGCTTGCGCCCGGTGCCAGTGCGATCCGATCAGGCGTGTTCGTCGTCAGACCCGCAACCCTCGCCGGGGCCTCGGCGGCGCTATTGGAGACGGTCACGCTGCCCAGAGCCAGCCACCCGTCCCCGCTCTGCTCGGCGTTGGCGAAGCTGAACTTCTTGGCGTCCGCATTAATCTGCTCCAGCGGATTGACGTAACGCATCAGAATGCGATAGCTTCCGTTGCTCAGCTCCGGATTGGACGTCGATTCGAACAGCTGATTGCCGTCGTATCCGTTCGTATTCGGAAGCACGCCCTTCAGATCCCAATCCGGCTCCCATATGTTCACGATGCCGCTGTCCGACTGGGCGGCAAGCTCGACTTTCCAACTGTAGTAGAACGGTGCTACACCTTTATTTTCCAACTCTATGCCTACCTTCAGGCTGCCGTCGGAAGCTTCCAGATAGGAGGCGGGCACGTAATATTCATAGCCCAGATCGCGGGAGCCTTCCGTCGCCCTTGCCAACGGTGCGGCTTCCAACGGCGTCTGGAACACCCCTTGGGCGATCAACCAGGACGCGTGGGTCAATTCGAGGCTGGTGTAGTAATCCTCGCCCTGGGCTCCCTCGATAGGCGCCGACGGTTCATTGTACTTGGGCGGATCGTTGTTCCACATCTTCAACTGAATCTCCGGCCGCATCTCTCCGCCCATGCTGTTCGTCTTCCAGAACTCGGTCGCCCCCGCGTCCTTCACGCGACCCCAGAAGTGCCAGCTCTGTCCCCCCAAGCTTGGCGGGAGCGTCTGGAAGGCGAAGGAGTCGTCATGGTAGCCGACATCGAAATTCCGGGTCGTCAACGTGCTGTTGTCCATCGGATATCGAAGCACAAGCTGCGTGCGGTCGAAGGCATCGTCCATATCGGCAAGAACCCGCTTCAGGTTGGCGTCGGTCGGCATCAGGTTCGGCGATTGGATGTTCCCGTCATAAGGATACGTGTGCCACTCTCCCCAGAAGCCGATTAATCCGATCATGATGAAGCCGATCCGGGGGTCTCCGTCATAACGCGCTCCGAGCGCGCCGATGAAGTTGTCCAATGCGCCGAGCAGCCGCTCATCGTTGTAATCGGGCGCTACGCTCGTCGCGTCCTTGCCGTTGTCGTACTCGTCGTAATCGTATGTGTTCAGCCCTTCGTCGAGAAGGAATTGCGGAATTCCCGACGGCTTGTTCGGATAGTCCAGGTACACCCGGAACACGGCCTGGTTGCCCCTGGACGCTACCGCCGCCAGCCGCTTATCCAGCTCCGTCCAATCGAAGTCGTCAAGGTTGTTCATCAGCTTGCTCAGCGGCAAGTAGAAGAACTCCAAACTGTACGGGAGCTGCGTCGGCCGATCTCGCCAATCGTCGCCTTCCTTGAAGTAGGCTTCCTCGGAGGCGTCGTAGAACGGCAGGAAGCCCTTCAGCGGATTGTCGACCGGAGCCTGGCGGTATTCCAGCTCATGCGTTCCTTCCGCCGTCGCCCAGGCCGGCGGGCTCGGCCGATCAACCGGTTCCGGCTCAGAGGGTCCCCCGCCCGATCCGCTTGTTCGACCCGCCAATGCGTACAATCCCAGGCGGTCGATGCTGAGAACGTTGTCGGCTTGATTGACAGGACCGAATCCGAATTGAATCTGCAGCACGTTGCTCAGCTCGAGCGAAGCGTCGCAAGCGCCGCAGCCCTGCCATTCGGATTGGGCGAACGCGCTCCACGGGATTCGAATCACGCCGTGATACCCCGCCGCGATCGACAGCGAACCGCCGCCGAGAACAGTCGGCTTCCAGCCGTCGGCCGCTTGATAGAAGACCACCTCTCCTCCCGCCTTCAAGGAGAACTCGCCCTTCGTGGCGTCGGTGACGATCGCGACGTTCAGGTCCATGCTCTTGCTGCTCGGCGAATCGTTGTTCACCCAGAAGGTAAGCCCGTCGAAGGCGGTCCAATCCGTATCCGTACCGGTGAACGCCGTGCGCTTGATGTTAACCCAATCGGCGATCGGCTTCCCCGAAGGAGGGGACACCGAGAGCTTCATCGCCTGGCTGCCGTCCGAGACGTTCGTCTTGTCGATCGTGCGAAGCGTGGAGGGCTCTCCGGACTCCCAATCGATCCGCCACGTGTTCTGCAGAGCGGCATCGTCCGCGTAGGATTCGAAGTCGTCCAGAATGCGGTCCGCCCGATAGAGCGTGATGTCGTCGATCGTGACGACGTTGTTCGGATAACCCGCCGGCGGGAAGCCGAACTGCAGCCCATTGACCTCGCCGAGCTCCAGCGCCGCCGCACAATCCGCCTGAACGCCGTCGCATTGCCAAGCGGATTGCACGAATTGATCCCAAGGAATGGCTACGACGCCTTGGAAGCCTGCCGGAACGGCAAGCGAGCCTCCGTTGAACGCTTCCGGCTCCCAGCTTCCGTCCGCCGCCAGAGTCATCGCCGATCCGCCTTCCCGCAATCCGAACTCGCCTCTGGAGGCCGAAGTCTCAAGCGCGACGTTTAAGCTGAAGTCCTTGTTGTCGCTGGCCGTGTTGTTCACCCAGAAGCTTAAGCCGTCGAACCCGGACCAATCCCTCTTGTCCGAGGGAATGGAATAGAGGACGTTCGACCAATCCGAATCCGCAATGGCCACCGACAGCTTCAAGCCCTTGCTTCCGCTCGCTTGGCCGAGCGTTCTCGCAACCGAGCCCGGCTTGTCGGACCACGCCTCCGTCCACGCCTGGGCGATGGCCGCATCGTCCGCATAGGACTCGAAGTCTTCGATGAGCCCCGGCGCATCCGACCCCGATCCCGAACCTGACCCGGAACCCGAACCCGATCCCGAACCTGACCCGGAGCCCGAGCCTGATCCCGTTCCCGACTCCTCGTCCGCTTCATACCGATCCGTAAAATAAATCTCGTCGATATAAACGGTGCCGGTCGTCCCCCACACGGCTTGGAAGATCGCAAGGCTCCAGATCGTCTGCGACAAGTCCACTCCGTTCGCCGACAGGTCGATCACGATATCCTTGTAGCTTGTCGTAATCGTATCTCCGCTGAATTGGCCGAGCGTTCTCGTCACGCCGCCGATCGTCAGGTTAAGCTGACTCTCCTCGCCGCCGACGGCTCCCTTGGCCCGAATGACCAGCTTGTTCGTGTCTTGAAGGTTGCGCCCGATGTTCGTCTCGAGCCGCGACATGTTCTGGTATTGCAGAACCAAGGCTCCGTCCTCGACAACCCCGGCGCCGCCCCCGTTCGCGAACCCGCTCGACCCGGTCCATTGGTTCAGGTCGTTCTGAGTGCTCCCGGACCATGCCGGCGTGCCGTCATAGTCGTCGACGAGCAGACGGACGGGCGGCGCCGGCGGCGAGGTCGGCGGCTCCTCGCACGAGGAAGCGCAGTCCCCGATCCGCACCGCTCCCAGATTCAGCCAGCCTGCCGAGTCCTGATCGGCATTCGCGAATCCGACCTTCTTCGCCTTGGAGCTGATCTCCTCCAGCGGATTGACGACCTTCATCACCAAGTAGTAGTAGCCGTCGTTCAGGTCCGGTGCGGGAATGGTCGTATCGTAATAATAGGGTTCTCCGAACGGGACGTACGTCGGATTCCCGGCAACCTCCCACTCCGGATACGTCCGGATCTGCGCCGGCATCACCTTCGTGATGTCCCATGACGTGTCCCATTGCTTCACGAGCTTCCCGGACGCATTCTTCACGCCCAGTTCCACCTTCCACGGATAAGCGAAGGGAGCGACTCCGTTGTTCTGAATGGAGACGCCGACCTTAAGCGGGTCCCCTTGGGCAATGTCGTTATAATAGGCGCTCTGAACCTGCAGATCGTAGCCCATCTTCCTCACGCCTGCGGCAACGGTCGCGTCGGCAGCGGAGTAATTGCTGATGCCGCCTTGGTTGATCATCCAAGTCGCATGAGTCAGCTCGATGTCGTCCAACGCGTTGTCGACGTTGGCGCCTCCGCTGAAGAAGCTGCCCTGAATCTCCGGGCGCACCTCTCCGCCGATGGACTCCGTGATCCACTTGTTCTCAAGGCCCGCATCCAGCATCTGGGTCATGAACGAATAGTAGGCTCCGCCCATGCTCTCCGGTTGCGTCACGCTCTGCAGCGGGTCGCCTTCCTTGTAGCCGAAGGAATCGTCGTGATAGCCGATATCGTAATCGCCTGCATTGGCCAGGGCGGGATAGCGGACCTCCAGCTTGGTCTGGTCGAAGGCATCGTCATATGCGGAGAAAATCGTGTTGATCGTCGTCTCGTTGGGCATGTAGTTCGGATAGCTGTCCTGAGTGGTGTCCGTGTCGTACGGGTAGGTATGCCACTCCCCCCACAGACCGACGAGGCCCATGTGGATGTATGCGATCCGCGGGTCTCCGTCGTATCTGGCGCCGAACGCCGCAATGAAGTTGGTCAGGTACTCGACCATCTTCGGATCGTCATAGTCCGGCTCGTCCTGGTTAAAGACCTCGTTATGCCGGATCGCGACGCCGCTGTCGTGAATAAATTGCGGCAGGGCATCCTCTTTGTCCGGATATTCAAGATAAACTCTGATCGCCGCCTGGTTCCCTCTCGCGGCAATCGCGTTCAAGATCGGCTCGATGCCGGAATCGAAGGTGAAGGAATTCGGGCCGTCCATCACCGCTTTGAGCGGAACATAGAACCATTCCAGACTATGCGGGAAGGACGTCTCCGTCTCCCACGGATAGAAGGGCGCGAAGCCCTTAAGCGGATTGTCCAGCGGGCTTGGACCAGCCGCCAGATCGTGCTTGGCCAGCGCCAAGTCCGCCGCCGGACTCGGATACGGATTCGTCGGCACGCGCGGCGAATCCGGGCTTGCGGAACCTTCGCTCGCGGAAGCTCCGCTTGCGGCATTCGCCAGCAGCGTGCTCAGCAGCATACAGAAGATAAGGAAAACATTGAAGACATTAAAAGAAGCCTTGCTCCTGTCGCTTGCGGATAATCGATTCATTGAGATCCTCCCAATCTTGCCTATTCCCGGGTTCAGCCTCTGTCAACCTCTCCGGAACCCAAGGTACCTTAACCATAGATCAGAGAATCGTCGGGAAGAAACACCACATGTTTAAGATCGGGAACCGAATTCTTAAGGTTGGCGACAACTGCATGCTCCGATCTTAAGATTCGGACCCCATACTTAAGATCCGCTTCCCAGGCAAGTGCGTTGCCTCCATAATAGAAGCGAATGCCGTCCGGACTGGCGGCGCGCGCGCGATCAACCGGCCACCGGCAAGGGGCGGGGACCGGATCGGGGGAGTATCGCATGTACGACCTGCTCATCGTCGACGACCATTCGCACCTCGTGGACAGCCTCGAACGCAATATGCCGTGGAAGACGCTCGGCATCGGCAAGATTCACAAGGCGCTGTCCGGCGAAGAGGCGCTCGAATACTGCAAGAGCTATCCCGTCGACATCATCATCACCGATATTCGCATGCCGGGCATCTCCGGCCTTGAACTGATCGAACAGGTTCGGAAGTACGATAAACGCTTCAAGAGCATCCTGCTGTCCGGTTACGGCGAGTGGGAGTACGCGCAGGAAGCGATCAGACAGCAGGTTGACGGCTATCTGCTCAAGCCGGCCGATCACGAGGAACTGGCCGACATGCTGCGCCGGCTCACGGAAGCGCTCCGCCTCGAATGGGACGAGCGGGGCAGGCAGGCGAAGGCGATGAACATGCTGCGGCAGCATATGCCGCTCTTCCGCGAGAAGCTGCTTGTCGAGCTGCTGCAAGGGAAGAAGCTGCCCGCCGCGCTGCTTGAGGAGAAGCTGGCGTATTATCAACTGCCGTTCCGTCCGAACGACGAGACGGCGCTGTGCCTGCTCCGCATCGAGTCGTCCGCGGGGGAGCTGAACTGGCAGGACCAGTCGCTGCTCGCTTCGGCCGTCGTCAATATCGCCGAGGAGACGTTCTCGGACCTGTTCCATGTCTGGCACGGACGCGATCCGTACGAGCATGAGGTGTTTATCCTCAAGGCTCGGGAAGAGACTTGGCTGGCGCAGGAACCGCAGCCGGAACGCGCGCGGCAGCAATCCCTCGAGCATCTGGCGTCCAAGCTTCAGCATCACGTACGGCATTTTCTCAGAAGCGGCATCTCGGTCGTCGTGAGCGGTTGGCAAGCCATGGCTCTCGGCCTGCGCGGGACGTACCGCGATTCGCTGTCCGTCTTCGCCCGGCATCTCGGCGGCGAGACGGATCTGTTCATCCGGCTGCACGAGGCCAACGTGCCCGAGATGCCCTATCGCGTCCACAGCTTGTACGAGTCGCCCACGCTGCTGCAACTGTTCGAGATCAGCCGGTGGGAGGCGATCTCCGCCAAGTGGAACGCCGTCTTCCTCGAAGTCGCGGACAAGCGGATGGAGTCGCGGGAGACGCTGCTCGAGCTTTATTATCACGCGATGAGCTCATTCGTTTTTTTCGCCCACAAGAACGGGCTTCGCCTGCTCGACCTTCTCCCGTCCGAGCCGGGCGGGTCCGACGATGCCTCCCGCTTCCGCCATATGGGCCAACTGCAGATGTGGGTGGAGCGCACGCTTGAACGGCTGCGGGAATCGACCAAGAGCGAATGGAACGACGAGCAGGCAGCGCTCATCCGCAAGGTTCGGCAATTCATCTCGGACCGGCTCGCAGACGCCACGCTGCAGGCGGCCGCGGATCACGTCGGCTTGCACCCGGCGTACCTGTCCGCCCTCTTCAAGAGCAAGACGGGCGAGAACGTCAGCGATTATGTGTACAGATCGCGCATGCAGCGAGCCGGAGAGCTGCTCGTCGAGCAGCCCGGACTTCCCGTCAGCGACGTCGCGGCGGCGATCGGCTATCATAAGCCGCAATACTTTATCAAGCTGTTCAAGGAGCATTACGGACTGACGCCCCTGGAATATCGACACCAATCCTCCTGACTGAACGGGGACGCTCTCATGAAGCTTACGATTTTCGCCAAAATCGTTCTGGTCATCTGCCTGCTCCTCGCCTCCACGCTGCTGCTGTACTACTTGACCAACCGTTCCGGCGTGCGGCTCGTCAAGCAGGAGATTCAGCGCGTGAAGCTGAACGAGCTGAGCTTCCTGGCCGGCGACATCGATAACAATCTGTCGAAGATATCGTCCTTCAGCGATCTGCTTGTGCTCGACAAGGACGTGAGGCTGCTCGCGACCCCTTCCATGCTTGAAGGGGACTTTGAGCTGAACAAGCTGAAGCTCAGAGTGTCGGACAAGCTGAACCTGCTTCACGCCCTGAACAATTGGAACGCCGAGTTCACGGTCGTCTACGCCGCTCCGGACGCCTCGTTCTCTCCTCTGACCCCGGCAAGGCCAAGCGACTTGTATCTGGAGAAGCACTTCCGCCCGTTCTGGCAATACGAGCAAGCCGATGACGGCGCGTATCTGACGTATTACCTCGCTCATCCGTATACGTTCCGCTTCGATCCGGAAGAGGTGATCTATGTCGTCAAGGCCAGAATCGACACCAGGAACGTGCTCGATTACCTGGAACGCGCCAAGGGAACGAACGAGCACGGCCCCCTGCTGTTCTCGGCAGCCGGAGACATACTGGCCGGCGATGCGGAGCGGCTGCCCTTCATTCGCGAGCTGGTCGGGCAGATTCCGTTCGGGGAGCAGACAAGCGGCAACCGCCTCATCAAGCTGGACGGGAACCAATACCTCGTCAACTTCTCCGCGCTGGACAGCTTCAAGGATTGGTACGTCGCGGATTACACGCCCATCAACGAGGTGCTTAACCCGATCTACGCCAACCAGCGCCTCTATTATTTCTCCAGCGCCTTCCTGCTGCTGTTCAGCCTCCTGCTCGCCCTTCTGCTGTACCGCGACGTGCAGATCCCGATCCGCAAGCTGATCTGGGGCGTCAAGAAGATCACCTCCGGCCAATACGCAATTACGCTGAGTCGGCGGAGCAACGACGAGTTCGCCTATCTGTTCGACCGCTTTAACGAGATGTCGCGGGAGATCAAGGAGCTTATCGAGAAGGTGTACCTGGAGCAGATCCGCTCCAAGGAGGCGAAGCTGCGGCAGCTTCATTCCCAGATTCAGCCCCACTTCCTGTACAACTCGCTTGCGTTCATCAAGAGCATGGCCGAGCTCGACGAGAAGCAGGCCGTTATCGATATGGCCATGAGCCTCAGCCGCTACTTCCGGCAGTCCATCAAGTTCGAGAACACGTTCACGACGCTGCGGGAAGAGCTTGATCTCGTGCGGATGTACCTGACGATCCAGAGCCTGCAGTTGGACCGCTTCGTCTTCGCCATCGATGTCGAGGAGCGGCTGCTTGACCTGCGGGTGCCGAGATTGCTGCTGCAGCCGCTTGCGGAGAACGCCATCCTGCACGGCATCGAGAAGCTGCGCACAATCGGGGATATTCGGATCGCCGGCCATACGGATGGAGATTGCTGCGTGCTGAGCGTGGCGGACAACGGCCTCGGCGTCGACCCCGCCCGCCTGGCCGCGCTGCGCCAGGCGATCTGCTGCGGCTCGGACACGAATGTCGCATGGGCGCTTCACAATGTATACGAGCGCATGAGCGCGCTGCTCGGCCCGGACGCCCGGATGGAGCTGGCCAATGGAGCCTTGGGCGGGCTTCAGGTGACTCTGCGATGGAGGATTGTGCGCGCAGAAGCGGAGGAGGCGGGAGCATGAGCAGAGGAGGCGGACGCATGGGAAAATTAAGATGGCTGCAACAGACGGGACTGTTCGGGCTCGCGATCGTCTTGTTCGTCGTCGTGATGGCCTTCTCCTTCGTGTACTGGGAGGATCGAACCGCGAATCCGGATCTCCCGCAAGAGACGCCGACGCCCGCAGAGCCATCCCCTGCATTCGTCGAAGGGAGATACGAGCCGACGGCCGTCCTGACGACCGTGGGGCATCTGTATCCGGACATCAAGTTCAAGAACGGCGAGGATCTGCAGAACAACGTGCTGACCCGGCTGTTCGAGGAGAAGCTCGGCATCAAGGTGAGCTATCTCTGGACAACGACAGGAGACGAGGACGTCTATATCAATAAGCTGAACACGTCGATAGCGGCCGGCCAATCGCTTCCCGACATCGTGACGTTCAAGGGCGGCCAGAACCTCTATCCGCTGCTGCGCTCCGGCGCGTTCCGCGACGTCGGTCCGCTGTTCGAGCGGTACGCCTCGCCCAAGTGGAAGGCGGCCATGGCCCAGGCGCCCGAGGCGTGGGACCGGTATACGATCAACGGCAAGAAGCTGGCCGTGCCGATTCTCGACGGCAAGATGAACTCGAACGAGGTGCTGTACATCCGGCAGGACTGGCTCGACAAGCTCGGCCTTAAGGCGCCCTCCACCCTCGAGGAGATGGAGGCGGTCATGGACGCGTTCGTGCGCGGAGACCCGGACGGCAACGGTCTGGACGATACGTACGGGCTCAGCCTCAGCGTCAAGAACTCGTTCTTGAAGTGGATGTCGGACGCGGGCTTTGTCTTCGGCGCTTATGGGGCGTTGCCGGATATCTGGAGCATAGGGGAAAATGGGAGGCTGGTCTACGGTTCGGTCCAATCGAGCATGCGGGAAGGCTTGACGACGCTGAGACGATGGATGGAACGCGGCTATGTGCCGAAGGATGCCGAGATCGTCGACGAGCTTCAGGCGACGGAGGCGTGGACGCAAGGCAAGGCCGGCATGATCGTGGCTCCGCTGTGGGCGGCGGGATGGCCGCTCGGGAACGTGGCCGCGAACGTGCCGGGCGCGAGCTTCGACGCCTATCCCATTCCTTCCGGTCCCGGCGGCTTGTCCGGCACGCGCGGCACGCCATCGGAATACGGGGCCATCGCCATCAACGTCGACATGGAGAACCCCGAGATTTTCTTCCGTTATATGAACTTCGTCTACGACAACTTCATCGATCCGCCCGCCGATTCGCCCTATTCGTGGGGCATCGCGGAGGGCTACGACTTCGGCTATGCGAACGGCAAGCCGACCTTCCGGGAGGACGAGGTGCCCGGAGGACTCGCCGATCCGCAGAAGTACCTGCTGAGCCTGTCTCTCCCTTCGATCCCGAACCTGCTGAGCGAGTCGATCGCCCGCATCAACGGCGGCGCGGGCGCCCGGACGTCTTACGACATCAAGAACAAGCTGCTGCGCACGCCGCAGGAGCTGAAGGGCTGGACAATCGTCGAGAGCAACCCGTCCGTCTACAAGACGGACGCCTTCACGGGCGCGCCGACGCCGACCATGGAGAAGATCGGAGACGCGCTCGACGAGATGCTTCACGACGAGATGCTCAAGATCGTCTACGGCCAGGAGCCCGTGTCCGGCTTCGACCGCGCCGTCACGAGATGGTACGAGCTGGGGGGCGAGGAGATGACCGAGGAAGTGAACGAGTGGTACTCCTCTCTGGAGACGGAGCGTTGGTAGAGGAGGGGCGCATGGACATCCACAGGCCCAATCAAAGAAGAAGGCTGCGCAGCTAATCTGCGTCAGCCCGAACTATCTCTGTTCGATATTCAAGAAGGCGGCTTGGTTGGGAGGCAATCGAGGCGTTTTAGAGGTTTTTAGCATATATCCAGCACCTCAAGCCGGAATTCCCTCCACGAATGTGATTTAATACGAAAATTAAGTCTCGCTAATGGCGGTCTGTACCGGATTTAGACAGAAAAGTCCCACCACCGTCTAGCACCGTCCCGACGCGGTCGGCATGTTGGTGAGTTGGCGAGTCGGCGAGTTTATTTCTATATTATGGTGGATAGAGTCGCTATCCCCCTTCTGAACCCTTATGCCTCTTCTCCCCTTGGATCAGGAACCTCCGCTTGCCGATCATGCCCTTGGGTCTTAGGACAGCCCATTCCCTTTGCACCTCCTTATCCTGAACGAAAGGGAGAAGAGACCTAATGCCGCCAGAGGGAATAGACGCCTGGGGAGTTGGAAGCGATGCCGGGCGGGATGGCAAGTGGAACGAACAGTCGATAGGCGGGTTTTCCGCTCATCTCCCTCTCCAACTGTTGTACAGGTTTCTCGCACATCCTCCCCTCCTACCGCCTCTTCGGAGCGTCGTTGTACGGGTTTCTCTACTAACTCCGCTCCTCCTGCCTCTCCGCAGTTGGCTTTTCATCACTGCGGATGGCCGCATACGGAAAATTTTCATGGTAGGGGGTGACAACTGTCCTTGTTGTCATAGAGGTTTTTCGCATAAATCCCGATCATCAAACCTTGTACGCCTTCATCGCCCGCCTAAGCTCGGCAATCGTCGGTCGCTTGCCGTACATGAGCACGCCGGTGCGGTAGATCTTCGCGGCCAGCCAGCCGATGGCGAGGATGCTCGCGAGCAAGATGCCGACGGACAGCGCGATCTCCCACCAGGCCGGCTCGGCGAGGCCGATGCGCAGGAACAGCAGGAACGGCGAGAAGAACGGAATGTAAGAGCAGATCGTGATGAAGCTGCTCTCCGGGCTGTTCATGCCGAAGATCGCGATGTAAAAGCCGGCCAGCGTGATCATCGTGATCGGCAGAACCGCCTGGCCGAGGTCTTCCGTGCGGCTCACGAGGGAACCGATCGAGGCGAACAGCATCGCGTAGAGGAAGAACCCCGCCAGATACATGAGCACCGCGAAGACCAGCAGCAGCGGATCGACGTTGCCGAAGTCGATGCCGAGCGACAGGAAGCTGTCTTTGTTGTGCGGCAGAGTCAGGTTCAACACCGCCACTCCCACGAACACGACCAACTGCACGACGGCGACGACGAACGTGCCGAGCACCCGCCCGAACAACTGCTGCAGCGGAGCGACGCTCGTTACGAGAATCTCCATGATGCGCGAGCTCTTCTCCGATGTGATCTCCGAGGCAATCATCTGCCCGGACACCATGACGGACATGAAGAGCAGGATCAGGATGACGTAAGTCAGCAATAGCGCCGTATCCCGCTCCTCCTGGGTCTTGCCGGTGCCGTCCAGCTCATCGAGACGGATCGAAGAGAACGAGATCGGAGCGGTGAGCTTGGCAAGCTGCTCCTGCGTCAGGTTGGCGTCCTTCACCGCGGCATCGGTCTTGACCGCTTGCAGCGACGCTTGAAGCTGCTGCGAGGCGTCCGTGGACAGTTGCTTCTTGGACAGATAGGTAACGCTTGGGAAGCTTGCGTCGCCGGTCGTCACGAATTGCAAGTAGCCTTTGATCATCTTCTCTTCAATCGCCTGCCTCAGCGCCGCCGTGCGGCCGGCCTCGTCCGCCGGCGTCTCGACCGGCACGAGCTCGACCTTGGGCTCCGGCAGAGCGGAGAGAACGGCGGACAGCGATGTCACCAGGTCCGCCTGCTCCGACTGGGCGTAGCCGACCTTGACCGGGCCGCCTCCCTTGGCCATCTTGTCGATCAGATAAGGAAGATTCGAGCCGACGACCAGCAGCAGCGCGATCAGAATCGTCAGGATCAGGAACGACTTCCCGCGCAGCTTCGTCCTCATCGTGAAGCTCATGACGGTCCACAGGTTATTCATGACGGTCACCTACCGTTCGGATAAAGATCTCGTTAAGGCTCGGCTCCATGAGCTCGAAGCGGCGAACCGGCCCCTGGGCCAGCGCGTGCTGAAGGATGCTCTGGGCGACCTCCGGCCTCGTGATCCTCAGCTCGTAGCCGTGCTCGTGCTTCGTCAGCGAAGTGACGCCCGTCAGCTTGTCCAGGCCCTGCACCTCGTGCTCGGCGGCCAGCAGCACCCGCTCCATCGGGAACTTCTTCTTGATCTCCTTCACCGGACCTTGCAGCACCGGACGCGACTTGTGCATGATTGTAATGTTGCGGCACAGCTCCTCGACGTGCTCCATCCGGTGCGTCGAGAACAGGATGCTTGTCCCCTTGTCACGCAGCTCCTTCACCGTCGCCTTCAGCAGCTCCACATTGACCGGGTCGAGTCCGCTGAACGCCTCGTCGAGCACAAGCAGCTTGGGGCTGTGGATAACCGCCGCGATAAATTGGATTTTCTGCTGATTGCCCTTCGACAGCTCTTCCATCTTCTTGTCGTAATGCTCCGGAATATCGAAGCGCTCCAACCAGCGCTTAAGGCTGCTGTCGGCATCCTTGCGGGACATTCCGCGCAATTGGCCCAGATAGGCCACCTGTTCGCTGACCTTGATCTTCGGATACATGCCCCTCTCCTCCGGCAGATACCCCATAATCGGGAGCAGCTCCCGGCTGTAGGACTTGCCGAAGTACGAGACCGTGCCCGCATCCGGCATAATAAGGCCCAGCACCATTCTCATTGTCGTCGTCTTGCCCGCCCCGTTGGCGCCAAGCAAGCCGTAGATTTCCCCTTCGCCGACCTCGAAGCTCAGACCGTTCACGGCCGTTCGATCGCCGAACTGCTTGACGATGTGGTTCACGACTAACCGCTGCATCTCTCTCCTCCTTTGATTCGGCGCAGGCGCGCCCTCTCTATCTTAACTTATATTCTCCAATCGTTCGTTTAATTTTTGATCAAATTTCCATTCTATTCTCCCATGCCCTATAATCAGCATAACGAAGCTGCGCCAGACGGCAGGAGGTTCACCCCACATGAGCAGAAAACCGAACAGAAACGGAAGCGGAGCGAATCCCGGAAGACGCCCGCCCGCCCCGGCCAAATCCTATCCCGTTCAGCAGGAAGAGGAGCTTCTCGCCTTCCTCGTCGCGACAGTCAAGGGCGAAGGGAGAAACTCGCTCAAGTCGATGCTCGCCCGCGGTCAGGTATCGGTCGACGGCGAGCGCCAGACCGCCTACAATTATGTGCTGCGCCCCGGACAGACGGTAGCCGTGAGCAAGGAGCGAATCGAAGAGACTCCGCGCCTCGTCGGCTTGTCCATCCTCCATGAGGACGATTCCCTGCTCGTCGTGCAGAAGGAGGCGGGCCTGCTGTCTATTGCGACGGAGCACGAGAAGGAGCTGACCGCCTACCGGCAGTTGACGGACCACGTCAAGCGGAGCAATCCCGCCGGCCGCGTATTCATCGTGCATCGCCTCGACCGCGACACCTCCGGCGTCATGATGTTCGCGAAGTCGGAGACCGTACAGCAGCAGCTTCAGAACGGCTGGCAGGAAGCGGTCAAGGAGCGAAGCTATATCGCCCTCGTCGAAGGGGAAGTGAAGCGTCCGGAAGGGACCGTCTCCTCCTGGCTGAAGGAGAGCAAGACGCTCAAGATGTATTCCAGCCCCTATCCGGGCGACGGCCAGCACGCTATGACGCACTACAAGCGGCTGCAGTCGAACAAGCTCTTCTCCCTGCTCGAAGTGAGGCTCGAGACCGGGCGGAAGAACCAGATCCGCGTCCATATGCAAGACATCGGCCACCCGATCGTCGGCGACAAGAAGTACCGTTCGAAGTCCAAGGAGATCGGCCGGCTTGGCCTGCATGCGTTCGTTCTTGCCTTCGAGCATCCCGTCACGAAGGAAGTCATGCGGTTCGAGAGTCCGATGCCGAAGGCGTTCCTCGCTCCGTTCCGGAACGGCGCCCAGTCTTCCGCCCATAATTAATTGCGGCGGCAACCCGAAGACAGTCCAATTGGCCTATGAAAAATTCGCCAATAAAGTTACAATATTAATACCGAGAATTTTGTAGAATTTTGTAAACCAATCCGGTATAGGTGACCAAATGGCCGACATCGCTCCTGCACATCTGATCTTCTACATCCTGTTGTCTTATCTTGTCGCGGCATTCTGCTTGAACTATGCCCTCACCATCGCCGATAGAAGAGCCGCTTCGCGAAGATCCCGCCGGACATGGTCCTGGCTGGCCGCCTCCGCCCTCCTGGGCACGGGGCTCTGGCTCGCCAGCTTCTTCTCCTTGCCTGCGAAGGGACTTCCCCTTGCCGCGGACCGCCCGCTCATGATCGCTGTGCTCATTGCGGCCGCCGCTCTGTTCGGTGCGCACTTGCTTCTGCTCCTCGACCGCAACAACCGCGGCGAAGCCTCCGATTCGCTTAGCGGCCTTCCGGGGCGGATCGCGTTCGAGAAGAGCCTGCAGCAGGCGATCTCGAACGCAGAAGGCGACGGACTTCCCTTCGCCGTCATGTTCCTCGATCTGGATCGCTTCAAGAACATCAACGACGCGCTTGGCCATGACGTTGGCGACCATCTGCTGCAGACCGTCGCCAACCGCATTCGGGAATGCGTCGCGGACAAGGCCCGGATCTCGAGGCTCGGCGGCGACGAATTCGCGGTTCTGTTCCGGCCCGGCCTCTCCAAGGACAGCCTGCTGCTCGCGGCGGGCCATCTTCTGTCGGACGTCGCGAGACCGCTATTCTTCGGCGAGACGGAGATTCACTTGACTACGAGCATCGGCATCTCCATGTATCCGACCGACGGGGAATCCCCGGTCAGCCTGATGAAGAATGCCGAAGCGGCGCTCTACTCGGCCAAGGCCGAGGGCAAGAATACGCTCCGCTTCTACCTTCCTGCCATGAACGACAACCTGCGCGAATCCGTTCTGCTGGAGACGGATCTTCGCAAGGCGCTCGAACGGGAGGAATTCTACCTCGTCTACCAGCCCCAGATCAGCGCCATTACCGGCCAGGTCGTCGGCGTCGAAGCTCTCCTGCGCTGGAATCACGGCAAGAAGGGGCTTATTCCCCCTTCCGACTTCATCCCGCTCGCCGAGGAGACGGGAGTGATCGTGCCGATCGGCGATTGGGTTATCCGAACCGCCTGCGCCCAGAGCAGCCAGTGGCAGAAGCAGGGACTGCCGCCTTTCCGCGTTGCGGTGAACCTGTCCGGCCGCCAGTTCTTGAACAAGGGGCTTGTTCCCTTCGTGAAGCGAACGCTTCTGGAGACCGGGATGGACCCGTCCAATCTGGAGCTTGAGATTACCGAATCGATGACGCTCGATATCGAGCGTTCCTTCTCCACGCTTCGCGAGCTGAAGCAGCTCGGCATCAGCATCTCCATCGACGACTTCGGCACCGGCTACAGCTCTCTCAGCTACCTCAAGAGCTTCCCGGTCGACTGCCTGAAGATCGACCAATCGTTCGTGCGCGAGCTGTTGTCCGAGACGAATGACCGCTCGATCGTCTCTACGATCATCAACCTCGCCCACAGCCTGAACCTCCGGGTTGTTGCCGAAGGAGTCGAATCCAAGGAGCAGCTTGCCTACCTTGCCTCCTTCGGCTGCGACGAGATTCAGGGTTACTACGTGAGCAAGCCAATCGCCGAGAAAGACATTCCTTGTTTTCTGAAGCGAAGCTCCTGATAAGAAAGCACCATTTTTTCGACAAATTCCTCTGTTTATCGATCTTTTTCAGAAGTTGTTCAACTTATATATGGTATACTTTCCACTACCGACTTCTTACTATCAAGATCAAACAAGGAAGGTCTACCTATGCTCCATCGGAAAAACAAACTCATGCTGATTTTCTCGGCAGGGACGGTCCTGCTGAGCCTCTTCATTCACCTGCTGCACCGCCGGTTCGACGTGTTCCAATCCATGCAGATGCACGGCCACTCCGCCATGACCGCCTCGGCTCCCGCCTGGCAATTGAACGCGATTCTGCTTCTCCCGCTCCTTCTGCTCGGGATTTCCTGGTTCCTCTATCTAAGCCGCAGAGAGCATCCCTTGATTCCCTTATTGAACATCCTGTGCCTCACCTTCGCCAGCATCTCGATCATCGGCGGAGGGGGCGGAACGGTCGAATTCCACTTCTCCATCTTCATGGTTGTCGCGATGACCGCTTATTATGACAACGTCAAGCTGATTGCCGCCATGACCGGGGTATTCGCCATCCACCATCTAGCCGGCTTCTTCTTCCTGCCGGAGCTCGTCTTCGGAGTGACGGAGTATCCGTTCCTTATGCTTGTCATTCATGCCGGATTCCTCGTCCTGACATCCGTCGCGACCTCCTACCAGATCGTCTCCAAGACTCGGATTCAGCAGGAGCTCGAAGCGGACGGGCGGAGCAAGCAGGAGCAGATCCGGGAGCTGCTCGCCAACGTCCAGAGCTTGTCCGATCAGCTCCAGAAGTCGTCCGCCATCGTCTCCGAGCGTTCGGAGATCTCCTCTCGCTCCGGCGAAGAGATGATCGCTTCGTTCCGGGAGGTGTCCGCGGCGCTTGAGCATCAGAGCTTGTCGATTCGATCCGTCGAGACGGACATTCAGCAGACGACCCTCTCGATTAAGGAAGTATCGGCCGCTTCCGAACAGATGAACGAGCATTCCGCCCGCTCGGACGATTCGATCGCCTCGATTCAACTCAGCATTGAACGGCTGACGCAAGAGACGGAGAGGACGTCGCGCGCGATTGAAGTCGCGTTCCGCACGCTGCAGAAGTTGATCTCTTCGACACAGAACGTCGAAGAGATCGTCACGACGATTCAGGAAGTATCCGGCCAGATTCATCTGCTCGGCTTAAACGCCGCGATTGAAGCGGCCCGGGCCGGCGAGCACGGCCAAGGCTTCGCCGTCGTCGCGAGCGAAGTGCGCAAGCTGGCCGTCCGAAGCAACGAGTCGACGGACCGCATTCGCACGATCCTCGCCTCCATCAGCGAGGACAGCCGCGAGGCCCGGATCGGCTTCGAAGCCGGCCTCGAGTCCGCCGATGCCGCCCGGTCGCAGGCTGAATCGACGTTCGCCGGATTCCAGGAAGTGCGCACTCTCCTCGAGCTGACCTCGAAGAGCATCCGCGAAGTGCACGGAGAACTGCTCCAAGCCAGCCGTTCGGTCGATCGGGTCTCCAGCGAGATGCTCCAGATCGCTTCCGTGACGGAAGAGAACGTCGCCTCGATGGAGGAACTGTTCCATATTACCGAGAAGCAGATGAACTCGACGCACGAGATCAACCGCGAGCTGGGCCGGGTCAAGTCTCTCGCCGATTCGCTGCGAGAGCAGTTCTCTTGAGATGAGGGGCCGTCCCCGAAGTCATCGAGCTTCGGGACGGCCCCTCTTTATGGCTTCTTTGCCGCGCTATTCGCCTCCCCTCCCCCCCAGACGAGCTAATCGCTCCAATCGTTCGGGACCTTTGCGAATTTATATGAATTTTCACATTCGTCGGCTTGGATTGGAGGGAATCTCGGCGTTTTATGTGATTTCTCACATATATTCCTGACATCCAGCGGCATCAGCGGGACCGAGGCGGCTTCGGAGGTATATTGGGCGACATCTAGGCGAACTTTGGAGGCATCTAGCAATTTCGATGGTATCTAGCAGCTTCGGAGAGGTATCTTAGCGAGTTTGGAGACATCTAGGCATCTTGAGCTTTGAGCGGCTTTGGAGGCATCTAGGCAGCTTAGCAGCTTCGAGCGGCACCTATCTGTGCGGTTTTGGCGGCTCCGTGGTATCTAGTTAGGTACTGGCGATGTCTAGCAACTTAGGCGGTAACTTAGCGACTTCGGTGGAACCTAGCCATTTTAGCAACTTTTAGCGGAATCTGGCGGGTTCGGCAGCACGAATGCAGCTTAGCAACTCCGAGCGGCATCCAGGTATTTAGGGTATCTAGCAGCATTGGCGAAACTGTGTTTTTTCTGACTCAGCGTCTTTGTCGACACTATTGACTCCATCCACATCGTGCCCCCTTGGCCCTGATTTGCACCGATCCCCCTATTGGCGCCTATTGGCGCCGATTCCCCTGGCCCCCGATTCGCCCCCCGACTTACGCCGAGCCATTATGATCGAAATTTCAATCATAATTTTCTCGATTTGCCCGTTTCAGGCAAATAAGATCGCAATTCCAACCTTATTTCGTGACTAATCGTCCGCGCCAGGCAAATAAGATCGAAATTTCGATTACAATTCGCGTTTCGCACCCGATCTGGAAAATTATAATCAAAATTCCGATTACAATTGCTTCTCTTCATTTACAATTGCTTCTCCGATTACAATTGCCCCTTCAATTACCATTGCCCCTACAGCCCGCCGCCGCCCTTCAAGCTTCCGCCACAAGAAATAACGGCACAGGGGGCCGCGCTCCCCTATGCCGCTATGTTTGCACTTTCAAGCGAGCTGCCCATCGCTCGGACAGCATTATCCGAAGATCGCGTCGATGACGGGCTTCGTGTGCCCGCCGGGATACATGAGGTAGAGCAGCACATAGACGGTAACGCCCGTAATCGCCGTGACGAACCAGATGACGGCCGTCCATCTGCCCAGCTTGCGATGCTTGGCGAAGTTCTTCTTGAACGCCAGAGTGAGCGTCGAGATGCCGAATACGGCGGCTACCATCGCGAGGACGATATGGAAGATAAGGAAGATCCGGTAGATCGTCTCCAGGCTGTCCGGGCCGCCCCAGTTCGTATTGCCGACGAAGACGGTCCGCGACGTGTACATGAGGAAGAACAGCACCGCCGCTATCGCCGCGGCGATCATTGTTTTCTCATGGGCGTCTCTCTTCTTCAGGATAATGAGCCGCCACCCGATCGCAACCAGAATGGCGCTTATGGCGATAAAACTCGTGCTGATCGTCGGGAAAATCTCGTACCAAGTCATTAACGGGTCACCTGCTCCAATGAACAATGATTATGCTGATAACATTGTAACTTGACCTGTCCAACTGTTCAAATCTTTCTCGCGGCGGTCACACATTGTTCGATCCCACACTATTCAGGCGTGCCGCCGTCTGCGCCTCCAGGCTTGCCCCTTCCCCATCCTCTTCCTTGCGCTCCCTGCGGAACCACTGCATGAAGACGGAGTAGAGCGCTCCGATGTTGATGAATTCCTGGATCAGCTTCATGATGATGCCGCCAAGCTGCTGATCTTCTTGCGCGCTCAGCACCCCGAAGAAGGACGGCCCCTGGAACTTCGCGAGCAGCTCGGCGGAATTGCCGGAGACGCAATAACGCATGGCCTGCGCCCATACTGCCGGATCGCTGTAGACGGCGAAGACCGGTTCCCCGGCGAAGATGATCAGTACGCACGCCGGCGTGAGCAAGAGTCCGTTAAGGAAAATATACGCAAGCCGCAGCAGCGGAGAGACCCGCGCCCACTCCGACACCGGGCATTGGATATGCCACCAGTTGAGCATGGCGGTCAACAGCAGAACGATGTAATACAAAGCATGAACGAAGTAATGAACCATGATCCAATCGTGAATGTTCGGAAGATGATAGACGGAGAACAACAGGTTGAACAGGAACAAGCCGAGCAGCGGATTGCCGAGGAACCGGAACGGTCTCAAGACGGCGCTTCCAAGGACGGAGCGCCAGAGCCAGGCCGGAATTCCGTACAGCAGCATCGGCGGCACCAGCACGTAAGAGATCGCCATATCGGTCATATGGTAAGAGAACATCAGATGGCCGAGCAAGCTGAGCGGACCGCCGTGAACGAGATAGAGAAGCACCACGGCCGCGTAGAAGCTGATCTGCCTGCCGATCGGAACGGCTTCCGCTCCTGCGAACCTTCCTCTCCACGGCCCAACGAGGAAGGAATACAACGTAGCGACGGCAAGCATGAAGATTAGAAAATAAGGGCTCCACACGTCCGCGAACGAGAAATACTTCAAGCTGTTCATTCTAGCTCACCCTTCTTGCTCCTTAATCGTGCCCCGGCCTTGTCGGGCCGCGGCTTCAACCCATTATAACGCACCGTCCTCATCCGGCCAAAAAAAGAGGCGGGAACAGCGCCCCGCCTCTCTGCAGTTTATCCGGTATAGCTTACCACCATACCCAATATTCGGCCATGATCACCATCGTGAAGACGACGATGATTCCGAATATGATGCCGATGGTCGGGAACAGGTGTCCCTTATCCTTCATGTGCATCCAGAACGACAATTGCACGAATACTTGCACGACCGCCATCCCTACCAGAATGATGTAGGTGAATGCCGTGTTGATCTCGCCGGAGGCGACTGCCGCGAACGCGATAAGCGTCAGAACAAGCGACAGGACGAAGGTGACGATGTGCTTCTTCGGACCTTCTACGCGATGGCGTGTCGTCGTCTCGTCATGAGAAGAATGATGGTTGCTCGACATCCGGTTACCCCACCTTTCCCATCAGATAAACAACGGTGAAGATGAATACCCACACTACGTCGATGAAGTGCCAGTAAATAGCCGATACGTACACTTTGGGCGCCGTAACGACGGTAAGACCCTTCTTCATGATCTGAAGAATGATCAGCCCGATCCAGAGCACCCCGAAGGCAACGTGCGCGCCGTGGAAGCCGACGAGCGTGTAGAACGAGGAGCTGAATGCGCTGGTCGGCATCTGGTGTCCTTCATGGATGTATTCCGTGAACTCGTAAATTTCGAGGCCGAGGAATCCGAGGCCGAGAAGGATCGTGATAAGCAGCCAGCCGATCATCGGCTTGACCTTCTTCTGATGCAGCGATTGAACCGCGAACACGCTCATGAGACTCGACGTGAGCAGGATCATCGTAGCGAGGAAGACGGTCGGGAGCTGGAACAGCTCGTTCGGCGTAGGGCCGTCTCCCGTGTTGTGGCGAAGCGCCAGGTACGACGAGAACAAGGTGCCGAAGAGAACCGTCTCCGCGCCGAGGAACAGCCAGAAGCCGAGAATCTTGTTGCGGCCTTCGAGCGTCGCTCTCTCCGGCTCGTGCGGCAATGGTCCGTTCAGATCATGTGAGCTCATGCGTGCACCCCTTTCTCTTGTTCTTCTTCGCTGATGTGGAACCCGTGATCGTCGAACACCGAGCGAAGCAGCATGCAGATCAGGGTGACGGCGATGCCGCCGATGGCAACGAACAGCTTGTCATACATGAAGCCGAAGCCGGCGATGAAGAGGCCGATGCTCATGATAAGCGGCAGGAACGACGGAGAAGGCATGTGGATCGGGCCTACCGGTTCGGATGGCGTCATCTCCTTATGGCCTTCCATCTTCTCCTTCCACCAAGCGTCATAGCCGCGAACAAGCGGGATCTGCTTGAAGTTGTATTCCGGAGGCGGAGAAGGAATCGTCCATTCGAGCGAGCGGCCGTCTTCCCATGGATCGTTCGTTGCGTTCTTCGGCTTGAAGGACGTGATGATGACATTGACGATCAGCATGATCGTACCGATGCCCATCAGGAAGGCGCCGATCGTACTGATGAAGTTCATCGTGTCGAAGCCTTGGTTCGGGAGATACGTCCATACGCGGCGCGGCATCCCGATCAGACCGAGGAAGTGCTGCACGAAGAAGGTCATGTGGAAGCCGATGTAGAACGTCCAGAAGAACCACTTGCCGAGCGTCTCGTTCAGCGTACGACCGAACATCTTCGGCCACCAGTAGAACAATCCGGCGAAAATCCCGTTGATCAGACCGCCTACGATAACGTAGTGGAAGTGAGCAACGACGAAGTAAGTATCATGGTACTGATAGTCCGCAGGGGCTACGGCAAGCATGACCCCGGTTACGCCGCCCATCGTGAAGGTAGGAATGAAGCCGATCCCGAACAAAGCTGCCGTCGTGAAGCGAATGGAGCCGCCCCACAAGGTAAACAGCCAGTTGAAGATCTTCACCCCGGTCGGAATCGCGATGAGCATCGTCGCGATCGAGAACAGGCCGTTCGCGACCGGACCGAGTCCCGTCGTGAACATGTGGTGAGCCCAAACCATGAAGCCGAGGAAGGCGATCAGGATCGTCGCGAATACCATCGAGCTATAGCCGAACAGGCGCTTGCGGGAGAACGTGCTGACGACTTCGGAGATAATCCCGAACGCCGGCAGGATCAGGATGTAAACTTCGGGGTGACCGAACACCCAGAAGACGTGTTCCCACAGCACGGTACTGCCGCCGTTAGCCGTCTCGAAGAAGTTCGCCTGGAACAGGCGGTCGAACATCAGAGCGACCAGACCGACCGTCAGGACAGGGAATGCGAAGACGATCAGAGCGGACGTGATGAAGATCGCCCAAGTGAACATCGGCAGTCTCATAAAGGACAAGCCCGGCGCACGCATGTTGATGATCGTCGCCATGAAGTTGATGCCGCCAAGCAGCGTGCCGATACCGGCAATCTGCAGACCGAGTACATAATAGTCGACGCCGTGGCCCGAATTATAAGTAGGGCTGGCAAGCGGAACATAAGACGTCCAGCCTGCATCCGGCACGGAACCGGCGAACCAACTGATGTTCAGAAGAAGACCTCCGAAGAAGAACGTCCAGAAGCCCAGAGCGTTAAGGAACGGGAACGCGACGTCGCGCGCCCCGATCTGCAGCGGGATAACCGCGTTCATCATCGCGAACAGCATCGGCATCGCCGCGAGGAAGATCATCGTCGTGCCGTGCATCGTAATCAACTCGTTGAATGTATCTGCGCCAACGACTGCAAGCTGCGGCTTGAGCAATTGAATACGGATCAGAATCGCTTCGAGACCGCCGATCAAGAAGAACAAGGCTCCAGCGAGCAAGTACAAAATCCCGATTTTTTTATGGTCGACGGTTGTCAGCCAGTCCATCAAGCCGCGATATCGCTTGACCGGATGCGCATGGGCATGTGCAGTCAAAGCAACGAACCCCCTTCATTCCGAGCAGAATTAGTAGTCAAGCTTATAGTTGGCCAAGTACTTGGCGATTCCGTCGAGCTCTTCCGGCGACAGATCCAGATCTTCGGCAGAAGGCATCGTTGCACCCGGCTTCACGTCTTGCGGGTTCTCGATCCATTGCTTCAGGTTCTCTTCCGGCGAGTTCTCGTCGTTGTAGAGAATGCCGCCGATCGTCTCGCGGCCTCCGACACCCGTCAGGTTCGGAGCGCCCGCGCCGGAATTCTGCTCGCCGACGGCGTGGCAGCTAAGGCACTTGCTCTCGAACGCTTCCTTGATCGCGGCGTCTTCCGGAAGAACGGCCGGGTCCTTCATCGCCGCTACCCAACGATCGAACGAGGCTTGGTCGACCGCCTTGGCCTTAAAGTCCATCAAGCTGTGGGAAGGTCCGCACAGCTCCGCGCACTTGCCGCGGTAGACGCCTTCCTTCGGGAATTCCAGGTACAGCTTGTTATCCACTCCGGTATTCGTATCGATCTTGCCCCCGATGGAAGGAATCCAGAAGGAGTGCTTCACGTCGGCCGAAGCCAGCTTGAACTGAATCTTCTTGCCTGTCGGCACAATCAGGTCCTGAGCCGTCGTAATCCCATACTCGGGATACTCGAATTCCCACCAGTATTGATGAGAAGTAACGATAACCTGAAGGGCATCCTTGTCATGGGAATAGTCCTTCGCGTTGCCGAAGACCTTGTCGATGGTCGGCACGCCAAGGATTAGGAGGAGGACGATCGGAACGACGGTCCAAATAATCTCAAGCTTGTGATTGCCTTCCACCTGCTTCGGGATCGAGTTGTCGCCCTTGCGGCGACGGAACTTGATCAGCACGTACAGGCAGATAGCGAATACGACGACGACAACAAGCGCCATGATGCTGATCGATAACACCATCAGATCAAACTGGCCTTGGGCTACCGGGCCTTGCGGCTTCAATGTCGACAGGTCTTCTCTGCCCCCGCATGCCGACAGCAGAAGCGCCATTCCTGCCAGCACCGGTAGTAACCGCTTCATTACACGCCACCGATTCATTCAATTCAACCCCATCTCGACGTTTTCATAGATTGCTGCATGTTGTGGCGAATGCAACCCATGTGGTGGTGACTCATGCAAGAACCTTAAGCCAACCTTAAACATACGTTCCTAATCAAATAATATAGGGTTTGGCCCCACAGTTTGTCAATGTTCACAGAACAGTTCACAAATTGTTCTTATAACTGTCAAATTCCTTGCCGCTCAACGATTCGGCAACCGTCCGAAGCGGCGATCCGTTGTCACAATTGCCGAATGCAAACGCACTCATTCCCAACTGCCGCCCTTCTCCGAAGTGTCCTCTTCAGCTTTTGCCAAACCGCCCTTGTTTTATGTACGGGACCCTTGTTTTATATGCATAATCGGAGGCATACGATCTTCCCGGCCGGGTATTCTATCCCTTAACAAGCCGATCTTTAAGGAGGAATGGACCCGTGGTTATCCGCCGTCCGCTCATGAGACAGCTCTTCTCGGTTGCTTGCGGAGCATCCCTTCTGCTTGCCCTCGCGGGTTGCAGCAATTATTCGGAGAACTTCCAGAAGAGCGCCAAAGACTACTCAAGCCGCCTGCCGGGTGATCCCAAGATGTCGCGGGTCCAATCCTACGGCTCCTATCGCGGTCTGTCCACAAGCAGAAACTCCACAGCGCACGACAACGTATCCTTCCGGTACAGCTCGCAGCTCTCTTATGATGTCAAGACGCTTCCCGGCGTAAACTCGGCTATCGTCATGCTCGCCGGCCAGAACGCCTATGTCGGCATCATGACCGACTGGACGGCGACCGGCACGAAGTCGCACGGCGGCGCGGATACCCGGGAGCAAGACAATACGGGGACGACGGAGGGCGTATACAACGTCGACACGGGAGGCCGAACCCCGGTGTACCGGGAGATGGTTACACCGTACAATTCCTACTTCAGCCATAAGGACGTGTCCGATCTGTCCTCGGAGTTCAAACAGACAATCGGCAGCGCCGTCCGCAAGAACCATCCGGAGATCGAAGAGGTTCATATCTCGGCCAACCGGGAATTCGTCAATCAGTTGCTCCTGTTCGCCCGGGCTTCCTGGAGCGGAGAGGACACCTCCGGACTAACCGGGGACTTCAATAAACTTATGAAGTATATGTTCAGCCAAGGCAAGGACATTCCGACTCCGCTCGGGGAGTGAAGGCAATCATCCCGACAAAAAAAGATCGACGTCCCTGCTCGGGGGTGTCGATCTTTATTCCATCTTCTCTTCTCAAGAAGCAGGGGAATTTAATTTAACCAATTCGCGTTCGACAATCAGGATTAACTCATCTTCATATCCGCCTGTAATTCTATATTTGCGGATGTAATCCTTCACAAACTTGCGCGGGTCTTTGGGCCGGAAAATTCTCGTCAATTCTCGGAGACTTTCTTGGACTTCGTTGTGGCTTCGTTTCGTTGCCATGCGATTCCCTCCCCAGCGGTATTGAAACCCGCAAGTTTAGCTAAAGCGGTCACTCTCCAGTTGTCGACAAATTTAACCCTGCTACTGTCCATTATACCAGTAATCGGCTGGGGTTAAAAGCAAAACCGTAGATAGCCAGGAACTTCGCCTTGCCCCGATTGCGGGCCCCGGAGCCTCCCCGCGCCTCGCTCTCTAGTCTATGTGGGACCGGACCCCGCTGATTCATCTTCGACGGAATCTCTTCTGTCCTTGGACCATCCGTCCGCCCCGGTCCCCGCGCCTTCTTCCCATATCTCCTCCGGTTCGTCCGCACTTCCCTTGTTCTTCGCCGTCATCTGAAGGAAGGCGATCACGGCCGCGACGGAGACGACAATTCCCACTCCCATCGCCGCGAGCAAGGGCAGCGTCCCGATTCCGGCTTCCACGACCGAGGTCGCCAATCGATCCGATGATGACGCATTTATATCCGACGCTTGAACGGGCGCGGCTCCGAATGCACCCCACAAAGAAGTTCCTGCCGCCAAAGTACGTGCAACGATCATGCCGACGCGCCTGTTCAGCTTGCTTCTCTTCCTGGTCTTCTTCCCCATCTCCGCATCGGGAGACGGTGCGTCCGTCGCCGACGTCCGTTCTCCGGAAGCTGCGCTCCGGTTCGCGGGCGTTCTCATTCCTTCAATCCCTCCTATATGCTTTATATCGGAATGACGCGGCAACGGCTTCACCCCCCACGGAGAATTCGCTTGACAAATAACGACAAGATTCGTCAATGTAAACGCTTACTATTATCGGTTCAAAAAAATGTCTTCTCTCGATCAGACATGCTTCCAGTATACAAAAAAAGAAGGGCATTCTCAACGAATGCCGCCTAAAAATTCCATTAAATTACACTGTCGCATAAACGGCCTCCTGATCGGCAACTTCCGCTTCCGCGGTTGCGGTTGCGGTTGTCTGAAGCTCCCGCTTCAGCGGTTCCCCCCACGGCGTCAAGGGCAGGGCGTCCACGAACTCGCAGCGAATCGGCGTTCCGCCAGCCCCGAGGCGATCCCGGCACCAACGCTCCAGTTGAACGGCCGATGCGATCCGCCCCCGGCGAAGAATAATGCGGACAATCGCTTCCCCTCCCGGAGCTTGCGTTCTGCCGACGCACGCCTTCGCGACCGCGGGATGGGCGGCAATGATCTTCTCCATCTCGCCGGGCGTTATCATTCCCCTCTCCGTTGCAAAGCGATGGAATGCCCGGTCCCCCCAGTAGAAGCAGCCCGCTTCGTCGCGGCTGACCAGATCCCCCGTACGAATCCAATCTTGCCGCTCCGGCGGGGTTCCCTTTTTCCAGTACCCGAATGCAATCTGCGCTCCCCGGACGATCAGCTCTCCGACCTCTCCCGGCGGCATTTCGTCCAGGCTCCCTGTGCCGACGACTCTCGCTTCCACTCCGGGCAGAGGGAACCCGAGCGCGCCGTCCCGCCGCTTCCCCCGCGGAGGCAGCGCAAGCGCAAGCGATGCCGCCTCCGCCAGGCTGTATCTGCCGGACGTCCGTTCCTTCGTCGCGTCAGAGCTGCCGCTCGCAAGAGCGACGCAGCCCGTCCGTGCCGCCGCCGCGTTCAAGGACGCCAATCCTTCCGGATGCAGCAGCGGGGTTGCACGGCCGATCGGCTCCTCCTCCGCGTTCACTCCGCCTATCCAGTATGCCTGACGAACGGCTCCCGCCGCGATGCTTCCGTGGGTGAAGAGCGCCCCCTTGGCCGGACCGGTCGTGCCGCTCGAATACTGAATGACGGCCAGGTCGCCGGCCGCCGCTTCCTCCGCCTCTCCGTGCGCTTGCGCGGCTCCAAGAAGAGCGATGCCGTGAACGAGCCCGACGTCTCCCTTGCCGACTCTCCTCCGCAGGCCGCTCCAAGCCGCTTCGACCGCTTCCTGCCCCTTCCATCTCCCGCGTCTTTCTTCTATTAGTATAATCTTGATCGTACCAACCGCCTCGTGGAAAAGCCCCCTGTCCCGCAAAAGGCTCCGGCTTGCGATAACCGCCGCCGCCCCCGTCTCGGCCGTTCTTCTCGCAGCTTCTTCCGGTTCGCAGAGTTCGTGGATCGGAACGGCGACGCCACCCGCCAGCAGCACTCCGTAGTAGGCTTCGATCGCCGCCGGGACGGTTGGCAGGTAGATCGCCACCCGCTCCCCGCGCTTCACTCCGATGCTTCTCAGGCCGTTCGCGAAGCGGAAGCATCGGCCGAGCAACCGCGCGTACGAGCAGGTCCGCCCCTCGAACGAATACGCCGGGTCGCTCGGCCGCTCTCTCGCCGCGCGCACGAGCAGGTTCGCCGCGTTGCCGTCCGGCGGGTCTTCCGAAGGTTCCCGCAGCGGAGGGAACCGACTCCACCATTCCTGGAGGCGGATGCCCTCGGGTGCCTTGCTCTCCCATATCTCTGCCGTCTTATCCCCCAGTTCCATCTCCACCCCATCCTTCCTCGCAATAGTCGATGCGTGTCCTACCCCAACATATTCGCGCGCAGGAACGGACAGAACCCCGCCAGGCCGCAAGGGCCGAACGGGGCTCTGAAGGAGCTGTCGAGGATCAGATCCTGCTTACGATTCGAGCGCTTCGATATTGTAGACGTATTCCGTCCCGTCGAACAGCCACTTGCCGTCCTTCTTCACGAGGTAGTTGCCCTGGTGGAACCGGGTACGGAAGCCGTCCTCCAAGTCTTCGGCGACGATCGAGCGGATCGCGACGGCCTTGTCCGTTCCGTTGTAGTATACGATCGACGTTTTCTCGGCCTGCAACTGTTGATCGTAATCGGCAAGCCCCGATTCGATCGCCGCAAAGTAAGCGTCAAGACCTTCCGTCCCGGAGAAAGTCGCCTTGTAAGCGGCCAAGTCCTCCTCGTTCAGGGCGTCCAGTTGCGCCTTCAGCACCGCTTCGATCGCCGCCTTGTCCGCGTCCGGAACCGGAACCGTCTCCTCGATCAAGGAGGCCCCTCCCGTGTACTGAACGGCGACGTATTCCATGTCGTACAGCAGCCACTCACCTTGCACCCCCGGATGGAGAGTCAGCAGCAGTTCGCTCGAGTTGTCGAAGTAATAGTCGTCTCCGCCGATTTTCACATTATCCTCGATCACATGCAGAACCGCTTCCTTGGCCGAATAGGCTTCGACGCCGGCTTCCCGGTACGTCGTCTTCGTCTGCAGCGATGCGTCCTTCTCCGCCAGAAGCTTCTCCTGCATCGCCCCGCGAATCGGGGAATCGTCCGCGATCAACGCCAGAACGGCGTCGGCATTCCGATCCTCCGCGTTGAAGATCTGCTCCGAGCGGTCCAGGAAGGAGAGAAGCTCCCGCTTCTGCTCCGCGTTCGGCCCTCTGTCGACGATAACGACCGTGCGGGTTGCCGCCGCCCAATCGACACTCTTGCCGGAGAGAGTAGCGATGAAGCGTACGCCGACAAGCGTTCTCCCATCCTTGACCACCACTTGGCCGCTCATCGGCACCGACGTTCCGTCGACGAACGCAACATCCCCGCCGATGGACATCACGATCCGATGCTCGTCCGACGATGCGGTGATCGTCTTCGTCTTCGAAGCGTAATCGATGCTGTACCCGAGCGCCGCGAACAGCGACCGGAATTCGACGAACGTCGAGCCGCCGATGACCGAAGGCTGCACATTGAACGTCAACGCTTGTCCATTCAGCGTTACGGCAATCGGCTTCGCCGCTGCCGCAGCCGATGCGGTCGGCGCCGCCGCCGCGAATGTCGAGGGTATGGCAAGCATAAGGGCTGCACACGCAACCACGGCCTTCCTTGCGATCGATCTCTTCATGAACATGCTCCTCTCCCGTTGCCCAATTATCGTATTCCGCATTCCGCTTCCCCCACTTTACCCCTAATTCCCTCGTCGGGGAATACCCGGCCGGGATTAATCGAACAAGCTTTAATCGAGCAAGCTCTTCAGATCGGACAGACTCGGCTTCTGGAACTCGATCGCCGCTTGTCCCGCTTCAATCCGGACCTCCTTGATCTTCAGCCAATCCGGCAGCTCGCTTCCGAGCGGAATCGTCACCTCCGCGAACGAGTCCGCGGGAAGGTGAATGCCCCGGATGCGCGCATCCGAGACTCTCGCGATCAGATTCGGCGATACCCACTCGACGTCATACGTCAGCGTCATGCCGATCGGAATCCGGCCCATCGCCTCGACGTTCACGTCCGCGATCAACGCTCCGTCCCCGAGCCGGAATTGCACGCCCGTCAATTCCGCATCCTTCATCCGGATCGGATTCTCGGCAAGCTGCGCCTTCGCCAGATTGTTCACGTCCTCTTCCGACAGGACGAGGGTCGTCGACAGCCGCTTCGCCATATCGATCGCGCGGTCCCGCAGCGGAACATCCTCATAGCGAAGATCAAGCTCTTGCTGGGGCGCCGCGTAGCGGTAAGCGACAATAACAATCCCGACAACCACAAGAATGAGTACGAAGAGCGCTATCCACCATTTTCTCATGTCGGCCTCCTTCTTCATGCCATAACGACAACTGAGCATTGACTTCCGCCCCTGGTAAGAGTATAACATTAGTTAAAATTCAATGAAGGGAATACGTTCCCCGGCCCCCCGAACCCCAGAGAATCGGCGATTGCTGCGAGCCGACGTCCGGACCCGAGCGAATATCCTCCCCGAGAAGTCGCGCCCAGCCTCCGCAAGCGCGAACGGCCGCCCCCGTTACGGGCACGCGCCCCGAAGGCGCGGCTGAAGCGCCGCAGTGCGCGGATCGCCTGACCGGCGTCCGACCGCATGCGGAACGAGGGTGGTACCACGGATATTGCGTCCGTCCCTTTACGAGGGACGGATTTTTTGTTTGCTCTTGCGCTTATACGACGAACTCATCCCTTAATGGAAAGGCAGGCCATCCCATGTCCCAGACAACCCCGTCCCCCGTCCGCTTGGAAGATATTCTTCATGCCCACCGCGTGCTCCAGGAGGTTGTGCTCTCGACGCCGCTGCAGCCCAATCGCGCGTTGTCGGCCAAGCACGGCTGCCAGATCTACCTGAAGCGGGAAGATCAACAGACCGTACGCTCGTTCAAAATCCGCGGAGCCTTCAACCTGATCTCCGCTTTGCCGGAGGAGACGAGGCAAGCCGGCGTTGTCTGCGCGAGCGCAGGCAATCACGCCCAAGGCGTCGCTTACTCCTGCCAGGCGCTCGGCATTCCCGGCATCATCTTCATGCCGACGACGACTCCGCGCCAGAAGATCAACCAAGTGAAGCTGTTCGGCGGCGACAACGTCGACATCCGGCTCGTCGGGGATACGTTCGACGATGCATATAAGGCGGCTATCCAGGTGAGCCGCGAGCAGTCCCTGGCCTTCGTTCACCCGTTCGACGATCCGCGAATCATCGCCGGCAACGCGACGGTCGGCAAGGAGATCGTCGAAGCGAGCAAGCAGCCGATCGACGTTGTGCTCGTGACGATCGGCGGGGGCGGACTTGCCGCCGGCGTCGCCGCCTACGTGAAGGCGGTCAGCCCGTCCACGGCGGTGATCGGGGTCGAGCCGGAGGGCGCGGCCTCCATGCGGAAGGCGCTCGACGAGCAGCAGGTCGTCACCTTGGCCGAGATCGATAAATTCGTCGACGGGGCGGCGGTCAAGCGGGTCGGCGACCTGACGTACGCGATGTGCCGGGAGCTGCTCGACGATGTCATCGCCGTTCCCGAAGGCAAGGTGTGCACCACGATTCTGGAGCTGTACAACGAGCACGCCATCGTCGCCGAACCGGCCGGCGCCTTGCCGGTTGCAGCGCTCTCCCTGCTTGGCGAGAGGTTAGACGGCAAGAACGTCGTCTGCATCGTCAGCGGCGGCAACAACGACATCGACCGCATGCAGGAGATCAAGGAGCGCTCCATGATCTACGAGGGGCTGAAGCATTACTTCATGATCAACTTCCCGCAGCGGGCGGGCGCCCTTCGCGAGTTCCTCGATGACGTGCTCGGCCCGAACGACGACATCGTGCAGTTCGAATACACGAAGAAGCACAACAAGGATAACGGCCCCGCGCTGGTCGGCGTCGAGCTCAAAAGCCGCGAGGACTACGAGCCGCTCGTCGAGCGCATGAACCGCAAAGGGTTCGTCTACGCCGAGCTCAACAAGGACCCGCTGCTGTTCAACCTGCTGATCTGACGATTAACGCACAATCGGTATGCTCCTCCTCGAATCCCTGCGGGACAAAGCCGCCGCTTCGGCCGGCTCTGTCCCCGGGAGGGGCGTGCGCTGTTGCGCGGGGGGCGTGCGGGAGAGAGTTAGTGCGAATGCGGGGCTGTGAGGCCATTGCAAGGGCGAGTTTGTTGTGAGGCTGCTGTTGTGAGGCTGCGCGTAATGCGGAGCTGCGAGCAGGCTGCGAGGATGCGAGGCTTTTGCAAGGGCGAGTTTGTTGTTAGGTTGAGCTTTATGCGAAGCTGAGCGTAAGTTGCGAGGCAACGAGTAAATTTGTGATGTTGAGAGCCCTTTGCGAGACTACGAATGTGAAATTTCACATTAAATTGGTCAAATTCGCCTCGCCAACGGGGTTTTATGCTATTTTTCACATAAATCAGGCCTCCGCGAGGGCCAAGCCCCCCAATGAATACGAAATTTCACATATATTCCGCCAATCACCCCCTTCCGGACAGGAACGAATGTGATTTTTCACATAAAACAAGAAAACCCGCCGCCGAACCGCCCCTTTGCACCTTCCTCCCCAGTAACAGTCGCAATCACCAACCATCACTCCCGCCAACAGCCTCATTCACCAACAATCGCTCTCGCCAACCGTCGCCCTCCCCCCTAGCCACATCTGCCGACATGAATCTCCCCCGTCGCTGCGAGGTACTCTGCACAGAGAAGGGAGCGCCTGGACCGACGGGAACTTCGGACGAAGTGCGACGTAATAGAGAGAGCGGCCGTTGCCCCCAGCCCTGGCGAAAATTGGACTTCATCCGCGAATGCCCTATAATCAAACTATAACGTCAACCGACTCCCACCAGGATACAGAAGGAGACGCTTAGTGAGGACATCCGCATCCAAGTCGCTGTTCGCCCCGGAGATGACGCTCCTGATCGCCGCGCTGTTCCTCGTCGAATTCGTTCGCGGGGCCGCCCTTATCAGCTTCCTGCCGATCTACGGCAAGAATGAGCTTGGGCTCGAGCTCGACGTTATCGGCATCGCAACGACCGCCCACTTCGTCACGGACGCCGTCGTCAAGCTGTTCATCGGCTACCTGATGCACAGGTTCAACGTTCGAACCTTGGTGAGCGGAGGGCTGCTTCTGTCCCTGGCCGGCATGCTGATGCTCGGTCAAGCGGAACTGCCCTGGGTGTTCATCGTCGGCTGCGCGATCTACGGCATCGGAATCTCCCCGATCTGGATCGTCTGCCTGACCCGCGTGACCGAAGAACGGCGAGCGACGCAGATGGGCACGCTGTACACGTTCTGGCTGGTCGGCCTCGGCGTCGGACCCGTCGTCACGAACTTTACGCTGGAATACAGCTCTGCGATTACGTATTGGATTCTGGTCCTTGCATCGGCAATCGCCTTGCTGCTGTCGCTCTTCATTCCGAAGCGCTCGCACGCGGAGATCGACTTCGTGCCGTTTAAGCGTCAACTGGCGCTGCTCGGAGATCGGCTCAAGGAGATGAAGCTGCTGCTGCCCGGCATGGTGCTGCAGACGCTCGGAGCCGGCATGCTGATGCCGATTCTGCCGAGCTTCGCGAGCGATCATCTGGGGCTGGCGCCCTCGCAATACAGCCTGCTCCTCTTCATCGGAGGCGGCTGCACGGCCGCGGCGCTGATCCCGATGGGCCGCTTGGCGGACAGCGTCGGCCGCAAGTGGTTTCTCGTGCTAGGCTTCCTGCTGTTCGCCATCGCCCTGTTCGCGCTCACACGGGGGCCTGGGCTCGGCATCTCGCTCATGTGGGCCTGCGTGCTCGGAGCCTCTTATGGGGCCGTCCTGCCCGCTTGGAACGCTCTGCTCGCCGCCTATGTCCCGCCCGGCCAGAAAGGCCTCGGCTGGGGCGTCTTCTCCACCGTAGAGAGCATAGGCAGCCTGCTGGGGCCAAGCATCGGCGGTGTCCTGGCGGCATCTCTGGGAGAACCGGCGGCTGTCGGCTCGGCTGGGGCGATTTTCCTAGTTATTGGTGTGTTCTATGTGCTATTCCCATTCCGTCTGTTCCGTGGAGAATGGTCCGCGGGAGACGCTGCGAGGTAAATCATGCATGACTTTATCGCCCTGTTCGGGGCGCAAACATGGGAGAAGCTGACCAGCTACTTCAAAAGCTTCAGCCTGGACGACATCCAGTCGCTGCTCGACCAATATTCGGCGCTTGGCCCGCTTCCGGGCATTCTTCTGCCGCTTGCCGAGGCGTTCCTGCCGTTCCTGCCGCTTATCGTATTCGTGGTGGCCAACTCGAACGCTTACGGGATCTGGTTCGGCTTCCTGTTCTCGTGGATCGGCGTATCCGTCGGCTCGATTCTCGTCTTCACCATCGCGCGCAGGATCGGGCTGAAGTACGGGGACCGCATCCGCCGCCGCCTGCCCAAGATGGAGAGCTTCTTCTCGTGGATCGAACGCAGAGGCTTCAGCCCGATCTTCATCCTGTCCTGCTTCCCGTTCACGCCATCCGTCCTTGTCAACTTGTCCGCCGGCCTCTCCAAAATCCCCTTCCACACCTTCGTCACGGCCACCATCCTGGGCAAGGGCGTCATGATCTTCATCCTGAGCTTCCTCGGGCATGATTATCGGGCGCTGATCGAGCATCCTTCGCGGCTGATTCTCGCCGGTGTGGTGCTGTTCCTGCTCTGGCTGGTCGGCAAAAGGCTCGAGAACCGCTACCTGAAGTAGCCTGCTCCCGCGAGTGCTTGTTCGATGGGTTGCATGTCGGTTGGGAGAGAGGCTGGCTGGAGGCGGAGGTACGAGATCGGTCACGGCGCCCGAGCGGGAATAAACCTCCCGGCGCCGTGGCATTCTAACCCTGAATGGACCGAGCAAGGGAAGGGAGATGAGCATCCTGTCAGGCGAATATCCATCCGAGAAGCAGCTCGCGGCCAGCCGCGCCCAATCCAAGGCGGACCGTTCGGGCCAAGGCAAGGAGAAGGCCCGTCGGCTCCAATCCGAGGCCGATTCCGCCGGTTACCGCAAGCACGGCGATTAGAGAATCGAATGCCGCGCCGTCGCACAACCGCTGCTCCAGCCTGCAGCGCATGACATCCGCAGACGAGGTGACACCCAGAATGAGCGAACATTCCATGCCTCCTGTCTCCGGCGAACGCGTCGAGACGGACGGAGTCTACAAGAACGAATGGGGCCGCGAGGAAGAATTGGAACGCGGAACGACTTTTCCGGCCGACCCGATGCTCGGGGAGACCGAGTGGGAGCTTGCCGAGATGAGCTTCGACAACCATCACGAAGGCAGAACCGATCCCCGGCTCGTCCCCAAGAAGAACGACATCGACAAGCAGGGCAAGATCGACCACCCCCGCCGCCAGATGGACCGCGGGAAGAAGTAATAATAAACAGAAGTTGCTGATATACTCACAGCAACTTTAATTCATGTCGCGAAGCACGCGCATCCCTCGATATCCCGCCATACGGCGAGAGGTGAGGAGGCGCGTGTTTTTTTATGCTATAGTGGGGAGGACAAATGGATGACGAACGAACCAGCCATTGATGAAGGCAAGCCTGCGCTTGCGACGGAGAGATTGAATCCGAAGAACGACTATCTGTTTCTTGTATGAAGATGAAGAGAAGAGCTACTTGTTGACGGATTCGCTTGAGCTGCATTACATCGAATGCCCGAAGTTCCAGGAGGTTGATTTCAACATTGATGATCCGCTGCACCGCCGGCTGAGATTTCTGGAGCAGGACGTGACACCCGAACAATTGCAGGAATTGATGAAGGTGGATGAGATGATCAGAGAAGCGGAAGACCGCCTGAACCAACTCGCCGGCGACGAGGTGACGAGGCGGATCGACTTGCAGCGCATCGAATCATTGAGACGCAATCGTGGTTGAGCAATATTCACGCCCTTATCGGGCGTTTTTTTTCATGCGGAAGAACTTCGAGCACAGGAATCAAAGAGGGGCTGCGTTTGCCTTAGACAAAAACCCCGCTCCCTCACGCTCCCTCATGTTCCCGCGTAGCCCCCCTCCAGCCGCCTTCGAGGCGTCGTTGTGCGGATTTCCCGCACATCTCGGCCTCCACCTAACATATCCCGTCTTCGGAGAGGCAGCAGGCGTACGCGAAGCGTCCGGAGGCGATTTATGGCATGTCTAGGCAGCGTTACCGCGTTGCGGAGTCGGCCTTCGTCTCCTCCGTCCCCTCTGTCTCCTCCTCCTCTTCCGCTCCCTCGGCTCCCTCTCGCTCCAGGCAGCGAACCATCAGGCGGTCGAGCCGGCGAAGACGGTCCTCGTACGCAAACATGGAGGAGGTAATGACGAGCAGGCGGGAGCGCGTCACCGCGTCCGTATCGGCCGACGTCATGATCGTCTCCGTCAAGCGCACCACCTCGTCCGGTGCCGGGGCGGCCGCGTGGGCGCCGGGCTTCAGCTTCCCCTCCCACTTCCAGAAGAGCTGCTCATGGTACCCGCTCAGCGCCTCCAGATGATCGTCGGCATCCCGGTTCCACGACGCTTCGCTTTTCACCGCCCAGTACTGCTCCTCGACCGCCTCGACGAGGCTCTCTCCCCGCTGCAGCGCGACGAGCATCTCCTTGTACACAACGAGCACCCGCTTCCGCTTCGCCCGCGACTTCCTCAGCCACACCCGCTCTTCTGCGAACAAATGGTAATAGTCCTGAAGCTTCTTGATCCGATCCTGCAGCTTCTCCTGCTCCTCGCGGAACACATTCTCCTTCAGCTCGTTCGAGACGGATGTCCGCAGCAAGCGGGACAGCAGCTCCTGCGCCTCCCGCGCCTGCGCCATGAAGCGGCCCCGGTGCCGGGGCGGCGCAATCGCCACGTTAACGACGAACGCGGAGGCGATGCCGAGCGAGAGGCCCCCGAGCCGGTCCAGCGCCGTCGGCCAGCCCTGGCTGCGAGCCTCCATGATGACAACGACGGTGACGAGCGTCAGGCCGATCGTATCCCCGATCTTCAGCTTCAAGCAGAGCAGGATCACGACGATGCAGACGAGCCCGACCGTGATCGGCGAGCTGCCGAACATCCAGTAGGCGCCGATTGCGATGGCGGCGCCAATCACATTGCTCTGGAGCTGATCGACGATCTGCATCCAGCTCCGGTAGATCGATGGCTGTATCGTGAAGATCGCCGTAATCGCCGCAAGCAGCGGCGAACCGAGGCCGATCAGCTCCCCGATCCACAGGGCGAGAGCGACCGCCACGCCCGTCTTGAAGACGCGAGCTCCGATCGTCATCCTCTCTCCGCCCCTCCTTCCAAGAGCACGGCTTCCGCGGAAGCGAGCTCCCGTCCGTTCACGATCAGAGCGAGCCGGTGAGCGCCCGGCTCGTGTTTGCGGGTCGACAGATCGCGGAAGTCGAGGCGGCGTTTGCCCGCGAGCGTGGCTCCGCCCGCGATGCTCTTCTCGCTTAGCTTAAACATTTTGCGATAGGAGCGCCCGCCCTTCCGCGGGTATGTCACGGCCAGCTCCAGCCGCAGCTTCGCGCCCGACTCGCCGGGAAGGCCTACCTCGTACGCGATCTCGATCTCCCCGCCGGAAGGAACCGCCGAAGCGGAAGGCTCCCATCGGATGACCTCAACCCCGGCCGGCTCGTTCAGCCCGAAGAGCGACAGGGCTTCCGGATTGGCCGACGCGCGGATCAGCGTGCGGCAGGCGTGCTTCAGCAGCGCATCGGTCGCCGCATTGTCCCCGCTCCACCGCTTCGCCAGCTCCAGCACAAGCTCCGGATGATCCTTGGAGATATCGTTCAGGTTGTTGGCGACGCTGCGCCGCACGTACTCCGACGGGTCCGCCTTCAGCCGCTCCAGAATCGGCATAATCGGAGACGGGTCCTTCTTGAACGCGGGCAGCGCGTCCGCCCACGGCAGACGCGGCCGACAGCCTTCGCTGGCCAAGCGGCGCACATGCTCGTCCGAATGCCCGGCCCACGCGAACATCTGCTCCATCATCCGCTCCGGGTCCCGAAGGATAAACGGGCGCACCGAGAACTCGGCGCTCGACAGAGCCGTGAACCGCTCAAGCGCCGCGATCGATCGCTCCCAATGCCCGAGCCCGTACACCTGGACGAAGTCAGGGAAGAGCAAATAAGGGAACCCCCGGCATTCCGGGGAGATCGCCTCCAGAATCGTCAGCGCCTCCGGATAGTCGGCCGGCAAGGCCGCCCCAAGGCTCACCGTGATTCGGCGCATGCGCCCCTTGAGCTCAAGCTCGTCCCAGCCCTCCGCGAGCGTCAGCGCGGCGAACCGTTCGCTGTCGAACGGCTCCCATTCCTTGCGTACCCGCTCTCCGAATTGCCGAATGAAGAGCTCGTTATACATCGCTTTAAGCGGTTCTGCCATTGTTGCCTCCTGCTTGTTCTCCGCATCGTTATGCTTTGATATTGCCTTGTTTGTGCTTTGGGATCGGCTTTCCTTGTCGATAGCCTATTATAGCACGAGACGGCGGCTCTCCGCCCGCCGCCGAAGCTGCAACAATTGGACTTCCCCGCTTGTCCCCGCCCCCGTATAATAGGTCTACCGGCATCGTTCGGAAGACAGGGAGGGCCTATCGCTCATGATCCTATTCGTCGTCAATCGACTGGCCGGCAACGGTCAAGGTCGAATCGCCTGGGAGACCGTCGAGAGCAAGCTGCGGCAGAAGGGAATCGCGTATTCCGTTGTCGCGGAGGATACCGAGAGCCGCTCGGTCGAGCAGACCTCCCGAGAGCTTGCGCGCGGGCAGACGCACGCCGTCGTCGTTATCGGCGGCGACGGGACGCTGCACAGCGTGCTCCCCTTGCTCGCGGGCGGCTCGATCCCGCTCGGCCTTATTCCGGCCGGATCAGGCAACGACACGGCAAGAGCGTTCGGCATCCCGAAGCGGCCCTTGGCAGCCCTGGAGCTGGTTCTCGCCCTTAAGACGCGGCAAGCCGATCTCTTGCGGGCGAAGCTCGCCACCGGCGAGGAGCATCTCACCCTGACCGCGCTGGCGATCGGCCTGGATGCCGCCGTCGCCGAGGACGTCAACGGCTCCGCTTACAAAGATTGGTGCAATAAGCTGAGAGTCGGCTCGCTCGCCTATATCATCGGCCTCGTTCGCGCTCTCCTGCGCTATCGGCCGGAGGAGGTCGTCGTTACCGTGGACGGCCGGGATCATCGCTTCCCGCACACCTGGCTGTCCGCCGTTACGAACTCGTCCAGCTATGGAGGCGGGCTGCGAATCTGCCCGGAGGCGCATCCGACCGACGGCAAGCTCCACGCATGCGTTGTGCACGATTGCTCGAAGGGGCGGCTCCTGCGGCTTTTTCCCACCATTCTCAACGGCTCCCACGTGCGCACCCGCTATGTAACCGTTCTGAGCGGCAGGGACATCCGGATTGCGGCCGGTCGCACGCTGCTCGCCTTCGGGGACGGAGAACCGCTGGGGCACACGCCGCTTGCCGCCAGCGTCCTGCCCGGTCAACTGCCGTTCATCGCTGCGACCGTCTCCGGATAGCGGAACGGGAAGCGGATCTCGAACGATGTCCCGATTCCGAGACGGCTGCTCACGTGTATTCGGCCGTCATGGTTGTCGACGATCTTGTAGCTGACCATAAGGCCCAGCCCCGTCCCCTTCTCCTTCGTCGTATAGAACGGCTGGCCCATCTTCGCCAATTGCTCCTGGTCGATGCCCGGCCCTTCGTCCGTGATGCGGATTCGCACCGAATCGTCCTCCCGGCTGAGCCCGACGCGGATTGCGCCCCCGTCGATCATCGCTTCGATCGCGTTCTTGATGACGTTGATGAACACCTGCTTGATCTGATTCTCCACCCCGTACACCCACAGCGGCTCCTTGCCGTAATCCGCTTCGATGGAGACGCTGTGCAGGATCGCCTGCGATTCGAGCAGCGTGACCGTGTCCCGAATCATGTTGCGAACATCGTAGTAGCTGAGTTCATAAACCTGCGGCTTCGCCACCATCAAGAGCTCGCGCACGATGCCTTCGATCCGGTCCAGCTCGGAATTCATGATATGGTAGTAGCTCGCTTCCTTCCGTCCGGAGCCGATGAGATGCAGGAACCCCTTCAGCGACGTGAGCGGGTTGCGGATCTCGTGGGCGATGCCGGCCGCCAGCTGTCCCGCGACATACAGCTTCTCCGAATTGATGAGCAGCTCCTCGTTCTTCTTCCTCTCCGAGATGTCTCGGATGATCACCTGAATCGCCGGCTCGTTGTTCAGCGTCGTCACCGTCTCCACGATCTCCGTATCGAGCATTCGCCCGTTCAGCGAGTACCAGATCTGCTCCAGCGGCTTGTTCGAGCCGGTAAACGGCAGATTGCGATGCCGCTCGCGCACCTTCCCGATGTCTTCGGTGCAAAGGAAGTTCGAGATCGGCTTGCCCAGCAGGTCGCTCGGCTGCTCGGCGCCGAACATCTGCAGGCCCGCCCGGTTGACGAACGCCCACTTCTCCTTCTTGAAGATGGCGATCGTATCGAGCGAATTCTCGATCAGCAGCCGATAGCGCTCGTCCATCTGCGTCATTCTCTTGTCGATATACCAAGTCGCCCAGGTCGAGGTGAGAATAATAAGTCCTCCCAGGCCGACAATAAGCACCAGCATGTTGACGTCCGCATTGAGCTTGTCCCAGTTGTAACGGACCGAATACTCCAGCCGCAGCGCATCCGAGCTGATCGCCTGCACGAACAGGGCGGACAGGCCCAGCGTCAGGCTGGCGAGCAAGCGGTTCTTCTCCTTGCCCATGAAGTGAAGCTTAAGCGAGGTGTACGTTCCCATAAGCAGAATCAGAATCGACGCCGCGATCAGCTCCGGACGAACCGTAATGTCCGCGATCGGCTGGCCGAGAATCGTGAAGTAATTCACGAAGCCTACGCTGAACGTCAGCACGGACGTGCCGAACGCCATGCGGAACTTCGCGCTCGAGTGCGAGGTCAGGACGACAAACGCCATCAGGGTGAAAAAAATACTGAGCAGGAAAGCGACCGGCATGCTCCAGGTAAAGTAGAGAACGTTCTCGAAGGCCATCGACGCGACGAAGTGCTTCGCCCACAATCCGACTCCGAATACGAAGGAGCCTCCGGCCAGCCAGAAGAACCGAAACTCATTGTTCTGTCGCTTTAGATTGCCAATGAAATTAAACATGGTATATGATGCAAATATGCTGATCAATAAAGCCAACAGCAGGAAAACAATCGACCATGTCCCTTCATGGCTGCTCATTCTCCACGTCCTCTCTTTATTCGTCAAGATTCATGCCCGAAGATAAAATTTCGACGATGAATCCAGAATTCCTCTCCACTATTAACCAAAATTGGAGGATGCGAAAAATGCTAGGAAATTGGGTAAAAGAATTCAAGACGTTCGCCATGCGCGGCAACGTCATCGACCTCGCGGTCGGCGTTATCATCGGGGGTGCGTTCGGCCAGATCGTGACATCGCTGGTCAATGATATCGTGATGCCTCCGATCGGACGACTTCTGGGCGGGGCGGACTTCGCCGACTTGTACGTGCGGATCGGGCCGATTCCGGATACGGTTCAGGAGGGCACCGTCATCAACACGCTGGCCAAGGCGAAGGAGCACGGCGTCCCCGTCATCGCCTACGGCCAGTTCATCAACGTATTGCTCAACTTCCTGATCGTCGCGATCTGTATCTTCTTCCTCATCAAGGTCATCAACACGCTGACCCGCAAGAGCAAGAAGGAAGCCGAGGATGCGGCGGCAGCCGCAGCGGCCTCCCCGACCACGAAGGATTGCCCGTATTGCCTGTCGACCATCCCGATCAAGGCGACTCGTTGCGGTCATTGCACATCCGTCCTGAGCGACGGACAAGCCGAACCTGCCTAACGATCATAGGGGGAAAATAACCCGTGGCGGAGAAATTCGACATCTACGACGAACGAGGATACGGCATCGGCACGGCGGAGAGGCGTGACGTGCATGCCTTGGGCTTATGGCATCGGTCGTTCCATTGTTGGCTGGCAAGGCGGGCGGAGGAGAGGACGACCCGCATTCTGTTCCAGCGGCGGAGCGCGGGGAAGGATACGAATCCCGATTGCTTCGACATTACCGTCGCCGGCCATCTAAGCGCCGGAGAGACGGTTCGCGATGCGGCCCGGGAGATGGACGAGGAGATCGGGTGGAGCGTCCCGTTCGAATCGCTCCGGTTCTTCGGAGCCGTTCAGGAGGAAGGCGAAGGAACGGTGCGTTCCGTGCCCTTCGTCGATCGGGAGACCAGCTATGTGTACGGCTGCTTGACGGACCTCGCGATGGATTCGTTCCGCCTTCAGCGGGAAGAGGTATCGGGTCTCTATGAAGCGGACGCGGACGAGCTGATCTCCCTGATGCTCGGCGAGCGCGAGTCCGTGCTCGCAGCCGGAGTCGCGTACGCTTCCGAACAGGAAGAAGCCCTAACCCCTGCCGTTGCAGAAGTTAGGGCCGATCTCTTCGTTCCTCGGGAACGGAGCTATTATGTGGATGTTTTCCGCTTTCTTGCGGGATTGGCCTGGAAGGAATCCGTCCGCTGAAGCGGCTCGCCGATTCGCTCCAGGGCGATTCGGGACCAGATCAGCCTGCCGCTTCGCAGCGCGCCTTCCCACCAGTCGCCGGTTGCCGGCTCCCGGAATACGATCTCCAGACGGCCGTCTCCATCCGTATCCCAGATGCGGAAGGGGCGGCCGTCCGCCATCTCGCCGAAGCTCGCGCTGTCGCCGACGGCTCCCCATTCCACTCGCTCCGCTCCGCCGCCGCTCTCCGCCCGTCCGAGCCACCAGCTTCTTCCGGCGCTCTCGTAACGAAGAAGCTCGCCATCCTCCTTCAGGAATTTTCCGCTCCAGTAAGGCATCCCTTCCCCGAAGCGGCCCAGTCCCTCCCAGTTGCGCCACCAGTTATCGATCATGCCGTGAATGTTATAGAACACGGTATTGCGCGGCGCCCAGTCGAAGTCGTTGATCTCGTCGTCCCCGTACAAGGCGGCCGCTTCCTGATGGATACAGCCGTGAATGCCGGACGACTCGATGAAGCGCCCCAACTCGTCGGAGGAACGGAACGTCTCCGGCTGGTGAAGAATGCGCCACTCCGCTCGCTGGTCGTAGCAGGAGGCTTGCCGGATCGGCTCCGGGACGGACGGCCACGGCTCGACCAGACGGGGGTCCAGCCCCTGCTTCCTGTACCAGTCCAGCGCCTTGCCGATGAAGCGGCGATGGAACGTAAGGAAGTCTTGCCCGTAGCCGGACGGCGGCTGGGTCATATTCACGGAATGTCGGTCGTGATGCCAACGCTTGTGCTCGTCGAGCAGCTCCTGCGGGAAATTCGGGATCAACGTCATAAGCTTGCGCCCTCTCCCTTCGCCCGCCCCGGATCGATCCGCATGGGCGAACGTCTTGTCGGTTCACTATATGCGGGAGAGAGGAGCGGCGTCACGGATCGATGATATCGATGTTGCGCAGCTTGTAGAACCGGAACGCATGCGTGACGACGATCTTCAGCAGCGCATAGCAAGGGACGGCCACGAACATGCCGGCCAGCCCGCCGATGCTGCCGACGGCGAGCAGCACAAGGATAAGCGTCAGCGGATGAATCGACAGCTTCTTGCCCATGATCTGCGGCGAGAGCACCTTGTCCTCAATCTGCTGCACGATCAGGACAACGACGATCACCCAGACGACCTGCATGGGAGAATCGATGAATCCGACGATGACCGCCGGAATCATCCCGATGATCGCGCCGACGTACGGGATGAAGTTCATGAGAGTCAGCACGACCGCCAGCAGCAGCGAATACGGAAGACCGATCACCGAGTACCCGACCCATGTCAGGATGCAGAGCCCGAAGCTGACGAGGATTTTCCCCTGGATGTAGGCGCTTAACGCTCCGTCCATCTCCTTGACGATCGCCAGCGCGCGGTCGTCATGCTTGTCCGGCACAAGCTTGAGGAACAAATTCGGGAATTGGCGGTCTCCCTTGAGCATGTAGTAGACGATAAACGGCACGGTAGACAGCAGCAGCACAAAGTTCGAGACGAAGCCCATGATGCCGTTGAAGGCATCCCCCAGGTTCGAGACGACCCGGTTGATGAGCTCCTGAAGCTTGACCGACAGATCGACCTGGTGCTCCTGAAGGTAGGAGGCGATCCAGTCGTTCTTCTGCAGCTCCGTCACCTGATCCTGGCCGAGCCGCACGAGCTCCGGCATGTTGTTCACCAGGCTGTTCACCTGATCGCCGATGACCGGCCCGACGAGGAAGCCGATCAGCACAAGGACACCCGCCAGCAGCAGGAAGACGACGGAGATCGCAAGGGTGCGGCTCCGCACGTACTTCTCGAGCAGGTTGACCGGCGGGCGCAGCAGATAATAGAACACCAGAGAGAGCAGCAGCGGCGTCAGCAGCCCCTTGATCATCGTCCAGAACGGCTGGAAGAGGAAGTCTACCTTCGAAGCCAGGAGGAAGATCAGAAGAACGATAATGATGCCATACCCAATTCGAAAATACTTGCCCTGTGGAATAAATATCACCCAATTCTTGGTTATGTATATACCGCCGAGAGATCACCCTCTTCAAGCATCGAAGATGATAAAGAGTGGAGAATCGGCGACATCCTTGAAACACCTGTAGAAGAGCGCCTGCCCCTCCCATTATCCAATTATATGTGATAAAATGGAATGGAACATGTGTTCGTTTTATTTAGGGGAGGATGAAAGTATGCCGGAACCAATATATCGAACGTATCAAGTATGGATTAAACCCGGTCATCGGCTGTATGCCTACGCGGATCTGTTGTGCCGAGAAGCCAAGAACTTACATAATACAACTAACTTTTATATCCGCCAAGTGTTTACAGCGCTTCGGCAAAACGAGCCTCTCCAGCCCTTGCAACAACACGTTATGGACACATTGCAGGCGAACATCGGCCTGATGAACGAACGTCAACTAGGGGCCCATCAGAAAAGACTTCAGAAGCAGCTTCTGAAACCGATCGACCAGCGCAAGGATTCGCATTGCCGCCTGTTTGAGCTGCCGACGCGGGCATCGCCTTATTTGAATTATGCCTTTCTGGATTGCCTGTTCAAGGTAATGGAGCAAGCGGATTACCGGGCGCTGCCCTCCCAATGCAGTCAATGGGTGATGAAAGGGGTATTCGCTAATTGGCAGTCCTTCTTCGCCAGCATCAAGGATTATCTCGTACATCCTGACAAGTACTCCGGATGGCCGCGCATTCCTGGCTACACCCGTGCCAAAGCCAAAGAGGTCGTACTCACCAATCAGGACTGCGAGATCAAAGACCGCAAATACCTCAAACTCCCCATGACGAAACAGAGGTTGAACATCGGCAAGCTTGGATGCATGGACGGCAAGTTGAAGCAGGTTCGTATCCTCCCGAGATACGGGCAGTATGTGATGGAACTGGTTCTCTCCGTCTGTCCGACAGAAGTAGCGGATAGCAAGAAAGAGCATGTACTGGCGATCGATTTGGGCGTCGATCAGCTTGCAACCCTCGTCACAAATACAGGACACAAACCGATATGCGTGAAGGGCAAGCAGATCAAAGCGTTCAATCAATATTACAATAAGCTAAAGGCGCATTATACCAGGATTCTCCGAGAAGGGAAGCAGCCGCATGAAGGCGCCCACACGTCCAAGCGACTGGAGCGACTGCACCTGAAGCGTCATCGGAGAATCAAGGATACGTTCCACAAGGCGAGTCGCTACATCGTCCGATTCGCTGCAGAGCAGGAGATCGGAACAATCGTCATCGGCTATAACCAAACCTGGAAAATGGCACCCGGCATGGGGCGACGGAACAATCAGTCGTTCTGCCATATCCCACATCAGATGCTCGTGTCGATGATCCGCTATAAAGCTGCAGCACTGGGCATCGAGGTGATCCTCACGGAAGAAGCATACACGTCCAAAGCCAGTTTCCTGGATGGCGACCCAGTGCCCAAGTATGAAGAAGGCGTCATCAGAATCTTCTCGGGCAGGCGGATTCATCGGGGCTTGTATCGAAGCCGGAACAACAGCTTGATCCATGCCGATGTCAACGCGGCCGCGAACATCATGCGTAAAGTATTTCCAAAGGCAACCGCCGATGGAATAGCGGGGTTGGGCGGCAACCAGTCCGTCAACGTGTCAACTCCACTGATGAAGACAGTCTTGTGATGCACAAGGGTGTCGTATCAGAAACCCCCACTTACATAAGTGTGGCGGGAGTATTCATTGGGCATTATACCGGAATTCCGGCCGCTTTGCGAACCTCATTCGCAAGACGATTGAACTCGTTCTTCGACGCCTGATCGACCGCCGCATACCATCCCGCCGACAGGAACCGGATGATTTTCTCCGCGTCTTCCTTCGTCATCTCATATTCCTCCTGATTATTCGTGTTCGTGTTCCACCAGCCTTCGCCGCCATACGACCGGTTCAGGTCCAGCGAGACGCCGGCCACCGAGGTGCCATTCTGATATTGATAAATGTTGGCGTAGCTGCTCACCTTGCCCTTGCTCCAGGCGTACGTCTGCCAGAAGTGCGGGCAAGCGCCGCGCTTGTGCATCTCTTCAATGACGGCGTAGGAGCCGTAAACGCCAGCTTCGTAGCCGGGAATCTGGGCGGCGGCCGCCCTCAGATATGCTTCGATCGCGTCGTAATCCGCCGGTTGGGCGTCATAGTCGACCGCGAAGTAGATCGCGCTGCCCTTGGGCTGGGCGATCGTCTGGGCTTCGGCGAGGGCGGCGGCTCCGTCCGCCTTGCCGTAGGCGGCTCCGCCCTTCGGGCGGCTGGCGGTCGTCTCGTAGACGGAGACGATCTGCATGCCGGCGGCGGTGATCGCGTCCGCTTCGGTCTTGGTCAGCCGCTTCCACGCGTATTGGGCGGGGACGAGGTAGCGGGCCGCGAACTTGTAGCCGGCCGCGGCGATCTGCTTCGCTGTCGTCGCAGTCAGCGGCGTGGCGCAATCGATGCCGGGCGTCGGGGTTGTCGTCGTCGCGGATGTCGTTGTCGAGGTTGTCGTAGCCATGGGAGTGCTCTCTCCTTCCGTTGTGGGTGAAGTTCGAACGGCATCGTACTGGTTAAGGTTATAGGTATCCATAAGCGAGATCAGCTTGGCCGCATACGTTGGGTCCGTTGCGTAACCTGCAGCCGCAACCTCCCGGGCGGCGGTTCGCCCGTCCGTGTTAAGCACTTTCTTGTACCGGCTGCCGCTCAGCAGTTTGGAATGGTCGGCGATCGACTCCAGCCAACTGTTGTACGCGCGGAACGCCGCTTGCACTTGCGTCGCGCGTCCGTCCACGTACTCCGTCGTCGCCATCGTCACGCTCCCCGCCGGGCCAGTCCCTTTGATTCCGAACAGATTGTTCGCCTTGAGCGTCAGCCCGCTCCGTCCCCAGTTCGACTCCAGCGCCGCCTGCGCCAAGGTAAGGGATGCCGGGACGCCGGTGCTGCGTTGATCGGTTAGCACGTCGGGGATGATTCGGGCGAGGAAGCTGTCGTAGATGGTTATGCCGGTGGACTCGGACATCGAATGAATTCCTCCTCCGCTCGCGATAAAGGGGCGAAAAGACAAAGAGATGAAAAGATAAAGGGATGAAAAGATAAAGGGATGAAAAGATAAAGGGATGAAAAGATAAAGGAATAAAAGTTAAGGATGCTGAAAATTAGCGCCATTGAACATTAAGAACGTTAGGACGATCCACATCAGGGACGAGTTAGTTTATGTCTGCTCGGCGGGAAGCGGAACGGCGAACGTTGGGGAGCGGGGCGGAGCTGGGCAGGGAGGCGTTGGGAGACATGAGACGGCACCGAAGGATATAGTCAGTGTGCAGAAGATAGAGTTCGGCGTAGAGGAGCGGATCGATTGAGCGCAGACCGGATGCGACAGGGCAGGGACGGCAGAACGTGGGACGACAGAGCGAGAACGATAGTATAAGCTCGACAGCAGAGCGCCAACAGGTCGAGGATGAGAGGGCATGGACGATAGTATACAGACGATACGATAGTGCGAAGACTGCAGTGCAAGAGCAACAGTGCAAGGACAGCAGTACGCGAGAACAATAGCGTACGGGCAATGGTGCCAAGACGGTAGTACAAGAACAAATAACACAAGGACAGCAGGGCCGGTGCGGCACGCGCAGGGTCCCCTCTTGTTCGCCCGTCTCCGCAGGTGTAATTTATATGAAATTTAACATACAATTTCTCATGCGGAACCAAATAGGAGCTTTTTATACTAAAAACCACATATATTTACCTTATCAGCCTCTTCAACAGCACGATATATGTGGTTTTTCACATAAAACATGCGGTTAGGGGCTTGCAGAGGGAGATTGAATGTGAAATTTCGCATAAAATTGAGCAACAGTCTGTCCTGACACCGCCTGAATCGCGTCCCTTGTCCCTTCACACTAATCGAATGGGGGTATGCAGCCGTGCGTTCAGAAATCCCGCTCCGTGCCCCGTTGTCGCTACCACAACAACTTCATTGTCCCGCTCCTACCCAATCACACCTCCTCTTCCTCTTCACCCTTTTGCTTCAGCACAGCAATGACCTGACGGAGCTTATTCGGTATCGGAAGCCCGATTCGCCCGCAGTTCTCCGTCACCGACACCAACTCGTTCGCAATATAGAAGTAGATGGCCCCGCCCATGATCATCTCGCTTCCAAGCAACACATCTACTCGGTAACCGAGTAGAATGACCAACAGCATCAAGCCCTTCTTCGCTAGGCCCACCGTCCCGACCGCCGAATTCAGACCGCTTCCCTCCCGCATCGACGCGTACATTCCGCTGATGATATCGATGGCGATGATCGTCAGCAGGAAGGTAAGTGGCTCTGTCCAATGTCCGAATGCGAATGTAATGAATGCTCCGATAAGTCCCGTGATCCAGTTGATAATCGTTTGCCCGCTCACCTATTCATCCCCTCCCCATTTAAAGAGGCCGTGCCCTTGGCCCGACCTCAAATTTCCAAATATTTGCGATTTTCAAACACCGTTTCCTATGCATAGAAATCGCATATCTTATGTTCCGGATGCTCCCGCTCGAATTAGTGGACCTAACAATAAGATCAACCGTCTGCAGCAACAAGATTACCCTTCCACACATGTCTGCCAGATTCGACGCTTCTGACCTTCTGTTGTCCATATACAGCCCCAACCCGTTACCGTTAAAAACCGAAAATCAGGTGTTGAGTCATGATGCTTAGCACTCCCATTTCAAAACGCGTGATGACCCATACTTTACCTCCGACCGATAACAGCACCGGGTACAACCGATAATCCGCCCCGTTTGATACAGTGTTCGATTCATTGATCTCTTTCGGGTGGCGATCGTAGAGTAGAGTCAAGGCCCTCCAATGGTGTCGGATTAGTAGAAATTGGTTATAGTAGAGATAAACGATAGAAACGGACGATAGAGTTATGAAAAAAACGAAAAAGCGATCTTGCGTCTCGTATTCAGCCAAATGAGAAGCGACAAGTTGAAAGAAAAAGCGAAGAAGAACGCAAACTTTTCCGAAGCCCGGCAGAAGCTGCTGCCGGATGCGTTTACGTTGCTAAATGACGAACTGACCCGGGCGTATTACGAGGACGGCGATTTTAAAACCTACCTCGGATTTCGGCTGCTGGCGATGAACGGAAGCATCATTGAGTTGCCAAACACCCAAGAAACACAGAAGGAATACGGTATACGACGACTTATAAAGTCGGGTTTCGAATTGCAAGAGCCCTTTCCTCCCATCGGTACGGCCTAGAAAACAAACTGGCAATCAGCACTTGCCTGAGCCGCTATGATGATAATGAACGCGATTTGGCCAAACGGAATATCGAGCACATGCTCCAATTGGGAAGCGCATCGGTGCGTGATTTGATCCTGTTCAATCGCGGCTACCCGTCCGCTGGCTTTTTGCTGTATTACAAGAAAAGGGCATCTCTTACCTAATGCGTGCCCAAGGATCGTTTTACAAAGAAATCGTGAACACGACACGACCGGATGAGGTCGTTACCATCGAAATTACGAAGGCCCTGGCGAAAGAACGGAAGAAGCAAGGGAAGGACCTTGCCCCCGGAACCGCCCTGCAAGTCCGTGTCATCAAAGTGGAATTGTCCACCGGGGAAACGGAAATCCTGCTGACCAACGTTGGTGCTGAAGAGCTAAGTTATGAAGCGTGTAAGCCTCTGTATTTCAAGAGATGGGGCGCGGAAACCGGATTCGACGAATTGAAGCACAAGTTTGAGATTGAGAATTTTCGGGACAAAAACCTCAGATCATCGAACAGGACTTCTATGCCACGGTGCCGCTCATCAACATGGCTTCGGTCATGGAACAAGAAGCAGAAGAGCAGATGAAAGAAACGAAGCGAACCGAGCAACTGAAATATGCAGAGTACCGAATCAACAAAAACATTCTGGTCGGCAAATTACGCAATCGGCTCATCAAAATGGCACTGGAAGAGGACGATACCCGACGGGACGTGTTGCACGATCAGTTTTTGGAAGAACTTCAACGCAACATTGTCCCCGTCGTCAAGGGTCGTCGTTTCAAACGTGACAAGCAAACGAAAACCAACAAATTCACAAAGACCAAGCGGCGGGGGTTATAGGGCCCTTAACCTGACAACATTGCCCTCATCCGCCTCCTATCCAATCACCTTTAATACTGATTTCTTGATTTCACGTCGCCGAATTCCGTTATCCATTCAAGTAACAAGCCCATTTCCTCTTAAAATTTTTCGTAGCCTGACAGAATCTTATATTCTTTCGAATATGTCCAGATTCCAGCAGTAGGGTTATAGTCACACACAGTAATCGCCGCTGTTTCATTTATATGGGCTTTGTATGTGTATGCGGGAGAGGAGCCGCCAGCATTTATCTTGGCAAATCCAGACGGATATGGTGTAGTCCCTACTGTCGCATCGTCTCCACTAATTATAAATTCATTATTGCCTACATACTTAATCAATCCCGTTCCAGTGGGGCTTGGCAACATACTAGCCAAGTTGCTCGGCCAAATCTGAGACAGACTACTTCCCGAGGCATCGTAACACTGTTTGCCATAAATTAAACGTGTACCATTGCTGTTGACGTCCGCCTTTGTAGGAGCATACAGAGGGCCATCCATAGAACCAATCGAGACGACAGTTCCTCCGAATGTTCCTTTATACCATATATTCGTTGTTGTCCCAGTATTGACCCCGATGTAAGCGACATTATAGTCATCGAAGAGAACGGTATACACGTTTGATCCATTTAGGGGAGTCCACGTCCCCATCAGCAACAGATCAAGGCTTAATCGCACTACCGTCAATGGGTAGATTCCCTGATACGTATATACCGTTCCGCCTCTGACCGACAATTTTGAAGCAAAAGTGCTAACACCAAAGTCATAGTAGATAGGAGCAGTGGATAGATTGTTTATGTCATATCGGTAAAGCTTTGTGTCAGCCATCACGAACAGGTAATTGACGTAAGTAAGGAGTTTTTCGATAACCCCCCCTACGTTGATCGCTTGAACAAAATTGCCGTATCGATCAAATTTCTGGATTGTGGATGCTCCATTTTGTGCTAGATACGAATTCCCATTATCATCGACAGCGATAGAATTCGCAATCCAATTGAAGCTTGTACGTCGAACCCTCCATAACGGAGTGTCGAATCCAAGATTTTCTACAGTTGGGGAGTAGGTCCCCATTAGTCCAAGCACAGATATATTTTTTCGGATATTGGCCGACAAAAAATTATTATCCGATATCGTGACATAATCGCTCGCCCCATTACGATATCCTTGAGATGCCAATAGTCGTAAGGTCGTCCCGCTTATCGAAGAGGAAAGCGCGCTGGTCTCTCCTGATCGATTCACCATACTCCCCGCCACAACCCCGGCTTCCGTCCCCACCGTGTACCCGCTCAGAACCTGGGCCGCGGCGGCTGTGCCATACTCCCCCCCTTCACCCTGTAAGATAAAAGCCGTGCCGTTGTAGCGAAGGGTGTACACGCCCCCCGCAACCAACTTGCCGGACGTCAGAGCCGCGCCCTTGCTCGTCAGGATCGACTTGGCGCCCAAGCCGTTCACGTTGATCGTGGAGGCGCCCGTGTTCGCAGTGCTGATCTGTGCCGCGAGCGCCAGGCCGGCCGTCAACGAAGATGGCGCAGGCGACAGCGTGACCGCGTACGTATTGGCGGAGCCCGTTGCCGCGGCGTACGGCACATGCGAGGTCAAGTCCGAGACGTGCGACGAAGGAGCCGCATCCGTAATCCCGTACCCGCTCAGAGTCGTCGGGTTCGTTCCGCCCGTGACGCGGCCCTTGGCGTCGACCGTCACGCTCTTGTAGGTGCCGGCCGAGACGCCGGAGGCGCTCAGCGTCAACGCACCGGAAGCCGCAGCCGAGCCGTCGAAGCTGATGGAGGCCGTGCCGTCGCCGGTCAGCGAGAGCGTCCGCGCCGTCGCCAGCTTCGTTGCGGTGGCGGCGTTGCCGGTGACATCGCCGACCAATTGCGCGGATGCGTTGTAGACGGGAACCGTGCCCGCCGCCGCCGTCGTGCTCGCGTCGTAGCCGTCGAGCTTGTCCGCGTTCAGATTCGTAACCTTGGTGGTGGAGGCCACCACCAGAGGAGCGTTCCCCGTCGCCCGAGTCGACGTGATCGCCCCGCTCGCCGTAAGGTTCGCGGCGGTTACCGTCCCCGTAAATGTCGGAGAGGCCAACGGGGCCTTCCCTGCGATCGCCGAGTCGAGCACGTCCGCATTGTCGTTCAGATTCGCGATGTCGACAACGTCCGTTCCTTCCGGCTTCTTCAATCCCAAATTCGGTGTCAGTTGCATGAAGCCCTCACGCTCCTTCGTAAACTTTAAGTTCGTTCCACGTCTTCAATCCTGCGTCGGACCACAGCAGCCCGGACAGTTGATCCCATGTCGTGTACGTATATTTAATGCTGTAAACCAGGTGCGCCGGCTTGATCGCCTCCAGCATGGCCAGGAAGCCCTGCATGTTCGCCGGAATTCCCTTCACCCCGATGAATTGAATCTCGAACCGATACTCCGAAGAGTACTCCGTCACCCGAACCTCGCCGCCGCTGAACGCCGCGGCCGCGGAGACAATCGCCGCCGAAGTCGTCGTGCCGACTCCGCGAAGCGCGGCCGTCACTTGCTCCCGGCGCCGTTCCACCGTCTTGGACGAATCGATACCGAGCCCCAATTCGTCCTCCCAGCGATCCAGTCCCCACGTCGCCGTGCTGACGAACAGTTGGCGAAGAGTCTCGTCCGCCGCGAAACGCTGCATGCCCGCCTCTTCCGCGATCGTCGCTTGAAGAGCCTTCATCAAGCGGCTGTTCGCATAATAATAGGGCAGATAGCTTAACAGATCCGGCGGGTTGCCCGATGTCGAGCCCGTCTCCTCGGTCTCGTCCGAATAGATCAGCACGCCGTACGACGCTGCTCCGTATTCCACGGCCTACACCCCCTTCAACTGATTCCAGGTCACGCCGGGACTCAGCTTGGCGGCCACCTCAAGCTTGGTTGCCGCATCCGTAATGCCGTAGCCGGACAGCGTCGTCGGCTTGCCTGACACCCCTGTCCAGGCCACACTGTCCGCCGTTTCGGAGGAATCGACCTTGCCGTTGCCGTTCGTATCGTAGATGCCCTTCAGCATGTCTCCCACGGACTGAGCCGCCACGAGAAGCACGTTGCCCGAGGATGCCGTGCCGACATAAAGCTTCTTGGAATCCGTGCAATACCCAAGCTCTCCGTCCGCCAACGTGCCGATGGCGGCCTCTAGTCCGCGCCGGATTTGGATCAGAACCTTGCGAGCCATAACCTCATCACCGCCTTAGAACGTTCCGCCGTCGATCGTGCCGACCGTCAGGCGGTTGCCGTTCGCCGAATCGTACACAAGGCTGCTCTCGTCGATATAAGCGGCAACCCCGCTGGAGCTGACCGTGATCCCCCGGTAAGCCTTGACCGCGACCGCATCCGCCGCAACCGTGATCCCGTTGCCGGCACCGACGTCCAGAACGACCGTGTCCGCCTGCCCGCCTCCGGTCAAGCCGGCCCCTGCCGTAACCGTCTGCAGAGCGCCGCCCGTTCGCACCCAGGCGGTCCCGTTCCAGCTATAAATTTTCTGCTCGGCATCCACATAACACGTCCAGCCGACGTCAGGCGTATAGTAAACCCAAGCGCTCGACTGCCATTCGGCGATCTGCGTCTGCTTGCCGGCCCATGCCCCTGTCGCACCGGTCGGAACGATGTAGCGATCCCCTTCCGCGTTGCCGGAGGCCGGAGGCGTCGTCGTCGTTTGATTCTTGACCGACGCCTGGGGCTCGATGTTGTGCTTGGCCAGCTCGATCTCGTTCCGAATCTTCTGGGCGGACCACAGCTCCGTGGCCGACGTTCCGGAGTCATTGATCTGTCGGTGCTTGGCCGCATCGTCCAAGTGGGAGCGCGCTTCCGCAGCGGTCACAGCCGCCGTGCCGTCGCTGAGCCTGCTCACGCGGCCGGACGTCAGCTCCGTCTTCAGCACCTTGCCATAGCTCGCTCCCTCCGCGATGTCGTCAAGCGTCCCGGTCAGATCGGACAAGCCGATCGCGTTCATCCTCACCCATTGCGTGCCGTCGTCCAGATACAGATAACCGGCGTTTGATCCCGAAGTGACGTAATACGTGCGACCGGAATAGGCGGCGCTCGGCCGGTTCGCGTACGTGCCCGACATGGCCCGGCCGACGAACAGATTGCTCGTTCCGTCGCCGATATAGACTTCCTTCGTATCGGTGCAGAACCCCATCTCCCCGGACAACAGAGCGCCTCGGGCCGTCAATTCCGCCTTGGTGCCGCGCCGGATTCTTACTGTTTGCGCCATGTTAAACCTCCTCTTAAAATGTTCCTCCGTCGATGACCCCGAAGCCCACGTATTGCTCCAGCTCCTCCCGGGTCTCGTTCAGCCGATCCTGCAGCAAGTTGATATCCTCCGCTTCGACCGTGTCGCCCGGAGTCTCGTAAACGACATAGACCGGGTTCGCCTCCGAATAGATGCGAATCGATCTTCGCCATGGCGAATCCGAAGGAATCGAGACGGCGAAGTTCGTCACCTGCTCCCCCGACAGCCGCGATCCGGTATACACCCGAATGGAGGACACCGGAACGTTGTCATGGGAGAGAGGCCCCTCATAGACTCCGTTCGAAGTAGGGAACGCCTCCTCGATCGAATACGTCTCTCCGCTTGGCTTCTTGTTCAGCTTGGCGGCGAACTCATATCCCATGCCCTACACCCCCAATTCGACGCTTCCCAGCACCGGAATCTCCTCGTCCGCAAGAGGCGCGTTCGTCGCAGCCCCGTTCACCGTGAGCTCCGAATAATCGAGCACCCCCGGAACGCCGAGCAGCAGAGTTCCGAGCTTCGCGTTGCTTACATACGAATTCTTGAACACCGTCTCGCGAAAATAATCCGCCACCAAAGCCTCATACGAGTCCTTGACCTCCTGCAGCGAGTAACCGGCAGCGAGCGACACCGTCGCCGCCACGTTCACGGTCTTCGCCGCCGCGGGAGCGACCGTCACCGTCGCGCCGATCGGCCTCACGCTCTCCACATAATCCCGGGTTTCCTCGACAAGCGCCGAGTTCGCGGGCAGCCGCTGCGCATCGGCCAGCACAAGCTTGACCGTGCCCGGGCCGTCCCAGAGCGGGAACACCCGCGCATCCCCGACACCGGGCACCTCGAGCGCCCACTGGCGGTACTGCGCCGCATTGCCCGAGGTGGCCGGCTGGCGAATCTTCGCGAGCAGCCGAACGAGCAGTTCCTCGTCGCTCTCGATGTCCGAGCCGCCGCTCATCGCCGCTTCGTTCGACACCGCCGTCACCCCGGCGATCGCGATCATCGTCAGCTTAACCGCCAATGCGGCCACATTGCCCCGCGCTCCCGCTTCCGCTGCCGTCACCGCGACGAGCGCCGTCCCGCTCGGGCCAATCGCCATGTCCGCATCGGTCGCGAACTCGACCGATGCCGAATTCGTCGCCGAATCCGCCTCCGTCGCCAGCAGCGTCCCCGCAGGAATGACCGTCCCCTCCGCTCCCGTTATTTTCACCGAACCGGTTGCCTTCTGGGCTTCCCTGCGGGCGATGCCGTGCTCCTCGCCCCTCAAGTCCAGGTAAGCCCCGAATGTCGTGGACGCGAACCCCCGCCTCAGCACCTCCTGCGCCCAGACCGCCGAATTAAACAGCTCGTAGGCAATCGGGGCCAGCGCATCCCAGAAGAAGGAGCCCTCCGACTTGTCTACGTCCGCAGGCAGGCGAGCCAGCATCCGGTCCATAATGGCTTCCTCCGTCTGGTCTTGCAAATAATCCGGCAATGCCGTCATATCGTCGTCACCACGCTTCCTTGAACGGTTCCCGTCTCCTCGCGCGCATTCCTTGCCTCACACGAGAACGCCACCCGCTCCTTCTCCCATTCAAAAACAAAGTTCCCGACCGCCGCTGTCCGGGGATCGGCCATCAGCGTCTCCGTCGCAATCCGCGCAATCTCGCTCTGCACGGCCTCTCGGGACAGGTTCAAGCCGATCAGCCCGTCGAACTCCTGCCCGTACCCTCTCGAATACACCAGATATTTATATCGCTCCGTCAGAAGCGCCTTGGCGCACCATTCCAGCCAGGCCTCCGTCCCGTCCGCTTCCGCGATTCGGCCGGTCGGCGTTCTCACGAAGTCTCCCGCCAAATAATCGAATCTCGGGCTGCGGCCGAAGACGATCTCTTCCTCGCCGGTTGCCGCCGCTGCCGCGTCCTCCGCCGTCTCCGCCTCCGGAAACAAGCTAGCCATCCGCGCTCACCACCTTGCACACGACTACCGCATGATTGCCGTCATTCACGGAGATCGCCAGCACCCGGTCCCCCGGGACAAATCCGCTTCTGAACTCCACCTTCACTCCTTCGACCTCCGCTTGCGCGAAATCGAATCGAGTCGGCACGGAAGTCGAAGCTCCCGCCAGCGCAGTCCCGTCCTCCCGAACCGGCGAGGTCATCGTCCCCACCATGGAGAAGTTCGGAAGATGCAGCTTCGCCGTCCACTCCGCCACCCCGTAATCCGGAATCTCGTGCTTAAACGAATCGAGCTTCAGCCCGCCGCCTGTGATCGTCCCAAGCTCCGCGCCGACTCCCGACACCGCCTGCGACACGATCCCGCTGAACCGCCGCTCGAGCGAAGACACGAGATTCCGATAAGGATCAGACACACCAATCCCTCCTTACTTTCGCCTCTCTCGCAAGTTCCAGCTCCATATGCCCCGGAAGGCCAAGCCTGTGCTTGACCGACAGGACGTAGAGCTCCAGCCCGTTTAACCGAACCTTGTCCCCGGCGCGAATCGTATTGATGTCCGGAGCCGTCACCGTGAACGTCTCCTGCATGCCCATCAGCAAGTTCTTGGCCGCTTCCTTGGCCTGGGCCACCGTCTCGATCGCGCAGTCCTGAATAACCTTCTGCAGCGTCCCGTACTTCTCGATCTCCCCTTGGACAATCGCCAGCACCGGAGACAGCCTCTTATCGCTCCCCGAGCTGCCGAGCACCTTCACCTGCGTCACTGCGCCTTCCAGCGTGCGAACCTGCACGACCTCTTCCAGCGCCTCGAGCTCCCACACGTCGGAGTTGCTCCCGATCCGGTAGAGCGTAAGGCCCCCCTCGTCCATCCGGGGACGGTACATGTCGCCGCCCTTGTCGGTCGTCTCCTTCAAGTCTTCCTGCACCATGGAGAAAATCGACTGAATGCGCCTTACGCTGCGAGCGAGGAGAATCCGGGTGTCCGGAAGCGATCCGATGGGGATGTTCCAGTCCTTCGCGTAGGCTCTCAGCCTTTGCGAGGCCGTCTGTCCCGCAAGCAGAAGCCGCTCGTCCTCCGACTTGGCCAGGTAGATCGTCTTGTCGTAAACCGTAAGGGTAAGCCGCTTGCTGCCGTTGTTCGTGCTGGAGCACTCCCAGATAAGGCCGGGATTCAGCAGATCCTTCTTGCCCGAGCCTCCGTATGGCGTGCCGGAGATCCGGATCGACTGGCCGGGAGCGATCGCCGGGAAGTCCGGCGTGACCGCAAGCAGGATGCTGACGCGGCAAGCGATCTCCTCCAGCGATTCCTCAAGCGTGAGCTCCTCGACCAGGTCGGTGAGATCGTACTTCTCAGCCAGAACCACCTCGTAACTCATGGCATCACCAGCTTCTGTCCAACGCGGATAAGGTTCGGGTCCTTGCCGATAACCGCCTTGTTTCTCTCATAGATGACGCTCCACTTCGAGCTGCTGCCGAGCTCCCGCTTGGCGATCGCGGACAGCGTATCGCCCGCCTTCACGACATAAATCTTCGGGACGGCCTTCGTATCCGATCGGACGGCGGAAGCTCCCGCCGCCTCCGCGCCCGCCTTCTTCACCTTCATCTCCCGCCACGTGCGGAAGGTGATGTCGAAGCTGATGTCGCCCGGCTCGCCTCCCCGGAACACGGTGTTGACCGAAGCGACGAAGACGAGAACGTTGACCTTCGTCTCCGTGATAAGCAGCCGAACCGGCTTCTTGGCAACCAGGAGCGTGATCAGCTTCTGAAGCGCCAGTTGCGGATCGGGAATGCCCGTATAGCGGCAGTAGCTCGAATCCTCCGTCTGGGGGAAGAACGAGGAGAACGAGATCTCCTTGATCTTCGATTGCTGCGCCATATCGACTTCGCCGAGAGAGATGATCTGGAACGTCTCATACTGCTTCTCCCGGTTGATCGCAATCTCTTCCGGGTTCACCGGGAAGTGGAACTTGTCCGTATCGTCTATCAAATAAATGTCCATTCGCGTTCACCCGCTCTCGAATCGTCTTGCGCCTGCTCAGGCGCGGTTCTCGATGCTCTGGCGGATCGAGACCGCAAGCTGCGCTCCGATCTGCGCGGAGATGGCGTCGTAGTCGATCTGCTGGTCCTGCCGGATGCTGAGCTGGACGGCTCCGTTCATGATGCTGACATTGGTCGAGGCGGATGCCGTTGCCGCTTGGGCGGAGGCTTTGATCCCGAGGTTTGTCTGCGCATAGATAGAGCTCGTGCCGGACACGACCGCGCCTCCGTCCGTCGATTCGGGCATCACTTCCGGCGCCTTCTTCTTCTTTTTCCAAGGCCACTTGATGCTGCCCGCCGCCTCGCCGATCTTGCCGCCGATCCAGCTCCCTGCAGCCCCGCCTACCATCGTCCCGATCGTCGTTCCGATTCCCGGGCCCAGGAAGGTGCCCAGGGCGCCTCCCGCAATCGCACCGACGCTTCCGCCGATCGCCTCGCCGATCGCCTTGTTGCGTTCCTTGCCCGGCTTCGCCGTGGCGATGTCGAACACATCCAAGGCGAGGGCAAGCGGCCTGGCCGCTTTACCGACAGACTTGCCCAGCAGCTTGCCGACCGATTTGGTTGCGGTGCCGACCTTTTTGAGCGGAGTCGCAAGGGAGCCGGCTTTGCCTTTGAGCCAGTCCTTCGCACCCGATAGCATCGCCCCGCCCGATGGCAGCTTGCCTTTGGCCCAGTCCTTCGCCCTCGATAGCATCGCCCCGCCCGACGGCAGCTTGTCTTTGATCCAGTCCTTTGCCCTCGACAGCTTCGCCCCGCCGGACGACACCTTGTCCTTGACCCAGTCCTTTGCTCGCGACAGCTTCGCCCCGCCGGACGACACCTTGTCCTTGGCCCAGTCCTTGGCCCCCGACAGCTTGTCCTTAACCCAGTCCTTCGACCCGGAGAAGATCGCCTTGCCCCATCTCAGCGCGCCGCCGATATTTCCCAATTTGCCGAGTTTCTTTTTGAACAGATCGTAGAGATCTCCGACGAATTTCTCTACCAAGGTCTCGATTGCGGTCTCGAGTATTTTCTTCAATAGCTCCTTCCACCAGCTATCGCCGCCCTGACCGCCATCCGAACACTTGCATTTACACTTGCAGTCGTCTTCTCTGCCGCCCTTGCCCGTAAACTTCATTGTGATCTCGGCCATGATCTTGGCGGTAATCTCGAGTTTGACGTCCAATTCGAGACTCGCTTTGAGCGAAGCTTTGAACTTCTCCAGCAGCTTGCTGCTCAGCGAGAACTTCGCCCGGACGTTGATCACCCAATCCGTGCGCGTCAGTTCGGTCAGCTTCATGCGAATATTCCGAATCGGCTTGCAGAGGCAATCGCTCAGCCGAATGACCGGAATAATCCGAATTCGGTTCAAGGCCTCCGCCCGCCGTTTGATCTTCTCCATATACTTCTCCATCGTCTTCAGAGCCTGGCCCGTCTTCCGCAGGCCGTCGGCGTCGATGACGATATCGATGCTCGCGACAGATTCCGCCGCCATCCTCGCACCTCCTTCCTACCCGGAGCCGGCCGCCTTGGAGGCGGCCTCCAGCTCGAGCTCCATGCTTGCCATCAGGAACAGTTGCTCGCCGCGCGGCAACTGCCAGAATTGACCGGGGCGCAGGTGATGGCGGACCCAGATGGCATGAAGCATGCCGGCTTTCGCCCCGGTTCGGATCAGTTTTTTACGTCTTCGAGCTCCGTGTTGAAGCCGGACAGATCGAGCACCACGTCACCCAGGGCCGACAGCTCTCCGGCAAGCAGAATGCGCTTGATCACTTCTTCCGCTCCGCTGGCCGAGAATTTCGTTACCAGCTTCGCGTCGCCCCAATTCGGGGTGACCGTCGCAGCCGCGATCAGCGAGACGTTGAACAGCTCCTCGTCGAGCCGCTCGATCGTCTGGCCGCGCTTCTCCTTGCGCTCCGTGCAGCGCTCGCGAATCGCGAACACCTGCTTGCCGGTCAGGCCGCGCAGACGCACCGGGATGCCCATCCGCTCCAGCAGCACCGCCTTCTCCGGCACGGTGTCGGCGGCAAGCAGCCGCTCGAGCACCTGGTCTTCCGTCAATGCTTCGAATTCCGATGCCATTGCCCGTTCCCTCCTTTCCTTAGTTGGCCGTAATCGGATCGAGCAGCTCGTAGCCCTCGAACGTGAAGGCCGTCTCCTCGGCCACTTCCTCGCCCGCCGTCCAGTTGGCAAGCTGGATCTTGTCCGCCACGCAGTTGATAAGGCGAATACGCTCGAAGCCGTAGGACTCCGGATCGGCCAGCTTGTTGATGACCTCGAACTTCGCGAAGCCCTTCTGGATCATGTCGCTCGTTACCTTGTAGCCGCTCATCGTGCCGGTCCCCTTCTTCGCCCCGAGCTTATGAACGGTCCATTCCGCGCCGGCCAGCTTCAGCTCGCGCTTCTCCACCTCCACGGAAGCCTCCAGGTGGTTGATGTTCGTCTGCCAGACACCGTCGATAAACACTTGCCCGTACGTACCCAGAATCGCTCTCGTCGGATCCATCATGTTCCGTTATCCCCCTTATTGCACGGTAAACGTGCCGAAAATTTGTTCCACCACATCGGTCAGCTTCGCTTCCCACTTCAGGAAGACCTGATCCGCTTCGGCGGCGATGCTCTTGTCCTCGTACACGTCGAAGCCGGTCGCTTCGATGACGCCGGACTGCGCCAGCGACTGCAAATATTGCTTGCAAGCGCCGATCAAGGCCAGGCGGCCTTCCTCCGTGTTGTTGACCTTGCCGACATAGCTGTCCTCCGCCGTGCGTCGCAGATCCGAGTTGATCGCATCCAGCACGCGGATCGTGCGAATCTTTTTCCAAGCCGCACTCTGGCCTTGGCCGGGAGAGACGAGGCTGTTGACGCCGCGAAGCGCCTTTACCTGACGACCGTCATGCACATGGAGGAAGACCCCGCCCGCAACCGCCTGCTCCTGTTCGCTGCGAGTCCAGCGGCGCGATACGTCCTGGAACGGAGCCGAAGCGTACGTCGTCGATTCGCTGAGGCTCTGCCCCGCGATCAGGCCTGCCACATAGGCGGACAGCTGCGCCGAGCTGTAGACGGCATCGCCTTCCTTCGCGCCGACACCGACGCTCACGATGCCCTCGCTGTTGAACAGCGCGCTGCGAGCCGTCGCCTTCGCGACCGCGTCCGCCGCCTGATCGTCGCCGGAGGAGCCGCCGAGCACGGCGATGACGCCGAGTCCTTCCGAACGAATGCGGGACACCCAGCTCAGCACGCTTGCCTGCAGGGAAGCCTCCGATTCTCCATCCAATGCGAAAGCATCGAACGCCTGCGTCTCGAATGCGGCGAACGCTTCTTGATAATCCGCGTTGTCGATGCCGCCGATCCCGGAGGAGCCTCCGTCCAGCGCAGCCCCGATGACGGATGCCAGCACGCCGTTGCCCTCGCCCAGCTTCTCCGCGGTCACCCACTTGTTCGCGGCATCGCCGTTGACGGCGTCGACGGCCGCCTGAATCGCATCGCCCGCGAATGTGAAGGTGCGCAGCAGCGTCGCTCCTTCATAGAGCTTGAGATCCTTCTTGCTCGAATCGGAGGCGTTCTCCTGCACGGTCGCCTTGAACGCATTGCCGCGTTCGCCCGTATAACGCGCTGTCAGCTTCAGGACGTTCACCGGCGTTGCCGTCGTGTCCTTAAGGATTGCCGTGGCAGCCGCATCGGTTCCGTCCGACAGCCGATAGGCGAGCACCTTGCTCGCGCCGCCCAGCAGCGCCAGACGCAGCGCCGTGTAAGCGGTAGCTCCTCCTTCGCCAAGCTCCGAGAACGCTTCGATCGCACCGCTCTCGCTTGCAATCTCGGTGACCTGCTTGACCGGGCCCCAATGCGCCCGGACCGGAAGGGCGACAACGCCCCTTGTTCCCGCTTGAACGGCAGCCGTTGCCGCCGCTTTAAAAGCCATATAGAAGCCGGGCAATACCGGCATATCCGTCGTGCTCCAATTTCCTCCAGCCATCGTATTCGCTCACCTTTCTTTTTTGGAAATGAATAATTCAGTCGAGATCATCCGCCCCCGTATGCGGCAGAACGATAATGAATCTCTCTCATCAGTGGAGCCTCTTCCTCCGAGCCTTCCTCGCTCCGGACCGAACGCCGGGACAGCGTCACCGCCAGTTGGCCGAATCGGAGCGCGTCGGCATCCACCATCGCGGCGCATTCCCGAACAGTGATGAATCGCTTCTGCTCGGAGTCCAGCTCGATCTTGCCGCTTCGCTTCAATTCCTCCGCCAGGCGAACGATCGCCTCCGTCTGCTCGTTCGGGGTCCTCCCGAGCACATGCCCGGTCAGTTGCTTGCGAACATTCACGGAAGCCGCATTCCCATCCGACGTCTCCAGGCCGACGATTCGCCACAGAACGGCGGGAGCCAGATAACCCGGAGGCCATCGTTCCCCGTAGACCGACCAGGCTGCACCGAGCAGCGACTTCGTCCAGAGGATCAACGCTTCCGTCCATGCATCCCGCGGAACGGTCTCTGCCCGCTCCGCCGCTTCGATGGCCGAGACGGTGAAGCGCAGCCCTCTCGTCAATGCCTGACGTTCCTCGTCCGCCAAGTCGGAGCCGATCGTTCCCGCATAGTTGCAGGTGAACACCTCGCCCGTCGAAGCGTCCGTCAGCGCATTCCCTTCCAGCGATTGAACGATCGCTTGCGCGAGCTCGTCGATCGCCGCGAACCCTGCCGTCTCCGCTTCATACGGCCAGACTTCGTAGAAGCGATTCACACCCGTCCAATCGCTCGAGATGCCCTCTTCGCCTTGAATCAAGACCAGGTAAGGCTTGTCCGCCGTCAGGCCGTCCTCGTGGGATTCGAGCACCCTCCCTCCAATCGAGGGAATCTCGGCGATCAGCCGCTGCCTAATTCCATCGCGCATTCGCCGCCACATCCTTCTGCTTCATGTTCGCTCGCCCTCCCGTTCCGGTTCTGCGATCGGGCCTTCGCGGCCCTCTCATCCTTAGGTGGCAATCGTACGACAAGCTTCCTAGCCAACGAGATCGGCGGGCTTGCCGACATTGGCGGCGATCTTCCGCTGCGCTCGAAGCGTGTAGGTGCCGGCGCTCGACTTGCTGATCTGCAGCAGCTCCGCAATCTCGGACAAGGAGCGCCCGTTCCCTCGGGCAAGCGAGAAGCAATCGCGCTCGCGCTCCGACAGCCCTCTCATCGCCGATTCCAGGCGGCGGGAACGAATATCGGCCGCCTCCGGCTCCGCTTCTCCCAGGTCGTATTCGTCCCGGCTCTCCCCCGCCGGCAGCCGGGCCGGGTCGGTCGGAATCTCCCGCTGGTAAGAGGCCAGCCTCTCGACGCCTCGCCGGTTGCCCGGCCTTCTGCCGGTCTCCAGCCATTCGATGATATAGGAGCAGCTTGAGATCATCTCGACGATCGTTTTGCGGTCGCTCTCGAGCGCCAGCACCGCTTCAATCTGTTCCATCGTCCGCACCGGTTCCGCTTCCTTCATGCGGCGCGTCAGCCGGTCGGCCGCCAGCAGCAGCTCCTGGCGGGTTCGTCTGTAATTGTCGGCCGTCGCGCCTCCCAGATCGATGGTTCGAATCAGCTTCGGTTGGAATGTCATGTTCCTCCACGCTCCTTTGCGGTTATTCCGTTTTGTTTTTTTCACTTTGCCGCTTTGTCGTTGCCATTTGGCAACTTTGCCAATTTGGCAAAACCACCATATCAACAACGTCTGCTCCGTTCCCCAATGTTGCTGCAATATCCAAATTCTGAAGCTGAGACGATCATATATTACCGAATTGGCAATTGTCAACCATAATATTGGCAATTTCTCCTTGATGTTTTACCAGAACGGAAAATCTGTTATACTAAACCTACCATCCACGGAGAAAAGGAAGATTCGCGATGACGCTGGGCAAGCGACTAAGGGAGAGGCGAGAGCGGTTCGGCAAGACGCAGATGGATGCCGCGCGAGAGCTGGAGATCAGCAACGTGCAGTTGTCCCGATACGAATCGGACGATCGCAAGCCGGAGCCGGAGATGCTGAGCCGGTTCGCCGAATATTATCGCACGACGACCGACTATTTGCTCGGCCGAACGGAAGACTCGACACTTGCGAGCGGGGACTCCGCCCTCTACGCCGAGTTCGAGCTTTTTATCCGCAATCCGGAGCACGGCGTTTTTTTCAAAGACTATCTCGATGCCCCGGAAGAGAGAAAAGAAGAGATGCGGAGATTCTGGGAGTTTATTCGAGATAAGGAACGAAACCGCAAGCCTGGCGACCGTCAGGGAGAGTAAACATTTTGTCCAATTTGTATTATGATAAGTAAAGTGCGCCCGAGAGGGCGTTTCTTTCCGCCACAAATACGAACATATATTCCCTTGTTGGAAAATGAGGTGCTGCCATGCTTCGGTACTACAAAACGACTCCGATGGAACAGTGGATCGAGAACCTGTGGAGGAGAGCCGGAATCTCGTCGCCTGCCCAGCTTAACGTTGATGAGGTTGCCGCACGCCTGAATGTGTGGGTTCACTATCTGAATCAATCCAGCAAAGCGTTGGAGTGGATGGGAATGCGTTCGATCCTGCTCGATCGCAGGCTCAGCCGGGCCGAACAGTGGGAGGACTTCCTGCACGAGCTGTGCCACGTTCTGAGGCATGCGGGCAGCCAAGCGCTGATGCCGCAATCGTTCCTGGAGCACCAGGAGGCGGATGCGAACCGCTTCGTACTCTACGCCTCCGTCCCTTCCTTCATGCTGCGGGACGCGAACCTGCCCGAACGGCAGAGCGAAGCCGCGGATTGGATCTCCTCGCACTTCGGGGTGACCCACAAGCTCGCCTACAAGCGGCTGGAGCAGATTCAGCGCCGCACGTTCGAGGCGATTCTGTGGGAGGAGCTCGGGAAGCTGGAGCGCGAACGGGTCGCCCCTCTGCCGCGAAGCCGCGCCGAGACGACCGCTGCGGCGACATCGTTCCTCGAGGCGTTTATTCGCTAGTCCAGTGAACAAGAAGAGCCGATCCCGCCACAGGCAGGAATCGGCTCCGCTTATTCGATCTTGGTTCCGTTGTCCACCGGCTCGTCCGGCCTGAGAAGCACGACGTCTCCCTCTCCCGGAACGCCCCCGAGCACAAGAACCTCGGACTCGTAGCCGGCGATTCGCCGGGGAGGGAAGTTCACGATCGCGACAACCTGGCTGCCGAGCAATTGCTCAGGAACGTAGCGCTTCGTGATCTGAGCGGAAGACCGCTTCACGCCGAGCTCGCCGAAGTCGATCCGCAGCTTGATCGCAGGCTTGCGCGCCTCCGGGAACGGCTCGGCGTGAACGACGGTTCCGATGCGAATATCCAATTGAACAAAATCTTCTATGCTCGCCACTGCGCCTACTCCTTCTTATGGACCAGCCTAAGCCCCGTAATATCCTCCGCGCTGGCCGCCGCCTGCTCGCGGATGCCTTCGAGCGACAGCTCGATCCGATCGAGCTTCACCCCGTGCTCCGCCTGCACGACCTTGATCTCGGCGATCTCGCTCTTCATCACGACGATATCTTCCTTGATCTCGGCGATCTCACCTTTCATCACGATGATCTCGCCCTTGATCTCAACGATCTCGCTCTTGATCCCGGCAATCTCGCCTTTGATCTCCGCGAACCCTGTCGTCATCTTTTCCATCATTTCGAGAATGAGCTTCTCCATTGGTCGGCACCCTTTCCATAAGTGCGTTATCGGGAATACAAGAATGCAGGATTGCGGAATTGCGATCTATGCGAGCTGCGAGGATGGTGCGGCGGGCCGATTCGTTCGAGGTGCAGGCGTGAGCAGACAGGATCAAGTGCGGGCGCAAATGTAAAAAAAGCAGCTCCCTTAATCAGGAACCGCAGTCATGTTCGTAAATGGTGCTGATGAAGGGATTCGAACCCCCGACCTACGCATTACGAATGCGTTGCTCTACCAGCTGAGCTACATCAGCGCGACGACTTCTATATATTACTTAGTTTCATGGACAAAGTCAACACTTTAACTGCATGTATTTTTTTAACATTTTTTGCCCTGGCGAATCGACTCGTTTCTCACCCCTGGTCCCCCCTCGGCATAGGCTGTAGAGACAATAGCCCAACGGCAAAGGGGAACGAGAATGAACGGTCAGACGCTTATGTTGCCGATCGCCATCCACCGAATCACGGAGCCTCACATCAAGGTGAACGTTCCCGTCGTATCCGGCGGAACGAACGATGCGGCCAAGAAGAAGATGAACGACGATATTCTGAAGCTCACGCACGAGCTGATGAAGGATCAGAGCTACCCCAGCCCCGATATCCAGGAGATGGACGGTACATTCGAAGTGAAGAACAACCAGCGCGGGGTACTCAGCCTCTCGCTGCTGAATTACACATTCACGGGCGGCGCACACGGCAACACGCTGCAGAAGTCCCTCACGTTCGACGTGGAGAACGGCAAGAGCTACACGCTGGGCGAGCTGTTCAAGCCGGGCAGCAACTACAAGAAGCGGCTCAACGACATTATCCAGGCGCAGATCAAGGCGCGCAAGCTGCCGTTGCTCGGCGACTATCCCGGCATTGCCGACGACCAGGACTTCTACATCGCCGACAAGGCGCTGGTCGTCTACTTCCCGCTGTACGCCATCGTCCCTTACGCCTGGGGGTTCCCTTACTTTCCCATCTCCGTCTACGAGATTGAGGACATTATCGACGAGAACGGCCCTCTCGGCGTTATGATGTACTGACCACGGGGGGGAAAAAATCACCGAGAACGCCAAAGCCCCTTCAACGATCGAAGGGGCTTTGGTTCGTTATTGCGAGTCTGTCCGTCACCACTTGGAAGGATCGATATCCTTGGCCGTCAATCCCGCCCAAATATTGTTCACGGTCACCGAGGAAGGATTGTCGAACACGAGCCATGCGGTCGGCAGGTAACGTTCTCCGTGCGTCGAAGACGGCTTGTTCGCGATCTCTCCGCCTTCCGTCACGAGCACCGTGGAAGAGCCACCGTCCAGATTGGCGGCGATGACCGCACCATGCTCGAGCATAATCTCCTGCGCGTCGTACAGATCGGCCCCGATGCTGTAGCCGGGTTGGCGGCCGTCGATCGTCAGGAACAGGATCGAGCCGTCTTCCTTCTGGCCCATGACCGTTCGAGGAGCGATGCCCCAGCCTTGGCTATGGTTCTTAATCAGCCCTTTGCCGTTGACGATGATTCGCGGCGAGAAGCTGACCGCTTCGGAGATGCCCAGCTCGAGCAACTCGTTGATCGTGTAGCGGCCCGCGATCATCTTCCCTTCCTTGTCGATGCCGACGATCTGCGCGTTCTGGTCCATGCCGATATCCCGGTAGAACACCTTGCCCTGCGAGATGACCATGCCGATCGGCTGGAAGCCGTTGCCCTGCCAATTCGGATCGGCGAAGCCTCCGGCGTTCACCCCGGCGATCGCCCCGGTTCTCTTGACCATGCTCGTGACCTTCTCGCCCTTGCCCTTCGTGCTCGTGACGACAAGCCGCACCTTGGTCGGATCGCTTACCGTCAGCAAGTATCCTTTATAACCGTCGCCGGATATCGGCTCGATGTCCGTCAGAGGCACCGGTTTGGCCGCGTCCTCGTCCGGCTCCTTATCCGAGGGAGCGACGATCTCATGGGTGTCGCGCTCCTCGCCCATCTCCTCGAACTGCTTGGCATACTCCGCCACCCGCTCCTTCAGTCCTTCCTCTCCGACCAAGTAAGCGGCCCAATGCCTGTGCTGCGTCGTGATCAGCGTATCGGCCATCCGATACCGGAACGAGGTGCCGGACGGCGTAAGGAAGAACCAGGCGAGGAACAGCGCCGCGAGCAGCAACGACACCGTGGCCAGCATCAAGAGAAGCTTCAGCGCCAGCAATCCTCTCGATTGCTTGCCCGGGCGGCGCGATCGGGCGCTTTGAATTCGGCTTGGCGATTCCGGCTTGCGGCCGGTCGTCCGGCCGGGAGTCGGACGAACATTCGAGGAGGGCGGCGGCGTTGTTCCTGGCGGCATCCTGCACTCTCCTTCTCGTTCTCAAGTTCGATGCGCTTCATTCCACATTCTATAACGACAGCCGAGCTCAAGTTGTTTCTAAACTTTACATAAATCAGGCCTTAACGACTATTCCCTGTGGGAAAAACGCGATTCTTCGACGCGAAGCCAAGCGGAATTGCGGCGCTTCGACGCGGTGACCGTTGTCCTGCTATAATAAGATCACTTAATCCTATTTGACATCGGAGGCGTTCGCATTGAGCAGCACGGCATCCCGCTACCGCATATCGAGTTATGAAGACACGTATCGCATCTACGAGCTGACGGACGAAGCCACCGATTCGCACGTTCTCATCTGCCCCGAGAGAGGCGGCATCGTCATCGGGTGCAAGCTTCGCGGCAAGGAGCTCCTCTATCTGGACCGGGCAACCTTCCTGGACCCGACGGCGAACATTCGCGGCGGCATCCCGGTGCTCTTCCCCATCTGCGGCCAACTGGTCGGCGGCGAATACGAATGGGAGGGCGTCGTCTATCGGATGAAGAACCATGGCGTCGCACGCACCTCCGCATGGGAAGTCGCCGCCGAAGACGCAACCGGCTCCGCCGCCCTGACGCTTGTCCTGCGCGGCAACGAAGCGACGAAGGCGGAGTACCCGTTCGACTTCGAGCTGCGCTTTACGTATCGGCTTGAGGACGGAGCTCTGCGCATCGAGCAGAGCTATCGCAACCTCTCGGAGAAGGACATGCCTGTGCACACAGGCTTCCATCCTTACTTCGCGACCGGGGACAACAAGAAAATCCGTTATTCTTCGGATGCGACGAAGCTGTATGACTATAATGACGGCGAGACGAAGCCTTATTCCGGCGAGGCCGATCTATCGACGCTGGTCGAATCGGTCGCTCTGCTGGACGCGCAGGCTCCGACCATCTCCTTCCCGCTTGGCGAAGGCACCGTCCGGCTCGATTACAGCCCGGAATTCGACAAGGTTGTTCTCTGGAGCGTGCAAGGCAAGCCGTTCGTCTGCGTCGAGCCGTGGACCGCGCTCAACGAAGCGCTGAACCGCAAGGAAGGGCTCGCCCTGCTCAAGCCGGGAGAGGAATGGAAGCTCGACCTCACCATCTCGTACTCCTAAGCTCCGAACAGCCGCCGCAATGACGGAATGGCCGCAAGACGCGAAGAGACTGCCTGCAAGCGCGCCGCGCTCGCGGACAGTCTCTTTGTCCTTCCACCCCGCCTGACATAAGCGTTGCGTCAGACCGGCACGATCCGATTCTCCACTTGGGAGAGAAGCTCATGCCAGGAGGGGCTGGCCTCCTCCTTCAGGAATGCCAGCATTCCCCTCACGATGATTCGATCCGGCACCGGCTTCGCAAGCTCCTCTTCAAGCCTGGAGAGGGAGGCGAGGAAGTCCTCGCACCGCTCCGGGGAATGCTCGCCCTTCTCCGTCTCGGCCTTGCGGCGAAGCTCCCGCAGAAGCGCCGGCAAACTCTTCGCCGCTTCTCCCTCTTCCTCTTCCAAGGAGAAGCCGTCCATCACATCCCGGAACCCCAGAAGCGGGGTGCCCTTCTCCCTCATCAGTCCGGCCATCAGATCGTCCAGCCTGTTCACGACGAACCCGGCCAGCCTCGAAGCGTTGAAGGACGGCTCCCCGAGCAGAAGCACACGGTAGTACTCCATCATCAGCCCGCTCAGCATCGCCGCGCCGTCCCAGACGTAAGGGACGGACTCCGGGCCATAGATGGCCTCGATATGATCGCGGTACCAGCGATACAGCCGGGAGCGCACATCCTCCATGATGCTCCTCATCCCCGACTTGAACTCGAGCGGTTCCCGTGCCAGCATAAGCGGAATGTTCCGATTGCGCACAATAACCTCGATGCTTCTCTGCAATTGGAGCCGGAGGCGTTCCCTTCGCGGCAGCCGCTCCTCGCCGGGGCGCTCCGCCATGCCCGACAGCGCAATCCCGGCGAAGTGGGAGAAGACCGACACGATGAGCTCGTCCTTGGACTTGAAGTAGAAGTAGAGCGAACCCTTCGCCATGCCGAGCTCGTCGACGATGTCCTGGATGGAAGTGGCCTGAACCCCCTTGCGGGAGAAGCAGCGCATCGCCGCTTCGATGATTTGCTGCCTCTTGTCATTCATCGTTCTATTCCTCCGAATCGGCCTCGCACATTCTCGCTTATTCCGCCGCCTTCTTCCGGCGGAGCTTCGTCAGCACCTCATAAGCAATCGGAACGATGATGAGGGTGAGCAAGGTCGAGCTGACGAGACCGCCGATAACCGTCACGCCGAGCCCCTTCGAGATGATGCCGGCTCCGCTCTCGAAGCCGAGCACGAGCGGCAGCAGCGCACCGATCGTCGCAAGCGCCGTCATCAAGATCGGACGCAGGCGGGTTCCGGCCGCTTCCAGAATCGCCTCGCGTGTGGTCAGCCCCTCGCGCTCCTTGTGAATGACGCGGTCGACGAGCACGATCGCATTCGTGACGACAATCCCGATCAACATCAGCGCCCCCATCAGGGCGGACACGCTCAGCGTCTCTCCGGCGATCCAGAGGGCAACCAGGCCGCCGATGATTGCGAACGGCAGCGAGAACATGATCGCGAACGGGGCGAGCGCTCCGCCGAAGGTGAGCACCAACACGAGATAGACGATGGCGATAGCCGCCAGAATTGCGATTCCGAGCTGCGTGAACGTCTCGTTGATCTGCTCCGTGACGCCGCCGAAGCTGACTTCGACCGTGCTCGGAAGATCAAGCTTGTCGATCTGGTCCTGCAGCTCCGAGGAAGCCTTCGAGACGTCGGCTCCCGTCGCTTCCGCTTCGACCGTTACGACCATCCGTCCGTTCTCGCGGGCGATCGAGCTCTGCGCCGTTCCTTCTTCTACCGCAGCGACGTCCTTGATCGGAACCGCCATGCCGAGCGGAGATTGCAGCGTCTTGTTCTCGATATCCTCGATCGAGCCATACACCGCGTCATCCGCCTGCACATAGACATTGTAGCTGTTGCCGTCCTCTTCCACCGTCGTCAGCACGGGGCGGGTATAGCTCGGCGCCAGCGCCATGGCGAGCTGTCCGGCCGTCAAGCCGTAGCTGCTCAGCTTCTGCTGGTCGGCGACGAGCGTGTACTGCTCGTACGTCTTCGCGAGGCTCGTCTCCACCTTCTCGAAGGAATCGCTCTTCTCCATCAGCTCGGCGATCTGATTCACGACCGGCTGGATGTCCTGCAAGTCTTCGCCGTACACGCTCAAGCTGAACGTGTTGCCGCCGATCCCGCCGGACATGTCGAGCTCCTTCCACTCGCCGACATTGATCTGGGACTGAAGATCGGCGAGAATCGCTTCCTTCTTGTCCGCGAAGTTCTTCGTGTCGTCCTTGAACAGGACGTAGAACAAGCCGCCCTTGCTCGAGCCTTGCTGCAGCGGGTTGCCGCTTCCCCCGATGGAGTATTGCAGCGTCGTGACGTCCTCTTGGCCGAGCAAGTACTTCTCGGCGACAAGCGCGCGCTCCTCGACGTCTTCGATCCGATCTCCAGGCGCCGGGCTGTACGTAATCGCCATGTATTTATCTTCAGTCTCCGGCAGGAAGCTGACGCCGATGACCGGCACGAGCAGGAAGCTCGCCAACAGGACGACGACCGCCGTAACGGAAGTGATGATCTTATGGCGCAAGCAGGCTGCCAGGAAGCGGCGATAGCCGGAAGCCAGCTTGCCCGGCTTGTCCTCGTGATGCGCGGCCTTGCCCGCCTTGACCCCCTTCTTGAACAACGAATGCGCCATCATCGGCACAATCGTGATCGCCACGAGCAGCGAGGCGAGCAGCGAGAAGACAATCGTCAGCGCGAACGGCAGGAACAACTGGCCGACGAGGCCGCTGACCGTCGCAAGCGGCAGGAAGACCGCGATCGTCACGATCGTTGAGGACATGATCGGAAGGAACATCTCGCGTGTCGCCTCAAGCACCAGTTCCTTGCCCCTCAGCTTCTCGCCTGACAGCGACATTCGCCGGTAAATATTCTCGATGACGACAATCGAGTCGTCGACGACCCGTCCGATCGCGACCGTCATCGCACCGAGCGTCATGACGTTCAGCGTAACGTCGAATTGCTTCAGCACGAGAATGCCGATAACGAGCGACAACGGGATCGACAGGATCGAGATAATCGTCGACCGCAGATTGCGCAGGAACAGCAGAATGATAATGACCGCGAACAGCGCTCCGAAGATAGCCTTGTCCAGCATCGTCTTGACCGAGTCCTCGATCGGCTGGCCTTGGTCGAGCATGATCTCGACGTCGATGTCGGAATACTTCTCCTGCAGTTCCTTGCTGACATCCTTCACGGCATTAACGACATCGACCGTATTCGCATCGTTCGCCTTGACGACCTGGATGCCGATCGATTCCTGACCGTTCGTCCGGGAGATCGATTCCGCGGAGCCGACCATCTCGATATCGGCCACGTCGCCGAGCTTCAGAGAGGCGCCGCCGGCCGGCAGCGGGAGGCTGCGCAGATCCTCGATCGTCGTCACCCGTCCGTCCACGACGATCGACTTCTCCGTCTTGCCGAGCTCGAAGATACCGAGCGGCACCTTGACCGCTGCCGCCTGGATAAGCTGCGACACGTTCTCTTCCGTCAACCCGAGCTGGGCGAGCGTGTCCTTCTTGTACTTCAATTGCACTTCCTTGACGTATTGGCCGGAGATCGCGACCGAAGCGACGCCTTCCGTTCCTTCAAGCTCCGGAGCGATCTGATCCTCCACGAGCTTCGTCAGCGCCTCCAGGCTCTCGCCGCCCGCGACGCTAAGCGAGATGACCGGGAAGGAATTGATGGAGAACTTCGCGACCGACGGGGCGTTCACGCTGTCCGGAAGATCAACCCCCTCGATTGCTTCCTTCACATTATTGGTAGCGTTAGTCATGTCTTGACCGAAGTTGAATTCGATCATGATCGAGGAGGCGTTCTCGAGCGAAGTCGAGGTGACGTTCTTGACGCCTTCCACGTTCTTGAGCTTCTGCTCGAGCGGCGCCGTCACCTGCTCGACGACCGCTTCCGGCGAAGCGCCGGGATATATGGCCGTTACGCTGAGGTAAGGCAGGCTCAGATTCGGCATGCTCTCTTGCTTCATGTTCATTCCCGAATAGAGACCGGCGAAGAGCACGATAACCGTAATCATCCATAAAGCGAATTTGTTGTTGAGCGAGAACTTGATAATGCTGCGCATAACTCCACTCCTTTTAGCTTATGCTTCCTTTTCTCTCTTCTTAAGAAACAGGTTGTCCATCGCAGGCTCGACCATTCCCGCACATGCGCCATCATGCCACATCGTATCGAACGATCGGTCGAAAGTCAAACGCACCGCCTTCAGCCGCGCCATGCGAATCTACCATTTATTTATACGCATCAATGCTTTTCGCGTTTCAACTCATTCGAACGATTGGTCGAATCATTCTCCCCCCAACTTTCGGCAGGCCGATCCCGCACACAAAAAATCCGCCCCGCGACCGCAAGGGTCGACAGAGGCGGAAAGTGCGGTTCAAGGCCGCGGTCAGAGCGGCATGGGACGGCCTGCATAATCAATGAATACGTTCTCCTTCGGCACTTGCGTGCGTCCGGTCAGAATGTCCAGAATGCCTCCGGCGCTGTCGCTTGCCGCCAGCGGGGCCGCCGATCCGCCCATATCGGTGCGAATCCACCCCGGATGAACGGCGAGCGCCCGTATCCCCCTCGGCTTCAACTCCTCGTTCAACTGCTTCGTGAACATGTTGAGCGCCAGCTTCGAGATCGCGTACGGGTAATCCCCCCCGTAGGCGCCGGAGAAGCTGCCCGCCTCGGAAGAGATGTTGAGCACCATGCCGGCATCGCTGCCGCGCATCAGCGGAACGAGATGCTTCGCGACCGCAATCGGCCCGACCAGATTGATCTCCAGCGTCTTCCGAAGCTCTTCGATCGATAACGTCTCGATTCCGTCCTCGCGTCCGAGCAGGATGCCTGCGTTGTTGACGATCGCATCGAGGGCCAGCCCGCTCTCCGAGAGCTCGGCCGCAATTCTCGCGGCATCGCCCTCGCTGGCGACATCGAGCGACTTCAGTCTCACGCTGTCCGGATATCGCTGCAACAGCTCCGTCAACCTCTCGCCGGGACGGGAAGCGTCCCGCACGCAAGCAATGACCGAATGGCCTTCCCGGACCGCGGCCTCCGTCAATTCGAAGCCAAGCCCTCTGCCGGCTCCGGTAATGAAGATTCTCATGTTCGTCTCGCCTACCCTTTCCTCTGTGCGTTCCACGGCTGAAGCTTCCTGCAGGACTCCCTGACAACAAGTTCGGAACGGACCGTATACTCGAAGCGGCCGGCTTCCTCGTCCTCGATGTGAACGATGACCGCCTCGGCCAATTCCCTCATCATGACGCCGAAGTCGACCTTGATCGTCGTCAGCGGCGGCTGGAACCGGGAACTGAGCTCATGATCGTCGAAGCCGATGACCGAGATATCCCAGGGGACGTCGATTCCCCGCTCCCGCATCGCCCGGATCGCCCCGAACGCGACGCTGTCGTTCGCCATAATAATGGCCGTCGGCAACCGCTTGTCCGAAGCGAGGAAGCTCTTCATCGCCTCGTAGCCGTCGGATTCGTGGAAGCCTCCCGGAATGACCCAATCGCCGTTCACCGGAAGGTCCCGAAGCTTCATCGCTTCCTCGAAGCCCGCATACTTGGTCGGGCCGGAGGAACGCTTCATGTCTCCCGTGACGATGCCGATCTCCCGATGGTTCAGCGAATGCAGGAAGTCCACCGCGAGCATCATCCCGTAATCGTTGTCGAAGTTCACGACAACCCGGTTCGGCTCCTCGCGTCCCGGAAGCCGCTGGTCGACAACGCCGACGATGTACCCCTCGGCGATCAACTCCTCGATAAGCGGCTCTTCGTTCGCCGCTCCGATGAAGATCCCGCCGTCGATGCGGCGCTGGTAGAAAATATCCTTCAACGCCCGGACCGCCTCCTCGTCCGACGTATCGCGGATAATCGAAGTCAGGACGCAATACTCGCGCAGCGACGCGTGCTCAATCACGCTGACCAGCATCATATTGGACAGGATGTCACGGGACACCTGCTCGGGCTCGATCATGAACAGGCCGATCGTCCGCGTCCCCTTGCCCGCCAGCACTTGTGCGGACAGGTTGGGCACGTAGCGGTGCTCCCGGATGACGTTCATCACTTTCTCCCGGGTGTCCGGCGGGACGTTGGAATAGTTGTTGACCACGCGGCTGACCGTGCTTCTCGATACGCCGGCCAGCCTCGCGATCTCTGCCGAGCTAATCTCCGACTTTCTCACTGCGGCGGCGACTCCTTCTCTGCGGCGTGAACGCGCGTTTATGCTACCTATCTTATCAGCGCTGCCGCCGGGCGTCAACCGTCATGCAACCGCATACAACCGATCGACGCCTTATTTTCACCGCGTTACGATTCCTTCCGCCGCCCCCGGTCGCCTCCAAGCCGCCCGCCTCTCTTAAGCCGAAGCCCCCTTGGAGCTCGCGCCGGACGACGAAGAAGCGACGAACTGGAACAGCAGCGCCCCCGCAGCGGCATACAGCACAGTCTGGATAAAATTCATGAGAACAAGCCCGTGGAACGGGAACAGCGCCAGGAAGGCGTATCCCCAGAGGGCATAAGGCAAATACTTGATGCCCGCAGAGACAAGCGCCAGCCAGATGCCGCAGTAGAATCCGTAATAAGCGAGAGCGTGAAGCGGAATCGTGTTGAAGAGCAGGTCGATCGTGTCGTAGTTCTTGTAGGTGGCGGCTTCCCACATAATATCCTCAAGGAATAACACCGCAAGTCCTCCGAGCATGAGATGAACCGAGTAAGGAACGAGCAGCCGAACAATCGAGAACGACGACAACCAGCCCTTTAATTCACGCAAGACGGCAGCGAACTGAGCCATAGGACAATAGCCTCCTCCATCGCGATTTTGTCCCTATTATAGAAGAATTCAACTGCCGAGGATGTCGATTGCTGACACGCGGGCAAAATAAAGAAACGGAGCGGCCCATTCGCCGTCCGTCTCTTCCCGCAATCTATTTGGAGTGTCTGCCAACTGTCCGTCAACCGGCTACGCCTTGAGGCCCGACCGGAGTCTGCGGCGTTTGCGGCGTCTGCCCCTTCTTATGATGGAACACGGCCGCGATTGCCTTCTTCAGGTACGGAAGCAAGTAGTAGTCGACGCCGAATCGGCCCGCGTTAGCCCCGACCGCCATAACGACAATTCCGAAGAGGATCAGCCAAGGGTTGCTCGATACCGTGCCCGCCAGCAGGAACATGAAGTTCATTACCATTCCGAAGAACGCCGCCGCCGTCGTCAGTGCGCCGAGGATGAGGCCCAGACCGACGAGGAATTCGCCCCAAGGAATGACGTGATCGAAGATTCCGCTGTTCGGAACCGCAAAGTGCTTAAGGAAGTATAAGTAGTTCGGATAAAGCGCGTCTTGCGTGCCGGTCTCGAGGACGGGGTTCTTCACCGCATTGCCCAGGAAGCCGGCGGCGTGGAAGCCGTCTGCCGAAGTGAGCTTGTGCCAGCCCGCATCGAGCCACTTCCAACCGAGATAGAATCGAATCAGAACCATCAGCCCAGCCGCAATCTTGTTCGTTCTTAGCCAGTTCATCATGGTTTAACCTCTCCCTTCTGTTTGATTCCATCATACTCCCGGCGCAACAATTCCCCCATCGGGAGGAACGCTGAATTATCATGTCGATAATCCCTAATTTCACCGAGGGGGTTCCCCAGGTCCGGCCTGAGGCGAAAATAAGGGAATTCCCCGACTTACAGTCCGATTCGGAAAGCTTACAATTAAACTATGGCATACCGTCTGCGGGGTGAGATCAATGGTACTGGCAAGGGAATCCGTCGAGAGAGAGCTGTCGGCCCTTCGCGAACTTCTCGAGGTCGACGTCGCCGCCGTCTCCTGGAAGCGGGCCCGCGACCGGCAGTGGGAGTGGTGGGCGGCCTCGGGCTGCCGGGACGAGAGGTTCCGTACTCTATCCATTAGAATGGGAAGAGGAATCGAAGGCACGGTGCCGCGCATCGGCCGCTCTCTCGTGATCGACGTGGAGCATCCGAACGGCTCCAGACAGCGGGAGGAATCGGCGCTTATGCATGTCGAGCAGTTGATGTCGGCGATCGCCTGCCCGATCCTCGTGCAGGACGTTCCGCAAGGCGTCCTTCTGGCAGGAACCCGGGAGGACAGGGTATTCTCCAGAGAGCAGCTTCAACGAACGCAGCTGGCCGCCGCGATGATCGGACAATGGGCGGAGGATGCGCAAACTGCGCTTGCGGATGAGGTCGTCAGACCGACCGATAATTGATATGATAGAAGCATAGCGGCAATCGTTAGGGAGGGAATGGTTTGATTCGAATCCTGCTTGTGGATGATCACGCCGTCGTCCGGTCCGGACTGCGGATGCTTCTGAACGCCAAGAGCGGCTTGACGGTCGTCGGAGACGCCGCGGACGGAGACGAAGCGATCCGACTGGCTGCCGAGCTGAAGCCGGACGTCGTGCTGATGGACCTCAGCATGCCTCACGGGAAGGACGGACTGAGCGCGACGGCGGAGCTGAAGAAGCTGCTTCCGGATACGAACGTGCTCGTGCTGTCGATGCACGATGACGACGAATATTTATTCCGGGCGATCCATGCCGGCGCCTCCGGCTACGTGCTCAAGAGCGCTCCGCACGAGGAGCTGCTGTCTGCGATCGAATCGGTGTCCACCGGCAGCGCCTACTTGTACCCCACCGCGACGAAGCGCCTCATGAACGAATACATGGAACGGATCAAACGCGGCGACAACTCGGACGCTTACGAATCGTTGTCCGAACGGGAGAAGGAAGTGCTCGCCTGGATCGCGCGGGGCTATTCCAACAAGGACATTGCCGAGAACCTGATCATCAGCGTGAAGACCGTCGAGACGCACAAGGCGCACGTCATGGAGAAGCTTGGCCTTCGCACCCGCCCGGATCTCGTCAAATACGCGCTCAAGAAGGGACTGTTGAATTTTGACTCCTAATCCGATCGGACGCAAGGCCAGCGAGCTTCTCGCTCAACTCAGCGATCCTTCCGAGGAACTCGCGAGAGAAGACCTGAAGGAGATGTTGAAGCAGCTTACCCAGCTTAAGATTGCCTTGGACGAATCGTCCATCGTGGCGGTCACCGATCAGAAGGGCCGAATTCAATACGTGAACGACAAGTTCTGCGAGATCTCCAAGTACAGCCGCGCCGAGCTGATCGGCCGCGACCATCGGATCGTCAACTCCGGCTATCACGGCAAGGAGTTTTTCCATGAGCTGTGGGAGACGATTCTGTCCGGGCGGGTCTGGCGAGGCGAGCTGCGCAATCGGGCGAAGGACGGTTCCCTTTACTGGGTCTATACGACGATCGTTCCCTTCCTGAACAAGGACGGGGAGCCTTACCAATTCCTCGCGATCCGCAATGAAGTGACGCCGCTCAAGAACGCGGAGGCCGAGCTGAAGCGGATGATGACGCGCGTCATGCACATTCAGGAGGAGGAGCGCAAGCGAATCTCCCGGGAGCTTCACGACGGGATCGGGCAGAGCCTCTTCGGCCTGGCGATCCAGCTCGACCGACTGCTTGCGGAGCCCGGGCACGCGCCCGAGCTGGCAAATATCCGTCAGGACCTGTCTTCGCTTATGCAGGACGTCCGCGGACTCGCCTGGGAGCTGCGACCTTCGGTGCTCGACGATCTCGGCGTCGCCCCGGCCCTGCGCAGCTATACGGAGCTGTTCACGCAGCATTACGGCATTCAGGTGCGCTTCTCCTGCAAGCTGTCCGCCCGCTTCGACCGTCGCATCGAGACCGCGCTGTATCGGATCGTCCAGGAGGCGCTTACGAATATTGGAAAATACGCCAAGGTGCTCGAGGCCCGAGTGGAGGTGTGGGAATCCGACGGGTTCATCCATGTGTGCATCGAGGACGAGGGGGTCGGCTTCGCGCCGCTTCCGGAGCGGCAAGGCGTCGGCCTGTTCAGCATGGAGGAGAGGGCTCGCGGCGTAGGAGGCACCGCTCAAGTCGATTCCGCTCCCGGTCAAGGAACGGTTGTCACCGCCGATCTTCCGAAGAGATTGTTGACAACGTGATCGTTTGCGAGTAAAATGAAATATTAGTTAAGTGTGACCCTCTGATGTTTCCTCTAAATTGGGGTGAATGATTGTCCTCTCTTTGCCCCCACAACATCCTTATTACATTGGCTGCTGGAAGGAACACGGAATCTCAACTGGAGCGGTCTTCGGAACCGCAAGGACGATTGAGAGGAAGGGCTATCGTTGTTTTCGTGAAGTGATTCGGGAAAAATCGCGCGGTTGCGCTTATACTTCTTAAAGAGAATGACCCCTGCCGGGATACCCGGCAGGGGTCGACCAATTTCATGCGGCTTATCAGACCATTATATGGACTTCGCTCGACTTCGCCGCGTTCGGATCGACCTTCGGCCGGCGGAGCAGGATGCCGAGAACGCCGCCCGCGATTCCGATGAAGATCAGCAGGAAGAACGTATAGCTGAAGGCGGACGTCCATTCTTCGACGCCGGGAGCCTGCTTCTGCGACTCGACGAGCAGATCCTTCATCCGGTTGCCGGAGATCGTCGTCAAGGTGGCAACCGCCAGAGAGGAGACGACCTGCTGGAAGGCGTTCGTCAGCGAGGTGACGCGGCCGACCAGGTTCTGCGGCGCCGACTGGATCAGATGCGTATTCAGCGGCATCATGAACAGACCCATTCCCGCACCGAGCAAGGCCAGCGGGAACATAACCGCCAGGTTGCCGTCGCCGGCTTCGATCCGCGACAGGAAGAACGCCGCGATCACAACGAGAGCCATGCCGGACAGAACGAGCGGACGCGCTCCGAAGCGGTCGGACAGCTTGCCGCCGATCGGCATGAAGAGGCCGGAGGCGATCGCTTGCGGCAGCATGATCAGCCCGGTGTCGAAGGCCGAATAGCCCTTCGCCGTCTGGAGGAAGATAGGAACGAGGAAGAACGTTCCGAACAGCGCGAACTGGGATACCCACTGCACGATAATTCCCCGCGAGAAGTTGCCGGAGGCGAACACTCTCAGCTCGAGCAGCGGATTCTGCCGCCGAAGCTCGGCTACGATGAAGGCGAGCAGCGCCACGATTCCTATCGCGATGCCGACGAGCGTCTTCGTCGACGTCCAGCTCGTTGCGCCTTCGGTAACCCCGTAAGACAGAGCCGCGAATGCCAGAGGCGCAAGCAGCATGCCGAGAATATCAAGCGAAGCGACCGACTGGCGGCTGATATTCGGCAGCGTGCGAATGCCGATCAGAACGGCGATGACGCCGATCGGCAGATTGATCAGGAAGATCCAGTTCCAGGCGGCGTAATCGACCATCCAACCCGCGAGCACGGGCCCGAGCGCCGGCGCCAGCAGAATCGGAATGCCCATCATGCCCATGACGGCTCCTACCTTCTCCGGCGGCGCCAGACGATAGATGAACGCCATCGAGATCGGCATGACGACGCCGCCCCCGAGGCCCTGCAGCACGCGGAACAGGATCAGCAGCTCGGCGGAGTTCGCCAAGGCGCAGAGCAGCGAGCCGACGGTGAACATCCCAACCGAGATAAGGAAGATTCGCTTGGCTCCGAATCGGTCCGACAGCCAACCCGCCAGCGGGATGATGGCCGCTTGCGCGAGCGCGTACCCGGTGACGGTCCATTGCACGAGCGACAAGGAGCTGCTGAATTCCTGCTGCAGCTTGGGGATGGCGACATTGACCGCCGTCCCGTCCAGAATGACCATGAACAAGCCGACGATAATCGCGACGAGCGGTCCGAGCAAGGAACGAATCGAGCCGGACGATCCCGAACTTGCTTGATTTGCTTGAGCTGACATGTTTGCCTCTCCACTCTCCCAATCGGCTTGCCGGCCCCACGGACGCTTTTCTCCCCAATCTCGTTGACCGCTGCAGCGCGATCACGTTAAAATAAGGACATTAGCATGATGGAACAGACACGCCTTCTATATGCGGACAATTGTCCGCTTAACTTCGATATTAGACTAGCGGACAATTGTCCGGATGTCAATATATTCTACTGTATTTCTTGCGAACGAATTCGCGCAGGAGGGAACCCGCATGAGATGCCGCGAGCGAGCCGATGCCGCCGACAATCGCAAACTGATTCTGCAGACGGCCCGGAGCCTGTTCGACGCCTACGGGGTCAATGAGGTAAGCATGCACCAGATCGCCAAGACCGCCGGAATCGGGCAGGGCACGTTATACCGTCGCTATGCCCACAAGGGCGAATTGTGTTCCGATCTGATGGAGGATACGAGCCATGCGCTGCAGGCGGAGATCGAGGCGACGATCGCCCGCCTTCGGGCCGACTCCGCCGAAGCTCGGCTCGGGGCCGTGCTCGATCTCTTGGTCGACTTCATCGAAGCGAAGTCGCGCCTCTTGATCCCTCTGCACAATGTGTATATGAGCGAGAAGGAGAGCAGCGCATTCTTCCGCTCGCCCTTCTATCTCTATCTGAAGGATACGATCTCGTCGCTGGTCGAGGATGCAATGCCGGCCGCAGGGAACGATTGCCCCTCGTTCCTGTCGCACACCCTCCTCTCCACCTTGAACCCGATCGCCTACCTTCAGCTCAGAGGCGACCTGGGCTTCTCCGTCGATGAGATCAAGCAGCACTACCGCAAGCTGTTCCTTCGTAGCGTATGACGGCGGCGAGCCGAATATCCATCCGAAGAGGATATCCGCGGCCTCCGACGAGAGAACGCACCGCTCCGAATAACAACAAGGGCCGTCCCGATGGGGACGGCCCTTGTTGTTATTCATGCTTCGGCAGCGAGCGAACGTACGTGTCCGACATGCTGAGCAGCTCGAGCGCTTGGTCATATTGCTCCTCCGTCGCGCCCGACTCTCCCTCGTCCTGCTCTTCCTCGTCCCGCTCTCCGGCGAACGTCTCGAACTGCCCGTCCTCGTAACCTTTTCCAGGAATGAACACGCCGTCCTCGTTCAGGAACGAACCCGAAGGGAGATAATAACGCTCCGGCAGCACGTTGTTCTCCGTATTCAGAATATCCTGGCCGAACAGCACGTGATCGTCCAGCGAGATACCCGTCAGGTTCGCGATTGTCGGGAACAGATCGGATTGCCCGCCAAGCTGTTCGAACGTCTTCGGCTCGACCGCAGGCTCGCCCGGAGCCGGAGCGGGAAGCTTCAGAATGAGCGGGATGTTCATCATGTCCTGAACCTTGTACTCGCGCCCGTAGATCTCCTTCATCAGATCCTTCTCGTCCGCCGTGAGCGAATAGATCGGCAGCCCCTGATGATCGCCGTAGATGACGACCAGGCTGTTGTCCCACACCCCGTTCGACTTAAGCTGCTCGATGAACTGCCCCAGCGCCCAATCCGCGTAATTCTGCGCTTCGATATAATCGCCGACAAGCGTGTCCTTGTACCTCTCGGGAAGCTCCATCTTCGACTTGCGCTTCGGCAAGTTAAACGGATGGTGCGCCGACATGGAGATGACCTGGACATAGAACGGCTTGCCTGCCGCCTGCATATTCGCCAGCTCGTCCGCCGTCTTCGAGTACAGCACCTCGTCGGATGCCGCGAACATGACCGTATCCTCGTCGCCGAAGAACTCGTTATCGTAATAACGGTTCCAGTCCAGCGCCTTGTACAGCTCCTTGCGGTTCCAGAACTCCACGTTGTTCGTGTGGAAGGTGGCCGTGTCGTAGCCGTGTTCCCCGAACGTGCGCGGCATGCTCGGCAGCTCTCTGTCGGCGTACACCTGGGAAGCCGCGCCGTGCTGCGGAATCAGGAACGACGTGTTCACGACGAATTCGGCATCCGATGTATTGCCTTGCCCCGCCTGCTGGAAGAAATGATTGAAGTAGAGGCTCTCGCCGGCCAGCTTGTTCAGGTTGGGAGTGATCTCCTTGCCGTCCACCTGCAGGCCGATCAAGAAGTTCTGGAACGCCTCGAGCTGGATGACGATCACGTTCTTGCCTTCGGCGGCTCCCCAATAAGCGGGGCTGTCCGGCCGCTCTGCGCCTTTGAGCTGAGAGACGGCTTCCGGCGTGATCGAGCCGACGTCGACCGGTTCGTCCTTGGAGGCGGCGAAGCCGACATAGACCTCGTAATTCAGAATGCCCATGCCTTGGGCTTGCACGAGCTCGTTCATGCTATGCCGCTGCGGCCATACGATGCAGAAGCAGGCGACCAGAGCAAGAACGCCGATCGCGGCGAAGGTGCGGGTGCCTTCGCGAACCGCCGCCTCCCGTCTCCACCGCCGCAGCTTCTTGCTCGCCAGCAGCGCGATGAAGATCAGCACGATATCGACGTAGATCAGCAGGAAGTAAGGGTGCATCAGCGAGAAGACGCTGCCCTTGACCTCGGTCACCTGGTTTACCTGCTGGAGAGCATGGTAGGTGACGATCACTCCGAAGTATTTGTAGTACATGATGACGGCGAAGTAGATGCTCGTCATGAGCAGATTCGCAATCGTGTAGGCGCCCAGCTTCCACCTGGGGAAGAGAAGCTCGACCAGGCAGAACACAAGCCACACCGAAGGCAATCCGGTCGCAAGAGGCACCAGGGCGCTCTCGTTCTCGAAGATAACGAAGTGGGCCAAGTAGATTTTGAGAACCATTAGAATCGTGAAGAAGACGAACGGTTTAAACAAGAACGTTCGCCAGCGCTGTCCTGTCGTCATAACATCATCTCCCGGGGATATGTCCGAATCCGATCTTCTCGCAACTCACCTATTATAGCGGATTTGCCGCGACGCAAGCAAAAGACGCTCGCAACCGCCGGCCGCCAGCGCTCCCCGCGACAGCCGGCCTCCCCGAGATTTGACTTGTCCGCCCGCACGTCTTAAAATCCGGCTAATAAGGTATAATGACTCCAAACAGGTACAATCGAAAGGAAGTGAACGCTATGGCGATTCGATATTCGCGCCCCTATGACGAGATTCTGGATGAACTGTCCCGTGCGCTCGAGGATATTCCCGATTGCTACGAGACGTTCGAGATGACGTCCGAGGAATGGAACGAGCTGGAGAAGCCGGAGCGGGACGTGTGCATCCGCACGCTCGCCGACGACATGTTCTACGTGCTCGGCTCCTCGCCCCATGCGGATGCGGGGTCCGGCAAGCTCGAGTACGACAAGGGCAGGGGCATCATCAAGGTGACCGCCTCCTCCCAGCTCGTGCACGTCGTTCCACTCAAGTAATCAAGCGTGCAGGCACATCCTCTTAGGCGCCAATGAGCGCCCATTCAAGCCAGCGGCCGAAGGGAACGAAGGGCGCCCGGAACAAACGAACCGGCGACCAGATCGGCCAGGACAGAAGGCCGGCTGCGGCGATATAGGCGCTGATCGCGACGATCACCGTGTACAGCGCCTTCTCCGTTCCCTTGCCTCCGTCCCTATTGAGCTTGGACCATCCCCACACCGTCGCGAGAACGAATCCCGCCAGAACCATAACCAGTCTCATTCCTCTCCCCCTCGCGACTCTTCGTCGAGCTTCGTGAATGATTTGCTTGTCAGCCCCAGTCTTCTCAACGTGAAGTCGACCTGCGTCTCCAGCTTGATCTCCGCATAGGCCTGCGACCATGCCTTCTTCATCTCCCGCCAACGCTTCGGATAACGGCGATGAATCATGTCCGCGAAGCCGACGATGTCCGTCTGCAGCTTCTGTGTCTCCCCGAAGCCGTTCCGGATAACGCTCCGAATCTCTTCCTCCAGCTGCCGCTCCATCTCCTTTATGGTGTCCTGCCTGTCGAGATCCGCCTTGCAGTCCGTCTCCAGCAGCGTCCCCTCCGCCTTGACCTTCACCAGCATCCGCAGCGGCTCGTCGCCTCCTTGCAGAACGGGTTTAATCGTCGTCGCGGAATGAAGCAGCTTGACCGCGAACATCGACGAGGAATGGCCCGGCCCTTCCGTCGCTTCGTTCTGTTGGCCGCATCCCAGAGAGATGACCGTCTTCTTCACCTGGTTCCGGATAAAATTCACTCCGAGCGCATCACGGACCTTGAGCCAGCCGACCAGCCTTCCGTCGCGAAGTATCGCAAGCTTGCCCAGCTTCAGCTTGGACGACATCGTTGTGCTGTTGAATTGCTCTTCGGAGGTTACGGGAGCTCCCCCGGAGATGAAGATCTCCGGAATGACGGCGCTGTTCGATTCGCTTGTCAACGCCTTCGCGAGCGAGTACATATTGACGTACGGCAACGCTGAGTAGTTCTCGGACTCCGTCTTCATCGTCTCCCGAATGCCGTCTCCGGGGATAATCTGGATTTGAAGCAGCTGCTCCAGAATTTTGCGCCCTTCCCCCTTCGCGATCAATACCGTCACCGTCTCGCGGGAATCGGAATTGCGCAGATAAACGTCGATGAGCTCGCTTAACCCCCCCTTGGCCAGCTCTTCCCCGACAATCAACACGCGATTGTGGGAGAAGAACAGCGTGCGCGGGCTCTCCAGCGTGCTCTGGTAGATCGCCTCCCGAATGGTCGGCCCTTCCGTCGTGTATACGGTAATCGGCAATTGCGCGCCGCCCTTCATCGGCCCCGACGCGCCGGAGACGACGGACGGAATCAGCACCTGATAGGAGACCACCCAGCGGTCCCCCTTCCGATCCACCGCCGTCGCCGAGGTGATCGACAGCTCGTTCAGTTCCGTTCGATCCCAACATCCGGTCAGAACAATGACCATTAACGCCAACGGCAGAAGCGTTCGACTCATCCTTCTATTCATTGGCACCGTCTCCTCCGGAACGCTCAACTCGCCCATGCAGCCGGCAGAGCGCGGCCAGCAGAAGAGGGAGCAGCAGATTGCAGCCGAATAACAATGCAGTCGTCACCGAGGTAGTCAATGTTTCGTTCATATCGCGCGGCCAACTGGTCGACGAATCAAGCCACAGCAGGAGACCGATTCCCGCGAGCAACGGCATTCGGCGGAACGGCATTCTCAGGGTTGTCTCGAGCAGATGAACCGCCCCCTGGAAGAATAAACCGAGCTTCAGGAAGACGGTAGCCATCCAGAAGACAATGAACAACACCTCCACTCTCTCGAAGAAGTTGCCCACTTCGATCAGAGCAAATAGCTCGAAGGGGGCATAATCCATTGACCGAACCAGGCGAGGGCCGAAGACGAGCAGCGATTGCAGGACGGTGAAGAGCAGCATGCTGCCTGATATAAGCACTCCGTTTACCGCGCTGCCGACAGCATCCTTCTGTCTGATCATATATGGAGCGATCAGAAGGATAATGGCCGACTCCGAGAACCAGCCGAACGGAACGATGCCCCCCAGAGCAACGGAGTGCCAGGAATGGTCGGCAATCGGCAGCAGTTGATGCCAATCCATCTCGCCCAGAAGCAGAACGAAGGCAAGCAGCATCAGCGGCGCCATCGCCAGCATGGCAAGAACGCAAATTCTGGCGGTCGCTTCAATGCCCTGCGCAGCCATGAACATCAACACGAGCACAACAACCCCTTTGAGCACGGTCTTGGGCGTGTATTCGAGAACTTCCGCGGAGACGAAGCTGATAAACTCGTGCAAGGCGACCGATGCGATTGAATAGTAATACGCGGCCAGCAGCCCTCCCCCCAGCGTCGCCACCCATCTGCCTGCCTTCCCCCGGAGCCAGCGTTGGTAAGGAACTCCTCCGATGGCCTGTGAGGCGAAGCTTCCCAAGCCCCAGGCGGCAACAGCGGCAACGGCAATGGATAAGACGAGCGACATCCAGGCATCCTGCTCGACAACGTTCATGACATTCTTCGGCACGACAAGCATAGCCGTCGGAGAGATCGCCATCAGAACGATCGCCGTTCCTTGAAGCTTTGTTATGCTCTGACTCATCGGCCACCTCTTATCGCTCGGAATTGGAATTCGTTTCCGGTTCGCGGCTTGCGCTGTTCGCATGACTGTCCGCTTCGCTTCCTTCGGCTTGCCTTCTGACATCGCCTTGCCCGCCGGCGGCCTCTGTCCTTGGAAGAGTAGGACGCGTCTTCATCAGAGGCCATGGAACGCGAATCCAGACATCCTTCAGGTTGTTCCAGACAAGCGGAGCGAGCGGCGTCATATACGGAATTCCGAACGACTTGAGGCTCACGAGATGGACGACCATCACCATAAGACCGCACATAATGCCGAACAAGCCGAGCGTTCCGCCGACCAACATCAATACGAAGCGGATCAGCCTTGCGCCGGCCGCCATGTTTACCGAAGGAATAACGAAGTTCGCTATCGCCGTGAAGGATACGACAATGATCATTGCCGCGGATACGAGCCCGGCCTGCACGGCCGCTTGTCCAAGTACGAGAGCGCCGACGATCGAGATCGCCGGCCCGACGACCCGAGGCATCCGCACGCCCGCCTCGCGCAGCACCTCGAAGGTTAACTCCATTAACAAGGCTTCAACAAGCGCAGGGAACGGCACCCCTTCCCTCTGGGAAGCCAGGCTGATGAGCAGCGGCGTCGGCAGCATCTCCTGGTGGAACGTCGTTACCGCAATGTATAAGGAAGGCAACAGAATGGAGACGAAGAAGCAGATGTACCGGATCATGCGAAGGAACGATGAGATATCGTAGCGTTGGTAATAATCCTCGCTCGACTGGAAGAACTTTACGAAGGTAGACGGCGCCAACAGAACGAACGGACTGCCGTCGACGACTACTGCGATCTGGCCCTCCAACAAGCCGGCCGAAGCCGCATCGGGCCGTTCCGTGTTCTGAATAGTCGGGAACGGCGTCCACCTCTCCTCCTGGATAAACTCTTCAATATAGCCGCTGTCAAGGATACTGTCGACATCGATCCGGCCAAGCCGCCTGCGAATTTCCTTGACGGGTCCGGGAGCGGCGATTCCTTCCATGTAGACCATATTGACAAAGGTTCGTGTTCTCCGGCCAATTGTGAATCCCTCCACGCGAAGATCCGGCGACTTGAGTCTGCGGCGAAGCAGCGTCATATTCGTGAGCAGACTCTCCGTGAAGCTCTCCTTCGGCCCTCTCGTGACAGTCTGCGAGGTCGGCTCGTCGACACTGCGCTTCTCTCCGCCAATCGTGGACACGGCGAAGGCGGCGGCCCCTTCGAGGAGGATGATCGTATATCCGCTCAGCAGATGCGTCATCAAATCCCCTATCTGATCGAGCTCGGCCAGCCGTCCGATCGGGAGAAGATCGTGAAGCTGCCCGATCCCTTCGACAGGACCATTCTCCTTCACCTTGTCGACCAATGGCATCAACACACATCGGTTGACCAGATCGGCGTCCACGAGAGGCTCCAGGTACACGATGCCCAACCACGGTTGCCCCGCGCTTCCGCCCAGCCCGCGCGATATCAGATCGACGCTATCCCCGAACAATTCCCGTATAAGGGACAGGTTGTCGGCCACTCTCCTGGATAGGGACCCTGTCAATTCGTCGCCGCGTCGCAGCCCTCGTCTGGTCCCCGCAGTCGAGCCTCCTCCGGAATGGGAGGAACGGGTGCGGCGGAACGGCGGCAGCAGTTGACCGAACCATCTCATCATTTATTCCTCCGCTTTCCTTGTCTTGGATTGATGCAAGTGCAAGAATCGAACTTCCCTCTGCGTTAAATGACGTAAACGGACAGAGAAACTGCGACGAACAGAGGAAGTTGAGCGATAGGGATAATATGGAGCCAGAGGAAGGGAATTATTCCTATCGCCGACCAGCGGTCTGTCGCTTTCCCGTTCTCATCCCCGCAGGGCAGAGATATTATAACTTCCGGAATTGCCAAAAAAAACGCGGCAGCCTCTGCGCCCGGAGGCGGGCAGATGCTGTCGCGTTCGTTCTATTCCGCGTCGATGTTCCGGGTGGCGAGCGCCTTGGAGACGACGTCTAGCACCCGATTCTCATAGAATGGCTTGGTTACGAAGTCCCATGCCCCGGCCCGGACCGCATCCGCGATCATGTTCTGCTGGCTGAGCGCCGAGAAGATGATGATCTTGGCCTCCGGCTCGATCTCCCGAATGTGGCGGATGGACGCAATGCCGTCCATGACCGGCATCGAGATGTCCATCGTAACGAGATCCGGCCGATGCTTGATGTAGAGTTCGAGCGCCTCCAGCCCGTTGCGCGCTTCCGCTACGATCTCGTGGCCGCCGCCGACCAGAAGATTCGCCAGCAGCTCGCGCATGATCGGAGCGTCGTCCGCAATCAAGATTCGCGCCATTCGTCTTGCACCTCCAGAATGCGAGACAAACTCAGAATCCCGACCAATCCCTCGTCCGAATGTCCGATCGCCTCGCAAGCGATTCCTTCCCTGCTCGTCCTTCCTTCCTCGGCCGGCTGAATCGAGTCGAGCCGGACCACCTGGGACACTCCGTCTACCTTGATGCCGACTTGTTCCCCGCGGTAGCGGGCGACCACAATTCGCGACCTGGAGGAGAAGCCGTTCTCCTCCAGGCCCAATTGATGCCGAAGGCTGACGATCGGCACCATGTTCCCCCGTACGTTCGTCACGCCCAGAATATGCGGCTTGCTGCCGGGAATCTTCGTCACATGCGGCGGCTTGATGATCTCCGCAATCTCGTCGATCCGGATCGCGTATCGCTGTCCGGCCACTTCCAGCTTCACGTGCTGCTCCTTCGATGCGCTCATCGCCATTCCCTCGCGATCGCCTAGAACTTGAACGCCATGGCGTTCTTCTGAAGCTCTTCCGCCAGCCCCGCCAACGACACCGTCGATGCCGAGGTCTGCTCCGACGCCGCCGCCACTTGGTCGCTCGCCGCCGAGATCGTCTCGATCGATTGCAGCACATTCTCGGATTGAGCCGCCTGCTCCTCGCTCGCCGCCGCAATCTCCGCCACTTGGCTGGCCGTCTCGTTCGCGCTGGCGATAATGCCCTGAAGCGCCTCGCCGGTGCGGCGCGATGCCAGAATGGCCTTCTCTACCGCATCGACGCTCTGGAGCGTATTGCCCTGCATCCCCTTGATGATCGTCCCGATCTGCTTCGTCGCTCCCGAGCTTCTCTCCGCCAGCTTGCGGACCTCATCGGCGACAACCGCGAAGCCCCGTCCCTGCTCTCCCGCCCTCGCGGCTTCGATCGCCGCGTTCAGGGCGAGCAGGTTCGTCTGCTCGGCGATGTCGGCGATCACCTCGAGAATGTCTCCGATCTTGTCCGAATCGTCTCGCAGCCGGGACATCGATTCGCCGACCTGATCCATCGCCCGCAGCGACTCGTCGACGACTCGGCCTCCCTCGGCCGCGCCCTGCCGCGTGTTATCGGACAGCGCCGCCGCTTCCTCCGCGCTTCTGGCTACCGAATCGATGGCTCGGGACAGCTCGCGAATCAGCTCGTTGATGCTCTGCACGTTGCGCGCCTGGTCGACGACGCTGCCCGAGATCTCCTGGGACGAGCCGGAGATCTGCTCGGAGGCCGCCGCCACATTGTGGGCCGAAGTCGAGATATTGCCCGCAAGCTGCCTCAGGCTGTCGATCATCCCGTTCATCGTGCCGGCGACCTGGCCGATCTCGTCATGCTGGCGGATCGTCGTCTTCTCCGTCAAGTCTCCCGTCGCTACCTTGGCCAGCAGATCGGCCACCTTGCGCAGCGGGGAGGCGATGAGCTGCGAGATCCAGAGGCCGAGGAGCAGCGCGAGCACAATCGCGATCGCGCTAAGCACCAGGACGAGCACGCGGCTCGAATCGACGACGTCCACCGAATCGCTCGCCGAAGCGTTCGACTTCTCCATCGCCATGGTCAGAAGCTGGACCAATTGATCCTGCGCCGCCGAGAAGCTCGGCTGCACTTCGGCCAGCTTGGCAGTCACTTGCTTCATGTCCTCCTCGCCCATTCCGGCCGCCAGGACGTCGGGAATCGCCGCAACGAACGCATCGTAATCCTTGCTGAAGCCGGCGTAGATATCCTTGGCTTGCTGGCTGACCATCAGCGACAGCAGCTCTGCGCGAAGCTTCTCGATCGCGGCAAGGCTCTCGTCCAGCTTCTGCTTGAGCTTCTCTTCTTCTTGCGGATTGGTCTCGAGAGCGATCTGCAGCAGGCTTCGCTGCACGCTGATCACGTAAGGAGTCAATTGGGCCATGTTCGACATGCTCGGCATCCAACGGTCTCTGATCTCGCTTGCGTTATTCCCCATTCGGTTCATCTGGTTCAAGGAGATAACCGTAATTACGATCATAAGAGCCAACACGGCGACAAAACTGCCCAGCAATTTTTTCCGGATCGTCAACTTCATCTCTTGATGCGCCCCTTCTGCTTCTGATTTGTTGTGCGTTTAGTAGGATAACAGAACTTCCCTGAGCGACAGCGCTTCGTCCAGACGCGGCGGCCGCTTATCGATTCCGAGCAGGATGATCATCCGCCCATCCTCGTGATAGACCCCTTCGATCCAATCGGATTGGACGGACGGCAGCACATCCGTCGCCGCTTCGATCCCGCTCTTGCGAATCTTGAGGATGGCTCCGATCTCGTCCGTCCATATGCCGAGCTCCCGCCCGTCCAATTCCATCACGATAATTCTGGAGGTATCCCGCTGCGAACGCGGAGCGAGTCCGAGGCCGCGGCTCAAGTCGAGAACCGGCACGGTGCGGCCGCGCAGATGGATCATCCCCATAACCCCGCCCGGCGACGCCGCGATGGTGGACAGTTGCGGCACCGTAATAATCTCCCTGACCTTGCCGGCCCGAATGGCATACTGCTCCCGCTCCATGCGGAAGGAGACATACTGCTCCTCCGTCTCCGCTCCGACGCCTTGATCCGCATGCCGCTCCTCTTGGCGGAACGCCAGGTGCTCCTCGCGGCAGAAGGCGGCCGCATCGAGAATGAGCCCGATTCGGCCGTCGCCGAGCAAGGTCGCGCCGGCCAGATACGGAACTTGCCCGACGTAGCTGCCAAGCGACTTGATCACGATCTCCTGGTTGCCGATCGTGCGGTCGACGACAAGGCATACCCGCTTCTCCGCCACGCCGATCATCACGACGAGCGGCCTCGCTCCCGATTCGGCAGGCGCTTCAGCTTCACGCCCGCGAAGACCGAGCTTGTCCGCCAGGCGCACGAGCGGGAAGACGGAGCCGCGAATCACGCACACGTCCTGCCCCTGCAGACGCTGAAGCTGCTCCGGCTCGAGGCGAACAATCTCGACGACGTTCACCAGCGGCAGGGCAAGCGAATGCTCGCCCACCCCGACAAGCAAGGAGCGGATGATCGCGAGCGTAAGCGGCAGCTTGATCGTGAACGTCGTGCCGACTCCCGCCTTCGTGTCGATGTCGACGAGCCCGTTCAGCCGTTCGATATGCGCGCGCACGATGTCCATTCCCACGCCCCGGCCCGACAGGTCCGTGACCTGCTTCGCGGTCGAGATGCCGGAGCGGAAGATCAGGCGGACCGCCTCCTGATCCGACATCCGGTCGGCCTCCGCCTGCGTGAGGACTCCCTTGGCGACGGAAGCCGCCTTGATCTTCGCCGCATCGATCCCCCGGCCGTCGTCCGAGACGGCAATCACGATATGATTGTCCTGGTGCGCGGCCTTGAGCAGGACGGTGCCCGCCCTAGGTTTGCCGAGACGTTCCCGTTCGTCCGGAGGCTCGATCGCGTGATCGGCGGAATTGCGAAGGATATGGATGATCGGATCGCTGATCTCCTCGATCAGCGTCCGGTCGAGCTCCGTCTCCTTCCCTTCCATGACGAGGTCGATCTCCTTCCCGACCTGCTGGGCAACGTCCCTCATCATGCGGGGGAACCGGTTGAACAACTGCTCGATCGGCAGCATTCTCGTCTTCATCATCCCGTCCTGAAGATCGCCGATCACCTTGTCGATCTGATGGGCGATGTCCCCCAGGTCGTTGATATCGGGCTGTTCCCCATATTGCTCGGTCAGTCTCTTCCTGACCTCGTGCAGCCTTGTGTTGTCGATGAGCAATTCCCCGACCAGGTTCATCAGCTTCTCGAGCCGCTCGACGTCGACGCGGACCGCTCTGCCGCCTCTTGCCGCCTTCGCTTCCGTCTCGGAGCGCTCTGTCGCCGGGGCGTCTGCGGCATTCTCGGCGCGAGGCGTCAGCTCCTCCCGGGCGAGCTCATCCGGCTCCACCGGCTTCACCTCGATGGCGCCCATCTGCGACACCTGGGACAGCTTGAAGCCGACGACTTCGCCCGCTTCTTCCGTCAGAAGCAGGAGCTCGACGCAGTCATAGGAAGAATGCGGGTCCGCCAGATCCTCCGGTGCCGGATAGGCCGCGATCACTTCCCCGAGCTCCTCCAACAGGTTGTTCAGGACGAGCGCCCGGGCATAGGCGAACGACTCGTCCGGCATGAAGCAGGCGCGCACCCGCAGAGCGCGGACTCCCTTCTCCCAGGCATGAGCAATCGCCTTGCTGTGGAAGACGTCAAGCTCGATTCCTTGCCCGTTGTCGTCGGTCCCGGCTTCCGGGGACCGCATTCGCGCCAATCCCTCGACGGCTGCGCCTTGCCCCTGCGCGAACGGAGTCAATCTGCCGAGCAGGCCGCCGATATCGCGATCGTTCTCTCCGCGTCCCTGCTGAATGTCGCCCTTCATCGCCTTGATCGCGTCTATGCATTCGAACAGCACATTCATAAGCGACGGGCTGACCGCCAGCCGATCGCCGCGCATCAAGTCGAAGATGTTCTCCATCTGGTGGGTCAGTTCCTTGATCCGGCTGAGCCCCATCGCCGCCGAGGACCCCTTCAGCGTATGCGCCGCCCGGAAGATCGTCCCGATCGTGTGCGGATGGAAGGAGTTCCTCTCCAGCTCCAGAAGCCGTTCGTCCAGGATCTGAAGCTGCTCGTCCAATTCGTCCAGGAACAGCCCCAAATAGTCGGACATGTTGTCAAGGTTCATCTGCCTCTCACCCTCTCCTTTCTCTAGCCCTGTTCCGGTCGTCCGGTTATTCCAATTGGGAATTTTCCTCAATTTCATTATGCTGGCAAAGCATGTAAGCTCCAATCCTCGACACTTCCCGTTTCCATGTGTTGGAGGCAGGAAGGCATTCCTCCGGGAATAGGGCTTTTTTCACAGCCGCCGACTCTAACAAAAAAACGCCTCGTCAGGTCCCTAAGGACTAACGGGCGCTATTGTCGACAAGGAGGCAAGCGAATCAATTCCGCAGCAGCTTGACCATCGCCGCCGTCCGATCCACGACTCCCAGCTTCATGTATATTTTGGTCAAATGATTTTTGACCGTATGGGCGCTTATGAACATTTTCTCCGCGATGTCTTGGTTGGTGCAGCCTTGAATCAGCAGCTCGAGCACCTCGCGTTCCCGCAAGGTAAGGGTCGCGTAGGCCGGCTCCTCTTCGTCCCTCCGGGTCCAGGCATTGCCGACCGCCACGAGGCTCACGCTCGGCATCCGATCCTCCAGCAGCTCCTCGAAGGCGGCCCGGATGCCGAGCGCGACGGATTGAATCCCCCCGTCTGCTCCGGGATGACCGATCACGAGCGCAAGAACCTGAGCCTCCTGGCTGTATCCGAATTCCAGATAAGCGTCCGCTTGGCCGCGATGGGCGATGACGGATTGCGCCTCGTCCAGAAGCAAGAGGGCATCGGCATGCCCGGGGATCGTCTCCCATAGGAAGGACATCCCATAGCCGCTCACCGTCAGCGCTTGATCGAGACGCTTCCGCCCCTCCGAAGAGAAGCCCAGCCGACCGGCAAATTCCGCCAGCAGATCCCGCTTCCTAAGAAGCGACGAATGGGCCTCCGGGTCCCAGAAGGAGAACGAATGGCCGAGCAATTCCAGCGCATTGCGGCCGGAAGCCGGCTCCTGCTGCCGAAGCTCGAACAGCCGCAGCTCTCCGATAAGCGCCAAGGACGAGAGGAAGAAGCGTTCCGCCTCCCCTGCTCTCTTCTCCGACAGCCCGACGGACAGAACGCCTGCGATGCGCCTGCCGTCATAGAGGGGAATCTCCAGCGCGGGGGCTCCCCAGCCCGTCTTCCGGAAGACAGGCTTCCGGTCCTTCGGCCTGCTTGCCTTCGACTCCAGAGCAAGGTATCGTTCCGACAGCTCTCCGGCATAACGGGCGACCTGCTCCGCGTTCAATCCCTTGGACACCATCTGTACTTCCTCGGCTCTCCCCCGCAGCCCGAACAGCGCCAGACCGCTGAAGACGCCGCCCGTCAGTCTGTGCATCGTCTCGACCATGACCGAGAGCAGCCGATCCAGGTCCTGAATCGCACCGACCGAATCGTGAATCTCGCCGAGCATCGACAGCAGCAGCGCTTGCCGCTTCTGCACCGCGCGCAGACCGGAGCCTTGCAGGTAGTCGCCCCAACGGTTCGCCAGCACATGGAGCAGCTCCAGCATGAGCGGCGACGGCCTTCTTGACGCGGCCATCCCTCCGAACAGCACCCCGCGCACCACTCCGCCGTCGCAGACCGGATAACCGACGAGCCAATCGAGCTCGCAGCCGGCCTCGGAGAACAGGGACGCCCCCGCCCTGCCGGACGCCAGCTCCCAGGTCGTTCGCTTCCGGATTAGGGCGGCATGGCCGAGGCAGCCCTCGCCCGAGTGGAACGACTGCCCGATCAGCCTCGCGCTCCTCTCGCCCGCCGCGGCCGCGATCTCGAACCGCTCCAGCTCTATTCTTCCAGCATAGCCGACAACGTCGAAGCCGCCCATGTGTTGCATGAAGCGCAGCGCTTCCTCCTCGTCCATATCGGCGGCGGGAGTCGACGTCCAGCGGGTGAACGACTGCAGCTCGGCCAATTGGCGTTCGCAACGCCGCTCGTCGTCTTCGCCCCGCTTCAGAATTGCGGCCGCCAGCTCGGCAAATTCGCGGACCCGAGCCATCAGCTCGGAGGAAGAAGAGCTGTGCGCGGCAGGAATCGAGTCAAGCTCGCAGGACAAGCCGCCAGGAAGAGCTCGGCATGCATCCGCCCCGATCCGGCCGGATTCGCGGCTCCCGTCGCCCAGCCAAGGCCCCGCCCAGATCGTGCCGTTCGGCTCGCCGGGCAGCTTCAGAGGCGCCACGATATACTTCATGTCGAGAAACGTCTCGTAATCGTACTTGGTCACCGCCTGAATCTCGCGAACGAAGGGAGCCTGCCTGATCATCGCGTCGTAGATGGTGTGGCCCTCCAGTTGCTTCAACAAGCGGACCAGCGCCTCCCCGCTCTCGGTCAGCGACGGCTGCGTCAGCGGCATGCCCTGCGAATCGGCGCTTATGATGCTGAGCTTGTAGGCGGCGCTATAGGTATCCTGCAAGTTCTGCAGAAGCCGAAGCCTGTCTCGATCCATGGATTCCCCCCTCCCGCTTCTCCGTCGATGCGCATTTTATCTCTATCATACAACACGCCGTTCCTCCTGTTCGATAGCCCTTAAGGCCTCCTTCGTTTACCGCAAGTGGTCTGTGGTATAATAAAATATTAATAACAATTCGCTGGAAGCAAGCGAGGAAGGAACCTCCGCATGAGCCATTCGTTATCGCTTCAGCAGATCAAGCTGCTGTGCGGCCAGATCGCTTATGAACGAGGACTCAAATACGAAGAAGCCCACCGGGTCGTGGAAGTGAGCTTCAACGAGGCCGAACGCCGATACGACGCCTTCGTCTGGGGCAGCGTCCGCCACGGGGTGCGCATCGTCCTGGACAATTCCGGAGCCGTGGACGCGCGCTGCGATTGCGAGGCTCGGCATTCCCAATATTACTGCAAGCATATCGCCGCCGTGCTGATTCATCTCTATAATCAGCAGCAGGCCCGCTTGCCGCAGCCAGCCGAGGCTCCTGCGGTCCGGCCGCTCGAGCCGCCTGCGTTCAGCAGCCGGGACGTTCAGTTCACGAAGAACATGATCTCGCTGTTCGATTCCCCGTCCTCTTCCTTCTCCGAGCTGGAGGAGCCGGATGCCGATCCGATCTACCTCGATGCGGAATTCACTTGCCGGATCGTCTCGGAGCATAGCCGGACGCCTCTGTTCGCCGTCGAGATGAAGGTCGGGCCGAAGCGGCTGTATATCGTCCAGAAGATCAAGGAATTCCTCGGCCGCGTCGAGCAGCGCCTCTCCTACCCGTTCGCGAAGCTGTTCACCTACGATCCCTCCATCCACCTGTTCCGCCCGGAGGACGAGGCCATCCTGCGGCGGCTGATTCTTATCGCCCGCAGCGAAGAAGCGTATCGGGACACCTATCGCAATGTCGGGGCCGGCTTCCTGATGCAGCAGGATCGCAGCCTTATTCTGCCGCCGCTTGCCTGGGAGGAACTGCTGCCTCTGTTCGGGCAAGCGAACGCCCGGTTCGAGCAGGGCATGCGCCTCGCGGAGACGATCGAAGTGACCGATTCCCCGCTGCCGCTGGAGTTCCAGATCCTCCCGTCCGCAGGCGACGGCTACCAGCTCGACATCCACGGCCTCGATCGCATTCAGGTCATGGACAGCTACGGCTGCGTGGCGGCGGACGCCGTGCTCTATCGGGTCGACGAACAGACGATGCGGCGGCTCGACGAGCTCAAGCGAATGTTCGCCTACAAAACCGCAAGACAGGTGCTCATCCCCCCGGCCCAGATCGAGCCGTTCATGGATCGGGTCATCCCGGGCCTGCGCAGGATGGGAGAAGTGAGCATCGCCCAGGCCGTCTCCGACCGGATCATCAGCCCGCACCTTGCGGCCAGCCTCGATCTGGATTGGATGAACGACCGCCTGCTCGCTCGTCTGACCTATGCCTACGGCGACATTACGATCGACCCGATGCGCCCGGACAGAGGCCGTCAGACCCGCGAGGATCGCATCCTGCTGCGGGACGTCGAGACGGAGAGCCGCATCATGGGCCTCGTCGAGCTGGCGGACTTCAAGTACAACGGCAGCGAGCTGTATCTCGACGACGAAGAGGAGATTTACCGCTTCCAGTTCCGGCTCCTTCCCCAGCTTGAGAAGCTGGTCGCGGTCACCGCCACGAACGTGATGAGAGAGACGCTCGAGCGGCCGCTCGCCCCGCCGAAGCTGATGCTCGACATCGACCCGATGACGAGGTGGCTGGAGGTTCGCTTCGACATGGAGGGTATCGACGAGCAGGAGATCCAGGCGATCTTAAGGAACCTCGTCGAGAAGAAGTCCTATTACCGGCTGTCCGGGGGAGGCTTCCTCTCCCTCGAGGACGAGAGCTTCCGGGAGATCGCAAGCCTCATGGACGAGATGGAGCTTCGCGCTTCGGAGATCAAGGGCTCCCGGCTCGATCTCTCCGTCGTCCGCGGACTCTCCCTGCTGGATGCCAAGCCCAGAGGGTCGAACGTGAAGTTCGGGCGTTCGCTCCGGCAATTGCTGGAGAACATGCGCAACCCGGACAATCTCGACTTCGCGGTTCCGCAGGAGCTCGAGCGCGTTCTGCGAGAATACCAGAAGCTCGGCTATCAATGGATGAAGACGCTCGCCCACTATCACTTCGGGGGAATTCTCGCGGACGACATGGGCCTCGGCAAGACGATCCAGGCGATCTCCTTCATCGAGTCCGAGCAAGAGAAGATCCGCGAGACGGGACTGCCCGTTCTCATCGTCTCTCCGGCTTCCCTCATCTACAATTGGCGCAACGAGTTCGCCAAGTTCTCCCCCGGTCTGAACGCGGTTATCGCCGCAGGGGGCAAGCAGGAGCGAAGCGGCATTCTCGACGATCTCGGCCAGGTCGACGTGCTTATCACCTCCTACCCGCTGCTTCGCCGGGATATGGAGCTGTATGCGAAGCAGAACTTCCATTGCCTCTTCATGGACGAAGCCCAGGCGATCAAGAACCATGCCACGCAGACGGCCCAGGCGGTGAAGCTCCTGAAGGCGAAGTACCGCTTCGCGCTCACCGGCACTCCGATCGAGAACTCTCTCGATGAGCTGTGGTCGTTGTTCGACGCTGTGTTCCCCGAGCTGTTCGGCAGCAAGCGGACGTTCGCCGAGCTGTCGCGGGAAGCGATCGCCAAGCGGGTCCGTCCGTTTATTCTGCGGAGAATGAAGAGCGACGTCCTGAAGGAATTGCCGGACAAGATCGAGACGCTGCAGTTGTCGGAGCTGACCGATGAGCAGAAGAAGCTGTACGTCGCTTACTTGGCCCGGCTCCAGGCGGAGACGCTTGTTCATCTGCAGACGGACGGCTTCCAGAAGAGCCGCATGCGCATTCTCGCAGGGCTCACCCGGCTTCGCCAGCTCTGCTGCCATCCGGCCCTGTTCGTCGAGAACTACGAGGGGGACTCCGGCAAGCTGGAGCAACTGCTTGAGATCGTCGAGGAAGCGCTGGCCTCCGGGAAGCGGATGCTGATCTTCTCGCAATTCACCTCGATGCTCGCCATCATCCGCGAGGAGCTGGCTCTGCGAGGCTTAAGCTGCTTCTACTTGGACGGTTCCACCCCTTCGCAGGAGCGGGTCGAGCTGTGCGAGCGCTACAACGGCGGCGAGCAGGACATCTTCCTGATCTCGCTGCGCGCGGGCGGAACGGGGCTTAACCTGACCGGGGCGGACACGGTGATCCTGTACGACCTCTGGTGGAACCCCGCCGTCGAGCAGCAAGCGGCGGACCGGGCGCACCGGATCGGGCAGAAGAACGTCGTCCAGGTCATCCGGCTCGTCACGCAGGGAACGATCGAGGAGAAGATGGTCGAGCTGCAGAAGCGGAAAATGGACCTGATCGCCGAGGTCATCCAACCTGGCGAAGAGGCGCTGTCGTCCATTACCGAAGAGGAGATTCGCGAGCTGCTGATGATCTAACGACAGGGGGCCCCTGGAGAGGGGGAAGCTGCCGATGCCGCCCGGTGCCGGGAGTTTATGCGATAAATCACATTCATGCGGCTCGATAACGGGCGGTTTGAGCGATTTTATGCGAAAAATAGCATACGTGGAGACATTTCCGGCTCAAAGTGCTGAACGAATGCTAAAAACCGCATAAAACGCCTCATTTCCCGCCTATCCCAGTCGACGAATGTGAAAAATCGCATAAAATCGCAAATGTGCATCGAATCGAGGGGGCGAACACAGAAACCGTCAGGGGGATTTTCTCCTGGCGGTTTTGCAGTCAAGGGGGTGTCGGCATCGCGGCGAGAGAATGATTGTGCAGATCAGGTTGGTTGGAACGGTGGATAGCCGAGGTCCGGCAAGGAGTGTGAAGAGGCTGGTGGGCGGAGGCAGTGGAGTTCGTTCCACTCGCCATCCCGCCCGGTATCGCTTCCTACTCCCCCCATGCGTCTATTCCCTCTGGCGGCATTAGGTCTCTTCTCCCTTTCGTTCAGGATAAGGAGGTGCAAGGGAATGGGTTGTCCTAAGACCAAAGGGCATGATCGGCAAGCGGAGGTTCCTGATCCAAGGGGAGAAGAGGCATAAGGGTTCGTATCAAACCACACATACAATCACCCACCAACCGCCTCCGGCGAACCTTTTTATGTGAAATACAACTATGACAACACGACAGGTTGCCACCCCATACCATGAAAATTTTCCGTATGTGTCCATCCGTAGTGATGACAGCCAACTATAGAGAGGCTGGATGAGCAGAGTTAGTGGAGGAATCCGTACAACAACGCTCCGAAGAGGCGGTTTCACGAAGGTTTTGCACAAGTCTCGCAAGGGCTTCCCCACATCGAAATTCCGCCCCCGCTCGCAGAAGGCGACCATAACGTCCCTTATCGTCCGGCATTTCCCGCCTCCTCACCTGCCGTTCCCGTCGCCCGCCCGACACGTCCAATCCCTTGACTCGCGCGGATTGCAGGCCATAAGGCCCATCCGAATCACGACCATCGGAATCCGCCACTTTAGGCGTCCCGCCTGTGTTCAGCCCGTTCCAAGTATGATTAGCTATTAAATGTCGACTAGAAACGCTTACTTGGACACAGGAGGAAAGACATGCGGAGATTGACGGCGGCAATCACGATATGCGCACTATTGGGGGCCGGATTAACGGCGAACGGATTAGTTCCTGGGTTGGGAACGATGGGAATGACGGGGTTGGCGGGAACGGCAGACGCAGCGGCAGCAGCGACAACGACCACAGCCAAGGCGGCGATGATCGCAAGCGCGACTTCCTTCTCGGACATCAAGGGCCACTGGGCCGAGGCAACGATCAAGGACATGCTGGCCAGAGGCATACTGGACGGCTACCCCGACGGGACCTTCCGGCCGGATGCCCCGGTCCAGGTGGACCAGTTCATCAAGATGCTGATCGTCTCCGAGACCGACTTGTACAACAACGGGGAGCGCAACTGGAGCCAGCCATTCCTGAATTCGCTGAGCGCCGAGAACCAGACGATCCTGAAGCAGGATTATCGCTACTTCGACTTCAAGAGCAGCACGACGGGCTACTGGGCGAAGACGTTCATCGACGTGGCCAGCGACCTTAACTTCCTGAACAAGAGCCGTTACGCCGACTTCCAGACGGACATGACGCGCGAGAACGTCGCCGAAGTCATCTATTATACGCTCAAGGAAACCGAATACCTGGAGGACGAATCGTTCGGCCAGAAGCTGGCCTCCTCCTACGGGGACATCCGCAGCGCAAGCGAACGCGAGCAGAAGTTCATCGGAGAGACGCTTGCCAAGGGGATCATCCAAGGCTACCCGAACGGCTACTTCGGCGTGGGAGACATCGTCACGCGGGCGCAGGCGCTCGTCATTCTGAACCGTCTGACCGAGCCTGCGAGCCGGATCGCGGTGCCGGTATCGGCCGCCGATCTCGAGCGGGCGTTACCGACGGCGAGCGGCGGAAGGAAGGTCGTCGTGTTCCCCGACCAGCGGATGTACGACGCGTACGACGTTCTCGCCCAGGCTGGCGCCCTGCGCGGGACGAACCAGGATCTGTACGACACGACGCTTCGCTTGTACAAGGACGCCGACGAGAAGGCGAGCGTCGCGGGCCGGGCGGCGAATGCGAAGGAACCGACCGAAGAGACGACTCTCTGGCTCGATCCGCAATACAATACGTACGGCATCACCATCCGTCTGCGGGAAGGGGCGTTCGCCCGCAACCAGGAAGCGGTGCAGACGTTCGGCAACTATCTGTTCGGCTACAACGCCTCGACGTTTAGCCAGTTGTTCTCGGACATCTGCACGAAGGTGGCGGCGGGGCAAACGATCGAATCGAGGAAAACCGTCATCGGAGACGATAACGTGGACATTCAGATCGACAACGCGAACAAGACAGTTATTTTCTCCATCGCCAAGAAGAAGTGATTCGGCTCTGTGCAAGTGAAGAAGGGAAGCGAACGGCCCTCAAGCCGCCCCGCTTCCCTTCTTCTATTCCGCCAGCGGCAGCAGCGCGGAATGCTGCGTCACCGTATGGAGATCGCGCCACGTGCGGCTGAGCGGATGATCGTACCGGAGCGCGGTCATCCCGAGCAGCGGGAAGATCGCCTCCGAGCCGCTGCGGGCGACCGAAGCCGCTTCCCGGCTCGCTCGGGAGACGGCTTCCCAGTCCTCGTCCGGCAGCGTGCGCTCGCGTTCGAACGTCTGCCACGTGCGGTCGATCGTCCGATAGAAGTCGTCCGAAGCCCGCGCCAGCCGTCCCTCCTGCTCTTCCAGTTCGCCTATCAGCGCCTGAAGGCGCTGCGGGCTCTTCTCGCGCCACGCCTCGCTCTTCTGCTCCGCGAACAGACGGCACTCGTCCAGGTAATGCCGATAGACCCCCAAGGAAGATGCGGCAAAACTCACCTGGGCGAAGGGAAGGAACGGATAGCGGTAGATTGCGTCGTCCAAGCGCGGCTCCGAGACGATGTCGAACGTCATCTCCGCCGGAACGAAGGCGTCCTTCACCTCGATCGTATGGCTGGCGGTCGCCCGCAGACCAAGCGGATTCCAATCCCGAACGATCTCGACCTGCTCGGGCAAGAAAGCGAACGAACGCATCTCCGCCGCCTCGCCTTCCCGCTCGATCATGACGTTCGCGGTGAAGAAGCTCGCGAACGTCGAACCGCTGCAGAACGACCAGCGTCCGTTCACCGCATAACCTCCCGGTACGGACACGGCCCGCCCGGTCGGCATTCCGCTGCCCGCGAGCACGGCCTCGCGCCCGGAGAACAGGCGGCGCGCCTCCTCCTCCGGCAGCGTGCCGGCGAAGAAGCCGCCTCCCGAGCCGATCGTGACGAGCCAGCCGAACGCCCCGTCGATCCAGGAGGCCCGCTCGAACAGCCGCGCCGCCTCCGGAAGCGGGGTCATTCGCCCATTCAGCTCGCTCGGCACGAACAGCTTGAACAGCCTCTCCTCGTAGGCCAGGTCGAGCAGCGCTCCATCGATCTCTCCGGCCGCTTCCATCGCGGCGGACCGCTCGCGGATGCGCGCCGCTTCTTCTCCATCGTATAACCGCATGATGCATTCCCTCCGCTTCCCATTGTCCGCACCACTATACCACGAAGCGGCGGCCGAGTCATCCGACCCGGCCGCCGCCCCTGTTCCGCTTCTGCAGCCGAATTATCTCGACGCCGCTTCCTTGAGCAGCTCGTATTGCTCCGCGATGCGGAAGTGGAGCGGCTGGCTCTCGCGAATGCCCATGTGATTGCGGATAACGTCGCGGACTCCGTTCTCGCTGATGCGCTGCTGAAGCTGCATTGCCTCCGGGTCCTTGTCGTAGTCGAACAAGAGTGCGGCGGAGAGGAGCTGCGTCAGGTGAGGAACGTCCATCCCGAGCCCTTCCGCCAGCACCGCCGGGCGAACAAGCCGGTCTCCGGCGGACGTCTTGCGCAGCGGGGAGCGGCCGACCCGCGTCACCTTGTCGACAAGGCTCGGATTCGAGAAGCGCTGCATCGACCGGCGGATGTATTGCCGGTGCTCCTCCGCGTTCCAGTTATGCTTGTGGACGAGCAGCCTTCCGGTCTCTTCGAGCACGCTCTCGACCTTCCGCCGCAGAGCCGAATCCTCGAGCGCCTCCCCGATCGTGCCATAGCCGGCCAAGTATCCGAAGTAGGCGGCCCCGCAATGGCCGACGTTCACGGTGTACAGCTTCCTCTCCGCGTAAGGCTCTAGCGACTCCACATAGCGTACGCCCGCAATATCCTCGGTTCCTCCGCGCAGCGGATCCTTCTCCAGCACCCATTCGCAGAACGGCTCCACCCGGACCCCGAGCGAGTCCGCTCCGCTCTGTGGAGGAACGATGCGATCGACGATCGCATTCGGGAAGCTCACCTGCCGGTCAGCCTGCTCCCGTTCCTCCTCCTTGAGATGCGAATACACCCACTTCTTCAGCTTCGAGCTGCCCTTGACCGCATTCTCGCAGGCGACCACCTGCAGTTGCCGGTCGGATACGCGGAGCCGCATCGCGATCCCTTCCGCGATCGATCTCGCAATATGCGGAAGCGCCGACTCCCCGACGGCCGTCGTCACAAGATCCGCGTCCGCGATCCGCTGCCGGACCGCCTCGCCGTTCTTCAGGTGAACCGCCGTCACGTTCTCCACCATCTCCACCTTCTCGGATTCTCCCACGAGAGTGACCTTATAGCGCCGATCCTGCTTCAGCAGCGCCACCTGCTTCTCGTTCCGCGCGACGAAGCACACCTCGTACCCCGACCGCGACAGCATAAGGCCGATGAACCCTCTCCCGATGTTCCCCGCTCCGAAGTGCACCGCTTTTCTACCCGGCATGGTCCTGCCCCTCTCCATTTGTTCTCTCGATATCAAGCTCCTTCAGTCGTCTATGTGTGGAAAATATCCGGTTATCCCGCAACAGCGATCAGGTGGTGGAAATCCAGCTCTTCCAGCGTGTTCACTCGATGAGGAACGTCCGGGAAGTCCAGCAAGCGCGTAATCTCGTTCGGGGCCAGCACGCACGCCATGCCCGCCGCCAGCGCGGCCTTCGCCCCGTTGGGGGAATCCTCGATCGCGATCGCCTCGCACGCCTCGACGCCGAGGCCGTCCAGCGCCTTCAGGTACAGCTCCGGATTCGGCTTCACATGCCTCACATCGTCCGCCGTGCGGATGCATGTGAAGTATTCGGTCAAGCCAAGCTGCTCCAGATGGGCAACCACCCATTCGCGCGCCGAGCTGGAAGCGACGGCCAGCTTCAGCCCGGCTTCCTTCGCGGCCTTCAGGAACGCCTCGACGCCGGGCCGGACGGCTTCCCGCTTCATCAGCTCGGCGTGGCGCGCCCGCACCGAATCGCGGAATTCGGCCAGATCCAATTCAATGCCGTGGTGGGTCTTCAAGTGCTCGTAGGGGTTGAACAAACCGAGGCTCGTTCCGATGCATTGGGAATACTGCTCGAGGGTAAGGGTCACGCCATGCTCCGCGTAAGCCTCGCGGAAGGCAACATACCATGCTGTCTCCGTGTCAATAATGGTGCCGTCAAAGTCAAATACAAGGGCTCTGATCATTTCTCTAGCTCTCCTTCTCCGTTGGATTTTACAACCTCGCCTTGCGGCCGGGAATAGGGACGAACCGGTGATACGACGCAGCGCCGGAGATGCATGCAGGCATAAAAAATGACAAAAAGAGCCCTATGAAAGGGCCCTGGCAAAACAAGTCTAAGTTAGGAATGCGCCTGACCCATCTCCTGCTGACGAGGTTAGCTGACGGACTCGGGTAGATGGTACCCTACGACCGGCTACCCGATGGATAGCTAGGCGATTCGCCCCGTAAAAACACTGGTTCCCCCGCTTCCCAACGCGACCGTTGGAAATTAAGCGTAGATCAAGCATACCCTATGTTAGGCGATACGTCAAAGGTTTGAGCGCCCATTTTGTCAGAATATCTAACACAACTCGCGCATAAGAGACGCGCCGGGGCCTCCTCTAGAGAGGATCGAGCTGCACGGCCGCCTGCTTCCCGCTCACCTGGATGCCCGTCTTCCGCCGACCCGCCGAGGCGAGATCCTTGGCCAATCGCTCCAGCAGCTCCTTGGCCGCCGCGCCCTCCTTGGCTCCCGCCAGCCTCGCGACGAACTGCACGGGGTGGCCGGAGAGCAGCAGCTTCTCCGCCTGCCTCAGCTTCGTGTCGTAGTCGTGCTCCTCGATGTGCGGCGTCAGGCGCAGCTCCTTGACCTTCGCCGCTCCTCCGGCTTGTCTCTCGGCCCTGGCCGCTTCGTTCTTCCTCATCTTCGCCTCGCCTCGGCCAATTAACCGGCAGGGCGGAGGGCTGCTGAACAAAGACTCGCACACCAGGTCCACCTTCAGCCTGCGCGCCAGCGCCAACGCTTCGTCCCGCGAGACGATCCCCAGGTCCTCTCCGTCCACTCCCGTGAGCCGGACTTCGGACGCTTTGATTTGTTCATTCGTGATCATCGTTCCCAGCCCCCTGCATCATGCTTCAGAAAATCAGATTGAGTCCTTCCAGAACCAGGCCGATCAGGAAGCCGCACACCGCCCCGTTCACCCGAATCCACTGCAGGTCCGAGCCTACCTTGTCCTCGATCATCTCGATCAGCATCTTGTTGTCGAGCTTGTCCAGATTCTCCCGCACAAGCGCGCCGATGCGGGAGTGATTCTCGTCGACGATGCCGGACACCCGCTCCTCCGTCCAGCTCCTCACGGCGTCCAGCTTCTCCGGCTCCTCGCGGAACCGCGTCAGGAAGCTGTCCACGGCCGGAGCGACGACCTCAAGCGCATATCGCTCCTCCTGAACGAATGCGATCGCTCTCGTCTTCAGCTCCTGCAGCCACTTCGTCAGATAGCCTTCGAGATCGAGCTCTTCCAACAGGTTCGTCTTCGCGGATTCCAGCCCGCCGATGACCTCCTCGTTGTTCGGCAGCTCCTCGATCAGCTTGCGAATCTCGCCTTGCAGCAGCACCCGCAGCGGATGATCGCCGTACTGCCGCATCTCGCGCAGGCTGGACAGAATCGCATTCTGCAGCAGGGCGCCGAGCTTGTCCTCGCTCATGAAGCCCGCGAACGCGTTGACCGCGAAGCCCATCAGCCCTCCGGCCTTCACGCCGGAGAGAGCGCCGGCAGCCATCGCCCCGAGCTGATCGCGGGCGGCGTCCCGCACGAGGATGCCCTCCGCCTTCTGCAGAAGGAAATGCAGCGCCTTCTCGTCCAGCCCGCGAGCCAGCGCCTCGTCGCGAAGCAGCGCCAGCGCGGGCGCGGCGCTCAGCTCCGCCCCCTTGCGCTTCAGCTCTCGCGCCAGGAAGGGCGCCAGCCGCTCGACCGGCAGGCTGCGCGCGGCATACCCGCTCGCGGCGACGATCGCCCGCACCGCGTCGCCGCGGTAGCGCTCGGCGAGCGTCAGCAGCCGATCGCCAGCGAGGAAGGCGCCTACCTTCGACTTGATGCTGTCTTTGGTCAGGAACTCGTTCTCGATCACATTCACGAGAGAACGGATAACCTTGTCCCGATTGCGCGGCAAGAGCGCCGTGTGCGGGATCTTCAGGCCGAGCGGATGACGGAACAGCGCCGTCACCGCGAACCAGTCGGCGAGGCCGCCGACCAGCCCCGCCTCGAAGCCTCCGTGAAGCAGCGCGCCCGCCCCGTACCCGAGCAGCGGGAACGTGGCGAGGAAGCCGGCTCCCATAACGCCGAGGGAGATCGCGGCCGAATGTCTGGCTTTATTGCGTGGCATAGGTTCGTTTCCTTCCAATTTTCGATTCTTTATGACGCTATTCCCCTTATTTTACCTCTAAGAGCGGCATGGAACAAACTCCTGCTCCCCTCGCCTCTCCCCCGAATATATCCGAAGACCTCCGCTTCCCTGACGGACGCCGCCCTTTTTGGTTACATATTCTTATTTTACCCACTCTTATAGTCCCGGCGCCATTGAATTGCCGGCCGGCACCATTTATAATCTCTCAAGATTACATATACTTACTGGAAGGGATGTTTGATCGACATGAAGAAGGCCATGACGGCGACGCTCCTTGGCGTTGCCCTGTTCGCCGGTATGGGGGCCGGAGTCTATGCCGGCTCCAACTTGCAGGAGATCAAGGCGTATCTGAACTCCGGCTTGAAGTTCAAAGTGGATGGCACCCCGGTTCAATTGCAGAATGCGAGCGGCGCAGCCGTCGTTCCGATCACCTATAACAACACCGTCTACCTGCCGGTTCGGGCCGTCTCGGACGCCCTTGACATTGCTGTCGACTATGACGCGGCAACCGGCACGATCCAGCTTGGCGAGAAGTCGGAGGGCGTCTCGATCTCCTCCGGGTTCGATTCGATGTACCATACGAAGGACCCCGACAAGACGATCTATAACGGCAAGGATTACAAGGAAGTCTACTTCGACAACGCGGACGGCAATCGTTCAAGCTCGTTTATGCTCTACCCGAAGGGCCGCTACCAGAAGCTGTATCTGCAGGTGGCCGCCATCGGCAAGGATGTCGAGGGTCTGTTCGTCAAGGACAGCGATTCCGATATCGAACTCAAGGCAACGACGCTTGACGTTGCCGACGGTCTGGCTACTGTCGAGGTGGATATCGGCGGCGTCGATTCGCTCTATGTTTACGCGGACGTGGAAGACGGAGGATCGATGTTCGTTCCGCTGACAACCTCTTATTACAAATAATCGAGATCCAACCACGCAGATCATCGTCGTGTCCCGCCGCTTGATCAATGCCGCCAGAATGAATACAATGAACGCCTGGCGGAAAATAAAAGGAGGAGCTGCATGGCGATACAGCGTCGATTGACGACGGATTCGGACTTCGAGGAAGCGATGGCGAAGCAGCATGGCATCCGGGTTTTCCGGGACGACCAGATCGTCGACTCCGGCGGCATCATTATTCGATTCGACGAGAACACGATCATCCTGCAGGCAGGAGTCGGAGATTTATCCTACCATCCGCGAAGCCAATGCGAGTTCTTCGAGCTTAGGCGAAGATAAGATTGCGCACGCGAAGAAGCCTCCGGCGCAGCTTGGGCTGCCGCCGGAGGCTTCTTCATATTCGCGTTCGGATCAGTACCCGGAGCCCTGGCCGCCGGAGACGATCACCGCGCCGGAGCTCGTGCCGAGCCGAGTCGCGCCCGCCGCGATGACCGCCCGCGCCGCCTCCGCATCCCGCACGCCTCCGGACGCTTTGACGCCCAGCTTCGGCCCGACCGTTCTGCGCATCAGCGCGATATCCTCTACGGTCGCTCCGCCCGGCCCGAAGCCCGTCGACGTCTTCACGAAGTCCGCCCCGGCCTCCTTGCTGAGCTCGCACGCCTTGATCTTCTCCTCGTCCGTGAGCAGGCCCGTCTCCAGAATGACCTTCACGATCGCCTTGCCCCGGCTTGCCGCGACGACAGCCGCGATGTCTTCCCGAACAAGGTCGAGCAGACCGGACTTCAGCGCTCCCACGTTCAGCACCATATCGACGTCGGAAGCCCCGTTCGCGATCGCATCGGCCGCCTCCGCCGCCTTCGACTTCGTCGTCGACGCGCCGAGCGGGAAGCCGACGACCGTCGTCACTCCTACTCCCGAGCCTGCCAGCAGCTCGGCCGCCGTCTTCACCCAGAACGGATTGACGCACACTGTGGCGAAGCCGTATCGCTTCGCTTCCTCGCACAACCGGACAATCCCCTCGCGGGTGCTCTCCGGCTTCAGCAGCGTATGATCGATATAAGAGGCCAACTCTCCATTTGTGGTATTTTCCAACGTTACCCCTCCCGTCTTCTATCGCTCCAGCAAGTACTTCGCCGTGCATTGGTCCGTAACCAGGACGTTCGTATATCTTCCCTTCAGAGCTCCGTAGATCCCCGCGACCTTCTTCGCGCCCCCGGCCACGAGAATGGCCTGCTCCTTCTGCCCGAGCTCCTCCAGGCTGATGCCGATCGTTCTCTCGTTAAGCTCCTCGCAGAGAAGCTGGCCGTCGAGATCGAAGTAGCGGGAACAGATGTCGCCGGCGCTTCGCTCGCGGATCAGCGCAAGCTCCGAGTCCGAGAAGTAGTTCGCCTTGATCAGAAGCGAATCCTCGGTCGGAACGCCGACCGTGAACACGGCGATGTTCGCCCGCTTCCCGAGCTCCAGCGTCTTGCGAATATGCCGATCCGACTCGACCGTCTGCCGCACCACATAATGATCGACGATGGCCGGCAGGGGGATAAAATGCGGATTCGTATGGAAGGCTCTGCCGAACAACTGGACGATCTCGTGCGCGTACGTGTTCGCCTCGGAGTGGCTGACCCCGCCGTTCAACTGCACGACCTTGACATTGTTCGCGAACTTGCCTTGAAGATTGACCGCCACCTCGTACAGAGTCGTTCCCCATGTCGTGGCGATCACGTCGTTGTCCTTGACCGTCTCGTTCAAATATTCGGCGGCGGCGATGCCCAGGTACTTCTTGACGATGGCGTCCTCGTATTGCGGCACCGAGCAGATCACCGCGCGCTTAAGCTTGAATTTGCGTTCCAGTTGCGCCGCCAGCGCCCCGTTGCTCTCGAAGGGGTCCATGATCTTGATCTGGACATACCCTTCTTCCTTCGCCTGCTGCAGGAAGCGGGACACTGTCGGGCGAGAGATGCCGAACTTGTTCGCAATCTCCTGCTGGCTGTAGTCCAATTGATAATACATCTTCGCAATATCGATCATCCGGATCAGCTTGTCGTCCGAACGTTCATCTGGCATGGTTGCAGCACTTCCCTTTTGAACAGTAACTTCCCCTGCTGAGCTTCTTTATTTTAACGTATAAAAGCATCAACGCCAAGACGCGTCAGGGCGATTTAAGTATAAATGCTGTTCCATTGTAAAAATATTTTTTGCCTTTCCTATTTTGTATAAAATAGGGTTGACCTCGCTCGAGTCAGCGTGTATGATTGGGGAACAATAGTTCGTATCGCCTTACAAGGAAGCACCTGTGAGGGCAGCCGTTAGCGGCTCGCCTTTCAGGTGCTTTTTTTTGTCGGCGAATTCTATGCAGGGGAAGGGGAATGTTGCAATGGTTAATCGTCGGAAGGGCAAGACAATCGGGTATCGGATCGTTCTGTCATTGATCGTCCTGCTGCTTGGCATGCCGGTTCACGCGGGAGCGTCATCCGTCGCGCTGACGGCCGCCGCCCAAACCGCGTGGGGCAAGCTCGTCTCGTTCGCGGATGCCTCGCAGGCGGCGAAGCTGACCGCCCAGATGAACAGCCTGCGATCCTGGCAATCGCAGGAGGACGCGCTGGACGCCAAGCTTGAGGCGCTCCACTACAGCAACGAGGAGACGCTGACCGTCACGAAGAATCGGATCAAGACGATCCGCGCGACGCAGATCGCCGCTCTCGAAGCGAAGCTGAAGAAGACGGAGGCGACCTACAAGCCGCTGCTCGACCAGTATTCGCTGCTGACGAAGCAGATAAGTGCGGCGAACGCCGTCGGGAGCAAGACGCTGAAGAAGCTGCTGCAGATGCAAGCCGACCTGCTGAAGCCGGTCGTTGCGCTCGCCAAGGCGGATATTAAAGCGCGGAAGGAAGAGCTTCAGGCGGAGAAGACGGCCGCCTCCAAGACCGCCGCTTCCATCCGGGCCACCCTGAAGGAGATCGACACGGTGAAGGTGCAGATCCGCGCGGCGAAGAGCGGGGCGCAGAGCTCGAAGACCGCCCTCAATTCCTTGCTCAAGACGTTCAACGCTTCCGTCAAGAAGCCGGACGCCCAGGCGTCCTCCAGCACGCTGGCCTCCATGCTGACGCTTTATTCGAAGCTTATGGATTATAAGCAGAAGAACTATACCTGCGAGCAGAAGATAACCTCGATTCTGACCAAGGCCAAGCTTCAGTTCCCGAGCGCGTAGCCGCTTGCCGGAGAGAATGCAGCAATGGCATAGCGGCGAACTGCGTTCGCCGCCTGCCTTCCCCGTGTCCGCCGCGGATCAGAACCCTTTGTATTGGGGCTCCTCGTTCTCGAGCTGCTGCACCCGGGTCGACACTTGATCCAGAATTTGCTGTGTCTGCTGGGCTGCGCTCGTGAACAGGTTCTTCGCCTCTTGATTCTGGGTCGAGAGCGCGAATTGCTCCAGGCTGGCTTGGGCGCTCTTCAACGAAGCGACGCATGTCTTGACTTGGGATGCTACTGTCATGCTTCTCACCTCTTCTATAGATATAGTGACGAATAGATGTCCTCCGGAAGGACCTACATAAATTGCCCCGATTCGCGCAGAATCATAAACGACGCACTTGTCGTAAATTCCGGGCGAATTGGCAACCTTATAAGGGAAGGTCGAAGAAGGAGGGGCGGTCCATGCCTAACAGTAAGTTGAAGAAGCTGACTCCCGTTCAGCAGGAGTATCAGCTTGTTGCGCTGAAGCGGATGCCGAAGCGGAAGATTGCGCGCAACTGCCTGCGCGCCTTCCTGACGGGCGGTCTGATCTGCGTGATCGGACAAGGAATCCAGCAGGCGATGATACGATGGGGCGGCTTCGCGAAGGAGAATGCGGGGGACCCTACGGTGGCCATCCTTATTATTCTGTCCGTGCTTCTGACCGCGCTCGGCCTCTACGACAAGCTCGGGCAATGGGCCGGCGCCGGTTCGGCCGTTCCGGTAACCGGCTTCGCCAATTCGATGGCGTCGGCCGCCATCGAGCATCGAAGCGAAGGGCTTGTGCTCGGCGTCGGAGCGAACATGTTCAAGCTGGCCGGCTCGGTTATCGTATTCGGCACGACAGCGGCGTTCTTCGTCGGCATCATCCGATTTATTCTCACGTGGAAGGGGTAGACGCTCATGCTCAAGGGTTATCAGAGCTGGGTATTCCGCGAGAAGCCCGTCATCGTCTCGACGGCCGCCGTGGTCGGCCCCTTCGAAGGACGAGGCCCTCTCGGCAACGACTTCGATATCGTGCACGGGGACTCCCGCATCGGTCAGGACAGTTGGGAGAAGGCGGAGCGAACGCTTCTGGAGGAAGCTGCCTCGATCGCGATCGAGCGGGCCGGCCTTACCCAGGAGCAAGTGCAATTCTATATCGGCGGCGATCTGATGAATCAGATCACAAGCAGCAGCTATGCGGCGCGGACGCTGACGATTCCGTATCTGGGCGTGTTCGGGGCATGCTCGACCTCCATGGAGAGTCTTGCGCTCGCGTCTTATCTCGTCAGCACAGGCGGGGCTAAGTTCGCCCTCGCGGGAACGTGCAGCCATAACTCGACGGCGGAGCGACAATTCCGCTACCCGACCGAATACGGCTCGCAGAAGCCGCCGACCGCCCAATATACCGTAACCGGGGCGGGAGCGGCCGTTGTGTCGCTGTCGGGCTCCGGTCCGCGGGTCGCTGCCGCTACCATCGGCCGCGTCGTCGACATGGGCATTAAAGACCCGTTCAACATGGGGGCGGCCATGGCTCCCGCCGCCGTAGATACAATAACCGCCCACTTCCGGGATCTGCAGGTCGGGCCGGACCACTACGACCTGATCGTCACCGGCGATCTCGCCAAGGTCGGCCATGCGATCGCAAGCGACTTGCTGGATAAGCACAACATTCCGATGCACAAGACACGGTTCAAGGATTGCGGAATGATGATCTACGATTACGAGAATCAGATGGTGCAGGCGGGGGGAAGCGGCTGCGGCTGTTCGGCTGCGGTTACGTACGGGCATCTCATCCGCAAGGTGCGGAGCGGGGAACTCAGACGGGTCCTTGTCGTGGCGACCGGCTCTCTTCATTCGCCGGTATCGCTGCAGCAGAGCGAATCCATCCCGTGCATCGCCCACGCCGTCGCCATCGAAGCCAGCCCTGAGCCGGAGAAGGAGGACTAGACCATGTTCGATTGGCAAGTCATCGCCCTTCGCGCTCTCGGGGCGCTTATCATGCTGTTCCTCATGACCCGCATTCTGGGCAAGAAGCAGATCTCGCAGCTCACCTTCTTCGAATATATACTCGGCATCACACTCGGCGATCTGGCGGGCTTCATATCGACCGACATCGAGGCGAATTACTTCCACGGCATCGTCGCGATGCTCGTCTGGTTCCTGATCCCGCTCGGGATCGAGTTCTTCACCCTGAAGAGCAAGAAGCTCAGGCAGATCGTCGAAGGGTCCGGGCGGGTTATGATCAAGGAAGGCAAGGTGCTCGAGGACAACCTGAAGAAGGAGCGCCTCTCGATCGACGAGCTGCTCGAACAGATGCGCGGCAAGAACGTCTTCAATGTCGCCGACGTCGAGTTCGCGGTCATGGAGACGAGCGGAGAGCTCAGCGTCCTCCTCAAGAAGGAGAACCTGCCGCTTACCCCCAAGACGTTCGGCATCAAGGTTGCGAACGAAGTGGAGACCCAGACCGTCGTCATGGATGGCGACATTCTGGACGAACCGCTGGCAACGGCCGGGTTAAGCCGGGGCTGGCTGACCGAGGAGCTGGAGAAGATCGGAGTGTCCGTGGAGAACGTGTTCCTCGCCCAGGTGGATGCCTACCAGCAGCTCTATGTCGATCTGTATGACGACAAGATCAAGGTTGCGGCGCCCCAAGGCAAGGCGCTGCTGCTGGCAACGCTCAAGAAGACGCAAGCCGATCTGGAGCTGTTCGCGGCCGCAACCCGCAACGAGGAAGCCAAGCTTATGTATGAGCGAACTTCCGGGGAGATGACCGCCGTCATCGACTCGCTGATGCCCATGCTAAGAAGCTGAGACACCATTCGCAACTCCGCCCAAGAGAGGCCGTTCGCGGGAATTCGCAGACCGCGGCGGCCTCTCTTCGCGCCCAGGGACGTTGTCCACCCTTTTTTTTACATGAACCGCCTTCGTCTCCGCATATAATTGGGCATCCCTTGGTTGGAGGTGTCGCCCAATGCGGAGACGCGTCTATGGAATCGCCCTGCTGCTGGCCGTGCTTCTCTGTCTCGCCTTCCCTTCGTTCGCCACCGGCGCGCAGGCTGCCGAGACGAAGCTCGATGCCAAATACGCCAAGTACGAGCACTTCATCGTCATCGACAAATCGGACAATCGACTGTACTACTATGAGGAAGGCGCGCTCGTCAAGTCGTTCGCCGTCGCCACCGGCAAGAAGCCGTCCTACACGCCGGAGGGCTTGTTCTCCATTCGCGAGAAGATCAAGAACAGGCCGTATTATAAGGAGAAGATCAAAGGAGGCGATCCGAAGAACCCGCTCGGCGACCGCTGGCTCGGGCTAAAAGTGACCGTTGACGGCAAAACTTCATACGCTTACGGAATTCATGGGACGAACAACGAGAGCTCCATCGGCAAGTATGTATCCGCCGGCTGCATTCGGATGCACAACAAATCCGTTCATTGGCTGTACGACCAAGTGACCACCGGGACCCCGGTCCTTATCCGCAAATAAAGAGGCGGGACGGCGTACGCTAGGATTCGACATTTTCCGGTTGACGAAGCCCCCCCTGCAGTGTACCATTGCTCTATTATGGGATGAAAGCCATTTTCATTCCGCATGACGGGATCGGACCCTCTGGGAGGAAAAAGCACTGTGGAAGCCATGACTTTCGTACTGTTCGGGGCTACCGGCGACTTGGCCAAGAGAAAAATTTACCCCGCGCTATATAACTTGTACCTGGACGGCAAGCTGCCCGAGGCGTTCTCCGTTATCGGCCTGGGCAGAAGGGAGATCGCGGACGAGAAGTTCCGCGGCAACGTGGAGCAGTCGCTTCGCCAGTTCTCTCGCCGCTCCCCTGCGGAAGGAGAGGACTTGACGCCGTTCCTCTCCTCCTTCCGCTATCATCCGCTGGACGTCTCGCATCCGGATGACTACCGCAAGCTGCTCGGGGCGATCGAGACGCGCGAGCGGGAGCTCGGCTTGCCGGACAACCGGCTGTTCTATCTGTCGGTCGCTCCGGAGTTCTTCGATGCCATCGCCGTGCAGATTCAAGAGAGCGGGCTTGGCAGCACCCGCGGCTGGAAGCGGCTTATCATTGAGAAGCCGTTCGGCCACGACCTTCAGACCGCCCGCGAGCTTAACGACAACCTAAACCGCGCATTCGAGGAAGACGAGATCTACCGGATCGACCATTACCTCGGCAAGACGATGGTGCAGAACCTGGAGACGCTTGTGCTCGCGAACCCGGTCATTCAAGCCGTCTGGAACAAGGAGCACATCTCCAACGTGCAGATTACGGCGAGCGAGACCGTAGGCGTCGAGGAGCGCGCCGCGTACTACGACCAAGCCGGCGCGATTCGCGACATGTTCCAGAACCATCTGCTCCAGGTGCTGATGATGACGGCCATGCGCCGGCCAAGCCAGATTACGGCCGGGAACATTCGCGAGGAGAAGCGCAAGATCATCGAGGCGCTGCGTCCGGTATCCAAGAATACGGTGCAGGAGAACATCGTGCGCGGACAATACGCGGCTGGCGAGCTCGGCGGCAAGCCGGTCGTCGGCTACGCGAACGAACCGGGCATCTTCCCCGGCTCGAACAACGACACGTTCGTCGCCGCGCGGCTGTGGATCGACCATCCCGATTGGGCAGGCGTTCCCTTCTACCTGCGGACGGGCAAGCGGATGGCCGCAAAGTCGACCCGCATCGTCGTGGAATTCAAGAACCCGACCGAAGACCTGTATGCGGCGAAGAACGAGAAGACGGCGCCGAACCTGCTCATCATCGAGATCAACCCGAACGAGAAGATCAGCTTCCTGTTCAACGGAAAGAGCTCGCGGACCGAAGGCGAGAGCCGCATCGAGCCGGTGGAGATGAACTTCTGGGTCGACCAGAGCGTGCTGCCGGAAGCCTACGAGCGGCTGATCTTCGACGCCCTGAACGGAGACGCAACGTTCTTCGCCCATTGGCACGAAGTCGAGCTCGCCTGGCAGTGGGTGCAGCCGGTGCTGGAGGCCTTCGAAGCCGACCTGCTGCCGCTTCACCCGTACGCCGCCGGCTCGAACGGCCCCGACGCATCGGACAAGCTGCTGCAGGAGCAAGGCCACGAATGGTGGCTGGACCCGCAAGTGCCGGAGCTGATCGGGAAGGCTTGATCGGCCGGACTAGACATTGGCAGGCTATCGTAAGCTTCGCCGGCTCGCGCTGACTTGCCGACTCGCTCATTTCTCGCTCAATCACGGACTCGCGCCGCATTTTATGTGATTTTTAGCATTCATTCGCTGCAAATGGCCGTTTTTGGCGCAATGTATGCGGTTTTTAGCATAAAAACGGCCACCTCGTCCGGATGTGCAGCGATTTTATGCGATTTTTCGCATAAAACAGTCGTCGCAGGCAGTTTTCCCGGGGAATGAATGTGATTTTTAACATTCATAGTGCCCCATTCGTTCAACTAAACAGATGAAGAAGCTCAAGCGGGCAGGCAGCTTGAGCTTTTTTTCGTATCTCCCTCTTCGCTGCCCCATTCCGAGCTACGTTGAACCGATTTCTCGCTTATCTCACTAACTAATGTCTCGTTTCGGGGCTTGTTGTGCGGGTTTTCCGGGTATCTCCCTCTTCGCTGCCCCGTTTCGGGCTCCGTTGTGCGGGTTTCTCGCTTATCTCACTAAACTAATGTCTCGTTTCGAGGCTTGTTGTGCCGGTTTTCCGGGTATCTCCCTCTTCGCTGCCCCGTTCTGGGCTACGTTGTGCGGGTTTTTCGCTTATCTATTTTCCCGGAGCAGCATGGTGGGGGCATGGCTGGGATGCATGGTTGGATTGCAGAGTGCGGTTACGTGGTACTATTGCACGGTTGTTGTGTGCATAGCGGGTTGCTTGGTTTGTTTACTTGGTTCAGTTACTCGGTTCAATTACTCGGTTTGTTTGCATGGTTCAGTTACTTGGTTCGGTTACTCGGTTTGTTTACATGGTTCAGTTACTCGGTTTGTTTGCATGGTTCGGTTACTTGGTTCGGTTGCCCGGTTTGTTTGCATGGTTCGGTTGCTTGGTGAAGTTGCGTGAAGGGTTGCATGATACGGCGAGACCTTGCGGAATTCCTTTATTACTCTCTTCTCCTCCCCTCATCTGCAACCGGATACATAAAAGTCGAAATGGTGAAATCGGCCGATTCCGATAAATAGCAATTGACAATGATTCTCAACCGCACTAGAATGCGAATAGGTCATTATCTTACAAGTTAACCGGGGGAATCATTGTGAAAAAAGGATGGGCCGTACTTCTACTCGCCGCCAGCTTGACGGCTGCCGGATGCAGCTCGAATAACGACGATGGCGGCAATGCCGGCAATGGGGGAGCATCCGCTTCTTCGCAGGCATCCGCATCGGCCTCGACGGTGGACTGGGCGCCGATTATTGACTCGTACCGTCAGTTCTCGGTCGAGCAAGCCGATACGTTCATTGCCGAGACGGATAAGTTCGTCGCTGCGGTCAAGTCGGGAGACATCGATACCGCGAAGCAGCTTTATGCGCCGACTCGCATGTACTACGAACGGATCGAGCCGATTGCGGAAGCTCTTGGCGATCTCGACCCGGACATCGACGCTCGCGAGAACGATGTCGAGGATAAAGACTGGCGCGGCTTCCACCGCATCGAGAAGTTCCTGTGGGTCGACAATACGACCGCGGGAGCCGAAGACTACGCGGATCGCCTGCTCGAGGATGCGAAGTCGCTGCGCGCCCTGATGGAGACTGTGGAGATCGAGCCTGCTCTGCTCGTTACCGGAGCCGTCGAATTGTTGAACGAGGTGTCTTCCTCCAAGGTAACCGGCGAAGAGGAGCGTTATTCCCATACCGACCTGTACGACTTCGCAGCCAATGTCGAAGGAGCCCGCAAGATCTACGACTTGCTGCAGCCGGAGCTGGCCAAGAAGGACGCAGCGCTGGACACGAGCATCGGAACGAGCTTCACGAATCTTGAGGACGCGCTGGCCGACTATAAGAGCGGAGACGGCTACGTCAGCTACACCGACCTGAAGGAAGAGGACACGAAGAAGCTGAGCCAGTTGATTGACGCGCTGGCGGAGCCTCTCTCGCAGATGGGCGTTATCCTGGGGGCGTAAGCGACATGGAGAACGGCAATCGCAACGACACGGGCAATTCAACCAAGCAAGACCAACCGCAAGCCGGAGAGACTCCGCTCCTCGAACAGTCGTTCGAAGAGCGGCAGGCCTCCGGCCTGCTTCATAAATCGGTCAGTCGCCGGGAACTGCTCAAGATGGCCGGCATCGGAGGCGCTGGGCTGCTGCTCGGCGCCGCTGGTTTGGGTGCGGTGTTCAAGGGAAACGTCTTCGGCGAAGCTGCGCCCGCGACGCGCGCCTCCTCCCGCCCGAACTCGTCCGGGATCGTCGATTTTTACGGAACGCACCAGGCGGGGATTGCCACGCCGTCGCCGAACTTCATTCTGTTCGCGGCCTTCGATGTGACGAGCGGCAGCCTGGACAGCGTCCGTTCCTTGTTCCAGGCCTGGACCGCCGCGGCCGCCGCCATGACGAGAGGCGAACCGGTCGGCGAGGAGAGCGGGAACGACCATCTCCCTCCGACCGACACGGGAGAAGCGGTCGGCCTGTCCCCTTCCCGAACAACGATCACGTTCGGGGTCGGCCCCTCCTTCTTCGACAATCGCTTCGGCCTCGCGGGCAAGCGCCCCGCCGCTCTCGTCGACTTCCCCGCCTTCGGCGGAGACGAGCTGCGCCCGGAATGGTGCGGCGGCGACATCGCCGTGCAGGTGTGCTCGGACGATATGCAGGTCGCCTTCCACGCGATTCGCAATCTGTCGCGCATCGGCCGCGGCAAAGTCGTGCTCCGCTGGACGCAAGAGGGCTTCCAGCGCACGAGTGCGGCCGACCCCGAGGGAGCGACGCCGCGCAACCTGCTCGGCTTCAAGGACGGCACCGCCAATCCGGACACGGCAAGCGAGACCGAGATGAGCGAAGTCGTCTGGGCGCAGGCGGGAGACGGCGCGAATTGGATGAACGGCGGCACCTATATGGCGGTCCGACGGGTCCGCATGAGAATCGAGGTATGGGATCGCTCGACATTGGCCGACCAAGAGCAGACGTTCGGGCGGCACCGGGCAAGCGGCGCTCCGCTCGGGAGCAGGAACGAATTCGACGCCGTCGACCTGGACGCCAAGGACGCGAACGGCAAGCCGCTCATTCCGCTCAATTCCCACGTCCGCCTGGCGCGCGGGGACGGCTCGGCGCGCATTCTGCGGCGCTCCTACTCCTATTCCAGCGGCATGGACAACAAGACCGGCCAGCTCGACGCCGGGCTGTTGTTCATCTGCTTTAACCGGGACAGCCGCAAGCAGTTCATTCCGATGCAGCAGAAGCTGGGGCAGAGCGATCTTCTGAACGAGTACATCGTACACAACGGCAGCGCCCACTTCGCCTGCTTCCCGGGTGTACGGCAAGGCGGCTATGTTGGGGAGACGCTTTTCTAGAGAGGAGAAAATGATCTTATGTTCCGTAGTCTTCCACGAAGCAAACTCCTTCGCGGCGTCTTCCTCGCCCTGCTGCTTGTCGTAACGCTCCTTCCCGCTTCGGCCGGCGCCGCCGCGGGCGATGCCGGGAATGCGAATGTCGACAGGCTGCTTCCGTTCGTCGGTTCCGCGCTTGTCGCGGCCGGGCAAGGTCAATGGGACGACGCCCTGGCCGAGGTTCAACAAGCGGAGCAGATCTGGGATGCACTCGGCGCGAAGGGCTCCGCCGAAGCCGCGGATGTCAATTCCGCCATCGCCCAAGCGAACAAAGCGCTGCAACAAGCGGAGAGCGACCCGGATAAGGCCAAAGCCTCGCTGTCCGCTCTCGCCAAGGCGTTCAACAACTACGTGAAGAGCACAAGCACCGAGACTACGGGAACAAGCGGCGCCGAGGCGGCCGCCGGGATGCTCCCGAAGGTGGAACAACTGCTCGCGGCCGTCGAAGCCGCCTCCTGGGACGAGGCCAAGCAAGCGTTCGCCGCCATCAACGACAGTTGGAAGTCGATCGAGCAGCCGATCCGCTCCGAGAATTCCGCGGTCTACGCCAAGCTTGAGACGGGCATGAGCATGATCCGGATCGCACTGCAGGCCGAACCGCCCAGAGCCGAACAAGCCCAGACCGAGACGCAGGCGTTCCGGCAGCTCATTCAGGATTACAAGGACGGCAAGCTCGGCTCCTTGGAACCCGTCGAGACGGGCGTGACCATCGCCGACCTAATCGCCATTCTCGACCGGGCCTACGACGATGTCGACGCCGGGCTGTATGAGGAAGCGGACGGGCAGATGACTTCCTTCATCGCCAAGTGGCCGTCCGCCGAAGGAGAGGTGCAGGTCCGCTCCGCGGCAACCTACGACAAAATCGAGATTCAGATGGCGTCCGTCTCGGGCTACCTGCTCTCCGAGCCGGCCCGGCCGGAGCAGGCCAAGCAGACGATCGACAGCATGAGAGAGCAGCTTCGGCCGCTGGTCGGAGATGCCAGCTACACCGCCTGGGATGCCGCGCTTATCCTTCTTCGCGAAGGCCTCGAAGCCATTCTGGTGCTGGCTGCGCTGCTCGCCTACCTCAAGAAGACCGGCAACGAAGCGAAGCGGGTATGGGTATGGTCCGGCGTCTGGAGCGGTCTCGCCCTCAGCGGCGCGATGGCCGTCCTGCTCACCTACGCACTTAAGCAAGCCTCGTCGGGCAGCACACGCGAGCTGATCGAAGGCATCACCGGCCTGGTCACGGTCGTGCTGATGCTGACGGTTGGCAACTGGCTGCACAGCAAGTCCAATCTGAGCAACTGGAATCGTTACATCGACGCCAAGATGGGCAATGCCCTCGCACGCGGAAGCCTCTGGTCCCTGTTCGCCGTATCGGGTCTCGCTGTTCTTCGGGAGGGTGCTGAGACAACGATTTTCTACGCGGGTATGGCTTCCTCCATCTCGGCTTCCCAGCTCATTCTCGGCATTGCAGGCGCTCTGGCCGCCCTGATCGCGCTCGCCGTGCTCATCATCCGTTACGGCACCCGACTGCCGATCCGGCCGTTCTTCCTGACGGCGTCGCTCCTGATCTACTACCTGGTCATCCGGTTCGTCGGGGAGAGCATCCACTCCTTGCAGGTGGCCGCAGCGGTGCCTTCCCACTACGAGACCGGCCTGCCGACCTTCTCGGCCCTCGGCCTGTATCCGACGTGGGAGACGACGATCCCGCAGCTTGCCGTGCTGGCCGGCATAATCGCCATGCTGCTCTGGAAGCGGACGGGACGGACGAAGACGGCCCAGGCGTGAGATTTGAGCAACAGTGCATCGTATCGCAAGAACGGCCCGAAGGAAGCGCTCCGGCAAGCGCCGTTCCGTCGGGCTGTTTCAATTTCTTTAGATCGCTTTAAGAGACGGTTAAGCGCAATTTAAGCAACGGAGGATAAGCTATAACCATGACTCACAGCAGCACAACCGACATAACGTCTCTGATCGATATCCATAATTCCCCGCAGGAGAGGAAGGTTGAGTCTATGAAGAAGTTCGCTACCCAGCGTTGGGTCGCCGCCTGCACCATTGCCCTCATGCTCGCGATGTCGAGCGGAATGGCGACGGCCAGCGCCCAGACCGGCACACAGACCAGCATCACCCGCAGCCCCGTCTCCCCTTCATCGGACGGCGACCTGTTCCTCCTCTCCTTGGGGGCGAAGGACGACGACGAGGTTCGCGACGCCTTGCAGGAGGGCTCGTCCCTCGCCGACATCGCGGCCAGCGCCGGTGCGGACGTCCGCCCGATCATCGAGCTGCAGATTCGCCAACTGACGGAGCAGCTTGAGCAGCGATTGGCGAGCGGCAGCATCACCTCGGACCAGTTCCAAGCGTACAGGGACGAGATTCCGTCCTTGATCGAAGCCAGCGCATACGAATCGTATACCGACGAATAATCAACCCGCATCTGGGAAAATAAACCCGGTCAAGAAAGCGGCTACAGGTGATCGATGATATCTCCGGCGAGGAGCGAGGCTTGGGTGGTTCGGACACTTGCGGCCCGATCGCCTGCCGCCCCGTGCAGCCAGACGCCCAAGGCCGCCGCTTGGATCGGGCCGTGCCCCTGGGCCAGCAAGCCGCCGATCAGCCCGGCGAGCACATCGCCCGAGCCCCCGGTCGCCATGCCGGGGTTGCCGGTCGCGTTCACGAAGACGCGGCCCCCCGGCTCCGCCACGACCGTGCGGGCTCCCTTCAGCGCGACGATAACGCCGTGCTCTTCGGCGTATCTGCGCGCAAGCTCGATCCGGTCGCGCTGCACCTCGCGAACGGACAGCCCGCACATCCGGGCCATCTCGCCCGGATGTGGGGTCACGACGGCCGGGGCCGCGCGCCTCGGCCAGGCCGCGAAGGGCTCGCCGCCGCCGGGCGCCCCGTCCGCTTCGGCGGCGGCGAGCATGTTCAGCGCGTCGGCGTCGAGGACAAGGGGGAGGCTGCCCGGCAGCCTCTCCCACAGCGTCCGCAGCCACGCGCGGTCGTTCGTCCACCGGCCCAGACCGGGGCCGAGGACGAGCGCTTGCTTGCCGGCGGCGGCTGCGGCAAGCGCCTCCGGCGGCGCGGCGCTCCAGTCGCCGCGCCCTGCGTCCGGCATGCCGAGGAGCATCGCCTCGGGCAGCCGGCCAAGCAGCGCGGGCAGCAGCGAGTCCGGCAGCGCCAAGCTGACGAGCCCGCTGCCCGAGCGCAGGGCGGCGCGCGCGGCGAGCAGCCCCGCGCCGCTCATCGGGCGCGAACCGGCGGCCACCAGGACGTGGCCGTACGTGCCCTTGTGCGTGTCCGCCTTCCGCGCCTGCGGCCACGACACGCCAAGCTTCTCGCGCCGAGTCCGTTCGCTCAGCGCGAACGTCCGCACGCCGGCCGGCTCCGCAGCCGCCTCCGGAATGCCGATGCCGCGCACGACGACGCGCCCCGCGTGCTCCGCGCCCGGATAGAGCAGCAGCCCGCGCTTGCACATCGCGAGCGCAACCGTGAGCTCCGCCCGAATGCTCGGCTCCGCAAGCTCCCCCGTGTCGGCGTCCAGCCCGCTCGGAATGTCCGCCGCCACAATCGGTCTGCCGCTCGCGTTCGCCTCGCGGATCAGCGAAGCGTACGGCTCGCGCGGCGCCCCTTTCGAGCCGGTGCCGAGCAGCGAGTCGACAATGCCGTCGACTCGCCGCCAATCCACCACGCCCGGCGCATACGTCATCGCCGGAATGCCGAGCCGGGCCGCGATATCCCGCTGGATCGCGGCTTCTCCGACCAACTGCTCCGGCGGGACCGCATACAGCACCGTCGCCCCGTGTCCCAGCTCGATCAGATGCCTCGCGCAGACAAGTCCGTCCCCTCCGTTGTTGCCCTTGCCGACAAGCACAAGCCATTCGCAGCGACGTCCGAAGAACGGCTTCGCCCCGCCGCCCATCCTCTCCTTATCGCCAAGCGACTGCTCCGAACCGTGCAGCCCCTCTCCGCCGAACAGCCCGTCTCTTCGTTCCGCCGGCCCCCGGACTCGTTCCATCCTGCCTCCGTTCCATTCCGCCATTGCACCGCCCGCAAGCCGAACCGCCTCCTCCGCAATCGCCCGTCCCGCATTCTCCATCAGCACCAGCGCCGGAATGCCGATCTCCTCAATCGTATGCCGATCAATGCGCCTCATCTCCTCCGAAGTGACAAGATACATGCCGAAGCCCCCTCCCCAGTAACCAACTCTTCTGTCTTCGATTCTAGGCTACCGCGATAATTCCGTCCAATATTGAACCGTTGAAGGGGCAATAGCGGTTGGCTCGATTGCCGTTGCTCGGTACCGGTCGGTTGATCTCGACGGACGACGGAGGAAGGGGTGTTGCCGGATAGTTGGTGTCGATGATTCGCGGTTGATGATCAGCGGTTGATGATCGGCAGTCGTTGGTCAGCGTTCGGTGGCAGGTAGCTGGCTGCGGAACATAGTACCGGTTAGTTAAGTGATTGGTGTGTGGCGGCGCGGCGGCGGGATGGTCGGGTACCCATATAGCTGGCGGTCGGTGAGGGATTTGGCACGATAGTTTGTTGTCAGTGTTCGGCCCGGTCCGAGCAAATTAGGGTTCGATTGGGTGCGACAGGCGAATTTTATGTGATAAATCACATTCGTCATCCGCCCGAAGCGGCTATTTCCTCGATTCTATGTGAAATTTCACATTCATTGAGCACATTGCCCCCTTCGACGACCCGATATATGCTAAAAATCACATAAAACCCGCAAAACAGACCGTTTTCCGCACAATAAATGCTATTTTTCACATAAAATGCGGCGATGATGGCAGCGGATCATAATGGATCGGATCATAATGGTTCGGATTATAATGGATCGGACTATAATGCATCGGACTATAATGGATCGGATCATAATGATCCGATTGATAGCGGGTCGAGTGGCAGCGGGTTGAGAATCGGACTCGTTACCAAGCGAATCGGCCCGAGGATTGCTGGAGCCGGTCGGCCAGCTCGTTTAACTGCCGAAGGGAGTCGGCCAGTTCCTCCATCGAGGCGTACTGCTGTTCGGCGGCGGCGGATGCTTCGCTTGTTCGGGCGGCGGTCGCTTCCGATGCGGCCTTCATCGTGCCCGTCGTCGCCTTCATAAGCTCCGTTCGAATCTCGACAGCGGCCGCGGCGGCGGAGATGTCCGTGACGCCGGCCGCCACCTCCGCGAACGACTGGCGCAGCTCGTCGAACGTGTCCCTCGCGAGGCCGATGGCCGCGCTGCCTTCCCCGGCATCCTGCATCGCCCGCTCCGTCTTCGAGAGCGCGAGGGTCGTCTCTTCCCGGATCTTCGCAACAGAGAGGCGGATGTCCTCCGCCAGCTTCGTTGTCTCGCGCGAGAGGCTTCGGATCTCCTCGGCGATGACCGCGAAGCCCCGGCCTTCGGAGCCGAGCCGCGAAGCTTCAATCGACGCGTTAAACGCCAGAATTCTTGTCTGGTTCGCCACCGCCCGGATCGTCGCGGAGATGCCGGAGATGCCCTCCGTCCGCTCCCCGATTCCTCTCGCGGCCGCCTGCAGCTCCCCGACCGAAGCTGCCAGCGTCTGCATCCGGGCGGACAAGCCGCTCATCTCCTTCGCTCCCCGATTCGCCTTGCCGAGCATCGCTTCCGCTTCCTGCTTCGCCCCGGCTGACAAGGAGGCGATCGTTCGCACGCTTGCCAGCGTCTCAACGGCCGAGACATCGGCCCGATCCGCTTCCCGAAGCTGGCGCGCCCCCTCCTCCTGCACGTCCTCCATCGCGGCGGCAATCTGGCGGCTCGCCAGCGCGGTCTCCTCCGCGCTGCGCCGCCACGGCTCCGCCAGGCGCGACAGCTCGCCGGCGCTGTCCGCGATCCGGCCGATCAGCTCCCGCAACTGGCCGGCCATCGCGTGGAAGTGGCCGGTCAAGCGTCCGACCTCGTCGCGGGACGTTCGGCCGATCGGCTCCAGGCGCAGGTCGCCGGAGGCGATCCGCTCCGTGTGCTCCAGCATGCGAAGGATCGGCTTCGCCATGCGGCGGGCGAACCAAACCCCGGCCGCCAGCGCCCCAAGCAGAATGCCGATGCCCGCCGCCAGGTTAATCATAACCAGCTTGCGAATCCGCTCCCCGGACGCCTCCCGCCGCGCTTCGAGCTTCGCCTGCTGGCTCTCGGACAGCCGGTTCGCATGGCCGATCAATTGATTGGACAACGGGGCGATCTTCGTCTGCATGATGACCTGCGCCTTCACCGCGCTGGTCTCGACCGCCGCGATCGCTTCCGCCGCCGCATCCTTGAAGGCCGAGTTCGCCGCGCCGATCTGCCCGAGCAGCTCGCGGTCCTGCTCGTCCTTCATTCCCGCCAGCGTCTCCGCCGTCAAGCGATCGATGGCGTCTCCGGCTTCGCGAATGCGCTGCTGCGACTGGCTGTCGCCGAGCGAGCCGGCCATGGTCGCCACCAGATAGGAGGCGATCGCCGCGTTCTGCGTCGCCACATGATACTGGATCTCCTTCGCGCTGGCGACGGCGGCGGCCTCTTCGTCCAGCAGCCCCGAGTAGGCCGCCCTCGTCTCCGCCAAGAAGAAGAGCGATGCCCCGCACAGCCCTCCCCACACCAAGGACAACGCCAAGAAAGACGCTGCCAGCTTGCCCGCCATGTCTACGTCCGCCCATCTGCGCATGTCCTCATCCTCCGCCGCGATCACTCGCCCCGCTGTCGACAGCACACGGCCCTCCCCAAGCGTTGCGCCTGATGGAGAGCCGTCTGCCCCAGCTTATTTTCCCCGATACGTTATGCTTCTCGCAGATTCGCCTGCGCTCTTAGTAAACCGACTTCCACTCCGCGATGTTGCTCGAGTCGAACTTGAACGGATCGCCCAGCATCACCTGCGTGCCGTCGCCGTCCGCGATGATCTCCTTCTCGCCGAGCGTGCCCGCCGTGAACTTCTCGCCGATCGCGCCGGTGATCGTGCCGTCCACGAGCGCTTCCGCCGCATAACCGGCCAGGTAGCCGACGTCGATCGGGTTCCACAGGTACATCCACGGGCTGACGCCGCTCTCGATGTACTCCGCCATCTCGCTCGGCAGGCCGAGGCCGGTCAGCATGACCTTGCCCTTGAGTCCCTTGTCGGTCAGAACCTTGCCGGCCGCGGCGATGCCGACCGTCGTCGGAGCGATGATGCCCTTGAGGTTCGGATACGACTTCAGCAGCGCCTCGGTCTCGGATACGCTCTTGTCGCGCAGGTCGTCGCCGTAGGCAACCTTAACGAGCTTAACGTTCGCGTACTTGCTGTCTTCAAGCTCCTTCTTCATCCACTCGATCCAAGTGTTCTGGTTGGTCGCTTGGCTTGTCGCGCTCAGAATCGCGATCTCGCCTTCGCCGCCGATCATCTCGGATACGCCTTGGATCAGCGTGCGGCCGATGCGTTCCGGGTCCGCCTGGTTGATATGCACCATCCGGCTGTCCGCGTTAACGGCGGAGTCGAGCGACAGCACCTTGATGCCCGCGTTCATCGCCTTCTTCAGAGCCGGCTGCAGCGCATCCGGGTCGTTGCCGACGACGGCGATGGAATCGACCTTCTGGGAGATAAGCTCTTCGATCATCTGGATTTGCGCTTCGGCGGTCGGTTGGTCCGGCGCCTTCAGAATCGCTTCGTCGCCGCTCTCCTCGATCGCTTTCTTGAAGCCTTCCATCTCCTTCTCGCCGTATGGATTGCCCGTATTCTTGAAGATGATTGCGAACTTCTGCTTGGCGCCGGTGCTGCCGCTGGCCGCCGAGCTGCTCGGCTTGGCGTCGCTTCCGCTTGCCTCGTTGTTGTTGTTCCCGCCGCAGCCGGCGAGCAGAGACATGGACAGTACCGCGGTCATTCCCAATGCCATAAACTTTTTCATCTTTTTTGTTTCCTCCCTTTAATGGCCTTCGGATATGAATGATTTATATACAGAACGGCCTGGGCCGTCGTGTATCGGGGTTAGCGCTTCTTGCCGAGCTTCAGCTTCGGAATTGACACGGCGACGATCAGCAGCAGGCCGATAATGATCAGCAGCGTCTGGGCGGACACGTTGACGAGACCGAGACCGTAGCGGAGATACCCGATCAGGAAGATGGCGAGGATCGCGCCGATCATCCGTCCCTTGCCGCCCGACGTGCTGATTCCTCCGAGGACGACCATCGCGATGACGTCGAGCTCGTAGCCGTTGGCGATGTTCGGACGAGTGCTTCCCATACGGGACGTTAGGAAAAGAGCGCATACGGCGGACATGAGTCCCGTCAGAGTAAATACGATGATTTTGATGCGATCCGTCTGAATGCCCGAGAACCGGCTCGCCGTCAGATTGCTTCCCATCGCGTATACTTTTCTGCCGAAGGTTGTCTTGTGAAGCAGGTACCAGAACAGGATGGCGAAGACGACGAACGCAATCAGGATAAACGGAATGCCGCCGACGTACTCCCAGCCGAGGAAGTTGAACCAGTCGGGGAACTTGCCGGCCGCTTGGTCCTTCAGCAGGATGTAGGCGATGCCCCGGTAGATGATCATTGTCGACAGGGTGACGATAACGGCGGACAGCTCCTTGAACTTCACGACGAGCAGCCCGTTGATATAGCCGCACAGCGTGCCTACCGCCAGACAGATCAGCATCGCGATCGGCATCGGAACGCCGTGGTTGTACAGATCGGCCATGATGACCGAAGACAGGGCGACAATCGAGCCGACGGAGATGTCGATGTCCCCGACGATAATGATGAACACCATCGGCAGGACGATAAACGCCTTGTCCAGGAAGCTCATCGTGGCGTCGCGCAGGTTGTCGAAGTTCCAGTAGTATTCGGACAGGTTGATGTTCATGACGGTCATCGCAAGGAAGAGGACGACGAGCATCCATTCCCATTGGAGGAGAAACCCCTTCACAGAGAAATCCCTCTTGTTCTGCAGAAGTCTCGGTTCCATGGCGTCAGATCCTCCTCCTCATCAGGTTGTTGCGGTCGATTCCGCGCTTGACCACGGCGTTAATGAGGACGGCGATCAGGATGATCATGCCCTGAATGAAGTTCTGCCAGAACGGCGACACGTTGATCATCGGCAGCGCATTGTTGAGAATTCCCAGCAGTACGGAGCCGAGGATGATTCCGGAGATTTTGCCGGAGCCGCCTGCGATGCTGACGCCGCCGAGCACGCAGGCCGCGATGACGCTCAGCTCGTAGCCCGAAGCCGTGTCGCCCTGGGCGGACGCGAACTTCGCCACCCACAGCACGCCGGCCAGGCCGGCCAGGCCGCCCATGATCGTGTAGACGAGCCAGAGAATTCGGCCGGACTTGATGCCGCTCACTTCGGCGGAGTCCGGGTTGCTGCCTACGGCGTAAATCTGTCTTCCCGTGCGCGTATGATTCACAAAATAATAAGCGACGATATAAATGACGACAGCGATGACGATGAGATTGTTAAGCCCGAGAACCTTGCCGGTGGCGATCGCCTTGAAGCTGTCCGGCATCTGGTGGGCGCTGACCCACTTGCCTCCGCTCAGCTCGTAGGTGAGGCCGCGGAATACGTTCATCATCCCGAGCGTGGCGATGATCGGCAGGATGTTGATCTTCGCGACGAGGAAGCCGAGCACGGCTCCGCAGACGATGCCGATGCCGACGCCGAGCAGGACGGCGACGAGCGGGCTCAGGCCCGGGTACTCCTTCACCGTCAGGGCAGCGGACATCCCGGCGAGCGCAAGCGTGGCGCCGATCGACAGGTCGATCCCCCGCGTGATGATGACGAGCATCATCCCGACGGCCAGTATGCTCAGAATCGCGGTGTTGGTCGCGATGTCGTTCAGGTTCTCCCACGTGAGGAAGCTCGGGTTGCGAAGCTGTACGCCGATCGCCAGAATAACGATGAAGGCGAGCAGGCCGAGCTCGCGGAACTTCGCGATATTGGCGCTGAGGGATGCCTTCGGCGCCGCGGCCGGGGCTGGGGTTGCGGTTGGCCGGCCGGCCGGACCCGGCGCGCCGGAAGCACCGGCTGTCGCAGCGGCGTTCGTCGCGGTTGGCGCCGGGCTTCCTCCCTTGTTGTTCATGCTCATGTCAAGCCCACCTTTGCTGATCTTGCTGCGGCGCGGCGTCGGCCATGGAAGCTCGCAGGATCGCTTCCTGGGTAATGCCTTCGCGGTCCATGAACGCGGTGATGCGCCCTTCCCTCATGACGGCGACGCGGTCGCACATGCCGATGATCTCCGGCATCTCCGAGGAGACGAGGATGATGCCGTAGCCCGAGCAGGCGAGGTCGCTGATAATCTCGTAGATCGCCGACTTCGCGCCGACGTCGACTCCCTTGGTCGGCTCGTCGAGGATCAGAATGTCGAGGTCGGCGGTCAGCAGCTTCGCGAACACGACCTTCTGCTGGTTGCCGCCCGACAGCGAGCTCGCCAGGTCGAAGACGCTCTTCGCCTTGACGCTGACCTTCTCGGCAAGGCGCTTCGCCAGGTCCTGCTCCTTGCGGGTGTTCAGGTGGCCGCGCCTCGACATCTTCTCAAGCGAAGAGAGCGTGATGTTGCGGCCGATCTCCCAGCTCAGCACAAGCCCTTGCTTCTGCCGGTCCTCCGGCAGGTAGCCGATTCCTTGCTTCATCGCGTGCAGCGGAGACTTCGCCGCCAGCTCGCGGCCCTTGTAGAAGATCTTGCCCTTGTCGGGCCGCTCGACGCCGAAGATCGCCTGGCAGACCTCCGTTCGGCCCGCGCCGACAAGCCCGGTGAGGCCGAGAATCTCTCCCTTGCGAAGCGTGAAGCTGACGTCCGCGAAGTAGCCGGTCTTGCCAAGTCCCTCCACTCGCAGCAACTCTTCTCCGATCTGTGCTTCTTTTTTCGGGAACAATTGCGTAATCTCGCGTCCGACCATCGCCACGATCAGGTCCGCGTTGCTGATCTCGTTCACGCCCCAGGTGCCGATGTACTTCGAATCGCGGAACACGGTCACCTTGCTCGCCAGCCGGTACATGTCCTCGAAGCGATGGGAGATGAAGATGATCGACGCGCCCTGGTCCCGCAGCTTCTCGGCGATCCGGTACAGCTCCTCGCTCTCGTTGTTCGTCAGCGCCGCCGTCGGTTCGTCCATGATGATGATCCGCGCGTTCACCGACAGCGCCTTGGCGATCTCGACAATCTGCTGCTCGGCGACGCTCAGCGCGCCCATCAGCGTCTTCGGGCTGAAGCTCGCTCCGAGCTCCTTCAGCAGCTTGCCCGCTTCCTCATGCATCTCGCGCCACAGCAGACGCTTCGTTCCCTTCGCGATTTTCTCATGGCCCATGAAGATGTTCTCGGTCACGGTCAGGTCCGGGTAACACGTCACATGCTGATAGATCGCCGCGATGCCGGCCTTCTGCGCGTCCTTCGGATTGCGGAAGCTCACCTTCTGCCCGTCCAGGTACATATCGCCTTCATCCGGAGCGTGGACCCCGGTGATCACCTTGATAAACGTCGACTTGCCGGCGCCGTTCTCGCCCATAAGCGCATGAATCTCGCCCGGCTTCAGCTTGAAGTACACGTCGTCCAGCGCCTTCACGCCGGGAAACGTCTTCGTAATTCCCTTGAGCTCAAGGATGAATTCGGACATTCCCTCTTCCCCCTTACCTTGCTTGCCTATCTGCGATTGCTTGGGCAACTGGTCGAACTGGTTGCTGCTAGACAGCGAAACCTTATGCCTCTACGATAGCGCTTGCAAGCCTGGCGAAGAAGGAGACAGAATTCGGATTGGGGGGAGAATCTTCGGGGGATGGGGTGGCGCGGCTGCCTCTTGCTTCAAACTGAAGTGATTTCATTTTCTCATGACATTACGTCATATTGAAAAAGTACTGAGTTTGACTCTTTCCTGGAAATAGCATAAATTCCGTATAAAAAAACGGCACAGGTTTTTTCCCATGCCGTTTCGAATCCATTTTTATTCCCGATCTTGTCTTTGAGCTTACTTAATGACGTTAGGCCAACTCTTATTTAAGCTGCAACATATATTGAAGAAAGTCCTAATGAGTTATATACATTTTTATATGCGGAATACCATTCAAGATTACTTACCGTACCATTAAGCGAATAAGATATATTGCCGTTATTTACTCCTTGTAGAATATATTCTGCACGATCTTTTTCAGCATTAAATCTCAGCTTCATAACTGGAGCACCGCTGTCACCACTGCTATTAACAGCGGTAGTAAGTCTTAAACCAGACAAAGTGTTAAACCCATATTGACCTCCAGCATCAATACTCACATTTGTAGCTTGTACGATTCCCTGTAATATATAACCAGTGTATGGAGCACTTACATAAATGTAATCTCCAACAGATTCATTTCCAGCATCATTAGCCCCTCCAATAACTCCACCAGTGGCTTTTTCAGTAACTTCTACGTAACTTGAGCTACTTAAATTAATGTATCCAGCATCGGCATTGGTATTGCCACTTGTCTTTGCACCGAAGGTTCCAATTGTAGTCGTTCCGAATTTCCATGAATTACCTATACCGTTATATCCGCAATGACCAGCAGTTATTAGTACATCTTGTGATCCCTTTTTGCCATGGAAGGCGGCCGTGCAACCTCCGGTAGAATCTGCAATTTTGTCTCCGGACTTAACGTTAAAATCGATAGAAATCAACTTTGCTACTTGTAATGCATCCTCATTAATGTATTTGACCAATTTAGATTTCGTGGAAGGGTCATCTTCCTCTACTAGTGCCACAACACTGTTTGTTTGGACGTCAATCCAATGACCTCGAAGGCCCTGAATTTCCTTTTCTTTCTGTAAAGATTCAAGTCTGGTGATATAGCTTTCAAGCATAGCCATTGAATTTTTCACCTTTTCAAATTCAAAATCACCTTGATTTTTATTGAACTTCGATAACTGTTCAATTTGATTTTCATCCAATACCTGCACTACATATTTACCTTTATTTTCATCGAAATAAATTCCTTCAACGCTTACACCATTAGACTTGGCTTCATTTACAAAACTGTTAACAAGCTCGGACTTTTCTGCCTGATTTAGAACCTTTTCCAGTTGCACTTTGGGGATACTATCTAAACTTGCATACTCAGTTGCTGATTTTAAAGAATAATTCGATCCATCATTAGCACTTACAAAAGGAATATTGAGCAACAAACAAACAGACATTACCAAACCAATTATTGTTTTTTTTCTTTTCATTGTAACTCTCCTCGTATAATCGTACTTGTAAGATCATTTTGTTCTTTTTCCAGTTGATCCGGACGACTGAAAAGGAACGAAGTGAATTTCCAGTAGGTGACCGGGTGGAGGGCGTAGCCGAACCCGTACCGCAG
>NZ_SSOB01000018.1 GCF_004801405.1 Cohnella fermenti
GGCTGTCTACGCTTAAACGACTCTGTTGCCAGCTTCGCTCCAAGACTCGCTATTGGTGGCGTGGCTTCGCCTTTTCCAAGCAGGGTTTCCACCTGCTAAGTTACTCAACCTATGCTCGGTCGCTCTGGTTTTTCACATTCATCGGGTTCAATCAGCGGCAATCTCGGCGTTTTATGTGATTTTTAGCATATATGCGGCAACGGGAGCCGGAATTTTCTCTATATAGGCTATTTTTCACATAGAATCGTCCAACCTGCCCGTTATCGCGCCGCTCGAATGTGATGTTTCACATAAATCCCTCTATCCGGCGAGTCCGGCGAGATGCCCGGCGCCCCCCTCCCGCACGATTCTAAATCGGCTGCCCCAAAACTTTAGATTCTTATATGTCAAAAAAAGTACAGCTCCTTGTATGAAGGAAACTGTACTTGATTTGGGTACTATGGAGGGTTATGTCCGAGCAATAGAATAGATCAGCCTCGTTAAAGCTTGCCGTTCTGCTCCAGCAACCGGTACATAATGGCTGCAGCTTCCGACCGGGAGATCGACTTGGACGGCGCGAAGCTGTTGTCCGGCAGGCCTTGGATCAGCCCGAGACTCCGGGCCGTCTCCGCCGCTTGCCGCGCCCACGGCGCAATTGCTGCGGCGTCGTTGAAGGTCAAGGAAGCCGCCTCGCCGCTGTAGTTCGGCGTTCCGCGCAGCAGCGCGTACGCCCTTAAAGCCACTACGGCCATCTCCTGCCGGGTAATGGCGTCTTGCGGACGCAGCCGATCGCCGTCACCCGCCAGAAGGCTCGCTTGGACCGCCGCTGCCAGCGAATCGGCATACCATGCTTCAGCGGTTACGTCCGTATAGTCGCCATCGTACGACAGCGTCGGCAAGTCGAGCAGTCGAACCAGCATGGCCGCGAATTCGGCTCGGCTCACTTGTGCCGAAGGTGCGAAGTCCGAATCGCTCACCCCGTTCACGATGTGCCGGGATGCCAGCACTTCAATATAATCCCGCGCCCAATAAGAACCGACCACATCTGCGAAAGACTTGTCGTATTCGAACGCCGCATACAAGACGTCTCTGAGGTCATTCGTCGCAATCGTGATTGAAGCTCCGTCAGCGCTTCTCTCGCCGCCGACGTAATCCCATTCGCCTGTGTCAGCGTTGTAAGCGTACAGACCGACCTTCCGCAGGTCGCCCACGCCTGTAAGCTTGAGCGACACTTCGGCCGGTTGGGCAAGATTTGCCTCTTCATTGCCGCTTGTCAACGATAGGCGAATAGCTGGCGCGAGCGCTTTGCGCCCGTCCGACGAATTCGCAGGAAGCCCGCTCTCCGCCACATTGATCCGGATGCTGCCGTTCGAGACCTCCGAGCCAATGGCTCCAATTGGAATTCGAATGGCGGCATGCTCCGTTTGGATGTCGATGATCTTGCCCGCGTCTTGGAGCAGCGACCGCACGGCCGGGGACAGCTCGATCGCCTTGACGCCGGAATCGCCGACGTCCCGCAGGTCGATCGTCAGCACCCCGTTCGTGCCAACGAGTTGCTCGGCCAGCTTGTCGGGCGACACGGTCAGCACGGCAATGTCTCCATTGACAGCGATGCTTCCCAGCTTGTGGCCGATAGCCGCAACGGACTCCGCCCCTGAGCCGCTGTTGCTGTTGTTGCTGTTGTTGCTGCCCTCATTGTCGTTCTCGCCCGGGCTGTCATTGCCGTTATTCTCGTTATCGTTATCGTTGTCGTTATCGTTGTCGTTGTCGTTATCGTTGTCGTTATCGTTGTCGTTATCGTTGTCGTTATCGTCTCCGCCGCCCGGTTCGCCCGACGATGACAAGCCGTTCACGGCTGCTTCCAGCCCCCCCAGCGCCGCAGCGACTTCCTCCGCAGAAGCGGACACATTGCGAAGTACGGCCCTCGTCTCTTCCATCGCTTGTTGCAGAGCGTTCCAGCTCTCATCGGAGGCATCGTCCTTCTGCAGCAGCTCCGCTTCGCCGAGCTTCGCCAGCAAGGCGGTCGTATCGGCCGCCTGCACAGGGGCAGCTTGCAGCGTGAACGTCTCGTTCCGGCCGACGATGCCGAAGTAGCCCGGCTCGGTCAGCACGCCTTCGCCTGTATCCTCAAAGTCGAAGACGAGCTGGCCGTCGATCTTCAGCACCAAACGTACGCTCACCCCGTTCGTAAGGGCGCCGAATTCGATCGTATGCTCCTCGCCGTAGGTGAAGGCTGATGATGTGATCGGCGGCCCCTTGATGCCGTCCACTCCATTAAATCTGCCGTACAGCACCGTCCTCACATTGGCATTAAACCGCTGAATCTCGATGCCGCCGCTGCCGAAGATCAGGATATAGCCGGTGCCGCTCGACACCGCATAGTCCGCAGTCGGAGAACGAAGCATGACGCTCGGCCAGCCTCCCGTTCCGGTCGACGTATCGATCTTCAGCTTGAAGGTGAGCAGTTCATTGCCGTAGCGGCGCTCCTTGTAGTAGGAGAAGCCGTTGAAGGCGTTCGTCTTCATGGACTGCTCCGACGCGAATACAAAGCCTGCGCTGCTGCTCCACTGGGAGCTGTTCGCAGAATCGAACCATTCGGGCGCGTTGTACGGCTCGAAGAACAGCTCGCTCTGCACGGTCACTGCGAACGTGCCTGCGACGACCGGCGAGCCTTCGCGTCCTGCCTCGCGACCGCTGACCGTAAGGATGGCGGAACCGGGGCCGACCGGCTTCAAAACACCGTTCTCGACGACGGCCGCATAAGGGTTGCTGGACGAATAGGTCACGTCCTCAAGCTCCACCTCACGCCCCTGATCGGTGATGCCGTAAGGCGACAACTCCACGCCAGTTCCCTGCATCCCCAGCGATATTCCCCCGTCAATGCCCGTTAACTTGATCTGCTGCAGTTGACCGCCTACGTACACGTTGATCTTCAATGTGCGGAGTACGCGGTTCGACACCGCATAGACGCGCAGCAAGGTCTTGCCCTCCTGCATGCCGGTCAACACGCCGCTGCTGTTAACAGTCGCAATGCTCTCATCTTCTACCTGATAGTAGACCTGAAGGCCGGAGGCATCAACGGCTTCATTCTTCCCGTCGGTTGCCAGCACGCCGACTTCGGCGGTCTGGCCTGCGTCAAGGCCGACTGCCTGGTTAGTCGCGCCCGTAAGCGCAACGCGCTCCGCATGATCTTGGCGCAGTTCCCCATAACCTTCCTGCAGGCCTGCCGCCTGGACGATGCTCTGCGCCTCTTGCGGCCAATCCGCATCCGGATAGACGCTCGGCTCCGTATAGCTGACCTCGCTCGTCGCCGAATTAAACGTCCTCTGGACGGTTGTCGAGTAATTCCGGTTGATCCGGATATGGTTGATGCTCGCCGCGTTCAGGAAGAACCAGGTGGCGGCAATGCCCTGGTTCCACACGGGCGTCTCGCGAAGGTCGACGACATTGTCTTCTATCTGCCAGTAAGTGGAGCCTTCGTCCATGTAGATGCTGCCGAACAAATTCTTCTGATTGCGAATGTAGTTATGGGCGATCAGGTTGTAGCTATCAGACGTGCCGCCCGTATTGCCGATCGTGTAGATCGCTGCCCCGTCGTAGATCCCTTCGCCCATCAGATCATGAATGTAATTGTATTCGATATGCATGTTCCGCAGGACGTTGGGGAAGATCGTAGCCCAACCGTACCCGATATGGAAGCCGCTGTACGGAATGTTAAAGATCTCGTTGTACTTGAGATCCATATCTTCGGCGAACGCGACCGAGACGGCTGCGGCCGATTTGTAATCGATGCCGATATCGTGAATGTAGTTGTTCAGAATGTCGTCGTTCTTCATGAGCTTGCGCAGGTCGGACGGATTCGTATTGTCGGATTTGGAGATGTCGGGATCGCCCACGTTCACGGCGCCGCCCGACAGGTCATAGAAGCGGTTGCCCGACACCAGGCTGTTCTGCACACCCTCCACCAGCTTCAAGCCGGTGATGCCAAGGCGAGTGAACGTGTTCCCTGTAAAATTCACCGCGGCAGCGCGCCTGACCGTCACGGCCGCGGGCGGCAACGTATCGGGTTTGCCGGGCTCGCGGATATGGTTGTTCTGCGCGTCCGGATGTCCGTTGTCCGTGCCAGGTCGCAGCCAAGTGGTGTCGGCGAGTGTCAGTCCTTCGAATGTCAGGTTATGCGCCATGTGGTCATAGTCGCTGCCCTCCACGATGATAAGCTCCTCCAACGAAGGCATGGTGACCTGCGCCGACTGCAGATCCTCCCAGACGCGCGGTTTGTAATACAGCTTATTGGCGTGTGTATCCAGGTACCACTCGCCCGGCTCGTCCAACAATTCAAGAGCATTCTCGTAATAGACCGGCAGAGTGGCCGACGTCTGTCCCTTGTTGGTGACATAGCTCCAGCCGGGCTGCGCCATCGTGATCTTGACTTGGTCGCCCGCCGCTTCCACCGATGCCACGCGGTCGCGCGGATTCGTCCATTGTTCATTGAATACAAATTCCAGATCCTCCGGATGCGCGTAGGTCAGGAACTCCGTATTATCGGACAAGAAGCCGATCGGCGTCGTCCCTTCTTTGTATTGAACGGCGGAAGCGAGTCCGCCCTCGCTTCGGGCGCGGACGCCGCGCACTCCGTCCACGAACAACTGGCGGGAATTGAAGCCGACAGGCACATCCGCAATGTAGATGCCCTTCGTCCCATCATATATCTGCCAGCCGGAGAACGTATGCGCCGAACCGATCGTCGCCTCTCCGTCGCCCTCGTGGGCATAAGTGACGAAGTACCCGTTGGTGCCGGAGTCCGTCTCATTGAAGCGAAGCGTATCGGCCTGCGCATAATAGCCGTCAGCCAGCACGACGCGAATATCGCCGGTCATGTTCGCGTTGCTCTCTCGCACAAGCTGCTGTGCCCGCTCCAGCGACTTGACCGCCAGCGGCTTGGTCGAGCCGTCGTTCGCGTCGTTGCCGTTCGGCGCGACGTAGATCGTCTTCATGACACCGCGCGGCATCACGTGTACCGTCACGACGGCGGTCGCCTCAGACAGCGGCTCTTCGGCGATCACCGTGATCGTCGCATCGCCGGGCGCGGCAGCATGCACCTCGCCGTAAGCGTCCACCGTCGCTGCCGTCTCATTGTCGGAGACATAACGAACCTTCTTGTTCGCAGCTTCGGCCGGAAGAACTGTCGCTTGGATCTGCTTATAGCTCCCGACCGGCATCGTGAAGCTGTTCTCTCCCAGCTCGATTGCAGTCGGCACGACATTATCCACCACAACAGTCGTGCTGACCGGCGCCAGTCCGGGCGCATGGGGCACGGCGGCAATGACGGCGCTGCCCTCGCTCAAGGCCGAGATATTGCCCAGCGCATCGACGGACGCCACCTCCGGATCGGAGGAAGTCCATTCCGCCTTGCGGTCGGAGGCGTTCGCCGGGGTGAAGTTCAGCGCCAATTGCCGCGTCGACCCCAGGACGAGATCGTACTCCGGCTCAAGCGCTGCTCCGGTCGCCTCGACATAAGGCGCTGCCTCGAGGTCGTCCAGGCTGTACGTATTGATCGTATCTTTATAGATGCCGATATTGATCGAGCTGATCTCGCCGGTTGCCAGCGTCGGCTCCCCGGCCGCGACTAACTTCTCGTCGACATAGAGATCGTATGTTCCTGGAGAGGTGCTATTGTCCACAATCAGCTCGATATCGTACCACTTCCCCGCAACGAAGGGCTGCAGCGTCACCCACGGATTCGCCGGGTCCGGCCGCTTCTGGATATAACCGGCATTGAATGCCAGTTCCATCAGCTTGGCGCCGCCTCTCTGGAACACGGGAAGGTAGAGCGCGCCGCCGGTTGCGTCGGCCTTGACCCTGTACTTCAGTGTTCCCTTCTCCGCAGTGCCGGGCAACGGAACGGTCACTCCGACCGACGCTGGCAGCACCTGCGCTTGCTTAATGCGGAACACCTTGTTGCCCGTACCGTCGTCGGCCGCGCCGAACTCGGTCGTATTGGTCGGAATCGTCCATCCGGCTGGCCGCGCCCCTTCGGCAAGCGACTCGAAGTTCTCGCTGTACGAGATGCCCGCTGGCTCCGTGACAGGCGGCGGGTCTGTCGGCGTCGGCGGCTCGGGCTTCTCCGTGAACGGAATTACCTGCAGATCGTCGACCTTATACACGTTCACCGATGACCGCCATATTTTCATAAAGACCGTGTTAGCGCTTCCAGAAACAACCGTCGGTTCATCCGTCAATAGCGCTACGCCGTCGATATAGAAGTCGTAGGTGCCCAAGCTGTTGTCCATGACAATCTCCGCTTGATACCAGCGATTGGCTTCGAAGGTCGGATTGCCCGCAATGGCTACCGATCCCCCGGTGGAATTGCCCTTCTTGAACTCGCCGTCAGCCATGAATACCTGCAGCTTGGGCGTTCCTCCCGTCGCCAAGGTCGGCAGGTAGAACGCTCCGCTCGTGACAGACGCCTTCACTTTGTACTTAATGACCGCCTTGTCGGCAGAGAAGGGCAAGGTGTACCGCAGTTCCATATGAGCGCCGTCTCGCGCCTTATGATCGATCGTCAATGTATTCCCGTCAGTCTCGTTGTAGGTTACGCCTACCACGGAGAGATCTTGATTGTTCACCGTCCAGCCCGCAGGCAGCTGCCCGACCGCCGTCGAATCGAAGTTCTCGGTGTAAGAATCGCTGCCCTCTTCTGCAGTTGCAGGCACGGTCCAGACGCCAATAGTCAGAACGACTGCCAATAGGTTAATCAACCATTTATTGAGCACTAGTTTGCCTCCTCCTTGTTCCTATTCGTACATAAACCCGCCATTCTTCACGATTTTGGTCCTCCCCGAAGAGGGGTTATTAATATATTGCGAAGGCTTCAACGGCACCGTTACAGCGGCGGTCCCAGCCGACCTTGCCAATTGGCCTGTCGCTTCCCGGCCGCTTTGATCCAACGCGCAGCTATAACGGACATCCCCATCATCCGGGCAAAAAGCTTCATCAAACACACTGAGCCCGAACACGAATGCGGCCTGGCTGATCCGCTCGAAATCCAGCGTCTGCTCCTCTCCCTCGAACAAGATAAATTCTATCCATCGGGCAGGACCCTCCTCCCCAATCTCCACGCGGATCGTACGTTGATCGAATTCACAGATCAGGGGATGAATATGGACCGCAATGCCAGGAGCCCGAATGGAAAAAGCGCTGCCGATTCTCGCCTCTTGCGGAAGCTGCACTTGATCCACCCAACCTCCGATTTCAAAGCGCAGAGACAGCTTGCGGGCTCTAAGCTTGCCTCCTTCCTTCAAGGGATCAAGGATAAAATGGAAATCCCCATGATCTTTGACGAAGTAAACGCCGCCTACAAGATGATTTTCCTGTTGCGAGGTGCGCAGAATGGCAGAAGCATAGTCCTGTCCGTCATGCAGGCAACGGAGTCTCAAATACGTACAGTTCTCCGGAGTGCCCCAATAAGCCATGAGAGGTCTTCTTTGATTCCAAAGATCGTACTCCGCAAAGCTGCCCAAGGAAAAACTCGGGTTCATATAGGTGGTCGACTCCAGTCGGGGAGTCCCCTTCTCGATAAAAACCCGGATCTCATCGTCAGAGATCAGGTCTTCCCCTTTATAGAAAGTTTCCTTGATCAGTCGTGGACTCTTCAGCGGTTGGAAATATTCATAATAGTGGTCCGGACAAGCAATGACCATATCGTGCCACATCAGCCCATACTCCAGTTCTTCTTCCCGCATCAGGCCCAACTGCATTCGGGTTCCCAGATGAAGGAAGGACAGGAATCCTTGGCCGCTAATGTTCTCATAGCATCGGCTATGCGGCGCCGATAACTGACAGGTCGGCCGGTGGAAATGAACCGCTATGCATTCCCACGCTTTGTCGTTCAGGAACTCGGCCAGCTCCCGCGACTCCCGGTCCTTCACATGCTTAAGCATTCTGCCGATCTCCTCCAGGGCAAGAACGGTGTAGGTTGGGCTGTTGTATTCGGTGAATCCGCCGTTGGCTTCAACATAGGCCCGTTCCTTTATCAGCCTGTTCCTGCCGTATTGCACAAACTCCTGGTTATCCAGCAATTCCCCGGCCGCGATCGTCACATAGGCCCCCATAAGGTAGATATTGGTATAGTCGGGCCCGATGTTCCGGCGGATAATGCTGGCTGCGGCATGATGCAAGGCCAGGATTATCCTATCGATCATGATAGAAGGCAGAGCTTCACGATGCTCCAGCAACAAATAGACCAATACCTTGCCATTGAAGTCGGCCCAGTTCCAATCCGGGGACTTCATCCTCGGAAGCGGCTCTTCCAGGTAATAAGGCCATATGCCGTATGTGGGGCTGTCTTCCTCCGTATCCTGCATCGAGAGAATGTTGTCTATTATCGCGAGCGCCCGTTCCTGACAGGTGTCATCTCCGCTGTACAGAAGCGCGGCGGCGTAGGCCAGACTCCGGTAAACCCCATGCACCGTATCGTCGTCGATATGCGTGTGATATCCCTTGCGGCTCAGCTTCTCGGCAATCATGTTCACCTTGGCGTCAAAGTGTAGATGTTCCCGTACAAGCCTTTGCTGAAAAGCCGCTGCTAGATGCGTTTGCCTATCATCCATGTCAGATTCTCCTCGTATTGGAGGAGAGTTTCTATATTCCATTGCATCATATAGAAACTCTCCTGAGCCTTAGCCGTTATCATTCCTTATTTGCTTTGCCGCTGCTTACTTCTTGTTTATGGCTACCCAGGCATCCAACTGCTTTTGCTTTTCAGCAATAATTTTGTCCATACCCGCAGCCTTCAGCTCCTTGTTCATCGTAGCGAGCGTACTGTCCACGTCATACATGCCGTAACCTAAGCCAATCGCATATTTGTCGATTATCGTTTTGGTTTGGGCAATTTCCGACTTGACAGGCTCAGCATCAAATGAGAAGCCCATGATTCGCGAAGTTTTCGCACTCTTGTTCAACTCGTCAATCTTCTGAGGGGTATCCGCCTCAACACCCGGGAGCAGGTACGCGTTCAATTGATCTCCCAGCATCCAAGACACATTGGGGGCGTAACCGGAATCCGCAATCAGCTCTACGCTGTTGTCTCCCGTTTTTTTATAGTGCGTGCCTTCGATTCCGTATACCAGCATGTTGTAAAGTTGCTTGTCGGTATTGATCAACTCCAGGAACATCATGGCTCGTTCCGGATTTTTGGAAGTTCTGCTGATGGCCTGCATCGTGCCGGTGACAGAACTGGTGGATACCAATGGTTCCGTCAGGAAGGCATAGACCGGCTCGAAGCCGTAACGGGCTAAAACTTCCGCTTCGCCCCCTGGCTTGTACTGTCCCAGCATGGACAGTATTTTTCCGTTTTTAGAGAGCTCTTCGAAGTTTTTGGCCAGAGACAAATCTTTATTGATATAACCTTTATCCGCCCAGCTTTTAATCGTTTTCACATAATTAATAAAGACAGGCTGCTCGTATTGGTTAACGACCTTATAATCGGTGCCTTCAAGCTCAATCGCGCCGGGAGTCCCTTCTCCGCCCAAGGTTTCCATCTTCAAGTAGTTCATGATATCCATTTGATTAATGCCCGGGCCGGCCAGAATAAATTTGTCGCTTCCTTCGCCTGCTTGCATCTTGGCCAAAGCCGGCTCCAAGTCTTCCAACTGCTTGATGGCGGCCACGTCAATATCGTATTTCTCCGCCATGTCTTTTCGCATCGTGATCGTCGTTTGTCTTGCGGCAATCTGATAATTAGGGAAACCGTAAATTTTGTTGTTTACTTTCATCGCATCCCAGAATTCGACCGGGATCTGTCCATAGGCCTGAGGTGCATATTCGGTCACCAATTCATCCATCGGCAAGAAAGCGCCTTGTGCCACATTCTCATAGAACTGGTAACCCGGAGCAGTAAACATAATATCGAAATTTTCTCCTGCGGCGATCATTAACTTCGTTTTTTCTATATAACTGGCAGCATCGATCCACTGGATGTCCAGCGTGGCGTTGATTTTCTCCTTCAATATCTTGTTTACCTCTGTCAGTACCTTTTCCCCATCCTTCTGGGCTGGAATCCGGAGAACCCATTTCAGCTTCACCGGTTCCAACTCTGCGGCAGTGGCGGACGGTGTCGTCGAGACAGCCGGGCTTTTTTCCGTTTCCCCCGTACTTTCTTTGCTCTGACAACCGGCCAACCCGGTTGCCGCCAACACCATCGCTGTCAGCGTTATCATTGCCCTGAGCTTTTTCACCTGAACAACTCCCCTGTACTTTTTTATATTTTAACTTCACATTGGAAGTCAAAACCGGAAGTCAAAACCGGAAGTCAAAACCGCCTTTATCCCTTTACAGCACCGGAAGTGATCCCCCGGACAAAGTACTTCTGGAAGAAGGGAAACACAAACATCATGGGACCAGCCGCAATTACAGCCATAGCCATCTTGGCGCTGTCCGAAGGAAACTCTGACATGCCCAGACTCAGGCCCGCCTGAGAATCCTTCATCATCTCCTCCGCATTCCGGAGAATTTTGTACAGCAAATACTGCAACATATATTTGTGTTCTGAATCGATGTAGATCATGGAGCGTGTCCATTCATTCCAATAGCCCAAGGTCAACATTAACCCGATGGTAGCTAAGGCGGGTTTGGATATGGGAAGCACAATCTGCCAGAAGATCCGCATCTCGCTGCAGCCGTCGATGCTGGCCGATTCCAGCACCTCCTGCGGCAAATCAAAGAAGAACGTCCGCAAGAGAATGATATTCCAGGAATTGACCAAGCCCGGAAGAATGAGAATCCAGTAGGTATCCTTCAGAAGGTAGTACTTCGTGAACACGATATAGCTAGGAATCATCCCCGCATTAAATAGCATGGAGAAGAACACTAGAAATCCCAAGATACCCGCAAGCTTATAATCTTTCCGGGATAGCGAATAAGCAATCATCGCCGTTAGAATGAGTCCAACGCCCGTTCCGACAACGGTTACGAATAGCGTCGTGCCATAGGAGTTCAGAATGAGTTCCGGCGATTTAAAAATATATCGGAAAGCATCCAGGCTCCATATCTTGGGAAAAAGGCTGTATCCGCGTTCGATGATGCTCTCGGTACCGCTTACCGATAGAATAACGACGAGCAGCATCGGAATAATGCAACTCAATGCCAGAAGAGTAAAGACACTGTGTGTGAAAAAAAGACCTGCTCGAAATTTCCGTTTGTTGATGGCCGAATTCATCCCGATTACCTCTCTCTCTAAAAAATGGCTTGTTCCCGGCCATAGCGGTACCGGATGACAAAGTTGGCCGCCAGGACAAGAATGAATCCCGCCATAGATTGGAAGACACCGGCTGCGGCTCCCATCCCCAAATCAGCCGACCCCCGCAGGGCGCTGTACACATAGGTATCCAGCACGGACGAGACATCCCGAAGAGATGGCGACTCCATCGGAACCAGGAAGAACTGTCCGAAGTCGGCATTAAAAATCCGGCCCAGTGCTCCAAGGAAATTGATCAGAATGATAGGCCGCAGAGCAGGAATCGTAATCTTCAGCGCCATCTGGAATCGGTTGGCTCCATCAATAGAAGCAGCCTCATAATAAGAGGGATCTATCGACAGGATATAGGCGTAATTTAATAACGTCGCATAACCCATCGTCTTCCAGAAATGAAGAACGATATGAATCCAGAACCAGTATTGGGGTTCGAAGTACCATTCGATCTCCGCCATCCCCATAGCGCTTAAAATGGAATTGATCATGCCTTTGCTATTGTCCAATAAAGCAAATACGATGTAAGCCACAATGGTCCAGGACAGGAAATAGGGTAAAAAGATGGCCGTCTGATAAACCTTCAATACTCTTCTGCTTAGGATTTCGTTCAGAAGTATCGCCAGAATGACGCTGCCGACAATACTTGTTACAATAAAAACGGCATTATAGAGAATGGTATTTTTTAGCGCAAGCAACGCATCGGAGGTGGAAAAAATAAAGATAAAGTTTTTCAGTCCAATCCAAGGGCTTTTAAATATCCCGTCAATAAAATTGTAGTTTTTAAAAGCCAGCACAATCCCGGGCAATGGTACAAAATAAAACAAGATAAGCAATACGAATGCAGGGAGAGCCAGCAGAGATAAATCCACATTTTTGCGGAAGGAGCTTTTATTCAGCTTTTGTCTTACTCCTGCCGGGGACTCCGGTGCTAATGTCTTCTTCACAACTACGCCTCCTTCTCCTTTAATGTCGTGCTTGATGTGGCCTCATTATCCCTCTCCTGTCCGTTGAATCGCTACTGTTCAATCCCATTTTCCTCTGCACGGGACTGTATAATCTGAAGAAAACTCTATACCGGTCCAAAAAAAAGAAAATGACACGACTCTCATGTCATTTCCTTCAGCTTGTTGATGATCTCCTTATCCACTCTGTAGCCCTTGGGCGTGGCGCCGAACTTGCGTTTGAACAGCTTGTAGAAGCTGCTCTCATTATGGAAGCCTACCCGTTCCATGATCTCTCCTATGCTTAGTTCCGTTTGGAGCAGCAGTTCGGCGGACTTGTTCAACCGGATCTGGTTGATGTAGTCGAGCACGGACAAGCCGACCGCTTCCTTGAAGATCTGTCCCAGGTAGCCTTGAGACAGCTTGAACTCCACTGCAAGGCCTTTTAGGCTCAGCTCCTCGGCATGATGCTCCGCAATGTACCCCTTCACGGATTCCACCAAGGCATCGTGCCTCGTTTCCACAAGCGCTCTATGAGATGTCATTTTCTCGATTACTTCATAAAACTGAATTTTCAACTCGTCGATGGTTTCGAAGGCAGCCAATCGGATATAAAAATCTTTCATGGAGACAGGGATTTTCTCGATACGACTCTTGTTCAAGACATCAATTGTATTTCCCAGAGCCAAGGAAAAACGGGTCATCAAGAGCATGAATCCTTCGATATCGCCTTGCGAAGCACCTTCGATCAGCTTGTCGAACAAGACTTTAGCTTCGTCTCCATTCCCTGCTCGGACAGCATTCAGGAACCTTTCTTCAAGACTTTCATCGTATACAACCTGGTGATTCTCATGCTTATATAAAATGGAAGGCTCCAGAATCGCTTCCCGACTGTAAACCAAGCTGTATCTGATCAGAATGGCCGCAGTTCGGTAAGCTTGAACCAGCGCTGCCTCCCCTTTGACATGCCCGCCAATAAATGCAGATAAGCTATAGCTTGTGAATTGCTTGACCGACTGTTGTAAAAAACGGATTTTCTCCTCCCATTCGATCCTGTTGTTCTCCAGCGGCAGAAAGATTAGCAGAATAAATTGCCCTTCCCCGATATATACCGCTTTGGCGGAATTCCCAACGTCCAGAACTTCTTCGGATACGTTCATCATGATGAAACGGTATGCTTTCTTCCGATCGACATCCTGCTTTTCGAACTGATTCCGGTCATCGATCTTCAGAAGAATCAGCAGCATATCCCGATCAAGCATATTGCCGAAGACGGAGGCGAATTCGCCTGTCAATTGATTAGCAATGGAGTTGTTCTCCATCAGAACCGCTTTGATATAATTCTCCAGAAGAATGGCATCCGCAGAATGTTTATAGCTGTTGTAGTCATGAAGCAGGCGCCTATTCTTCTGAAATACGTCGGTAAGCAGCTTAACATCGTCCAGAAGCTGCACGCCAACTTCCTTCTTTCCCCTTGGTCCGAGGACTTCACGGAACAACCTTCCGAACGGATGATAAATCCGGTGCGAGATAAAAGCCGCCGCTACAAAGGCAAGAAGCGCCATAAAAAATGTGATATGAAGAACAACTTTTTTGACAATTTGCAAAGACTGGTCTAAAAATTGATTGGACTCCTCTACCACCAGTACCCAGTTCGTATCCGGCATCCAGAGGTAAGTAAAAATCCGCTCCTTCCCTTTTTCCCCTGCCTCAAAACTGCCCGTATCCAGGTTAGACTTTGTAATTCTCTCAACCAACTCCGGATTAAGCGCTTCCATACTGCGGATCTGCCTGGAATCGTCTATATAAGTGAGGCTTGTCTTGTCGATAATGTAGGATTTGACGGATTTTCCCGTCAAGCTGCTCAGCGTGTCGCACAGCCATGTTGCATCTACGTTAACGCCCAACGCTTGGGTAACCCTGTTGCCGCTATCCGTCTGGAAGTACAAATAAGTAAATACGGTATCGCCATTGTTGTATGCCTCGAAGGGAAGCACTCTAGGAATTGGCGTCAAAACTGGCGTGCTGCTGAAATTTTTGACCGCATTCACAAAAAAAGCATCTTTATGCGCTTGAGAACTTAACGTTGAATAGTACTTATCGGTTTTGCCGCTATAAAGCGTGACGGAATGAAAGATCGGATTGACTTCAAACGACTTCTTGATAGCAATCATCAACTCGTACATCTGCGCGTAATCCAGCGAGTTCTCTTCAAACAGAGGGATGAGGGATGGATCATTCAGATGCCGGAAGGTGAAGGCCTTCACGTCCTCATGCATTCTCTCGATGCTTTTGCTGATAATGCGCAGCTCCTTGCTGTTCTCTTCAAAGGTCCGATCCCTTACGATCCCTTCAAAGCTCTTGAATGCTGTAACGGAGAAGCCTGCCTGAACAACGACAAGCAGCAATGTAATTAACCCCACAATCTTCAGAAAGGTCTTGCTCATAATCCACCCCATAATAAAAGATAAGCTATTATTGTATAAATGAATTATACATAATAGCTTCAAATTATCTATGATAGCTTCATAACCTCGGTTAGCATGAGAATAGGCAGCGCTTGCCCGTAGGTCATCGGACAAAGCTTAATTTGTCGGTACTCCTCCAAGGTCGCACCCATTCCGGTTCCGTAAGATACGTTCTGCACGGTTCCGTCCTCCGAGATTTGGGAGATTACCGCTTCGGCAGCCTTGCGTCCCATCGGGAGGCAACGGGGGTCCAGATACCCCAATCGCACAGCCTTGAGTATCCCGTAGGCAAAGCCGGCAGTAGCGGAGGTTTCCACATACGACGAGGGATCATCCAGAAGAGTATGCCACATGCCGCCCGGATGCTGGAGTCGCTCCAATGCAGCGACCTGGGATCGGAGGGTATCCAGAAGGTACAGCTTCACCCCCGGATCAAGATCGTCGACGATATCCAAATAATCGACCACTCCCGCGGTGTACCAGCAGTTGCCCCTTGCCCATAATGCTTCTGCGAAATGATGACGCCCCTCGAAGGTCCAACCGTGGTACCAGAGTCCGGTCTTGCGATCCGCGAGGTACTTGATATGGACGAGGAACTGCCGCACCGATTCCGCCGTATAATCCTTCCGATTAAACAACTTGCCCGCTCGTGCCAAGAAGAGCACGGTCATGAACAGCGTATCGTCCCACAGTTGCCCGGAATTGGCATTGCCCGTTACGATATGCTGCAACCCGTTTGCTTCCGTACGCGGCATCTCCTCCATAATCCATTGCGCCCATTCTTGGCACAGGGCCAATAAATCTTCACGCCCCGTTTCCTCTGCCACCAGGCTTAGCGTTAGCATCGGACATAACGTATTTACATTTTTCTCCGGCAAGCCGTTGCGAATATTGCGCTCAAACCACTCTACCAGAAAATCGAGAATTCCGGCCTCTCCCGTTTCTTGATAATAGTTGTACAGGCCATACAGTCCGACGCCTTGTGCCCATTCCCAAGTATCCATTGAAATGATACTGATGGGGCACTCTTCCACAAGTCCCGTTTCGTTGCCCAAATTTTGCATTTTGCTGGCCACTTTGTCGATCAGCGCGCTTATTGCGGCTTTATCCATCCTGTAGGTTCCTTCCCTTCTGATCCATTCAAGCTCATTATAGGCAAGGAGGAAACTTCCGTTCTTGCATTATCGTCGGGATTTCATGCATTTTTGTGATATATTAACTTTGAAGAAACCGAGAGTCGGTGACGATCAACGTGGAATTTAAAAAGGTGAGGAACAACTACACGGAAAACGTGCGCTTGGAGCACAACTTCGGTGCGGACTGGAGCATGGACTACTATCACTTTCATAATGTCTACGAGGTATACTTGGCTCTGACGGAAGGGGCCGAATTCTGGGTGGGCAACCAACGGTACGTATTGGCTCCCAACGATTTGCTGTTGCTCACCACCAGCGACTTGCACCGCTCCATCATCCATGACAAGACAAATTACGAACGATATATCCTTTATTTCGACCCTTTTTATATAAGCGTATTAAATACCGCCAGCACCAATCTGCTGGAATGCTTCGCCCGGAGAAGCTCATCCCGTAGTCACCGAATTCACTTGAGCGACACCGATGCCCGCCAACTGACGGAGCTGTTCCGCGAGCTGGATCAATTGCTTAAACAAAGCGGATTCGCCACCGACGTCAAAGTAAAAATACTGCTGGCCCATATCCTTATTCACTTGGAGAAAATGACGCGTGACGGGGGGGCGGAACTAACGGGCAACGCGGCCCCCAACGCCTCTTATCTGCTGCTTAATCCCGTTATGGACTATATAGATGCGCATTACGCCGAGGATCTGTCAACAGACGGGATCTCGAGACAATTCCGCTTAAACCGCCACCGCTTAAACGAATTGTTTCGCGAGGTGACCGGTCTGTCCTGCCATCGGTATCTGGTTCAGCTAAGAATAATCAAAGCCAAAGAATTGCTGGAGCGAGGCGGCATCTCGACCACCCAGGCATGCTTCGAGAGCGGGTTTAACGACTACTCCCATTTTATCCGCACCTTCCGCACCCTGGTTGGAATGTCGCCTGGGAAATATGCCAAACAGGCCAGCGACAGCAAATTTCTGCATTAGCGGCCTCCGGCCCGGGCTGCACGCAGTCCGCCGCTGTCATCCTTGCGGATGCTCCTCTCTCCGCCAACTCTGCCCCTGCTTCCGGTAATCGGTAGGAGAGAGCCCCGTCATCTGCTTGAAGACGGTCGCGAAGTAGTTCGAACCCGGGAAGCCGACGGCTTGCCCGATCTCCGCGACTTTCTTGTTCGTGTTCTTCAGCAGCAGCTTGGCCTTCTCCGTTCGGAAGCGGAGCACGTATCCGCTGAAGCTCTCCCCCGTCTCCTTCTTGAACAGGGAGCCGAAGTAATTGGGGCTGAGGTGGGTGTGGGCGGCAACGGTCGGCAATGCGCATTCTTCGGCATAATGCTCTTCAATATAAAGAATCGCGCGTTGCACAATGCCGCCGCTGCGCTCCATATGCCAGCTCAGCAGCGCCTGCTCGAAGGTGCGGATCTGCCCTTGGAGCCACGCCTTCACCTCCTCCCGCGTGCGAGTGCGATGAAGCTCGGCCACCCGTTGCCCGATATCCCCGACGGTTCGCGGGTCGGCCTCGAGCTCCTTGCGCATCACATCGTCCATCGCCATGGCCGCGCAGAAGGCCTCGATCTTCATCGCATCCGCATGGGCGGAAATCTGCAGCGCCGAATCCAGGACGCGGCGAAGGTACGCCTCCAGCTCGGCGGGTCTTCCGAGCAGCAGCAGCGCCGTCAGCTCGCTCCGAATCAGCCGCACCTTGTCGCCGCCGATCGTCTGATCCTCCATCGCTTCGCCCGGCCCCGCACCCTGGTCCCCTTCCCGGGAATGGTCCAGAAGCGCCGCGTCCATCCACGCTTCGGTATGCTTGAAGCCGCGGAACGGACCGTATCGGCGAACAGCCAGTTCAAGGCCCAGCAGCCGCTTGACGACGGAGGAAGCCTCCTCGAACAACGATTCGGAATCGCCTTCCGGGGACAGGAAGAAGACGAAGCTGTCGTACTCCAGCATCAGCCGACGATCCTCTCCCTCTCCCGGCGCTCCCGATGCTCCCGACACTCCTTCCGCCAGCTCCTGAAGAATGTTGCCCACGGCGAATTGCAGCAGCTTCAGGTCCCCGCCCTGATAATCCTTCGCCTCCGGGTAATACGTCTCCACCTGAACAAGCCACAGCTCCTTGCCCGTCAGCGCCCGCTCCAGCTCCCGCGCTTCCTCGGCCGCATACGGCAGGCGCTTCCAGACGGAGCGAAGCAGTTGGTCCTCCCGCCGGCTCCGCTCCTCGGCCTCGCGTTCCTTGCTTGCCTCCTGCAGCCGATATTGCTCGAAGGCCGCCTGCAGCACGCGGCACACTTCCTCCTCCGGACACGGCTTCAGCAGAAATTGCTTCACGCCGTAATTGACGGCCGCTTGCGCGTACTCGAAGTCGCGATATCCCGTCAGCATCACCACGGCCGTCCGAGGCGCCTGCTCGGCCAATCGCTTCGCCAGCTCGATGCCGTCCATCACGGGCATGCGAATATCGGTAATGACCAGATTGGGCTGCAGTTCCCGAAGCTGGTCCAGCGCTTCTTCTCCGTTCGCCGCTTCGCCGACGACCGACCATCCGAGCGGGTTGCTCTCCACCAGCTTCGTCAGCCCCTTGCGGATCATCGGTTCATCGTCGACAATGAACAATCTCCCTCTCATAGGTCCGTTCCCTCCTTATGCATGGGCAGCAGCAGGCGAACGGTCGTGCCGCTCCCCGGCGTCGCTTCGATCGTCAGGCCGTACGGCTCTCCGTACAGAAGATTCAACCGGCGAAGCACGCTACGAATGCCGATATGGACTCTTTTGCCGCCGACGATCGGACCGCTCTCCTCCCTCTTATCGCTGCGGGGAGCCAAGGCATCGGAGACGACCTTCCGGACGGCGTCGTCCTCCATTCCTCGGCCATTGTCGATGATCTCAATAAGCAGCGCTTCCCGCTTGTCCTCCTGCCCGGCCCCGGGGCCTGGGACGAGCGACGTCTGGATAATCAGAACGCGTTCCGTCCGCTTGTCGGCGAACGCATGAACGAACGCATTCTCGACCAGAGGCTGGATGATCAGCCTTGGCACCTTGGCCAGCTCCGTCCCCGCCCCCATCTGAATGACGGTGTCCAATTCGTTGCCGTGTCTGGCGCTCTGAATCTTCAAGTAATTGCGAATTTGCGCCAGCTCCGCGGACAGCGTCGTCTCCGTATCGGCCGGCTCCAGCGCGTAGCGCAGCATCTCGGACAGCGAGACAACAAGCCCGGCCGTCGCCCGGTCGTCCTGAAGGTAGAGCTTCCAGTAGATCGTATCAAGCGTATTCTGCAGAAAATGGGGGTTCAGTTGCGTCTGAAGCGCCGTCAGCTCCGCCTCCCGCTCGCTGAGCTGCCGTTCGTACACCTCGCGGATGAGCTGCTCCAGGTTCTCGGCCATCGAGTTGAAGCTCTGCCCGATATATGCGAGCTCGTCCGACGTATCGACCTCGACTCGCGCCTGAAGATTGCCTTCGCGCATTCGGCGCATGCCCCGAACGAGCTGAGTCAGCGGCCGGAAGAGCCGGCGGCCGCTCCACGAGACAAGCGTCGCCGCCAGCAGCACACCGACAACTCCGACTAACAGGGAGATTTTCAGAATGATGGTGCTCTTCTGTTTGAGGGCTTCCAGGGAGACCCTGCTGATCAGAGAGAAATCCATCAGCCGGGAGCGGCTCTGCACATACAAATAAGAGCTTCCGTTCTCCTTGACGATCTGACTGCCCGCCAGCCGCGACGGTACGGGCGTGCTGCCCGCCTCTTCTCCTGTCCGGTCCGTGTAAACAAGCCGATCCTGCCGATCGAACAAATAAACGTTCGCATTCTCGTCGCTGACGAGCTCGTTCAAGTCCTCGGAGAACAGCGATTCGTCGAAGAGCATGATCATCGTGCCGTATTGCTCAAGGTCCTTGTTCTTCATGTAACGGGCCGCCGCGTAGAAGTCCCGATAGCCCGACTCCTCCACCGCGCTGGGAAGCTGGATCGGGAACCAGACCAGATTGCCCATCGTCCCGTCCAACAGCGTCTTGACCTGCTCGTAGATGTCCCGATCAAGCGTGCTGCGAGCGGTTGGAGACACGTGGAAAAAGTAGCTGTTGTCCTTCATATCGTAAAGAAACATGGAATACAGCTTGTTCTCGTCGTTCTTGACCTGGAAGAGGAGCTGGTTAAGCTCGTCCTGGTCGGTAATCTGCGTGTCGCTCTCGCGGACGTCGGATTCGCCCGAGCGCCTTAGCACCTGTTCGATATAAGGATGGAACACGATAAAGTTCGATATCCGGTAAATATCCCGAAGCTGCAGATCGATTCTTGCCGCCGCCTGCTCGTTCGCCTTGCCGAACTGCCGGCTGATCTCTTCCGTAAACAGGTTGTTATTGATGCGGTACGACAAGTATCCGGACACGGCAAAAGCCAGCATGATGATGATCGACATATGAAGCATGATACGCGACGAGAAGCTGTTCGCCCGCTTGCGCATGCGGCCCTTCCTCTCCGTTCCGCGCCGCTCCCAGGCCCGGCTTTTTCTTCCATAGTAGCATCGGTCCCTGGGGCGTTCAACGGTTTTAGTCGGCCTATCCGCAACGTCGGTGAAGATCGAAGAGAAACCGTTGATTCTCGAACATTTCGCTGTCGGGCTTCGTTTACGATGTCGTTGTGCGGGTTCTCCGTACGTTGTGGTTGCACGGCTCTTAAGAAAAAATACAGCCGGCTCTCCAAGAGCGGCTGTGGCCAAACGAACCTATCCCATCTTCTGCCTCCGCTTAATCCAGTTTTGTCTTCTCCCGGTATTGAGACGGCGTCAGGCCCTCCAACTTCTTGAAAATCCGGTTAAAATAAGTCGGCTGGTACCCGACCTTCTCCGCGATGTCGTTGATCCGCCAGTCGGTCTTCGCGAGCAGCTCCTTCGCGCGCTCCAGCCGAATGCCGGTCAAGTATTCGACGAAGTTCACTCCCGTGACCTGCTTAAACGTCTTGCTCAGCGTATAGGAATAGACGTTGATCCGGTCCGCGCACGATTCCAGCGAGATATCCTGCATGTAGTGGCTCTGCATGTATTGAATCACCTGGTCCATCAGCTGCAGAAGCTGCTCGTCCTGCTTCTTGTCCCATTCGCTCAGGCACGGCTCGATGACCTTCCGCAGGAACCACTTCAGCATGGCGTTCGGATCGTCCAACTGAGACAGCTGGGCGTTCAACGCATTGCCCGCGAGCCATTCCGGAGACACCCCCATCTTCATCATCACGTGCTGAACGCTCGCCAGGAGCTGAAGCATGCCGTGACGAATGATGAGCTCCTTCGCCCCTCCGGCCGCCAGTTCCTTCATGAACCGGGGCACCAGCTCGAACAGCTCGTCGCGCACCCCCATCCGGAGGGCATGGATGATCTCCTTCTCGATCGCGAACGGATACTGATACGAAGCGCTTCCTTCCGCCAGCGCCTCCCGCTCCAGGCCGAGCACCTGCTTGTCGTGAAGCAGGTCGCGATTCGTCAGCGCCTGCCTCGCTTCCTCGAACAGATACGGGATCTGGTGCGCCTGCTGCGAATTCGCGCTGACGGAGACGGTGACTCTAAGCGAGAGCACCTGACGGATCGCCTGAATCAGGCGGTCGCTGAACTCGGACAGCCCGTCGCGCAGCTCGTCCATGCTCTTCTCCTTCGGCGCGAGCAGCAGCAGGCCGATCGACAAGTCGTGGAAGTTGACGACGATCGCTTCCCCGATCGCGTTCTCCTTGCATTCATCGACGATGTTCGCGGCCACGAACGTGACGAGCCCTTCATCCCCCTCGAAGAACCGACCCTGCAAGTTGGCAAAACCGGACAGTTGGATCATCATCGCCACGAACTGCTTGTCTGCCACTTCCCAGCCGTACTGCTCCATTCGCGACCGGACGCTGTCCTCGGAGAAGGAGTAGAGGTACCCTTGCACAAGCTGCAGCAGGTAGCCCTCCTTCAGATAAGGAAGCTGTTCGGACAGCCGGCTCTGCAGCGATTGGTGTTCCTTGGCGATCTGCTGCCACTGCGCCTCGATTACGGCGAATTCGTCGTTCTGAGATCTCCGGATCGAGCCGTCCTTCTCGCCGGCGATAACCTGTACGAGCCGCTTGACGGGCGAATACAGCTGGCGGGAAGCCAGCCACGACAGGAGCGTCGCGAGCAGCAGGCCGATTGCGCTGATCCACAGAATAACCTGGGAGATGACGCGCACGGGTTCCGTGATGGCGGTCAACGGCACAAGCGACACGAAGGTCCACGTCGACCCGAGGCGCTCGATCTTGCCGAACGATACCGTGTAGCTCGTTCCTCCCCACTTGAAGAGGAATGAGCCCGTGTCTCCTTCCCTTGCAAGCACCTTCGTCTGAATAAGCGCTTCCAATTCCGAGGGCTGCGCTCCGCTGCTCGACTCCAACCACTGCCCCTGCTCCGTCATCAGGAACGACGAGCCGAGATTATGGGGCGTCAGCGTCAGCAGCATGTCGATAAGCTGGCGTTCGCTCAGCATAACGAGAATGACGCCGAAGGAGGACGCTTCTCCCCCCGGCAACCGATTGTACAGGGTAAATCCCGTTCCTGCTCCTGCTCCTGCTCCCGTTCCTGTTCCTGTTCCCGCACCGGATGCTCCCTCCGACAAGGTCCAGCCGATCGACTTGGGCCGTGCGAAATAAGCGGTGTACTTCCCGATCTGCTCATCCCCCTCCAGGAACGTATAATTCGAGGTCGTGAACAGCACGGGGCGAGGCTCGTTCAAGTACAATTCGACGTGGTCGATCAGCGGATCGGACAGCTCCATGATCGGAATCGTCTGGAACACCTGGCGCACCCGGATGTAGTCCCTCACGAAGTCGAGCTTGCGCAGCTCGTTGCCGAAGCTCGGATCGAAGGACCAATGGGCGATATTGACCTCCATATGGGAGAACTGCTCGTCGAAGTACGAGACGCTCTGCTCGAATTGCTGCCTGCTCTGGCTCTGCAGCTCGCGGTCGATTCGGCCGCCCACGAACCAGTAAGTGCTGAAGCCGATAATAAGCCCGGGAATGCCGGCCACGAACAACGTAAGCACGAGGCTCTTGATATAGAAGCTTCCGAACAGCTTCTGCTCGCTCCGGAACAAGCTTCTGAGCTTGCTGGCCACATCGTTCACCGCCGTTCGCTGTCGTTAGTCTCACTTTTACTAAAATAGCAGAATCCTGCCGATATCTCGACAAGATTCTGCAGTGGACTTACGGCTCTCGGTGTCGGCTATCGCTTAGTTGGCCCCCGTCCGCTTCTGATAAGCGTCGTTCAACTCTTCCGTAATCTTCGTCATCGTCGCATCCGACTTCAGCTTGTTCACGTAGTCGTCCCATGCCGTGATCGGCGCGGAGCCGAGGATGATCTTGATCTTCAGATCGGTCATGCTCTTATTGATCTCCGTCATGTTCTGGTTGGCCGTCGGGGAATTCAAGCCGACCGTGTAATCCGGCACGCTGCCGGCCTTCTCGCGTTCATCTTGAATTTGCTTGTACAGCGTCTGCGTATCCGGCTCGAAGAAGTCCTTCGACGAGCTGGCGTACGGATCGGAGACGTAGACGATCTGGTTGTAGTTCGAGATGCCGTCCTGATTCGCCTTCTCCGTGTCGAGCACCTTCTTGCCGTCCTGCACCGTGTAGTGAACGCCTTCGATGCCCCACTGCTGATATTGGAAAACATCGTCGTTCATCCAGGTATCGACCATCTTCAGAATTCCCTTCATCTTCTCCTCCGAGACCGACTTCGGAATCGAGATCAGACCGTTGAAGCCGGGGTCTCTCGGGCTGAAGCCGTTCAGCGTCGTCATCGGATAGAAGTCCGTCTCCTTGAAGTCCGTATCGAGCTTGACGATCTCGTCGAAGTAATTGCGCATGTTGCCCGCCTTCTCGACGATAAGGGCGGATTTATCGGCTTTGAACAGGTTGTTCACCGCATCCGTCTTGATCGAAGCGAAGTCTTCCGAGATGAGCTTCTCGTCGAACAGCTTCTTCAGGTATTCGATCGCGCTGCGCTCCTCCGGAAGGAAGGCCGTGTTCGTCAGCTTGCCGTCCGCCAGCTTCCAGCCGCCGTAAGACGGGCTCCATGTCGCACTAGTGAATGCGCTCTCAATTGTAGCCAAATAACCCAGGTTCAATCCGCTTGCATCGACTCCGGCCGGGAACGGCGTAATGCCCTTCTTGTCCTTGATCGCCTTCAGCGCCGCATACAGCTCATCCGTTGTCGTCGGGACGGCAAGGCCGACCTCATCCAGCCAATCCTTGCGGATGTTCAGGAAGGCGGCGCCTTCCGACGGACGCGGACGCGGAATGCCATAGTTGCCTCCATCCGCTTGCTTGGTCAGTTCCCAGGCGGTCTCGGAGATGCCGCTCGTCAGATTCGGATAATCCTTGTAGTATGGCGACAGATCCCAGAAGGCGCCCTGATCGACGAGCCCGCGGAATACCGAGGAGAACGGGTCGTTGATGAAGATCAGATCCGGCAGATCGCCGGCGGCCAGCGTGATGTTCAGCTTGTCTCCGTACGTATTCTGAGGAATCCATTGCACGTCCAGCTCGGTATTCGTCGCCTTCTCGATGAGCTTCTCGATCTCGTTGTCCGCCGCCGGAGGCATCGGAGCCGTCTGCTGCGTCATCACGCTGACCTTCAGCGGTTTGGCGCTCGCGGCGCCGGACGCCGGAGCCGATCCCGTGTTCGTTGTCGTCCCCGCGCTCTCAGCCGCTTTGTTGTTGTCGTTGTTGCCGCCGCATGCCGTTAGAAGCGAAGCCAGCATGGCGACGGATGCGATAGCGATCGTTAACTGTTTCTTCATTTCCTGTCCCCCCAAGATCATTGTTTATAATAAGACGGCAAGCGCTTGCCTATTGGGACTTACCGTCATATTAACGCATGTCAGCCTTTGACGGAACCGACGAGGGCCCCCTTGGCAAAATGCTTCTGCAAAAACGGATATACGAGAAGAATCGGAACCGTGGCGATAATGACCGCTGCCATCTTTAACGTCTCTGTCGGAGGCTTCTCCGTGTACGCCGTGGACAGCAGGTCTCCCGTGGACGCGTTGATCAATATATTTTGCAGAATGACCTGAACCGGCCACTTCGATGAATCCGTCAAGTACAGCATGGCGTTGAAGAACGTATTCCAATAGCCTACCGCGAAGAACAGGCCGAACGCCGCGAGCGCGGGCAAGGACAGCGGAAGAATGATCCGCAGCCAGATGGAGATGTCGTTGCAGCCGTCGATGGCCGCCGCTTCCTCCAATTCCGTCGGCAGGCTGTCGAAGAACCCCTTCAGAAGAAGGACGTTCCAGCCGCTGGAGAGAGCCGGCATAATAATGGCCCAGTAGCTGTTGATCAGATGAAGCTCCCGAATCAACATATAATTGGGAATAATGCCGGGACTGAACAGAATCGTCACCAGAACGAACAGCATGATCGCCTTGCGCCCCCGCATTCTTCGCCGCGACAGACAGTAGGCCAGCGATGACGAGATCGCCAGGCTGCACAGTGTCCCTACGATTGCCAGATACGCGCTCGACCCGAGCGACTTCACGAAGAACGGAGTCGACAGCAAATATTCGTAGGAAGCGAGCGACCACTTCTCCGGGAAGACGATCAGCGCCTTGCGCAAGTATTCCGTCGGGTCCGTGAAGGATACCACGATGACATAGTAGAACGGGAAGAACGTAATCAGCGCCACGATGCCGAGCAGCACGATGTTGATCCAATTGAAGACGCGATCTCCGGTCGATAGCTTCACAAGAACCCTCCTTCTAGTAAACCCCTTCTTCGCCGAACCGCTTCGCCAGCCAGTTGCTTAGGAGCACCAGCGTCAGGCCGACGATCGACTTGAACAAGCCGACGGCCGCGGTGAAGCTGAACTGCCCTTGCTGGACCCCGACGCGGTAGACGTACGTATCGAACACGTCCGCCACTTCGGACACCGCCCCGTTGGACATCAGGAACACCTGCTCGAAGCCGACGTCCATGATCTCCCCGATCCGCAGAATAAGCAGAATGACGATAACCGTGCGAATCGCCGGCAGCGTGACGTGCCACATTCGTCTCAAGCGCCCCGCCCCGTCGATGGTAGCGGCTTCATAGAGCTGCGTGTTGACGCCTGCGATTGCCGCCAGGAAGATGATCGTCCCCCAGCCTGCTTCCTTCCAGATCGACTGCGACGTGATCATAATCCAGAACAGCTTCGGGTTCGTCAGGACAACCCACTTGTCTGCGCCAAGCTCCGCCAGCACCTTGTTGACGAAGCCGTCGCCCGTGGCGAACAGCAGGTAGGTCAGGCCGCAGATCAGAACCCACGATAAGAAGTGCGGCAGGTACACAACCGTCTGGATCAGCTTCTTATACTTGTCGCTGCGAAGCTCGTTGAGCAGAATCGCGAGCAGGATCGGCAGCGGGAAGAACAGGAACAGCTTCATGAAGTTGATCGCCATCGTATTGCGAAGCAGAAGCAGGAAGTCCGGGTTGGAGAAGAATCGCTCGAAGTGGGCGAAGCCGACCCATTCGCTGCGGATGATCCCCTTGAACGGCGAATAGTTCTCGAATGCGATCACAAGCCCGTACATCGGGAAGTACTTGAACACAATAAAGAATAAGATCCCCGGCAGCGCCAAGAGGTACAGCCATCTGTCTCTCTTCAGATCGCTCCGCAATCGGCGGTTTGGCCGGGAGCTTTGATCGGGTGCGGGTCTGGGCTGCACCGGTGCCGTGTAGGCGTCCATCGGTTCCGGACTCAAGTGGCCCCCTCCTCTGTCCATACATTTTCGATATCGAGCCGGACGAATCCGACAACGCCACTATACGGCCAAGCGGATGGAAGGGGCAATCAGACATTGCGGGAACGGGGATTAGACATTTTTGGCGGATTATACTTTCTTGCGGACGTGCAACAGAGCGCGGAAAATCGGCACAGCAACCGCAGTCGGCAAGAAAAAAACGCCCCGCCGACGATTCGATCGCAGGAGGAGCGTTCTCTTGGACATGGTCTTGCGTTGGTTGAATTACAGGGCGTCGGCTTCGGGAATAAGCTTCAGCGCGACGACGGCCTTGAACAAATCTCCGTCGGTCTCGATCGTCAGGCTCCCTTCATGCAGGTCTACAATCGACTTGGCGATGGCGAGTCCCAGACCCGCCCCTTCCGTATGGCGCGAAGCGTCTCCGCGCTTGAACCGCTCGAACAGCTCTTCGACTTCTTCGCCGTACTCGAACTTGGACACGTTCTTGAACGCGATCGCCGCTTCCCGCCGTTCCGTGATCTGCAGCGAGATGTAGGCACGGGAATGATCGAGCGAATACTTCGTCATGTTCCCGATCAGGTTGTCGAACACCCGCCACAGCTTCTGCCCGTCTGCGAGAACATAGACCGGCTCCTCGGGCAGCGCGACGCGGAATTGGACAGACAAGCCTTGGATAACATCCTTATACTCCGCCAGCGCCTGCTGCATCAGTTGGACAAGGTCCGTCTTCTCCAGAGCCAGCTCCACATTGCCGCTGGACATCTTGGACACCTCGAACAAGTCGTCGATCATCGTCTGCAACCGCTGCGACTTGCGATCGATAATCTCGAGGTACGCGTCCCGTTCCTCCTTCGTCGCCTCCTCCGATCGCAGCAGCCCCGTGTACGTAATAATGGAGGTAAGCGGCGTGCGCAGGTCGTGGCTGACATTGGCGATGAGTTCGGTCTTGAGCCGTTCGCTCTTCGCCTGCTCGTTCTGAAGCGACCTGACTCCGCTCCTTAGTCCGTTGAGATGACCGGCGAGAGCGGCCAGAACGCTTCGTCCCCTGACGGGAAGCTCCTTCGTCATGCCGCCGGCCGCCAGTTCTTCCGCAGCCTTGGCAATCCGGTTGAGGTAACCGACGGAACGTGCCGCGAGGAGAACGACAGGAAGGACAACCAGCACCGCGATCAGAGCGAGGGGGAGGATAGAGAAGGCGTCGTCCCCGTTTAACGCGATCGCAACCGCCCCTGCCAGGAGACCGATACCGAAGAGAGCAACCGTCAAGACGAGCAGCCTAACGCCCGAGCTTCTATAGAGGAAGCTGTCCCGCACCTGGTTGCCGGTCCGAACTAGCGAAGCCTTAAGACGCGCGCTGCCTGATCGGAGCAAGGAGCGCCGCCATTGTCGGCGGATATCCTCCCAGCTGTGCAGCTCGGTTGCCAGCAGCCTCGCCTGAAGGAGTGTCATACTTAGGCCGGCCGCGGCAACCGCCAATGCGAGGATCAGCCTTCCCGCATAGCCCCAAGGGTCGTCGAGCATAGTCGGGAAGCGGCCGGCCGCAGCGACGGGCAGACCGACCGTCAGCGCCGCCGTTCCCGCGAGCAGCAGCAATTGAATGTCCAGCGGAAAATCCAGGTATGGCGAGCGCCCCCGCGGCTCGGAAGGAACCGGCCTTGCATAGCCGAACCGGAACAAGCAGAAGACGAGCAGAGCGGTGCCGGCCAAGCCGTAGCTGAGCAGAATCCATTGCTCTTGGCGGTATCTCTCCGCCTCCGCCTGAATCGAGCTGTCCGCTGTCACCGCGACCCAGCCTTTATAAGGGAGCCTCGAGCTGAGAGACCCCAGCATGAGATATGGCAATTGGTCGGTATCAACCATATAGTCGACTGCGTATGTATAATCGTCGCCGAACAGTTGCTTCCGGGCCGTGCTCTCGTTCGACGTTCTCAGGCTTGAATAGTGAACTCCCGTCGTGGGATTGACGAAGTAATAATCGAACTGATCCTGCAGATTCACGAATCTCGCACGGTGCAGCTGTTCCCGGTCCCGGTAGGCGGCGTCAATCTCTGCCTCCTTCTCCTTCCGAATTAAGGCGTCAACATACTCGTCGTCCTCCATGATCTTCGCCATCTCCAACTGCTTGCTCTGTTTCTCTTCTCTATAATAAGAAGCAACATCAGTGGAACCCGCAGCGACCGCCTCCTGGATCAGAGGATCGTATTGCTCGTTATAGGAATTCTGCATATAAGCCATGGGGCCGAACTGATTGCGATAATTCGCAATCTCATAATCTTCTACCGTCAGGGACGCCTTGGCTTCTTCCACGGGAACCGAGTTCAGCTCGAACAAATTCAGATACGCGACATACTCGTTCAGTTTGCCGCGGAATTCCGGCGTGTGGTAGTAATCCCGGTAGGTATACTCGCTGCCCTGGCCGATAAGTGCGATCGGCCCGCTCAGACCGATGACGCAGATCAGCGCGTAGAGATACAGCGGCATTCTATTTCTCCATTTTGTAGCCAACTCCCCACACCACCTTCAGGTATCTCGGATTTTTCGGATCGATTTCGATTTTCTCGCGAATCTTGCGGACGTGGACGGCAACCGTATTCTCCGTGTAGTAGCCCGGCTCCTTCCACACGCGCTCGTAGATCTCGTTGATCGACAGCACGCGCCCCGCATTCGTCATCAGCAGCTCCACAATCTTGTATTCAATCGGCGTCAGCTTGACCGCTTCTCCGTTCACGCTGACTTCCTTGGCTTCCTGGTTCAAGGCGAGCCCCCGCAGCTCGATCGTCTTCTTGGCGCCCTCGTATGAACCGAGAGTCACATACCTGCGGAGCAGCGACTTGACGCGAGCCACGAGCTCCATCGGATGGAACGGCTTCGTCACATAATCGTCCGCCCCGACATGAAGCCCCAGAATCTTGTCGCTGTCCTCGCTCTTGGCGCTGAGCATCAGAATCGGCAGGTTGCGGCTCTCGCGAATCTTGAACGTTGCCGCGATCCCGTCCAGCTTGGGCATCATCACATCCAGAATAATCAGATGCACCGGCTCCGCCTCCAGCATCGCAAGCGCCTCCAAGCCGTCCTTCGCCTGCAGCACTTCAATTCCTTCGTGCTTCAAATAGATTTCGATGGCGTCCCGTATCTCCTTGTCATCGTCGACCACCAGCACCACTTGCTGCTCCACCCGTCGCTTCCTCCTCGCCCGCTGCAATCTCTTTCTCTATTGTAATGGGAAAATATGAATATTCGTTAGGGAAAAGTATGAAGATCTTCTTAAGGTAATAGGAACCGGCGCAAGAAGGGGCAACCGTGCCCCTGTCCGTTATCCCAAGCACAGCCCCACCCACGTACAATCGAACCCCGGACCCTCTCGGATGACCGTTTTTATGCGAAAAACCACATACAATCCTCATTGCCAGAGGGGGCAGGAGCAGATTGCCCAGTGGTTTCTCTAAAAGGGTGCCTTATCCCATCTGTTCAGGCCATCATTTACCAATAATTAGGATACTGATAAAAGGGGATAAGGTACCCTCTTTGAATATAAAGAAAAGACTGGTTTCAATCAGTGCAGCAATAGATACGGGGTGGGAGTACCGGGGGACACTTCACTTGCTTTAACGCCCCCCATCCCATTCTGCGGGAAGTCCGGAAGCAGAGGCTAGGAGGTAGCTATCACAAACGGGATTGCGGGATCGTTCTACTAGAAATCGAGTTGTGTTGTGCGGGATTTTCGTATAACGGTGCACAGTACGAGGCTGGTGAGGCTGCGTTATAATGGCGCGTAGGGCGGGGTTTGTTGCGTTTCGGGGATTAAATCGCATAACAATCGGACACAAAAAACCGTCCTTGGTTAAGTGAGGTACCCACCACCCACTTGCGCAAGGAACGGTTTCTTTGTGCATTTTCCATACTATAGATCGATTTGGCCGAACAACGGCACAGGATTAATCCGCGATGAAGCGATAGATGACAGCCGCGGCTTGAGCCCGTGTCGCCGCTTGCTTGGGCCCGAAGATTCCATCCTCGAAGCCGCCCATCAGTCCGGCTGCGCGAACGGCCGCGACGGCCTCCTGCGAATACTTGGCAATCGCGCTTGCATCGCCGAATGCCGCATCATGGTCCGCATCCGTCTTCAGCGTCACACCCGCCGCTTGAGCTGCACGGTAGAGCATCACCGCCATCTCTTCTCTTGTGATCGTATCGTCGGCGCCGAATTGCCGCTCCGACTTGCCTTGGACGATGCCCAGCGAGTATGCCGTCGACACCGCTTCCTCATACCAACTGCCCGGCTCAACATCCTCGAACGGAAGCGTCGCAGCCGTCTGGACATTCGCCAGCTCCAATGCGCCAAGCAGCATCTTCAGGAATTCCGCACGCGTGACGGTGCGTTCCGGCTGGAAGGCTCCCGTTCCCGTGCCGTTCACGATCCCTCTCGCCGCGAGCGATTCGATCATCTCCTTCGCCCAGTTCGCGGAGGCCAGATCGCCGAATGCTGCCGGAACATACGCGATCGCATACCGGCTGAAGTGTGCCGGGCGGAACGACATGCTGCCCGTTGCAGCATCGTACTTGCCGTTCTTGACGATCTGCAGCAATCCCGACTCGTCGATGTAGTAGACGACAAGACCGGCCTTCGATTCTCCCGCCTGCAGCGCATAGCTCAGCGAGACGGTTACCGTTCCGTTAAAGGCGGGAGGCTCATTGCCATCCACCAGAAGCGCGAACTCATAGACCGCGTGGTTGCCGATTCGGCTTGCGACGCCGGCGGCAAGCGTTGCCGGATCGATCGGAGCTACGCGCAAGGTCAATTGTTCGCTGTCCGGCTTCAAGATACCCGAGACGTCAGCGACAGCGAGCTCGACCTTGACTCCGTTCCGTTCGATGACAATCGAGCGAACCGCGCTCTCATTGCCGACGAAGCTCTGAACCGGCAGCGTTATCTCTGTCTGGCCCGAGGCGCCTTCGGCGTCGAGAACGAGATCCAGCACACCGTTCGTTGCGCTCTCCAGAGCCTTGGCGACATCGGCCTCCGACAATTCGGCCTTCATCTGGCCGCTGGAATCTGCAGTTGCTTGAACGATAACCTTGCCGTCCCGAAGGGTCAGCGTTAGGCTTGGCGTCGTTGCCGTTGTGTCCCCGCCGGAAGATGACGGATTGTCGACCGGAGGAGTTACCGGCGGATCGGTCGGCGTTGTCGTGCTTGCGGCTTCCACGGTCACTTCCGTCGTCGCCGTGAACGAACCGTCTTGCGTCGTCGCCGTAATCGTCGCGTGGCCTTCCTTCTCCGCCGTGACGACGCCGTTCTCGTCAACCTCTGCAACAGATGAGTCGCTCGTGCTCCAGCTTACGGCTTTGTTCGTCGCCTCCTCCGGCGCGACGACGGCCGTTAGCGACGAGCGGTCTCCCTCCGTCAGCGTCAGCTCGGTCGGCGTTACCGCTACTCCCGTCACCTCAACGGTTGCCGGAGGGTCCACCGGCGGATCGGTCGGCGTTGTCGTGCTTGCGGCTTCCACGGTCACTTCCGTCGTCGCCGTGAACGAACCGTCTTGCGTCGTCGCCGTAATCGTCGCGTGGCCTTCCTTCTCCGCCGTGACGACGCCGTTCTCGTCAACCTCTGCGACGGATGGGTCGCTCGTGCTCCAGCTTACGGCCTTGTTCGTCGCATCGTCAGGTGAGACGACGGCCGTCAGCGACGAGCGGTCTCCCTCCGTCAGCGTCAGCTCGGCCGGCGTTACCGCTACTCCCGTCACCTCAACCGCAGCCGGCGGATCGACTGGCGGATCGACCGGGGTCTCGCCTGCCGTCACGCGGATGGTGTACGTCTGGAACTGGTCTCCGCTGGCGGAGGCAACCGCCAGAACGATCGTATTGAGACCGTCTTGGAGCGTTACCGATACGGGACTTGCAGCGGCAAGCGTCTTGCCGTTAAGCGTCACGGTGACCGTACTGCCCGAAGTCGCCTTCGCATAGGTCAATGTGTGTTCCTTCTCCATGGTGTTCTCTGTCGTATAGAAGAGATCCGCTTCATCGGGTTCCGTTCCCGTAAACGCAGGGTCAAGCGTCAGCTCCGTAATGGCCAACTCGGTTAAATAAGCCAATACCAGCTCGTCCTGCTTGGTCAATTCAAGGGTGTACGTTATTGCCGAGCCGTCGGCTGCCGTAACGATCAGAGGGATCGTGTTGAGGCCAGCCGCCAAGGGAACCTCAACGTAATCGTTATCGTCGACGCGTCCGAGATCCTTCCCGTTCACCGACACTTCCGCGAATGGACTGGAAGGGGCGACGCGCACCTTTACACTGTCATAAGAGAAGGGAACGCGAGAGGACGACGTAAAGGTATGGGTACCGGCATCGTAGGCCAGCGCTTCGCTGCCCAGCTCCTCTACCGTCACATTGGCGATATCCGCGTCGTCTCCTTCCGGACTTCCTTCATAGGCCCACAAATAATCGATCAACAGATCGCCGGTGTTATTGGCGCTTCCGAAGATTTGGAGGAAGTTGAGAGCGGTGCCCGCCGTGCGCAACTGCGCGCCTGCCTTCATCAATTCTCCATCGATATAGAAGTCGAAGGTGTCCGAATCCATGTTGACGACCATCCGGATGTCGTACCAACGATTCATGGCCGAAGCGAAATTCGTGGTCCCGGAAGAGCCTCGGGTAACGTGGGTAAAGATATTGCCCTTGCTGATCCCGACATCCGCCATCGGTGCGCTGATGGTGCCGCTGCTATCGATCGTCTCGCCGCTGTAGATGGCGAACTGATTCGCGTTGCTTCCGGCTGCCGTTCTCATGATTCGAGTCTCGATCGTGAACACTCCGGTCGCATTCAAGGCGTTCTTGTTCCAGACCGTTACACTTCCGGAACTGGCCGTCTTCTCAAGCTTCAGATACGAATTCCCGTTGTTGTCTTTAACGATGTCAACCGTTCCGCCGGCGCTGTTCACATTCCACAGCTCGTTGCCGGTGAAGGCTCCCTCCGCATAATTGAAGCTCTCGTTCAGGAAGTAACGAAGCTCCTTGACGACACGGGAGATCGGAAGGTCCACCACGGTCGTGTGGGCCGCTTGCACGGCGATTCCGCTCTTCGTACCGTCATAATAATCCTGCTTCTGTACCGTCACGGTATAGCCGCTCCCGACAGGGATGTTGTCAATGACATAACTTCCGTTCGTTGTCGTTACGGCTGTGCCGACGACTTGTCCCGAGCCGTCCGTTACCGTTACGTTGACATTCGGGATGCCGATCACATTGCCGGCAATCGAACCGGTTGTCAGCAAGCTGGCCCCGAGAGTCAGATTCAGCATCGACACATCCGCGCCGATGATTGTGGCGGCAGCGGCGGTCGAGTCCTGATAGTCGCTCATGGACGCCGTCACGGCAACTGCCGTTCCGGCGGGAATTCCGCCGATCGAATACAATCCCTTCGCGTCCGAGATGCCCGTATACGATTGTCCGCCGGCCTTCGCGGTTACGGTCACCCCCGCCTTGATATCTCCGTAGGGATCGAAGGTATATCCTCTCAAATCACCGATGGAAGAATCGTCCCCGACGAACTCGTAGATGCCGATATCGACGCCTCCGGCGGTGATCGAATTCCCGGCGACGTCCGTAATCGTACCGACGGGAATCGTCGTATTGTCGTGTGACGCGATCGCCTTGCCCGCGCTGATCAGCGGCGAGTCGGCTTGCAGCTCGAGACCGGAGAGGTCCACATCGCTGCCGCTTCCTCCCGTGACGCTCGACGGCGCCTTGAACTTGGGATCGGCGACGATGGCCGCGGTGTCTTCCGCCGGCACTTCCGTCACGTTGTAATAGCTATTGTTGCTATAGGTCAGGCTGGTCCCATCATCCGTTCGTGCAGAGGCGTTATTCGGGCTGTAGAAGATATTGTTGTAGAGATAATGGAAGTTGTTCGTATCGTTCAGGAAGGTGTTCTTGTCTCCCGATGTCGAGACGAAGGTGGCCGCCGTGCTGCGAGAGTTGTAGAAAATATTATTGTAGATATAATTGTGGCCCTTGTTCCCGTGAATGTTCAGGTATCGCTTGCCGCTCTCGCTGTCCTTGATGACGTTGTAGCGGACGACCGCGCTGCCATAAGTGAAGCCGCACAGGAGAATGCCGTCGCCGTTATCGTGCAAATAATTGTACTGGATCAGCGCATTGGTAGACGCCCGGTCCGGATCGATCGCATTGGAGTCGGAGCCTGTCGGCTTCTGCTTCGCTTCATAAACTTCATTCCACTCGACCGTAATGCGATCGGTGTAGTACAGTTCGATTGCACTGGTTCCGGCCCCGGCCGAGACGTTGTTCCGAATGATCGAATCTCTCGTGCTCGTCAGATAGATCGTATCCGCCGCATAATCGCTCCCCGAGTGATCCAGGTAATTGTGCTGAATGGTGAAGTTGGTGTTCGGATACCAATCGGTATAATCGTAGGACGGAGCGCTCGCATCCTGCCGTTCGCCCCATGCCTTCAATTGCTTGACGATAATGCCGCCGAAGGAGTTGTCGATCAACACATTGTTCTCGATAACCGCGTCCGAGAACCAGGTCGGCTGATACCCCGTTACGTCGACCGGATTGGCGATGACGGGAAGGCCGTCCTGCCCCTTGACGATGATCTCGAACAGGATGCCGGCCGTGCGCTTGGAGGGGTCCCACCCCGTTCCGCTGACGGAGTTCCATTCGCCCGCTACATCGTGCACATAAAGATCGTGGAGCCAGTAGCCCTTCAGCTCCGTCTGGGTCGTGTTATTGCCGCCCGCGATGTGAATTCCGCGTCTGTCCTGAATCATCGAGACCTCGGATTGCTTGCCGGTGTAGCCGTCCGGGATATTGCTGATGTCCAGGTCGCGGATTTCGATATACGGCTGATTCTCCAGATAGACCGCATCCGAGGCGTAACGCGTGCTGCCGTCGGTGAACGTCCATGGAATCGCGATATTCTTCGCCGACAGCTTCGGCTTGGCACCCGATCCGTAGGCGCCGATAACGATCCGTTTGCCCTCTTCGCCCGATCCCTTCGGATGCAAGGACTCGGTAAGCTCCCAGGCGCCGCCCGCCTGGAACAGAATCATATCGCCGGGCGAGAAGGTCGTCGCGTTAACCTTCTGCACGGTCTTCCACGGGGTTGCCTGGCTTGTTCCGTCGTTGCTGTCGTTCCCGTTCGGGGACACATAATAGACGGTTCCTTGAGCCGCGCCGGGATCGCTCGTCACAACTTGAGCGTTGGCTTCATCGCTCAGGATGCTCTCCCCCAATTGCTTGATCGCGTAGTCGCCGGCTTGCGACACGACGCTTGAATACAAGTCCGACGTTCCGGCCTCCTCGGCTTGCGCGCCTTGGCCGGAGAACAGGCTGAACAGAAGAGCTCCGGCAAGCAGCGCCGCCAAGCCCTTCCTCATTCCTCTGTTTGCCTTCCGATCGTTCATCATCGCTATACCTCCATATCCTCTGCCCATCCTCTGTTGGAATGCGCTTACAAGTTCTTGTTCACTCCAAATTATAGAGCACGCCATACGGCTGCATAGTAGGCTAGCGAACGCAAATCTTTCACTATCCATGCATGTCCGCGCGAATCCGTCGATAGTGAAGGGGATAGAACGCAATCGAACCGACGCATAAGGCCGCCGGTTCGATTATGAGACTCCTGGCTATCCGTGTTCCGTTATCCCTTCGCCGCCGCCGCGTACTCGTCGGCCTTCTTCAGCAGCTTCTCGTAGGCTTGCTCCGGAGTTGTCTGCTTGAACTGGATCTCTTCGACAATCGTCTTGTAGTCGTTCTTGAAGCTGCCCCAGCCTTGCGGGTCGTTGATGAACTTCTGGGCCGTCGGCGTTACGCTGTTCAGGAAGGCGACGCTCTTCTTGTCCGCTTCGCTGAAGTTCGGTGTCAGCGACTCGACGACCTTGGACGATACCGGCGTGCCGCGGGTGAGGCCCAGCGTCTGGGCGACGTCCGTGTCATTGATGAACCAGTCGATGAATGCCTTCGCTTCCTCCGCGTGCGAGGACTTGGCATTCACGCTCCAGAACATGCTCGGCTTCAGCCAGCCGCCGCCTTCCGTTCCCTTCGGCAGGGCCGCATAAGCGTAGGTGTCCGGCTTCAGCGCATCGATGGCGGTGACTTGGTTGGAGAACAGGTGGCGCGCAATGGCGTTGCCGTTGACGACGTTATCCAACTGCGGGTCCAGCTCCTTGTCCGTCGCCGTCAGGTCGGCCGGCGTCAGAATGCCCTTGTCGCGCAGCTCGCTCATCTTCGTCATGTATTCGATCCAGGTATCCTTATCGATCGCGAACTTGCCGTCCTCGCTATAGATATACCCCTTGCCCATGCTGTACTGATAAGCGGTGTAATCGACCAGGTCGGCCGATTGGTCCTCGAACACATACTTGTCCTTGCCCAGCTTGGCCTTGGCCGCTTCGCCGAAGGCGTAATAATCGTCCCAGGTCCAGTCGAAGCTCGGAGCCGTGAGGCCCAGCTTGTCGACGACCGACTTGTCGTACACCATGCCAAGCGCGGCGACGCCGAGCGGCATCGCATACAGCTTGCCGTCCACCTGGCCCGAAGCGAGCACGGACGGGTCGACGTCGGCGGTGTTGATGCTGCCGATGTCCGCCAGCAGGCCGCGGCCGACGTAGTCGTTCACGTAAGCGGCGTCCATCTGGATGATGTCCGGCGCGTTGCCTGCGGAGTTCTGCACCGCCAGCTTGTCGAAGTAGCCGTCCCAGCCCGAGAATTGGCTCTCGAAGGTGACGTTCGGATGAAGCGCCGTGTATTGCTGAAGCGCCTTCTGCGTGGCGTCGTGACGCTCCTGCGAGCCCCACCAGGCGATCGTCAGCTTCACCGGCTCGCCGGAAGCTCCGGACGGAGATGCGGAGGACGACGCGCTCGACGACGCCGACGGAGATGCGCTCGCCGCGCCGTTGCCGTCATTCGAATTGTTATTGTTGCCGCATGCCGCGAGTGCGGCAACGAGCATGGAAGAAGCCAATACCGCAGACCATGTTCTAGCGATGGATGCCATTGCTGTATTCCCCCCATATGAATGTGCTTACACGTTTATACTAGCATCGGCCCCGATCGGGGAGTAGACGAGCACCGAACGATAAACTTTCACTATCCACTAAGGTTTCGGTTCCTGACGAACGAATTCGCTCGGCGTAACGCCGCAGTACTTCTTGAACAGCGTCGTGAAGTACGGAACGTTCTGGTAGCCGACCATATCCGCCACTTCGTACACCAGGTGATGGCCTTCGTAGAGCAGCGCCTTCGCCTTCTCGATGCGGACCCGGATAATGTAGTTGGTCAGCGTCTCCCCCGTTACTTTCTTGAACAGTTGATTCAAGTAATTTTTCGAGATGTACAGTTGCCCGGCCAATTCCTCCAGCGTGAGGTCTTCCGCGTAGTGCTCGTGAATGTAGCGAACCATGAAGTCGACGGCCTTCTTGTGCTTCGGACTGACGGCAAGCGCCTCGGGGGAGCCCGACGGCTCGGACGTCCCGGACGGTCCGGACAGCTCGGACGTCCCCGGCGTCCCCGGCGTCCCCGGCGCCCCGGACAAGGAGCCGCGTTCGGCGCCTGCAGCCGACGCGGCGGACGATGCCCCCGCTTCCGCTTCGCCTTCGCCGAGCGCGAACAGCGACTGCAGCGCCAGATCGGCCGACAGCTTGATCTCGCCCCAAGCCTGCTTGACGCTTCCGAGCCCGAAGCGCACCTCCAGATCGATATACTTGCGCATGCTCTCCGCGATGAGGAGGCCGATCGACTCGGCCCGTTCGGACAGCAGGTCCGCATCGGCCGCCGCGTCGGCGTGAAGCACAATCGCCGCATGATTGCCGAACAGCCAGACGAAGTCGGAATCGGGCCAATGCTGGCCCAGCAGCTCCGACGCGATATTGGTGACGGCGAACTGGAACAAGTTCCAATCGGCGAACGTCACGCCCCGGATTCGCTCCGTGCGCACGACCTCGAGCACCATGACCAGATGGCTCGCCGACTTCCAGGCCGCCTTGGAAGCCGGCAGCTCCGACGCAATCGCCTGGCCGGTGACGACGGCAGCCAGCCACTCCTCGTCCGTCATGCCGTCCAAGGCTTCCTTGCGGGATTCCAGCACGTTCCGCTCGATATTGTGCAGGTAGGACGCCTCCAGCTTCACGATCGTGCTCGCCAGCACCTCGCGGATCTGCTCGACCGTGCCCGGCTTCGTCAAGTAATCCTCCACGCCGAGCCGGATCGCCGTGCGCGCGAACTCGAAGTCGTTGTACCCGCTCAGAATAATGAACCGCCCGGGGAATTCCCGCTTGCGAAGCGCCTCGATCATCTCGATTCCGTTCATCCCCGGCATATAGATATCGGTGATGACAATATCCGGATTCGTCTCCTCGATCAGACGGATGCCCGCCTCCCCGTCGATCGCGTCGCCAACGAACTCGGCTTCGAGTTCGTCCCACGGAATGGCCCGCCGCAGCCCTCTCAGTACCTGGAAGTCGTCGTCTACAATAGCGATTTTCCACATCTTAGTTGTCCCCTCCTGGCTTGTTCGGACGCTCCCGGATAATCGGAAGACGAAGCAGCGCAAGCGTGCCGCCCATCTCGGAATCGGTCAGCTCGAAGCCGTACGCCGGGCCGAACAGCGCCTCGATCCGCTCCCGGACGTTGCGCAGCCCGTACCCGCCGCCCTTCGCTCCCGCAGCCGCCTTGTCCGCTCCTTCCGGAAGAGTCTCGCGCCGCTCCCGCGGAATCGTGCGCCCGTCGTCGGCAATGGCGATCTCCAGCCGGTCGGCGCTTGGCCGGATCGTCACCGTCAGCTTGGCCGATCGCTTGCCGTGGAAGCCGTGCACGAACGCGTTCTCGATAAACGGCTGCAGAATGATCTTCGGCATATACCAGCGCTTCGTCTCCTCCGCGACGTCGACGCGATAGACAAGCTGCTCCTCCCAGCGGATCTGCTGGAATTGCAGGTAGCAGTCGATGTGCGCCACCTCCTCGCTCACCGGCACGAGGCTGTCGGTATTCGTCAACGCGAGGCGGAACATCTGCCCGAGCAGCGCCAGCATCCGGCTGATCTGCGATTGCCCCGCTTCGATCGCCGCCCAATTGACCTGGTCGAGCGAATTGTACAGGAAGTGCGGGTTGATCATCATCTGCAGGCTGCGAATCTCCGCATTGCGCCTGCTCTCGTACTGCACCTCCAGATTGCCGTACAGCTCGTCGATCCGGTTCGTCAGCTTGCCGTACCCCTGGAACAGGCGGCCAAATTCGTTCTTGTAGTCGCCCGGAAGAAGATCGCCGCGATGATTCGGGAAGGCGTTCATCGCCCGCAGCAGCAGCCCGATCGGCTTCATGAACTGGCGCGCCAGGAACGTTCCGAGAAGCATGATGAGGAGAATCGCGAAGACGCCGAGCAACAGGTACAGCTTCGTTGTCTTCATGCTGCTGCGGGTCATCTCTCTCCACGAGGACTGCTCCAGCAGCGTCCACTTGGAATCGATCGACTTGGACCAGACGAGGAAGATGTCGCCGCTGCGGTCCGACCCGATCGAGCTCGCTTCAAGCCGGGCCCGCATGCGGTCCACATACGATTGCGTATAGGTGCTGTCCGCCGTCTGCGTGATCAGCTTGCCGGTCGCATCCAGCAGCGCGACATCGGCTTCGCCGTCGTCCGACTCGATCAGCGACTGGAAGACCGGCACTTTAATATTCAGCACAATGAGGGCGTAATATTGGTTGCGATTGTTGTAGACCTTGCGCGCGAAGCTGATAACGGGCGTATCTCCGGTATTCGTGCGGATCGTGTGCTCGCTGAGCCAGGCATAATCCGTCTTCTCGATATCCGGATACCAGCCCTCTTGCTCGATCTGCTCCATCGGCAGGAACTGGACATATTCTTGCACGCTGTAGCTGGCAGGCAACGCAGAGTAGACGTGAATCGATTGCAGAATGGGGGTGCCGAAAACATAATTGTTGAGCTGGGAGCGAATCTCCGACTGGGCGCGCACCCTCTCGTACAGCTCCCCTCCCTGCATGCGGGAATAGATGATGTCGACATTCTTGGACGCGGTGTTGGAGCTCTGCTCGATATCGACCAGCGTTGTCGTCAGCTTCTTGTTGAGCTCGCTGAGCAGCTTCTGCTGATAATACGAGGTGCTTGTCGCGATCTGCCGCGAGCTGCTGGTGTAGCTCATGTAGACGATCAGCCCGACGAGCAAGGCAACGATAAAGGCAAAACCGAAAAAAAACACGAAGTCGATCCGCATGGACTTGAACGGGTTCCGCAGCATGTCAACCTCCCCGATGCAAAGAAAGCTGCGAGAATTTCGCAGCTTGAGACTCGTCTTTCCGACCTATTTTACCCTTTAAGCGCTCCTGCGGCAATTCCTTCGACGAAGTGTCTCTGCGCAAGGAAAAAGATGACAACCGCCGGCACAATGGACACGAGCGACATCGCGAGCAGTTGCCCCCACGGCACGGAACCTTGCGAGTCGATGAACAGCTTAAGCGCCAGGTTGATCGTATACTTGTCGACCGAGTTGACGTACAGCAATTGGCCGAAGAAGTCGTCCCAATTCCACAGGAAGCAGTAGATTCCCACCGTGACCAGCGCCGGCTTGATCAGCGGCAGCATGATGCGCCAGTAGATGCCCCACCACGAGCAGCCGTCGATCTTCGCCGATTCGTCGAGCTCCTTCGGAATCGAGCGAATGAATTGGACCATCAGGTAGATGAAGAACGGCCCTCCGATGCCCCCGGCCAGCAAGTGCGGAATGTAGAACGGCAAGTACGTGTTGACCCAATGCAGCTTGTTGAAGAGAACATATTGCGGCACAATCGTCACCTGCGTCGGCAGCATCAGCGTCACCAGCATGACTCCGAACCAGATATTGCGCAGCGGGAAGTCGAGGCGGGCGAACGCGAAGGCGACCAGGCTGCACGAGACGACGCTTGTGAACAGCACGCCGAGGATCAGCTCGAACGTGTTGATGTAGAAGTGCGTAAACGAATAGTTGGGAACGGCATGCCAGCCTTCGGTGAAGTTGCTCCAGTGCAGCGTCTTGGAGAACAGGGCCGCCGAGCTCATATCGGCATTGCTCTTAAGCGATGCCCCGAGCCACCAGAAGACGGGGTACATCATGATCAGACTGACGATCGACAGACCCGCGTGCGGGACGAGACGTTTGACGGCCATTAGCGTTTGCCTCCTTGCGATTCGTAGAAGACCCAGTAGCGGGAGGACCAGAACAGCAGCGCGGTGACGAGGCCGATCAGGACAAGCAGCACCCAGGCCAGCGCGGAAGCATAGCCCATCTGGTACTTCGTGAAGGCCGTCTCGTACAGGTACATGACGTACACATACGTCGAATGAACCGGTCCGCCGTTCGTGACGACGAACGCCTGCGTGAACATCTGGAACGAGTTGATCGTCGTCTGCACCATGTTGAAGAGAATGATCGGAGACAGCAGCGGCAGCGTGATGGTGAAGAACTGCCTGATCTTGCTCGCTCCGTCCACCGAGGAGGCTTCATACAGATCACGCGAGATCTGTTTAAGGCCGGCGAGGAAAATAATCATCGAGGAGCCGAATTGCCACACCATCATCAGGATCAGCGTATACAGCGAGTAGTGGGGATCGGCGATCCACGACTTCCCCGCAATCCCGAAGAACCCCAACACATCGTTGATGAAGCCGTTGCGTCCGAAAATGTTTTTCCACAGGATGGAGACCGCAATGCTTGTCCCGATCAGCGAAGGGAAGTACACCATCGTCCGATAGAAGCTGATTCCCTTGACGTTGCGATTGAGCATCATCGCGATAAGCAGCGCGAAGATGAGCCTGAGCGGAACGGTCAGCAGCACGAAGACGAATGTGATCTTCAGCGTCTTGGGGAACGTGTCGTCGCTCATGAAGATGCGGTGATAGTTGTCCCAGCCGACCCAATTGGGAGCGGCCAGGAGCGAATAATCGGTTAAGGAATAGTAGAAGGACATGCAGATCGGCCCCAACGTCAGGAGGAGGAAGCCGAGCAGCCACGGCGAGAGGAACAGATACCCCGCGATGGGCGATTCCCACCGTCTGGTCCGGATGTTGATCCGCTTGTCGGATAGCGCGGGGACCGATCGTGCCCGGTCGGCTGCGTTCGCGGCCGGTTTTGCCATATTGCCCACTCCCTGTCTCTATGCTGATGTTCCCAGTATACAAGCGCAGGAAGCGGGCGATAAGGAGAGCAATGAATGCATTTCTTTCAGTATCCAACAAAGAGATTCGGCTCTTCCTGCCGGAATCGTTCGCCAAGAGCGGCGGCCAGCTTGTCGTCGGAGAGCGGATTGCGGTGCGTGTTCTCCAGGTAAATGTGCTTCTCGGTCTCGGGCATAAGGTATTCCTTGTACCAGAGGAACATGTCCGGGCTGTCGCCGTGCATGCGCAACCAGCGCCGCAGCGTGTCCATGTGGTCGACCGTATTGGCGATGTTGGTCAGCCAGTCCGCGCGGTAGAAGTTCGCCCACCGGCCGTGCTCGGCCTCGCGCAGCGCCTGCTGCCCGTCTCCGTAATGCCCGAGCGCCTCGGACGCATGGACGAAGGCAAGCGCATAACGCGAATCCGCATAGGCTTCGAACGCGCGGCCCAGCGCGGCGAGGCCGCGGCAGCCGGACAGATGAAGCCGGACGGGCAGCAGCAGTTGGTCCTGCAGCCTGGCGCTCGCGGCCGCCGGGAGCCGTTCCGCCGCCGAGACGATCCGGCGCTCCAGCGCCTCCCAGGAGGCGATCGCCTCCTGGGCCAGGTTCGCGAACCGGCGAACCTGCTCCCGGAACGGGCGATCTCCGGCCGCCCACAGCAGCTTGGCGTTCGGCGTCGTCGACTGTCCCCGCAGCCAATGCCCGACGATCTCCCGCGCGGGATGATGATAGAACTCGTCTCCCGCGCGATCGTCGGGATGCGGGCCGTAAGCGATGGCGCTGTCGAAGTAACCGCGGAACAGCTCGGCGATCGCCTCCGGCTCTTCCTCGCCGCCGTCTCGTCTCCCGTCCTCAGCAAACATCCTCCTCGCGTATCGGTTCAGATGCTCGCCAACGTCCGCGCGACTCTCGTGCCACAGCTCCGCGACGAGATCGAGCGTGTATAGATGCGGGCGGATATTGCCGCAGTTGACAAGCACGTACTCGGATGCTCCCGCTTCGAACGCCGCCTCAAGCTCACCTGCGATCAGCTCCGGCGGGGACGGGAACAGCGTCAGATGATTGGACGCCTGCAGGTCGTGGAACGTTACGTGGTAGTATACGCCGTTCCTTCCCCTGTCCCCTCGCGGCGGCAGCGCCGGCACGCGCTCGTTCAGATTGCCGTGGCGGCGCGACACCATCTTGCCGTAGCCGTTGTCGGCCCAGATCTTGATGACGCCGTCCGGCACCTCGATATGGCCGGCCTTGTACAGCTCGGCAATCTCGCCGTACATCGCCATGCAGCAGACCGGCTCCGCCGCCTGCTCGCGGATCATGTCATGCTGCCGGCGAACCACATGGGAGATCATCGCGCCGCGGCTCTCCGGCGTATCGAAGGCCGGGTCGTTCTCCCAGAAGGGCTTGTCGCCCTGCCCGCGGAAGGACAGCACCCAGAGGACGCAGTCGTTCTTCTGCTTGTCGATCGCCTCCCGCCACAGCCTCTCGAACAGCTCGGGGAACTCCTTGTAGCTGGCGTTCTTGCCCGGGTAAGCGCGCAGGAACATCTCCGCTCCGAGCGGTTCGGCATGATGGTGCGTCAGGTACAGCCCCATCTCCGCCGCGAGCTCGGCATGGACGCCGGTCTTGGGCAGATCCGTGCCCGGAATGACCATATTGCCTCCGCAGCGCAGCAGCGCCTCGAACACCGGCTCCCACACTTCGCGTGTCGGCGGGTACTCCTCCTTCCAGCCGATCAGGCACACCTCGTCGTTCACGAACCAGCCGCGATAACGAACCTTCGGCCGGACCGAATCGAAGTCCGCCGCCGGCACCTCGATCCGCTCCCTTCGTTCCGGCGGTCGGTCCGCCCAGAACCAGAACGGATCGACGCCAAGCACCTCCCGGCTGTAGCGGAGCATGCCGTAGAGCAGCCCAAGCTCGTCCCGTGCGGCAATGTGCAGGCACATCCCTTGCGAGGAAGGGCAGAATCGCAGGACGAATGCCTCCGGCCACTCCGGGCACCGGTCTGCGGGCTCGGCAGCCCGGACGATAACGGTCGAGCTGCCTCGGGCAGCGGTCGAGTTGCTTAAGGCAATGGTCGGGCTTCTTCGGGCAACGACCAAGCTGCCTCGGGCAACGGCCGTGCCGCTCGTTGCGTACGGCTCCTCCGTGTGCGGCGCCTGGCCGAACACCGCCTCATGGTCCCGGACGATCATGTCCCACACATGGCGAATAGCCGGAGTCGCTTCGACCCGGCAGTCATATCCAGTATCTCGAGTAACGGCGAACCGTGCTCCGTTTAAGCTCATCATCCATCTCTCCTCGTATGCGGCGCTGTAGCCGGGATGCCGTTCCAATCCTTCTATTATAAGGTCGGCTTCTCCGCAGGATAGACGGGCAATGAACGAACTTCTTTCACATTCGCAAGCGAATGGGACCACAAATCCTCCCGCAACGAATAAACCTCGGCATAGCCGGGATACTACTTCAGGTCCTACAAAACAAGGAGGAGATCCCATGTACCAAAACCAAAGCCAAAACCAAAATCAATATCAATCCGGCAGCACGCTTCAGCAATGCGAACAAGCGATCCAGCAGCTGATTGCCCAAACGCAGCAAGCCAGCCAGAATTATCAAATGCTGCTGCAGCAGGAACAGCAGAACGCCCAACGTCTCCAGGAGTTGGCCCAACGGGAGCAGCACGCTTCGCAAATGATCCAGAATGCGCTTCATGGTCATCAGAACGCCGTTCAGCAATTGCAGCACGTCTCCCAACTGTGCAGGCAGATCGAGCAATCGGCTCACTCGGCCGCCCATCTGAACCAGATGAACCAGATAAACACGATCCAATCCCAATCCTACGGCCAGAACAACGCCGGCGGTTACCGGACGATGTAAGAATGTAAGCGGCCCAAGATAGGGCCCCGTGGAAAAACAGCCTGGGGATCGTCCCCAGGCTGTTGCTTGCGCGCGGCAGCCGCCTCGTTCTAACCCTTCGGGCAAGCTCCCCGCTACCTCCCCCGCCCAAAATCCCACTCCAACACTCTCCCCTAACTCACACTCTAACTTTCGTACTCCAAACTCAGTCGGCGGGACAATGTACAGATGAGGCGGTGAGGCGGGAGGTCGGCGGCCGATGAGTAGTGAGTAGTAATTAGTGGAGGTGGGAGCGGCGGAGGCAGCGGGAGCGATGGAATCGGCGGAGGCGACTGCTTCGGCGGGTTCACCGACTTTAGGAAACTCAATGAAACAAAAGCTCTGGAGTAGCGACAACGGAACTGGAAATCGGCAAAAGGCGGACAGAATCTGTTAAACTGAGGCTATCAACGGATCGTCAGGAGCGGCCCTCCTGCCCCGTAGGAGGTAGGCCCCATGCCACATACGATGAAGCAACGCTATGACCAGTTAAAGCCCTTCCTGAATGAGCATCAGCGAAGATTGTTTGTCGCAACCGAGGCGCTCGCTTACGGCCGCGGCGGCATTGCCTTCGTCGAACGAGAACTGGGCGTCTCCCATAAAGTCATTCAACAAGGCATACGGGAACTGGAACATCCGGAACAGATCGATGTGAACCGCATCCGCAAAGCCGGAGGGGGTCGCAAGCGGACGATCGATACGGACCCGACGCTGCTGAGGGATCTCCTAACCTTAATTGATCCCGTCACGCGGGGAGAACCGGATTCTCCGCTGCGTTGGACCTCCAAAAGCACCTTGAAGCTCGCGGCCGCTTTGAAAGAAATGGGGCATGCCACCAGCGAGCGGTGGGCGCAGTTGGAGCAGCTCATCCTCGCCCGGCCCGGAACCCGGTGCGCAATCGGCGTCAGCCGCCTGTCCGCCGACCCGACGCAGTTGAAGCCGCTCTACGAGGAGGCCGGAGATTGCCTGCGGGCGATGAAGTTCCAATATCGGATGCCCGTTCTGTTCGCGGAGGATGCGGCGGAGCTGAGCGCTGCGCCGGTACCGGACAGCGCGCTGCAGGCCGTTCTGCAGGTGGTCCGCAACCAGGAGCACGAGCTGATTCCGCGGGCGGTGGAACGCCTGCTGGCGGAGGCCGGCGCCCATCGCCTGGAGCAGGCGACGATCGGGCTGTCGCGGCTCGCCTCGGATCTCGCCAAGATCGCCGAATCCGGCGTGGCGGGCGGCCTGGCTAAGCATGCGGACTTTCTGGAGCATTACCAGCGAATCTGGGACATTCCCGGCTACGAGGAGCTTCGGGCGTGGCTGGAGCAACTGTGCCTGAAGGCGCACGAGAAGCTGCGAGCCTTGAACGCCGTGCAGACGCACGACGTGGCGGGCGAAGCGATCGCCTACATCCGCCAGCATTACGCCGATCCGTCGCTGTCCTTGAACGGTCTGGCCGACAAGCTGGCGATCAGCCCGCCTTATCTGAGCCGCATGATCACGGAGACGACCGGCAGCAGCTTCCCCGACTTCGTGAACCTGGTCCGACTCGAGTTCGCCCGCTCGCTGCTCGCCGAGGACCTCGACCTGGACATCCGCGCCGTCGCGGAGCGATCCGGCTACAGCAGCAGCACCTACTTCACGACCCTCTTCAAGAAGCGTTACGGCATGACTCCGACCAAGTGGCGCCTGAGCCGCATCGTGCAGCCGACCGACTCCGACGTGAAGCCCTGATCCTATTTGGATGCAGGGCTTCTCCTTTTACATCTTATAACAGCGCCGAGCCATATTCAGAGCCTGCCTTGGCATCCCTAAATTGTTCATAACGCTTCTCCCCTATCCACGACAGCTCAGCCATGGCCAACAACGGCTCACGAATTCCCAAGCTAACCTCAGCTTCTGTCTGCGCGGACGGGGTATCGCTCCAGATGGCGAAGGAGCATCCCTTTAATTGCCGGGGATAAGGACAGTCCAGCTCCTGCTTCAGCGCATCACCGGGTCTCGAGAATAATCCCGGATGCCATTGCTCATAGATGCTCTCTGCAGAAGGGTACTTGTATCCCGCATTTTCCCCTAATACGTAATAGAAGTAGCCATCATTATAATTCAGAACATCATGTCCCTTGTCCAATATCGTTTGAACGGTCGCCATATTGACGTGCCATCTTGTCCAATAGGCGATCTGGATGGACGGCTTTAAATGTACTCTCTGAACTTGGTTCGCCCGATATAATCCATCGTTCCAGGCACGCACGACAAATCCTCTGCTCTCCAGCAATTCTGCAATCTCATTCAGGTAATCAATATAAGTATCAATGCCGTCGCCATCGGCGATTCCCAACTCCTGGCGAGCGTAAGCGGCGAGCTGAGGATACGATTCGAAAGTGTCGAAGTCAATAAATTCATCGCCCCCAATGTGGAAGGACGTGCTATCCTCGAATAAATTCGCATATTCGCCAATTAAATCAACGATAAACGCTCTAGCCTCCGGATTGGATATATCCAAAGCCCCCTTCGCTGCATTGCCTTCCCGATCCCTCAACAGCCATTCTTCATGGGCTCGAAGCGCATACGCCAAATGACCGGGCGAATCCAGAGAGGGGATGATCGCAATGTCGTATTTCTTTGCCTCTTCCTTTATCTCCAGTATTTCCTTCATGGACAAATGCCTCTCCGATACGATTTCGGGATGACGCTCGCTAGCAAACGCAAACCCTTCGTTCTCGGAGAAGTGAAGCTGCAACGTATTGAGCCTTAAATACGACATTTCTTTAATCCGTTCTTTAATCCAATGACAAGTGAAGTATTTCCTCCCGATATCGATGTGCAACGCCCGCTCTTTGATGACCGGAGAATCAACGATGACCCCATGGGGAATCGGCTGTTGCTGACAGGTTCTCAGCAGAAGCCATCTTGCTCCGTATAGCAAACCTCTTGTGCCGGAAGCTTGTATGGTGACAACGTCGCCTACTTCAATCGTGTACTTCTCCGAATCCTCTCCCTCTTCCGACGCTCTCATCTCAATAACGATGTCTCCCGCCTCTGCCGACAAGAGGCTCCCATGCGTAATCGCCATGCTGCCCTCGTCAATAAGCTTCATCTCAAGCATCTCCGATTGCAGAAGCTCGAGGGTTTGATCCAATCGCTCGTTGTTGCTCGAACGATCATTGCTGATCACGATAAGACGGGAATTCGATTGCCATTCCCATATCGCTTCGCCTTTAAGCTGATAGGACTGTACGCTTGACACAGCATATTGTACTTCTCTCGCTTCATTCCCCATACGATTACTCCTCTTAAAGGATATCCTCTTCCAGCGCCTGAAGAATCAGTTGCGAGAAGAGACTGTTGGACCAGGCGAACCATTCCCGCGTGTAAACATGCGGATCGTCGGCCAGGAACCCTTCGTGCATATAGCCCGTATCGGCATCGGTTGCTTCCAGCATGGCGATCATCGCCAGCTTCTCTTCATTGCAGCTTGCCGTCAATCCCTGCATGGACAGGGCCATGTGCCAAATATAGCCCGGCGGAGTATGAGGACTTCCGATGCCTTGGGCTGCCTTCCCTTCGAAGTGGAAGGGATTCTCCTTGCTAAGGGCAAAGCGTCGCGTGTTCTGATAGATAGGATCATCGCTTCCCGTATAGCCCAGGTAGGGAATGGATAGCAGCCCCGGCGTTCCGGCATCATCCATCAGGCAATAATTGCCGTAACCATCCGTCTCATAAGCATAAATAGGCCCGAATTGCGGATGGCGATAGATTCCGTATAGCTTAATCCCTCTCTCTACCTCCAACTCCAGCTGCCGCAGCTCCTCACGGAAGCTCAGATCACGGTAAACCTCTGTGGCAATCTCCTGCATCTGGCGAAGCGTCACGACAGCGAACATATTCCCCGGGATGTTGTAATGGAACTCGCACGCATCGTCACTGGAACGGAACCCCGACCAGATCATACCGGTATAATTCACAGGCATTCCCAACCCGTTATTGCCCAAGGTGTCCTCTTGAACGCCATTGTGGCGAGCGAATCGATAGGGAGATTGTTCGGCATGACGCTGCTCGCGCTTGAACAACTCGACAATGACTCGCATTGCTCTGCGGAAGTCTCCGGTGAAGATATCCGTCGTCTGCGTTGCCTGCCAATACGAATAAACCAAGCGGATAACGAAACAGAGAGAATCGATCTCGAACTTGCGCTCCCATACCCAAGGGGACATGTCGGTCTCATCGCTAGGATCCCAATGCCACTCATTGGCTGACTCATTAAACGCATTCGCGTAAGGATCAATCAGGACATATTCTGTATGTCGCTTGATCAAGCCGCTGATAATGCGTTGCAGATCAGAGTCTCCCTTGGCATAAGGAATATAGTGAATAACCTGCTCCACGGAATCCCGCAGCCAACTGGCGGGAATATCTCCGGTGATGACGAACGTCGTTCCGTCCGCCAGAAGCTTTGTCGTTGTCTCTAGCGTATTGGGGAAGCAGTTGCGGAACAGACGTTGAAGCTTCGGCCGATGGGCCAGTCGCTTGTCCGCATCGGCGAGCGCCGCTTGAATTGAAGAAGGCAGGTCAAGCGGCGGCATATCGATCTGTGGCAAGTAACGCGCTTCCATATTGAACTTTCTCCTTTGCATAACAAGATTAGCCTATGTGAATGAACGTAATGGAGACAAGAAGAAGGCGAGATCTCGTAAGAATTCTCGCCCCTCCTGTCCATCTTCATTTATTTGTAACGAGGGCAATGTCTCAGTGGACGGAAGCAGCCAGACATTCCGTGTCCAAGGCTCGCAATTGTCTTGCCAGTTCAGCCGCTTCATCGGATGGCAGGTCAAGCTGAGGCAGACGCATAAAGCCCGCATCAACTCCCCGATAACGCAAGGCTGCCTTGAAGTAAGCCATATTGCTGCCGTTGCGCAGCGTCTCGCAATATTTCACCGCAATGCGCTGCCACTGTCTGGCCAACGCGATATCTCCGGACCGGTACGCTTCATACACGGCTACGAAAGGCTCCGGAAATACACAGGACACACCGGAAACGACTCCATCGCAACCCATGGCGAGAGAAGCCAGGAACAAGCGGTCCGTCCCTTGTACAACCGAGAAGTTGCCCTCTCTGACTGCCAGGTATTCGCTTGTACGCAGCATGTCCGGAAGACTGTACTTGATTCCTGCTACATTAGCATACCGCTTCGCCAACGACTCGGCCGTCGCCATTGTCAGATCATTGGCGGAGCATTGCGGAATGTTATACAGGTAAACCGGGAAGTCCTGCGGCACGCTATCCATAATTCGGGAATAATAGAACTCCTGTTCAAGAGCGTTCGCGCCTAGAAAGATCGGTGTGACCGCTCCGATTCCATCCGCTCCGATGTCCGCCGCATGACGGGAAAGCTCCACCGCATCTTCAAGCTTTACGGCTCCCGTATGGATATATACCGTCACCCGTCCAGCCGCGCGCCTGACGACCGTCTCGGCTACCGCTTTGCGCTCCTCCGTGGATAATTTGACCATCTCCCCGGTCGTTCCGAGAGGATAGAGACAATGCACTCCTCTCTCGATCAAATAATCGGTCAGCCGCTCTACTCTCTCTAGGCTGACTTTGCCTTGCTCGTCAAAGGGAGTAACCATTGCTGTCGTTACCCCATGCAGTAGTTTAGCTGCCATCGGTTCTCCCACTCCTATTCTCGACAATTCTGCCTGCTGACTAAACGCTAATTGTAGGGGTCCGAAGCCATGCATAATTGAAGCGATAATGCAACTTGCTCGAGATTAAATGAATAATTCCGTCAGGTGCCTGGATGGCCTGGATATACCCGGCCGGCTCGGCATGGGAAGCGTCTGCCGTGAACCATTCGGTATTGCCGCCTCCATCATACTCTCTTGACTCGGCTCCCGGAGTCAACAGCTTGTGATTCGTCCAGCTTAAGCCGTCATCCTCGGAGATCGCGGCGAACATTCCGAATCCCTTGCGGCATACCCCGGCCTGATCGATGATGTCAACACCATTCACGAATTCAGCATCCGGTGTCCCCCACTTGTCCGTAAAGCCGACAAACAAAAGCGGACCTTCTGCCAGTCGAATCAATACAGGCCGTTGCCGCCAGTTGAAGCCCCTTCCCAACGATGGCTCGCGTCGGTAAATCCAGGATTCGCCTTCATCGTCGCTAATGCTGATTGGCACTCCAACTCCGGGGATAGCTTCGTGCTCTGCGTTCCAATTATCGCGACCGACCGCCAACCATCTTCCGTCATGAAGCTCAACGATTCCCGGATGTTGACCGACAATCTTGCCTTCCGGCTGTCTCCACGTCCGGCCGCCGTCTTTGCTGACAATGATGCGTCCCCACATCGGTTGATCGAAGTTAAAGTCGCTTGTGACAACCAGACGACCCGTCCGCGTCTTCATGACAACATGAGGATTCCACATCGATCTCTTGTCGCTGATGATGCGCGGATAGGACCATGTCGCTCCGCTGTCCTGGCTAGTGCGCATAAACAGAATTTGATTCCCTTGCTTAGGGAAGCTGCCCGTCCCTTGAAAATGATACATTCGCCCATCCTCGGGATCCGTCCATACGGAAGCGGAATGATCATTGCGATCCGCCGCGGCGTAAAACAAGGATGCCTGCTCCCACTCCGAGGCTCCCCGCCGCAGTCTTGATGCCGCAATATTCAGTTGACTGCCTTCCTCTCCGGTGTAACCCGCTCCGGGATCGGTGAACCAAACGGCGAGCAAGTCGCCGTTCGGGCACCAGGTGATGGACGGGAAATGGTTGTGGCTGGCAAACACAGGACCTTGCGCATCATTTGGAATGCGAACGAAGTCGACAGGCGGAATAAACACAGGCGAATCCTCAGACGTCTTTTCCCACGATGCCTTGCTTTGATCGACGTTAAGCTCATGCAACTCCAGCGGCTGATCCTTCTGATGGGTAGCAGGAGGCTTACCCGAGGCAATGCGGAATCCCAGCTTCGGATATCTCGCCGCAGGCAAGAAGCTCATCCGATTCGTTCGGGTGCGCGATGAAGCATGCTGCCAATTGGAAGCTCCTCGCGTCACTTTCGTGATGCCGCTTCGGTATCCTCCTGGGTCCGTCTGCTCGAAGGGCAGATAGGGACCATACCAATCCAGACACCATTCCTCTACACTGCTCTCACCATTCCTGGGAGAAACAAGAGCCTCACCACTCTCTTCATCGCGCAGCGCCGCATACTCCCACTCCGCTTCCGTCGGCAACCGATACGTAATTCCCGAGCTTCGGCTCAGCCATTCGCAGAATGCAACCGCATCGTACCAGGTGACTCCAACCGCAGGGTCGTTATCGCCCAGATGTCCTTCGTACTCCGGATATTCCGCTAAATTCTCCTCAGACCAACGCAATATTTTGCGCAACTCATCCCGCAAGCCTGGTTTAAACCTCTCGAATTGAGCAAAGGTAATAGGGTTCTCGGACAACCGAAAAACGGAGGATATCGTGACAATATGGGCAGGTCTTTCGTCATACTTGCCTTGAGAATGGCCCCGGGCAAACTTGCCCGGCGCCAATTCTCTCATTGTAATTCCTAATTCGGTCAACAACTCCGATTCAACCTCCCATTAGCCTTATTTGCTTTCCTGGAAGCGCTTCTCGGCTTCGTTGGCAATCTGCTCCATTCTTGAGCCGCCCTTGTCCATGATTTCCTTGGCAAATTGCTCGAACTCGGACAGATCCTTTGCTCCGCTGACAAACTTGTTTAATTGAACGAGAGAGTAGTCGTTGATCGCCTGACGAATTTCTTTAAGCTCCGCGCCTTCCTCTTGAGTAAACGGAGGCAGTTGCGGAATCGAGATGATCGCCGGATCGTCTTTATACATGTTGTGAATATAAAGCGGACTGATACTGCCTTCATCTGTTGTTTTGAATTGATCTGCTGCGGACGATTTCCATACTGGTGTGAAGAACAGTTCGCCTATGCCGATATCCGATTGGATCGTATAGAAGGGATTCTCTACATTTGAGTATTTATCCACGATCTCTTGCTTCCATTGCGGCTGTCCTGCGCTATCCAACTCGTAGTGCACGCCTTCCTCGCCATAATTGAGCGCAAGCATGCCTTCCTCGCTGTAGAGCCAGTTCAAGAATTTAACGGCCAGCTCGGGATCGGAGACTCTCTTGTTAACTCCCCAGCGGTTAAAGTAATGGTCCGGTTGCTTATAGTTCTTACGTTCGCCTTCATCATTGGCCAAGATCGGCAACGGCTCGAACTTCGCATTCGGCTGAATTTGCTTCAATGGTTGCGTTACGCGATCGATAAATACGGGATTGTCATAGAAGAACAAGTACTTCCCGCTGGACAGTCCTTCAAGCCAGGCCTGGGTATCGACCAACAGATATTCATTATCAAGGATCTTGTTCTCGTACATTTTATTGTAAAGCTCCAGCGCTTTCTTGTAGGAAGTCTGCGCGCGGCCAAGCTCCCAATTGCCATCTGCATTCGGGTATAGATCGTAGTGAGCGCCAAGACTGCGCAGCGGGCTCAATGTGTCGACTAGCAGCCGATTGTCTCCCCGTGCGCCGTACGGAATGGAATCCGGATAGGCGTCACGAAGCTTGAGCAGCACTTCGTACAGTTCGTCCCATGTTGTCGGGGTTTCCAGCCCTTGCTCTTCCAGCAAGTCCGTCCGAATAATAGGCAAGGTTCCCTTTTCGTAGTTCTCATCTGCCCTGATCATCGGAAGCGTATAAATGTCGTCCATAATCATGGTCCGATCCAGGTTTTCGACGGTGTCATAATACTTTTGAAGCTCCGGCGCGTTCTCTTTAATCAATTCCCGCATCGGCAGCAATGCTCCGGTATCGTATATGTCCATCGGTTCGCCCCACAGCAGGAAGAAGTCGGGCAACTCGCCGCTAACCAGCAACGTGTTCATTTTGGTCGCATAATCGGCGCCAGGTATAATAACGGGCTTGAGCTTAATCCCCGTTTTCTCGTAAATGACCTTTAAAGACGGAGAGTCGGCATTGATTGGCTGCAACGAATTTTCGCTCATTGCGATAGTGAATTCAACGTCTTTGTCTGTCAGCCTGCCGCTCGTATCCCCCTCATTCGAAGCTTCCGTTGCGGAGCTCGACGGAGATGAACTGCTATTGTTAGAGCCTTGCGAACAACCGCTGACTACAAGCGTGACTGCAAGCACTGCAATTAACCAAGAAAACGCTGTTTTTGACTTTCTCATGGATGTGCCCCCCGTATCCCGAAATAGTATGAACTGTTCCCCGCTGTTGCCAATTGAGCGACTAATACGAACCTAACAGCTTATCCTTTGACGGACCCAACCATCACCCCCTTCTCGAAGTATCGGATAATGAACGGATAGAGAGCGATGACCGGTGCGGCAGCAGCCAATATAATGGCATATTTTATGGATTTCTCCGCTGCTGCGGATGCTCCGGTAGCCCCAATGGCCATACCGATATCAGAGGTCTGCCCTTCAATAACAATATTGCGAACGAATAGCTGTATCGGATAGTTCGCCTTCTCCGTCAGGAACATAAGAGGCCCCATGAAGGCATTCCATTGCGAGACGGCGTAAAACAATATCAAGGTTGCGACGATAGGCTTGGAGAGCGGAAGAATGATTCTTGCGAACACATACAGATCGTTCGCTCCATCGATGTGCGCCGCTTCCGTCAATGCGAACGGAATCGATTGGAAAAAGGAGCGCATGATGATCATGTTGAACACGCTAATCGCTCCGGGCAGCACAACCGCAGCAATCGAATTAATCAAGCCGAGGTTCGAAACGAGAAGAAATAACGGAATTAAACCGCCGCTGAAAAACATCGTAAACACAATCAGTTTCATGAACAGGTTTTTCCCGTAAAGATCGTTGCGCGAAAGCGGGTAGGCGCACAAGGAGGTCATGATGATATTAAGCGTCGTCCCGACTACCATGTAAACGAAGGAGTTAACGAACCCATTCAAGATTAAGGGGTCTTTGAACACTGCCGCATAGGCTTTAAAAGACGGGTTGATGGGGAGCCACTTCACCTGATTCGTCATAACCGAAACATTATCGCTTATGGAAACGATCAGCATGTAGTAGAATGGATAGAAAATAGCAATCGTTATTCCGAGCAGCACCATGATATTAATGATCTCGAATGTCTTCTCCGACCAGCTTCTACGTATGCCCACTGTCGTCCCCCCTTTACCAAAGGCTCGAGTTGCCAAATTTGCGTGCCAATTGATTGGCTGCCACCAGGAACATGAGATTTACAATCGAATTGAATAAGCCGACCGCTGTTGCGAAGCTGTACTGGAAGCCTTCAAGTCCCTTGCGGAAGACGTATGTCGATATCACGTCTGCCGTTTCGTAAATTGATGGATTCTGCAGCAAGAGCACCTTCTCGAACGAAACATCCAGTATCGATCCAATATTCATAATGAACATAATAACAATCGTAGGGGTTATTGCAGGAAGGACTACATAACGCATCTGCTGAAGACGATTTGCACCGTCAATGACGGCCGCTTCCGTCTCCTCCGGATTCACACCGGACAATGCAGCCAAATAAATGATGGAGCTCCAGCCGATCGTCTGCCAGATCTCGCTCGCAACGAAGACGGTTCGGAACCATTCCGCATGAAGCAGGAAGGAGATCGGTTCGGCGCCAAACAGTCCCGTAATCTGATTGATCAGTCCGTCTTCCTTGGTAAAGGTTACGACCATCGAAACAACAACCACCATCGAAATAAAATGCGGCAAGTAGCTGATCGATTGTACGGTCTTCTTATACCACTTCTGTCGGATCTCGTTGACAAGCAATGCAAACAGAATGGGAGCCGGGAACCCAAATATGAGCATATACAGACCAAGCACTATCGTGTTCTTAACCAACGTCCAGAAGTTCGGGTCCGACAGAAATCGCTTGAAGTACTTTAAGCCAACCCAATCGCTTCCCATTATTCCGTCATACACTTTAAAATCCTTGAATGCAATTACAACGCCGTACATCGGGCCGTACTTAAACAGCGCAAAATAGACAACGGGGAGCGCCAGCATCAAGTACAAATACTTCCCTCGGATAATGTTTCTGCGCGCTTGCATCCATCGACTGCTCTCCATCATCCTCGAACCCTCCGTTGATTCAAAATATCGCTTGCGTCAATCCCTTCGGGCCGCAGAGCCACAGCTCTGCCTAACGGCCAAATGATAGTCGAACTGTCGTGAATACGGCGGAGTTAATTTATGATCCATCAAATCAACGATCATCCTGAAGCATGCTGCGGCCATATCCTCAACCGGCAAATGCATCGTTGTTAGCGAGGGAATTGAAAAGCGAGACGCTTGCTCGTTGTCATGTCCGACAACTTCGATATCGTCAGGAATGGAAATCCCGATCTCGTTGAATGCATAAAGTCCGCCGATGGCCATCTGATCGCTAAGGAAGAATATGGCGGTCGGGCGTTCCGGGCAATTCGCCATGGACTGCGATGCCAAATACCCGCCTTCTTCCGTATATTGATTATGAACAATGCGATATTCGGGCAACTCCATGCCATATTCTGTGCAGCCATCCATAAAGCCCTTTGCCCTGGAATGAATCGCATGAGAAGAAACGGTTGGGATGACAGCCCCCACTTTGCGATGTCCTCTCGCTGCAAACAATTTGGCGACCTCTTTGCCAGCCTTATAATGATCGATATTGACGCTGCAATATTTGTCGGAATCGCGCAAGTAAAGCACGGTAGGCACACTAATGTCAGCGCTTGCCAGATAAGCCTCATCTTCAAAAGTAGCATTGGCAATAATCGCTCCGTTAAATCTTGTGCCTGTCAGCAAGCTGGTCTCATCGCATATTCTTGACCCCACATATGGTTGGATAAGCAACTCATATTTATATCCGCATTCGCTTAATGAATGCTGAATGGACGTTAGAAAACGATTAATAAGCTGAGTCCGAGCATCAATTGTCCAGAATAATGCGATAATAGGCTTGACCGTTTCTCCATTCGTCCGCAATCGCTTGGCAGAGATATTCGGCTTATAATCAAGTTCTTGCACTACCTTCAGCACCTTTGCTTGAGTAGCCTCAGAAATACGAAATTCCTTTGCCTTGCCGTTAAGTATGATCGAGACCGTGCTGCTCGAAACATTCGCCAGTTCTGCAATTTCTTTAATGCTAGCGATATTCATGCCCCCCCGTCATTTGGTCTATTAGTCCGACAAAATATGATGGTTTGCTAAAACGTTAAGCTAAAACGTTATAGCAATGTTATTGAGTCGATCCTATCATATTCCTCATTATTCTGCAACGTTTAAAAAGTGCATTAAGCCCGACTTGCGTCCATAATCTCGCATTTATTTATTTTTAAGCGATTTCATTTTTTTGAAGCCCGTGCGATTGCGGAATTTTTAAGCGATTTCATTTTCTTATGATGGCGCTTACATGGCGACCGGCTCTATGCTTATCTCGTACAGCGCTCCCCGACGCGCCCCGCAATCCGGACGTCTGCAAGCGCCATCATTATTGTACGAACATCATCAGTCGGAACATCATCAGTCGTATGAAGGAGTGAATCCCGATGTCGGAAGAAGCCTTGCGGCGATCCGGAACGACCCGTTTGCGGAAGCGTCTCCGGGAACTGCGCAATGACGGCTCGCTCTTCTTGCTCGCGTTGCCGGGCGTGATCGCACTTGTTCTGTTCGCGTATCTGCCCATGAGCGGCCTCATCCTCGTGTTCAAGAACTACAATTACAACGGCGGCATCTTCGGAAGCCCGTGGGCAGGCTTCGACAACTTCGACTTCTTCTTCTCGAGCATGGACAGCGCCATCCGGGCGACGCGCAATACGGTCATGCTGAACGTGCTCTACATGCTGAGCGGCACCTTCTTCTCCGTCGCGATCGCCATCGGCCTGAACGAGCTGAGAAGCAAGTCGTTCATCAAAGTGACGCAGAGCGTCATGTTCTTCCCTCACTTCATCTCCTGGATCGTCATCGGCGCCATCCTGTTCTCCTTCCTCGACTACGAGAAGGGAATCGTCAACCGCCTGCTCGAGGCGGTCGGCATGCAGCCGGTCGACTGGTATTCGCATCCTTGGCTCTTCGTCATCATTCTGGTTCTGTCCCACATCTGGAAAAGCGCGGGCTACGGCGCGATTATCTACTATGCGGTGCTGCAGGGGATCGATACGTCGTATTACGAGGCGGCGCGGATCGACGGGGCTTCGAGGTGGCAGTTGATTACCAAGATCACCGTTCCCATGCTGATTCCTTCTATTATATTGCTCACGCTTCTCGGAATCGGAGGCATGCTCAAGGGCGACCTCAGCATGATCATGGGCGTTACGTTCCTGAATCCGCTGCTGCTGCCGACGACCGATATCATCGACGTGTATGTGTACCGAACGGCGATTCGTTCCGGCGAATTCGGCTTCGCCTCGGCGATCACCCTTTATCAGTCCCTGTTCGGGTTCGTCCTCGTGCTGGTCGCCAACAAGCTGGCGGGCTGGTACGACAAGGAAAGCAAACTTTTCTAGGTGGTGTAGGTCATGCCTTACAAAGAGAACCGGGCGCTTCTCGTCAGCTTCTACGTCGCCATCGGTCTGTTCTCGCTAATCTGCCTCGTTCCCTTCGTGCTCGCCGTCTCGGGCTCGCTCTCGACCGAGGCGAAGATCGCGGCGGACGGCTATTCGCTGCTGCCCCGAGGCTTCACGCTCGATACGTACCGATTCATGTTCAGCTCGAAGACGGAGCAGATTGTGCGCGGCTATGCGAATTCCGTCATGGTAACCGTTCTCGGAACGGCGTGCTCCGTGCTGGTTACGACCGCTTACGCTTACGTTATCACCGCGAAGGGCTTCCGCTACCGCAACTTCTTCGCGTTCCTGGCCTACTTCACGATGCTGTTCAGCGGCGGCACGCTGCCCTGGTACATTCTCAGCACGAAGTATTATCACCTGGACGATACGCTGGCAGGCCTCTTCATTCCGTACCTGCTGAACGTCTTCCTCATGTACCTGCAGGCGAACTACTTCCGAAGCATCCCGCACGAGGTGGTCGAATCCGCTCAGATGGACGGCGCGGGGCACATCAAAATTTTTTTCCGGATTATGCTTCCGCTCGGCCAGGTCGGTCTCGTGACGATCTCGCTGTTCTACGCGCTGCAGTTCTGGAACGACTTCTATCTGCCGCTGATGCTCGTCACCGACGAGAAGCTGTTTACGATTCAATACATGATGTACTACATGATGGCCAACATCCAATTCCTCGCTTCGGGGAATGCGGCCCGAATCGGCGGAGCCATTGTCGCTCCTCCGCTCGAGACCGCCAAGCTCGCCATGACCTGTCTGACGGTGCTGCCGATCGCGGTTCTGTACCCGTTCCTGCAGCGCTATTTCGTCAGAGGCATCATCGTCGGCTCCGTCAAGGGATAGCCGATTGCCAAGCCCGGTTGCGCGTGGCATGATACAATCACCCGAGAATCGGATGAGCGGTCGCATGCCGTTGCACAATAAATAACTATTATGCATTGGGGGAACTCGAATGGTTAAGACAAAATGTTGGGCGACTCTGCTTCCCGCAACTCTGCTTCTTCTGGCCGCCTGCAGCAACGGCAATACGAATGAACCGTCCGGCAGCGCAAGCAATGCCGCCTCGCCGTCCGGCACGGCGAGCGCTTCGGCGAACGACGGCGGAAGCTCCGCTTCCGGCCTGGCGCCCGCGAAGCTGACCATCGTCCTCTACGGCGACGAATCCGACCGAATGAAGGAACTGACCAAGTCGAAGTTCCAAGACATCGTGAAGCAGGAGATCAACGCCGAGCTGGAGTTCCAGTTCCTCCCGTGGAGCGAATACGGCGGAGGCAAGACCGACCTGATGCTGTCGACGGGCGAAGACTTCGCGGCGTATACCGACTCCAACTACATGGCCAAGTCGGTCGCCAAGGGGCTCTATGCCGATCTGACGCCTTATATGGATGGCGCAGCCGCAGCGGACATGAAGAAGACGGTCGACGACAACTCCTTCAAGGCGTTCCAGCTCAGCGGCAAGCAGTATGCCGTTCCGGTCGGCAACAAGCCGAACTCGGCCGAATTCTACAGCGTGCTCGTTCGCCAGGATCTGCTTGAGGAGGTCGGCATGAGCAGCGTCTCGTCCCTCGCCGAGCTGGAGCAGTTCTACGAGAAGGTGCACGCCGCCCATCCGGAGCTGATCGGCTATGCCGGCACCGACGCAAGAAGAATGCTGATGTACGAATATACCGACAAGAACCTGTATTGGCTGAACGACTTCCTGGCCATCGACGAATCGGCCCAGGACGACAAAATCATCAGTTGGTTCGAGACCGACGAGTTCAAGGCGTACGCCGGCATCATGCGGGAATGGTACGAGAAGGGCATCGTTCCGAAGTATGCGGCCACCAACCAGCCTCAACTGACGTCGGACTGGAACTCGGGCAAGGCGATGTTCTGGGCGGGCACGGCCGCACGGCCGTTCGAAGGCGCGGCCGCCATCTCGCAGGCGGTTCCGACGGCCAAGCTGGTCAACTACTTCCTGAACCGCGACCTGCCGAAGATCAGCCGCGGCACGTACAGCACGGCCTGGTTCGTCTCGGCCAACGCCGCCGATCCGGAGAGATACGTCATGTTCTTCAACCTGCTTCAGAAGAACCAGGAATTGTACGATCTGTTCGCCTACGGCATCGAAGGCGAGGACTACACGCTCGACGCGAACGGACGCATGACGCGAACCGCGACCGACGAGCTGATCCCGGACTGGCTGATGATGAACAAGAACTTTATGCGCTTCGACACATCCGTTCCCGACGACTTCATCGCCACCTATAAGGCCTGGGACGATGACGCAATCATCTCCAAGGCGGCCGGCTTCACCTTCGACAACTCGCCGGTCAAGAACGAGGAGACGAAGATCAACGGCGTTTTCTCCGAATTCCTCACGCCGGTCTCCAGCGGCTTCGTCGACTTCGACAAGAACTACCCGAAGGCGATGGAGAAGCTGAAGGCGGCCGGCTTCGACAAGTACATGGCCGAATACCAGAAGCAATTCTCCGAATGGTACGCAAGCCAGAGCCATTCGCAATAAGCCGGGATGTTGGCGGTAAGCCGGAGGCGTTGACGGTAAGTAAGAGGCATGGACGGTAAGAGGCATGGACGGTAAGCAAGGACATTCGCAGTAAGCTCCAGGCGAGGCAGCCGCGGTTCCGCCGCTGCTTCGCTTCTTTGCTCCGCTCCCGTTCGGGCTTTCATCTCTGTAAATGTATATTGCAACCGCTTACTTATCCAATAATTTCAAGGGGGTCATGCTTCATGATACGTCGACTTACGTTATTCTCATTGCTCGCCGCGCTCCTGCTGGTTACCGCCTGCAGCTCGCAGTCGAACGAAGGAGGCAACGCCGGCTCGAATGCCGCACCCGCTCCTTCTTCCGAGGCGAGCGGGAACGCTTCGGAGACTCCGGCCGGAACGTCCGGCGCAGACTTCTCGGAGCCGGTCACGTTGAAGCTCTTGTTCTACACGGGGCAGTCCCAGCGACTGGCCGAGATTGCGGGCAAGGAACTGAAGGAGCTCGTAAAAAAAGAAATCAATGCCCAGCTTGACCTCACCTATCTTCCATGGTCGGAGTACGGCGGAGGCAAGACGGATCTGATGCTCTCCTCCGGCGAGGAATTCGCCGCCTACACGGACATCAATTACTTGTCCAAGTCCGTCTCCAAAGGCTTGTACGCCGACTTGACGCCCTATGTGGACGACTATGCGCCCGATCTGAAGAGCAATGTCGCCGCCGCTTCGTTCGACGCCTTCAAGATGAACGGCAAGCAGTATGCGATCCCGGTCGGCAACCGGGCCAGCTCCGCGGCGTTCTACAGCGTTATGGTTCGCCAGGACCTGCTGGAAGAGGTCGGAATGTCCTCGGTCGGCTCGCTCGCGGAGCTGGAGGAGTATTACGACAAGGTGCACGCCAAGCATCCGGACATGATCGGCTTCGCTTCCGCGGATGCGACCTACATGCTGATGTACGAGTACACGGACATGAACCTGAACTGGATCAACAACTTTATCGCCGTGAACGAAGCCGCCGAGGACGACAAGCTGATCAGTTGGTACGAATCGCCGGAGTTCAAAGCTTACGCGAGCCTGATGAACGGCTGGTACAAGAAGGGCATCATTCCGAAGTACGCCGCAACCAATCAGCCTCAGCTTCTGTCCGACTGGAACGTGGGCAAGGCGATGTTCTACCCGGGAACGGCGACTCGCCCCATCGAAGGCATCGCTTCTATCACCCAGGCGGTCCCGACGGCCAAGCTTCAGAATTATTTTCTGAACAAGAACGACCGTCCGAAGATCAGCCGCGGCACCTACAACACCGCCTACTTCGTGTCGGCGAACGCCAAGCATCCCGAGCGGTACGTCGCCTTCTTCAATCTGCTGCAGAAGAACCAGGAGCTGTATGACTTCTTCACATACGGCATCAAGGACAAGGACTACACAATTGACGAGAAAGGAAGAATTGCGAATCTGACGAGCGACCTGTTCTTCGACGACTGGATGATGATGAACGACAAGTTCATGCGATTCGAGACGAACGTGTCCGACGACTTCATCGAGGAATACAAGCATTGGGACGACGACGCCATCCTGTCGAAGACGGCCGGCTTCAACTTCGACAACACCAAGGTCAAGAACGAGGAGGCCAAGCTGAACGGGGTATACACGGAATTCGTCGCGCCGATCTCCAGCGGCTTCGTCGATTACGACACATACTTCCCGAAGACCCTCGAGAAGCTGAAGGCCGCAGGCCTCGACGCCTACATCGCGGAGTACCAGCGGCAATTCTCGGAGTGGTCCGCCGGCAGGCCGCAATCGTAATCTCTAATCTTCGCCCCGATTCGTTCGATTGGGCGCACAACGAGAAGGCCCGCTGCCGCGGTCACCCCGGCGGCGGGCCTTCTCTCGATTGCACGATTTTATGCGGTTTTTCACATTCGTTCGCCTGAATTTGCGATGATTAGAGGCGTTTTATGCGATTTTTCGCATATATAGGGACAGTTCGGGTCACAACGGCCCCCATGAATGTGGTTTTTCGCATAAAATCATCCAACTGCCCCGTTATCGCGCTGCACCAATGCGGTTTTTCACATAAATTCGCGTCGCTCCACCGCCCTCAGCGGCCACAGCCGGAGGCCTCGCATCGCTTGCGGAGCCTCCGGCTTCTCGTTTACCGAACGGGCTTGTTCGGGCCTTATTCGACTCTTGCTCCGTTAGTGCCCGCTCCTCACCCGCGCCCCATTATCGCGGATTATCGAGGCCGAAGCTCGTAGGTCTCGCCCTTCCGCGTCTGCAGCTCCAGCACGCCGGCTTCGCGCTGCTCGACGAAGACGGGCACCGTGCCGTCCTGCCGCACAACACGCAGAGGAGCATCCGCCCTCAGCCGGAGCAGCGAGCCGCAGGTCGATTGAACCGTGGCGCATTCGAGCCGTCCTTCGCTCCATTCCAGGTCGACCCGGAAGCCCCCTCGCGCGCGCAGCCCCTCGATGCGGCCGCTCGGCCACGAATCGGGCAGCGCCGGCAGCAGGCGGACTTCGTCGAGATGGCTCTGGAGCAGCATCTCGGCAATGCCGGCGACCGCTCCGAAGTTGCCGTCGATCTGGAACGGCGGATGATTGTCGAGCAGATTCGGCAGCGTGGACTGCTCGAGCAGCGCCAGCGTATGTGCGTAAGCCTGATTGCCGTTCAGCAGCCGGGCCCAGAAGTTGATGATCCATGCCCGGCTCCAGCCGGTATGGCCGCCTCCGCCCGCGAGCCTCCGCCTCAGCGAGACTTCCGCGGCCTTGGCCAGCTCCGGCGTCTTGTCGGGGCTGATCGTCGTGCCCGGATGCAAGCCGAACAGATGCGAGATGTGGCGGTGGCCGGGGTCCTTCTCCTCGTAGTCCTCCAGCCATTCCTGCAATTGACCGTGCAGGCCGATCTTCATCTCCGGCAGCCGGGACATAATCCGTTCCCACTCCCCGCGGTCCTCTTCGTCCACACCGAGAATTCGTGCGGCCTCAAGGCAAGCGCCGAACAGCTCGCCCACAATCTGCGTATCCATCGCGGGGCCGTAGCACAGCGTGCCGGTCTCTCCGTTCGGCAGCCGGTAATGATTCTCCGGCGACACCGAAGGATTCGTCACCAGATAACCCTCCGGACTCTCGACGAGGAAGTCCTGGAAGAACAATGCCGCTTCCTTCATAGTATCGTACGCCCGTCTCAGGAACCGCTCCTCCGGATGGAATCGGTAGTGCTCCCACATATGCAAGGCGAGCCAGGCGCCTCCCATGACCCACTGCGTGGCGGGGCCGTAGATATCCTGCGGAGCCGTATCGGCCCACAGGTCCGTATTGTGGTGGGCCGCGAACCCGCGGCAGCCGTACATGGACCGGGCCGTCACGCGTCCGTTCTCCCGCATCCGTTCGATGAGCTCGAAGAGCGGCTCATGGCAATCCTCTAGGCTGCAAGATTCGGCGGGCCAGTAGTTCATCTGCGTGTTGATGTTGATCGTATACTTGCTGTCCCACGGCGGTGTCATCGAGTCGTTCCAGATGCCCTGCAAGTTGGCCGGAAGCGACCCCGGCCGACTGCAGGCGATGAGCAGATAGCGGCCAAAGTGGAAAAACAACGTGATCAGCCCGTCATCCCGCTCCCCCTGCCGAACCCGCTCCAGCCGCTTCGCCGCGGACAATCCGGCCCGCGCCCGCTCCCGCTCCTCGACGCCGAGCTCCAGCCTTGTTCTCCGGAACAAGGGCGCATAATCCTCGACATGCCTCCTTCTCAACTCCTCGCAGGAACAAGCCGCCGCGCTCGCGAGCAGCTCGAAGCAATGCCGATCCGGGTCCGCATGGCGGAACGTCCCGGCGACGGCGAGAAGCAGCGTCGCTTCATCCGCCCCTTCAACGAAGAGATGCTCGCCGACGATGCGCACCCGTCCTCCGGAGGCAACCGCCTTCACCGCCGCCGTATACGCAAGCCCGTCCCGGCCGCCGCAGTCGTTGCTCATCGCAACGGTATCCGTTCCGTGCCGGAACGAACGGTCCATATACCTCCCTTTGTTCCGCTCGAAGCGCGCGTTAAACGACAAGGAGCCGGGGCGATCGGCCCGAAGGCGGACAACCATCACCTGATCCGGGTAGCTGCAGAACACCTCGCGCCGATAGGCCACGCCGCCGATCTCGTAGACCGTCGACGCGATGGCCGTCTCCAGGTCCAGCTCCCGGCGATAGCCCGTCGTCTCTCCCGCGGGATGATCGAACCGGAGCAGCAGATTGCCCGCAGTCAAGTAATGCCTCTCGCTCCGGGGCGTCGCGGAGAGAGCCGCTTCCGCCAGCCGGTGCGCCTCCTTCAGCTTGCCTTCGAACACAAGCCGCCGCACTTCGGGAAGATTGTCCAGAGCGTCGGGGTTGTTGCGGTTCCGATAGCCTCCGTACCAGATCGAGTCTTCGTTAAACTGCACGGTCTCCTCGCCGACACCCCCGAATATCATCCCGCCGAGCCGTCCGTTCCCCACGGGCAGCGCCTCATTCCAATCATGCGCCGGCTCGTCATATCGCATCAGCGTCTCCGACAATCGGATCATGCTCTGATCTCCCTCTTCCTGAGAATGTCATCCGGACCTTAAAGATCCTGCAAGCACCCTCATTATAGTAAAGAAACCAGTCAATTTCTCACTTCCCACTGCCCATTCCAGCCGAAAATTACACTATTATGTTCTTCCCAACAAACTACCGGAACGCTCGCCCAACAAAAATAAGGCTATCTTCCCCCTGCAACTATAATGGCCCATGCGCCCGAACAAAGCTATCGAGCTTGCTTGAGGCCGAATTCAGTTGGAAGGGGACCGATTGCAACACTCCTTCGTTGACGGTTGCCTCTTGCATCGGACGATCTATGATTTTATACGATTTTTCACATTCATCGCTCGGGATTCGGGCGAATCAAGGGGTTTTATGCTATTTTTAACATATATACGAATGTTCCGGGCCGGAACAGGCCCAACGAATATGCTTTTTCACATAAAATCGCCCGAGTGGGCCGGTATCGAGCAGCGCCAATGTGAAATTTCACATAAATTCCTGCAGGTACCGGCATTAACGGCATCACAACCTTCAACCAAAAAATCCGGGGGCTTCTGCGCCCCCGGATACACCGCCGCCTTACCCGACCTCCACTGCCGCACGCCCCGACTCCATCCCGTCCGCGAACGCCGTCAGTTCCACGCGGCCGGGTTCGCCCGTCAGCGAGAGGACTGCGCTGGCACAGCCCCGGTACAGGTGGCGCCATGAGGAATCGTACGGCTCGGCGGAGCAAAGATCGCCGTTGTCCACGCCGATGAGCTCGGCCGGGCCGATGACGCGGAATGTCACCTTGGAGCTGTCGCGGAACACGGGCGTGCCGTCCTTGTCCAGCGCGCGGACCGTGAACAGTTGCGAATAGCCTTCCCTTGCCGCCAGGCGAGTCTCGGCAATCGGGTCGAAGCCGAGCTTCGCGGCCTGGCCCGGCGTGCGCAGCGTGTACTGGCATACCTCTTCGCCGTTATTGAAGCCGCGAACCGTGACCGTTCCCGGCAAGTACGGAAGGAAGCCCGTAATCATCCGGTTCGGATAGGACGACGGCTTGTTCACGTAGAACCGCTTGCCGTTCACCTCGACCGTCACTTCTTCGCAGTTGGAGGCGATCATATACGGAACGACGGTCTTGTTGAATTGCGGGAAGCTCCAATGGCTCGCATATCTCGGCGCATCCCAATGCTCCTTCACGCCCTCGTCCTGCAGCGAGTAGTCCATCACCGCGAAGTAGACCATCGGCTGCTCGGACCAATAGCTCTCGTACAGATACGAGATCGGCTTGCGCTCGCCGTTCGTCGCGAACACCGAGCCGGCCCAGCCCTTGGCCGGGTATCCCATCGACTCGCCGAGGTAATCGATCCCCGTCCACAGCATGCCTCCGATGACGTAGTCGTGTTTTTCCACATCCATCCACGGCACTTCGTCGCTGAAGTTCTGCATCTGATCCACATGCCCGCGGAAAAACTGATACGTCTCCGACCCCAAAATCAGCTTGTCCGGAACTGCCTTGTGGATGGCCGGGTACCATTGCTCCTGGTAGTTGCAACTGATCACGTCGACGATCTCGGCGATTCGCCGGATGCGCTCGACCCTCTCGTTCAGATCGTCGATCTCCGTCTCGCTGACCTCGTCGACGAATTGCTGCACGTCCTTCACCTGGGCCAGGTCCACGTTGCTCTCATACTTGAAGTGCGGGTTCATCGCATAGGAGACCGGCCGCGTATCGTCCAGCGTCGCGAGATGATCCTTAAGCATCTTAAGAATCCGCAGCATCGACGGCTGTCCCTGATTCTCGACCTCGTTGCCGACGCCCCACATGAACACGCACGGGTGATTGCGGTCCCGCCTCACCATGCTCTCCAGGTCGCGCTGCCATTCCGTCTCGAAGTACCTCCGGTACGAGCCGGCGGTCCACTTGTCGAACGGCTCCTCGTAGACCAGCAAGCCCAGTTCGTCGCACAGATCGAGAAGCTCCGCCGCCGGCATGTGGTGGGCGGTCCGGATCGCGTTGCAGCCCATCGCCTTGAACCGGATCAGCCGGTCTCGCCAGATCTCCGACGGGGCGGCGATCCCGAGGCAGCCCGCATCCTGGTGAATGCAGAAGCCTTTGATCTTCGTCGCCTTGCCGTTCACGAACATCCCTTGGCCGGCGATCATCTCGATCTCCCGGACACCGATCCGCATCGCGTACGTATCGACAGCCTGCTCCCCGTCCAGCAGCGACAGCTCCAGCGCATACAGGTGCGGCGACTCGGGGCTCCACATCTTGACCTGCGGAAGCTCGAGCCGAATCGTTCCGCTGCCGGACCCGGACGAGACGTCGGCCGTCCCCTCCTTCAGGCTGGCTGCGACCGGGTCGGTCGTGCCCGTCCGAATGACGACGATCCCCTTGTCCCCTTCGACGGCGGTCGTCACCTGAATGTCCTCCGGCTTCAGATGCCGCTTCGGGAGCTCGAGAAGCTTGACCGTGCGGTAGATGCCGGCCCCCGAATACCATCGATCGGACGGCAGCGCCGTGTTGTCCACCTTGACGAGAATCCGATTGTGTCCCGCCCGGATGCAGTCGGTAATCTCCACCGCGAAGCTCGAATAACCGTACTTCCGTCCTCCGACTTCGGTGCCGTTTATCCAGACCGTACTATTCTCATAGATGCCATCGAACTGAAGCTGGTAGACACGATCCTCTCGAACCTCCTGCAGCCACAGCTCCCTCCGATACCAACCGATGCCCTGGCGGTCCCGGAAGCCTTGCGCTTCGGCCTGGTCCATCTGGCGGTTCGTCGGCGTGTGAATGGCCCAGTCGTGGGGCAGCCTCACCGGCGCGAAGCTCGCGTCATCAGGCTCTTGCAGCGTAAACTCCCACCCGCTCATGATCTTCGTTACCACTCTGCACATAACGTCACGTTCCCTTCCTTCAGGCAGTTATCTTTGCTATATTATTATTGTAAATTGCGGGGAATCGGCTAACAATCTAATGATTTTAAGAAGGATATGATAATATTAAGGTGGTCGGCCATGCCAAGAAGATACATTCCCGTCGTGACGCCATCCGACAAGGAGCTGCCGTACTACGTGCTGGATGTGGGGCAGACATGGCAGCAGGAGCACGTCGTCAGGCCGAACGGCTACCTGCACCAATGGATTCAGTGCGTGGAGGGAGAAGGCGAGCTGAAGCTGGAGGGCAAGACGTACCGAATCCGGGAAGGAACGGCCATGCTGCTGTTCAAGGGGGCGCCGCATGAATATTATGCCGCAGGCCCGACCTGGGTGGTCGATTGGATCGTCTTCGACGGCGGGCAGGTGGAGACGTTCCTGAAGCAGACGGCCGGCATCGCGTCCTCAGGCGTTCTATACTTGTCCAATCCGGAGGCGTTCCGGGTGCGAATTCAGGCGGTCCTCGACCTCGATCGGGCGGACGTGGCCTTCAAGGGACTTCACGGCTCCAGTATCCTGTACGGGCTGCTGACCGACATTATGCAGTACGCCTCCGCACAGCCGAACAACAGCGCTACAAGTTTGAATCTTCGGTTGAAGCCGCTTTTCCACTATATCGATCTGCACTACGCCGAGGGCCTGACCTTGAACGAGCTGTCCGCCTTGACCGAATACACGCCGCAGCATCTGTGCACCGTCTTCAAGAAGACGATGGGCATCCGGCTGTTCCAGTACATCAATTCCGTGCGCATCAAGAAGAGCAAGGAGCTGCTTCTGCAGCAGCCGAACCTGCAGGTCAAGGAGATTGCCGGGATGGTCGGCTTCGACGACGTCAACTACTTCTGCACCGTCTTCAAGAAGCTGGAGCAGCGGAGCCCGAACCAGTACCGGGGCCTTCATGCGAGGGGGTAGGGGACGCTGAGGGGGCACGGAGGGGATGAGGTTGGTCCATTCCGGATTTGGGTGCAGGCCGCGAAATGTAGTAGGAAATTCATGCTTATTGGCCGATTTGGGGTGCAGATTGCATAATGTAGTCGGATTTTCATGCTTATTGGCTCGTGTTGAGCGCGGGCTGCGGAATGTAATCGAAAATCCGTGCTTATTCTCTTATTTGGAGCGCATGCCGCGAAATGTAGTCGAAATTTCACGCTTATTGGCTCGATCCGACCTCGGGTCAAGCGCGTTATGGTTCACAATAAAGAAAAGCCCCGGGAAGGGGCTTGCAGGGGCTTACGATTGAGCGGGCTTCAGAGAGTCTACTTCTACCATCGTTTCGCTTAAATCCGTCTCCATGGCGGTCATCCGACGAGCGAGGGTTTTGAAGTTGACGCTCGTCTCGTGCTGGAAGTCGGTTAACTTCTTATCCGTATGTTTAATTAACGCGATGATATCCTCATTCTGTGCTGCCTCTATGCGATTCAGAGAATTCTGCACCGAGTCGAAGCGATCTTCGAAGGAATCCAAGCGCAGATCGACCTTGTCCAGTCTAAGCTCGACATTCTCTAGCCGGGACTCCACCTTATCCATTCTCAGTTCGAGATTCTCTAGCCGGGAGTCCATCTTGTCCAGTCTATTGTCGATCTTCTCCAGGTGGGAGTCGATGGTGTCAAAGCGCTCGTTCAATGGTTGCAGTTGTTCTTGAATAACCAGTCTTAATGCGTTCACCAATTCAGCATCCATCGGCAGAACCTCCGTCATTGGATTAGAATAAGTATAGCATCTGTAGGGCCGAATGACGAACCCTTCTTCGGTTGACTGTTATCAGCATACCAAACAAACGTTCGCATGTCTACTCGACTTTCCCGGCTTATTGGGTTAATCTTACTCCTTACTGGAATGCTTGCTAATGGTCTGCATCGTGACCGGTCCGAGCAAGCCCGACGGAAGCGAGCGCCGATCGTATCGATTGCTTAAGCTGTTCGTCACTTCGACGCGCAGCTTGTTGCTCTCGCGAAGGAGCTCCCGCCCGATCGTGAAGGTGTATGGCTTCCACATCCGCACGCCGATCTCGCGATCATTGACGAACACTCGCACCAACTCATGCGCGTCCCCAAGATCGAGCGTAACGGTCGGCTCCTGCGGCGAATCGGAATCGCAATAAGAGCCGGAATCGGGAAGCCCGAAGCCTTTCTCATATACCACCGTCCCGGAAAAACACCGCATGCCATCCCATTCCATCCATGAGGCGAGTGTCCGAACTTCCCCGTTCACGTGCTCGCCTTGCACCTGCCAGTTGTCAGAGAGATCGGCTAATTCGACGCCTCTATCCGCTGAAGTCTCAATCGGCTCGGCTTCCCGGCTCGGGTCGATGGCGATGACCACACATTCCCGGCGATCGATGCCGAATTCGATGGAGGTTCCGCCTTCTGCGACGGGAATGGCCCTCGCCGCTTCGATGGCCCCTGTCCACGGGTCCCACCGCTCGGCATACCCGGCTTGCGCCGCCCGAAGCTTCCCTTCGTATCGCTCCTCGCCTTCATTCACGATGACATGGAAGGTAACGCCGTCCTTGACCACACAACTGATGCGAATGGACGGCTGAGCCGGCTGAAGCTGCGCTTCCCGGCCCAACGCATTCAAGACCGCTTGGGAAATATCGGACAACGAGACGCAACGCTGTCCAACCTCCATCGCACTCCGTTCATCCGGCGAGGCATCCAGCACAACGCCGCCCTGCTGGACGAACGCCTCCAGCAACCGCCAGGTGTCCGCTTCCAGACGGGCTCCGTCCTCGATCAGGACAACGGTGTAAGCCTGCTCAGCAATGCGAATCGTGCCGTCAACCAACCGATAGGAGCTCCGAAGCAGCTCTTCCTCCAGGTAATTAAATTCGATCTGATGCTCATACAGCGGCTTGACGGCGTTCCATGGCAGATACTCGGCCCCGGCAAGCACGGCCACCTTCGCCGTGTTCGCGCTGTCCGTCATCAGCCAGCTCATCCGCTTGATGTAACGGGAGAAGCGCGCATATTCCGGCCACCAGATATTGTTCGGCCCGACATCCGGCGGACGCTCGTCCCGCCGCTCGTCCCGGATCGAGTAATAGAACGCGTGCGGGGAGATCAGGTTGACTCCGCGGACGAACAGCCAGTCCAGGTACCACTTCATGTTGTCCGCGCTCAGCGCCCATCCTCCTTCGACGCCGCAGACGCCGAAGCATTCGTTCAGGTTCCGCCTTCTTCCCCGGTGGCGGGCCGCATCGGAGGAGCACTTGCCCATCGTGCTGTGCACGCCGTCGATCGCCTTGCCTTCTTCCGGCGCGATATATCGCCAGACGACGTCCTGTCCCGGGATATGGAAGTGCTCCAGCAGCCCAATATCGTTACTGACCGCCGGATGCCCCGTAAGCGCAATTCCATGCGCCTCGCACCAGTCGGCAAGCGGTTTATAGTAGGTTCTCGCCAGCCGCTTGCGAATGGCGGCTTCATAACCGTCGCGAATCCGCCCGGTGGCCTCCCCGGCATCGAACCAGAGCGCCGCCAGATCGGTCTCGCGACCGCCGCCTGCCAGGAACTCGTCCAGGAATCCGCTTGTCCACGGCTTTAATCGCTGCTTATGCCCCCGTCCGAGCAGGTCCGGCTCATCCGTGAACATGGCGAACACCGTGGTGCCGAAGTAACGCTTCAGCTTGTTGTAATACTTCTCATGCGTCAGCGCGATAAAAGCCTGGACCGCCTCCGGGTTGAGCAGATCGGCCGCCAGGGGAGCATCCGGTTCGCCGTCATCCTGCCCGGGATGAACGCCGCGAATCGTCCCCCGCGATGGCGTCTCGACGAACAGCAGGACGGACCAATCGCCGTCCTCCGGAGGCTCGAAGCGCACGGCGTTCTCGGCAACAGCGAGCCGAATCGCGCTTCCCGCTTCGATCTCGGTGTCGGAGCGCTTCCGTACGGCCAACGCCGACACCGCCTTCTCCCCCGCCTGCAGCGAGAATGGAACGATTGCCGTGTCTACTCTTGCCGCTTCTTCTTGGTTCGTAGCTGCTTTTTCCGCGCCATGCCCTTGCCCCAGTCCCGGCCCGCTGGCAATCTCGCGCATCTCCAGCCCAAGGCTGGCGAAGTCGGGGTTCTGCCGCACGACCATGCCGCAGGCGGAGCCCGAGGGATACATGCCTTCATCGTAGAGGATTACTCTCATGCCCAGCTTGTCGGCTTCCGCCACGGCCGCTTCAACCAGCTCCAGATAAGCTTCCGATAAGTAAGGCATGGATCGCGGGAGCCCCATCCGGGGATGAAGCACGAAGCCGTGCACTTCCTTCGCATGAAAATCATGAATTTGACGGATGAGCTCCTCCCTCGACAGCGCGTCATTCCAGAACCAGAACGGAATCGGGCTGAATTCCGCCGGCGGTTGTTCGAATTGCTTCCTCAACCGATCATATGTCTTCACGTCTCACACCTCATTCGGGGGTTATCGCATTCGCTCCCTGCCACTATACCAAGCCCTGCCGGAGCTGTAATTGCAGCTTTGCCGGGCAGCTATGCAGTTTTGCCGGATATCCTTATAATGAGGGCAGAAGGAGGCGAGCGAGATGCAAGCGCAATCGGCAGGTTCATTCCAGCTCTGGAGTCCCACGGTGAATTACGCCGGTCGAACCGTATCGGAGCCGGGCTATCGCTGGGGCCCTCGTCTCATCCCGGACCATCACCTCATCTACCTGCTGTCGGGCGTCGCCGAGTTGCGCCTCGGCAACCGAGCCTTCGAGCTCCGCGCCGGAGACATCGGCCTGTACGGGAGAGACACTCCGATGACACTGCGCTCCGCCGCTCCGTCGGCTGCGTTCTCGTACTACAGCATCCACTTCAACTGGGAAAACCCTTCTGCCATCCCAGACCACCCTTCGGCGAAAATGCGATACTGCGACGAGGCGGAGCTGGACCGGGAGCCGGCTCCCTTATTCGTGACCCTTGACGACGGGCAGCGGCTCGCGCTTCCGTTCGTCGCAAGGGCGCCGCAGCTCGAGCCCTTCATCAGTCAGGTGGTGGACGACTACCTGCAGCAATCGTTCGGGTACGAGCTTGTGCTGCGGGGCCGGATGTGCCTGCTGCTCGCGGAGCTGATCCGCCATCTGCGGGAGGAACGCGAGCCGGAGGCGAGGCGCAAGGTGCTGCCGGCGCTGGAGCTGATGCGGGAGCACCCGGACCGGAGCTGGCACGTCTCGGAGCTGGCGAGCGCCTGCGGCTACCAGCCGGCCTACTTCGCCGAGCTGTTCAAAGAAGCCTTGGGCGCGACGCCCAAGGCCTACATGATGGAGCAGCGGATTCGTCTGGCCAAGCAGCTCCTGCTCGTCGGAGAGCCGATCGATGCGATCTCCGACCGGCTCGGGTTCGGCAGCCCGCCTTATTTTCACCGCAGCTTCAAGGACGCAACCGGTTTGACTCCTTCGGAGTTCCGGATGGGAGGAAGGTGAGGAAGGCTCATTCGACCGTCGCAACCCTCAGCGTGTAGCTCTGCCCCCGTTCTGTCGGGAACACCGTCGCCCCATCCGCATTCCCCGCGGCGGCAACTTCGGCTTCGCCCGCGAAGACGCGGAAGGGCAAGCGGCACACGATCGCGCAAGGCTGTCCGAGAAGCGATACGATCTCGGCTTCGGTCAGTTCGCCGTTCGTCCAGCGCAAGCTCGCCTCGAATCCGCCTCGCGCCCGCAGCCCGCGGACGAAGCCGTCCGGCCAGCGATCGGGCAGCGCCGGAAGAAGCTCGAGGAAGCCTTGATGCGACTGCAGCAGCAGCTCGGCGATTCCGGCCGTGGCGGCGAAGTTGCCGTCGATCTGGAACGGAGGATGGGCGTCGAACAGATTGGCATAGACGCCCCCATGGTCATGATTGATCGGCTCGTCCGCCCGGACAAGCCGCAGCAGATTCGAGATCAGCCGCTCCGCCCGGTTGCCGTCCTTGAATCTCGCCCATAGATTGATTTTCCAACCGAGGCTCCACCCCGTCCCGCCATCTCCGCGAATGTCCAGTGAAGCCCTTCCGGCACGGAACAGCTCCGGCGTGGACCTCTCTGAGAGCAGTTGCCCCGGATAGATGCCGACCAGATGGGAGACGTGCCGGTGATGGACATCCTCTCCTTCGTAATCGTGGCTCCACTCCAGCAGTTCGCCCTGTTGGCCGATGCGCATCGGCAGCAATCTGCTCTTCGTCCGCTCCAGCCCGCGAACCCACTCCTCCTCGTCCCGAAGCTGTCGTCCGGCCCGAATGCATATGTCGAGCAGTTCCCCGATCAGGCTCAGGTCCATCGTCGCCGCCTCGCTGACGGCATAGCGGCCCTCCCCGACCCGGAACTTCTGCTCCGGCGACGTCGAAGGAGAGGTCACGAGATGCCCGTCCTCGTTCTCGATCAGCCAATCCAGGACGAACAAGGCGGCATCCTTCAGAATCGGGTAAGCCTCGTTGCGAAGGAAATCCTCGTCTCCGCCGAAGGCATAATGCTCCCACAGATGCCGGGTCAGCCAGACGCCGCCCATCGGCCAGAGCGCCCATACCGGATCGCCGCGGCCGAAGTCGCCGACGGGAGCGGTCTGCGCCCACAGATCGGAGTTGTGATGCGCCACCCAACCGCGCGCCCCGTAATTCGTCGCCGCCGTCCGGCGGCCGTTCTCGGCCAGCCGCCCGACGAAGCGAAGCAGCGGCTCGTGAAGCTCCGCCAGATTGCACGTCTCCGCCGCCCAATAGTTCATCTCCGCGTTGATGTTGAGCGTATAGTTGCTGCTCCAGGGCGCTCTCGTCTCCTCGTTCCAGATGCCCTGCAGGTTGGCCGGCTGCGTGCCCTCCCGAGAGCTGGCGATCAGCAGGTAGCGACCGTAATGGAACAGCAGCTCGACCAGGCCAGGATCGCGGCTGCCGTATTCTGCGATTCGCTTATCCGTCGGGAGGTCGGCAGGAGCTGGGCTGTCTCCCAGACGAAGTTCGACGCGACGGAACAGCCGGTCATGGTCGTCGATATGCCGTCGGCGCAGCTCCGCGTATTCCCGACCTCGCAGCGCTTCGATCGCCGCCGCGGTCAGCCGCTTCGGCTCGCGGGCTTCGTCGCTGCCGCCAAGCTTCGGCTCGAACGAGGTTGCCGCGCTGAAGAAGAGTGTCGCCTCCGTTGCGCCTTCCAGATGAAGCCCATCGGCATCGACCCGAAGCGTTCCGCCGACGTGCTCGATCGCCAGCCTGCCGTGGTAGCGAAGTCCTCTGGCCGTGCCGGGAGCGCCATAGCGAACGGGACTCTCGATATCGTCGTAATTGGCCGAGACATGCTCGGGCGCGATGCCCGAGAGGGTGAACTGGTCGTCCTCCGTCCCGGTAGAGTGGCGAAGCGGGCTGTCCAGCCGCGCCCGGAAGCTCAGCCGACCTTCCTTGCTCGCCGTCAGCCGCATAACAATTGCCTGATCGGGATGGGATGCGAAGATCTCGCGAGTGTAGACGACCCCGCCGATGGCGTAGGTCACGGAAGCGACCGCTGTCGCCAGGTCGAGCTTGCGCTCGTAGCTTCCATAGCTGAGCTGGCCGTGCTCCATCGTGAGAAGCAGATCGCCGAAGGGCAAGTACGATTGCGTGAAGGGGCCCATCATCTCCTTGGCCAGACGGTCCGCCTCTTCATACCTCTTCCGGGCGATCAGCTCCCGGATCTTCGGCAACGCTTCCCTCGCGCCGGGATTGTTCCCGTCCTGCGGATATCCCGACCAGAGCGTATCCTCGTTGAGCGCGATGCGTTCCTTCTCGATGCCGCCGAACACCATCGCGCCGAGCCTGCCGTTGCCGACGGGCAGCGCCTCGACCCAGTGAACGGCGGGCAATTGGAATTGAATGTTCATTGCGTAGTCCCTCCATATATTCGCAGTGTCTGCCGCTGTCTGAGTTTGATTCCGATTCCGATTCTGATTCAAATCGAATTCGAATCTATAAATAATGAACCAAAGATTATAACGAGCAGATTATAACGAGCACACTCGTATCGATACTTCTCGCATGGCATAAGGTTCTATTGCAATGATGTTGGAAGTTTGTCGTTCTGACCGCGGGCCGCGAATTATAGTCGAAATTTCAGGCTGGTTCGCTCAATCGGCTGCGGGACGGCGACGCTTCGGCTCTGAATGCTGGTTTTTTCAGCATTCAGCCGCGGAACGGCAAATTATTGTCGAGATTTCAGGCTTATTCGCTCCAACGGGTACCGGCCGCGGATCAGGAATTTCCGGTTCCCAATTCTGCGCGATGTAACTTGCCAAGATAAATTCATTCGTTCAACTTAAATAAGTCAAACTTAATTAAACCTTATTTAAAACTAAATTTAAACTGAATTCAAACCAAATAACCCGAACGTTCTCAGGTTGGCCGGTACTTCCTGCGGCATCTGTGTGAACGTTATTCGAACGTACCGGCAAGCCGCCCGCTTCACCGGCTTGACGAGCGTCTCGCCGTCCTTCCCAAGCTCCACCGCCTTCTCCCGATGATCGAGCAGCGGCGACCACGACTCCCCGTCGCTCGAGCCTTCCAGCACGAACCGATACATCCCCGCCCGTTCGAACGCAAGCTCCACTCGGTCCGGGTACTTGACGCCCTCCAGATCGAGCATCCACCACTCTCCCGAAGCCAGGCTTCCTGCTCGCCAGGAGGAGCCGGGGTCGGCATCATTGGCGTTGTTCTTGCCATAACCGCGCGCTGCGCTGCTTGCCTTGTTCGGCCGATTCGTCGCCAGGTCGAGCAGTTGCTCGCGGGCCTCCTTCACCTGCACGGCAGACTTGGAGGGAAGAGGAATCGTCAGGTCCGGCTCCGACTCTATCGCTGCAGCCGATTCTATCGTTCCGATCGAATGATTCGTTCCGACCGATTCCGTCGTCACGATCGTCAGCCTCGCTTCCTGAAGACCTGGCGATGTCGCCACGATGACCGATACTCCCGCATAATAAGAACGGAAGACGATCGCGCCAAGCCCTTCAATCACCTGCAAGCCGGTGTCGGTGTCTATCCGCTTCGCAGCGTACGACGGGAATTGCCCCGGACCGGATTCGACCGTCAACGCGACGGGAGCGGACGCAGCGACCCGCTTCCCGTTCTCGTCGACAAGCTCGACAACAAGCTGCGTATCGTCGGTCCCGTCGTTGCGAATCCGCGTCGAGCTGCCTACGCCTGGATATAACCGCAGCCGCGTCGGAGTGCCCGGCCTCGGCCATTCCGGCTCCCCGCCCGGCTCCTTCGGCGGCTCAATGCCCAGATAGCCGAGTGCCGCTCTATCCATCGCTATTCTCGCCCTCGCCGTTCGCTCCGACTCCACTGATTGCTCCAACTCTGACGCTTCCCCCGCCGCATTCAAAGCCGTACTATTGAAGCGATGCCAGTACCAGCCGCGCAGCGGAAGGCGGTAATAATCGACAATGCCCATATGTCCCATATCGTTGGCTAGACTGCCATGATGGAAGCCGCACCAGAGTGCCTGTCCGCATCGCCACTTGGGCGCCGCATGGCGATAAGGATCGGTTCGGCTCGCCGCGACATGATCGTAATACGGGCGATAGCAGCCGGGACGATCCATCACCTCGCTGCCATATTCGGAGACAACCTGCGGAATGACCGGCCGTTCCGTCTCCGGATCGTCAACCCGTTCGTCGCCGTCCCACTTCATATAGAAGCCGCCGCCATCGCCGTTCAAGCCGGCAACGTCCGCGATATCCGGTCGGTCCAGCTCCCATCTCTGCGCGCCTCCGACCGCCGCCGGGCGTGTCGGGTCCTCCTCGCGGGAGACGGCGACCATCCGGCGCAGAAGCTCGACCGCCTGCTGACGGACGGACTCGTGGCTGAAGAACGGCTCGTTGCCCATGCTCCAGACGATCACGCTCGGCCGATTCCGGTTGATGCGGATCATCTCGCGCAATTGCCTGATCGCGCTGATCTCGAAGCCCTCCCGGTCCTCCTCCAGCACCGGGTACGCGCTGGCCCGCCAATCGGTCCGCTCCCCCGTATCGTTGGCTCCTCCGCCCATTCCCCAGAAGGTCGCCTCCGACCAGAACAGAATGCCGTATTCGTCGCAGGCGCGAGCGAAGGCGGGATGGTGCGGATAGTGGCTGCCGCGAATGAAGTTCATCCCTGCGTCCTTGATCATCTTGACGTCGCGATAGATCGCCGCCTGCGTGACTGCGTCTCCCCAGCCCGCCTGGTCCTGGTGAACGTTCGCCCCGTTCAGGAACAGCCTCCGGCCATTAAGGAAGAAGCCCTCGTCCGCCGTCCACTCCATCCAGCGGAACCCCATCGTATCCTCGAACTCGTCGACGACCTCCCCTTCCGCAACGATCTCTGTCGTCACCCGGTACAGATACGGATCGTCCGGACCCCACAGCCTAGGATTGGAGACTGGCCCGCCGAAGCTGTCGGCCTTCCGTGTCGTGCCTGCCGCTACCTCAAGCGTCCGCTCCGTCGCGACCGTCTCCCGGCCCTCGCGATCCCGCACGACCGTGCGGACCGTAACCCGCTTGTCCTCCTCCGAACCATTGACGACCTCGGCTTGCACACGTACCTGCATCCGTGTCTCGTTCCCATCGTTCGACAGAAGCGGCGTGGTCACGAATGTGCCGTTCCATGCAAGATGCAGCGGCTCGGTAACAGTCAGGCTGACGTCACGGTAGATGCCGCCGGAGAACGTATGCTCGCCGGAGCGCGGCGCGATGCGCCCGCTCCACTCGTTGCCGACCCGGACGGCGATGACATTCGAGCCGTCCCGCAGCCACTCCGTAATATCGTAGCAGAAGCCGGTATAGCCTCCTTCGTGCCGCCCGACCAGGCCGCCGTTGACGAATACCTCCGCTGTCTGGAAGACGCCTTCGAACGCCAGATGCACGAGCTTGCCCGCCCATTCCGGCCGATAAGCGAATCGCTTGCGGTACCACCCCGACCCGATAAACCATTCATTCTCCATATAATAAGGAATGCTGAAGGAATGGGGCAAGCCGACATGCCGCCAGCCGGTGTCGTCATACTCCGCTTGCTTCGGACGTTCCTCCTCATAGCCGAACTCATCGCTGCGAACGAATCTCCATTCCCGATTCAAGTTGATACAGCTTCTTCTCCGTTCCGATCTCACAGGCCATCACCACTCCAATAGAACAAAATTACAACTCATATACTAAGTATCAATCGAAAATTTGGCGAGGTAAATAGAAACTTACTATGATTAATAATATGATATTACGTTATATTCAAGAAATCGGAGCATCGAAGAACCCCCCTGCCCGAACCTGGACAGGGGGGGGCGCCTTCTTTATGGCAACGCCATTCCACTTGGTTCACACAACGCATTCAGACTTGGCTCACAACCAAATCAGACTTGGTTAACAACGAAATCATCGAACGTTACTCTGGTTGTCGTGCAAGCTGCGCCAATCGTGGCGGACGTGGATGAGGCTCCCGTCGTGAAGGCAATCGTTGTGGTGTACCAGGTATTGTCCGACGTGATCGTCTGATTCAATTGGGAGCCGCCGTAATCCTTCACGTACACATAGCCTTGACCGGTGCCCGACACGCCCTTGGTCTTGACCGTCAGCACATACGACGTATTCGGGCTGAGCCCGGTGATCGTCTGCTCTGCGTAGTTGCCCGGGTTCTTGAGCTCCAGGCCGTAAGCGCTGCTGTATGCCGCCCACACCTGCGCAGCGCCTCCGGAGCCGGTCCAGCCCGTAATGTTGCCGCCTTCGAAGTTCCCGTTCTGCACCAGCACCGGAGTCGGCTTCAAGGCGAAGTTGTCGAAGCTCACCCGGGTTGTCGTGCAATAAGCTCCGATCGTCGCGGAGGTGGAGGACGGCCCGGTGACGAAGTAGATCGCCATGCTGTGCCAGTTGTTGTCGGAGGCAATCGTCTTGTTGATCTGGGAGCCGCCGTAATCCTTCACGTACGCATAGCCTTGCCCCGTCCCGGATACGCCCTTGGTGTCGACCGTCAGCACGTAGGCCGTATTCGGGCTGAGCCCGGTGATCGTCTGCTCCGCGTAGTTGCCCGGATTCCAGAGCTCGAGGCCGTAAGCGCTGCTTCGTGCGGCCCATACCTGCGCGGCGGCCCCGGAGCCGGTCCAGCCAACGGTCGTCCCGTTCTCGAAGTCTCCATTGGCAATGAGCGGACGCAGAACGATATTGTCGAACTGAACCCTTCCGGTCGTGTCATAGACGCCGATCGTCGCGGCGGTCGCCCCGGAGCCGGTAACGAACAGAAGGGACGCGCTGTGGAACGTATTGTCCGACGTGATGCTCTGGTTGACCTGGGTTCCGCCGTAGTCCTTCGCGTACAAGTAACCTTGCCCCGTTCCCGATACGCCCTTGGCATCGACGGACAGCACGTAGGCCGTGTTCGGGCTAAGGCCGGTTATCGTCTGCTCCGCATAATTGCCGGCACTGCGAAGATCAAGGCCGAAGGTGCTGTTGTACGCTGCGGAGATATGCGTGAGCAGCCCGGAACCGGTCCACGTCGCCGTGTGGCCATTGTCGAAGTCCCCGTTCTTGACTAAGGAGGCGCCGTTGTATTGAAGAACCCGGAACTCGTTGAAGCCTGCTGCAACTCCCGAGGTCAAGCCCGTCACGGTAATTCGGACATACCTGGCCGTCATGTTGAACAAGTCATTGTTCGTCTTCGCCGTGCCGTTGCTTGCCGTCCGGTCCGCTGCCGTGGTCCAGTTGACGTTGTCTGTCGACACCTCGACCTTGTACAGATGCGTAAGATTGTTCTCGTCCCATATCACCTTGGTTCCATGGATCGTCTGATTGCTGCCAAGGTCCACCTTCCACCAATGGCCTGTATTCGTGTCGTTCGCGGTCCAGTTCGTTCGATGGTTGCCGTCGTTGCCGCCGGAGGCCGAGGTTCCGGTCTTGACGCTGTCCGAGCTGGCCGTCTTGTTCAATGCCAGATTCGTATACAGCGGTGTCGGAGTCGGAAGCGGCGTATAGCTGCTTGCGCCCGGAGCGACGAACTGGATGTTGCTCGTATAGCCGTTGACGCTGATATTGCCCGCTGCGGCGGACAGGATCAGATTGCCGTTGACGACCAGATTCTCGAACGTGACGTCTTGAACGAGACGATTGGGACTATAGCCGGTCAGATTGGAGGAATTGCTGTTGGTGCCGGTATACGTAATATTCTTGAAGTAGATATTCTTGACGCCCCGCCCCGGCCCGGTCTGGCTTCCCGTCCACGTATTGTTCAGGTTAAAAATCGCATGCACATAATTGTCCTCGATCCGGATATCGGTAAACGTTACATTCTGGATGAGGTTCCCGTCGCCGTTCGTGAACTGGATCGGGCTCATCGGACTTTGCGTGTCGTTCAACAAGATGTCGATGTTGGAGAAGTGGACGGAATCGATGAACAGCCCGCCCTCGTATTCGGTCGGATCGCCGTGGGTGCCGAAGTTGATCGGACGGGCCACATCGGGCATAAGGATCGTGTTTGTGACCGTCTCGTTCGCGACATTGCTCCAGAAGTTCGATTCCGGGCGGGCGGTATAGACCGCCAGGCTGTCATCGCCAGAGCGAATAAAACAATCGTTAATCGTAATGTTCGTGGACCCCAGATTGTCGATTCCGTCCGTCCAGCTCTTGTAGCTGAAGCCTTTAATATTGTTAATCGTCACATTGTTGGCATTCTGCAGATCGACCAGATCCCCGCCGCCTCCGCCGTGGCCGTAGTCGTTGACGATAATCCCGTCGACCGTGATATTGTCGGAATAGTTGACCGAGACGCCTCTCCAGGAAGGATGATCGAGGATGCCCCGTCCCCTGACGGACGCGTTCGTCGCGTTGTCCAGGAAGACGCCTCCCTTGACGACCGCTCCTCCCGCAATGTACAAGGTCTTGCCGCTCGGCACCGTATAATCCTGGTTGTAGACGCCGGGCCCGAGATAGATGACGTCCGGATCGCTTGGGCTCGGGACGTCAACCTCCAGTGGATTCGCGAACAGATGCAGATTGTGGTTGATGTCTCCATTCACTTCCACCGAGAGCTTGGTCGGACCGGAGATCGTGAAGGTCAACGTGTTCCCCGCAACGGAGGGGGCAATGCCTTTGCTTGCCGGACGAACCGCTGCGGATGAGACGGTCCCCGCGTTATAGGTGACGGATACGTCCACCGGACCGTCCGTATCGAAGTAGACGAAGGAAGCATGCGAAGGGTGGTAGCCGCCTACCGTCGTGTCGTATTCGTCCAGGTCCTGCCAGGCCCCGCCGTTCGCGCGCACCTTCACGGTGAAGTCGGCGTTGAGCGCGGCGCCGCCCGTCGGATTCGGATACGTCACCAGTGTGGTTCCGGCCGCATGCACTTCCGTCGGCAGACCGAACGGCAGCACAGCAAAGAATGCAAGCGCTGCCATAAACACACACAACCAGTTTACCGGCCTGCGGCTTCTTCTTGTCAACATCATCCACAACTCCTTTTCCTTCATGCAGATTTGTCATTCGGTCAGATTTGTCTTACGGTCAGATGAAGTCCGGCCGCCTCCGAAGAAGCGGGCCGGACTGCGTTGCTTACAGGGCCGAATCTACCGTCAGCTTCACAACCGTATCGAAGCGATCCCGACGAGCCTCCGGAATGCGAATCGCAACTCCGCGCTCGTTCTGCTTATAAGGAATCTCCGTGCCGTCCAGAAGCTCGCAGCGAGCAATTCGCTGCGGCAGCGCCGGCAGAATCGTCTTGTCCATCGCCGCCGCGTCCAGCACGTGCAGGTACAGGCAATCCCCTCTGTGCGTCATGCCGTATACATTGTCCACCGGTTGCAGCGGGCCCGCGCGCGTGCCGTAGATGGCTTCGCCGTTCTTCTTCATGAAGGCGCCGATCTGCCGCAGCCGCTCCGTCTGACTATCCGGAATGGTCCCATCCGGATTGGGGGCCACGTTCAGCAGCACGTTGCCCCCGCGCACGAAGCAATCGACCATCAGCTTCACGATTTGCTCGAGCGGCATCACCCTCTCCTCCGGCTCGTACGACCAATGATAGGCAATCGTAAAGCACTTCTCCCAGTCCATCGGCACGATCGGGCCCGTGATGTCATGGCCGCCTTCGTCGCATTGGAAGTCCCCGCTCCAGCCCGAACGCGGATTAATGACACAGTCGGGCTGGCTGGACCTCACCATTTCGTTCAGCTTGATCGGCTCCCAGAACCAGGCGGCGTCGGCATCCGAGCCGGAATGGGCAAGCCAGCCGCCGTCGTACCAGAGAATGTCGATCGGCCCGTACTTCGTCGTCAACTCCCGGATTTGCTCGTAGCATTGCCTCTTCATCAGAGCCGCATTTTCCGCCAATTCCATGGGCTTGAAGTAGCCGGGGAACCGCCAGTCCATCGGGGAGTAGTACAGCCCGACCCTTAGCCCGGCCTCGCGGAAAGCCTCCGTGTACTCCTTGACGAAGTCGCGACCCGCCGCCGCCCTCTTGCTGTCGAACCCGCCGTAGCTGCCCGGACTGTCCCACATCGCGAAGCCGTCGTGATGGCGGGTGACCATAACCGAATAGGCCATGCCCGCCTCCCGGACCAGCTCCGCCCACTGGCGCGGGTCCCATTGCTGCGGGTCGAACGACTCGGCCAGCTTCGCATACTCGTCGGCGGGGATGCTCTCGTTGAACATCGCCCACTCGCCGCGCCCGAGCAGCGAGTACAACCCCCAGTGGAAGAAGAACCCCAGCTTGGCGTCCCGCCACCATTCCATCTGCTCGTCGCTCAGCTTCAGCGAAGGAGCCTCCACATCGTCCCTGCTCTTCAATTGAATGCTGCTCTTCAGCATCGAGGCGAGCTCGTCATTCCGCAATTCCTTATCCGTCATGCCTTTCCTCGCCTCTCCAGTTTGCTAACTGAATGATCGCCTGACCGTTCCCCTGTTCCGCCCGCTCTTACAGCTTGCTCTGATACAGGCTGACGACCGACTCGTAGTCTCCCATCTTCTTCAGCTGAGCTTGGAACTTATCCCAATCGCTCAGGTCCATCTCGCCCTTGATGAACTTGATGACCGATTCCTGCACATAGGTTCGGACCGGCGTCATCGTGTTGCTGATCTGCTCGTTCTCGTCGCTTGTGAAGTTGATGCGCGGCGCTTGATCGTTCGGCGCAACCCGGCCCTTGCCGTAGGTGCCGTTCGCGGTCCAATAGCTCTCTTCGGTCTCCTTGCCGTCATGGTAGAACGACGTTACGCTGCCCGGGTCCGTATACTTGGCGACGCGGTCCTGCGGCGTCCATACGATGCCGGCGCGGCAGCTGCCCGTCGTGCCTACGCCGTACTTGCACAACTCATCATACAGATTGTCGGCGTTCAGAATGTTCGACGTGTACTGCTTCACGCCGTCCTTCTCCTCGTAGGTCGTGCCCTCTACGCCCCAGTTCATCAGCGTCATCATCTTGCCCGAATACTGGTAGTCGAGCATCTTCGCCAGCAGCTCGGGGTGCTTCGCCTTCGCCGAGATGACGATGCCGCTGCCGTTGCCGAGCCCCTTGCCCGCCGGCTCGGAGGAATACAGCCAGGCATCGCCGTACTTCGAGCTTGGAATCAGCGCATTCGTCCACTTGACGTTCGCCTGCTCGTTGTCGTTGAACTCGGTCGCGAAGCCGGACCAGCTAAGCGGGTAGATGAACGTCTTGCCTGTCGTCGCCTTCGGACGGGCCTGATCGATCTCATCGGTGAAGTAATCCGGGTCCATCAGCTTCTCCGCGTACAGCTTGTGCATGAATTCGAGCGCTTCCTTAAAGCTCATCTCCGTCGGACCGAACACATACTTCTCACCGTTCCAATAGATGTCGTCGCTCGTGTGCAAGGAATTGTAGAAGCCGGCATACGCCATGTACTTGCCGCTCGAGCCGATCGGATAGGTATCCGGATACAGCTCCTTCAGCTTCTTGGCGGCATCGTACATCTCATCGAGCGTCTCCGGAATCTTGATCCCGTTCTGCTCGAAGACGTCAAGCCGGTAAGACGAGGAATATTGGGACGGCGTCAGCTCCGTCGGGTTGTCGTAGCCGTCGAAGTAGGCGTAAATCTTCTTGTTCGAGGAGAACAGATAGGTGTCCGAGTTCGGCGTGCCGTTGACGAATTCCTTGTAATACGGGTATTGCTCCAGATACGGAGTGAGATCGGCGTACAAGCCTTCCTCCCCGTTGTCGTTAATGCCCGACAGCCCTTCGAGGCTGAGCATGACATCCGGGATCTCGCCGCTCGCGGCCATCACCTTCGCCTTCTCGAAGTACTCGTCGCCCCACTGAATGCGGTTCCACTTGATGTTCAGCTTGACGCCGAGATACGTCTCCATCTCCTTCTCCCATTGCTCCTGAACGAGCGTGTCCGCGGGATCGACCCCGAACTTCGGAATCATGACCTCGAAGCTGAGCTCCTCCACAGCGTTCGTGTCGCCGCTTGCCGAGGAGCCGCCGCTCGCTGCCGGAGAAGCGCCCGAATCAGTGCCGCCATTATCGTTGTTGCCGCTGCAGCCGGCCAGCATCGAAGATGCGAGCAGGATGGACAGAAGCGCCGTTGTTGATTTTTGCATACAAGAACCCCCTGATAATAGTTGAGTGGCGAAGCGTTAAGCCGCCGTTCGTCGGACCTCGATACGTTGACTACCCCTTGATCGAGCCGACCATGGCCCCCTTGACGAAGTGCTTCTGAACGAACGGATAGATGCACAGAATCGGCGCCAGCGCGATAACGATTGCGGCCATCACAATGTTCTTCGGATTGACCTCATTGTTGACGAGCAAGTTCCGGTATTGGCTGCTCGCGCTCCCGTCGTCGACAATCAAGCTGCGCAGGAACATCTGCAGCGGATACTTGCTCTCGTTCTTCAGATAGATCAAGGCGTTAAACCATTCGTTCCAGAAGGCCACGATGGAGAACAGCGCGAATGTCGCGAGCAGCGCCTTGGATAGCGGCAGATAGATGCGGAACAGAATCGTAATGTCTCCGGCTCCGTCCATCAAGGCCGATTCTCGCAGCTCCGAAGGGATATTCTGGAAGAACGAACGATAGATAAAGACGTTGAACGCGCCTACGCTGCCGGGAATGACCATGATCCAGAACGTATTGAGCAGATGAAGCTCCTTCATCAACAGATAAGTCGGAATCATGCCGCCGCCGAAGAACATTGTGATTGCGAGGAATATAGTAATAAACTTCTTAAGCGGAAAATCAGCCACGGTCAGCGGGTAAGCCGTCAGAGAGGTGAGCAGCAGCGTCAGGAGCGTCCCGACCGAAGCGTACAGCAGCGTATTGCGGTAGCTGATGTACAACTGGGGCTTGCTCAGAATAATCTCGTACCCCTTGGTATTGAATCCCTTGGGCCACCAACTGACCTCACCTAGCGCAATATAATCCGGATCGCTGAGCGACAACGAGATGACATTCAGCAGCGGATAGACCATCACGACGACGAGCGCGAGCATGAAGGCGTAATTGAGAATGTCGAAGATCCGGGAACCCATGCCTTGCTTGTAACCCATGTTCCTCACCTACCAGAGACTCGAATCGGAGAATCGCTTGACGATTCCGTTGGTGATCGCGACGAAGATGAACGAGACGACGGACAGCATCAGTCCGACGGCCGCGGCGTATTCGAAGCGCCCGCCCTGAAGCCCCTCGCGGAAGACGTAGGTGCCGATCACGTCGGCCGTCTCATACGTCCCGGGGTTATAGAGCAGCAGCACCTTCGAGAAGTCGTTGCCGAGAATGCCGCCGATGGCGAGAATAAACAGAATGATCGTCGTCGGCATGATGGACGGAAGCGAGATGTTCTTCATCTTGTGCCAGCGGTTCGCTCCGTCGATCGACGCTACATCGTACAAGGTCGGATCGACGCCGCTGAGCGCCGCCAGATACAGAATCGTTCCCCAGCCGATCCCTTGCCAGATTCCGGAGCTGACGAAGATCGTCCGGAAGAATTGCGACTCCGACAAGAAGTTGACCGGGTCCATGCCGAACAGCCCCGTCACCTGGTTGACCAAGCCGTCCAGCGAGGTCAGTTCCTTGATCATGCCCACGATGATGACCGTCGAGATGAAGTGCGGGAAATACGAAACCGTTTGCACGAATCTCTTGAACCACAGAATGCGCAGCTCGTTGAACAGCAAGGCCAGAATAATCGGCGCCGGGAACCCCCACAGCAGGCCGTACAGCCCGAGCAAGACCGTATTCTTGACTGTGCGCAGCGCCATCGGATTCGACAGGAACATATCGAAATATTTCATGCCGACCCACGGGCTGTCCCAGATTCCCTTGGCCACGCTGTACTTCTTGAACGCGACCAGGATGCCGTACATCGGGAAGTAATTAAAGACGAGCACCAACAGGAATCCCGGCAGCACCAGCAAGTACAAATACTTCTGCGACAACAACTTCTGAACGATACGACGGAGAGAGCCTTTCTCTTTCTCGCTTCCGATCGAATAGGCTGTCTGCGCCATTGCCTTCCCCCTTTCCTCTTCCTAACGCGCCGAGCCTGCTTTCCCCGGGATTCAGGCAGTCGCGACTAGCGTTATCAATAATAGTCTATCCGCTCCAGTAAGCGTTGACAATAATACGAGATTTCGAATTATAAAACAATATTACTCCGTAAATTAATATTGTTTTATTTATGAAAACGGATACACCTCAATCGATTCAGCAATATTCGTTTTTAATACATACTTCATTTCTCGAAAGAATACGAATTTCCCACACTTTCAGCATCGTTCTTCAGCGAATTGTCCGCTTCTCTCTATACAACGAAATTACTTTTTGTTATTCTATTTTCAAAGTCCCCGGGAACGGAGCGTCGGCCGATGAACCGTCAATATTTCCTTCCGCCGTTCGAAGAATACGGCTTCTTCTGCTTCCCCCACTCCTCCGGCTTCTATGTGAAGCCGGACAGCCACACGGTCACCCGCGAGGAAGGCGTCCGCGACTTCAGCCTGCACTTCGTCACCGGAGGGAAGGGGTATCTCGAGCTGAATGACACGCTCTTCACCTTGAAGCAAGGCGATGTGTTCCTTCATCACCCGCACGAGAGAATGCGATATTACACATCCGATGACGATAGCTGGGATATCCATTGGATGCAATTCAATGGCAGCGGGCTGGCGGACTTCCTGCTTCAGAGGGGATTCCACGGCTCCTCTCTCTGGTACATGAAGGATAACGCCATGCTTGAGCAGGCCTTCCTTGAGCTGCTGGACGAGCTCGAGCAGCACAGCTTCATGCGCCCGGCCCGCATCTCCGCTCTCGCCTACGGCGTGCTTGTGGAATTCGTCAGCGGGGCGATCCCGTTCTCTACCAAGCGGGGCATGCAGAACGTCGATCGCATCATTCATCTGTTGCCGTTCATGCAGAAAAACGCCCATCTCCCCTTTATCCTGGAAGAATGGGCGGACAGAGTTCAACTGACGCCGAATTACTTCTGCAGCCTGTTCAAGAAGGTGACGCGCATGACGCCGCTCGCCTACATGACCAAGTGCCGCATTCAGCTTAGCAAGCAATTGCTGCTCGGCCATCCGCAGATGGCAATCAAGGAGATCGCCATCGATTCCGGCTATCCGAGCGTGAGCTACTTCAACAAAATTTTTATGCAGACGGAAGGCATGACGCCGACCGAATTCCGTAATCTTCACTTTAAGTGAGGGACTGTAGAATCGGGTATTCACTGTAGTCGCGCGCATGTGAACCGCAATGATTAGTTCCGCGGCGCATATCGCGCCATGGAATAGCTGCGATAGCCTCCTGTCACGTTCTTGACGGCAAATCCCTTCTGCTGCAAGATGCGGGAAGCGATATATCCTCTCATCCCTACGGCGCAATAGGCATAAATTTCCTTGCCTTGCTCAAGCTCGCCGCACCTCGCGCGAAGCTCGTCAACCGGTATATGCCTTGCGCCTTCGATATGCCCTTGATCGAATTCCGCCTTCGTCCTGACATCAAGCAGGATTTGCCGCTCCGGGTCGAACGAGCCCAATTCCTGCAGCGTCGCAACGTCGCTCCGTCCGCTTAATACGTTCTGAGCCAGATAGCCTGCCATATTGACCGGATCTTTGGCCGAGGAGAAGGGAGGCGCGTACGCAAGCTCAAGCTCGGCGAGATCGTCTACGGTGCCGTTCATTCGAAGGACGGCGGCGATAACGTCGATCCGCTTGTCCACCCCCTCGGCTCCGAAGGCTTGGGCTCCAAGGATTTTCCCCTCATCGTTAAATATAAGCTTGAGAGCAATCGGCTTCGCTCCCGGATAATACGCGGCATGCGAGCTTGGGTGAACGTAAACCGTCCGATACGGAATGCCGAGCCTTGACAACGTACGCTCATTGCTTCCCGTGCTTGCTCCGGCAAGATCGAACAGCTTGATAATCGCAGTACCTTGCGTCCCCTTGTAGGTCGATGGAAGTCCGCAGATATGATCGGCCGCGACACGCCCTTGCTTGTTCGCCGGACCGGCCAGCGGAATCGCGGAGGGCTGCCGGGTCACGTAATCGACAATCTCGACGGCATCGCCAACCGCGTAAACACCGTCACAGTCGGTCTGCATCGATTCGTTCACCAGGATATGCCCCCTTGGCCCAAGCCTGATGCCGGAATCCTTCAGGAAGCCGGTATCCGGAGCCACGCCGATCGCGAGAATGACCATATCTCCGCAAGCTTCCTTCCCGCTCTGCAGCATGACTGCGATTCCGCCCTCCTTCTCAACGAACGAATGGACGCCGTCGCCCAACAAGAGCCTAACTCCGTTGTCCTCAAGCTCCTTCTCCGCGAACGCCGCCATCTCCGAGTCGAACGGCGCCAGAATATGCGGCGCAGCCTCGACCAACGTGACCTCCAGTCCGCGATGACGAAGATTGTCCGCCATCTCCACGCCGATGTATCCGCCGCCGACAACAATGGCGCTCCGAATGCCCGCCTGGTCTGCATGAGACTTGATCCGGTCCATATCCGGAATCGTTCTCAGGGTGTAGACAAGACGGCTGTCGATCCCCGGGATCGGCGGCTTCAGCGGCTTGGCGCCGGGAGACAAGATCAAGTAATCGTAGCTCTCCTTGTAGACTCCCTTCTCCTTGCTGTTTACGGTAACGGTCTTGGCGTCCGCATCAATTCGGGTCACTTCGCTGTGAATGCGGATATCCAGGTTAAATCGGGCCTTCATGCTCTCCGGAGTCTGCACCAGCAGCTTCGAGCGATCCTGAATCGTTTCCCCGATATAATAGGGAAGACCGCAGTTGGCATAGGAGATATGAGGACCTCGCTCGAACATGACAATCTCCGCATTCTCGTCCAGCCGTCTGAGTCTGGCCGCGGCCGACGCTCCGCCCGCCACCCCGCCTACAATAAGCACTTTCTTGGCCATGACGCCTCACCTCTCCCTTTCCGGCATGCTTATCTCTGAATCGGTCCTCTCCACGCCGTCATCCCGCCCCGGAGGTGCGCGACGTCGGAGCAGCCTTGGCGCAGAAGCAGCTTCGCCGCTTGCTTGCTGCGCATTCCGCTCTGACAATACAAATAAATCGCTCGATCCTTGGGAATGTCCCCCAGGCGCTGCGCCAACCCGCTGAGCGGAATGTTCACGGCGCCCTTGAGATGTCCTCTCCGGAATTCATGATCTTCCCGAACGTCGATCACCTTGTTCCCCTCGGACTCGCTCCGGAACTGATCCGCCTCCAGAGTGCGCAGACCTTTTATCGGGACAAGCCGTTTGTACAGCAGCCACAACACAACTAGCGATAACAGAACATACAGTCCGATACCCAAGTCCATTCACCTACCTGCTCTTGATTAACAATTCAACGGCTTCCTGAACGACCTTGTTGGTGTCCCCTCCGTTCTCGCGCTCATCCAGAATGCACTGCTCCAGATTGACCGCAACGACAAGCGCCATCGTCTTGTCGACGGCGCTGCGAATCGCGGAGAGCTGGCTGACGACGTCCTTGCAGTTTTTTCCCTCTTCCATCATCTTCAGCACACCGCGCACTTGCCCTTCCGCACGGCGCAAGCGACGCTTCATATCGTCATCGTACTTCATATCGCATTCCCCCAATACCTGTATAGGTATATTATAACCGGATACGGGGGGACACGCATCAGATGAACAGGTTCACTTTCGCGTCCGCGGCATCCCCCAAATAAGCCGCAACCCCGGCATACTCGACCCCGTCCAGCAGCTCTTCCTTCCGGAGGCCCAGCAAATCCATTGTCATCGTGCAGGCCACCAGCTTAACCCCCTGCTCCTGCGCAAGCTCGATTAGCTGCGGCAGCGTTAACGCGTTGTGCTTCTTCATGACGTGTTTGATCATCTTCGGACCCAGCCCGGCAAAATTCATTCTCGATAACCCCAGCCGATCTGCGCCGCGAGGCATCATTCTCCCGAACAGCTTCTCGAGGAAGCCCTTCTTCGCCGGAATCTGCTCATCCTTCCGAAGCGCGTTCAACCCCCAGAAGGTGAAGAAGATCGTCACCTCGTGATCGTAAGCCGCCGCGCCGTTCGCGATAATGAACGCCGCAATCGCCTTGTCCAATTCCCCGCTGAATAATACAATGGTCGACTTCTCCTGCTCAGCCACTCGAATCGCTCTCCTTCCTTGCTATGACGACCGGTCCCGCGCACCGGCCCTCGCGCTTACTCGTCCCTCTCCGCGGGTCCTTCCCATGCGGACATCCCCGGCACGACATTCCTGACCGCAGAGTATCCCCGTTCGGCAAGCAATTGGCAGGCGAGATCGCTCCGGGTGCCCGTTCGGCAGACCACCGCATACTCTCCGTCCTTCGGAAGCAGATCGAGCTTCTGCTCCAATTCGCCCAGCGGAATCGAGATCGCTCCCGGAATGCGATGGAAGCTATATTCCGCCGGTTCCCGAACGTCCACGATTGTGAAGGCGGCTCCGTCCGCCATTCTCCGATTCAGCTCTTCGTTGCCGATGACGTGCGGATGCTTCGTCTCGGGTTTGGTCTCGTTCTCCGGAGACTTCCGGAGGAAGTGGCGGAAGACGCCTCCCTCTTCCTTCATCCCGATATATTGATGTCCTGTACGGCTCGCCCAGCTCTGCAGATCGGCCACCGACCCATTATCCGTCGCCCGGACCTCGAGCACTTCGCCGGCCTTCATCTCTTCCATGGTCTTCTTCGTTCTGACGACCGGCATTGGACAAGCCAACCCTTCGCAATTCAGCATTCGGTTCGTTTGAATGATAGCTGTCACAGCATTAATCCCCCTTCCGTTATTAAATTCCGCAGACGAATTCGCCTTCCCAGCAGGACATGCCGCCGGCCATATTCGTTACGTCATAGCCCAGCTCCTCCAGCAGCTCGCAAGCCAGACCGCTTCGGCCTCCGCTGCGACATACGACGATATATGGTTGCGAACGATCCAGTTCGCCGTGTCGTTGTCCGATAACGCCCAATGGAATATGTTTGGCATTCGGGATATGTCCCGACTCCCATTCCGCCGGTTCGCGCACATCAATAACGCCAAGCTTCTCGCCTCTCTCCAGCCGTTCTCTAACTTCCTGCGGAAGCGCGACTTTCGTGAATGTTCCCGCCATTGCACATTCGCTCCTTCAATTGAATGATTGGGCAGATAATCAAGATAAAATATCAATCCAAATTTTAAGGACGGTCGCCGTAATCAGGGCCGCGAGGAGCCATTGGAGCACCTTCACGTTCATCCTCTTGCCTACCTTCGCGCCGACAGGGGAAGCGATAATGCTGGCGACAACCATGACAGCCGCAGGGGTCCACAGCATGTGGCCTCCCATGATCTTGCCTGTCGTCGAACCGATGGAGGAGATGAACGTAATCGCCAGCGACGACGCGATCGCAACCCGGGTCGGAATTCGCAGCAGAACGAGCATAATCGGAACCGTAATGAAGGCCCCGGCCGCGCCGACAATGCCGGACAGGATGCCGACCACGCCCGCGGATACGGCTGCCAGCCCGCGATGGAACGCGAGTCTCGCGTAGTCATCCTCCTTCTCGCCCTTCTTCGGGAGGAACATCATCACGGCGGCGGCCAACGCCATGACCGCATACGTAATATTGATGGCGCTGTCCGGCAGATACCTGGAGCCATATCCGCCAAGGAAGCTGCCGATGACGATCGGAATCCCCATATAGAGCACAAGCTTCGAGTGAATGAAGTTGCCCTTGCGATACGCGAATATTCCGGCCAACGTCGCGAAGAATACCTGAATCGCACTAATAGCTGCGACCTCCTGGGCCGACAGCGCAAGGAAGCCCAAAGCGGGAGGAATATAGAGCAGCATAGGGTATTTGATGATGGACCCGCCGATCCCTACCATGCCGGATATAAAAGAACCAATAAAGCCGATCGCGAATAACACGAGAATCCACCCGAGATCCAGATTCATGGCGGCCAATCCTTTCTCTATGACGAGTTGGCTCTCGGAGCCCTAAATACCCAACGGGGTATTATTTTGGCCAAAAAAAAGCTCCGTCTTGCAAAAGGCTACTTATCGTGCACCGCGCAGCGGTTCGGCCCCATCTCCATCTCCCGTTGCTCTTCCTCGTCCGGCGTCAGCCTGCCCATATTCGTTCGGCGAATCTCCTGATAGGCATTCGGCTGGGGCGGGAGGTTCTTCGTCACGGCTGCCCTGAACTCTTCGTCGCTCCGAATGTTAAGCCCCGGATTGCTCTTGAACAGGTCTCCGAGACGAGCGGCCACTTTGCCCCCTTCCCCCAACTCGGTGGCCTTGCCGAAGTGCGCAGGAAGCACGGTCAACTCCTCCGCCAGGCCTCTGTACGTCTCGTACAGCGTCGTCCTCAGGTCCGCCACCCAATCCTCCGCCTTGCCGGCCAGGTCCGGACGACCGATGGACTCTACGAACAGAATATCCCCGCTCAGCAAGTATTGATCATCAACGATGAAGGAGGTGCTTCCGATTGTATGACCGGGGGAATAGATCGGCTGGATGCGGATTCGGGACCTGCCGACCGTTATCTCCTTGCCCTCCTCCAGAGGCTCGTATTCGAAGACAACCTCCGTCGCATCCTTCGGAGGAAGCCAGTAAGTCGCGCCGGCGTTCTCCGCCAGCTGTCTGCCGCCCGAGATGTGATCGGCATGCAGATGCGTATCGAGCGTGTGTTTGATCGTCGCGCCCTTGTCCTTGGCGAATCGCTCGAACACCTCGACCATACGAAGCGTGTCGATCGCCGCGGCCTCCCCGTCGGACAATACCATATAAGACAAGCAGCCCTTCCCTATCCGAACGAATTGATACAGTTCGCCTCCGTCCTTCAGATCGCCAACCTTCACGGGCTCCAGATGTTCGCTCCAGGCCTTCATCCCGCCCTTCAGATAATGGACGTCCGTTCGTCCGGCCTCGGCAAGCTGTTCCGCCACGAAGACGGAAGACCCTTCCTTGGCGCACACGACCAGGATGTCCCTGCCGTCCGGAATCTGGCCAAGCGCCTCGTCGACCCCGTCCAACAGATCGAAGTAAGGAATGTTCAAGGTCTCCGTCGCACCGCCTTCGATCTTCCAATTGTCGAATTCCGCTGTATTCCGAACATCCAGAATAAATAGCTTCTCATACGACAGAATAATCTTGGCGAGCGCTTGAGCAGTCATTGCTTGAATTGCCGTTGTTGCCATCGTCCTTGTTCCTCCTTAGAGAATAGATTCCCGATTGCCTGAACGATTTTGCCGATGTCCAATATACCCTATAGGGTATAATTTGGAGTAAAAATTAATACCCCATAGGGTATGTTAGCATCATACACATTTCTCTTGCCTCTGTCAACTGCGCTGGACGATCGCAACATGCTGCTCCTCATGGAGGACAACGGATTCGGAATGAGCAAGGACGAGATCGATGCGCTGAATCAGCAACTGAACGACCCGATCCGGCAGATCGACGAGAGCTACGGACTCAAGAACCTCCATCAACGACTGAAGCTGTTCTACGGCCCGGACTACGGCCTGCACATCCAAGGGAACGGGTACGGCGGACTCACCGTCCAGATGAAGCTGAGGAAGATGCGGGTGGAGGATTACATGAATGCGAATCAAGCCCCGCTCCCTTGAGAGAGCGGGGCTTGGCGGGAGATTTACTTATGTATCATTTTGTTCAATGCCAACTGCCACATCCACAGTTGGCGTTGTCACAGCTCCAAAGTTACTCACCGCTGCCTCAAGGGCCAAGAAATCGCAACATCGTTTATGTAGTGAAGGATGCTTTTTGCTTTTTATCATTGAATGTAACCGACTGGCTTTTTTCTTTATTGCTTCTTCTTTCGACCGGATGAATAATGCCTGATTTGTTAACAATCCGCGGTACTTTGCATCTGCAACTTGAGAAATATCCATATCAATAATTGCTGAGTCGTGAATGGGTATCATGTTATTTAAGTTAATAACGCCCAATTTTCCGCCATCTATTTTCACAACGTCGGGAGCGTGTTCGGAAATCATACTATGTTTTGGTTTGGGGGAAGAGAGCGGTGCGCAGTATTTATGGCCATTCACTTCAAGAATGATACCTACAAACTTGCGATTTCCTGTGGGATCCAAGCTAACGAACGGATCATAAACCCGTAGATATTGCAAGTACGCAGGCTGAATTGCACATATTCTCAATGTTTTCTCCATTGGCGCCGGCCTCGCTCCCAATAAAATAAGGGTAGCTTTAGGCTACCCTTACGCGCTTTTTTGGTCCCTCACTTGTACGGTAGAGGATCTCCGACTTGTTCCGTTTCTCACTTATATGGCTGAGAATCTCCAACTTGTTCCGCTTCTCACTTATACGGCTGAGAATCTCCGACTTATTGCTTTTTGCATTTGTGAAGCAATGCCTCACACAACTAGTCTATGACAAAAGGTATTTGTTTGTCAATTAGGTTTACCTTCACTCTCCACTCACGATAATAACCGTCTTGCTGCTCGCATCCCAATCGGTCTTGGCGCCGAGGGACTCGCTGATGAAGCGGACGGGAACAAGGGCGGAATTGTTGACGATAGCCGGAGGAACGTCGATGGCCAGCTTCTGGCCGTTCACCCAAGCCGTCTTCTCTCCGACGGTCAACCGGATCGTCAGGCTGCCCTTCTCTGCCGTAATCGTCGAGGCAGCCGAATTCCACTCCACGGTTGCGCCCATCGCTTCGAATATGGCTCTTAACGGCACCAGAATTCGTCCATCCTGACTGATCGGAGGCTGGTCCATTCGCAGATAGCTCCCGTTCACTTCAACGAAGTACGGGTCCTGCTCGATCGTTTCATTCGGATAGCTTGCGATGGCTACGGGGATTTTGCCGTTCCACTTCGTTCCATCGCCCAGATAGGGAGCCCCCCAGGACCATAGCGTGCCGTCCGCACGAATGGCCATGGAGCGGAAGCCGATGCCATGGGCCGCGATCTTCGTCATCTTCTTCAAGCCGGTCACCCGGACAAGCGTATCGCTCGATTGGAAGGAACCGTTGCCCAATTGTCCTCCCGCATTCGTCCCGCTCGCCCAGACCGTGCCGTCCTTCTTAAGAAGCAGCGGTCCGCCTGCCGAAGCCTGAATGGCGGCCACGCCCGTTGCCCCTTCCAACTTGCGGGCGGCAGAGCCGTCGGCCATGGAGACCCCGTTCGACATCCCTTCTCCGTTAGAGCCCCAATACCATACCGTTCCATCGGTGTCGAGCCCGTATGTATATTGGGAGCCGACGGCTACTTGCACCATATTGACGACGTTCGGGATTTGCGTTAACTGTTCCAGGTACTGCCACACGGTCCCGTCCTTCTTAAGCGCAACGAAGCTCCCGTAGCCCGATGAGATCGAGACCACGTCGCTCAGCCCGTTCAATTGCGTGGGAACGCTGGCATTCCGGACCGTGCCTTCCGAATCTCTGTAGTAGAATCCGCCCCATCCCCACACGGTGCCATCCTTCTTCACGGCGAAGCTTCGTATCCAATCGGCCTCAATGGCAACAACGTCCGTAAGCCCGGCTACTTGAGCCGGAACGGTCCGGCTCTTGTCCGTTCCGTCGCCAAGCTCGCCGTCATGATTGCCGCCCCAAGACCATACCGTCCCATCCTCGCGAAGGGCAAGAGAATGAATCTGGCCTCCGGCCACGGCGATCACATCCGTCAATCCCGACACCTGCTCGGGAACGAGTGCGGACAGAACGGTCTCTCCTTCTTCGGCTCCGCTGTAAATCGCAATCTCCCCCCACTGCCAGACGGTCCCGTCGTTCTTGACGGCCAAGCTGTGGCTGGCTCCTACCGCGATGGAGCTCCAGCCCTTCGCAGACGCCGGTTCCGCTTGCGCGCCGGATAACGGGAATGGCGTTCCTAAGGATAGAGCCCCGACTATCGCAAGAGCAGCCGCTATCGATTTAATTCTCATGGAAGAATGCCTCCTTCTGTCTCTATCTGTTTCTATCCGTTTCCATCTGTTTCTATTATATCTACCAAATTATATAAGCAAAGCTCGATGATGACCACCTATAATATCCCAACAGGAATAACCGTCAGAGCGGATCGCCCTGACGGTTCTGTGGATTGGGGAGGGGATCTTAGCTCCTCCGGTACGGTAGCTTTACGGTTTTATGCGATTTTTCACATTCGTCAGCCTGGATCGGCGCGGAATCGCGGCGTTTTATGCGGTTTTTCGCATACATACGGCGCTTCGAGCCGGAAACTCCGCCATGTATGCTATTTTTCACATAAAACCGTGCAAAGTGTCCGTTATGGGGCTTCGCCAATGTGATTTTTCGCATAAAATTCGGCGGTCAGCGGGGCCGACGGGGGCGGCAAGGTTGATTTGAGACGGGTTCCGAGTCCAAGGCCCAACCATCAATTGGCGTGATGATAGACCTTCCAGCCTAAATACTTGGTGAATGCTTCCTTGACCGAATGCGCCACTTGATTCAAATTCACCGCCACGTGGTGCTCGAAGCCCTGCTCGCAAATATAGCGCAGCAGCTCCTGGAACCGGGGAATCTGCACGACGCCATAACCGCCGAAGGTTTGCAACGGATCACTGGTGAACTCGCCTTCGCCCAAGTAAGCGGTAATTTGCCCATTCAGATCGTCCGTCGCTACCTTGCAGTACGTAAAGGAACGATCTTTGATTCTCCCCTGCAGCGTCCCGAACGTATTTTCTCTGCCGACCGTACCGGACAAGATCTCATGGTAGTCCATGTGGATGGCTTCGAGCATTTCTTTGGGCAAGTTGCTGCAATGGAACACAACTCCCTTGTCCGGATCATCGCCGTAATTATTGTTCCAATCCAGCAATGCGCTCGGCTTCCGCGACGCTTGCTGCAGCGCGTACATCCCGACCAGGCCCGGCACATCCACCTCGCAGGCGCTCGGCAGCAGCCCGCTGCTCATCATGCTCATCAATGTACAAGGGACGATTCCAAAGTATTCCTGCATGGAAGTCCAACACTGAATGGCCGTCGCATCCAGTTCCTGGTCTTCCATCCAATCATCGATCACGACACCCAACGACGCCATCTTCACGATTTTGTCCAGCGGATAGCCTTGAATGTCGATATAGGCATTGATTTCTTCCAGCTTGCGCTTCACGGCTGGATCGGATTCCTTCACTTTGCCGATTCGCCCGAAGATCTCCGAGAGATCGATCGTTTCAATAGAGATGCCGCTCTGCTCCAACAGACGTTCGCTGTAGCGCACCGTATTGAACGACGCCGGACGCGCGCCGATGGAACCGAATCGGGCCGCTCTCAACGACTTGGCGACTGCGCATGTCGAGACAAAACGTCGGAGGTCGCTCCTGAACGCTTCGCTCTCCGGGTCCATCGTATGAAGCGAAGTGAGCGTATAGGGGATGCCGTACTGTTGCAGATTGTTGCAGAGCGACATCTTGCCGCAGAAGCTGTCTCTGCGGTCTCGAATCGTCATCGAAGCGACTTCGTCGCTGAAGGCATGTACGAGAACCGGGACTTTCAGTTCCGCCTTGCGAATGGCATGGGCAATCGCCTTCTCGTCTCCGAAGTTCGGCAGCGTAATCAGCACGCCGTCCAATCGGTCTCTGTGCTCCTTAAATAAGTTGGCGCAGATGTTTGCTTCATCATGCGTCTCGATTGCGCCGTGCTTCGTCTCGAGTTCGCCGACGATGACGACCTCCAACCCTTCCTCTGCAAGGACTTTCAGAATGGTCGCACGACCTGACGCTGCCAGATGATCCGGGAAAAAATCTCTATTGCCTACGATAACGCCTATAACGGGTTTGGATCGCACAACCTGTCTCATTCGTCCACTTCCTTCTTGTTAGCTTGATCGAGTCTGCCTTGCCAGATCTGGATGGCGGAGTTCCAGCTCCAGCCCTCGCCTTCGGGACCTTTATCCGACCGCTTCCATCCCTCTTCGATTCGACCCCGGATCTCCTCCCAGGAATGCAAGCCGCCAAGCGCATCTTTAGCCTCTACGCTGCACGCGCCAACGGCTGTTGCGCTTTGCAGCGTCTCTTCAAGCGTCAGGTCGGCTACAATCCCCCGAATGAATCCGGCAATCGTGCAGTCGCCCGCTCCCGTCGTTCCGATGACGTCGACTTGATAACACGGCGCCCACAGCTCCCGCAATCTCCAGTTCGCGGCTGTCGACAGGAAGGCATGAGGCACTTGCTGCAAGCGGTCGCCTCCCGCCGTTCGGCAATAGATACCGCAGTCGCCGAGCTTGATCGCCACGATGGCGCACCCCCAATCGAGCAACAGTTCCGCCGCTTCCCGAACCGCAACTTCCATCGGAAGTCCACTTAAGCCAGGCAACATGACGCGCAGCTCATCCAAGCTTGGAAGGAACAAATCCACTTCCGGCAGCACTCGCTGCAGCCACCGCGGCCAATCGACGCGACGGGCCTCGTCAGACCCCGGCATCGCCATATCCAACGAGGTCATCGCCCCTGCCCGACGAGCCTCGCCCATGATGAGGGCCATCTCTTCCCCTTGATCGCTGAACAGGCTTCGCATCAGCGGAGGGTAGCCAAAGTGGAACAGGCGCGCCCCCCGCAACGCTTCCGGGCTAACGTGCTGCGACCGGAAGCGATGATTCACGCCGGGGCAGTGAATGAATATCCGGTCGATCCCGGGCGATTCGAGCACAATGGTATAGGAGCTGATCTCGCCCTGCACGACTTGCAGCCCCGAGACCAAATCCGGATTCGCGCTGCGAACCGCACGCAAGGTCAGTTCGCCGAATTCATCGTCCCCGATGCAACCGATCAGCCTCACGGGGACGCCGATCCGATCGAGCGCCAGACCGGTATTGGCTACGCAGCCTCCCGAGCTGAACGCCGCTCCCCCGGCTTCAACAAGCTGGCCGGGTCTGAGCGAGGTGAGGCCGCCGGCCCGATCGGACAATGCCGGAATCAGGTCCACGGCAATATGCCCCGCCACGACAACATCGGCCTGCAAGGATATGTCCCCTCTCCGACGCTCCGTTTGCTCCTTATTGCCGAACATATTGCCTCCAGTAATCCACCGATTGCCGGTGATCCTCGATGATACGGAACTCCGAGCTCCAAGCCTCTCGATGATAGAGTTCGAAGATCAATTCGACGTCGGTTGCTCCCGACTGCTCCAGCGCTTCGATAACTTTGTCCGGGCGAATGATGCCTTGCTCGTTATACGGTTCGATGAAGGGCCAATGGCGACTATGATCCTTCTCCGTCTGCTGGATATGCACGATGGGGGACATCGCTCCCAGCTCTCTCAGCCATCGATAGGGGTCGCGGTCGTCGGGATGCGGAGCGTGACCGACGTCCAGACAGAGCCGAATCGGAATGCCGGCGTCGGCGTTCAACCGTTCCAACAGCTCCTTGGTCTCCTCTACCGAATTGGCCAATTCTCTCGGAACCGACATCGGCTCGAAGATCAGATGCGTCATGCCGATATCCTTGCAATACCAGCTAAGCTCCTGCCAATGCTTGATCCCTTCCCTGATAATGGTCTCCCTTCGCAGCGGGTCGTCATAATCGTGGAAGGTCAGAATGCCCAGATGCCCTCCGGTCGACAGCGCCCCCATCTCTCTGGAGACGCTTGCGAATCTCTTGAACCAATCCAGCCATACCTTGCGTTGCTCGGGGTCCGGATTCATGAAGTGATTGACCCGCGTGAAGCTGCTTAGAAAAGAACTCGTTATTTCGATTCCATACTTCTGTGCATTCTCGTTGATTCGCTCCACTTGGCGCCGGACGATAGGCTCAGGCAGGAATACGTTCAATAAATCGGCGACGAATTGGACATACTTCAATCCCAGTTCTTCGCCGACAATACGTGTCCACACCTCCGGTTCCACGTACTTGTTGCTGGCGAATCCCATATTGATGCCGAGTTTCAGGTTCAGAGTCATAATCTTGTTCCCTTCTAATGGTTACTATCGAATTCTAGTCGTCTGCCTGGCCGACCCGGAACAGCACCTGATAGCTTTGCTCTCGCAAGGTCGCCTCATCAAGCAGATAAGCTCCTCCCAGAGGGAGCAGATCCAGATCCGGACCGGTGTAGCGCCCCTGGCCCGCATAAGCCAGTGCGGAAGGATTCACCCGCTCCTCATAACGGCGAGCGGCCCCCAACACAAGCAAGCCGTGCCTCAACGTGTGCAGATCGCTGCCCGCATACAGATTGCCTTGCGTCGGCACGGCCATCAACGGAATATCGAATGTCAGCGTGAAGGCCGTTCCGGTCAGCAGTTCCCCCTCGAAATTCGCAAAACCGGCTTCGAGGCGGAAGGGGATTGCCGCACCGTTCTTCTCCACCTTGACGTTAAGTGCCCAAGACGGCACGAACATGGCAATATGAACGAGACTGCCGCTGCCCTGCATCACGGACAGTTCGATTCTTCCCTCGCAGGGGTAAGAAGAGGCGACTCGCAGCTCTTCGCGTCCGCCCTGCTCGCGTTTGTAAATACCGTCCACGTAGAGAGGAAGCTGCAAGCGGTCGTCCGTCTCAAACAGAGCTTTGCGCATCGGAACGCCGAGTCCTTCTCCGCCTCTCATCGTGCAGCACCAATAGGCTTCATAGTAGTTTTTGTGAATGGCAACATGCCCGTCTTCGACGGTCGTATCGCAACCGAAGCCGCCATTCGGACGTTGCCCGCGCTCCACCCCGTTATGCCAGATCGCATGCGCTTCCTCCAGCAGCTCCTCGTTCCCCGTATGCTCCCACAAGGAGAGCGCAAGCATGTAGGAATCGATGATGCCGCACGGCTCGGTCCAGGATGGCGTACGGAACAGGTTGAAATTCGCGTAGTTCTCGGTCATGCCCTCCGATTTGTAGAGCTTGAAGAACGACAAGGCTTGCTCCAGCAGACTTGCTTGGCCCGTCACTTCATACATGCGCACGACCCCGCGCATACCGGTCAGGGAAGCATGTGTTTGAGCGGTAATACCGGTAAAATCGATTGTGAAAAACACGCCCATCATTTCCTCGAGCAACTGCCCCAAAGCGGGGTCCCTCAGTTCCTCGTAAGCTTGGGACAGTCCATCCAAGGAAATAAATACGCAGCCGATATCCGTGGACAGCAGCCACTCGTTAACCTTGTCCGCCAAGCTTCCTGCCGCTTCGCCCTGATGGAACTCCCGTTCCTCTTGCCTTACCGGATAATTGGCGAAGTGACCCGCAAGCGGAAGATACAAATTGTTCACGATTTGTTGAATCGAAGAGCGCACGCGCCCGTCGCCCTTCCATCGGTAATACTCCACCAGTCCGCGCAGCAGCCAGCCGTGTCCGGCCATCTGTTGTTCATTGATCGCGTCCGGAACGAGCAGGTCTCCACGGTAGCCGCCCGCGTTGCAATTATCCAGAATTTCTTCGACGATCTCCTCCAGATAAGCGGGCTCCGAATCGATCGATTGCGCAAGCAGGGTAAGCGCAAGAATCGTACGGCCTTCCCAATCCCCCGGCCAGCCTACATTCTCGGCTTCCTTCGTCCCAACGACACCGGGCCTGTAGAGCCGGTCGTGCATTCTGGCGTAATTTTTCACATTGCGCGCGCACAGATCGCCTTTCATCTGAACATTGCGATATCCGATTGATCTCATGTCGCTCAGTTCCCCTCTAGTTCGAATTAGTCTTTGACGCTGCCGAGTACGATACCCTTGGAGAAATATCTTTGCAGGAAGGGGTAAATGATCAGCACCGGTACCGCTCCGACGATCACTTGCGCCGCCTTTATGTTCTTATTGGATAGAAGCTCATACCCTTGAACGGTGCTGTTGAACGCAACCGATGCCAAATCGGTCTTGAGCACCAACGTCTGCAAGTAGCTCTGCAGCGGATAATTGCGATCCGAGTTCATGTAGATAATTCCGTCGAACCAGGAATTCCAATGCCCGACGAAGCTGAACAACGCCGTTGTCGCAAGTACGGCCGCAGATAGCGGAATATAAATGGCGAACAAGCTTTTCCAATGGCCGGCGCCGTCAATGAACGCGGCTTCTCCGATCTCCTTGGGAATCCCGCGAAAGAAGTTCAGCAATAGCACAATGTTAAACACAGGAACCGCACCCGGGATAATAAGCGCGCCGATCGTATCGATCAGCCCCGTCTTATACACGAGCATGTAGGAGGGGATCAGCCCGCCCGAGAACAGAATGGTAAATACGAAGATCCACGCATACACGGTTCGGCCGCGGAATACCCCCCGTTCCCTTGAGAGCGGGTAAGCGGCAAGCACCGACAGCAGCATGCTTAACGGGACGCCCAGCAATATTCGTTCGATGGAGATGCCGATAGATCGCAGAAACTCGGGTTTCCCCAGAGAATATTGGTAGGCGTACAGATGGAATCCCTTGGGGATAAACACGACCTCGCGAGCATCGATGGCACTGCTGGCGCTGAACGACATGGCCAGCGTATTCATGAATGGCGCCAAGCACACTAATGCCAACACCGCAAGAACAAGGTAGATGACCGCATCCGCTATCCTGTGCAATGGTCTTGAACTCAATCCGGTCACCTCCTTCTAGAAAATACGATAGTCGGCCAAGCGATACGCCAGATAATACGACAATGCAACGAAGGTGAACGAGATCGTCGACTTGAAGATGCCGACGGCGGTGGCAAGCGAATAATGCGATTGCACCAATCCCAAGCGGTAGACGAATGTGTCGATAATGTCGCCCGTGTCGTATACGACAGGATTATAAAGCGTAAAGACCTGATCGAATCCGGCATTAAGCAAGTTACCTATGCTCAACACGGCAGCCAAGATGATAATCGGCGCCATTCCCGGCAAGGTCACGTTCCACATCTTCCGCAGCCGGCCGGCCCCGTCGATCTCGGCAGCTTCATAAAGCTGAGGATTGATGCTGCTAAGAGCAGCCAGGAAAATAATCGTCGCAAACCCGACTTCCTTCCATAGATGCGAGAAGATCAACGTCCAGGGGAAAATCGAGGAATCTCCAAGAAACGATATCGGCTCGATCCCGAGACGATGCAGGAACATATTGACGATGCCGCTCAGCGACAGCACCTCAAGCAAGATCCCGCCCAATATAATCCAGGACAGAAAATGCGGAATATAGATAATCGTCTGAACCGTCCTTTTGAACCCGTTCTTCACTTCATTCAGCAATAACGTAACGACCAGCGCCAGGATTTGACCGAGCGCGATCTCCATAATGGAAATAAACAAGGTGTTCCAAACGACTTGCTTAAAATTCGGGAGCGAGAACACGTATTTGAAGTTGTCCATTCCAACCCAGGGAGAACCGAACCAGCCTTGTGCCGGCGTGAAGTCCTGGAAGGCCATGACGAGCCCGAGCATTGGCCCGTAGCTGTATACGAGCAGCAGCGCAAGCGCCGGCAAGATCATCAGGTGAAGGGCCGCGGCCGAACGATTGCGAGGTCGTTTGCTTTCTTTCATTGCCCGTCTCCTATCGTGCTGAATTCCGAAGGAAGAGCTTTAGGCTCTTCCTTCGGGTACCGCCCAATTGCCATCGGTCCACGCTTAACGGGATTGATAGAACGCATTGACTTCTTTGGTGATTTCGTCCCCGCCCAGAGAGTGCCAATTATCCACGAACTTATCGAAGGAATCGATCGACGTGCCTGTTATGATTTTGGTAAACGTCTGGTCCTCGAGATCGTTAAGCGTTGCGCTGTATTTGACCATTGCTGGCGTAGGTGCGCCGTAAAACTCGTTCTTGACGTAATGCGCAGGCGTGAAATAGTACTGATCCAGTACGGAAAGCGAAGATTCCGGTCCGAATATCTTCCCGAGCCCCCAATCGGTCTTGTCCGTGCTGCCTTCCTGCAGGCGAATGACGTTCTCGTAATTTTGCTTGGCTTGAGCTGTATTGCTGCCGGTCAGCAATCCCTCCGGGTCTCCCGATTCGATGGCCTTGGCGATTAGACGCTGATTGTACAAGTTGCCGTCCGGCGTGCTGATATTGGCGGGGGCATAATTGTGAACCATTCGCCCCTCCGAATCCGTCACATAACTGGAATCGTTGCTCTGCTTGTCTACGAACAGATTGATCATATTGATGAAGGCTTCGGGATTCTTGATGTTCTTGCTCGCGACCAGATAATACGAGAATCCGTTTTTCACTTCGCTTTTGGCCGGATATTCAGCTTCGGTCAGAGCCGGTTGCGGCACGACGATCCAATCGGCGTTCTTATCCTTGTCCCAGGAATCCATCAAATTAAGCGGTGCGACATAGTTGTCGTAAATCATGCCGATCTTGCCGTTCGTAATATCGGTTTTGACAACATCCATGCCCTTCGTGTAGAATTCCGGGTCGATGTACCCGTTCTTATACATCTGCTGCAGCTTGAGCAACGCATCGCGCATCTCCGGCTGAATGCTGCTGTACACAAGATTGCCGGAGCCATCCGGCATCCAAATGCTGCGGTAAGCGTTATTGCCGTTCAGAAATCCGAAGTAATTGTTCAGGGTCATCCCGAGCCCGATCGTGTCATCGGCGTTGTTCCCGTCCGGATCTTGCTTGGTAAACGCTTCCGCAATTCTCATGACGTCGTCTATTGTCTTGGGCGCCTCCAGATTCAACTTGTCCAACCAGTCCTTGCGAATGTACAGCATCTGCTCGGAGTCGGTCTTCCAACTGTTGGCCTGGACGACGGCATACATCTTCCCATCCTTCATCCCCGCCTGAAGGGCATCCCCGCCATCCAACATCATTCGTTCCTTCAGTGCCGGGGAAGCATACTTCTCGTAGGCATCGGTCAGGTCTGCCAGCAGTCCGGCCTTCAGCGCCTGCTCGTACCCGGTCGCGTCAAGCTGCAGGAAGTCGGGAAGATCGCCGGTCGCAAGCATTAACGCGACTTTCTCGCTATATTGTGCCGATGGCGCCGTCCATTTGTACGTAATCGTGACGCCGTATTCGTCCTTGGCTGCACGCGTCCAAATATTGTTCTCGATGTCCTCTCCATCCGCGAACGTAACGTTGGGGTCCAACATCTTTACGCTTGTCAATTCGATCGGGCCGGCAGCCGAAGCTGCGGACGATGCAGGCGATCCCGCTTGCGATGCGGAACCTGAAGGAGACGCGTTCTTCTCGTTGGATGAATCATTCGAGCAGGCAGATACAGCCACTACCGCCATTACGCCGACCAGTACGGATACGAACGTTCTGTTGAGCTTCATTTGTATTCTCCCCTTAGCATATTAGATAAATCATCCTTCAACTCCACCCATTGCCAATGCCGATACCCTCAGAACCCCCTCTTAATGATATATCATCCCATTCGTCATAACTCCTTATAATAGGCGTGTTAACCGCTTACATAAATAATAAATTATCAATAATGTATTGTCAATATATCTTATATATCATGTTAAAAATTATTCATTATACAGCCGATACATCAAGGTCGCCGTTTGCGCCCGATTGACGACAGAGGCCGGATTCAGCTTCGCGCCGTCGCCCAGAATGATCCCTTGCTCGACCAACGACGCCACGCTTCCGGCTGCATACGGCGCGATAAGCCGGCTATCGGCGAACGGCATCGGGATGGCGGCGATTCCGTCGCTCGGGTCCCGTCCCTCCTTCCAAGCCAGGGCTCGCTCCGTCAGCACGAACATGTCTTGCCGCGTCAGCACTTCGTTCGGCATGAAGTTCCCGCCGTTCGTCCCTTTGACGATACCGAGCTTGCGCGCGATTCCGATCTCCTCGTAGTAAGCAGCAGCCGGTGCAACATCCGCAAAGCTGCCGTCAGCTTCTGCCGTCAGCCCGAGCGCCTCGACCAGCAACGCCACAAACTCCGCTCTCGTCACGGACAACTCGGGATGGAATCGGGAAGTTGCGCTCTCTGGAAAATAGCCCTTCGAAGCCAGCACTTCGATTGCGTGTTCCGCCCAGCCATATCGTGCCAGATCCGTAAATTCTTTATGGACGGTTACGACGGCATACGTACTGAAATGATTCGTGCGGAAGGTCATCGCCTGTTCCTGTTCGTTATACCGCCCGCTTGGTACAGGTACGACGGCACCGCTCTCATCCAGGTACCGAATCGTTAAGTGCTCCGGTTCCTCAAGCTCCTCCGGCGAAGGAGCATAAGGCACGGTCACCTCGACCACCGCACGCTTGTTTGCCCAAGCGAAGGCGCGGCCGTCCACATCGAGAGAGATGTCCACCGCCTTGCGGCTCTCAACGACAGGCTGCAAGTCCGGCGGCACCGCCACTTCCGTTATCGCGACCCCGATATGTTGAGCGCCTTCGGGAAGCGAAATCCCGTTCATCATTCGACCGGGCAGCGAGACCCTCCCGAGATCCGTGACCATATCGATCGTCAGATTAGTTGTCGCCGATTGAAGCGCGTCAACCGGCAATACAAGCCTGTATGCTCTCGCACCGGATTGCGGCGGAATGGCGACTTCGATTGCAAGCGGCATTATTCCTTGTTGGCCGCCTAACGCAACGGCGCGTTCGAATACGGATTGAGCGAGCTGCGCCGATACCGTTCCCGTTGCCGGATCATAACGGGTTGTCGCCGCAATCGCCACTCGTCCCGCCGCATCCACACGGATATCCGAACTTATCCCGGTTGTCCCGGAGCCGTTGACCGAGGACTCGGGCTCTTCCGATTCCTCGGGCTCCTCGGATTGTTCGGGTTCTTCGCTCTGCCCGGGGTCCTCCGTCAGATTGGCAATCGGCGCTACGGATATCGTTCCGTTGCCGGATGACGTGAAGAACGTCAAGTACGTCTGACCAGTCCCTCCGAGCATCGCAGTCAGATCTCCATCCGCCCCGTTGTACGTCGTCGTAATGGCAGACTTGCCATCGATCCGTATGTGCCATACGCCGTCAATCCGTTTGATCTGCACAGCATGCCAATCGCCGTCATTAAAGGCGACCAATTCGTCTCCCGGGGACAGAATCGTCCCGTCATGCAGTTGCTGTGTCGCGGCTGCCGCATCCCAGCCTTGGCCGGCAAGCGTATCGACGACTCTGATCGTTGCCGGAGAATACGCGGCAAGCTCGCTTCCGCTGTCGTCGGGCGTTCCGAACAAGACGGCCTTCAAGCCCTGGCCATCCCCCAAGCCGCTTGAGCCGGTGTTGTCGAGCGAGAAGCCCACCCAGTCATAGTCCGAACTGTCGAACCTGACCTTGAAGGCGACATCCGATCCGGTAACCCGCGTATAGGCGGAATTGCCCGCGAATGTAATGGTGCTCTCGTCTCTGTTCTGGTGCACAACAGCCGTCGAATTCGAGAAATCGAATTCCTTGTCCGACTTCGTCTCTTCCACCTCGATACTGCCTTGCAAGCTTGAGCTGAATAAGGTCAAGTACGTGCGATTGGTGCCCTCCAGCATGGCCGACAGATCGTTATCCGCATTCGCATACTTATTGGTGAACACCTCATAGCCGTCGACACTCATCTGCCATACGCCTTCGTCGCTGCCAATCTTCACCTCGTGCCACTGGCCGTCGAACAGATTCTCCGTCATGGCGCCGGCGTCTTGCAACGGTCCGTCGTGCAGTTGCTGTGTCGCGCTTACGGCATCCCAGCCTTGGCCCGCTCCCGTATCCACAACTCTGGCGGTAACAGGAAGACCCGCCCCCTCCCATAGAATGGTCCGCAAGCCTTCCCCTTCTCCAAGCCCGCTGTGCCCCGTGTTATCCAGCGAGAGACCGATCCAGCCGCCATAGACCGACGCATTGTCGATTGTCCTGATCTTGAACGACAACTCGGAAGCGGTGGATATACTGTAAGCACTGTAACCGTCAAAAGAAATCTCGTGAATATTGCCGTTCTTCGCTACCGTCGCAGATGACTCGCCGAAATCCAGCGGTTGCTTGGGCAGAAGCTGCTCCACTTCGATCTCCCCTTGGTTGTTCGCGCTGAAGAAATTCAAGTACGTGCTATTGACGCCTCGCAGCATGTACGTCATCTCTTCGTCGGCAGCCGGATACTTCTGCGTCATAACCTCATAACCGTCAATGGTCATTGACCAGACTCCGCCCGTATTGTTCACGACAACCTCATGCCACTCATGGTCCGCCAGTTGAACATCGGAGTCGCCGCTGCCCAGCAAGCTTCCGTCGTGCAATTGTTGCGAGGCGGCTGCCGCATCCCAGCCTTTGCCCATTGCCGTATCGACGACACGCGAGGTTACCGACAATCGATTGTCCGCCCACAGAATGCTGCGCAATCCTCTGCCGTTGCCCAAGCCGCTCGGGCCGAGATTATCAAGGGACATGCCGACCCAGCCTCCATAGCTGGCTGCATCGCCATTCAGCCGGATTCTGAACGCCAGTTCGGAGGCCGTGCTCAGCGTATAAGCGTTGCCCCCATTGAACTGGATCGTACTGACGTTCCCTGTTCGCGTCACATTCGAAGTTGAGGCGGAAAAGTCAAAATAGGTGGCGCTGCCATTATCGACAGGAAGACCGGCGGGGCTCAATGAAGAATCGTAGAACGCGTCGGCCTCGAAGCCTTCCGGAAGCGTATAAGTATCCGGATCATACGGCGTCCATTCGAAATAAACCAAATAAGAATCGATTCCTTCGCTATAATCCAAAGCGTGGGTGTAAATATCGATCATCGGCCAGCGCGCCCGCTCATGCACGCGAAGCGGTATAACCGCGGTTCGCACCTCGCCGGAAGACGCGGTTGCATCAACCTCCGGGAGGGCGTACATGCCGGGCATAGGCGCAACTTCCGGATGAGGAATGACGACCTTGCTTACTTCGGGCAACGCGGAGCCCGGCACCTTGACCCATCCGGACAGCTTGTTATGCCCGCTCTCCAGAGCAGCCTCGCCGGTCAACGTCAGACTGCCGATTTGAAGATCCAGATTGGAAGCGCTATCATTTGTTTGCGAGTAGGAGCCTCCGTACGTCGATATCCTTGTTCCGCTGACGCCTGACCAGGTCTGTTCGACAAACTGCGCTGCCGCTGCCGAACTATAAGCGACCAAATAACCGTCACGCGCGAGCGGCATATAGAATCTGCCGTCGGCTCCAATCGTCTGGTAGGTGGTGTAATCGAGTCCCGTCAACATCGGAGTCATTACATTATTGCCCGGATTAAACCGCGCAAGCAACGCGGAATTGCCGTTATCCCAGGCATTGGACTCCCCGACTACATACAAATAACCTTTGTCATCCGTAATCAAGCCGCGGCCGCGCCACACATATCGGGAATCTCCCCCGGCAACGGCGGTCACTTTGCCCGCTTGCGTGATGCGATACAGCTTCCCGCCGGAATAAGAGACGCCGATAAGCGGCACGTCGCTATGCTGGCTGTACGTCTGCACGTAAATCGTACCGTCGTCGAGGACGGCGATGCCTTGCGCTCCGCCAAGCGATACCGCAACGGAGGACACGCTGCCCGTGTCTTGCGTCCACTTCAGCACGGCCCCGTTCTCGCACACGACATATACGTTATCGTATTTATCCAGAGCGATTTGTCTGGGGTGCGTCAAATTCGGAATGATGACCGTCTTGCCGCCTGTGATCGGATCGTAAATTCCGACATAGCCGTCGGTCCCATCGCTGTCGATGCCATAAACGATGTTGCCGTCCGCGTTCACGGCAATCGCATACAGTTGAGGCACTCCGATATCCATCTCCGTCGTTGCGGAGAACAGCGACACATAACCAAAGCGATCCGGCACTGTTTTTTTGATTTTCCCGGAATAATCGGCGTAGTAAATCGCGCCTTCGGAATCGGAGGCAATGCCGTAGGAGCTGGAGCCGATTGCACCTGCAATGAATACGCCCGTTGGCATCCCGTCGTTCGACATCGCCTGATCCAACTCCGCAGGAAGCTGTGAATTCAGGTTAACCGTCGGATCGATCAGCGGATCTACCCCGGTTATCGCAGCGCTGGCAACATAAGGCGAGACTGACATGCATACAAGCAATGAAGCAATAATTATCCTGGCCATTAATTTCATTCGCTTGCTCCCCTTTCCGTAAGCAACGGATCTAGGCTCCCTCTCGTCGACAGGAGTTCGCCCGCCTCCTATGTATGGTCCGGACATACATAAAAGCGCTTACAAATAAGGTTAGCAAAAATATTTATATAGGTCAATATATCTTTATACAAAAAGTATATATTTTAATTCATTAATTATATCATTGATATCATATTTCAATGATTTTAGGATCTACTTTAATGGTCTGCGGCTCTGCGGCTTGTTCGATGCAATCGATTAGCAGCTTCGCAGAGCGTCTTCCCAATTCCTGCGGGGACTGATCGACATAGGCGGCGGGCACGATGCCGCCATAATAGCCGCTAGGCTCGTCGCAGCAGACGATCGTAACGTCCCGACGATTCAATTGGGCGCAGGCAAGGCTTACAAATCTCGCCAACAGCGCATCCACCGTGGCAATAGCGTTAAGCTGAGGGCGTTGTTTAATAAATTCCACGATGCTGTCGGGCACCGTCTCTCTCGGCTGCGCCCATCCCGGCATAATCAGATCATTGGGTCGCAGCGTCAATATGCCATCCTCGGACAGCGGCTTGACGCCGCCATTGACCAGCCCTGCCTGGAAGCCGAATATTCTCTCTTTGACGCCATACGTAAACGACGAAGGATAGGTAATCAATCCGATCTCGCGCAATCCCTTATTCAACAAATACTCGGCCATCAGCGCGCCGGCCCGCTCCGTATCGCAATAGACGCTATTCGTACGGATGTCGCGCATTGTTTTCTCAACGAGCACGAGCGGATACTTGTTCAAGGCAAGACGAATGATATCGTCGTTAAAGTGCTCTTCCGAATTGGCAAAAACAATTAGGCCGCTCACCGGCACATCCAAAAGCTCGCGCAATGCCTGAGATTCATTCTCAAAGGAGGCTACTCTTTTATAAATGACAAGGTAGCCCAGCTCGTTCAACGCGGTTTCGACGCCGGCGAACAATTGGGCCCCATAGTGCACTTCCATCCAATGGAACATAAAACCGATGATTTTTTTCTTTTTTTCAGGTTCAGGCTCGACGATCTCGGTTATTTCCGCCCGTTTCCGTTCCGCCACGAACGTTCCCTTCCCCCGATGACGATATAACAGCCCCTCGTTCACCAATCCCATTACGGCGTTCTTGGCGGTGATTCGACTAACGCCGAATTGTTCGCCGATTTCCTTCTCGGACGGAATTTGATAATGTGCCGGCCATTCGCCGGAGGTGATTTTCTCACTCATATTGAGCTGGATTTGCGAATAAAGCGGCAGCTTCCCGTTTGATTTCATGTTAATATGACTCTCCTCCACACGCACCCACTCGAATGATATGACAACTATATCATAATTGACATATCACATCAATCACATGTCGGCTTCTTGCCGGCGAACGACCTTGTTGGTGTCCCCTTCGTTCCCCCGCTCGTCCCGGATCGTTCCGGATCGTCCACCAATTTCCACATAAAACCGTGCGGAGAGCCTGCTATCGGACTGTGCGAATGGTCGGTCGCTCTGATTTATCACATCAAATTCGGCGCGAAGTCTTCTCCGAGCCATACATCCTGCTCGACCAGCCGCTGCTGAAGCTCGCCGACGGAGATGCCGCGCGAGCCGACGCCGTCCCGCAGTGCCAAGGCGGCAGCCGTTCCCGAGGCCTGCCCCATGGAGAAGCAGTTCGGCATCACCCGAAGCGAGCCCTGGACCGCGCGATCCGAGGATACGCAGCGTCCGGCGACCCACAGGTTGTCGATGCCGACCGGCAGCAGAATCCGGTACGGCACGCCGTGCGACACCCCCGGCGGCAAGTGGTTGAACGTCATCGCGCCTTGGCTATTGGCGAGATGAATGTCGATGTAGTAGGCGTTGCGGGCGATGTCGTCCGTGAAGGAACGCGCGGCGAGGAAGTCGTCCACCGTCAGAATGTAGTCGCCTTCGATGCGCCGGGTCTCCCGGATGCCGAGCTGCTCCCCGCTTGCCGCCATGTGGGCGTGCTCGAAGCCCGGCACATAGCGGCGGAAGAACTGCAACTGGCGTTCCGCCGTGCGGCGTCCTTCGATTGCCCCTCGCGTCAAGTCCTCGGCAAGGGTGCCGTCGACGCCGAACACATGGCCGAAGTTGACGCCCACGAGGCAGTCGCTGACCCAGGCAAGGCCGGAGATCGACTTGCGTCCCTCCGGCAGCGCGCCGTCGGCGATCGCCCGCTCCACGGTCCGGTGCAGTTGGCCCGTATCCCCGCTCTCCTCAAGGAACTTCCTGAACCGCGGACGGTCCACATTCGCAAGCAGATAACACATGCTGCCGGGCTGAAGCTCGCCCGCTTCGCCGCCCTTCTGGAACGGAACTCCGGCCAGCGCGGCAATGTCCCCGTCTCCCGAGCAGTCGATGATGTACCGGCAGCGGATGACGGAACGTCCCGTCTTGTTGACGACCACGACGCCTTCCACCGTCTTGCGATCCGCAGATAGAAGCACATCGTACACGAAAGTATGGTAGAGCGGCACAACACCATTTTCCAATATGGCATCGTCATACACCCGCTTCAGCACCTCGGGATCGATCGGCACCCAGTCCAGCATGTCTTGGTATTCCTCGCGGTACCCCGGATTGCACGCCAGCTTCATCCGCTCCATCAGCGCCAGGCCGAGCCCGCGGATAATCGGCTTCCGCTTATCCGTGAAGGGGCAGAAGGCCGGGACGAGCGCAACCGTGCCCATGCCGCCAAGGAACCCCCGCTGCTCCACCAGCATGGTGCTCGCTCCCCCTTGCGCGGCGGCGATGGCCGCGGCGATTCCGGACGCCCCGCCGCCGATGACGAGAACGTCCACCTCGCGGGAGACCGGGACGCTGGCGGCCGGCAACGTTGTATATTCGCTCATAATACCCTCCCTGCCGAGCCTTCCAGGCACAAGCGCACCAAGTCGTCGACATGTGCGGTAGCCAGGCATTCTACCGTATCGGCGGCGCCGTAATAGATCTTGACCTCGCCGGATGGTTCGAGAATCATGCCCCCCGGGAAAATAACATCGTTGCGGAAGCCGCCGCTCGTCTCATAAGAAGCTTCCGGCGCAAGCAGCGGCGCCTCCGCCTTGCCGACGATCCGGCTCGGATCGGCCAGATCCAGCAGCATGATGCCGGACGTATACCGCTTCTTCCAACTGTCTTCCCAGCCGTTCTTGCCTCGGCTCCGGTCGATGTCCACGGCATGGAACAGCGTCAGCCAGCCCTTGTCCGTTCGGACGGGCGGAGCGCCCGGGCCGACCTTGTCATTGGCATAGGCGACATCCTCGACCGCCAGCAGCAGCCGGGAATTGCCCCAGTAGCTCAGGTCGGGCGAGTCGCTTATCCACATGTCGAAGCGATCCCTGCCGCCCCGGCTGTACACGGGCATCGGGCGCTCCAGCCGGACGTACTTGCCCCCGATCCGCTCCGGGAACAACACCATGTTGCGGTTGTCCGGCAGCGACAGGCTCAGCACCTCGAACGAGCGGAAGTCCTCGGTAACGGCGATGCCGCCGCGCAGCCCATGCTTGGTGTCCACCGCGAAGCACATGCAGCACCGCCCGCCGATGACCGTAAGTCTCGGGTCGTACACGCGGATGACCTCCTCGTCCTGCCAGGACCAGATCGGCTCCGGCTGCACCTCCCACCGGATGCCGTCGTCGCTGAAGGCCAGACCGAGGTTGGTCGTATGATGAGGGGCAACGATCCCTTTGTGTTCATCGCCGTAGTCATTGCGGAAGACCATCACGTATTTGCCGTTGAACTTGGTTACCCCGGCATTGAACACCATGGCCGGGCCGTAAGGCACATCGCCCGGAGACAGAATCGGATTCGCGGAATGCCGGGCAACGACCGGACTGGAGAACAACGGACCTGCTGTAAAGTCGCTCATCTTCTCAATGCTCCTTTTCCACCAAAGCTTATCAATCGAATTACCCTTTAATCGAACCCGCCGTCATCTGAATAAACGTCTTGTTCGCCGCAATATAAACGAGCAGCATCGGCACAATGGACAGGCAGGCGCCCGCCATCATCAAGTGGATCTGCATGGCCGCGGAGGAGCCGTAACGGAGATTCGCCAGCCCGACGGCAAGCGTCTGCAGCTTCGGATTCGTCATCGTGAACACGAGCGGCAGAATGTATTCGTTCCAGGCATGGCGGAAGGCGAACAGCCCGGCCACGCCCAGCCCCGGCGTCAGGAGCGGCAGAATGATCCGGAAGAACGTTCGAACGAACCCGGAGCCGTCCACCATGGCCGCCTCGTCAAGCTCGCGGGGAATCGCCTTGAAGAAGCCGATCAGCATAAAGAATGTGCTCGAATGGGCGCTGATCAGAATCAGGATCACACCCCACAGCGTCGTATTCAGGTTCAGCACGACCATCAGATCGAATTGCGGGCGCAATACGATGGCGCCGACGGAGATAAACATCATCGAGGCCTGAGTCGTCACATACAGCGACTTGCCGAGGAATTGGCGCCGGTCCACGACATAAGCCGCCATGGCCGCGACCAGCAAGGTTCCCGCCGTCACCATGATGCTGACGAACGCGCTGTTCCACGTATAGCGGGCGAAGTTGGCCTGCTTCCAGGCTTCGGCGTAATTCGCGAACTGCGCCCTGGCCGGAAGCAGGCTGCCGCCGGTCATCATCTCGGCGCCGGTCTTGAGCGAACCGGACAGTGTCATGAGCAGAGGGAATAAAGTCAGCAGCGCCGTTATCAACAGAAACAGCCACATGACCGTGCGGCTCGCGATTGCCTTCATTGGCAGAACCTCCTTCAACGCCGTTAATCCAGCTTGTTCATTCTGCGGCTCAACAAGAAGTACAAGCCGGTAATCGTTCCGACAATAACCGCGGTCGCGAAGCCCACGGCGCTGCCGTAGCCAAGCTGCTGCTCTACAGGCGAGCCCGTGGACACGGGGAACAGCAGCTTGTACAGATAGAGATACATGACCTCGGTCTTGCCGATCGGTCCGCCCTCCGTGATGAGCATAATGCTCTCGTAGCCCTTCAGGGAGGCGATAATCGCGAGCATGACGACCAGTTGGGCCACCGGAGCCAGCATCGGAAGCGTAATGTTCCAGAACCGCCTCCCCGCGTTCGCGCCGTCGATCGCCGCACTCTCGTACAGATCGTTCGGAATGCTCTGCAAGCCGGCCAGGAACAGCAGCATATAGTTGCCGACCGCGCCCCATACCGCCACGAGAACGACGGTCAGCATCGCATGCTTCGGTCCGAGCCAGTCGATCGGCTGCGAGACGAGGTGCAGCTTCATCAAGGCGGCGTTAACCATGCCGTTGTAGGAATTGAAGATCGTATAGAACACGACGGAGATGACAGCGGTGCTAATAATAGTCGGCATAAAATAAATCCCGCGAAGCAGATTGCCGCCCCGCAGCTTGCCGTTCAGAAGCACCGCCAGCAGCAGCGACAACGGCAGCGTCAGCAGCAGCTTGCCCCCGGCGTAGATAAACGTATTGCCGACCGACTCCCAGAACAGCGTGTCGCGCAGCAGCCGCCGGAAGTTATCGAGGCCAACGAACAGCGGGCTGCCGTAGCCGGCATAATCGTAGAACATGTAGCGCAGCATCCAGATCAACGGGTAGACGCCCAAGGCCGCCGTCAATACGATGCTCGGGGACAGGAACAGCGTGTTCTCCCCCAGCCGCTTCCATCGCAATCTCATGATCCGTTCCTCCTTCGCACGCGGGCAAGACAAAGGGCTGCCGCCCTAAGAAGCGCGCGGCAGCCCTGTTTATGCCCGTTGCAGTCCCTGTTGCTATTCTTGTTGCCATCCTGCTGCTATCCCTGAGGATTCGCGGGGTCGAAGGCCGGGTTCGGCGTTACCGCAACCTCGCCCTTCTCCACCGCTTGGGACAGTGCGGCGTTGTACCTGGCGTTCAAGTCCTGCGTAATCGCCGCGAGATCGCCGCCGGCAAGCATGTACTTGAAGAAGGCGTCGCCATAGTTGGCTCCTTCCGGCGTAACGCTCGGCGAGACGGGCCAGAGGGAGTCGTGTTCCCCGACCAGGAAGCCTTCCATTCCGTTGATCTCCGGATTGCCGGCCTGCTCCACAATGCTCGGCACAACGGCAAGCCCGAAGCCCTTCTCATGGTAGGTCTTCAGAATCTCGTCGCCGTACATGTACTTCATGAACGTCCAGGCCGCTTCCTTATTGGCCGATTGCGCGCTGATGCCGAGCCACGTTCCGGCGGACACGATCTCGGAAGTGCCCTTGATCTGACCGTCCAGCGTCGGCGCCAGGGCGCCGGCCCAGTCGATGTCCGTCGGGAATTGATCCTGGTAGACGCCCGGCTCCGTCGAGAAGGAGAGGTACATCCCGATCTTGCCTGCGGCGAATTGCGCGCGCAGCGGGTCGATGTCCAACGATTCCGCGCCGGGCAGAATGCTGCCGTCCTCATACATCGTCTTGAAGTATTCGATGACCTGCGAGTACGGCGCGAAGTCGAATTGTCCGGTCTTCAGATCGAAGCCGAGGCCCTGGTATCCGCTCAAGGAGAGAATCTCCCGGATGGAACGGTCGAATGCCGACTTCGGGCTTTTGAAGTTCAGAGCGAAGCCGTAGATTCCGTCGGCCTTGCCGACCTCGGTGATCTTCTTGGCGTCGTCGACCATCTCCTGCAGCGATGCCGGAGGGTTCGCGATGCCCGCCTTGGCGAAGATGTCCTTGTTGTAGACCAGGCGCAGCGTATTGCCGGTGTTGGCCAAGCTGTATACCTTGCCGTCAAACCGGTTCACATCGTCGAGGATCAGCTTGCCGAACTCCGCCTTGATGTCGTCGGTAAGGAACCCGTCGATCGGCTCCAGATACCCCTTCTTGACGAACCCTGCCGTGTTGCCGCTCTTCAAGCGAAGCACGTCCGGCGCCTGCTTGCTGGAGAAGGCGATATCGACGCTCTGCGTGTAATTCTCGGACATGACCGTCAATTCCACCTGAATGTTGTCTTCGTTCGTCTCGTTGAACTTGTTGATCATGTCCTTGATGTATTCCTGATCGTGGCGGTCGTCCGTCCAGTACTTCAACTGCACGGGCGGTTTGTTCGACTCTGCCGGGGGAGTTGTCGTGTTCTCTGCAGACTGCCCGTTCGTCGCGCCGCTGTTGCTGCTGCCGCTGTTGTTGTCGTTGCCGCCGCAGCCTGCAAGTCCGATGGCCACTGCGAGGCTTAGACCGATCCCTGCCCATTTTCTCCGCATGCGTTCTACCCCTTCAATTAACATTTGTATTGGTGAGCTCATGTTTATCATAGGCCCTCGGGCTTGGAAAAGGAGTGCGGCAAGTTCACTCTTCAGGGTCGGTAATCAACGGTGTTGCGCCGCTCACGCCTCCGGCCGGTCCGCATGGTAGCCCGCCCGGAACTCCGACGGCGTCTGGCCGGTTATCTTCTTGAACATCTCGCTGAAGTATCTGCGCTCCTCGTACCCTACGGCCGACGCCACCTCCTGCACCTGCGCCCCCTCCACCAGCAGCAGCTTCGCTCGCTGGATGCGTTCCGAGGTCACATGCTGCGTAACCGTCATCCCCGTCACCTGCTTAAACAGGCTGGCGAAGTAGCTGGCGCTCAGATGCACATGGGCGGCGCATTCGCCGACAGTAATATCCTCGGACAAGCGCCCCTTGATATAGTCGATTGCTCTGTAAATCACCTTCTGCCCCTCGGACAAGCTGTTGCGGCGTACCAGCGCAGCTCCCTCCGTGCACAGCTCGAGCAGTTGACGCTGCAGGGAAGCGAGCGGCAGCCCCGCCGTCCCTTGCGCCGCCCGGAACCTCCGAATGAGCGGCTGGATGTCCGAATACGGGACCATCTCGTAGAAGGAGCGGATCGCCGATGCGGCCAGCTCGTCGTACAAGCTGAGCAGATAATCCGGATTCTGCCGGGAGACGAGCGGCTGCAGCGCTTCCGAGATCGCGGCCAGAATCGCCTCCGTCCGGCCGACGTTGCCGGAGCGAAGGGCCAGCAGCAGCTCGTCCTTGTGCTCCAACGCAAGCGGCTCCTGGCTGCCGCTCTGGCGAATGTCGTCAACCATAATCGCCGCGTTGCCTTCGGTGAACAGATGATGGGAGAGCGCCCGCTGCGCCTGGCGGTAAGAATCCGGCAGCTCGCTGATCTCTTCCACTCGGCCGCCGCCCCCGATCGATACCGTGAATTTGGTATAGCGTTCAATATTCCGGCAGCACCGCTCGGCAATATCGATCGGACGGGTCGACCCCGGATCGTTCAAGACGGCCATATACTGATCGTGCCCGGTACGGAAAACAACGCTGCGAGCGTAGTCGGCAAGCGTCTCCTGAATAATATTGAGCAGCGAGAAGCGGATCAGCTCCATCTCCCGGACGGACGGTTCGGCGGTCGGCTCGGCAGTCGGTTCCCGGAACGGATCGATCTCCATCAGCATCACGACGAAGCCTCTCGGCTCAAGCTCGATATTCAGGAATTCCCATCGCTTGGCCGCCTCCTCCCATGAGGTTCGGTGGCTTACGAGCAACGCGAAGTATTCCTGCCGCAGCGCCGGCATGCTCTCTCGCAGCTTATTCTCCATCTCCCGCACGCTCAGCAGCTTGATCCTCTCTTCCACAATCTCCGCCTTCGCCCGCAGCGCCGCAGCCATGATCTCCTCCTCCGAGAAGGGCTTCACGACAAAGTCGAACGCTCCAAGCTGCACCGCCTTCTGCGCGTATTCGAAGTCGGCATACCCGCTGATCAGAATGACCTTGCAGCCATGGTTCTCTTCCAGAATCGCACGCAGCATGCTCAGCCCGTCCATTCTCGGCATCCGGATATCCGTAATGACCAGATCCGGCCGCAGCTCGCCGATCAACTGCAGACCCTCTTCGCCGTTGCTCGCCGTGCCCGCGACCCGAATTCCCTGCTCCTCCCAGTTCATCGCGGTCAGCCCGTCCACCACGCTGCGAATATCGTCGATAATGCACAGACGGATCGCCTCAAGCTTGTTCATCCGAATGCCCCCCTTGCTTGGGTAAAGAAATCCGTATCTCGGTTCCGCGCTCCGGCGCGCTGTCCGCCTGGAGTTCCGCGTCATCCCCGTAATAAAGCTGAAGCCTGCGAAGCAGATTGGACACCGCGTACCCCTTCTTCGATTCCAGCCGGAAGAGCGTGCGCACCTGATCCTCGTCCATGCCGCAGCCGTTATCGCGCACCGCAATCGTCCAGCGTTCCCCGTCTCCGGCAACCTCGATCTCGATGCGGCCGCCGTCCTTCAGATCGCGGAAGCCGTGCAGAATGCTGTTCTCCGCCAGCGGCTGCAGGAGAATGCGCGGAATCGACAGCGCGGACAGCGCCGGGTCGCGCACCCGGATCTCGTATGAGAACAGGCCTTCGTAGCAGCTCGATTGCAGCTCCAGATACTGGCGCACATGCTCCAGCTCTTGCGCCAGCGTCGTAATCTCCCGGCCGTTGTTCAGCCCAAGCTGGAACAGACGGGAGAGCGACAGGACCATCTGCTGCGACGGCTCGATCTGCTTCAGCTTCAGCTTCCAGTAGATTGTATTTAACGTATTGTATAGGAAGTGCGGGTCCATCTGCGCCGACAGCGCCTTGATCTCCGCGGTCCGCTTATGCGTCTGCGCTTCCGTGACCTCGTCGATCAACACCACAATCTGCTCCAGCATCCGGTTAAACCGCAACCCCACCTGCCCCAGCTCGTCTCCGCTGCGGCTCTCGAAGCGGGCGGTCAGATCGTTGCTCTCGACCCGCTTCATCACCTTCAGCAGCCCTTGCAACGGCTTCAGCAAGTAGCGCGCGAAGGCGCCCGAGATAAGCGAAGTGACCGCGAAGGCGACCAGAGCGACCGCGACGATCAGCCACTTGACGACCACCAGATCCTTCAGCACGCCGGCCCGGGACTGGATCGTCGTCATCGTCCAATCCGCAATGCCCAGATGGGCGTAGTTGAGCAGGTAGGTTCTGCCGTTCATCTCAAACGAATGACTGCCATTAGGGCCGTTCATCATGCCCTGCAGCTTGCCCGTGTCCACCGCCTGGCGGACCAGCGACTGCTTCGCAGGGTAGACCGTCTCGCCTGCGGCGTTCAGCAGGAAGTTCGCCGCTTCCTCCCCGGCGTCCCCCTGCACCAGCTTGCGGAAGCCGTCCTCGCGAATATTCACGACAATGTAGACGCCGCTGACCGGCGTGTCGAAGATCGGCTCCAGAATAAGCGAGAGAACTCGCTCCTTGCCGGAGAACAGCCTATCCTCATGCCCCTCCACCCACAGGTTCTTCCGCTCCCGTTCAACGCGCTCGTACAACGAGGTATCCTCGAATGCGGTAAGCCGGTTGCGGTTCATCGACGAAGGATAGAATTCGCCGATCGGCGTATACACATAGATCGAGTGGATCAGCGGCTCGGCAATCCGCGCCTGCGAGAAAACATTGTCCAGATCGTTCAGATGCGTGTAATACCGGCTGGCGTCCCCGGAGACGACATCCTTCAGCATATCGTGGAAGGGCTGGCTGATCATGAACGTCATCATAATGAGCATCAGCTTGTTCAGCTTCTCGTCGACAATCTCCGCGGAACGGGCTACCGTGTCCTGCGTAAGCTTCAGTGCATTCTTCTCCAGGGTGACGGCCGAGATGTAATAAGACAGCCCGCCGGTCATCAGCACGGAGAGCACGATAACGGCCAGGAACGCGACCTTGAGTTTGTTGCGGAACGATTGCCTGCGAAGGGAGTCCAAGCTATTCACGCCTTCCGTTAAATATACCTACCCTGTGATTATGGCATAAAAATCAAAGCTGCCCCAACAGCCGATTCATGGCCAAGGGGCAGCTCCTTCTTATGCGCGCAGGCCGAAGTCAGGTAGAAGACAGAACGAGAGCGTCATCGAAGGCTGCGCCCGCCGAAGTGGTCCTGAATCCGATCTTCCCCGCCGTCAATTCGGTTGCGGGATTGGTCCATTCCGTCTTTAGAACGTCGTCCACATAACCTTTGATAGCGTTGCCTTTAACGGATGCCCTGATCGTGTACCACTGGTTCGCCTGGGCCGCGAAGGACGCGCTGGACACCAGCGTCAATTGTCCGCTCACGGACTTGTACAGCTCCAGCTTCTGATTCGCAGCGTTGATACGATACATGTAATAATTGTTCGCGTCCTGAACCCGGAACACAATGCCCGCATTGGCATTCACGATAGGCAGCTTCACCCTCGCTTCATACGTATAATCCGTCCAGGAGCTGCCCGCCGCAATAAGCGCAGCAGCCGTCTGACTCTGGGTCAGAACCTTCATGCCTGTCGTTGCTACGCCCCAGGAGCCCGAAGCGGAGGTCCACCCTGCCGTGTTGCCGTCCTCGAAGTCGTCGCTGAACCGGATGAGCGGAGTCACCCTGACATCGTCATAATGGACGCCTGCCGAGGTGGTGCGCAGTCCGACTCCTCCCGTCGTCAATTGCGTCACGGGGTTGGTCCATTCCAGCTTCAGCTCTCCATCCACATAACAGCTGATCTTGTTCCCCTCGGCAACCGCCTTGACCGTGTACGATTGCTTCTCCAAGGAGGTGAACGGAGTGCTGGCAACAAGCGTCAGCTGCCCGCCCACGGACTTGTACAGCTCCAGCTTCTGGTTCGAGCCGTTGATTCGATACATGTAATAATTGTTCGCATCCTGGACTCGGAACACAATGCCGGCATTGGCATCGGTAATCGGCATGCGTACTTTGGCTTGGTATGCGTAGTCCGCCCACGAGCCGCCGGCATTGGCGGTCATCAGAGAGGTCGTTGTCTGGCTGCCGCTGGACAGCACATGGTTCGTGTCGACAGTCGGCACGGTCCAGTTGCCCGTAACGGACGTCCAGCCCGCCGTATCTCCGTCTTCGAAGTCGTCGCTGAACATCAGCTTGGAATTGGCGAAGCGGACGCCGTCCACATTGCTGTTAACCGTCAGCTTCAAGTCGCTCAGACTCGTTGCAAGCTTGCCCTTGACATACACATCCGAGAACACGACGCCGTTCACCATTCCGCCCTTGGCCGCATTGCCGGAGATTCTGGAGTTGTTGCCTCCGAGCTGGCGAATATTGATATTTTTTAACACAACATTGCTGACATCGCCGGAGGTGCTGGTCGACACCCCAAGCCAATAATTCCCGAATTGATTGATCTCGACCCGCTCGATATCGATGTTCTCGAACGTAATATTTTGCGCATAGCCCTCCTCCGGAAGCGTGTTGTATTGGTAACCATGATCAATCAGCAGAGCCCGGTCACTTTGGAAAATATACGAGTTCCGAACGGTCACCCCAATCTGCGGTTGAGCGACTCCCATGCCAATCTTGAACGCCGCGGCTCTTGTCCAGGCCAAAGCGTCGTCGAAGACGACATTCTCCAGATGCTCCAGCGCCCCCGGCCAATCCTTGGACATCCCCGTCTGCAGCCAGGTTTTCGTCGAATAGGTGTCATCGTCCGAGATCGCGATCGCATGTTTAACCAGCACGTCCTGACTCTCGTTAATATCGATAACATCGTCCTCGATCTTGTATAAGTCCTGGAAGCCCTTCAGATTGGTTATGGTCACATGATCGGACCGAACGACCATAAACGACCAGAACCCGGCATCCCGCATAATCAACCCGTCAAACGTGAAGTTCGAGGTGGCGATCGGGACCAGCAGGTTGTTCAGGAACCCTTCGCTCTTGTTCGGCGCCGGCATGATTCGTTCCCGCATCTCGATGCCCTTGCCGTCGATCGTTCCCCGTCCCCGTATCGTGATGTTGCTGGAATCCGTGGCCGTGCGAATGAAGTACGTCCCATCCGCATTGCGCGAGTCCTTCCGGAAGTCATTCGTGTAATCCTCCCCCTTGCCGGTGCCGACAATGACGGCTCCTCCGGCCACGTAGAAGGTCACATTGCTCTTCAGGGTCAGGTTCCCGCTCTTGTACACGCCGGCAGGAACGAACACCGTGCCGCCGCCGGCTTGATAGGCATCATCGATCGCCTGCTGGATCGCGCCCGATGCCATCGCTGTCCCCGTGTTATCCGCGCTGTACGGCGCCTGAGTCACATTGTAGATCCCGGCACCCGAGGAAGGAGGAATATTCGTCTCCAAGGGATCTGCTGCGATAACAATCTTTTTCTTCAGGTCGTTGATTTTCACGATCACATAGGTGGAAGAAGCAAGCGTGAAGGTCAGCTTGTTCCCGTTCACCGTTCCCTCGATGTTCTTGGCCGCCGGGCTGATGGAATACGAGGTAATCGGAACATTCGCGGTAACTTCGATGCTGACAGTGCCGGCAAAAGAAAACTCGGCGTAGTCATAATCATCCTTGTAGCTGATCACGGGAATCGATTGGGTGTCCGCCTTCAATGTGTAGACGCTGGATGCGGTGTAGATGGACGGCATCGGGTAATTCTGAATTGTGGCCGGTGCCGCTTCGGCCGCTCTGGGCCCCAATCCGGCGAACATAACGACAAGCATGGCAAGCACAACGAACGGACTTACGATTTTCCTTGTCAGAGTATGCATAATTACCTCCTCCATAAGGGTTCAAGACTGGGAGTGAAGCTGGGTCAGAGCTGGGGGAAAGCTGGTTCAAAGCTGAGCAAAGCTGGTTCAAAGCTGAGGCAAAGCTGGGTCAGAGCTGGGTCGGAGCTGGGATCAACTTGGCCGAACTGTTTGTAAGCGTTAACATTTTTCCTGTCAACATGGATTATAATCCCTCCCCCGCCGGAAGGGAGTGGGGCAGGCTCACTCTTCAGGGGGACAAATTGACGGTTCTCCCTTCTTCTGACACGGCTATCACAGAAACACTTCATGCTCATTCGCTCGGTCCGGGTGCAGATCGCGAATTATAGTCGAAATTTCATGCTTATTCGCTCGGTCTGGCTGCAGATCGCGAATTATAGTCGAAATTTCATGCTTATTCGCTCGATCTGGCTGCAGATCGCGAATTATAGTCGAAATTTCATGCTTATTCGCCCGGTCTGGCTGCAGATCGCGAATTATAGTCGAAATTTCATGCTTATTCGCTCGATCTGGCCGAGGGTCAAGAGCTTCCGGTGCGCAGTTGTGTGCGATTGTAACTTGCCAGGTTAAATTCATCCGTTCAACTCAAGAAGATCGCCATCCACCCGGCCGGAGGGGCCGAGAAGATAGGCGATCTTGGATAGTTGCCGCTTATGTGCTTACACTTTGGAGAAAATCATCCGATCAAGGTTGCCGACATACATCAAGCTCGAGGTCGTGGAGCCCTTGAAGACAATGTACAGCGTCTGCGTTCCGGTAACCAGCCGGGCAAGGTTGGCCTCTGCCGTACGGTAGGTTCCCCAGCCGCTTCCCGTATTCGGCAGATTAACCGTTCCGAGAAGCTCCCCGCTCTCGTCGTTCAGACGGATCTCCGCGACGACGTCGGCCGGAGCCTTCTGGGACGGGGCGTCGTATACGATCGACACCTTGTTCTTGCCTTGAACGCCGAAGTCGACGCTGTCGAAGACCAGCCAAGCTCCATTATAGGTGTTGGACACGGTCTGTCCGCCGTTGTTGTTCTCTGTCTTGAGCGGATTGTTATTGAACGTGTTGACGGCCGTCGACCAGGAGCTGCGATTCTCGAACTCTACCGTTGCGTCGGGCTCCGGAGCCAGGTAAGAGAAGCTCGCCTTGTCGAAGTTGCCGATATACTTGTAGGTCGAGCTCGTCGTGCCGACCAGGACGAGATACAGGTCCTGCACGCCTGTCACCGTGCGAGTCAGATCGCCGGTCACGGTTGCGTAATTGTTCCAATTGCCGCCGGTTGGCGGTGTCGCAATCGTGCCGACCAGTTCGCCGTCGACACTTCCCAGGCGAACCTGGACGGCCGAATCCGCGGCCGTATTCGTGCTGTTGCCGACGTACAGAATCGATACCCGGTTGACGCCTTCGCTGCCGAAGTCCATGTTCTTGTAGGCGAGCCAGGCGCCGCTGAACGTATTCTTGATCTGCTTCCCGCTCTGGCCGTTCTCCGTGCCGATAGCGGTGCTGTTCGCCGGATTCAGGTCCGTCGTCCATTCGTCATAGCTCTCCAGCTCCAAGGACGCGTAGTCGCTGCGAGTGATTACGCCCGTTCCCGGATTCTCCGGCTCCTCCGGTTCTTCCGGCTCCTCCGGTTCCGTGGCCTCGAACGAGAAGCTGATCTTGTCGAAGTTGCCGATGTACTTGTAGGTCGAGTCCGTCGTGCCGACGAGAACGAGATACAGGTCTTGTATTCCGGTTACCGTGCGCGTCAGTTCGCCGGTTACCGTCGCATAATTGCTCCAATTGCCGCCGGTCGGCGGTGTCGCGATTGTGCCGACGAGTTCGCCGTCGATGCCGCCCAGACGAATCTGTACGGCCGAGTCCGCAGCCGTATTCGTGCTGTTGCCGACATACAGGAGCGATACCCGATTGACGCCTTCGCTGCCGAAGTCCATGTTCTGATAGGCCAGCCATGCTCCGTTGAACGTATTCGCCACCTGCAGGCCGCTCTGTCCCGCTTCCGTCTTCAGCGCCCCGTTGTTCACCGGGTTCACCGCGGAGGACCATTCGTTGTAGGTCTCCAGCTCCAGATCGGCATAATCGCTGCGAATATCCAGCTTGTCGAAGGCCAACTGATCGAAGTTGCCGATGTACGGATGCGAGCTGTCCGTAGTTCCTCTCAGAACGATATAAACGTTCTGGGTGCCGGTAAGCGTCCGATCGAGCCAGCCCGTGGCCGTGCCGTACGTCCCCCAACCGCTTCCGGTTGTCGGAAGGGCGATCGTGCCGATCAGTTCGCCGTTCGCCGAACCGATCCGAACCTCCAGTCTGGCGTCCGCAGGGGCCTTCGTCGAAGGCGCGTCGTATTGGACGGTCAAGCGATTCGCTCCATCGGTTCCGAATTCGACGTCGTTGAAGGCCAACCATGCTCCGTCGAACGTATTGGCGATGACGGTGCCGCCGTTGCCGCTCTCGGTCTGCATCGTCCGGTTGTTGAAGCCGTTGACATCCGTCGACCATGCGTCGTTCGCTTCGAATTGCAAGGTCAAGCCGCTTGGCTCCTCCGGTTCGCCCTGCTCGATCGGATCGAGCGGCGCCTCCGGCTCCTTCTCCGGAATCGGCAGGTACGGTGGCAATTCCTCTTCCGGAGACTCCGGATCGGCAGGATCGGTAGGATCGGTTCCCGGCTCCGTTGTCGGAGGGTTCTCGCCCTTCGAGACGAACGGCTCGGCAAGCCACTTCGACTCGTAGATGTTGCCGTTGAACTTGTCGACCAGGTACACGTTAACCTGGTACTGTTCGTCGCTTGCGTTGAACAACTGATTCAGCTCAAAGTCCCCGGTCGATACAGGGATTGCGCTCGTCATCAGCGCCTTGCCGCTGTCATCGTTGAGGTCCATCAATTGGATGACCGCAACGGCCGAATCGACGTAGTCGCCCTTCAGCCTGCCCGCGACGCTGACGTCCATGTTGCCGTCCAGCGTCACATTGGCGGTCAGGTCGAACACGTCCCACAAAATATCGGAGGTGTACGCCTTGTCCGAGGCGAGAGCTTCGCCTGCGGCGCGTCCCTGGTCGGCGTTGACCTTCGCTCGAACCTGCACTTGCCCGACCTCGTAATCCATCGGTCCAACATACTGAGGATTCGAGACCGCACTCTTCCAAGTCGCTCCGCCATCCGTGCTGAACTCGTAATCCGAAGCTTCCTCGATGCCCGGCACATAGGTCCAGCCGAACGTGTTCGCTTCGTCGTCGACGACCGGCTCCGTAGGAGCGGCCGGTTGCTCCATCCGGCGCACCGCTTCCAGGCTGAACTCGAAGGCGATATCCGAGCTCGTCGCGTTGACCTGGTGAACCTCCGCCGTCAGAATGTTTGTTCCTTCAACCAAGTAAGTCGGATCGATCGAATAGGCGTTGCGGTCGCGCTCGTCATTCACCGTCGCGGTCGCGTAAGTGCTGTACCCGACCGTTCCGGCAGGCATATTGGTGCGGATGACCTCATGCCCGTTCAGATAGACGACAGCCCCGTCATCCCGGATCAGGCTGGCATCCAATTGGACAATGCGATCCGCGTCCTCCGCCTCGAACGTCTTGCGGAAGTACGTCGTCGGATACTTGTTGTTCGCATCCGAGCCGTAGCCGACCGTCGTGGCCGGATAGCCGAACTTGTCGTAGCCGAGCATCGCCGCACCGGACGGCCATGCGCTGTCGTCGAAGTTCAGGGATGTCCAACCGTCTCCGGCGGCTTGTCCCTTGTCGTAGTACTTCCAGGTCGACTGTTCGGCAATCAGCGTCTGACGCGTCAGCGATTCGTCCACCGAGACATCGTAGTCGGTCGTCGGAGGCGCGGCGCTGGCGACGGCTCCCCACGCCGGATTCGGCTCGGAGCTCATCTCGAACTCCAGCGTTCCTCCGGCCATAATGTCGGCGTAGTTGATCCACGCTTGATTAAAGTTGTTGCCGTTGAGTTGCGCAGATTTAATGAAGCGATTGTCGCTGGACACGCCGTTGGCCTTGATCGTGAACGTCTTGCCGCCGTCCAGATGCAGCTTCACCTCGGAGAAGATGGGCGAGCCGATCAGGTAGTACGGGTCGCCCGGCGAGCCCGGGAACAGTCCGAGCGCGCTGAAGACGAACCAGGAAGACATGCCCCCGGCATCGTCGTCCATCGAAGGCAGATAACCCTCCGGATCGTCGCGGTAAACTCGGGATTTGATCGGATAGCTGTATTTTCCATGATTATGGTAGTTCTGGGTTACGACCTCTGTCGTGTACTCTCTCGCGTAATATTGCGTCAGGTACGGGTAGCCCAGATAGTTGAACAGGTACGGCGCGTGCAGATCCGGTTCGTTGATGGCGACATACTCGCCGATTGCGAAGAAGTGCTGCAGCTCCTCGGCCATCTCGGTCTTGCCGCCCATCAGCTCGGCGAGGCCGTTCACGTCCTGCGGAACGGACCAGCGGTACGTCCACAGATTGCCCTGGTACGCGTACTTGTCGACGGCCGTGACGTCGCTCTGGGCGACGGTCGAGCCGTTCGGCGTGAAGAAGCCGCGCTGGACGCCGGCCTCGTCGGCCTGGCCCGCATTCCACAGCTCCTTGTAGGACAAGGCAAGCTTCTTATACTTGTCGTAAGTCGCCTGATCGCCGAGCATCTGCGCGAGCTTCATCGGGAAGGAGGCGCTGTTGGCCTTCTCCAGCTTCCCGGAGATCTCGCCGTCGCTGACGGAGAAGTTGTCGGCGTCGACGGCCATGCCTTGAAGCGCCTTGTACGCATCGAAGTCCGTGAAGCCCTTCGCGTACGCATCGAGGATAACCGCCCCGTTGAACTCGTTCCGCACCGTCGGGCTCGGCCAGTAGCCGTCCCCCCATTGCGTATAGGAGCCGCGGGTGCTGTACAGGTCGACCAGCGACTTCACCATATTCTCGAACTTCTTCGGCTCGAGCAGCGAGAACAGGGAGTACTTGCGGTAATCGTCCCAGGTCGTCCAGCCGTTGTAATATTCGAAGTCGTCGCCGAGCTCGGACGCATTGCGCACGGTGTTCTCGTCGCGGCCCGCCCGGAAGGTGCCAAGGGAGCTCGTGACGTTCTTCGGATGAAGGAACGAATGATACATCTGGGTGTAGAACACGGTCTTGTTCTCTTCGTCGGAATCGGTAAGCTCGACCTTGTTTAACAGCTCGCTCCAGACTCCTCGCGTCTTCTCTCGCTGCGCGTCGAAGTCCCAGCCCTCGATATCGTGATCGCGCTCGTATTCGGCTTGCTCGACGCTGACCGGGGACAGGCCGACCTTCGCCTGAACGACGCCGCCGTCGATCGCGTTGAAGTTCACCCATAGGCCGCTGTTCGCGCCGCTGCGGGAAGCTTCCGACCCGACCGAATCGCCCGACCAGGATGTGTAAGAATCGAAGTCATGATCGAACTGTATGGCAAAATACATCTTGTAGTATCCGTTGCCGCACACGTTCTTCGACTGCACCATGCCCGTAATCTCGTTGCTGCCGGTGACCGTCAGGTTGGCATCGAGCATCCCGGCGTAGGAATTGGACAAGTCGATCAGCACGGAACCCGCTCCCGAGGACGGGAACGTGTACCGCTGGAAGCCGACATTGTCGGAAGCGGTAAGCTCGACTCCGATGCCGGAGCCCAGCTTGACGGCATAGTAGCCGGGGGAAGCCTGCTCGCTGGACTTGTCGTACAACTGCTTGTATTCGCTGCTGTTCTTGGTGAAGGAACGAGTCTCGGGCATCATCAGAATGTTGCCGCCGGCGCCGCTGCAGCCGACTCCGCTGAACCGCAAGTACGAGAAGCCCTTCAGATACTTGTCTTGGTAGTAATACCCGCTGAACGCGCCCCCGTCGCTGTCCGGTCCGACCGAGACAAGCCCGAACGGAGTGGACGGCCCCGGGTTCGTCTGCCCGTTATCGCCCAGCGTATTAATGAACGGATCGACGTAGTCGACCGGGTCCAGATTGATGATCGGCACGGCCGGCGTCTGATCGGCATTGACGCCGTACAGCTCGAACTCGTACAGCCGAACGGTCTTGGTGTCGTATGCGCCTTGATCGACGTAGAATCGCACATAACGGGCGGAGAACGTCGGAACGTGGCGGTCCACGATCGTCTGCGCGTTGTTCCGGACGATATCGACGTCCTCCCAGGTCACGCCGTCTTCGCTCTTCTCCAGGCGGAAGTCCTTCGTGTTCCAGAACGGGCTGTTGGAGGATTCGCCGATTGCGGCGTTCTTCACAACCCATTCATTGATGTTGTACACCTGGCCGAGATCCAGCTTCAGCCACTTCTTGCTCTTGGTCGAATTGTCGCACCACTTCGTATCGGTCCGGCCATCCACGGCGTTGGCCGCACTCTCGTTGCTGTTGCATTGCCCGGAAGCGGTGGCCGCGGCGTTAAGCGCCACGTTCCATGTCGCTGTCAGCACAGCCGGAGAATCCTCCGCTGCGGACGCGTTCATCCAGCCTGACGGCGACACCGTCAGGAAGAGGATGATGATCGCCATCCACAGCGCTATCAAGCTTCTGCTCATTCGATTCGCTCCTCCAAGGGAAGGTTTATTAAGAGCCCGTCGGCAACAATCGCTCGATCATAACGGCAATCTCGGCGCGGCTAAGCGGGTTGCCCGGATGGAATTGCGTTCCGTCTCCCTTGATCAGTCCGCTGGACGAGGCGGCCTTGACCGCTTCCAGCGCCCACGAGGAGATCTTCCCGGCATCGGCGAACCCGAGCTCCGCCGTACTCGTCACGTCGCGTCCGATAACCTTGGCCGCGCGAAGGAGTGCAACTACCGCTTCCTCTCTCGTGATCCGATCGTTCGGGCGGAAGGCTCCTTCGTACCCCGACACAATTCCGAGCGCCGACGCTTGCGCCACCTGCTCCGTATAGTAACGGTCGGCGGCCACGTCCTTGAACGGATTCGAAGCATCGGGAATGTCGACCTGTTCCGTCCAATCGACCGTCCGCATCAGCATAACCGCGAATTCGGCGCGGGTAATGCTGCGATTCGGCTCGTAACGGGAGTCGTCCACTCCGCTGACGATATGCTTCGCCGCCAACCCCAGCACGGAATTCTCCGACCAATGCCCCTTCAAGTCCGAGAATGTCTTCGCATACTCAAGAATGGAGTACAGCGAGAAGTGAGCGGTCCGGAACGTGAACGTTCCCCCTTCAAGCGTGCCCCTCACATATTGCGGCGCCCCGCCGTCGATGTAATACACGCCCGCCAGGTTGGCGGAGATCAGCTTCGCCTGTTCGTTCGTCAGCTTGATGGCGACGACAGCCGGCTTGTCCAATTGATGAACGCCGACGGTCTTGTCGCCCGATACCCATTCAATCTCGACGGCAATCGCAACTCCGGTCGGCTTGTAATCCTTGGCCGCGGCAAGAGATTGATTAACCAATGCCTGCACCTCGTCCGAATAGACCGCCTGAATCACGAGCCGAATTGTTGCTCCGTCTTCGACGGATGCCGCAGGGATGGCGCCCGCAGGCAATCGGATCGTACGGTTGTTCGAGGTCAGAACCAGATCGAGAGAGTTGCCGTTCAGCGCTTGGATCGCTTCGGCCGGAAGCTCCAAGACGGTCCCGGCTTGCACCGCGGACTCCGGAAGCTCGATCGTGACGCTGCCCGCGTTCGCTTGCGCGATCGCCTTGCTGATCGTATCGCTGCCGACCAGGTATCGCCCATCCTCGGACAGCGCCGGTTGGACAACCGAACCGCTCGCCGTTCCGGAGTTGCTCGGGATCTCCTTGCCGGACGAATCCGGTGTCGTGATGACCGGATTACTCGGATCAACCGGATCTGTTGGATCGACCGGAGGGTTGCCGCCGTTCTGAACGACCGCGAAGGTCTTCGTCGCAGATTCGGTCCCGTCGCCGGCGACCACCGTATAAGTGCCGTACGGAGCCGCCGCTTCGTCGCTTGGAATCGCGACCTGAGCCGAATAGAGGCCCTCCGAGACGGTCAAGACATCGATATGGAAGACGGCCTTCTTCGGATTCACGATCTTGACGACGATATCGCCGTTCCCTGACGCGGTTCCGGACAAGAGGATGGTCCCGCCTCGCTGAACTTCCGTCGCGCTAAGCTGAAGAGTGAGCGACGACGCGGCATAGGCCGAGAGCGGCGACAAGATGAATAGCAGCGCCAGCAGTGACGCGATGGTTTTCTTCACCGGATTCCTTCCTTTCTTCTCCCCGTTACTGAAGTTCGATCGGTCTGGCCAACTGAACGGGAACGTCAAGCTCCCCGTCGAATGTATCGAAGACGTAAGCTTTGATTCGATAGGAATCGCCGCTGACATTGAAGTACTGCGTCAGGCTCAGCTTGTCTTGCTTCAACGACACCGCGTTGAGAAGGACCGGCGTGTTGCCGTTCATCAGCTCGAGCACCAGATACGCATCGCCGCCGTATTCCGCGATACGCTCCGCGGTCACATCGATCCGGATCTGATCTCCCCGGGTGATCGTGCCGGTCAGCTCATACGTGTCCCGAATGTCATTCTCCGTGAAGCTCCGATCGGAAGCGAGCGCCTCCCCGGCCGGCGTTCCCGCCGCTTCGTTCGCCTGGACCCGAACCAGAACCGTGCCCGCCGGATAATCGAATGCGCCGAGCGGCTGCGGGTTCGCGGTGACCGGCTGCCAGGTCGCGCCGTTGTCGACGCTGTATTCATAGTCGCCCGCCTCGGAGTAGCCCGGCGCATTCGTCCAACCGAACGTGTTGTGCCCGTCATCGACGACCGGAGCCGTCGGAGCGAGCGGCTTGGCGCCTTCCGTGCTGACGAGCTCGGCTTCCGAGTTGTCCCGCTTGTCCACGGACTTGACCGCGAATTCGTAGACCTCGTCGGCATTCGTCCCTTCCATCGTAAGCTGATAGCTTGTCTGCCCTTCGACGACGGGAATGTACTGGCTCCAGTTCGCGCCGAGCTTGCCGCTCGTCTCGTAAATCCGGAACCCGCGGATCGGATCGGCGGAATCGCTCCGGTCGGCCGGCTTCGTCCAGGAGAGCAGCGTCTTCCCCGAGCTCGTGCTCGCCGCCTTCAATTCGCTTACCGGATTCGGCTTCTCGTCGTCGCGCACAATTGTGTACGTGTCGAACGGCTGGTCTTCGCCGGACTTGTACGAGTCGATCGTGAAGCTGTTCCCGGTCATCCGGATACCCGAGTAGATCGGTTGATAGGGCTGCTCGTAGACCGCCGCATACTTCTCCGCATTCTTGGTTTGCAGGTTGTAATACTTGGTCCCTGCCGAATTGTTGATCATATACAGCGTGCCGTCGGGATTGAGCGGATTGCCGTCGGCGTCGGTCTCGATGTCCGTTACGCGTTGATTCCCGTACATCTGATAGGATCTCACGAACGTATGGTCATGCCCCTGCAGAACGACGTCGATGCCCAGCTCGTCGAAGATCGGATACAGCTTCTCGCGCAGCGCCAGAATGTCGCTGTCTTCCGTGTGGTTGCCGAGCGAATAGATCGCCTTGTGATAAGCGACGATTTTCCACTTCTTGTCGGTCTCGGCTACCTCTCTCTTCAACCAATCGATCTGCTGATCGAACGAGGCCGACTGGCGGCTGTCCCAATTGATGTCCATCGTGTTGAGAACCATAATATGGGCATCGCCGTAATCGAACGAATACACGCTCCCCGGCGGCAGCGGATCGTCGATCGAATCGTTCGGATAGTTAAAGTGATAGTAATAGTTATCGTTATAAGGACCTTCATGATTGCCGACCGCGGCCATAATCGGAAGGTTCAGCAGCAACTGCTGCGGCTTGCCGAAGTAATCCAGCCACTGGGATTCCAACGAACCGGCGTCCACCTGATCCCCCGTCATCACGAGAAACTTCGCGTTCGGGAAGTCGTTCAGCCCGTTCCCCAGCGTGTTGGCCCACACCTCGTAATCTCCCGTATTCGAGCCCTGCGAGTCCGTCATATAGAGGAATTCGAAGGAGTTCTCTTCCTCCGCCTCCGTCGTGAAGCTTCCCGTCTCGCTCCACAGACCGTCGCTGCCTACCCGGTATTCGTAATCGGTTCCCGGGGTCAGGCCGTCGGCGACCGCCTTATGACTGATAAAGGAGCCGTTGGTTGAACTGGTCACCTTCAAGCTCAAGGCCTGCGTATCCTTCGGATCGCCCGTGAAGCGCAGCTTGGCTGGCGAGTCGAAGCCTTCGCCGGCCGGCACGACTTCGACAATGCTGTCCATCACATTCTCGGGCGCGTTCTGCGGATTCGCGTAGTTGGTGTACCAGGCGAAGGACCGGGCTGTCTTGGCGCTGCCGTACAGCGACATCGCAATCGCGATCGGCGCGTAAGGCGACGTGTCCGAAGCCTTCAGCTCCAGCGAGAAGAACAGATCGGAGCTTGTCCCCGCATTCTGGTGAACCTCGGCGGCGATGACGTTCCTTCCGGTCACGAGCAAGGAAGGGGAGATGCTGAACTCCTCGCTCGGCCTCTCGTCCCCGACTGCGCCGGAAGCCAGCGTCGTGTAGGCGATCGTCCCGCTCGGCATGTTCACGCGGTAAACTTCCTCGCCGTTCAAGTAGATAACCGCGCCGTCGTCGCGAATGAGCGTGCCCAGCAGTTGTTTGATCTCCGAAGTGTCCGTCACCTCGAACTCCTTGCGGAAATAAGTCGTGATATATTTACTGCTGGAGTTGGAGCCGTAGCCAATCCACGTGTTCAAGTCCAGCCCCTTGCCGCTGCTTGCATACCCCAGAGGCGCCGCATCCTGCTTCCAGGCGCTGTCGTCGTAATCGACCGAACGCCAGGCCGTCCCCTGATTCGAACCGTCGTCCAGGTAACTCCATTCGCTGTTCTGCGCGAACAGGACGCTGCCGGACTCCTCCTCCGCAACCGCGCTGTCCGTCACTCCCATCGTGAATACGAGAGTCAATAGCATGGATAACACGGTTAGCGAACTGACTGCTTTTTTCACTGCGATTCCTCCCATTCTCTGTCCAAGTCGACTGAAGCCAGCAATGTCTATTTATTCCGCGACCCGCTCGATTATAGATTCCTAGTATGCGGGGCATATTTTCCTTATGTAAAACTGGGGTAAACCGTATCACAATTTAAGACACTCCAGGCGCTTCTGCAGTCGGGTCGCTACGCATACAGAAAGGGCTGTCTCGAAGTCGCATCGACTTCGAGACAGCCCTTATGTCATTTTACCGGATTCGAATCCCTGTCCACGGCGTCTACCACAAATACAAGTCGTTCCCTTTGAGCTTAAACACGGCCTCCATGAAGTAATAATCGCCGTATATGATTGCGGTATGGCGGCGGTCGTTGTGATAAGCAGGCGAACCGTTGATCAGAATGCAGTCGTTCTCCTCGCCCCAGTCGCTGCGGGCTTCATCAAGCGTACGGAGCAGCTTGACCGCCGCGCGCACATACAGGTCCCGCTCTCTCTCGCCGACCGCCTTCGCGATCTCGATCAAGCCGCAGGCGGCGATGGCAGCCGCGGTCGAGTCTTCATAAGCGGGCTCCTTCGGCTGGCGGAAGTCGATCGGGATGATGCCGCTCTCGGGAATATTGGCGATAAAATAGTGCGCGATCCGCTGCGCCGTCTGCAAATATTCGCTTCTGCAGGTGTGGATGTAGCTCATCATGAAGCCGTATAGCGCCCAGGTTTGTCCGCGTGTCCACGAGGAGCCTTCTTCATATCCTTGTCCGCCATAGGTCCTCACGACACCTCCGCTCTCCGGATCGAACTCTACAATATGATGGACGGAGCCATCCGGACGAACGAACGCCGTCATGGCCGTATCCGCATGCTTCATCGCAATCTGCTTGAAGCGCGGATCGCCGGTCTCCTCCGATGCCCAGTACAGGAGCGGGATATTAAACATGCAATCGATGATTGCCCAGCCCCGCGTATCGCCTTCCGCCAGATCGTTCCATGCGCGGATGAAGCCTCCGGCCAGATTGAAGCGTCCTGCCAGCAGGTTGGCCGCGTGCAAGGCACGCTTGCGGGATTCCGGATTCCCCGTCACTTTGTAGTTGGCCACACTTGTCGGCAGCCACATGAACCCGACGTCATGATGCAGTCCGTAAAAGCCGCGCAAGCATTCGTCAAGCTTAGCCTCGGAGAAGTTGGCGATCTCTTTGTACTTCTCGTCGCCTGTCTCGTGGTACATCAGCCACATCATCCCGCCCCAGAAGCCGTTCGTCCACCAATAGATGCCGTCGCTATCCGTTCCTGTCGGGTTGTCCGCGATCCGGTTGTCGTGCGTGCCGTTTACGGTCGTATACGGGATTTTGTGCTTGGACTTCTCGCTTACCCAAGCCAGCTTCGTTCGGATTTTGCCAAGGACGCCCTCCAGCCATTGTTGATCGTTGCCCTGCAGAAGCATTATGTCTCGCCTGCCTTCACTTACTTGTTAATGAACGCATCCACTTGCTTTTGAACTTCGGCCAGTACTTTATCAAGACCTGCCGCCTTTTGTTTCTCGATGTAGCTGTCGATCGCTTGATCGATGTCGCCTTTTACTATGCCGACGAGCAGCAGCTTGCCCTCCTCCGATACGAGCTGATCGCGATTGGCGAGCTCCGTCTTAATGTTGTCGGTAATCGGCACAAGACCGGCGATAGGGGACACGAGAATGTTGGGACGGGTCGCGAATACGTACTCGGACTCGATCGCTTCCGCCGGGCGGGAGACCGTCGGGCGTACGAAGTCGGCGCGTTCGAAGCCCCAGTTGAACCAGTTCTGCCACAGCGGCTTCGACGGGTCCTCTCCCGGCGCGAAGTCGATGTTGCCGCTGGCATCCAGCGAGTAGGTCTTGTCTTGAATGCCATAGAAGAACAAGTCGTAGACCTCGCGGTCCGTCGTCAACAGATCCATGAACATAAGCATCCGCTCCGGGTTGGCGGCGTTCTTGTTGATCGCCATCGCGTTGTTCATCTGGGAGTCGCGAACGAACTTGTTGTCGGGATACACTTCGACGGCGGCGTTCACAGCGGATTTGTCCGTAAAATTCGTTTTCTCGTAGAGGGCCCCGTTCGTATTCTTCTGAGAGAATGCGTTCGAATTCTCATAGGGCTGATTCGTCTTGTCGTTCAGAATGTTCTTGGAGATGATGCCTTCGTCATACCACTTCTTGGCAAGTGTAACCGCTTCCTTGAACATCGGCGTCTGTTCGACCGGCACGACCTTGTGCGCAGGATCGTTGAGATCCATATAGAGCGAATGGAAGCCCATGTTCAAATACTCGTACTTCGGCTCAAGCAACGCGGACAGCGTGCCCTCGGACGTCGCCATGTTCTGATAGTACACCTGCACGCCGGGATTCGCCTTGTTGATCTTCTCCAGGAAGCTGTCGATGCCCTCAATCGTCGACAGATCGCCCGGCTCGACGCCCAGCTTGTCCGCGATATCCTTCCGGTATTGGAATACCGGCTTCGACGTCTTGATCTCCGTCCACGGCAATGCCATCAGCTTGCCGTTGACGCTGGCAGACGAGAGCATGTTGTTATCCTCGTACAGCTTGTACAGGTTCGGTGCGTATTGGGGAGCAAGCTCGCTTAGATCGAGGAACGCCCCTTTGTTGACCATCTGCGAATATCCGTACCAGTCGGCCGTGAACGCAGCGTCATACTCGTCGCCGGAGGAAGCCAGCATCGTCAGCTTCTGTTGATAGTCGCCGAACGGAACAAAGTTCAGCTCGATCTTGGCATTCAGCCGATCCTTTGTTTTCTCGTACAGCGCATCCAGCACTTCCTGCTTCGCCGGACGATCGTCGCCGGGCAGGAAAATTTTAAGGGTGACCGGCTTCAGGTTCTGCTCGGACGCCGACGGCGAAGGGCTGGCGGACGCACTGGAAGCGGCAGACGCCGACGGAGAAGCGTTGTCCGAAGAAGCGTCGTTGTTCGAGCTGCATGCCGCGAGCATGGACCCCATGACGGCAAGGGAAATCCCCAATGCCGCATATCGTTGTTTCGATTGCATAGCTATAAATCCTCCCCTGTTCGATTGTGCTTGCTCTATCTACAACGGTTTCCCGGTGTATTCCCGATTATCCCTTGACGGCCCCGATCGTCAGCCCCTTGATGAAGAAGCGCTGCACGAACGGATAGACGAACACGATCGGCCCGATCGTCAAGATACAGACGGCCATCTTGATGCCTTCGGAAGGCAGCCTCCCTCCCGTCGCCCGGATAATCTCCGCGCCCTGGGCCGAAGTGGAGATGAACTGAACGTTCGACTGAATGGTGCGGAGCAGCAGTTGCAGCGGTTGAAGCTCCGTTCTGTTCAGCAAGGTGAGGCCCAGCCACCAATCGTTCCAATACATCAGCGCAATGAACAGGCCGACCGTCGCCAGCGCAGGCTTGGCCAGAGGAGCGATAATGGTGCAGAAAATTCGGTATTCGCCCGCTCCGTCCATCTTCGCCGACTCGCTGATCTCGTCGGGAATGGTCTGGAAGAAGCTGCGCAGGAGAAATACGTTCCAGGCTTGACACAGATACGGCACGATAAGCGCGAAGAGATTGTCCTGCAGGTGCAAGTAGCGGACGCACACGATGTACCAGGGTACGATGCCGCCGTTGATAAGGATGGTGATCAGCGTGTACAGGTTAAGCGCCTTGCGCAGCTTCAGCCTCTTGAGCGCCAGCGGATACGCCAGCAGCGAAGTGACCGCGAGGCTGGCGACCGTGCCGCCGACGGTTACGATGATGGAAATTTTGTAGCCGTTCAGAATGCGCTCCCCATCTAGAAACAGCAGATGGTAGGCGGAAGTATCGAAGACATGCGGAATCAGATTGTAGCCGTGTGCAATAATCGATTCTTCGCTTGTAAACGAGCTGCTGAGCACGAGCAGGAACGGTAGGAAGCAGAAGAGCGAGAAGACGAGAATGACGAGATAGACCAAGCCCAAATTCCATTTTCGAATCATGGTTGTCCTCCTGTGTTGCCGTATCAGAACAGCGAAGAATCTTCATTGAGGCGCCGGGCCAGCTTATTGCAGAGCATGATGATGGCGAAGGAGATGATCGACTGGTAGAAGCCCGCTGCCGAAGCCATTCCGATGTCGCCGTTAAGCCTTAGGCTGCGGAAGATAAACGTGTCGATGACATCGGCCGTTCTGTATATGGCGGCGTTCTCGCCGACGATCGCATAGAACATGCCGAAGTCGGCATTCATGATCCGTCCGACCTGAAGCAGCGTAAGCGTCACAATCGTCGGCATCAGGAACGGAAGCGAGATATAGCGGGTCTGCTGCCACTTGGTGGCTCCGTCAATCTTGGCCGCCTCGTAATAGGAAGGATCGACGCCCGTCAAGGAAGCCAGGTAGAGAACCATGCCGTACCCCGTTGCTTTCCAGATGGAGAACAGCACGAGGATGATCGGCCATACCCAGGCGGTCGTGAACCAGTGGAAGGGGCTTGCGCCCAGGCTCTTCAACGTGTTGTTGATCACGCCGGTGTCTTCACTGAACAGGTTGTACGCGATAACGCCAACGACGATCCAAGAGATGAAGTACGGCAGGAACATGAGCGACTGCGTGACCTTCTTGAAGTACTTCCCGGCCAGTTCGTTGAACAGAAGCGCTATCCCTACTTGGAACAAAATCCCGAACAGGATGAACAGCGTGTTGAGATACAGCGTGTTGAACGTGGCCCGCATCGCCGACGAGCCTGTAGAGAAGAGGAATCGGAAGTTGCCGTAGAAGGGATGAATCCACGGACTTCCCCATATTCCGTCTCTGAAGTTGAACTCCTTGAAGGCGACCAGCAAGCCGAACAACGGCAAGTAGCTGAACAGGAAGATTAGCGCGAGTCCCGGCAGCGTCATCGAATAGAGCGACTTGTTGCGGTACAGTTCGGTTAGCAGGCTTTTCATTCTCATGCGTCAGGCGCTCCTTGCTTGCGTTTTTTCTCGGTTCGTCTCTTTACATGTCTGATTATAGGCAAATGATCGCAATGGTTGAACGCGCTTTTTTAAGCGCCGCCTACGGATTTTATAGAGATGAATGCGGTATCGGCGCCCCCGGCCGGACACCTAGCGTACACGAACAGGGGCATATACGAACAGAGGCATCCCGTCGGATGCCCCTTCTCTGACAAAGTACCTATCATCCCGGAAGCCAATGCCTCCGAACACGGGCCGGGTTGGCCACAGGTCGCAAAATGTAGTCGAAATTTCAGGCTTATTTACTCAATTCGGCCATAGATCGCGAATTGTAGTCGAAATTTCGGGCTTATTCGCTCGGTCTGGCCGCAGGTCCGGAGTTTCCGTTTCGCAGTTATGTGCGGTTGTAACTGGCTAGATTAACTTCATTCGTTCAACCTATATATAGTCGGCTTCATCGGCTGCATCGTCTTTATCGTCTTCATCGTCTTCATCGGCTTTATTAGCCTCATTAAATTCGGAGCCGATTCCTCAAGGAACCGGCCCCTTTGGACTTGGCTTATGGAGTCGACATCCGCAGCGCCCATTGCTCGTCCGCCTGGTCCATGAGTTGCCCGGCGTTCGGCCGGTTCAACGCCAGCGTGTACTGCAGCAGCCCGAGGTACCAATCGCGGAAGCCGTCGGGCATGGCGCCGTCTCCCCAATATTCGTTCATCTGGAGCGCATGCTTGGCCCTGGAATCCTCGGCGATCGCGATGAACGCCCGAGTCTCGTCGTCGTTGTCATAGTCGATTTCCTGCTTCGTAGAGGCGAGCCCCTTGACGAGCTGCAGGTAGCGGGCATAATGCTCCGGCTCGTAGAAGTAGCTCATGAAGGCCGAGAAGGCTTCCCGCTTCTCCGGTACTCTGGCGGCCTCCGCCGACAATGCAATGCCTTCCAACTGCGACGACTGCCGGATCACGACGCGCCCTTGCCGGTCGGGCGGGGCGAACACGCCGATATCGGCGTCCGGATTGGCCTGCCTGATCGCATCCAGCGCCCGCACGTCCGAATACAGCATGCCGGCCCGGCCAAGGGCCAGCTCCGTTGCCGCATCGGCATTCGTCGTGTAGAGCCATCCCGGGTTCACGTAACGCCTCGTCCACAACTCCTGCATGTCCGTCACCGCGGCGAGAGTGTCCGCATCGGCGAAGCGGACGGTGCCTCCGCTCTTCTCCGAATTCCAATCCGGATGATCGACGTAGACGTTGGCCCCGAAGAAGTAGTCCGTCCAGTAAGCCAGATGCCACACCTCCTTGCCCCCGACGACGATAGGGCTGACTCCCGCTTCCCGAATTCGTTCGCAGAGGCTCAGGAAGTCATCCCAGTTGTTCGGCAGCTCCGTGATTCCCGCCTTGGCGAAGACGTCCCGGTTATACAGAATCGCCGGGGGGAGCTCCCTATACAGCGGAGCCGCATAGATCTTCCCGTCGATGACGGCCGGCGACTTCAGCCGGCTCGCGATCTCCTCCGGAATCGGAGCGATGACACCGGCGTCTGCATAAGCCTCGGTCGACTCCATCTCCAGCATATCGGGGAACTCTCCCACCGCATCCTTGATCAGCAAGTAGTGCTCATAGGTGTCCGCCCCGATCTCCGAAGCGCTCGCTTGAATCCGCACCGATGCCTGGTCCTCGTTAAACGAATCGACGACCTCCTGGAGCGCCTGATTGCGAACGGAGTCCCCTCCTTTATAAATAAAGGTCAATGCCAGCGGCACCTCCCCGGCATCCGACACGTACGTACCGTTGTGCCCGGAAGCGCAGCCGCCAAGACCGAGCGCGACCAGCCATACTCCTGCCATCGCCGCCGCCCGCGCCGCATCGAAGCGGGCCGCGCTCTGCCCCCTTATCGATCTGCCCACGTGACTCCTCCTCTCCGGTCGCAGCTCGTCCGTCGGCCGGATTCAAGCCGCTTGGAATAGCGGTCGCGGTCGAATTCGCGAATGATCGGCATGCGAATCTGCACGGACGTCCCCAACTGCGGATAACTATCCACCGTCAGCCCGTATCGTTCCCCATACAATGCGCGGAGCCGGTCGTGCACGTTCTTCAATCCGCGGCCGCCGCTCGGCTTGCTCCGCTTCTCTTCCGATTGCTCCAGCTTGCGATGCAACGCAGCCAGCCTCGCCTCATCCATGCCGATGCCGTCGTCGATGACCCGAATCGCGAGCGTCCCCGGCTCCTCCGGAAGCACCTCCAGGCGAATCCGTCCGTTGCTCTCTTTGGGCAGAATGCCATGCTGAACCGCGTTCTCGAGGAGCGGCTGCATGGACAGCTTCAGCACGCCCCATTCCGTCGAGACGCCGTCGCCGACAGCGATCTCTAAGCTGACTAAATCCTCGTAGCGGGCTTCTATCAGATGGAAGTAGTCCCGCACGTTAGCCAGCTCCTCGTCCAGCGTCACCAAGTTCTCTCCGTTGTCGAGCACGTAAGCCAGTTGATTGGACAGCGAATGGATCATATCCGCCACGGGCATGTCGTCGCGGCTGACGGCGCTCATGCGGATAACCTCAAGCGTGTTGTACAAGTAATGAGGCCGGATCTGGCTCTTCAATGCGCCCAACTCGGCCTGCTTCTGCTTAAGCTCGGCGACGTAGGCCTCCTGAATGAATCGGCCGAGCTGCTCCGCCATCCGGTTCATTCCCCGCGTCAACTGCCCCAGCTCATCCTGCGAACGCACCGGCAGCGACACGTCCAGATCGCCGGACTCCATCCGCGACAGCTTCTGCATGATGGCCCGGATCGGCTGGCTGAATCTGCGGGACAGGACAAGCGACAGGAGCAGCAGCAACGCGAGACAAGCCGCACCGGTCGCGATGACCAAGCCCTTGAACCTTCCGACGGTCCCCAGGAAGTTCGTGCGGTAATACGTGCCGAGCAGCATCTGTCCCGAATCGTTGACGGGCTGCGCCATGACCCGCGAGCCGCGGCCGTCCGCCTCCCGCGCCGCCTGCTCCGCAGTCATCTCCCGGCCGATCAGCGCTCGATCGTTGCCGTAGACAACATTGCCCTGCCGATCCGTCAGGACGATCCGATCGCGCACTCCCAGGTCGAGTCCTTCGATCAGTTCGTCGAACGCGTCCACGTTCACGTCGAACAGGAAGACGCCCAGCACCTTGGGGCGGCCCTCCAGCAGCGTGGAAGTATCGAGCAGGTTGCGGGCGAAGGTGATCACCTGGCGATCCGGCCTCCCCGTTCCCTTCTCTGCACGCGCCGGGGAGATCTCAATTTCTTTGGGTCTCAGCTTGAGCTCGGAGGTCAACTCCTCGAGCGGAATCTTGCCTTCCCCGGCCGGCTCCGCCCGCCGGCTTCGCATCCAGATCTCCCGGCTGGTTTGCGGCACGAAGTAGGCGTTCTCGATATAAGGGTCCGAGCCGATGACGTAAGACAACCAATTATCGATGACCGAGCTTTGGTTGCCTCTCGCCGCCTGGCTCAGAGCGGGATACCAATTGACGTCGTACATAAGCTTCGAGATGTCGTTGTAGCCGTTCATCAGTTGCCCTGCGTTCTTGGCGAGATACAACGTCATCTGCTCAAGATTGTTCGCATTGAAGCGCTCGGACTGTTGGAAGTACGCATTCATGAGAAAATAGCCGAGCGCCGACAGCGGAAGCAGCCCCGCGAGCATAAACGACACGACGAACTTGGCGAATATGCTCCTTCTCAGAGCGGTGATCCGTAATCCTCTCATCGTCCGACCGCCTTGTCCCTGCTTCCCGGCTCAACCCTTGCGGCGTTACGTTCTCTTCGCCTGACGGTAGTCGTTCGGGAGCGCTCCATAATATTTTCTGAAGATCTCGCTGAATTGCCTCGCGTTGGAGAAGCCCGTCCTCTCGGCGATCTCGTACAGCATCGAGTCCGAATGCAGCAGCAGATGCGTCGCCTCCCTCATCCGGACCTCCGTCAGGTACTGCTTGAAGTTCTGTCCGACATGCTTCTTGAAGAAGCTGCTGAAGTAATAAGGATTCATATAGAACCTGGAGGCCATCGTCTCCAGGTTGATCTCCGACCGATAATTGTCCCCGATATACCGCTTGATCTCTACGATCTGCCTCGACTCCTGGCTTCCGGCCGCAAGCTCCTCCCTGGCGGAGCGAATCCGCCCGCGCATCCAGGCGAACAGCTCGTCCAGCGTCGGACAAGCCGACAACCGAATGAACAACTCCTGTTCCGCTTCGTCCCGCCAGTCATCCTCGCGTGGCAGCAGCCCCCGCAGCAGCTTGATCGTCAGCGTGTTGCACAGGCTCACCGCATAGGCTTTCCTGCCCCAGGCCTGACGGCGTATCTCCTCCAACAGCAATTCCAGATAAGGCTCCGGATCGCCGTCCGGCGCGAACAGCTCGCGCTGCAATTCCTTCTCCGTCTTCTCCCGATCGAGGCCGGACCCGGCGAGTGCGGGCGGGAGACTTCCCGAAGCCAGTACACGGTTCCATCCGAGAAAATAGGACAGTTCCAGCGCTTCGCGGCACCGCTTGTGATGAGTCGGCAGTTGTGCAGGCGAGCCCGCAGGGCTGACGCCGATCGTCACTCCCTGCTTCAAATATTCATTGATCCCGGCATGAACGGCCTCCGCCAACCGGAAGACGTTAAGGTCGGGCGCATGACGAAGCAGGAAGATCAGCCGATCCTCGCTTGGAAATGTCCAGCAGGCTCCTTGACCGCCGAACATCTCTTCCGCGATATTGCGGATCGCGAAGAGCAGCAGACGCCGGCGTCCCTCTCCCCAGCGCTCCGCCGCAGCGGCGATCGGATCGGGCGCAATCGCGAGCACCGAGAATACGGCGCGGGAATCGTCGCCCTGCAGCGCGTCGAGAATTGCTTCATCCGGCGTTCCCCCGGGCGATTCGAGCAGGCTCTTCAGATCCTCCCACTCGGCATGCCGCCGCTGCTTCGTCTCCAGATCGCGGAGCTTAACCTCGTTAATCTGTTGCCGCGCTTCGCTGCGAATATTATCGACCGTCTTCCGCACAATCTCCTCCAGCTTGGCGCGATTAATCGGCTTGATCAAGTAACCTGCAGCGCCGAAGGAGAGCGCGTCCTGAGCGTACGAGAATTCCCGGTACGCGCTGATGAACACGACGCGGGTCGGCCAGCCGCCTTCCCGTATCCGCTTCAACACCTCGATGCCGGTCATTCGGGGCATTGCGATGTCGGTAATGACGAGATCGGGCTTGTCCGCTTCGATCGCCCGGATAAGATCGTCCCCGTTGCGGCACTCTCCGATGATCTCAAGTCCAAGCTTGTCCCAATCCAGCAACTTCCGCAGACCGCGCAGAATGACCGGCTCATCGTCAGCCAAGTAGACCGTCAACATGCTCCCGATCACCTCGTTTGTGCATCATGTTCCGAGCTGGCCGGCCAACCAATCGTACGCGACCCTTCCGCTGATCTCGTGCTCTCCCGGGAAGACGTCAAAGGCGAAGCGCTCCTCGGCATTCTCCCGACGATAACGTTGACGCAGCTCTTCAATCGCGGATTCGGCCGAAGCAATCGGGAAGATCGGATCGCGATCCCCCGACTCGACGAATAGAGACCGCGGAGCGATCAAGCTTATCCATTCCGGAAGCTCGGCATGGACAAGCATTCCCGGCGTATAGTTGTCGACGCAATGGAACACCTCCATGATCGTGCCTTTGAACGTGCCCGGGAACCCGGTTAGAACCGCAGCCTGAATCCGTTGATCCAACGCCGCGCAGACGAAGGATAACAGGGCACCTCCGGAGAATCCCATCGCTCCGATACGCGCGTTGTCGACTTCCTCCCTCTTGGAGAGGTATTCGAGAGCCGCCAGCAGCTCCGCCGTACGCAGTCCCGTCAATGTCTGCCCATAAAGCAGCAGTTGCGTCGCCATCTTGTAGCAGGAGCTGTTGTGCCTGGGGTCCTTATGCCGATCTTCCTCCAGCATTCGCTCGCCGAATCCGATAACGTCCGGCGCAATGACGACAAGACCGCGCTCGACAAGCTCAAGCGCGAAGTGTCGATGGAGGCCGGGCGGTTCGTGATCTATCGCTCCGTCCGGCAACAGCCCGACGATCTCCCGGCTCCCGTAGCCGTGCCCGTGTACCGCCAGAACGCCGGGAATCTTCCCGATGCGCTTCTTGGGAATCAACAGGTACGCTCCGAACGAGAGTCCGTCCACTCCGCTCAATTTTACCCTTTCGCGAATGTAGCTCCCGCAATCCTCACTGGACAGCAGCTCCGGCTCCGATGAGGGGAGAGGACTCGCAAACTGTCCGAGCGCCGACTTTAGTGCGGCTCGGAGTCGCTCCTTCCTCTGCTCGGCGCTTTCCCGGTCCGCTGCGGCCTGATGATTGGCTATCGTCTCCTTATATATCCGTTCGAAATAATTGTCGGGCATCCACATGGCATTCGTCTCCTATTTTCATTAACGATCATTGCTGGAATCCCCCTAAACGTATCAATTTCTATCGATCGTGGGAATACATTTTTTTTAGCGTATCACGCATTTTTTTTAGAATATTCCGCAATAACCAGCCTGCATTGGCAAAGTTCCTTGAAGGCGTGAGATAATTCAAAAAAAAGGTCAACATGCCGTAACGAAATCCCGATTGCCGCTACTTATGTTACGGGAGGCGAACCGATGGAAAGTATGGAGCAACTATACGAGACACATGCCCAAACCGTGTATAGATACTTATATAGCATTACGCAGAACGCCGATCTGTCCGAGGAGCTGACGCAGGAGACGTTCTGCCAAGCGATGAAGACCATCCATCAATTCCGCGGCGAGTGCAAATTATCTGTCTGGCTGTGCCAGATCGCCAAGCGGGCGTGGTACAGAGAGCTGAACAGAAACAAGAAAAAACCTGTCGTCTCCTTGGATGAGCTGGAGATCCCCCTCCCCTCCGGCCGGAATCCGGAGAAGGATGTGCTGCGCAACGAAGAGAAGCTTGCCATGTTCCGAATGCTTCATCAATTGGATGCGAAGACCAAGGAAGTCATGTATCTTCGTCTCTCCGGCGAGTTGAGCTTTGCCGAGATCGGGGACATTGTCGGGCAGAGCGAGAATTGGGCGCGGGTCACCTTCTATCGCGGCAAACAAAAAATGACGAGAGGAAGATCCGAATGGAGCCAAGATTAAGCTGTCAGATCGTGCAAGACCTTCTGCCGAACTATATCGAGGGGTTAACGAGCGAGTTTACGAACAAGTCCATTCAAGAGCATCTGGCCTCCTGCGGCGAATGCCGCAGAGTCTTGGAGCAGATGACGCAAGATACCCAAGAGATTGGAGCGGCTCCGCCCAAACAAATCGATTTTCTGAAAAAAATCAAACGAAGACAGTTGATCATCGCGAGCGCCAGTGTCGCCGTTGCCGTCGCGCTCTTGATCGGCGCCTATTTTCTCTTTGGAACGAGAGACTTCCCCGTCCCGGCCAGCGATGTCCAGATCGGCGATGTGTATCGGACGCAGGACGGCACGATCCATTATCGCGTCACCGCCAATGTAAAGGGGTTTGTAAGCCGCGTATCCGCTCAGGACAACGGACATACGGAGATTTATCGGATTTACGAGCACAGACAACTGTTCTCCAAGGAGCAAGAAGGAGTTGTCGCGATGCCCGAGAATTGGGTATCGACTACGAATGCGAAGACAAACCTGGAGAAGACGGGCATCTACTTCGAAGGGATAAACAAGAATGACAGGATCACCATCTGGGAGCAGGGCATGACCGTTCCCCAAGCCACCGCCGAGCAAGAGGCCGCTTACCGGACGTATCTCGGAAGATAACCGGCAGGGCAATACAATAATATACAAACGATATTCTTACTCAGGGAGGGGAAGCTATGCCTTCTTTCGTCGATCGCGAGACGCCCGAACGATTGCTTCACGAGCGGTATATGCTGTTAAATACGCCGTTCCGACTGTTTATGCATCGCATCGCAGGGCTCATCCCCGTTCATTGGCACGAGTTCTTCGAGATCGCCTTGGTAACTTCCGGAACGGGAACCCATCGCTTTAACGGGCGTTCCCTCCCATTGAAGCGCGGGAGCTTGTTCCTGCTTACGCCCGCGGATTTTCACGAGCTGGTTAATGACGACGGCTGTGTCGTCCATCTTTACAACGCCATCTTCGTACAGGAGTTCATCCGCGCAGAGCTGCTTCAATGGATCTATCAAGCGGGCGAAGGAATCGCGGTCGAGCTGGAAGAGGATATCACGCTTATGCTTGAGCGGGAATTCGAGCGCGTGTGGGAAGAGAGCGAGCGGCCGCGCCAAGGAAGCGGATGGATCGTCGCGGGGGCCCTTGAGCGAATTCTCGTCGAGCTGATGCGGCGGCACGAGGACGGCAAGGGGAGGGATCATGCGGCGCACGTCCCGGCCATTCACCCTTCCATCAGCAAAGCCATTACGTACTTATCCTTCCGATTCCACGAGAACCTGACGCTGGAGACGGTATCGCGGCACGTCGGCCTGTCCGCCAACTACTTCAGCGAGCGCTTCCGCAAGGAGACCGGCGTAACCTTCCAGCGTTTCCTGCAGGAGCAGCGGCTTAAATTCGCCTTTTCCTTGCTGAGCATGTCGCAACTGCCGATTACGGAAGTCTGCTATGCTTCCGGCTTCGGCAACTTATCGCATTTCGAGCGGGCTTTCAAACACAAATACGGCCGCACGCCGAGACAAATCCGCAGCAGCGGCGCCTAGAGCCGAAGATATGCATACTTTTCCCGAAACTCAGACAAGAATGAACAACGCCTCCGATGGATAATGAAGAGGAACCAACCCACTTCGCATCCTCAAGGAGGCACTTGCATGTCAAGCGGCGCAATCGCGAAATTAACCCCGGAAGAAGTAACGTTTTATCAGGAGAAAGGGTACTTGCTTCATAAAAAACCGCTGTTCGGCCCGGAAAAAATGAGCGAGCTGAGCGCGATTTTCGAAGAGCAGTGGGAGGCGGTTGGCCGCAAGCTCAACAGCGAGCTGGATACGCCGCACTTCCGCGACGAGCGGCTGCTCAAGTTCCTGCTCGCAGACGAGGTGCTCGATTTGGTAGAGCCGCTCATCGGACCGAACATCGGCCTGTGGTCCAGCCATTTTATTTGCAAAGAGCCGTTTGTCGGCAAGCAGACGCCATGGCACGAAGATTCGGCCTACTGGAAGGGGCGGCTTACCCGCTACGACGGCATTGTTACCGTTTGGCTGGCGATCGACCGCAGTTGGCAAGAAAACGGCTGCATGCGCGTCATTCCCGGCACGCACACGGACGGCTTCTCCGAGTACGATTCGGTCAGCGGCAACGAGAACATTTTCGACACCGAGATCACAAAGGTGGATGATTCCCAAGCGGTGTACTTCGAGCTGGAGCAAGGCGAATGCTCGCTGCACGACTCCCGAATCATTCACGGCGCAGAGGCCAACAAAAGCCCCTATCGCCGATGCGGGTACACGATGCGCTACTTCTCGACCGAAGCGAAGGTCATTCCGGAGAAGAACCCGGGCTTCAAGATTTGGCTGGCAAGGGGCAAGGACATCGCAGGCAGCTCGTTCGTGAATGGGTAAGCGATGGAATCCTGCTCGCTCTACAAGTCCGGGAGCCAGAAGGTATTATAGGTATCGTTATCGCATCCGGTCAACTTGTAATAGGAGCCTCGATCCTTGTCCTCCGCGAGCTCAATGTCCCGACATATCGTGCTCGGACGACCTGCATCGCTGCCGAACCCGTCCCTTGAGTTGTCGAAGGTATACGTTATCGTCTCGGCCCCGTCATAGACCAGTTCATAGAAGATTGGGGCACCTTCAATCGTGTACTGGGTAATGCGCAGTTGATCCGGCACGCCCGCATCGAGATTCGCTAGGAACATCTGCCACTTGTCGAGATTGTACATCTCCCCGTGGACGTTTACGACATCGCCGTTCGCCGCCGCCTGGTCAGCTGTGTATGGGTCCGACACGGCGGGGAACGCCTTCGGCTGCGCCGGAGCCGCCGCCGTCTCTCCCGGCGCAGGCGCGGTGGACGGGCTGGCCGCATGATCGCGGGGACTGCCCGATTGCCCAGTACAGCCCGATACCAGCCCCCACACCGCTGCTAATGCTAACATCCGTTTGACCATATAAATTCACCTCACCTATAAGTGCCGCTCTTTTATATCAACCTACACACCATCCTTCAATGTCCGCCAGCGCAGCCAGGTGTCCCGCAGATGAGTAGTCGAGCCAGGCTTGCCCTTGTGTCACATAGACGTGCCCGTTCACGCTTCCGAGCGTAAACAAATGATCGGTGTACGGGGAGGAGAGAGAGATGGTCTTCAGTTCTCTCTTCTGTGTGAAGACGCTGGGAGAATACCCGCTCTTCTCTTTAAAGCGGCGGCTGAAATAAAACTCGTCGTTATATCCGACACTCGCGACAATATCGGAAACCGGCTTATCCGTTGTCAGCAGCAGCTCCTTGGCCTTGTTTATTCTCAGATCGGTAATATAGGACATCGGTGTTTTATCCATCACTTGCCCCAATTCCGCGAGCTTGCTCATCTGAATATTCTCCTGATAATTCTGCAGCATATACCCGACCGTCTCTTGAAGCCTCATTGTCGGCCCGACATTCCGATTCATGGGAGCCTGCTCCAGCAGATCCTGAAGCAAGTCAAACAATAATTGTTGCCCGTGATGCTGTCTTCCTTCTCCGTCCCTGATCCCTGTGCTCGATATTAGCAGGACCAAGGCCCGTACAGGGCTGTAGCCTGTCATTCGCACTCTGCCTTGCAACGGGAAGTCGTCTTCCTTTATATATTCGAGGCTGTTGGCCGTCTTATTCGACAAGGCATATCGGTCAAAAATAACCCAGTACAATAAAGTTGTTTTCTTGGATCGGAGCCGGAGCTGCACTCGAGTTCCGGGCGTAAACACGAAAGTCGCCTCGTTCTCCAATGGAATCGCGCCCCCGTCAAGGAGTAACTCTCCTTCTCCTTTAACGACATGAAGAACCGCTTGATGCGCCAATGAAGAAGCTCCATTCGCCCAAGCCGGCACACTTTGAGATTTATTCGCTTCCAGAATCTCGAATCGAGACTTTGCCAACTTCCTTCTGAACGCATTCGGCTCGGAGAGGAAGACCGGCGCTCGGAGCCGGCGGCCTCCCGGCGGCTTAGCCCCGGACCGCCTTCACCGCATTGTCCAACGCTTGAATGACCAGGTCGCACCATGCGTCGAATTCCGGGTCCTCCTTCTGCAGCTCGGGGTGGGCCAGCACATGATCGATCGTCTGCCGGATTCCTTGGTCGAACCGGACGGTCGCCGCGAAGCCGGGCACCAGCCGCTTCAGCTTCGCGTTGTTGAAGACGACGGAGTTCGCCTTGTCGCCGATCAGGCCGCCTCGGAAATCCTCCGTGCTGCAGGCGTCCAGGAACTCCGAGGACACGTGCACGGCCTTCAACGGGACGCCCAGCGCAGCGGCGATCGCTTCGTAGATCTGGTTCCAAGTGAGCGATTCGTCCGACGTGATCTGAACCGCTTCGCCGATGGCGTGAAGGTTGCCCATCAGGCCGATGAACCCGCGTGCGAAGTCGCTGTTGTGCGTCATCGTCCACAGAGAAGTGCCGTCTCCGTGAATGATGACCGGTTTATGCTCCAACATGCGCTTCGCGACCTGCCACGTTCCCTTGCCATGGACACCCAGCGGGATCGAGCGCTCGTCATATGTATGGCTCGGGCGGACAATCGTGACCGGGAAGCCCTCCTCGCGGTACAGCTTCATCAGGAAGTCCTCACAGGCGATCTTGTTGCGGGAATACAGCCAGTACGGATTCGCGAGCGGCGTGCCTTCGTCAATCCGATAGTCCGATAGCGGCTTCTGGTAGGCAGACGCGGAGCTGATGAAGATGAACTGCTTCGTCCGCCCCCGGAACAGCCGATAGTCCCGCTCCAACTGCACAGGCTCGAACGCGATAAAATCTGCGACCACGTCGAACTGCAGATTCTCCACCAGCCGGGCGACCGCCTCCTCGTCGCGGATATCCGCCTGAAGGATATGCGCTCCCTCCGGCAGCGAGTCGTTCCGATTGCCTCGGTTGAGCAGATACAGCTCCCATCCCTGCGTTAGCATCTGACGCGTAATCGCCGCGCTGATCGTGCCGGTTCCTCCGATAAAAAGTGCTCTCACAATGTCCACCTCCATTGATATCGTCCGCCAAAAAACGCGTTGCACGCCTACCATAGCACGCGTTCGGCATCCTGACAACCCGAAGCTCTCCGGCATGTAGTTCCATCGTGTCCCGACAGTCCGGCGAAATCGCGCTCTCTCTGCAGGTCGAGCATTGTTGCAAGAAGCTAATCAATACAAGCTCGGAACGCTCCCGCAATAGTCTGTTTGGAACTGGAACGAACAAGCTTCTCCATATATCGAAGGTAGCTGTTGTAGGACTCCATCGCTAATTTGCCCTCAATGAGGATCGCCAACAAAGATGTCTTCATACGAACCGGCCGCCAAGGTGTAATCTTAATATAGTCATAAACATCGCTCTGTTGGAAAAAGTAGTGTCTCTTTTCTTTTGCCAGTTCAACAATTCGGTCAAACGATTGTCTCTTGGAGATTTCACTCAAAACCGTACTAAACTCCTCTTGGTAACCTCCCTCATAAAGAGCGAACTGCTCCTCCAAGAACTTGTACAATTGCTCTTCAATTAGCTTCTCCTTAATGCTAAAAGAGATATGCTCATCTGTCTCCTCAACATTAAAGAGATTCAAATCCACAAATTTGCCGACTTCTCTGTTGACTTGCTCAATTGGTCCCCCTGCGATTTCTCTTTTTTGAATCAACATTTGATAGCAGATGCCCAGTTGCAAATATTGTCCCATGTAATAGTCCTCCATTCGATTGAGGAAATGCGAGCTTGACTGGGAATTGTGCCTTGATGAGACACCTTTCTATATGGATACATTATACATTTTTGCAAGCTGAATTGTCCGCAATTTTGCTTCAGTAGCTATCAAGTCGACAGCCGGAGCGAATTCATCTATCGTCCAGGGTTGGTTGATATCCTATCTTTACATTAGTAGTCATCCCTGCTTGAATGCGCAAATACTGCCTCTTCGCTGTGGTTGGATCGACTTTTAAGATATGAGCTGCCGCCCTGTAGGATTTGCGCTCTGTATTGATTAAATCAACCAACCGTTCTTCCCAAGTACGACCGAAGTTCTTGATCCGACCGATTTTGTAACAATCGTCTTTATCGGTATCTGGTCCTCTACGTGAGTACACGAAACCACAGTCACAGCTGAACGTGCCGACAGGAATTCCACGTGTTTCATAATCGCGTGTAATAATACATTTGGTCACTACACGTTGACGATAATGACTACCCGCGCTATTCAAGCACATCCAAGGACCTTCTCCGAACGGTGGCAGTTCTTTCGAACGGGAGAAAAAATCCGCTAGATTGCTGTCAAGAAAATGAGTAAGAAGGATGTGCTTAATGGAATGAACACTTGTCCGCCCCTTTCTCAACATTTTAGTTCCCTCCGTGGAGTAATTTAAAGTCGCATCAAGGACGGGTAACAGACCGTTTATAGAGCACAGGAATCGCTTGGTAATTTGCCTGAGAGAACCTACTCCAACGCCTGAGAAAAAGCCCCTGAGAGCAATTCGAATAAAAATGAGGCTACCATAGGTAGCCTCAAATAGAGTCATGTTGTCATTCTGGATATCGGTTCTGAGACAGTAGTAGAGCTCCTAGTAGCAGTATGGCCAATTCCGTCAGTCTAATACTTTATTTTCTTTGAACACAAACTGTTCGATGAAAATAAAGTATTAGACTGGAGTTGTTGATCTGGCGCGGTTCTTGAGTTTGAAAATCGTCAACTTCTGAGAAATAAGTTTTAGACTGGAGTTAAAGAATCCCCATTCAATCATTAAATTTAAAAAATAAAGTATTAGACTCTTACATGGTATCATCATCCTGTTCATTACTGTGAGCCATAATATATTTTTTATTGTTAAGGGACCACTCTAAAATAAGCTCCTCGGACAAACTTAAAGAGTGAGTTTTCTTAATGTGCTTTAAATAATGACTTCGCTCGTCTTCTGGAAGAATTTTGCAAGCAACTAGCATAGCTCTTCGGCTCCATGGATCTAATGTTGAGAATAGTTCTTTCAACTCCCGAATCCAAGTGGACGCTCCTGCTTCATACGCAGCAAATATAATCTTCCTTTTAGCCTCAGGCGATGAGTATTTGTACAGGGATAATAGCTTCTTTAAATGATTTAAATCGGAATTACTTGCGAATAAGTTCAAAATTGCTATATAAAAATACTCATTTGCTTGTATAAGATCATCTTGAAGGATTGTTATTACCTGGTCTCCTAGTTCAGGGAAGTCTCCATCAAAATTTCTACTTGCAGCAATTAAATAGTGGCACACATCACTAATAGCAGGTATTAAGGTGTTAATATTCTCTATCGTATATTCAATCCCACCTGGTGCACCTATTTGGCCTAGTCTTCTATATAACCACCGTATCTTTTTAAAATCCGGCTCGGGTACATTCAAATATTTCTCTAAAATTTCAGTGATGTTATAATCAGCAAACAATTCTTGGTCTTCTGAATCTAATTGATTGAAATCAATACCTTTATAAGAACCAGTGGTATATTTCCTTAAAGCCTTAATCATTTGGTCTTCGTTCTCGTTTAGAGGGTTATCATTTAACATCTTTTTGCATATTTTCACAAATTCCTTTGATTTGAATATCTCAGTCTTCTGTCCCTGAAGTATTAGCTTCTGTTGCTTATCTAAGATTTCAGCCATATGATATACAGTTATTTGCGCTTCTTTTTCATCATCACAAAATACATAGATATCATCTGCGTATCGGCAATAATCAATGCCTTTTATTGATAGACTATCGTCAATTGGAATTAATGTCATTTCAGCAATCAGATGTGAAGAATGGGGCCCTATTGGTATACCTCTTGAGACGGTTTTCGTAATGTCCTCCAAAAGACGCATAACAAATTTAATTATTGCATTCGGGAACCCGGATTCCCCCAATTGGTTCTCAACAGTATGATGGTATATTTGATTATAAAAATCTGATATATCCATTTGAACCACATATTTTTTTCTTCTACTTTTCTCTAAACATGATTCCCAAAAGTCTTTCCAAGAACTTTCATTGCTATAAAAGATTCCATCTCTTTCAGGAGCGAACCTGTAACTAAATACGGTTTTTTCTCCTACTGGACGCCGACGTTTTTCAATTAAATCACCAAATTCAAATATGACCGCCGCTAGTAATAGGCTGTCTATTGGATCCAACTGAGTCGCCGTCCTATACGATAACTCGGTTTTAGGAATAACGAATCTTCTTGATGTGTCGCCGCTCACTTCCGTTGACGGAAGCAGAGCGGCGATTTTTCATATCCACTGACGGAGCGAGTTGGCTATAATTGGCGGAGGGGCAGCGTGAGATTACCGACAATCATAGGGGGTACGGCGGAGAGCGGATATAAATAGAACAGGGAGACGTCAAGGTTTGGCCGCCTCGTCTCCCTGTTTTCCCATCCGGCTTTCGCCATTTTCATCGTAGTGAACACGGAGACAGATGTAAAGGATTATTTGAAGCGTTGCGGGGACGGTCTGCCGGAGGCGGACCGTCCCCGCCGGTGCGTGCACTGCTCGTCGCAACGCCTTCCCCATCGACATGGGACATTTCTGCGGTGGGTGTTCACGGTGGGGGAGTCGCTGCGACTGCCGGTTCACCGCTTTCTGTGTCCGGACTGCCGCAAGACCATGAGTCTACTACCGGCGTTTGTGGAACCCCACCACCAAAGCGCCGTGGACGTAAAGGAAGCGACCCTCCGTGCTGCGGCGGAAGGATGCAGCCTGGCGGAGATCGCGGAAGTGAGCGAGGTCTACGCAGGCGGCGGGTACAGTCAGAAGACGATCCGACGCTGGCGACAAACGTGGAACCGACGACGGGATGCCCATGAAGA
>NZ_SSOB01000019.1 GCF_004801405.1 Cohnella fermenti
CCCAGTGGCCTCTTTCATCGAACAAAATTCGCTTGAGAATATTCGGCTCCATGTTTCAAATGTACCAAACAACAAAGAGAACGTGAAGACCCACTCCACACCCGAAAAGTTATAAATTCTATTATGTTAAAAAAAGACCGCCGTCGTCACGGCAGTCTCGTGTTGCGATCTTATGCGGCAGTGTGTGCGGATGATGAGAATGGTTCGGGAGGGGAGTTCAGGCTCGGCCAAGCCGCTCCGCCAGATCTCCCTTGGCGTGACGCTCCATATAGGAATCGAAGTTCAGGAAGGACTTCAGCTCCTCGTACTCCTTCCGCGTGTCGGGCCTCGGGGGCTGCCCGCTTCGCAAAGCGCGGATCAGCAAGTTCTTGGGCGTATTCTCCAGGTCGATGAATTCGAGCATCTGCACCTTGTAGCCGGCCAGCTCCAGAAGCTGGGCCCGGACGGCGTCGGTAACGAGCGCCGCGAACCGTTCCTTGAGGATGCCGTGCTTCAGCAGCGGCTTCAGAGCCGGCTGACTGAGCTGGCCGAACAGCTCGTGCTGGCAGCACGGGACGGACAGGATAATCTCCGCCTCCCAGGCGATCGCCTGCAGCAGCGCCGCGTCGGTGGCCGTATCGCAGGCGTGCAGGGTGACGACCATGTCCACCTTCTCCGACTCGCTGTACTTGGAGATGTCCCCGACGGCGAACGTCAGCCGTTCCCAGCCGAGCCGCTTCGCGAGGCCGGAGCACGTCTCGATTACGTCCGCCTTCAGATCGAGGCCGAAGATGCGTACATCCCGCTTCTCCTTGATCGCCAGCAGATGATAGAGAGCGAACGTCAGGTACGACTTGCCGCAGCCGAAGTCGACGATCCGCAGCTCGCGTCCGTGCGGCAATTGGTCCAGCGTATCGGACACCATCTCAAGGAAGCGGTTGATCTGCCGGAACTTGTCGTACTTCGCCTTCACGACGCGTCCTTCCGGAGTCATGACGCCGAGCTCGACCAGGAACGGCACCGGCTCCCCTTCCGGTAGCACATAAGCTTTGGCCTTGTTGTGGGCCGGAGGCTCGGCCGCGTTCGCCGGCTTGGCGGTCGGAGCGGCGCGAAGCAGCGCCGGCTTCCCCTTCTTGCTGACGAGCACCTGGACGTCCGCCTCGGCTGTCTTGAACAGCGCCTGGCGGAACTCGGCTTCCAGCATTCGCGCGATCTCCCGCGCCGCTTCGTCCGGCGTCAGATTGCTGTGAAGCGCCTTGGGGCCGACGAGCTTCTCGAACTGGTAGCGCAAGCCGCTCTTCAGCTTCACGGGGCGCACCGTCACCTTGCGGGCGGCCTCGTCCCCCTTGCTGCGCGGCTGGCTGAGCGTCGCCTGGAGCAGCTTCTCCCCGGCAACCGTCTCCTCAAGGAATGTATCGAGTTCGGATAATTCAAGATTCATGATACCGTCTCTCCTGCCAACAATCTCCACTGCTCCTTGCCTTCCGCAAGCTCCTCCCGCGAGAGGCCGCCTTCCTCCAGCTCGGCGTCTTCGAGCCGTTCGAGACGCTCGTAGAAGGCCATGCCCGCCTCGAAGCGGACTCCGCCTCCGTCATGCAGCTCGTAGAGCAAGTCCTCGGCGTCCGCAAGCCTCCGCTCCCGCTCGTACCATAGCCAGAGAGCGTGCTTCGTCTCCGGCATTCTCTCGTAGGGCTCCGTCCGTTCGATCAATTGCGCCGACCGCCGCTCCAGCTCGAAGCCCTTGATCGGGCCGCTCTCCCGCAGCACGTACAGCATCAGCCGCAGCGCCTTCTCGTAGCGGGGCAGGCTGTCGTGCACGCTTCCCTGCCCTTCGAGAATCTCGCCTTCCTCCTGGAGGAAAATCGCCACCATAGCGACCGACTCCATGTTCGGAAGCCCCCCCACGCTCAGCATCTGCAGCAGATCCTCGTCGGAGAGGCCGAGCGCAAGCTTCGTCCGGAGCCGCAGCTCCTTGTTCAGGAACTCGTCGATGAGCGCGAGCGCCTCGTCGTTCCTCTTCTGCTCCTTGAGGCCCATGAGCTGCCCCATCATCTGCGTCATCTGCGTAATCATCCGCATCAAGTAGTCGCGACTATACATGACGGGACTTCTCCCTCGCATCGAGAGATCGATCGACGAATTCGATGATGGTCTGGGCGAAGGCAAGCGGCTTCTCCAGCATGCCCATATGTCCGGAATGCGCCAGCGTAATCGGCGTCAGAAGCGGCCCGCTCGCCGGGAAGCGCTTCTCCGGGGCGATCACGGCGTCGGCTTCTCCCGCAAGCAGCAGCACATGCACCTGCGTCTCCTGCAGCACATGCAGGCGGTCCGGCCGCTCCTTCATGCCGAGAGCTCCGCCGATTGCCCCTTCCGGCGACGTGCCGTAGCCGATGCTCTTCGCCAGCTTGAGCTTGTCCGGCATCGACGTGCGGTGCTCGGGAGCGAACAGCTTCGGAATCAGGTCGTCGATGTGCCCCTTGACCCCTTCTTCCGCCACCCGCTTCGCCGCCTTGTCCCTTCCCGCCTTGCCCGCCTCGTCGTCCGGGAACGTCGTGGAATGAAGAAGGCCGAAGCCGAGCAGCCGGTCCGGTTGCTTCTCCGCGAAGGCAAGCGCGGTATAGCCGCCCATCGAATGCCCCAGCACGAACGCTTGCCCGATCCCGAGCGCATCCAGCAGTCCGATGATATCTTCCGCAAGCAATTCCATCGGGTAGGCCCCTTCCGTCGCTCCTGATTCCCCATGTCCCCGGCAGTCCGGCGCGATGACGCGGAAGCGCCAGGCCAACAGCGGGATCACTTCGTCGAAGTAATGCTTGTCCCCGCAATACCCGTGAAGCAGCACGACCGGAATTCCCGTCCCTTCCTCGAGATAGGAGATTCGCAGTCCGTCCGCGCCAGTAATCGTCGGCATCGATTCACGTCCCTTCGAATAGTAGTTCTGATGCTCTAAGCAGTTCTTAAGTAGTTCTATTGTAGCGAATCGCCTTCCACGAATTCAAATGGACGTCCTTGCCCCACGCCGCGGCCGCCGCGTTCGCGATCTCCTCCGCCATCGTCAGCACCCGGTAGAGGGAGGTCGTCTGCAGCGTCCAATACGGCTTCGGGCCAACGGCGTTCACCACCGCCGCGACGCTGTAGGCGCCGACGGGCGGGAAGCTTCCGCCGACCGAGCGGGCCGGCTGCAGCGGCCCTTCGGCGAGCAGGCAACGCCCGACGTTCTCCGGGCGCCCGAGGCAGGCGTCGATCGCGACGACCGGCTCGCCGGCCGTCAGCGAAGCGATCTCTGCGGGCAGGCGATCCGCGTCGCACGGCGCTTCAAGGGTGCCGTGCACGCGGCCGAAGCCTCTCTCCCGCAGCATCGTGCCGACCCACGGTCCGAGGCTGTCGCCGGTCGACCGGTCGGTGCCGATGCAGAGGAAGCGGATCGCGTCCGGCCCGTGCAGGGAAGCGATCCGGGCGAAGAACGCCTCGAGCGCCGCTTGATCGTCCGTTCGCCGGGGATCGGAGTAGTAGGCATTGGGCATCGGGTCAGCACTCTCCATTCCAATTAGGTCTGTCGCCACAATCAGGCCGAAGCCCCGCGGCGGGAGACCACTCGCTTGGACATGCGGCACATAAAATAAAAATGAGATGTTCTCGAACGGAGGAATTAGCCGCATGGGATGCTGGATCGGCCGGATCATTATCGTTCGCAACGAGGGCACGGTTATTTTCGGCAACGCCGAGATGATCGGCGGAAGAGAAGACGACTCCGAAGAAGACAGCTCGGAGGAAGACACCGGGCAGCCCGCGGCTGAAGACCCGGGGGAAGGCGCGTCCGAGGGGACCTCTTCGGCATCGTCCTCCTCCTCCTCCTCCTCCTCCTCCTCAGCAGCAGCCGCGAAGAGCATCGGAAGCGCCGGCCGCGGGAGACGCCGGCGCGGCGGCAGGAAGACTCGTCCTCGCGGCTCTTCCCGCCGATAAACGTTCTGGCTTCCTCTACCATATCAAAAGTCGCTCCATCCGCCAACTTCCGTTCCCGGAACGAATGCCCGGGGCGCACGTTCACCGCTGCGGCCAATCATGTTCACTGCGGCGGCTAATATGGTACAATGGGCATCATTAAGCGTTTTAAGCGAGAGGAAGATGACTCATGGATCTATTGAAGCCGTCCCAGGAGAACGTCGAGTTCATGATAGAGGGAATCAAGACGAAGCTGCGCATGGCATCCGCCGCCGCGATGCAAGCCTCGAGCTTCCATGTCGACAAGTACGAGGACATCAAGGACATCTACGACATGGTGAGCTCCAAGGACAAGTTCAGCATCAGCGAGGTCGAAGCGCTCGTCTCGGAGCTGGGCAAGCTGCGAGGCTAAAGGTAAAACACTTATGTCTCTTCTTCCTCTGACTCAGGAATCTCCCTTCCCGGACCGCGCCCCCGCTTCGGCTCATCTCTATCCTGATCGAACGGGAGAAGAGACCTAATGCCGGAAAAGGGGTATGGTGCCGGTCCCGACAGCATGGTTGGAGGCAAGGTATCTTCTCTTCTTCTCTTCTTCCGGAGGCAATCCGAACAAAGAACGTACAAGCAGCAAGAGGCAGTTGCTTCCGCGCATTCCTGCGCGAGAGCAACTGCCTCTGTTCCTTCATGAGGCCGGACGACGGCCTCAACGACCTCTACGGCTCTCAACCGCCGAAGCCGACCGCCGCCAGGAAGCGCCCGAAGGCGGCCCGGCCGGCTTCGCCCGCCTTGTACACGCCCGCATCCGCGAGCACGACGCCGAACTTGTCGCCGACCGCCGCGCGAAGCAGCTCCGCCGCGGCGTCCGCGCCAAGCGCCGTGCCATGCGCGGAGACAAGCTCCGCGATCCACGGCGCGTGCTTCGCGAGCGGATGGTCCGCCTGCGCCAGCGCGCCGGCGTCATACGGCGCCGCTCCGGTCAGCAGCTCCGCGATCCGCGCAAGCTCGTCCTGAAGGCGGCCCGGCAGCACCGCGAGGCCCATGACCTCGATGAGGCCGATGTTCTCCTTCTTGATGTGGTGCAGTTCCTTATGCGGGTGGAAGATGCCGTCCGGATGCTCCTCGCTCGTGCGATTGTTGCGCAGCACAAGATCGAGCTCGTACTCGCCGGCATCCGTCATGCGCGCGATCGGCGTGATCGTGTTGTGCGGCGTCTCGCCCGTGAAGGCCGCGACCTCCGCCGCCGGATCGCTGTACCCGCGCCAGGCGTCCAGAATCGAGCCGCTGACGCGAAGCAGCGCGGCGCGGTCGGCGGAGCGCAGGCGGATCACCGACAACGGCCACTTCACGATGCCGGCGGTCACCGCCGCTTCCGAAGCGTGCGCCTGCCAGCGGTCGACGCCGGCCTTCTCCATCGGGAACACATGGCGCCCGCCCTGGAAGTGGTCGTGGTTCAGAATCGAGCCGCCGACGATCGGCAGGTCCGCGTTCGAGCCGACGAAGTAGTGCGGGAAGCTCTCCACGAAGTCGAGCAGCCGCGCGAACGTCTCGGCCGAGATCCTCATCGGCACGTGCTCGCCGCACAGAATGATGCTGTGCTCGTTGTAGTACACGTAAGGCGAGTATTGGAAGAACCATTCCGCGCCTTGAAGCCCCACCGGGAGCACGCGGATGTTCTGGCGCGCCGGATGGTCGACGCGGCCCGCATAGCCGACGTTCTCCTTGCACAGCAGGCACTTCGGGTAGCTGGCCTGCGGCAGCGTCTTGAGCAGCGCGATCTCCTTCGGGTCCTTCTCCGGCTTGGACAGGTTGACCGTGATCTCGAGCTCCCCGTACTCCGTCGCATGGCGCCAATAGCCGTTCTTGCGGATGCGGTCCATGCGGATGTAGTTGGAGTCGATGCTCAGCTTGTAGAACCAGTCCGTCGCCGCCTTGACGCCCTGCTCCGCCGCAATCCGGCGGAACTCGGCGTTCGTCTCCGAAGGGCGCGGCATGAGCAGCCCCATGATGCGCGCGTCGAACAGATCGCGGTACGTCGTCGTGTTGTCGGGAATGAGGCCAAGCTCGAAGGCCGCGTCGAGCAGCGGCTCGAGCAGCGGCATCGGGCCCTCGGTCCGAACGCCTGCCGCTTCTCCCGCGCCTCCGTCTCCATTGCCGTCAGCGCCTTCCGCCGGCTCGCTCAGCTTAAACAGGTCGAGCAGCGAGTTGATCGCGTACTCCTCGTCAAGCGGCCCGATCAGGCCGTTCTCCAGCGCGAAGTCGACCAGTCTGACGATTCCCGCGTACACGACTGCCGGGTCGGACGCCTTCCCGCTACTCGCCGCACTCTGCGTATTCGTGGTTGCGTTCATGATGGATAAGCCTCCGTCCTAATTCTCGTAACCGTTCGGATGGCTGACGTGCCAGCCCCAGGCGCTTGCGATGATGTCCTTGAGCTGCGCCCGGCGAGGATTCCATCCGAGCTCGCTTCTTGCGCGGTCCGAGGAGGCGACGAGCACGGCAGGGTCGCCCGCCCGGCGAGGCTCGACGCGCACCGGAATCGCATGGCCGGTCACTTCCCTGGCCAGGTCGACCACTTGCTTGACCGAGAAGCCGGAACCGGTGCCGAGGTTGTAGATCGCGCTGTCGCCGCCCTTGCGCAGCCGCTCGAGCGCAAGCACGTGCGCGTCGGCCAGGTCGCTGACGTGAATGTAGTCGCGCAGGCACGTTCCGTCCTCCGTCGGATAATCGTCGCCGAACACCGAGATGAACTCGCGCTGGCCGAGCGCCACCTGCAGCACCAGCGGAATGAGATGCGTCTCGGGCTTGTGATCCTCCCCGATTGTGCCGCTCTCGTGTGCGCCCGCCGCATTAAAGTAACGAAGAGACGTGTACTTGACTCCGTGCGCGTGATCGAACCACCGGATCATTTTCTCCATGGCGAGCTTCGTCTCTCCATAGGCGTTCGTCGGCAGCGTGCGGTCGTACTCGTCAATCGGCACCTTCTCCGGTTCGCCGTAGGTCGCGGCCGTCGAGGAGAAAATAATCCGCTTCACCCCCGCCTTCTGCATCGCTTCCAGCAAGATGAGCGTTCCGTAGACGTTGTTGTGGTAGTACTTGCCCGGATTCTGCATGCTCTCGCCGACGAGGGAATTCGCCGCGAAGTGGATGACGCCGTCGATGTCGTTCTCCGCGAACACCTTGTCCAGGAACGCTTCGTCCCGCAGGTCCCCTTCGTAGAACTTGCCGCCGAGCAGCGCGTCCTTATGCCCCTGATACAGATTGTCGACAACGACAACCTCTTCGCCCTTCTCGAGCAGGGCCGCTACCGCATGGGAACCGACGTAGCCCGCTCCTCCCGTTACCAATACCGCCATGTTACGCCTCCTCCTTCCATTCGCTGACGCCGTCGCCGATGTCGCACACATAGAAATCCGCCGTCAGCCCCGTAGCCGCCTTGTACTTCTCGCCGACCTCGGAGATGAACCGTTCCACCGAATCCTGATGTACGAGCGACACCGTGCAGCCGCCGAAGCCCGCGCCCGTCATGCGGGAGCCGAGCACTCCCGGCACCTGCCGAGCGGCATCGACCATCGCGTCCAGCTCCGCTCCCGTCACTTCGTACAGATCGCGCAGCGAGTCGTGCGAGCCGTTCATGAGCTGCCCGAACTTGGCGAGATCATTGGCTGTCAGCGCCGTGATCGAGCGGCCGACGCGGTCGATCTCTTCCACCACGTGGCGGGCGCGGCGGCGCACCGTCTCGTCCTTGATCAGCGCTTCGTTCGCTTCGAACTGCTCGAGCGACAGTTGGCCGAGCAGCGTCAGCTCCGGGAAAGCCGCCTTGAGGTCCTCCACCGCCTTCGCGCATTGCTCGCGGCGTTCGTTGTACTTGGAATCGACCAGGCCGCGACGCTTGTTCGTGTTGCCGATAACGAGCTTGCAGTCGCCCGATTGGAACGGCACGAGCTCATACTTCAGCGTGTCGCAATCCAAGTGAATCGCATGGTCCTTCTTGCCGTTCGCCACCGCGAACTGGTCCATGATGCCGCACTTCACGCCGACGAACTCATTCTCGACGTGCTGCGACCAGAGAGCGATCTGCACCGTGTCGGTCGGCTGCCCTTCCAGCGTCAGCAGCGCGAACATCGTCACGACTTCGATCGAGGCCGACGAGGAGAGGCCGGCTCCGTTCGGGATCTCCCCGTGGTACAGCAGGTCGTAGCCGCTCGAGAGACGGATGCCCTGCTGCTCCAGCTCCCAGACGACGCCCTTCGGATAGTTCGTCCAGTCGTCCTCTTCGCTGTAAGCCAGGCCATCGACCGGCATTGTCCGCACAAGCTCGAAGTTCGTGGAAGCCAGTCCGAGCCGGCGGTCTTCTCTCGGGCGGATGAGCAGCGTCGTGCCGAACGTCAGGGCGGCCGGGAACACCGCTCCGCCGTTGTAGTCGGTATGCTCGCCGATGAGGTTGACGCGTCCCGGCGCATGGAAGACGCGCAGGCCTTCCTCGCCGCCGCCGAAGCGGGTGATGAACTGCTGGGTCAATTGCGGAATGTTCGGCATGATATCGGATACTCTCCTTATATGGGAAGCTTGGTTTTGGTAGTTTCAGTATAACGGATAGACCCGGATTCGGAAAATGGCGGGATGTGCGATTCGTATGGACAAAAGTGACTTTCTGTTGCGGGACGGCGGTGGAGACGTGGTACAATGGGAGCAGATGAGATTCGGTGTCGATATCGCCCGATCCGGAGGTGCAGCCTGTTGAGCCAGCGAATACCGCCCCCCAGCTATCAAGTCGTCTCGCATCCGATCGGCTCCGATCGGATCGCACCCAATCCAACCGCATCCAATCCAACCGTATCCAATCCGACAGTACCCAGTCCGGCCGCATCCAATCCGGTTGCCTCCGTTCCGGGGCGGCGGGACGAGCCGCTGTCCGTCCTGTTCGCCGGCGAGAGCCAGACGAGACCCGAGCACAAGGTCGGGCCCAAGGTCGTCGATTATTACCTGCTTCACCATGTGATCTCCGGACGCGGCGTCTTCGTCAGCGGCGAGCGGCGGGACGAGCTCGGAGCCGGGCAGAGCTTCCTCATTCATCCGGGCCGCCTCGTCAGCTACGAATCCGACCGGGACGAGCCTTGGCGCTATCGCTGGCTGGCGTTCTCCGGCCCGCTCGCGGACGAGCTCGTGCGGCAGGCGGGCCTGCCTCCCGAAGCTCCGGTAGCGGACACCGGCGCAAGCCCGGCGCCTTCGGCCTGCTTCGAAGCGATCTTCGAAGCGTTCCGGCTGAAGCGCGGCTCCGCCTCCCTGTTCGCCGCCGGCCAGCTCCACCTGCTGCTCGCGGAGCTGAAGGAAGCGCAGGCGGAGGAACGTCCCGCGCCGCTTCGCCCGGAATCGCACGGCGAGGAGCTCGTCCGGCGGGTGATCGGCTACCTGTCCACCCAGTATCCCGAAGCGGTGACGATCGAGTCGATGTCCGAGTCGCTCGGGTACAACCGGGCTTATTTATCCCGGGTGTTCAAGCGGCATACGGGACTGACGCCGATCGCCTTCCTGACGCGGACGCGCATCGACCACGGCCGCCGCCTGCTGCGCGAGCGGCCGGAGCTTACCGTCGAGCAGATCGCCTCCTCCGTCGGCTATCCGGATGCCCTCTACTTCTCGAAGCAATTCCGCAAGCGCTGCGGCGAGACGCCGACCGAGTACCGGGCGGCGGTCTCGATACCGGGCCCGAAGACATAGACGCTTAAGCGGCATGAAGCTCCCCCTCCCCTTAATAGACTAGAGCATAAGCTTCCGGCGAAAAAAAAGGAGTTGGAGCGGCATGGGACAGGTTCAGTGGGCAATCGAATCCGTTACGATCGAGAGGTTGCCGAGCGAGGTATACGACTATGCGAGCAACCCGGCGAACTTCGCCGAGTGGGCCGTCTCCTTCTGCCGGTCCGTGCGGCAGAGCGGCGGGCAGTGGCGCATCGAGACGCCGGAGGGAGAGCTGGCGCTTCGCTTCGCGGAGCCGAATCCGTACGGCATTCTGGATCATTATGTCCGCGGGGAAGTCGGACCGGAGCGGCCAAGCCACGCCCGCGTCGTCTCCTCCGGCGCGGGAAGCCGGGTCATCTTCACGGTGTTCCGGGCCGTCGACCCGCGCGATCGCGTCTATGCGCTCGACTGCCGCGATGTGAAGGCGGACCTTCTCGCTCTGAAGCGGGCGCTGGAGCGGTGACGGGCGCGATGACGGGTACCGCCGTTGCCGCGAGCGGGCGTCGGCACCCTTGCGCAGGCCCAAATGTCGGTTTTTCCAACATTCGGCGGGGCGTCGCACCTTCGCACAGGCCCAAATGTCGGTTTTTCCGACATTCGGCGGGGCGTCGCACCTTCACACAGGCTCAAATGTCGATTTTTCCGACATTCAGCGGGACATCGCACCCTTGCGCAGACCCGAATGTCGGTTTTTCCGACATTCGGCGGGACATCACACCCTTGCGCAGACCCAAATGTCGGTTTTTCCGACATTCGGCGGCGGAGGCGATTATTAACATTCACGCGCACCAGGAGGACAACGACAACGATGAACTGGACGACACTTCACGACGAGCTTAAGCTTCTCGACCTGCGCTGCTGCCTTATCCGCGTTCGCGGCGAGCCCGTCTTCGAGCATGAACGCGAGACCGGCGCTTCGGCGGCGGTCGCCAACATTCACTCCGTGACCAAAAGCTTCCTGTCCGCGCTCGTCTGCATCGCGATGGACCGCGGGCTGCTGCCGGGACCGGACGCTCTCGCTTCGGCGTTCTTCCCTCGGCTTGCCCAGGACGAGGATGAGCGCAAACGCCGCATCACGCTGGAGCAGTTGCTCACGATGTCGGCCGGCTTCGAATGGACCGAGTTCGGCGGCCGCCATTCGTTCCGCCGAATGACCGCTTCGCCGGACTGGACCGCCTTCGTGCTGGATCTCCCGCTGATGGACAAGCCGGGCACGCGCATGACATACAACTCCGGCATCTCGCAGCTATTGTCCGCGCTCCTCGCCGAAGCGGCCGGGATGTCCGTCGCCCGCTTCGCGGAACGGCACCTGTTCGGCCCGCTCGGCATCGAATCGTACGAGTGGGAAACCGACCCGCAGGGCGTGCACACCGGAGGCTTCGGGCTTCATCTGCGCGCCGACGATCTCTTGAAGCTTGGCGAGCTCTACTTGCAGCGCGGGCGTTGGGACGGACGGCAGCTTGTCTCCGCGGAGCTTGCGCAGCGGTCCGTCCGCCCGGCGCTGCGCTCGCGGGACCATCGCGAAGGGTGGTACGCTTGGCACTGGTGGAGCGACCGGTACACGGAGGATAGCCGCGTCGATGCCGCCTCCGCTTCCGGCGCGGCCGCCGGCATGGACTGCTTCTTCGCCCGCGGCTACGGCGGCCAATTCATCTACGTCGCGCCGGAGCGGGACGCCGTCGTTGTGCTGACGAACGACAGCCGCAAAAAGGACAAAATGCCGACGGACGTCTTCCGCCGCCATATCGCCCCCCGGCTGCTGACGCTTGCCTGACCTCGGCCGCGCCCTTGGCGCGGCCAAGGCCCCCCGCTGCTTCCTCGCTGTCCCTCTTTACATCCGCTCCGCTTTTTCCGATAATACACCTGCATGACCGAATAGAACGTTAGACCCCGTCCAAGGAGTGGACAGGATGAAGCTTATGCCTCTGGCCCTGTTGGGCCTGTTTATCTTCGGCTTCGCGTCTGCGGCCTTCGCGTCGGACGGGCCGGGCTCGGCCTCGACCGCTTCGGCGGCCCGGGACTTGAGAGATTGGACCCCCCGCGAGGACGGGAACGTCTCCCTGGACGGAACTTGGGATCTGTATTGGAATAGGCTGTTGACGCCTTCGGAGTTCGCCGCAGGTACGCAGGCGGGCGCCGTTGCCGTCTCCGTTCCCGCGGAATGGAGAACCTATCGAATCGACGGGCGCCCGTTGTCCAATGAAGGCTACGCCACCTATCGCCTCCTGCTTCGGTTCGGGAAGCCGCAGCCGGGCAGCCGCTCGGCTTGTACGTCAACAACGTGGCGAGCGCCTATCGCCTGTGGGTCAACGGCGAGCCGCTGGACGGGAACGGAACGGTCGGCGCGAACGCCGCGGAGATGAAGCCGCGAACGTATCCGCGAGCCTACGTCTTCGTCCCGCGATCGGGCGACAACGAGCTTGTGCTTCAGGTGTCGAACTTCTCCCAGCGAACGGGCGGAATATGGGAAGGAATCGAGCTCGGAGACGCGGAGAGCATCGCGGGCCTGCAGCGGAACCGCATTGCGGTGTGGGCCTTCCTGATCGGCTGCCTTCTTCTGATGTCCGCATTCTCCGTCCTGCTCTGCCTGCTGCGACGGCAAGAGAGCTCGGCCCTGTGGTTCGGCCTTATCTGCCTGGCCATCGGCATCAGGTCCTCGCTGCTCGGCGAATCGTACGTGTACGCGCTGCTGCCCGGCCTATCCTGGGAATGGGGCGTGAAGCTGGAATACTTGTCGGAGATCGTCACCCTGCTGAGTCTGGCCGCGTTCGTGAACAAGCAGTATCCGCAGGAGGCGATCCGGCGCTTCCTGCCCGTCTCCGCGTTCGGGCTGGCCGGCTTCGGCGCCTTCGTGCTCGCCGCCCCCGCCAAGACATATACGCCGTTTATGGTTCCGTACGTCGTCGCGCTTCTGCTGCCTGTTTTCTGCTATGTGCTCTATGTCTACCTCCGCGCCGCGCTTCGCCGCCGTTCCGGCTCGCGCACCAATGCGATCGGCTTCGTCGTCTTCTTCGCGTCCGTCGTTCACGAGGTTCTCTACTATACCGGCTTCGTCCCGTTCGGAGGGCTCGTTCCGTTCGGCCTGCTGTTCTTCCTCGTCACCCAGTTGCTCAACCTCTCCCTGCTGTTCACGACGGCGATGACCCGCTCGGAGAAGCTGTCGGACGAGCTGCGCCGCACGATCGAATCCCAGGAGGACACCATCCGCCGCAGAACCTCGTCTCTGGAGGCGCTCAACCGGAAGCTCGAGCAGGGCAACCGGGAGCTGACCCGAATCGAGGACATTCGCAGCTCGCTGCTCGCGGAGGTTCGCCACGACCTGTCGACGCCGGTCACGGCGATCAAAGGCTTCTCCAAAGCGATCCGCTCCGGCGTCATCCCGGCGGAGGAAGCTCCGGCCTATGCCGGCCGAATCTATGAACGCAGCCTCCTGTTGGAGAAGCTGATCGACGATGTGGTCGAGCTCAGCCAGCTTCGAACGGGGGAGAGCAAGTTCGAGTGGGCGGTCGTTCCGCTCCTGCCTCTTCTGCGCGAATGGCGGGACCGTTACGCTGCCGAGACCGATGCCAAGGGAATCCGGCTGATTCTGGACGAGACCGGGCTTCCGGGACAGACGGCGTTCCCGACGCTCCCGACGGTGCCGGCGCCCTCGTCGCCCCCCGCGCTCGCGATGGAGAGCATCGCGGCAATGCTGGACCGCTACCGCTTCGAGCGGGTGTTCAGCAATCTGATCTCCAACGCGGTGAAGCATACGCCGCCGGGAGGACTTATCCGGATATGGGCCGAGTTCCGGCCGACCGGGGAGCCGGAGCGGAATGAAGGCTCGGCCAATGCGGAAGCTGCTGAAGCTTCGGACGCCCCCCAGGACTCCGGCTTGTTCGTCCTACACGTGACGGATACGGGAACGGGCATTCCGGAGGACGAGCTCTCCCGCATCTTCGAGCGCCGGTACCGCGTCGCCGGCGGCCCGCAGGCCGAGTCCGGCAGCGGCCTGGGCCTTGCGATCTGCCGGGAGATCGTGGCCCGCCACCGGGGCGAGATCAGCGTTCGCAGCCGGGTCGGCGAGGGGAGCGACTTCTATGTGGCGATCCCCGCCTCGACAGGCGCAGCCGCAGGCAACGACGAAACAGCCGAGGAGGCGATGTACAGTTGACTGCTGTTTTGCTGATCGAAGACGATCCCGACATTCGGGAGCTCGTATTGATCTACTTAAGAAGAGAAGGCTACCGGGTCGATGCCGCAGCCGATGCGAAGCAGGGCCTGCGCCTATTCGACCGCCGCGCCTACGACCTGGTCCTGTCGGACATCATGCTGCCCGGCATGGACGGCCTTGAGCTGGCGCGGTCGATCCGCGAGCGCTCGGACGTGCCCATCATCTTCCTGACGAGCAAGAAGGAGCCCCAGGACATCGTAGCCGGCCTGCGGATCGGCGGCGACGATTACGTGACGAAGCCGTTCGAGCCGGAGGTGCTCGTCGCCCGGGTGCAGGCGGGACTTCGCCGCTACCGCTCGGCTGGCCGCGCGGGCGATGCCCTCGGCGTCTGGACGGACGGGCGGCTTGCGGTCGACGCCAAGCGGCTTGAGGTTCGACGGGACGGCGAGCTCGTCGCTCTCCCCGCCAAGGAGCTTCAATTGCTGCTGCTTCTGCTTAAGCATCCCAATCAGGTGTTCGGCGTGACGCAGCTCTATGAGCGAATCTGGGGCATTGACGGGACAAGCGACGAGCGAACGGTTATGGTCCATATCCATCATCTGCGCAAGAAGATCGAGAGAGACCCGGCGAACCCGAAGTACGTCGAGACGGTCCGCGGCTTCGGCTACAAGTTCGGGGGCGGAGAGCGCCCGGCCGCGGCGGACGGCGAGAGTTCAACGACGAGCAGAATCGGCAAAGGCTAATTCGCAGTCTGGACGCCAGGATGCCAAGGCACCATGACGCCAGAACGCGAGAACGCCTGGACGACAGAATTCCAGAACGCCAGAGACCCCCATGCCGATTGGCGCGGGGGTCTCTGGCATTGCAGCGGTGGTGCCGGGCGCGGATTTTCCTGGACTTGCCTATACTTGCCTGGACTTTCCTGGATTTGCCCAGATGTGCCCGGATTTGGCCAAGCGAGCGTCGGCCTCCGTCGCTCTTCTTACGGCCGGATAACCACTTTCGTGACGATCGGACGGCTGCTTGTCTTCAGATCCCCGCCCTTGACGTCTTCCAGTTGCTTCTCCGTCAATTCCTGCTCCAAGTCATTCAGTTGCACGGATTCCGCCTCCGGCGGGTTCTTTTCCTGATTGTCGGCCATCTTCCGAACCTCCCCTCCCGAGAATGCGCCTAGCGTACCCGAGCCCGTTTAAGTTTCGTTTAACTTCTGAGAAATAAAGCAATCGATTCGTTCCCGCCCCCATGCTAGAATAGGGGCAACTTCGGACGAAGGCGAGGAACGAACCGTTGAGCCTCCACAAGATCATCTCCTTGAGCGCCGGAAGCCGCGCGATGACGCTCGGCGAGCTGCTGGGACGCCTGCGGATCGATGCGCCCCTGGCCGACCTCGAGCGGTGCCGCAGCGACCTCGCGGTCGAGAGCTGGGCCGAATCGCTCGGCATCGAAGCGGACAACGCCGCGCTCCAGCAAGCCGTCAACCGCTTCCGCAAGGAACGCGGACTGTTCACCGCCGCCAAGACAAGCGAATGGCTTGCAGAGCGGGGAGCGAGCTTCGAGCGATTGGTGTCCATCCTCCGCCCCGAGGCGCTGAAGCAAGCGTTGGCCGAGCGTCTCGTCAGCGACGAAGAGATCGAGCGGCACTTCCGGGAGTTCGCGCGCATGTACGACAAGGCCGAGCTCTCGGTGCTCTCGACCGGCCTGTTCGGAATTGCCCAGGAGCTGCGCTTCCGCTTGCAGGAGGGAGAGAGCTTCCACCTGCTGGCGCGCGAATATTCCTCCGACGAGGCGACCGCCAGAGCCGGGGGCTACGCGGGTCTGGTCGGCCGGGAGGACCTGACGCCGGAAGCGGCCGCCGACGTCTTCGGCGCCGAGGCAGGCTCCGTTCTGGGCCCGTACGGGAAGAAGAACGAATACCTGCTTTATCTGGTGGAGAAGCTCTATCCGGCCGAGCTGAACGAGGCGGTCGAAGCCGACATTCGGAGCCGGCTGCTCCAGGACAAGCTTAACCATTACAGGCGGACGCTCGACGTTCGGGAACACTTCGGAAGCTTAGGCGAGGGATGAGAATCGTGATCGACAACGGCATGCAGGCGCTGGAGCAGCTATCGGCGTTCGGCGTATTTACCTTGGAAGAGAAGCGGCTGCTCGCCGGGCAGCTCCGCGCGGAATCCTATTCCATCGGGCAGACAATCGTCGGCCGGGACGGCAGGAACGACTCCTTCTACGTCATCCTGGCGGGCAAAGCGCGCAAAATCGGCTACGATACCGAAGGCAAAGAGACGAACCTGGGCCTGCTTCATCCCGGCGAACACTTCGGCGAGCACTTCCTGCTCGAAGGCGAAGAGGCGCCTCCCCTGACGATCCGGGCTTCCACCGATCTCGAGCTGCTGAGGCTCGACCGCCTCCAATTCAAGGAGATGATCGAGCAGCGTCCGGCTATCGAAGACTACTTCCGCAAGTATCTCGCCTCGGATGTCATGCGCGCGTTCCTGAAGAGCCGAACCGTGCTCTCCGCCGTCGATCCCGCCGCCTTGCGCTCGCTGCTGGAACGGCTGGAGCTCCGCGAGTACGAGCCGGAGGCTTGTCTTGTCCGGGAAGGAGAGCCGGGGGATTCCTTCTACATCCTTAAGGCGGGGACGGCAATTGTGGAAAAGAGACCTGGGGCGACGGTCGTGAACCGGTTGTATCCGGGGGACTTCTTCGGCGAGCTGGCGCTGCTGACGGGAGAGCCGCGCAAGGCGACGATCCGGGCTTCCGGGAAGGCTGCCGCGTTCCGCCTGTCGAAGTCGGACTTCGAGGAATTGATCCGCGACTATCCGGTCATCCTCGACTCGATCCGCTCGATCGCCTCCCACTACACTTCGCAAGCCATGACGCTGGCCGCGGCGCCGGAAGCGGACGAACCCGCGGATGAGACAGCCGCAGCGCGACAAGAGGAGCTTGCTCCTCCTCCCGACAAGACGCGCGCGCGCGTTCTCGCAGGCTTGCCGCGAATCTCTTGGCGCCGCCGCCGCAAGTATCCGGTTGTCATGCAGCAGAGCGAGATGGACTGCGGCCCGTCGTGCCTGACCATGATCGCGCGTCATTACGGGTTGAATGCGAGCGTCAACCGGATGCGCGAGCGCTGCAACGTCGGAACGGAGGGCGCCTCTCTGCTCGGCCTGATCGACACCTTGGAGACGCTCGGCTTCAAGGCCCGCGGTCTCAATCTGACCGCCTCCCTGCTGCGGAATATGCAAACTCCGTTCATTGCGCATTGGGACGGCCATCATTACGTCGTCGTTTACGAGGTCGGAGAACGCGGCCTTGTTGTCGCCGATCCCGCTCTCGGCTACCTCGACACCTGGTCCTGCGCCGACTTCGGCAAGCACTGGAGCGGGCTCGCCATCGCCCTCGAGCCGGACGGCCCCCTCCCGACGCTGGAGGACAAGGAGCTTCTCTGGAGTCGCTATCTGGCGTATGCTCTCCCCTCTCGCAAGCTGCTCCTGACCGTATTGGGCCTGTCTTCCGCCATCGAGGGGACTCTGCTGCTTTTGCCCATTATGAGTCAGTTGATCTTCGATCGTGTCCTGGGCGCGCGCGATTGGCCGCTGCTGCATCTGCTTGCCGTCGTCATGGCGCTGCTCGCCTGCGCGGGAGCGGTCAGCGTCGCCGTCCGCCAGACGCTTATCGGGAAGCTTGCGAGCGCCATCGACCGCTCGATGCTGGACAACTTCTACCGAAGGCTGTTCCGGCTTCCTTATTCCTACTTCGCCAAGCGAACGTCGGGCGACATTCTGACGAGAGTCTACGAGAACGAGAAGCTCCGCCGGCTCATGACCGATCACGCCGTGGAGCTGACGCTCGATTCGCTGACCTTGCTCGTCTACGGCGGCCTGATGTTCTATTACGATGCCGGCCTGGCGCTGATCGCGTTCGCGAGCCTTCCGTTCTACGTCGGCCTGTACGCCTATATTCTGCCGAGAATGCGGCGCAACCTGCGCAAGCAGATGAATGCGGAAGGGGAATCCCAGACGCGGATCGTGGAAGCCGTTCATGCGATCGCCACCGTCAAGGGAGTGTCCATGGAGCGAAGCGTCCGGCGCAAGCTGATGGACAAGCTGGGCGAGCTGCTCGCTCTGAGGCTTGAGGGCAATCGGCTCGAAGCCGTTGTCCGCGCCTTCTCGTCCGCCTTGCGCACCCTAAGCCAAGCGGCGCTGCTCATCTTCGGGGCCGCCTTCGTTCTGAACGGCCAACTCAGCGCCGGCGGGCTTGTCGCGTTCACCGTGCTGTTCGCCTCCTTCCTGTTCGCCGTCGAGATGATCTCCGTTCGAGTCGGCGAGCTGTCCGAGGCGCGCATCTCCATGGAGCGGCTGAACGACGTCTACGAAGCGACGCCGGAGCATGCGCAGCCGGAGCGGATGCGCATGCTCCCGGCCTTGCGGGGCCATATCCGCTTCGACAAGGTCGCTTTCCAATATTATCGCGGCGGCCGCATGATTCTGCAGAACCTCGAGCTGGAGCTGAAGCCCGGCCAGACGGTCGCACTGGTCGGACGCAGCGGCTCGGGCAAATCAACGATTGCCCATCTGCTGCTGAAGCTGCTCGAGCCGACGAGCGGAGCCGTCTATGTCGACGGCTATCCCCTTCGCGAAGCTCACGCCGCTTCCATCCGCAGACAAGTGGGCGTCGTCCAGCAGGAGACGGCGCTGTTCCGCGGCTCGGTTCGCGAGAACATCGACCTGCACGGGGAAGCCTCGTTCGAAGAGATCGAGCGGGCCGCCCTGCTGGCCGGAGCCGACGAGTTTATCCAGTCGCTGCCGCTCGGCTACGACACGGTCATCGGCGAGGGCGGCATCCGGCTGTCCGGCGGCCAGCGCCAACGCATCGTCATCGCGCGGGCGCTCGTCGGCAATCCGCGCATTCTCGTCTTCGACGAAGCGACAAGCGCCCTGGACGCGGAATCCGAGCGGGTCATTCAGCAGAACATGGGCGAGATGCTCCGCGGCCGGACAACGCTTATCATCGCGCACCGGCTGAGCACGATCCGCCATGCGGATCGTATCGTTGTCCTCGACAACGGCTCCGTCGTCGAGAGCGGCACCCACGACGAACTGCTCGGCGCGAACGGCCTCTACAGCCATCTTCTGCGCCAGCAGGCGGGATAGGGCGCGGGCGGGATAGCCAGCGGGCGGTCAGGGAGGGGTTTAGGGCGCGGCACCCGTGCCGGGCTTCCGCTCCACGATCCGGAAGCTCCCCGTGCCGAAGGCGAGCAGCTCGCCGTCTTCGCCGCGAACGTGCGCGATCGTATGAACCGACTTCCTCGTCCGCTGCACGATCTCGGCCCGCACCGTCACTCGCCCTTCCCGGATCGGGGCAACATAGTGCAGGTTCAGGTTCGTCGTCACCGAGCTCTCCTCCGGACCGTCCCTCATCACGGCGAGCCCCATCGCCGAGTCGATCAGCGTCGCGTGGACCCCTCCATGGACGATGCCGAGCAGATTCAAGTGCCGGGGCTCGATCAGCAGGGAGACGACAACCTCCCTCCCCTCGAACGCAACGAACTCGCAACCGACCAGCCCCCAGAACGTCGATCTCCCTTTCTCCTCCCATTGCGATATTTTCCCGGCCAGGTTGTCTTCGCTATTCGGTTCCATCGGGCACCTCCGTGTTCGCTTCGCGTCGATCGCTCTGCATCGGATACTGCATCGGGTGCTACATCGGCTGTTCGGGCTCGGACGCTTATTCTCTTGTTGACTCTTACTCTCCCTGCCCCTCGCAAGATAATTACCACATTATGGTATATACAAGAGCGCGGTCCCCCCCCTTCTGGACGCTTATGCCTCTTCTCCCTCCGGCTCAGGAACTTCCTGCCGATGGAACGGAACGCGCAGAAGAACGAAGCTATCCTGAACGAACGGGAGAAGAGACATAGTGCTGTCGGAGAGGATGTCACGCGATACGGTACGGTGCAATGCGGTACGATACGGTACGATGCGATGCGGGGCCTCTGTGCGCCTCTCCGGCACATTGAGCCCCCGCACCGACTCATCCTGACAACGTTGCCCCTCTCGCGGTTTATCGCCCGACCGCCTAGCCTCCTTTTCCGCCTAGCCGCCTCCCGGCCCCGGAATCCGCTCCCCTTCCTCCTCCACCAGCTTGCGCCGCAGCACCTTGCCCGCCATCGTCTTCGGAAGCGCTTCCCGGAACTCGAACAGCCTCGGAATCTTGTAAGCCGCCAGCTTATCCTTGCACCAGAACCGCAGTTCCTCCCCGCCAAGCTTCGCGCCCTCGCGCAGAACGATGAACGCCTTGACCGTCTCTCCGCGATACGGGTCCGCCACTCCGGCTACCGCAACCTCGGCAATCAGCGGATGCTCATAGAGAACGTCCTCCACCTCGCGGGGATATACGTTGTAGCCTCCGGCCAGAATCAAATCCTTCCTTCGATCGAGAATGTAGCAGAAGCCGTCGTCGTCCATCGTGCCCATATCCCCCGTCAGCAGCCAGCCGTCCTTCAGCACCTTCTCCGTCTCTGCGGGCTTGCCCCAGTAGCCCTGCATCACCTGCGGCCCCCGAACCGCGAGTTCCCCGATCTCGCCCGGCGCCGCGTCCTCCCATGTGTCGGGGCGAACGATCCGCGCCTTCGTATCCGGAATCGGGATGCCGATCGAACCGTTCTTGCGCCGCTCCCAGATGTTGTTCACATGCGTGACCGGAGACGCTTCCGTCAGGCCGTAGCCTTCGATCAGCTTGCCGCCGCTTAACGCTTCGAACTTCTCCTGCACCTGCTGGGGCAGAGGCGCCGCGCCGCTGATGCAGATGCGGATGGACGACAGCCACCCTCGCTTGCCCTTCGAACGGTTGCCTTCCGCATGATTCAGGATCGCGATGTACATCGTCGGCGCCCCGGGGAAGATGGTCGGCTTCTTCTTCCGAATCGTACGCACAACCTGACCGATCTCGAATCGCGGCACGAGGATCAGCGTTCCGGCCGTGTAGATGCCGAGATGCAGCAGCGTCGTCAGCCCGAACACGTGGAAGAACGGCAAGACGCACAGGTACCGCTCCATGCCGTCCTGGGCTTTGTAGAACCAGAGCCGGCACTGGATCGTGTTGGCGACCAGATTGCGGTGAGTCAGCATAACTCCCTTGGCAAGCCCCGTCGTTCCGCCCGTATATTGAAGAAGCGCGAGGTCCGTCGCGGGGTCCAGCCGGGGCTCGATCGGCGCCTCCAGCGCCTCGTCCAGCAGCCTGCGGAAGCCGATGATCCGGCCATTCTCCGCCAGCTTCGCCGGAACCCCTTCCTTGCGGAGCTTTATTCGATACAGCATGTTTTTGGGAAAAGGGAGATAGTCGCCGATAGACGTAACGATGATTCGGTTCAGAGGGACAGTCTTGGCGGCTTGCTCTACTCTGGGAAGGAGTTGATCGAGCGTGACGAGGACAGCGGCGCCGGAGTCTCTCAACTGGTGCTCAAGCTCCCGCTTCGAGTACATCGGGTTCGTCATGACGACGATCGCTCCCGTCATCAGCGTCCCATAATAGGAGATGACCATCTGCGGGCAATTCGGCAGCATCAGCGCGACGCGGTCGCCCTTGCTCACGCCGAGCCCGAGCAGCCCGTTCGCGAACCGCCGGGCGGCGGCGAGCACCGCCCGATACGTCATGCGCTTGCCCATGAAGTCGAGCGCCGTCGCCTTCGGATAGCGTTCGGCGGCATCGATCAGCAGTTGCGGCACCGTCAAGTCGGGATAAGGGTACGTAGCGGGCACCTCGGCCGGATACTGCGACAACCAAGCCTTGTTCGACATGGCCTACACCTCTCTTCCTCGAAGTGGGTGATGGCGGAATCGGGTCCGGGCTGCGAATATACGGGTTCGTTCGGACGCAAGCGGGATCAGACGGAGTAGCGTTCTCCCGAGACGACCTCGGCAGCGATGCGGCGCTTAAGCGCGGTCAGGTTGACCGGCGCCATGCGGGCCAGCTTCTTCAGGATCGACAGTTGCGTGCGCAGAACGTCCCCTTCGGCGAGAGCGGCAAGCGCCTCCTTCGCCGCGCCTTCGATCCGTGCGAACTGCTCGTGGACGAAGACGGTCGTCATCGCGATCGCAAGACCGGCCTTCTCCTCCCCGGAGCGGTCGATCCGCTTGCGCGTCCGCAGCAGCGCGCTCTCCATCGCGTAGATCGCGATGATCATGTCGGCAAGCTGGGCCAGCAGCTCCTGCTCCTGCTCGAGACGAGTCTGGTAACGCTGAACGGCTTGGGCTCCGACCATGAGGAAGATTCGCCTCGCCATGGTTAGGAGGTGAGCCTCCTGCTCGAGCGTCCCTTCGAACGAGCGGGACGGGATCGGCTCCATCAGCTCGGCCTGCAGCGCCATCGCCTGCTGCAGCAGCGGGAGCTCGCCCTTCAGGCCCCGCTTCACGAGCGTACCGGGAATGAGCAGCCGATTGATCTCGTTCGTCCCTTCGAAGATGCGGTTGATCCGGGAATCCCGATAGATGCGCTCGACCGCATACTCCTGAATGTAGCCGTAGCCGCCGTGAATCTGCACCCCTTCATCGGCGACGAAGTCGAGCGCCTCCGATCCAAAAACCTTATTGATCGAGCATTCGATCTGGTACTCCGCGATCGCCTTGGCCGCTGTCTGGCCGCTGTCCGCGCCGTCCGCTCCGAGCTGGGCAAGCCCCTCGTCGAAAAGCCCCGCAGTACGGTAAACCATGCTCTCGAGCGCGTACGTCCGCACGTTCATGTCGGCCAGCTTCTTGCCGATGAGCGGGAAGGAAGAGATCGGACGGCCGAACTGCTGCCGCTCGTTCGCGTACTTCGCCGAGATCGCAATCGTCATCTTGCACGCGCCGAGCGTTCCCGCCGCCAGCTTGAAGCGGCCGATGTTCAAGATGTTGAAGGCGATGAGGTGCCCGCGCCCGACTTCCCACAACAGATTCTCGGCCGGCACCTTCACGTCCTCGAGAATAAGCGGGCATGTCGAGGAGCCTTTGATGCCCATCTTCTTCTCCTCGGGGCCGACGCTCACGCCGGACATGCCGCGCTCCACGATGAAGGTGCTGAACTTCTCGCCGTCGACCTTCGCATAGACGATGAAGACATCCGCGAAGCCCGCGTTCGTAATGAATTGCTTCGAGCCGTTCAGCACGTAATAGGCTCCGTCGTCCGAGAGAGCCGCCGTCGTCTTCGCCCCCTGCGCGTCCGAGCCGGACGACGGCTCCGTCAGGCAGTACGCCGCCAGCCTCCGGCCGCTTGCCAGATCCGGCAAGTACTTGCGCTTCTGCTCCGGCGTCCCGAAGTAGACGATCGGCAGCGTGCCGATGCCGACGTGGGCGCCGACCGACAGCGCGAAGGAGGACGTCTTCGCCAGCCGCTCGTTGATCAGGGTCGAGCTCACCTTGTCGAGCCCGAGCCCGCCGTACTCCTCCGGCACGTCGGCGCCGAGCAGGCCGAGCTCCCCGGCGACGCGCAGCTTCCGGACGGTAAGCTCGTAGTCCAGCTTCTCGATCTCCTCGTCGTGCGGGGCGATCTCCTTCGCGACGAAGTCCTCCGTCATCTGTGCGATCATTCGCTGCTCTTCGGTGAAGTCCTCCGGGGTCACGATTCGGGAGCTGTCCAAGGCGCCGACTCCCTCCAGAACGAAGCTTCCGCCGCGGATCGCACCGCTTGCCGCTTGACTCATCGCCATCCCCTCCTTGTATCAGATACCATGAACCTCAAACACTCCCGCCGCTCCCATGCCGCCGCCGATGCACATCGAGACGACGCCGAAGCCGCCGCCCCGGCGCCTCAGCTCGTGAATGAGCGTCGCGCTGATCTTCGCGCCGCTGCAACCGAGCGGGTGGCCGAGCGCAATCGCGCCGCCGTTCACGTTAACCTTCTCCTCGTCCAGGCCAAGCTCGCGGACGACCGCGACGCATTGGGAAGCGAACGCTTCGTTCAGCTCGAACAGCTTGACGTCGCCGATGCCGATGCCCGCCATCCGCAGCGCCTTCGGGATCGCCCGGATCGGGCCAATGCCCATGATCTCCGGCTCGACGCCGGCCAGGGCGAACGAGCGGAACGTCGCCAGCGGCTCCAGGCCGAGCGCTTCGGCCCGCTCGCGGCTCATCACGACGGCGGCGGCGGCCCCGTCGCTCATCTGCGACGAGTTGCCCGCCGTAACGGTGCCGCCCGCCTTGAACGACGGCTTCAGCGCCGCCAGCGCCTCCATCGACGTGTCGGCCCGCACGCCCTCGTCGCGGTCGAAGACGAAGCCGCGCGTCCGGAACCCGCCGCGTCCGTCCTCCTCGGTGCGACGAACCTCAAGCGGGACAATCTCCTCGCGGAATCGACCCTCCGCCTCCGCGCGGGCCGCCTTCTCGTGGGAGCGCAGCGCGAAGCGGTCCTGCTCCTCGCGGGAGACGCCGTACCTCGCGGCGACGTTCTCCGCGGTATGCCCCATGCCGATATACACCTCGGGCATCGTCTCCACGAGGACCGGATTCGGCGACATTCGGAACCCGGACATCGGCACGTGGCTCATGCTCTCGACGCCCCCGGCGACGATCGTCTCCGCGTGGCCAAGCATGATCCGCTCCGCCGCGAACGCGATCGCCTGCAGGCCCGACGCGCAGAAGCGATTGATCGTCAGCGCCGGAACCGTGTGCGGGAACCCGGCATACAGCGACATAATGCGGGCGAAGTTCAAGCCCTGCTCGCCTTCGGGCATCGCGCAGCCGACGATGACATCGTCCACGTCCCCCTTGGCCAGCCCGGGCGTCCTCGCCATAACTCCTTCCAGCACGGCTTTCCCGAGATCGTCCGCCCGGGTATGGGCCAGGCTCCCCTTCTTCGCCTTGCCGACAGCCGTACGCGCGATTGTGACGACAACGGCTTCCCTCATGTTTGCTCCTCCCCTCTAGCACGGAATCTGTTGTGCAGTCTGGCTGCTCATCTCGGGCCCTCCGCGAGCCTATCGCCGCTTCGGTTGAGTCGTGGTTACTCATCTGCACCCACTATTTCTGCTCGGACACCCACTGTTGAGTAATGGCTGACTTCTCGCGGAATTAATTGCGGAGCGCCTTGCCCTTCGTCAGCATGTGCTGCATCCGCTGCTGCGTGAGCGGCTCTCCGCACAGGCTCAAGAAGGCTTCCCGCTCGAGATCGAGCATGTATTGCTCGCTCACGAGCGTCCCCGCCGGCACGTCGCCTCCGGCGAGCGCATGCGCCAGCTTCTTCGCGATCTTCAGGTCGTGATCGCTGATGTAGCCGCTCTCCCGCATCGCGATTGCGCCGAGCGTCATGAGCGCCGTGCCTTCGGAACCGGCGACGGCGAACCTCCGCTCCGGCCGCGGCTCGTAGCCGTCCCGCAGCAATCCGAGCGCCGCCTGCTTCGCCGCGTGGATACGATCGTCCGGGTTCGCGACGACCCGGTCCGTCTCCCGCAGGTAGCCGAGGCGGATCGCATCGTGCCCGCTTGTCGACACCTTCGCCATCCCGATCGTCTCGAAGGCGCGAACGACGTGCGGCGTCAGAGCCGCGCTCAGCAACGAATCAGACGATCCCGACGAATCCGAAGAGCCCGATAACGCGGCCGCCCGGCTTGCCCGCAGCGCATATTCCTTGCAGCCGCCGCCCGCCGGGATCAGCCCGACGCCGACTTCGACGAGTCCGTAGTACGTCTCCGGCGAAGCGACAACCAGATCGGCGGGCAGGCACGCCTCCACGCCGCCACCCAGCGCCATTCGGTGCGGCGCGGCGACGACCGGCTTCTCGAGCCGCTTCAGCTTCAGCATCGCGTTCTGGAACTGCCGGATGATGCCGTCGATCTCCTCCCATTCCTCCTCCTGCGCCTCCATGAGCAGCAGCATCAGGTTCGCGCCGACGCAGAAGTTCTTGCCTTCATTCGCGATGACGAGCCCCTCGTAGTTGCGGCGAACTTCGTCCACGCCCTGCGAGATCATGTTCAGAATGTCCGCCCCGATCGCGTTGTTCGGGGAATGGAACTCAAGGCAGACAACGCCATCCCCGAGGTCGATGAGGCTCGCGCCGCCGTTCGAGCGGATCGTGCCGCCGCGCTCCTTCAGCTCCCGCAGCGAGATCTCCTCGGGTCGTCGCTCCACCCGCCTCCACGCACCGCGATAGGAGAAAAGCAGCCCGCCTCCACTGCGAGAATAGAACGACGTGTGCCCCGCGGCGAGCCATTCGCTTACCCATGCCGGCAGCGCCTCCCCTTCGCTCTCCATCCGGCGGGCGGATTCGGCGAGGCCGATCGCGTCCCACGTCTCGAACGGGCCCAGCTCCCAGTTGAAGCCCCACCGCATCGCCTTGTCGATCTCCTCGATCGAATCCGCGATCTCGCCGAGCTTATCCGCCGAATACAGCAGCGTCCGCTTCAGCAGATTCCAGGCCAGCTCGGAGCAGCGATCGCCGCCGCCCAGCAAAGCCCGCAGCTTCGCCGGCGTCCCCTTCGCCTGCTTCGCCGCCTCGAGCGAGCCGGACGTCGGCTTCCGCTGCGGCCGATAGTCCATAGTCGCCGGGTCCAGCGCCAGAATGACGCTCTCGCCGCCCGCTCCCTTGCTCTTGCGGTAGAAGCCCGCGCCCGTCTTCTCCCCGAGCCGCCCGCTGCGAACAAGCTCGCGGACGACATCCGGCGTCTCGAAGCGCGCCCGTTCCTCCGGGTCCGCCGTATGCTCCCGCACATTGTCCACGACATGTGCGAACGTGTCGAGGCCGACCAGATCGAGCGTGCGCAGCGATGCGCTCTTCGGCCGCCCCATCGCCGGCCCCGTCACGGCGTCGATCTCTTCCGCCGAATAGCCCTTCTCCGCCATCTCCTGCAGAACAACGAGCAGCCCGTACGTGCCGATCCGGTTCGCGATGAAGTTCGGCGTGTCCTTCGCCAGCACGACGCCCTTGCCCAGCCGCTTCTCGCAGAACGTCTTCATCCTTAAGACAAGTTCCGGGTTCGTGCCGCGGCCCGGAATAATCTCGAGCAGCTTCATGTACCGCACCGGGTTGAAGAAGTGCGTTCCCATGAAGCACCTCCGGAACGCCTCGCTTCGCCCCTCCGCCATCTCGTCGATCGAGATGCCCGACGTGTTCGAGCTGACGACGATGCCCGGCCGCCAATAGCGCTCGATCCGCTCAAGCAGCGACCGCTTCGCCTCCAGCTTCTCGACGATGACCTCGATGACCCAATCCGCCTCGGCGATGCGCGGCAGATCGTCCTCGAGGTTGCCCGGCGCGATCCGCTCCGCGAACTCCTCCGCGTAGAGCGGCGCGGGATTCGCCTTCTTCATCTTGGCGATGGCCGCCGTCGCCAACCGGTTCCTCACCGCCGGATGCTCCGGCGTCAGCCCCCGCCGCTTCTCCTCTTCCGTCAGCTCGGAAGGGACGATATCGAGCAACAGGCACGGAATGCCCGAATTGGCCAGATGCGCCGCGATGCCGGAGCCCATAATGCCCGAGCCGATGACGACCGCCTTGCGAACCGTCTGCCATGTCATACGGAGTCAGCCTCCTCGCCTTGAGATGAATGGTCCTTAACCCGCTCGCCGAACACCGACAGCTCCAGCAGCTCCGCCACATCGAGAGTTCTCACCGAATCGTGCGCCTCCTTCATCCTCGTGCCGTCCTCCATCATCGCGAGGCAGTACGGGCAGCCGCTGCTGATGACCGTAGGCTGCACCGCCAGCGCCTGCTCCGTCCGCGCCAGATTGACGCGCTTGCCCCCTGTCTCCTCCATCCACATCCGGCCTCCTCCTGCGCCGCAGCACATGCCGTTCTCCCGGCTGCGCGCCATCTCCGCCAGCCGCACGCCCGGAATCGCTTGCAGCACGCGGCGCGGCGCCTCGTATTCGCCGTTGTAGCGGCCGAGATAACAGGAATCGTGGTAAACGACCTTCTCCTCGAGCCGATGCCTGGGGCGGAGTCGCCCCTCCTCCAGCAGCCGATCGAGCAGTTGCGTGTGATGGAGCACCTCCACTCCTTCCAGCCCGAAGTCCGGGTACTCGTTCTTCAGCACGTTAAACGTATGCGGGCAGGCGGTGACGATGCGGCGAACCCCGCAGCGCCGGAACAGCTCGACGTTGTCCGCCGCCAACTGCTGGAAAAGCAGCTCGTTCCCCATCCGCCTCGCCGTATCGCCCGAGCTTCTCTCCTCGTTGCCGAGAATCGCGAAGCGAATGCCCGCCTCCGTCAGCAGCCGGACAAGCGCGCGGGAGACGCGGCGGCTGCGCGGATCGTAGGAGCCCATCGAGCCGACGTAGAACAAATAATCGAAGTCCGGCAGCTCCCGCACGGTCGGCACCCGGATTCCTTCCACCTCGCCGGTCCACTCCGCGCGGCTCCCGCGGCTCAGTCCCCACGGGTTGCCCTGCCGCTCGATGTTCGTCAGCGCCCGCTGCCCCTCCTGCGGCAGGCTTCCTTGCATCAGCACGAGATGGCGCCTCAGGTCGACGATTTTGTCGACGTGCTCGTTGGCGACCGGGCACTGGTCCTCGCAGTTGCGGCACGTCGTGCACGCCCAGATCTCCTCCTCCGTCATCACGTCGCCGATCAGCTCCAGCTCGGCAGGGGACCGCCCGCTACCGGCCTCTCCCCACGACGCCTTCTGCCAGGCAAGCGTCGGCCGGATGTCCGTCGCGTCTCCTTCCTCCTCCCGCCACAGCACTCCCGAAGAGGAGGAGCCATTCACCGCATGAGCGCGAACGCCCGGCCCTCCTCCAAGTCCGCCGAACGCAAATTCGGGAACCCAAGGCGACTTGCCGCTGGTGACAGCACCCTTTTCCGACAAGTGGTCCCTAAGCTTCGTAATGAGGTGCATCGGCGACAGCGCCTTGCCCGTGCCCGAGGCGGGGCAGACGCTTGTGCAGCGGCCGCATTCGACGCAGGCGAACAGGTCGAGCATCTGCTTGCGCGTGAATTCCTCCACTCGGCCGACGCCGAACGATTCCGCATTCTCATCCTCGAGATCGAGCTTCGCCAGCTTCCCCGGCGGTTCGCGGCGGCGGAACCAGACGTTGATCGGAGCCGTCAGAATGTGGAAGTGCTTCGACTGGGGCACGTATACGAGGAACGCGAGCAGAACGAGCAGGTGCATCCACCAGAAGATGTAGAAAATAAAACGGCTAACGGAGACCGACAGACTGGAGAAGAGAGCCGCGACAAGCGATGACAGCGGTGCCAGCTCCGATGCCTGCTGCCCCAGCCAGAGGCGCTCGAAGCCGAGGGACAGCAGCACCGACAGCATCAGCGCCAGAATAAAGAAGAGCACCGCGCTCGGCTTCCATCCCCGCTTCAGCCTTGGCAGCTTCTCGCCATAGCGCCGGTACGCCGCATAGCCCATCGCCGCCAGCACGAGGAAGACGGTCGTCTCCTGCAGCAGCCCGAACCACTCGTAGGCGGGAAGCGGCAGATGCCGCCCGGCCGTCAGCCCTTTGACGATCAGGTCGAGCGCGCCGAATTGCAGCACAATGAACCCATAGAAAACAACGACGTGCATGATGCCGCTGCGAATGTCCTTGAGCAGCTTCCGCTGCCCGAACGTCTGCGCCAGAAATTCGCGGAGACGCCCCGGGCCGCCGCCGTCCCAGCGGACCTCCCGGCCGAGCCGAATGTACATATACCGGCGGTAAACCGCTTGATAGAACAAGCAGAGTGCATAGCCGGTTGCCGCCAGGAACAAGAGCAGATTCGCGAGTTGCCATGCCATGCGGATCGTTCCTTTCCTTGTGTGACGTGACGGCGCCGATACCTGATGCATACCCTTTCGTTTATTTGTACTTCGAGAACAAGGCGGATATTCTCGTCTCCCCGCTCCGGAATCGGCCGGGAGGCGAAGCCCTATATTCCGCTCCTCGCGCATATGGTTAGAAGAGGAAAGGAGCGGATGACATGAACCTGTACGTTCTGTTAAAGCAAACGTTCGACACCGAGGAGCGAATCGTCCTGCAAGAAGGAATCGTTCAGAAGGACGGAGTCAAGTTCATTATCAACCCGTACGACGAATATGCCGTGGAGGAAGCGCTGCTGCTGAAGGAGGCGCACGGCGGCATGGTGACGGTCGTCTCCGTCGGCCCGCCGCGGGCGGCGGAGGCGCTTCGCACGGCGCTCGCGATGGGGGCCGACGAGGCGGTGCTGATCGACGACGAGGGCCGGGAGTACGACGAGGCCGCCGTCGCCCTGCTGCTGGAAGCCTACTTGCAGGGACAGCCGGTCGATCTTGTGCTCGCGGGCAGCTTCTCGACCGACACCGGCGGCGGCCAGGTCGCCGTCCGGCTCGCCGAGCGGCTCGGCCTGCCCCGCGTCTCCTCGATCATCAACCTCGAGGTCGTCGGCGGCAAGGCGACGGCGGTTCGCGACGCGGAAGGGGATGCGGAGACGGTGGAGCTCCCGCTTCCGGCGGTTTGCACCGCGCAGCAAGGGCTGAACGAGCCGCGTTATCCGTCGCTGCCCGGCATCCTCCGCGCGAAGCGCAAGCCGCTCAAGCAACTCGCCGCGGCAGACCTGGGCCTCTCCGCGGAGCAGCTCGCTCCGCGCTCGTCGCGCGAGCGGCTGGCGCTGCCCGCCGGGCGCGGCACGGGCAAGCGCCTCGCCGGCCCGCCCGCCGAGCAGGCCGCGGCGCTTGTCTCGCTGCTGCGCGATGAAGCGAAGGTGCTCTGAGTGTTCGCGGCTTGGGACTAAGTCACGATTAAGCTATCGCAGAGAGGCAATCCCCTCTAACGGCATTATGTCTCTTCTCCCGCTCGCTCAGGATTGGGATAAGCAAGGAATGCCGGCGGCGGTCGTGGCGCGGTGATGGTCCGGCAACGGAAATGCCCAGGGGAGAACGGCGATTGAGGGAAGACGATGGTCGAAGCACGGCGATACGTAGCGATACTCGATGATACGCGGCGATGCTGGGGAACGGCGAGGAACAACCAGTGACGATGTTCAGGGCCGCTTCTGCGCTGCGTGCAGAGTTAACAGGCCGATCGGAGACCGGAGGGGACGCGCTGAACACGGCAGACAGCTTGGCAGGCCTGCACCATCAATTGAACGCAATCGCCTCCGTTCTGCCGGGCGTTCCACCGGAAGGAAGCCTCGGCCAGGTACTTGGATAGCGAGCTTGCTCTGATGCCGCGATAGGTTGTGCGAATTCGCTTGAACTCCACACGAATAATCGGGGCCAGGGTCCGGCAATGACGATTCGTCAAGTACCAGGACCACTGCATATCGGTAGCCTGGCTGACGGGATCGGAGGCGAAGCATTCGCGCTTGAATAACAGGCGGGCCTCCTTCGTGAGGGAACCGCGGAGCATCTGTTCGCGTTCGAACACCATCCAGTGCAATCGCACGGGGCGATCGGCATCATCGATCTCCATGGCTGCGGCAACCGGCTGCTCCTGTTCGTTAAGCCCGCCAAGGGAAGGCAGGGAAGGGCCGAAGATTGCCAAGCCGGCTTCCAGGCGCCCGCTCAGCCGATCCGCTCCCCCTTCGCCAAGCAGCAGGCTCTCTCGAATCTTGTTCATCATGGCATAAGCTGTTTTGTAGGTGACGCCGATCTGCTTCGCGAGCTGCGCGGCGTTGATGCCGGAGGACGGATCGCTCATGCGTTCTATAGTAAACAGCCACTTCGACAGCGAGGTCCGCGTGCCTTCCATGCAAGTGCCGGAAGTGACGGAAGCCTGGTGGCGACAACGTACGCATTCAAATAGAGGACGACGGCGAGTGGAGATCGTATACGCCTCCCGATGGCCGCAGAGCGGGCAACGATACCCGTCAGGCCACCGGCAATGAATAAAATAAGCCAAGCAAGCGTCTTCGCCGCCTTGATTCGCCAGAAACTCCGCATAGCTCTCGAACATGGCTGCACCTCCACAAAAGGGAACGTTCGTTCTCTTTTATTGTAGCATTTTCTGGAAGGAATGCAAGGGGAACTGTAAAAAAATGTTGCCGTGCGGAGGACGCAATCCGTGAGGAGATGAGGTTCCTGATCGAAGGGGAGATGAGGCCTAATGCGCCAAAAGGGGATGTCGTCCATGGACATAACCACAATATGGAAAACCGAAATCCCCCCTCCTCCTTCTCCACTGTATGGAAGAACCGCGATTGCATTTATTATGTAGTTATTCGCACCGAAAGGTCATACAGCAGGCAAAATCGGGCGTTGAACACGCCAAACCGCCGCTTGTCATCCCATCCCCCGAACAAGGAGGCCGTCCCATGGGTCAATCGATTGTCGTCGTTGCCGAGGCTCGCAACGGCAAGCTGAGGCAAGTATCGTTGGAAGCGCTTCACCTCGTGCGCGCCGCCCGCACGTCGCCGGACGACCGCATCTGCGCCGTGCTCGTCGGCCACTCGCTTGCCGAAGCGGCGGAGCGGCTTCGCGCCTGCGTCGATGGAACGACGTACGTCGTCGACGATGCCCGGCTCGCGGCGTACAACCCGGAGGCGTACGCCGCCGCCGTCCGGAGCGCGCTCGGCGGCGAGCGGCCGGACTTCGTCGCGCTCGGCCATACGGCGCTCGGCCGCGACCTCGCCCCCGCGCTCGCCGCCTGGCTCGACGCCGGGCAGCTCTCCGATGTCGTCGCGCTGGAAGGCGCAGGCGATGCGCTCGCTTATGTGCGGCCGCTGTACGCCGGCAAGCTACTCGAGACGCGGCGCTTCGCTCCCGGCGCCGCCGCGCGGGTCGTCACGGTGCGGCCGAGCAATCTGCCGCCGGCGGAGCCGCTTGCCTCGCCGGGCAGGCTCGAGGCCGTGGTGTACGCACCCCCGGACGACCTGCGCGCGGTCGTCAAGGACGTCATTCGCCAGGCGGCGGGGAGGCTCGACCTGACCGAAGCGCGCATCATCGTCTCCGGCGGGCGCGGCGTCCGCAGCGCGGACGGCTTCAAGCCGCTGCGGGAGCTGGCCGCCGTGCTCGGCGCGGCGGTCGGCGCGTCGCGGGCCGCCTGCGATGCCGGCTATTGCGAGTACGCGCTGCAGATCGGCCAGACCGGCAAGGTCGTCACGCCGGAGCTGTACATCGCGTGCGGGATCAGCGGCGCCATCCAGCATCTGGCCGGCATGAGCCGCTCCCGCGTCATTGTCGCGATCAACAAGGACCCCGAAGCGCCGATCTTCAAGGTTGCGGATTACGGGATCGTCGGCGACTTGTTCGAGATCGTCCCGCTCCTGACCGAGGAGTTCAAGAAGCTGCTCGCCTCGTCGACCGCCTAAGTGCCGCCCCTCCGCCTGCTTGTTCCGCCGACCGCGCGCATCCTCTCCGGCCTCTTGCCGGGAAGGATGCTCTTTTTTTCCACACGAACGTTTGTCCTCTTTCACTGAAGGCGTTTCCATTGATTTTGTCGATGGGCGATATGCGAATGTTTCGATAACTGCGCGCCGCTTCGCGATGGTAATATGATCCTCAATTCCAAGACGATCGGGGGGCGAAAAAAATGTTGATTCACGACTACGACGCCTATACAATATGGAAAATGCGCGAGATGGAGCTTGAGCGGCAGCACAAACGGGAGCTTCTGCTTCGTACGGGGGCGACTCCGGAGGGAACTGACGGCGCCAAGGGCAGAACGGGAATCCGGCAGCTCCTCTCGCTCCTGAGCCGCGAAACCCGCAAAACCCGCAAATCAATCTAGCCCGGACGGGATGTGATCGCGATTGGACCTTACCACCCTTAAGAGCTTTATGGAAGTTGCGCGCTGCCAGAGCTTCACCAAAGCGGCAGAGAATCTGGGCTACGTCCAGTCCAGCGTAACGACCCACATCCAGAAGCTTGAGCAGGAATACGGCGTCATCCTGTTCGAGCGCTACGGCCGGATCATGCGGCTCACGTCGGCGGGCGAGTACCTTCACCAGGTGTTCGCGCAGATTCTGACGCTGTACGAGGATTCGAAGCTGATGATCTCCCGGCAGGTGAGCGGCAATCTGAACATCGGCACGATCGAATCGATGATCGCCTACTTCCTCCCTCCCGTGTTCATGCACTTCCGCCAAGCATTCCCGCAGGTGAGCCTGAACGTTCAAGCGCTGCACGAGCAGGAGATTCTGCAGCGGGTGCGCGCCGGGGAGATCGACGCCGGCATCATCCTCGACCGCATGGTCGTGGACGACGACATCGAGACGCTGCCGATTCGCGAGGAGCCGCTTGTCCTGTTCGCCGAGCCGGCGCATCCGCTGTGCGGGCAGGTGCGGATCACGATGGACGACCTGAACGGGCAGAGCTACGTCGCCACCGAGCAGACGTGCACCTACCGCAACGCGTTCGAGCGCCTGCTCTCGAGCAACGCGGTCGGCTACCGCATCCAGCACGAATTCGAGAGCCTCGAGGCGATCAAGCGCTTCGTCGGCTACGGCCTCGGGGTCGGCCTGCTGCCGCGCATCGCGGTGGAACGCGAGCTTGCGGAAGGGAGGCTCGTCGAGCTTCCGTTCGCTCATTCGGACATTGTTTTCTACACGCAGATTGTGCTGCACCGCAAGAAGTGGAAAAACCCGGCGATCCGGCACCTGATGGAGCTGCTCGAGCAAGCCGCGGCAACGGAAGAGAGGTTGGCCCTGTAGCTTATCGCTTCAGGACCAACCTCTCTGTTGTATGCGCGTCAGCGGCGCGATGCCGCAAGCTCGGGATCGCCGCTTGGCGAGGAAGGCGGGAACGGCTCGGCGTGCGACGGCTGCTCGAAGTTAAGCTTGTCCGCCACCAGATAGAGCGGCCGGCGCTTCGCCTCTTCGTATGTGCGGCCGATGTATTCGCCGAGAATGCCGAGCAGCGACAGCGTGATGCCGTGGAACAGCAGGCTGATGACGATCATCGACGTCCAGCCCTGCAGCGTCGTGTCCGTGAACAGCCGCTGATAGATGACGACAAGCAGGTAGATGAAGCCGACCGCGGACATGACGAACCCGAGAATGCCCGCGATCTTGAGCGGCTTCGTCGAAAAGGACGTGATCGCGTCGAGCGACAGCCGGACCATCTTGCGAAGCGGGTACTTCGTCTCTCCCGCGAACCGCTCCTCCCGCACATACTCCAGCGCCGTCTGGCGGAAGCCGGCCCAACTGACCATCCCGCGAATGAAGCGGCTCTGCTCCCTCATGCTGCTTAGGGCGTCGCACACCTTGCGGTCCATGAGCCGGAAGTCGCCCGTATCGACGGGAATGCTCACCGAGGTCATCGAGCGAAGCAGCCGGTAGAAAACGGCGGCGGTCAGCTTCTTGAACAGGGATTCGCCCTTGCGCACCACGCGTTGGCCGTAGATGACGTCATATCCTTCGCGCCACTTGGCGATCATCTCCGGGATGAGCTCCGGCGGGTCCTGCAGATCGGCATCGATCAGGACGACCACTCTTCCCGAGGCGTAGTCCATGCCCGCGGTAACCGCGATCTGGTGGCCAAAGTTGCGGGAGAAGTCGAGCATCTTGACGCGCTTGTCCCCTTCCCCGATTCTGCGGACGAGCTTCGCCGTGTTGTCGCGGCTTCCGTCGTTGACGAAGACGAGCTCATACGTCTCCCCAATCGGCGCAAGCGCCTCGGTCAGCCTGCGAAATGTCGTCTCGATAACCTCTTCCTCGTTATACATCGGTATGACGACCGATAGAAACACGGGTCCGTTCATGCTCGTTCTCCTTCGCAGGTTCAGGTTGTTCAAATTTGTTCCGGGTCGTTCCAATTAGAAGCCCCAACTGTCCAGCCAACGAATTCCGAAGTTCATCCATTCCCGGCTGATCGTAAGCCCCGTGTAGATCGGGTAGAACCAGACGAGCAGAACGGCCGCCCCCGTCAGGGTCAAGGCGGAGAACGCCTTGCCGAAGCGCGGCCACTCCTCCTCGAAGAAGCGCAAGATCCACACGATGGACAGGATCAGCAGCGGCACCATCGGGAAGTAGTGATACAGGAAGGTGATGCTTCGCGGCGACACCATCCACGGCACGTAGAACGACAGGTACATGACGGCGATAACGAGCACGATCCGGCTGCGCCTCATCGCCCCGATAAACCAGGAAGCGAGCAGCGCGGCCAGCCCTCCCCACCAGACGAGCGGATTGCCGATCGCGGCGATGCTCTGCGCATCCCCCGTCGCCAGGTCCTTCCCGCCGTAATACCATACGGGGCGCAGCATAAGCGGCCAGGTGTACCACTTGGAGGAGTACGGATGCTTCTCCTTGACCCCTTTGTGGTAATCATACATGTTTTTCTGATATTGCCACAAATCCTTGATGCCGTCGTCGGCCTTGGTCGCCTGAAGGAATTGCGTATAGGACGCGATGTACGTGCCGACGGGAATCGCGACGAACAGAACGAGGCACGCCAGCAGCGTCAGAACGACCCGCTTCGCATAGCCGCGGTCCCCGTTCTCCCTCGCTTCCTTCGCCCTGCGGTACAGGTACCAGAAGAACAGGATGGCAAGGCCCGCTCCCCCGTACAGATAATTCCACTTCACCGAGGCGGCGCAGCCGAAGAAGAAGCCGGACAGGCCCAGGTAGAGGAAGCTCTTGCCGAAGCCGCCGTTCCTCCACTTGGTCTCGCCGTACAGATACATGAAGTAGTACATCAAGATCGTGAAGGTAACGCCGAAAATATCCACGTTGGCCATACGGGAATGTACGAGGTGGAAGCCCTCGAAGAGCAGCAGCAGGGTGCCCATGAACGCGTAGCGCGTCCGCTTGAACATGCCTCTTACCGCCATATAGAATACGGGCACCATAATTGTTCCGCCCACCGCCGCCATGAAGCGCCAGCCGTACGGCGTCATGCCGAACAGCTCGACCCCGATCGAGAGAATGACCTTGCCGAGCGGCGGATGCGTGTTCTCGTACGGCTCCATTCGCTCGATGAATTCGTAAGCGGTGCGCCCGTGGTAAATCTCGTCGAAGTACATGCTGTTGCGGTAATCCGGGCGGTACGGAGCTTCGTCCTGCTCGTCGAATACGAGCGCCCCGCTGCCTTCCGTCAGAGAACCCTTCTTGTCGTTGTCCTCAACCGACGCGATCGGCAGCGGCGAGCCTCCGCCCGGCGCGAAGAACGCCGCCTCGTACATCCGGAAGCCGACCCTCGTGGCCGTATAGCGCATGTACCGCGCGTCCACCGTCTTGTCCTCCGACTTCCACGTGAATGCCCGGCTCACTTTATGTTCAATCTCCGCATAAGTCTGCCAGTTTATTCCGTCGATCGAATATTCCATCTTGCTGTCCCCCGTCGCTCCGGGGCCTTCGTACAGATTCAGCCTGGCGACCGTCTGCACCTTGCCGAAGTCGACGGTGAAGCCGTCCCCGCTCGTTCCCGGCTTCCAGAACGTCTGCGGAGCGGACCGATTGCCCAGATCGTGAAACGAGGCAAGCGCGGATACCAGCGTCAATACAGCGATAAGAATCCAGTCTATGCGCCTCCAGCGGCGGCCGCTGCGCTCGTCGGAACCGTAGTTCCCCCATCCGATCGGCGCCGACCGATCGTCCCATCTTCCTTCCATTCCCGTCCTCGCCTTCCTAAACAGTCTGTTCCTATTGTAGTCGAAACGGTACTTGGCGGAAAGTCCCAGAGAACCTTCGGGTTCATTCCCCGAAACGGCGGGTAATGAGCAGTAGCCACCCATCCTCTCCAAGGCGGAGAGGGTGTATCCCATCCCGAAGGGAGGAGATCCCGATGTGGGGACTGCTGCTCAGCATTCTGATGGCGATCCTGATCGGTATTATCGGCGATGCGCTCGTCGGAGCCCAGATGCCGGGAGGCGTGTTCGGTTCCATGATCGCAGGCTTCGCCGGGGCTTGGCTGGGCGCTCTGATGCTAGGCTCCTGGGGGCCGATCATCGCCGGATTCCCGATCGTTCCGTCCATCATCGGCGCGGCGTTGTTCGTCTTCCTGATGGGGCTGCTCGGCCAGGCGCTCCGCAAGTCCGCTTAGTCGCACAACCGTTTAGTCGCAGGAATGTTCGAATCAACCAATTTTATGAAGGAGGATGAGGTTCATGTCCAATGTGAAAAGCACGGTTAAAGGTGTCGTTATCGGGGGAGCGCTCGGAGCCGCAGCCGCTCTGCTGCTCGCTCCCAAGTCCGGCCAGGAGCTTCGCAAGGATATCCGATCCAAGTATAAGGAAGCCTCCGACCGCACGTCGAAGTGGGCGTCCGAAGCCGGCGCCAAGACGAAGGAGGTCGCGTCGCAGGTCGGCCAGCACGCTTCCGAGATAGTCGACAAGACGCTCTCGATCGTGCGCACCGCCAAGTCCGAAGCCGCGGATGCGGCCGGCGCCGTCAAGCAGGAGATCGCTTCGGCCGCCCGCTCCGGCTCGTTGTCGGACGGGGAACGGGAGCTCGGACGAGCACAGGCCCGGGAATAGACCGGACCGACCGATGCTCGGGCCTCGATCCAGGGCTTGGGGCTTGGGGCTTGCAGCCGGCGCGGCTCAATATGATGTCCAATCGCAAGCAAGGGGCTGTCCCGTCAACCGGGCAGCCCCTTGCTTGCGATAGAAGCGAGACGGAGGGGCTCGATTGGATTCGCGATAACGGGGGGCTGTTTCCATATTATGGTGATTGCATGGACGCTATCCCCCTTCTGGGCGCTTATGTCTCTTCTCCCCGCGGCTCAGGAACCTCCCTCTCCTGAGTGAGCGGGAGAGGAGACATAATGCCGCCAGAGCGGATAGAACGCGGAGGATGAGATGGCCTCAAAACCTACAGATTGCCTGCATCGGCGTCGATATGAATAAAGACGACATCATGACTTGGCAGAGATCCCGGAGCTGACGGAGAGGATAGGTGCGGCGGATGGCTGTACGCGCTTGGCAGGTTGTTGCTTTACTTCTGATCGTTTGCTTGGGGATGCCGGTTCTGGCGCCCGGAGCGGTCGCAGCGGACGAGACGGCGGCGGACTCGCGGCTTGCGGCGTATTGGCCGATGGACGAAGGCACGGGAACAACGGCGGCGGACGCTTCCGGGAACGGGAACGACGGGATGCTGAGCGCCGGAATTCCGTCCTGGAGCGAGCCCTATATCGGCTCTTCCAGCCTAAGACTGGGCACGGCCGAGGAACGGATGGTCGTACCCGAGCCGGCCAGCCTTCACGCGCTCAGCGGGACAAACCGGCTGACGATCGCATTCTGGATAAAGTACGGCTCGGACAGCGCTTATCAGCAGTTGTTCGGCATGTCGGACTTCTCGGTGCACGTGACGGAGGACGGCTGGCTGCAGCTCCGATACGGCGGCGACGAGTTCCTGACTCCTCCTCTTCTGTCGCCGGACGAATGGCATCATGTCGCCATCCGGATCGACGGCGCCGCCGTGGACTTCGTGGCGGACGGCCGGATCGGCGCATCGTATTCCTTCTCCGATCCCGACTATCTCTTCAAGCTGCAAGGCGACTTCAGCTTCGGCAATATCTACGACACCTCCCCGAGACTTCTCTATTACGACGACTTCCGCATCTATGACGAGCCGCTCTCCGATGAGGAGATCGCTTCGCTCGCAGCGATGTTCAATTCCGAATCGGAGCCCCCGTCCGCTCCAGTGCTGTCGGCGATGGGGATGAATCAGACGGTCGCGAACCTTCAGTGGACCGCATCGGTCGACAACGACCGCATTCGGGAGTACGAAGTCTATCAGGACGGTCTTTATATCGCGAGCACAACGGAGACGCACTTCACGCGGCGGGGACTCGAAGCCGGACGTCTGTACTCCTGGCGCGTCAAGGCGATCGATCGATCCGGGAACTCGGCATTAAGCAACACGATTCAGCTCAGAACCTCCTCTTCCTCGAACCATGATTTTTCCCCGCTTGGCATGAATTTGGCTTCCGTTGTCGATTGGTCCACCGACCTGCCGTTCGTCGACCTGTTCAAGACGGCCCGTCCCTGGAACAACTACGGCACGGATGAGCTCGACCTGGATGAGAACGGCTGGGTCAAGTCGCTGGAGGAAGGCCAGACGGCCGAGGCGGGTATGCTGATCGATCTGGGCGGGCATTATCCGGACGGCGAGTATACGATTCTGTACGACGGCGAAGGCGAGTTGAGCGTTCGCGAGGACTTCGGTCCGCGAATCGTCTCCCGCGAGTCGGGCAAGATCGTCATCGCGATCGATAATCCGGCCACCTCCCAGCTCGTCATGACGATCGAAGAGACGAATCCGGACAACTATATCCGCAACATTCGGGTCATCATGCCGGGCTTCCTCGATACGTACGAGGAGCATCCGTTCAATCCGCTATTCCTCGAGCGGTTGAAGCCGTTCAAGACGCTTCGCTTCATGGACTGGATGCGAACGAACGAGAATGCGGCCGGCGACTGGGCGGAACGATCGACGATCGACAGCTACGTCCAATCGACCGAGCAAGGCGTGGCGGTCGAATATATGGTGATGCTCGCCAACGAGTTGCAGGCGGACCCTTGGTTCAACATGCCGACGCTGGCCGACGACAACTACATTCGGCAGTTCGCGACGTATGTGCGGGATCATCTCGATCCGAACCTGCACGCTTATATCGAATACTCGAACGAGGTGTGGAACGCGGGCTTCGATCAGTACTACTACGCGGAGGAGCAGGGCCGACTGCTCGGTTATGCCGACAGCAGCAATTCCCGCTTCATGGGCCATCGTTCCCGCCAGATTTTCGACATCTGGGAGGATGTCTTCGGCGGCACCGACCGGCTCGTTCGCGTGATGGGCGGCTTCGCCTGGGATTATGCCTACGGCGCCGAGATATCGATGAAGCAGGACAATGCTTATGAGAAGACGGATGCGATCGCGATCGCGCCTTACTTCGGAGGAGCCTACGGCAACGAAAAGGCCGAGTTCGCGAAGTCGGCCACACTGGACGAGATCTTCGCGGACATGCAGAGCGAGCTGGCTCTGTCCAAGCAAGCGACGATGCGTCTGAGCCAATACGCGACTTCGGTCGGCGTCGACCTGATCGCCTATGAAGGAGGCCAGCATCTCGCCGGCACGTACTACGATGGACAGTGGTACCCGGATGACGACGAGCTGACGGCCCGCTTGATCGAGATCAACCGGGACCCGCGGATGAAGGATGCCTACCTGCAATACCTCGACGACTGGAGAGAGGCGGGCGGCAAGCTGTTTGCGGCGTTCTCCTTCGTCGGCGGCTTCAGCAAGTGGGGCTCCTGGGGCGCTCTCGAGTACCTCGACCAGCCGGTGTCGGAAGCGCCGAAGTACGCCGCTCTGATGGAATGGATCGATGCCAATCCGAGCTGGTGGAACGTAGGCGGAGCTGCCGAGGGGACGAACCCGCCTTCCGGAGGCGATAATGGCGGCGAGGATGGCGATGGCGGCGATAATGGCGGCGTGGACGGAGGAAGCAACGGCGAGAGCGGAGGCGACAACGGCGGTGGCGGCAGTATCTCGGACGCCGACTCCGATGCCGATGCCGGTGCCGACGATTCGCACGTCTCCACGGACGGAATCATCGCGACGATCGTTAGCGACGAAGGCCTGACGACGATCGGATTGGACGAGGACAAGCTTCTAGCGTACCTTGAACAGACGGATGAGGAGCATCCGCAGTTCACTCTCTCGGCCGCTCCGGACAGCGGCGGCGTTCGCGTCGTGTTGAACGGTCGAATGCTTCGCGGCCTGGCCGATCGGCAGGCAATCTTGTATATTCGGGCCGCCGGGGCAACATGGACGCTGCCGGCGCAGCAGATCGACATCGCAGGCTTGTCCCGCAGCCTCGGGGCGGAGCTTGATCCGGAGGCGATCAACCTCGAGATTGAGATTGCCGAGCCGACGGAAGACGAGCGCCTCTCCGCTTCCCAGGCCGCCTCCCGCGAAGCGCTGACCTGGGCGATCACGCCGCTGAAGTTCGAAGTGCGAGCTTCTTACGATGGGCGCACGACGGAGGCGGCCCGGTTGATCGGATATGCGGCGAGAACATTGGCGCTTCCCGACGGGCTCTCCCCGGACCAAGTCGCGACGGCGGCCTCGCTCGCGAAGGACGGTTCGCTCCGGCACGCTCCCTCCAGACTTGTGCGGATCGACGGAGCCTACCATCTGCAACTGAGCAGCATGGAGACCGGCTTGTTCGGAGGCATCGGAAAGCCGTCCGCCGACCGGGACTTCCGCGACATGAACGGCCATTGGGCGAACGCGATCGTACGCGACATGGCGGACCGGATGATCGTTCGCGGGACGGGAGACTCGACGTTCAGCCCGAACCGGCCGGTAACGCGAGCGGAATTCGCGGCAATGGCGGTGCGGGCGCTCGGCCTGTCGGCGGAAGAAGGAGCCCTCGTGTTCTCCGATGTGCCGACTTCTAGCGATTACCGGGCGGAGATTCAAGCCGCTGCTTCCTACGGCCTGATCAGCGGCTACGAAGACGGCCTCTATCGCCCGGCCGATCCGATTACCCGGGAGCAGGCGATGGCCATTCTGGACAAAGCGGCGATTCTCACCGGCTTGAGCGAACGTGTTGCGCCCGGCGAGAGCGGGGCGACGCTCTCCTCCTTCCGCGATGCCGACGCCCTGTCCCCCTGGGCCGCAAGCGCAGCGGCACGCATCCTCCAAGCCGGCATCGTTGCCGGCAGAGGCGACGGCACGCTCGCTCCCCAGGCCGCGGTCAGCCGTGCCGAGACGGCCGCGATGCTCGCCCGGCTGTTGGAGCGATCGGAATTGATTTAAGAACGGCAGCAATTCGATTAACCCGCCTTCAAGTGCTACACTAAGAAGGAACAGGAGGAATGCAACATGCCAACGATTGCCCAATTGGAAAAGTACGCCGATCTCATCGTGAGAACGGCTGTAAATATTCAGAAGGGACAGGAGCTGTGGATCAACGCGCCGATCCATCTGCCGGAGCTTACGCGCCTCGTCGTCAAGCGCGCTTACGAAGTCGGAGCGAAGAGCGTCCACGTCGAGTGGCGCGACGAGCAGATCAGCAAGCTGACCTACAGCCTGGCGCCGGACGAAGCGTTCGAGACGTATCCGGCCTGGCGGGTCCAGGGAATGTCGGAGCTGGCGGAGAACGGCGGCGCCTATCTGCTTATCAAGTCCGACGATCCCGATCTGCTCAAGGGAATCGATCCGAAGCGGATCGCGGATTACTCGCGGGTATCCTCGGCCGCTCTTGCCGGTTGGCGGAAATACACGGCGTCCAAGAGAGTGACCTGGTCCATCGTTGCCGCCCCGTCGGACAACTGGGCGAAGCTGGTGTTCCCGGAGCTGGACACGGCTGCGGCCGTTGAGGCGCTATGGCAGGCGATCTTCGCCGCCGTCCGCGTCGACCGGGATGATCCCGTCGCAGCTTGGGAGGAGCACAACAACACGCTGCTCGCCAAGCGCGCTTATCTGGACAAGAAGCAATACAAGAAGCTGCATTACCGGGCCCCGGGAACCGATCTGATCCTCGAGCTGCCCGACAACCATCTCTGGAACGGGGGCATCTCGAAGAACGAGCGGGGCGGCACGTTCAACCCGAACATTCCGACCGAAGAGGTATATTCGGCTCCGCACCGCCTGGGCACGAACGGAGTGGTGCGCGCCACCAAGCCGCTCAGCTATCAGGGCAACCTGATCGAGAACTTCAGCCTGACGTTCGAGAACGGCCGCGTCGTGGACTTCGAAGCCGAGAAGGGCTACGACTCCCTGAAGGAGATGCTCGATCTCGACAACACGTCGCGCTACCTCGGAGAAGTCGCTCTCGTTCCTCATCGCTCTCCGATCTCGGATTCGAACATTATTTTCTACAACACGCTCTTCGACGAGAATGCCTCCAACCACCTCGCCCTGGGCAACGCGTACCCGACTTGCATCGAAGGCGGCCCTGCCATGTCCCGCGAAGAGCTGGAGCAAGCCGGCCTCAACCAGAGCTTCCTGCACGTCGACTTCATGGTCGGATCGGCCGAGATGGACATCGACGGCATCACAAAGGACGGCCAGATCGAGCCGGTGTTCCGCAAGGGGAATTGGGCGCTCTGACCGCTATTGAAGCAGAAGAAGGGACACTCGCCGAGGAGGCGGGGGTCCCTTCTATGAATATGAAGTGAGAATCTCATATTTCTTCTGTTGGCATCAAACTCATAATCGCTGCTGCCGACTTTGCATTTTTACAAAATAATATTTTGTGTACCTACCCTATCGAACCTCTCGTTCTTAAAGACCACGGCAATCCCATTGTCAACATCAAACTTATAGGCGCACATAAGAGCGACTACTCGAGAATCATCCGCGGTGCGCTGGATATATAGCGATTTAGGAATAACATACTTGAATATATTCTCAACAGATTGCGCGCCTATCTCATCAGAATTTCGGTTGAGGCAATAGTTCTCCACCGCTTTTTTTGAATCACTGATTAGGATGGGCATTGTCAAGAACCGCTCCAACGCTTCTCTTTGAGTGGATAGTACCTCCTCTCCCTCGTAGCAGTCATATACTACATCAAGCTCGAAGTCGCGCCCCCATACATTTATTTTTTGCTTATTCATCGAAACCTTCCTCCTGAAGATTGGCTTTTTTACATTCCCCTACTCCACCAAAGTGTCCGAAATAATCATTAATTTCTGTGGGAATCAGTTGACATGTTTTTCTGTCGTTGCACTCATGCCAGGAATACCCATTCTCTCGTCTCCAGTTAGCAATATCACGTGCAGTCCAGTCATTCTTCCCGTCTTTACTCTCAGAATTCCACTGTTCAGCACACTTTTCGTCGGCTTGCCTGAAGTTGACATCCCGTTTTTCCGACATATTATCAATCTGTACCGTTGATTCGGAGCATGTTGAAAAATCAGGGATGCCATCACGATATTTAATCCCTTCTACGCCATACTTTGCAAGCAAATCGTTTATATTTTCTTCAGACGATAGATACTTCGATTCGCCTCGCGAACCTTCCCAATACCCACGCTCTGTATTTTTATCAGTAGGCGTTTGTTGTATTCTCTCCTCATAGGTGCTAAAACACTCATTTTCCGGGAGTTTCTCGACCTCTGCTGACAATGATTCAATCACTTCGCTGGAGTAGCCTCTCTCGATTGCGCCGGACTTGGCCTCGGCGCCGACCGGCCGAACCGGCTTGTCCGCCGCCTCGAAGCTCGTGATCGTCTCGGCCTTGGCTCCCTTCGCGAACTCGGGAACCGAGCTCTTGCCTCCGCCTACGCCTTCCTTGGCCGTTTCTTTGGCGCCCTCCTTGCCCGCTTCCTTCAGCGATTCCTTGGATACCTCCGATAAGACTGCCGTAAAAGGCACCATCAAGCAATCCCCCTGCCTCTCCCATTCGCATCCTCAACCCACAGAAAATAAAATTGTTTGGCTGCCTCATCGGCCGCGGACTGCTCCCGGAGCAGACACTGGGTGACGGCCGTCTCGACCGCCTCGTCCAGCGACAAGTCGGCCGCCTGCCGGATCGACGTCGTCACCGTCTCGTTCCACTGCCGGAGATCGCGGGTTTGCCTGGCGGACTGGAGCAGCACCCGACCGTTGAACAGCGAGGAGACGACGTCCGCGAGCTTCTCGAATTGCGCCTCTTCCCATATCGGCATGCTGCCGTCGGTTCTCAAGCTCTCCAACTGCGCAGCTATCGTTCGTCTCGTCCGATCGTCAAAGGGCTGATTCATCAGCCAACTGCCAATCGGCTCGATCTGCGCCAGACGTCTTGCGTCCGGCCGTTCGCCGGCCCGACCGGCCAGCAGCAGACCGACCAGGTCGCCGAGCATGCGCCGATTCGTCTGCCGCTCCGTGACGGGAGGCGGTGCATAGCGATATTCGCTATGCGTCTCGAACCGGTCCATTGCGCACAGCACCGGCTGCAGCCAGTTGTTCTGGTACACGGCGGACACGCCGACCCGCAGACGGGCAAGCTCCTCGATCTGCTCCTCGTTCAGATTGGCGGCCCGTCCGACAAGCAGCCGATCCTGCTCGTCCGGCAACCGAAGAATGAGCTTGGTGTTCGTATTGCGAATGACGGACAGATCGAGCAGACCCGGCGATTGATCGGCGATGACGAACCCTTCCCCGTACGTCCGCATCTCCGCGATCGCGTTGGCCAGCATCTCGACCGCCTTGCCCTGCAGGTTGCTGCCCTCCTGCGATTGCTCGGCGGAGGTGCGCCGCAGCAGATTGTGCGCCTCCTCCAGCACGGTGACATGCCGCAGCGCGCCGTTCATGCCGCCGGCCGCTGCCGAGCGATGCTCCTGCAGCCGCATGACCAGGACGCCCATGAGCAGCGACTTCGTCTCCGACGAACCGACCCGGCTCAGATCGACGATGCAGTTGCCGTCGAACAGCACGGCTGACTCCGTCTCCTCCCCGGAGAAGATGCGGCCGTTGATCCCGTTCGTCATCGACCGGACCCGCGTCACGAGCGCACCGACGTAATTGCCCTTCACCTCGTCGGAGTATTCGGATGTACGAATCGTCTCCGGGAGGATGTCCATCAGGTCGCGGAACGTCGGGAAGCGATTCGCCCCGCTGTAGTTCAAGGAGTCCTCCAGGTCCCAGCCCGACACGACGTAAGCTTGCTCTATAGCTTCCTTCAGCACGGCCGGCATCGCGGCGTACATCGGCCAGCAAGCATTAAAAATTTCGACAAGCCGGTCGATATGCTCGAGCACATGCACGCCTTCCGGGAAGGCGAACGGGTTCAGGCGCAGCAGCTCGGTCACCATCGCGTTGGTGCCCAGCACGCGGACGCCCGGCAGCCCCCCGAATACTTGCTTGTACTCCCCCTTCGCCGGCTCGATGACGAGGAAGGGAATGCCGCGGCCCTGAAGCTTGGCGAGCAACTGATAGATCGTATTCGACTTGCCCGAGCCCGTAGAGCCGGTAACGAACGTATGCATCGTCAGGCTGTCCATATCGATGTTCACCGGCGTCTCTTCGACGGCACCCATGTGGAAAATCCGGCCCAGTCCGACGGTGCGCGAAGCTGCGGTATGGCCGTAGACGGCGACATTCCGGCCGAACGCGGCCGTCTCGATGACCGGCAGCCCCGACACCGACTTGAGCGGCAGCCCGGCGTGAATCGCCAGCTCATGGCCGTTCACAAGCGAGCCCGGCGTGCAGATCAGCGAATGGGCGGCGCCGGGGGCCTCGAGTCGGATCAACGGGTGGCGGAGCTTGGCGACATAGTCGGACATGAGGGCCAGCGCGGCGCCGCTGCGGTTGTCCCATGTGTTGACGCAGCCGCTCTCGACGGACGAATTGTCGCCCCGCATCAGCGCCTTGTATGTATTGGCTGCGATCCGGGCGGTCTGCGCGTCGCCGGCGACGAAGTAGGCCGCGCCGTTCCAGAGCCCCAGATCCTCCGCCCGCTTCAGCCGCTCGAGCTGATCGTCGATCCGTTCCAGCAGCGTCTCGACGCTCTTTGTTCGCTATCTTGATCTGAAGGCTTCTGCCGGTCCCTTCGGTCGTCGACTTCGAATGGGATTCCTGCTTCGAGTTGGTCGTCGCGCTGCCGGTCGTCGACGCCTCGGAGCTCGTCCGGGAGTCGCTCGTCGTCGTCCCTTCGCTATCGGTCATGCCGGTTCTGCCCCCGACGAGCCCGTTGACGGTGTTGATCAGAACGTTGCGGCTGTAAGTATTGGATGAATTGCGCGTCTTGCTTGTGCTCTCCGTCATCGCCTGCGTACGGGCCAGGCTCTCGTTCAGCGTCTCGGAGAAGCCCGAGGTCAGCCCCTCCGTGATCGCACCGCTCTCATTCGCGCTGTACTGCAGATCGCTCGACGCGAACGGGGACAACTGCGTATACAGCTCCTCATAGCCTCTGCGGATGTCCCGCAGCTCTGCATGCTGGACCGGGTCCGCGATGAAGAGGGCGGTGAAGGCGTCGCCGCGCATCGCGTCGATCAGCTTCTCGATGCCCTGGACGAACCGCTCCTTGTCCTCGCTGCGCAGCGAAGCGATGCCCGATACGGCGGCTACGGCGTTGCGGCTGTTCTCGTAGGGGGAGCGGAAGACGCTCTCCATCAGCGCATCGATCTGCGGGTTGCGCAGACGCTTCAGTTCGCTCCCCGGGAAGCTGCCCTTGAACGCCTTCTCCAACGTATTCTGGCTGGCGGACAGGGTGCCCGCGTTCGCTTCGGTCCGTGCGCCGACGTAGAATTCGACGCCGGTCCCGTCGCTGGTCACGAGCACCACAAGCGAGCCCGCGCTGCCCGCGAGGGCGCTGTATACGCCCGACAGCTTGTCGAGCATGAATTCATCGCGGTCGTACACCAGCTTGCCGAGCTTGAACAGCCGGACGGTGTCGCTGACGGCCGCGCTCCGCTCCGCCTCGTCCATGGGAATAATCTCGCGTCCGGACAGCTCCGGCATATAGCTCTTCAAGACGATCTGTTCGGCCCGCAGGTATGCCTGGCTAAGCTGCTCCTCCTGCCTCACATCCAACTGATGCTTATCCAAGTCGGTTCCCTCCACGCTCATTGTCGGATTGCATCGCGCGTGTCGCTGACAGCGACAGCTTCATTGCCTGCTCGTACAGTTCGCGAGCCTTGCCCGTCACCGCCTGCTCCGGCGCAGCAGGAAGAAGGCCAGCCCCGCCGCTGCCGCCGCTCCCGCGATCCAGAGCACGGTCTTCAGGCCGAACGTCGCCGCCGCCGCGATGATCACTCCTGCAGCTATCGCGACGGCTCCCAGCTTTTTTGACGCGTCACCGCCGTTCCGTCGGCCGTAGGAGCCCAGGCGGCCGAACGAGGAAGGGCCGCTCGGACGGTAAGCGGACGTCGGCGAAGCCGGCGCGGACCGGGGAGCCGAAGCCGATGCCGCGGTCCGCGGCGCCGCGGCGGTCGTCGTCGCCGGACGGCTGCCGACGCTTGCGGAGACCGGAGCCGATGCGCGTGCCGGCGTGCCGAACAGATGGCGGCCGACCTGCTTGATATGCTCCGCCCGCTCCTGCGAGAAGTTGTACATCAGGTTCGTCATCACGAGCGCCCAGTAGTCGTCGGACCACTCTTCCCGGGGAGCGAGGGTCTTGCCGTCATGCGGCTGAATCGCGTCGTCCGCCCCGCTGCGTCCGAGATAGCGGACGGCCTCCTCGTAATCACCGGTCGCAAAGGTCGGGTCTTTATGAATAATCGAACACAATTCGTTGTGAATACGGACATAATTGCGGCTTGCGATGGCTTCTTGCAGATAAGCGCTGGACTTCCACATCGGGCGTTCCTCCTCTTCAAATCTCCAGGACGGCATCCAGTTTGGCGATGAAGCCGTTCAACCAATGTATCTTCTCGCGGTCGTCGCGAATGCGAAGCTCCAGTGCCCGGCTGTCGCCGGTCAGCTCCTTCAGCTCGACGACCTTGCGCTTGATGACCGCCTCGAGCTTGTCGATCTCGCTCAGGAAGAACTTTTTAAGCCGCTCCGTTTCTTCCTTCATATGTTTTGTGGCACGAATGATATTTTCATAGAACTCGCCGCGAACCGGCTGCAGGAACTCGTCCATCATCTTGTTGCCGTCTACGTACTCCCGCGTCTCGAAAATATCCCTGGTGTAATACTTCGGTTGGAACCACGTAGTCGGCTTGTACCAGCGCTTGCTCTCGTTCCTGACTTCCTCCTCGCCGGTCTTCTCCCTCTCCTCGCGCTTGTGGCGCTTGATCAGCTCGGCCGAATCCGGCAGGTCGCCGAGGATAAACGTCTCGCTTGCCAGAGCGTGCTGTCCGACATGCACGTCGCCGTCTTCCATCAAGCTCTGAATATACGAGGTGTATTCCGCGAGCAGCCGCTCCGCATCCGTCAGCAGCCCCTCGCTCACCAGCTTCTCCAGCTCCGTCTTCACGTCGCTCTGCAGCGCCGTCATCTTGCGAATCGTCTTGGCCAAGGCTTGCTCCGCCTCGTTGACCGTCATCCGATTCGGCTGCTTGATTAATCCTTTGATCATCAGCTCTACCTTGGACTGCAGTCCCTCGATGCCTTGTTCGCTCTGCGCGTTGACAGTCAGTCCCGACAGCCTCGTCTTAAATGCCGAAGTCGCCTTGCCCTCCTGCAACTGCAGTTCCACTTGCCGGAGGCGGACGTTGATCCGCTCCTTCTCCCCGCTGTTATGCTCGATGCTCTTCAGCAGCATATCGAACATCATCTTCTCCTCGACCTTCTTCCGGAACGTATCGACCGCGTTCTTGATCTTCGCCGTCACCGCGTACTTGTCCAAGTATTCGTTGATGGCCTCCTCAAGAGCGGGTACACCCGAATGAATCAGCGTCTCCGCGTAGTGATCGCCGCTCTCGCGTGCGTGCCGGGCCTCTTCCTCCAGCTCCCGCTTGCGGGCAGTCGGCAGGTTCGTGTACTGCGTCAGATGCATATTCGGAAAATCGTTAAACAGGTCGTAGTTGCTCAGCGTGCTCTCTTGTCTGCGTGTAAGCGCTGCTCCCCGTTGGTGCAGCCGGATTACCTTGGCCGTCTCGGCCGAGGTCGGATACAGATTGGGGTTGAAGATTTCGTGCTTCTCAAGATAATTGCGCGTATTGCGAAGCGCCTCTTCGATGTTGTCCTCGCGTTCGACGTCGTACTGATCGATCTTGTTGACGGCGAAGAGGAAGCGGTCCTTGGACTGCTTGCCCCCGACCTTCATCGCTTCGGACACCTTGCGCAGCAGCTCGTTGTCGTCGTCCGTCGCCAGTTGGGTCGCATTCAGGACGTACAGCACGAGCGGCTTGGCGTCATTCTTGATGACCCGGTAGGTATGGTCCGCATGATCGGTATTGCGGGAGTTGTTCGGCCCCGGCGTGTCGACGAGGATCAGATTTGTCCTGCGGGTCTGCACGAACGGGATGTCTCCGTTCACATGGATATAGGACACCCGCTTGTCCTCGTTGAACCGCTTCATCGCCTCAAGATCCGCAGGCTGCTCTTCGATGACGACGTTAAGATTCTCGTCCAGGCAGGAGGCGGTGAAGCCTTCCATCCCGTCCACGTCCCGGACTCTCGCGATCGTCGCTGTGCAGGCTTCGTTCTTGGAAGGCACGAGCTCCTGTCCCAGCATGGCGTTGATCAGCGTCGACTTGCCGGAGCTCATCGTCGCGATGACGCTGACTTCGAACTCCGAGCCGAGCGCCTTGCGGAAGTTCTCCTGAATCTGGGCATCCTTCAAGTCATCGAAGGGCCCCGCCTGCATCTCATCGAACAAGGCGACCAGTTCGCGGAACTTGTCGTCGGATTCCTTGGCTGGAATGTGCGCGTGAGTGAATTCGACGCCGTCGATCTCGCTCTCCTCCAGCGTGCCCGCCAGGTCTTCATAATCGAGGAAGGTGCCGTGGAAGACTACATGGATGGCGTCGTCGTTGCACTCCTCGGACAGAATGCGAGGAAGTCGATCGACCCAAACCTGGAGCCGTTCCGTTCGCAGCGCGTAGAGCTTGCTCTCCTCCGTTATTTCCTTACCATTACAAGCGAAGCTCGTCTCCAGCTTGTACGGATTGTATCTCACTAGAACTTCAGCCATTTGACATGCCTCCCTGGGTATTCGCCATCTGTGATATGCAAGCTTCCGCCAATCGGATGCCGGTCCGCTCCAGCGCCGAGAGGATCGCGCTTCCCTCGTATGCCTTGCCGCCTACCAAGATCCGCTCGACGGGAACGGCCCCATCGTCGCTGGAGGCGGGAACGGCCCCTGCGACGAGGGCCAGCCGGGTCAGATCCAGACCGTCCTCCGCAAACAGCCGGTACAGCGAAGCGAAGTCCTTCGTCTCCTTGGCCGTCATCGCCAGTCCGGCCCCGGCCATACGGAACAGCTTGGCGGCATAGGCCGACATAGGCACAAGCTGCGGACGCTCGATGCCGGCCTCCTGCAGATCCTGAGCCAGCCGCTTCATCGCATCCGCCAGATCGTCGTCCGCCTCTTCGTCGAACTCGTCGGCCTTGTTGAGGAGGAACAGCAGCCTCGGCGAGTCTTGACGCTGCTTCACCGTATCCAGCACCCGGCGGAGCAGCATCCGATCGTCCGTCGTGGAGATCTGCGTTGCATTCACAAGATAGACGACGCTGCCGTACTCCCCTTGCTGCAGATAACGCTGGGTGATCTGACCATGGCTGAGATCGCCCGAATAGTTCGTGCCCGGCGTATCGACGAGCGCATGGATGATCCCCTTGGCCTTCAGGCCCGCAAGCGGACCTTCAAGCCGCAGCTCCGCCGCGCCGTCCATCTCGTTCCATTCCTTCACGACTCCCGGCTCCACGACGCCGGCATACCGGCAGTCCCCCTTGTCCAAGCGGACATAACCGATTCGGTGCCCGAGACGATCGTTCGCGACGACCCTCGAAATCTTGGCGGTGCAGGCCTGGTTGCGGGAAGGCATCAGATCCCGCCCGAGCAGAGCGTTGATGAAGGTCGACTTCCCGGCGCTCATCGTCGCGACGACGACCGTCTCGTGGCGCGGCAGATGACGATGCGCTTCATTCATCAGGCTCCGATCGATCAGCGGTGCGAGCTGTCCCCGTATCGCGGCGCCGAACTTCGCATTCAGAATCAACTGGGCAGCCTTCCATGCCCCTCTCAGAAGCGCTTCGACGAACTCGCCGATCAGAGCGGCGAGCTTCGGCCGTATGCCCAGCCGCTTGGCATACAAGTCGGCGATCTGGCCATCCGCATCCGCACCGCCCAGCTTGGCGCGCGTATAGCAGAACTCGCCGTAGACGGCGTATCGCAGCGTATCGAGGCGGCAGCGATAACGCGAGACGCGAACCGGCCGATACCGCTTCACCGTTCGGAATGCGGCCGCAACGGCGGCTGCAGCGGCGGCCTCGCCGGCCTGCGGCATCGACGAAGCCGCTCCGCCCTCTCCCTCTTCCTGCGGAAGATCCAGCAGAACCGAATACTCCCGATGCAGGCTGACCAGCAGGTCGCGGTGACGCGCCAAGTCCTCCAATCCGTAGAACAAGGCGGTCACATAGGCGATTCTGTCTTGCGGTGCGGCCTGCGCCGCCGGATGACCGGCGAAGTTCTGCCGGAACAGCTCAAGCAGCGGCTCTCTTTCCGCCAGCTCTCCTTCCGCCGGCGGCCTCGCCGCGGTAGCTTGGTCCGAAGCCCCGGCCCCGACGGGAACGGCGCCGGCATACTTGGGCTTGCTTATGTAGACAATTCCGTTATGTACGGATTCCACGATTCTTCCCCGCCGCAGCATCCGTTCCACAATGGCATTCAGATAAGCCGTCGCCTCCCGCTTGTCCGAAGCGCGCTTAGCCAGTTCCTTGACGAGAGTCTCTCGTTCGATCAATCCCGGAGTGCGCAGATTCTTGCGCAGCTTCCTGTACGGTCCTAGCGTCAAGAACAAGAATGCTGCCAGAATGACGAACGACACGCCGGCTACTGCGGCCGTCACGGCTGCGCTGTGCAGTCTCCAATGCCAATGGCTCCGAATCCAATCATACGGGAACTGCAACTGATGGAAGATATATGCCGTGTAGATGGCGTACAGAGCGACCCAGACGTAGCTCAACTGCTCCTGCGCATGACGGATGCCGCGAAGCGCAAGCTTGATGTGGAGCGAACGGAACATGACCCAGAGCGTGAGGAGCAACAAGCCGATTACAGACAAAGCCGCACCGTCTTCATTCGCTTCGAAATCGCTTACCGCCAGAGCCAGAGGAAACCCGATCACGGGAGACACAAACCGCAGTCTGGCCCATCCGAGACCCCGGCTCAGCAGAGTGCCGCCGACAAGTACGATCAATAGAACAATCAAGACAGTCACAACGTTTGCTGCAATACTCATGCCTGACGAACACGTCCTCTTCCCTATAAAAATGGATATCTACGTAACGATATCGTCACTGAGAGGGTACAGCCCGTTCATCCCCCGAACGATCTCGGCGAATTCCGCGCGAAGCTCCTCCGGGCCGAGAAGCTCGACATGCTTCCCCTGGCTGAGCAGCCACATGAAGCAGCCCTTGCCGAACACCTCGGCTTCGATAACCGTTCCTTCCTCTCCCTTGGCGAGAACGACGGCCGTAGGGAACCGATCCAGAATCGCTTCCAGCGACGGTCCCTTGAACAGGAACCGAAGACGGAGCAGATCTCCGCCATACATGAACTGAACGCGCCGCTTGAGCTCTCCGTCCTCGTACCGCCGATTGGCGTGTTTTCTCCCCTGGAGCTTAACGGTCTTGATTCTATCGATTCGGAAGAAGGTAGGGTCGCGGTGCTCGCTTCCCTCGAATTGCGCAATCAAATAGAAATAGAATTCGGAGAAAACAATGGCCAGAGGATGCACGATGCGCTCGCGTTCCTCGCCGTTCATAATCGTATAGCCGATCGCGATAACTTCCCGCTTCATAATGCACTGTCCGAGATGCCAGATTCGCTCCAGAATCGGCTTGCCGTGCGTCACCGGCTCGTAATGGAACTTCTCGTTCAGGATCAAGTCCTTGAATGCCTGCTGCTCCGCCTTCGAGACGACCGAGATTACCGCATGGAGCAGCTTGTCGAGCTCAGGCTTGTTGAATGCCCGGCTCTCCAGCACGATCTTCACCAAGGCGAACACCTCGACGGCGGACACCGCCGCATCGCTGTTGTTCTCCGTTCGGTACCCCTTGTTCCTGTGATCGTACACGACGGACTCGCCGGGATAATGCTCGGCCATATACATACGGATCTCGTCCAGATCCCGCTGAACGGTCTTCGGATTCACCGCGAATTCGACGGCCAGCTCGTCCTTGTTCAGGACAAATCCTTTGCGCAGCCGATCGTACAGGGAAAGTATTCTTGTCGCCTTGCTGTCCTCGTTCTTCAACGTCATTCTCCTACCTAAGACATAGGATGATTATACCATGCGATTCTTTCATTCGTCATTATTTTACAACTGAGGAGAATTGTGACGAACGCCCCCGCTCCCCCGCTGAAGAGAGACGTCCTTGCCTTATCCGGCTCCCTGCCGCAGCCTGGCGATTCTTCGCTCAATGGACGGATGATCGGAGAAGAGATCCAGCCACCGCTTCTCGCCGTTGATTCGGAAGGCCGCGAACGCCTTCTGGCTTCGCAGCACGATGGGAGCCCGGGACCTTAAGCTGTCCAACGCGTGAACCATCGCTTCCCTGTCGATCAGCTCGCCCGCGAGACGGTCGGCCTCGAATTCCCGACGGCGGGAGAACGCCTTCACGGCCAGACTTCCCAGGAACACCAAGAACACGGTAATCAGCCACCTGGCAGCGGTAATGAGCCCATAGACCCACTCTCCGTTCCGATCCGCAAGCCAGAACGCCAGCCAGCCCAGCACGCGAAGCGGCAAGGTGCACAGCAGCACAATCGTGTTCACGACGCTCTGCACAAGCGAGAGGGTGACCATGTCGCCGTTCGCGATATGGGCAATCTCATGCGCCGCCACGGCGGCAATCGCGCGCTCGTCCAACGTATCGATAAGCCCCGAGCTGAACGCGACCAAGGACCGATTCCTCGTTGCTCCGGTCGCGAACGCGTTAACCTCCTCGCTGTCGTACACGCCGATCTGCGGCGTCTGCGCGAGTCCTGCCTTCCGGCCGATCGATTCCACGAGCTCGTACAGGCTTCGTTCTTCTTCGCTCCGGAAGTCAGAAACATTAATGACATGGATGGAATGCGAACGCTTGGCCCGCCAACGGGAGAACCACAGCGCGATAAAGGGGAAGGCGCAGCCCAGCAGCAGAACATAAGGGAACAAGCCGATCAGCGCGCCGCTGGAGATAATGGCCAGAGACAGCAGAATCATCGCGTTCGTCAGCAGGAACCACCCGAATGCTCTCCACTTGCCCGACTTGATGTTCAAGCTGCTTCCTTTAATCCGTTCGGTCATCGACGTGAAATCCAGTTCCATCTTCAAGATGCGCCCCCTCGTATAGATACCTCATCAACGCAGAGCCCGTTTGGCCCTGACACCGACAATTATAATGGGGAGATTGGACACATTTTGTACATCCGCGTCGATTCGAACATTGTTGTAGGGGAGAAAATGGGATTGGGGAGGGGGAATGTGAACGTGTTGGAGGGGAGGAACAACGGGCAACTATCGCTGCGCGGCCGCTTCTCCCTTCAAGCGCCTTCCCATCAACAGCCGGAGCCCCAGCATCACCAGCGGCAGCCCGAAGCCGATCGGAAGCGCAACCCACGGCCAATAGCGTTCGAGATAGACGATCGCGCGGAAGTGGTCCTTTACGATCCAGTACCCCAACGTTCCCAGCATCAGGCAGCAGGGCAGAATAACGGGACGAATGCTCTTCAGCCGGAGGATGCGAGCCGTGCACACCGACACTCCGTACAGACAGAACATAACCTGGAACAAGGCGGAGATCGAATACAGGGCGATCATAATCATCTCATAGCGCTGAAGGAACTCCCCGATATGCGCGTTGCGCGCGAGCTTCATGCACGAGATCGTGTACCTGCTCGTCACTTCGGCGGACAGCACAGCCCCCTCCAGAATGGACCAGATGATAACCATCAAGCCGCTGGTCGCGATACCGAGCATCCCTACCTTGCCTCCCTCCTTCTGCGGAGACTTCAGCATCGGCAGGACAAGAGCGGCCATCATCGAGGCCAGCGCGCAATCGACGTCGAAGTGAAGGCTGGCGGCCAGCGTTCGCGGCAATCCTTGCTCCAGAACCGGCAGCAGATTGCGGATGTCGAATTCCTCGAACGAGCCGATTACGATCAGCACGTTAAGCAGGAAGATGAAGGCGCAGCCGATCAGAGCCAGCCGCGCGATCACTTCCAAGCCGTAGAAGCAGCCGAGCGCGCCGACGAGGAGCGCGCATACGATAAACAGCGAGAGCGGAGCTTCCGGCAGGAAGTAATCCTGAAGATGATAAACGAACGTTATCATCACCGGCCCGATAGCGGCGAGGAAGAAGAGGAAGATCAGCAGCGCGACAACCGTCCCGAATCCCTTGCCCAGAAGCCGATCGCCCAACGCTATCATATCGAGGTCGGGCGTTCGTCTCATCGCCAGATGCGTGATGTACAGAATGCCGATGCCCTGCAGCGTGCCGAGCAGCGTAGCGATCCACATGTCCTGCCCGATCTGCCTCGCCAGCACCCCCTGCGTCACGCCGATCGCCTTGACATAAATCATATTGACGATCATCGCGACGAGCATTCCGTTCGTGATATTCAGCTTCTTCATCTCACACCTGTTCCTTCAGCTTTAAGTACGGCCGAATTGACTCTGACCGAGACCTCCACCTTGGTCTCGGCTTCGGAGAAGACTTCGCTCCAATGGCCGCTCATCCCGCGCCATTCCACAGGGTAGGAGTTGCGGAACACCTCGCCTAGCTTAAGGAAGTCGGAGCGATACTCCCTCTGTGCCCTCTCCACGACCCGCTCGATCCGCTTCTTCACCTGTGCGGCCAGCAGCGCTTCCGCCTCCTCCCGGATGCTCGCGATCGACTTCGCGCAGCCGCTCTCCACGATCGACGCATCCATCTTGACGCGTATCCGGTAATGGATATCTCCCTTCGAATAGCCGGGATCGACGTCCATGCGGGCATCCTTGAATTCCATCGTCAGCCTCCGGTCTTGGTCGCCGGGGCACGGCAGCGTCTCGATGCCGCTCGCCAGCTTCTCGCGGAACATGAGCAAGGCGCGGCTCTCCATCGGGGTGAGCCAGCCCAGCATCTTCCCTTCCTTGAACACGGCCGCGCCGCCAAGCTCGACCTGCTCAAGCGAGCCTTGCTCCTCCGGCTTCTTGTTCGAGATTCCCCTGGGCCTGAGCATCAGCTTGGCAAGAATCGGCTCCGTGCTTACGCTCAGGAACGACTCCTCGAGGTTCCTCATGTTGCTCCCGGGCGCGAGTCCGGCGACATGGTTGCTGCGGAACAGGCTGTCCACCGCTTCCCCGGGAACGACCTCCAGCCCGGTAATCGTCGAGATGAGCTCGGCCGGCGAATCCGGCGTGACGGCCACCCACGTGTTCATTCGCAGCTCGTGGTTGCGGGTGAAGAAGTCGACCATGTCCTGAATTCCTTGCCGGGCGTAATCCTCATGCATAACGATGAGAAAATTGTGGGCCCAATACACCCGGCGAGAGGAGAATCGGCCCAGATTGCGGATCGCGTCGAAGATGGAAGCCCCCTCGGTCTCTACGGAATAGATCGGTTCGCCCGTCCCTCCGGACGGCGCTCCCGTCTGTCCTCGCGCATCCGCCGGACGAATGATCTGGGCGGACAGCCGAACCGTATTCGGCTTCTTCCCGACATCAAGACCGACGGCCGTCACGATCGCGAGCTCGTTGATCTGCCGGACGCCCACGCAGGAGGAGCCAAGCAGAAGCACCCCCGCCGCGAGCAGCAGCTTCCCCCATCGAACAATCGCATCCGCTTCGCTCATCGCTGTCCCTCCTTGGGAGCCTTCGGCATCTGGCTTCCTTCCATCCGCTCCCGATCCTGAGCGAATTCCGGCCGCAGATCCATCATCCATATCGGCACCCGGAGCAGCATATCCCGTTGGTCGGAAGGACGATAAGGACTCGCCGGCGCCAGATACGGCTCGCCGAACGAATGAATGGACAGCACATGCAGCAGCAGAGCGAACGCCATCGTGGCGAACCCAAGCAGCCCGAACAATCCGGACGCGATCAGCAGCGGGAAGCGCAGCAGACGAATGGCAAGCGAACTCGTATAGCCGGGAATCGCGAACGAAGAGATTCCCGTCATCGCCACGACGATGACCATGAACGGCGACACCAGGCCCGCCTGCACGGCAGCCTGGCCAATAATAAGCGAGCCGACGATGCTCACGGCCTGCCCGATCGGCTTCGGCATGCGCAGCCCCGCTTCCCGCATCAGCTCGAAGGCGAATTCCATGATCAGCGCCTCGAGCAGCACCGGAAACGGGATGATCTCCCGTCCGGAGGCGATCGTCAGCGCGAGCGATGTCGGAATCATCTCCTGGTGGAAGCTGACCAGCATCACATAGATCGACGGAAGCAGCAGGCTGATCATGAAGGCGATGTACCTGACGAAGCGATAGAAGGTGCCGACCCAGTAGCGATTGTAATAATCGTCCGGCGCCTGCATGAACTGCCAGAAGAACGTCGGGACGATCAGCACGTGGGGCGTGTTGTCGACGAAGATCGCGACTCGTCCCTCCAGCAGCGCGGAAGCCACCTTGTCCGGCCTCTCCGTGCTCTGCGCCGTATTGAACGGAGACAGCGGCGCGTCTTCGATCAGCTCCTCGATATAGCCGCTCTCCAGAACCGAATCGATTCGAATGCGGCCCAACCTGCGCTTCACCTCGTCGACAAGCCCCTCCTTGACGAGATCCCCGATATACGCAATATTAATCGACGTCTGCGTCCGCGTCCCGACCGTCATCGCGGCGAAGCGAAGCATAGGATCGCGAATCCGCCGGCGCACAAGCGCCGTATTCGTGCGGATGCTCTCCGAGAACCCGTCGCGCGGCCCTCTCAGGTTGTTCTCCGTAGACGGCTCCTCGACGTTGCGCTCCTTCCAGCCCCTCGCGTTCGCAATCAGCCCGCTCCCGTAACCTTCGAACAGAAGGACGGCGTTGCCGGAGATAACGGCCGCGATCGCTTCGCCGACCGTCTCGCACGTATGCGTCGAAGCACTGCTGAGATAAAAATTCGGAAGCGCCTCGACCTCCGAATCGTCCGGGAATCTCTTGAGCGAACCTTCCGCGAACGGAAGCAGTTCCTTCAGAATCGCTTCCACCGTGCCCAAGTCCGCCATCCCGTCCAGGCATACAAGCAGCCCGGGAACGCGCCTGTCCCCTCCGAGCAGGAAGGATCGCTTCAGCAGGTCCGCGCAGTTCCCCATCACCTCATCGATCGCCGCTTCGTTGTCGGCAAGGCCCGGCGCGATCTTCCGCTCCAGAACGGCCTTGGCGGCGGCCGCGAGACGATTCATTCCGTCCATCTCCTTCCCATCAAGAGGGTTTGCTCCCGCACGGATTCGTCCACACTAACAACCAGGAATTCGCGAATGAGCAAGGAGCGATCGAATGGATCTCTATCATTCTTGGCTTTATCGGCATGTCATCAACACGGAAGGATTCATGTGGACCGTCGTCTGCCTGCTGCTCGGGTTCAACATTCTCCTCCCGGTCTTTATCTGGTACTTCACCCGCGGGCGCAAAATCATCAAGAGCTATCTGAAGCATAAGAAGAGGTTGCGAGCTGAATCCGGCAACCAATTCGGCGAGAAATAATCCAACGCGCAGGTTAGCTTTTCTCTCACGCTTCCGTTTTATTCCTCTTCGAACGTGCTTCCGGCACGGCGCAGGCACAGAAGAACCGCCAGGGACGATCGAGCATTGATCATTCCTGGCGGTTCTTTTGGGTTTGGAGGATTGGGAGGACAAGCGGCGGCTTCACCGACTTTATCGGAGTCCCCCTCACCCGCCCGCCACGCGAGTCGCGCCTCCGGCCCCATTCGTCGGCTTGGATTGGCGGGAATCGCGGCGTTTTATGTCCCGCCACCGTCTAAAAAAGCCCTATCCCCCTTCTGAACCCTTATGCCTCTTCTCCCCTTGAATCAGGAACCTCCGCTTGCCGATCATGCCCTTGGGTCTTAGGTCAGCCCATTCTCCTTGCATCTCCTTATCCTGAACGAAAGGGAGAAGAGGCCTAATGCCGCCAGAGGGATTACTCAAGTGCGGGCGTTCGAGCAGGCGTGGTGGGGGCAGATAAGTAACCATGGGTCAACTGGAGCGGCGATTGGCTCGCGGAGGCACCAGATGAGTCGCCATTACTCAAGTGCGGGCGTTCGAGCAGGCATGGTTGGGGCAGATGAGTAACCACGACCCAACCGAAGCGGCGTTTGGCGTGCGGAGGCACCGAGATGAGTCGCCATTACTCAAGTGCAGGCGTTCGAGCAGGCATGGTGGGGGCAGTTGAGTAACCACGACCCAACCGAAGCGGCGTTTGGCGTGCGGAGGCACCGAGATGAGTCGCCATTACTCAAGTGCGGGCGTTCGAGCAGGCATGGTTGGGGCAGATGAGTAACCACGACCCAACCGAAGCGGCGTTTGGCGTGCGGAGGCACCGAGATGAGTCACCATTACTCAAGTGCGGGCGTTCGAGCAGGCATGGTGGGGGCAGTTGAGTAACCACGACTCAACTGGAGCGGCGATTGGCGCGCGGAGGCACCGAGATGAGTCGCCATTACTCAAGTGCGGGCGTTCGAGCAGGCGTGGTGGGGGCAGATGAGTAACTAGAGGTCAACTGGAGCGGCGTTGTGCGGATTTCTCCACTAACGCCTCCCACTTCGCCTCTCCGCGCCCGAAGGATTGGACTTCCTCCACAACCTCCCCCCACCAGCCTCTTCACACTAGGGGCGCAGCGTCGGAGGCTGCCGACTTTATCGGCGGCCTCCTTCAGGTGGAGCTACGAGTTCTCCTCCGGGAAAATAGCGGCAAGCTCGATGGAGAGGCACGGAATGGTCGGAGATGCGATTGTATCATTCTCTGTAAGCGTAGACGAGAGGACGTATCGCCCGTCCAGCCGGACAAATTGCTCCACGAGGCGGTACACCGGATCGACAAGCCAGTATTCGCCGACTCCGAACCTCTCGTAAGTGTCTTTCTTGATTGTCTTGTCCCTTCGGCCGGTCGAATCGGACAGAATCTCCACGACAAGATCGGGGGCGCCGTACACGTAGCCGTCCCGGATAATGCCGTCGTTGGCCTTCGAGATGTAGATTAGATCCGGTTGAAAGACGTTGTCTTCGTCCAGGTGAACGTCCAGCGGCGCGACAAATATTCTTCCCTCGGCCCGGCAGGAATAATTGAAAGCCAAATACAACTGGCCCAATATCTCCTGATGACTCACCTTAGGCGAAGTCATAAAGTCGTATCGGACACCGCCGATAATCTCGTATCTCTCATCGATAAGATAACGTGCCGAGTGCTCCTTAACCTTCTCCTGCGACTTGCTCTTGGACGAATTCTCCGCCATCTCGATCCCTCCCGCAATCAACATTTTCTACCAGTATATCACAGAAACAAGCTGCGAGGTCCCTCTCACAGCAGCCTCGCCTTGCCGGCCTTCACCCAATACATGCGATCCGACACCGGGCTTGGCATCAGCCGGCAGCTTCGTTCCACGACGTCCTTGAATCGGCTCTTAACGGCCAGATCCCGCGCCCGGTGCAACGTATTCATCGATTCGGTCGACTGGAGGATCTGGACCGTCTTCCGGTTCGTGAAGGCGATGACGTATTCGGACGGCAAGTAGCGCGAGGTCCATTCCGGAATCAGGAACTGGCAGTCGATCGGATGAGGAGGCTCGTTGAACACCTGAACGACGCAGGTCGGTCGAACCGGGCTGTCCAGCCGAAGCTCGGGCTCCACCCAGCCGGCCGCCTTCAGGTTGTCGAACGCGAGCTTCTTCACCTTCTCGACGTCCAGCTCCGGATTGTCCGCCAGCATCTGCTCGGTCACGATCTTGCAGTAATCCTCGTGAACCTCCATATACACGATGCGAAGCCCCGGCAGCACCGGGTCCGACACCATCTGCATGGCGCGCCTCGCTTCCTTCACATACCGCTCGTCCCGGATCGCCGGGTATATTCTCGCCGGATCGATCTTGTTCATGTCGACGCCCTCCCGCATATGAGCGGACAAACGGACCATCTTGTTCATGTAATCGATCGCCGTGTTCAGATCTCCTCCGGCCATGTACGTATCGTAGGTCTGATGCAGGCTGATCTCTGCCTGTCCGTCCGGATGGATCTCCGAATTAAGGGCAACCTCCAGCAACAGCGGCTCCCCCTCCTTCGAGCGTATCTCGAATCCCGTGCTCTCGCTTAGCTGCCTGACCATCATCTCCGCGAATTGTCCCGGCGTGTCGTACAGACGAACGGCTCCCATGAATACCCCTCCTCTAATTAGTCCCAGGGCAAAACAAAAACCCCGGCTCGACGTCGCTGAACAGACGTGAGCCAGGGTGTGCTTCACCACTGGAATATTGTGTACATTGTAGCAGTTTATTGGGCGAACTGCAATAGCCAACGCTTTGAATTGTCAGCACCTTACATAGTTGCGCTTGAAGCCGATCTGCCCTCTGTCAAGCGCTTTCTGGATGTTGTCCGAGGCGCTGAGCAGCTTGCTCTTCTTCTTGTCCTTGTTCACTTCCACCGGACCGACCGCCGCGGCCGTCTCGACCGCCTGCTCGTGCAGCGGCACATAAGACACGGCGATGGTCGTGAGGAACATGTTCATCGCGTACTTCGCCCGTTCCGGAGCATCGTGAATCGTCTCTCTTGCCAGCTCCAGCAGGCCCGCCAGCTTGCCGGAATCGAATTCGGCGTCCTTGCGGCTGCCAAGAAGCCAGCAGTAGCAGCTCCACCCCGCCGACATGCGCAGCTCGTCGCCGCTTGCGATCCAGCGATCGCACACCTCCTGCGCGAACCCGATCTCCGTCTCCGCCAGGGTGACGGCGACGACGAAGTCGGACAGCATGTAGAAGTAGGCCGCATCGATCCAGCGCTCGAAGTCCGCGGCCGACATCGCCTTCGGGTCCGCGATTACCCCGGCGAAGTACATCGCGTCGTAGTTGCCTGTCGCATAGAGCTGCTCGGCCAGCTCCTGGTTCCGTTTGATCTGTCTCCTGAGCGGCTTCATCTCGCCCGTCGCCACCCCGAACAGGGGCTCATGAGCTCCGTTCGATAGATACATCTTCTTAAGCCGCTCCTTGCCGAGAGCTTCCAGCTCCCGCATTACCGTCTGCAGATCCATGCTTCTCTCTCCCCATCCTTTTGCCCAGAGGTAACCGCCTTCACAGACTTCACTGCTGCGAGCGCTACAGGCGGTCCAAATCCCGTGCTTCGGCCTTGGGCTTGCAGGCTCGGCATACGCCGATCGTTCCGCCCCTCTCGTCGACATAGAAGCTAAGCCGCCCGGCAGGCCGACGGCATAGAGAGCAGTGCTGCGGCTTCGCCTCCGGCGAACGTCCCGCCGAACGCCGCTTCGCCCGGCGAACCTCCTCAAGCGACACAAGCTTCGGGTTGCCGGCTCTTGTTCGGCGCCTTCGTCGGAACGTTGCTCCTGCGATAATAAGGACAACAATTGCCGCCGCGATGACCGCCACCCACATGGCCCCGCCCTCCCCTCCGATGCCGAACGCGTCCGCAAGCTCCAACGGCCCGGTTATTCCTATCGTAACCGATCCGAAGGGCGAGCGCACCCCCTCTTCGCGAACAACGCCAACCAATGTTAGAATGTAGAAAAAAGAGGAGGCTGCACATATGGAAACTGCCAATCCCCGCCCGCAAGAGCCGTCCATCGTTCCTCACCTGTGGTTCGACAAGGAAGCGAAGGAGGCCGCTCTGTTCTATTGCTCGGTGTTCCCGGAATCGGCTGTCGTCAGCTCGACTCTCCTTCCGGGCACGCCTTCGGGCGATTCCGAGAGCGTGTCGTTTACGATCTGGGGGCAGCCGTTCATGGCGATCTCCGCAGGACCGCTGTTCAAGTTCAATCCTTCGATCTCGTTTATCGTGAACTTCGATCCCTCGCGCGAGCCGCAAGCCCGGGAGCTGCTGGACGAAGCGTGGGACAAGCTGGCCGAGCAAGGAACCGCGCTGATGCCACTTGGAGAATACCCGTTCAGCAAGCGGTTCGGCTGGATCAGGGACAAGTACGGCGTCACGTGGCAGCTCATGCTGACGAATCCCGAAGGGGAACCGCGGCCGACGATCATCCCTTCGCTTATGTTCACGGGAGATAATTGCGGCAAGGCCGAGGAAGCCCGCGAAGAGTACCTGTCGATCTTCCGCGACTCCAGACCGGGCTCGCTCATCCGCTACGGCCCCGGCATGTCGCCGGATCGGGAGGGCACGGTCATGTTCTCCGACTTTATGATCGGGAACACGTGGCTGACCGCGATGGACAGCGCACACCCGCACGGCTTCGCCTTCAACGAGGCCATCTCGCTGCTTGTCCGCTGCGACACGCAGGAGCAGATCGACTTCTACTGGGACAAGCTGTCCGCCGTGCCCGAAGCCGAACAATGCGGCTGGCTGAAGGATCGGTACGGCCTCTCCTGGCAGATCGCCCCCCGCGAGATGGAAGACATGCTGGCGACGGGAACGCCCGAGCAGATTAAGCGAGTGATCGAAGCCTTCCTCCCGATGAGAAAATTCGACCTCGAGAAGCTGCGGCAAGCGTTCGTGGAGTAACCTCGATTGTGTCGGAATGCAGATGGGCCTTCGCAGACGAATTATCGTCTCGAAGGCCCATCTGCGTTATCCACTGCGCACGACACGGAATCCTTGATCGGGCCCGAAGCCGTTCGCCTCGAACTTGCCGCGGAACGAGATCGCTCCGTTGCTGACGTCTCCGATCCAGCCTCCGCCCTTCACGACCCGCAAGGAGCCGCTCTTGGCAGCCGCGCTGCCGTCCCCATCCTCGTACCAATTCCAGCACCATTCCCTCACGTTGCCCGACATATCGTAGAGCCCGAGCTCGTTTGGTTTTTTCCCCCCGACGGCTTGGGTTCGATTGCGGTTGTTCTCGATGGCCGGCCAGGTCCAGTCCCCGGACAAGTAATGGTCGCCCGCGTTCCTCCAATACCAGGCCACCTCGTCCGCATCGTTGCTGCCGCTGTACAGCCGGCTCTTGCTCTTCTTCCCGCCGCTCGCCGCATACTCCCACTCCGCCTCCGTCGGCAGCCGATAACCGTTCGCACCCTCGCGAATCGTCACCGTCCACTTCAGCGTGTCGTTGTCGCTCCGATTGTTCGGGTCGGCATGGTTGCGGTCAATCGCGTAGTACGGCTCCAGCCCCTCCTTCATGCTCCTCCGGTTGCAGTACTCGACGGCGTCGTACCAGGTGATCATCTCGACCGGCAACTGCTCCCCTTGGTAATAAGAAGGGTTATTGCCCATAATCTCTCTCCATTGCCGCTGGGTGACCTCGTACGGGCTTATATAATAATCGGACAATATGACGTTCTTCCCGTAGAAGTTCGACCTGACGTTAACCATCTTCCCGCCTTCGACGAAGACGAGGCCGCCGTCCTTCCCGGATTCCGTCCCGGCCGCTTCCCGCGAGCAAGCGCTTAAGACAACGGCAACGGCCAACATCGCAATCATCCATACCGCAATCGTCAATCGTGTCCTCATCACAGCTCTCCTTAGGGAACAACCTGCCTCGCCTGCAGCGGAAGCCTGCCGGCCGCAAGACCGGCAGACCCCCGTTCAAGAACTCGTTACCACACCGTTACATTGGAGCTGCCGCTGCTCTGATACCCTTCCGTCGCCAGCACCTGGTAGGACCAACTGCTTCCCAGATTCATCCCCAGGTTCTTCCACGCATTCACATGGTTGCTGAACGTGATCGCAACGTTGCTTCCGGTCGCTCTCTTCGATTGACGAACGCTCCAGTATTGAGTGAACGTCTGCGTCCCGTCGATGGACGGGGCGTTGTAGCGCGTGGCGGTATAGATGTCATAGGTGCCCCCGTCGCTCGTCACGCTGCCCTTGTACGTTCCGGTAGGCCGATAGGTGCCCCAACTGTCCACGACGTAATACTCGATAAGCGAATTTCTCGTCCAGCCGTACAGCGTCAGGTAGCCGTTGCCGGACGGCGCCCAGACGCCGGCATTGTAGTTGATCGTCCGGGTCGGGGAACCGGTCGTCCAGCCCTTGCCGACAACGAAGTTGCCGGTGTTGGACCAGGTGACGCTGTAGTTGCCGCCGGAGCCGTTGACCGCGTTCACGGTGCCGCCCCCATCGGTCCAATTCTGCCAGTAATCCGTCGCCGCGCTCGACGATGCCGCGAACAGACTCAGGCTCATGGCCGCTGCCGCCAGAATCGGGAGTGCTTTCTTCTTAAACTTGAACATAAATAACGCCTCCTCCGTTCGAATGGTCCTTGCGAACAACGATTGCCGTTGCAGCGCCGCCATGCTCGAGCATTCGGCCCGCAGTTTGTCCCTCACGCCTCCTTTCCAAAGCGATTATAAATTGTAAGCGCATACACGACAACGCGGCAAACTATAGGACTAACTTTGTTTTTTACACAATATGGATGGAAGCCATCTTCATCATACCTTCATGATCTCTTCATCAGAAACGAATTGATTTCTAGCGAATTTCCTTTTATAAATGAAATAGGTACTATTTTTGAATAATTCTAATTACAAATTGACGGGAGAGATCGGAATGGATGTAAACAATACGGCTTCAGCCGGAAAATGTCCAGTCATGCACGGAAGCGCTACCAGCCATCGCTCAAGCGGCACGACGAACCACGATTGGTGGCCCAATCAATTGAATCTGGGCATTCTCCGTCAGCATGATCGCAAATCTAACCCGATGGATGAAGACTTCAACTATAGAGAAGAGTTCGGCAAGCTGGACTATCAAGCGGTGAAGGACGACCTTCGCAAGCTTATGACGGACAGCCAGGATTGGTGGCCTGCCGACTACGGGCACTACGGTCCGCTGTTTATCCGCATGGCATGGCACTCCGCCGGCACGTACCGCACGGGAGACGGACGCGGAGGCGGCGGAAGCGGCTCGCAGCGCTTCGCGCCGCTGAACAGTTGGCCGGACAACGGCAACCTGGACAAGGCCCGCCGCCTGCTGTGGCCGATTAAGCAAAAGTACGGCAACAGGCTGTCCTGGGCCGACCTGTTTATTCTGACGGGCAACGTCGCGATCGAATCGATGGGCGGCAAGACGTTCGGCTTCGGCGGCGGACGCGAGGACGTCTGGCATCCGGAAGAGGACATCTACTGGGGATCGGAGACGGTATGGCTCGATGACAAGCGCTACAGCGGCGACCGCGATCTGGAGAAGCCGCTGGCCAACGTCCAGATGGGGCTGATCTATGTCAATCCGGAAGGCCCGAACGGCAACCCGGACCCTCTGGCAAGCGCGCGCGACATCCGCGAGACGTTCGCGAGGATGGGCATGAACGACGAAGAGACCGTCGCCCTCGTCGCCGGCGGCCACACCTTCGGCAAGGCGCACGGCGCAGGCGATGCGGCTCTGGTCGGCGCCGAACCCGAAGGCGCGGCGATCGAGGAGATGGGCCTGGGCTGGATCAGCACGCACGGCTCCGGCAAGGGCCGCGACGCGATCACCAGCGGCGTCGAAGGAGCCTGGACGTCGAACCCGACCCAGTGGGACAACGGCTTCTTCTCGAACCTGTTCGGCTCCGAATGGCAGTTGACGAAGAGCCCGGCCGGCGCGCATCAATGGGAGCCGATCAATCCGGCGCCGGAGCATCTTGCGCCGGACGCGGAAGATCCGTCCATTCGCGTCAAGACGATGATGACGACGGCGGATATGGCCTTGCGCATGGACCCCGTCTACGAGAAGATCTCCCGCCGCTACTTCGAGAACCCGGACGAATTCGCCGACGCGTTCGCCCGCGCCTGGTTCAAGCTGACGCACCGCGACATGGGACCTCGCTCTAGGTATCTCGGACCGGAGGTTCCGTCCGAAGAACTGATCTGGCAAGACCCGATCCCGGCCGGCAACGCGGACTTGACGGAAGCCGATATCGCCGAGCTGAAGACAAGAATTCTCGACTCCGGGCTTACCGTAAGCGAATTGGTTACGTCGGCCTGGGCTTCGGCCAGCACGTTCCGCGGCACCGACAAGCGCGGAGGCGCGAACGGCGCCCGCATCCGCCTTGCGCCGCAGAAGAATTGGGAGGTCAACCAGCCGCTTCAGCTCGCCAAGGCGCTGAAGATTCTCGAAGCGATCCGGCAGGACTTCGACAAGCCCGTCAGCCTGGCCGATCTGATCGTGCTCGGAGGCAGCGCCGCCATCGAACAGGCTGCGCGGGAAGCCGGATTCGGAGTCAGCGTACCGTTCGCTCCCGGACGGGGCGATGCCACGCAGGAGCAGACCGATCCCGAGAGCTTCGCAGTGCTCGAGCCGATTGCGGACGGATTCCGCAACTATTCCAAGCATGCACACGTCAACCAAGCGGAGCTTCTGATCGACAAGGCGCATCTGCTCGGCCTGACCGCCGCGGAGATGACCGTTCTTGTCGGCGGCATGCGCGTGCTCGGCACGAACTACGGCGGTTCGATGCACGGCGTGTTCACGGATCGAATCGGCGCGCTCACGAACGACTTCTTCGTCAACCTGCTCGACATGAACGTGCAATGGAAGCCGGTCGAATGCAATGTCTTCGAAGGCCGCGACCGCAAGACCGGCCAAGTTGTCCGCACGGCCACGACCAACGACCTCGTGTTCGGCTCGAACTCGATCCTGCGCGCGATCGCGGAAGTGTACGCGCAAGACGACAACAGGGAGAAGTTCGTTCGCGACTTCGTCTCGGCTTGGGTGAAGATCATGAACGCGGATCGGTTCGATCTGGCTTGATCGGGTAGCGGTCGGTAGCTGTCGATAGCGATTGGCAGCGGTTGGGCAGCGATCGAGTAGTCGTTGGGCAGCGGTCGGGCAACGGTCGAACAGCGGTCGGGAATAACCATTTTTATGTGATTTATCACATTCATCGGTGCAGATTCCCGAGGTAGCGAGGCTTTTTATGCGGTTTTTAGCATACATCGAGCACCTCGGGCCGGAATTTGCTCCATGAATGTGGTTTTTCGCATAAAATCGCTCAGATGTCCCGTTGCCGAGCAGAATGAATGTGAATTTTCGTATAAAACGCTATAAGTCCGCTATAAGTCAAACGCCATAACCCAGAGGGGCCGTTCCCGAGTCACAAGATGACTTGGGAATGGCCCCTCCGGCTTGCTGGCTTATCCTTGCGTTCCGCTTAGTCTTAGTATGCTCCTACTCCTCCGTCGGCCCGATCCGCACGCTGCCGTAGCGCGCCATAACCGAGAAGCAGCCGTCGGACTCGATCCGATCCGCGTCCTTATCCAGGTAATAGAAGACGTTCTCTCCATCGATGTTCAGCACGATGCGCACCCCGTTCGCCTCGTTGATCGCTCCGACCTGAACCCGCTTGCGAACGCCGAACGGCAGGACGTCGTTCGGATAAGCTTCGCCTCCCTGACTCGTATACCCGGTCACATTGCCGAAGATGACGGTGCGAACGCCGTTGTTGAAGCGCTGCAGCTCAATCTCGTTCGGCTTGATGACAACGGCATAGGCGGTGTCGAGAGGCACGGCCAGATTCTGGTTGCGAATCTCGATGACCTCCCATCCCGCTTCCGCTTCGATCGTCATATCGAACGCAAGCAGCTCGTCGCCGAACGCTTGACCGTCGTAATAGCCTTGCCCGGAAGGAGTCGTCAGACGAACGCTGCCATTCTCGAACGCCACCGTCCCGGAAGACACCTTCCAGCCGGCGGAGTCCGCAAGCGCATCGTTTAACGAATACGGAGGAACGAGCAGTCCTTCCTCGCTGCTGTATTGAATCACTTCGAGGTCGATCGTGCGCGACAACGACGGCGTCCCGTACGTCGCCAGCGTTACCGACGCCTCTCCCTCTCCGGCGGCCAGCAAGGAGCCGTTCGGCTGCACCGACACGACGCCGCTGTCCGAGCTGACGATCGACAGGTCCGCGAACGCGACCTCCCTGCCGAGATCCGTGACTCCATAGACGCCCGGGTCGAACGTCTCGCCCAGAAGCAGCTTCCGGCTCGAGCCCGAGACGTTGCGCAGCTCTATCGAGACAACCGTATCGCCGACATAAACCTCCGTCTCGAACGTCCAGAGCAGATCTCCCTGAACGATCCTCGTCTCGATTGCGGTCCTCCCATGGGCCATCGCTTCGACGACTCCTCCGGCGCTCACCGTCGCAACGGCGGGATTGCGCGAGCGGTAATCGATCGTCGCTTCGGACAGGTCCGCGAGCTCGCCTTTATTCGTCGTCGCCGACAGGGCAATGGACGCCGTTCCCTCGACCTCGAGCGCCAATTCCTCCGTCACGTCAACTCTCTCCGCACCCAACTCGTACAAGGAACGATAGGCGTTCGACAAGCCGGCATCGGCGATGAGCTGCCGGGCTTCGGTCGGCCAATCCGCGTCGGGGTACACCTGGGTGTTCGTCACCCGAAGGGGGGCGCCGAAGGACGTGTTCACATGTTCGGTTGTCGTGTAGTTATGGTCGAACAGCAATTCCTCTTCCTTGCCGAACGCCCAATAGGCCGGGGACTCTCCCCACATCGGCGTCTCCGTCTGGTCGATGACGTTGTCGCGGAACTCCCAATAATCCGAAGCATTGTCCGCGTAGATCGCCGCCCACTTGTCCAACTGGTTCTGGATGTAGTTCCCGCTGACCGTATTCATCTCTTCGGCAGAGGCTCCCGTGTAGCCCAACGTGTAGATGGCGCCGCCGTCGTATATCCCCGCTCCCATCAAGTCGTGAATGTAGTTGTTCTCGATCCGGACCTGCTTCTGCCCCGCGCTGACGAAGCTGTACCAGCCATAACCGACATGAATACCCGAATACGGAATGTTGAAAATATGGTTGCGACTAATCTCCATATCCACCGGGAACCCGGCGGATATGGCCGCAGCCGAGGCGTAGTCGACGCCGATGTCGTGGATGTAATTGTTCGTCACGTCGACGTTCCTCATCACGAGCCGGCTATCCTTCGGGGCATAGATGGCCGGATTGTTCGCGGTCGGCTCGCCGACGTTAATTGCGCCGCCGGATATATCGTACAGGCGATTCCCGTTCACCAGACTGTCCTGCACGCCGTCGATCAGCTTTAATGCCGTGTCGCCAATGTGCTTGAAGGTGTTGCCCTCGAAGACGATGTGATGCGCCTTCCGGACGGTCACCGCAGCCTCGATCAGCCGATCGTCTTGACCGGGATAACGCAGATGGTTGTTCTGCACGTCGGACAAGCCGTACGAGGTGCTCGGCCACAGCCATGTCGTATAAGCGAACGTGATGCCCTCGAAGCTGATATACCCCGCTCGAGCTCCGAGCGACGAGCCTTCGATGCGAATCAGCTCCTCCAGCACGGGAGCGGTGACGTCCGCCGTCGCCATGTTCTCGAAGGCTCTCGGCTTATAATAGAAGTAAGCCTCGTCCGCATACCATTCGCCTTCCTGGTCCAGCAATTCGTAGGCATTCTCCACATAGACCGGCCCTCGCGTGACCGAAGACGAGCCCTTGGCATTGATCGCCTGCCAGCCCGGCTGCTGCATCGTAAATTCGATGCTCGTTCCGCCTTCGCCCAGCGTCGCCGACTGCACCTTGGCGCGCGGCTGCGTCCAACGCTCCCGGAAGACGAACTCCAGCTCGTCCAGTCGGCTCCACGTTGCCATGTCCGTGTCGGAGCTGCGCACCCCCGCGCTTGTCAGCGTCGCCTCCGTCAACGGCCCTTCGCTTCTGGCGCGAACCGCCCGAATGCCGTTGACGTACAATTGCCTGGTCTCGATTCCGTTCGAGGGAGCCCGATAGATTCCGTTGACGGCATCGTAGAGCTGCCAGCCGGCGATGCCGACTCCTCCGCTGACGATCGGCTCCTCGTTCGGATAAGCTTTGTAGGTCACGCGCTCGTATGCATCGCTTGAATCCCGCTCGTCCAGAAGCAGCGGCTCGCTCAGCTCGTAGAGCCCTCCGCGGAGAATAATGTCGGCGTCCCCGGCCATGGCGGAACCGTTGGCGGTCGCGGAGCGGAAGGCGTCCCGCGCCTTCGTCAAGGTGCGGAACGGCGCCGCCTCCGACCCCGCATTGGCGTCGTTGCCAAGCTCGGGATCGACATACCATTGATAAGCCGTCGTCCGCGCTTCCACCGTGACGCTGCTGACGTCCGAATGGTTCCCGTCCGCCGTCGTCGCCGTGATCGCCGCCGTTCCGGGGGACTTCGCATACACGGTCCCCAGAACGCTGACCTCCGCCACCGTCTCGTTCGAGCTGGACCACACAACGGCCGTATCGCTCGCGTTCGCCGGCAGCACCGTCGCCGTCAGCGTCTCCTCGGCACCGACGGGCAGCGTCAACGCAACCGGCGATACCTTCACGCCGGTTGCGGGCTGATAATAGACATTCACCGAGCGGGTTGCCGAGTACACCGCCGAGGTGACGGAGTCGGTAACTTGGGCGGTAATGACCGCCGCTCCCGGCTGAATGCCGCGCACGACTCCGGCTGCGTCGACCGCCGCCGTCGCGGCATCGCTGCTGCTCCATGCCACTTCGTAGAACAGGGCGCTGGCCGGCAACACTTCAAGCTCCAGCTTCTCTTCGCTTCCTACCGCAAGCGGAAGCGGAAGCGTCCCGGCGGTCAAGCCGACCGCCTGCACCGGTTCGAATTCATAGGGGGAGACGCGGATGTCGTCGACGGATAAGGCGGCGGCCCCGTCGCCCTTATAGAGACCGAAGCCGATGCGGGTCACTTCTTCTTGCTGCGATTGGAATGCATAGCCGTCCCCGATCATCTTGCCGTCGATAAACACCGCGAACGTCTGCGAAGCCGGGTCCGCAACGAGGTCGAATCGATACCAGCGATTCGCTTCGTATTCGCTTATCAGAGTGATCCAACCGCCTTGATAGACGCGAATCGTTCCGTTGTTGTAGAAGGCGAGCTGGGCGATCGCACCGCCCGGGCCGCGCAGAACCGGAACATAGGCGATGGCATCCGTCTGGGCGACGCTTGCCCGGAAGGAGAGACGCGTGCTGCCCAGCGGGGACTCCAGCGTCTTGTACGCGTAGTAGCTGGCGGTGCTCGCCCCGCTCCGCTCCAGCTTCAGGAACCGGCCGGCTTCCCCCGACGCGGACGTCGTCAACGCTTGGTAGCCGGCAACCGCCGTCTCCCCGTCGAACGAGGCGGGGTACTGATCGAGCGGCTGCGTCTCGAAGTCTTCCTCGAACCCGACGGCCGCCTCAACCGGCGGCGTCTCGGAGATGCGCACCTCGTCGATCGACATGGCGCCCGCGGCGCTCCCCGAATACAAGCCCGCCTGCCATTGCCGCAAGTCCGTCTGGGCTGTTCGGAAGCTTCGGGCGACTGCCAGCAGTTGATCGTCCACGTAGATGTCGAACGTCTGCGTCCCGGCGTCGGCGACGATCTTGAAGTCGTACCATACGTTCGGCGCATAGGAGGCGACGGTGACCCAGCCGGTATCCGCGAACGCTTTGATGTTCCCGTCGCTGTAGAAGGCAAGCTGCGTAATAACGTTCGAATCGCCCCGCAGCACGGCGATAAACGAGATCAGATTCGTCTGCTCCGCCCGCGCGCGAACCTCGACCGTCGCCCGTTCCAAGGCTTCGCTTGCGCCCAGCGTCTTGCCGGCATACGCGGAGACGGTCGTCGCCGCCGTCTTCTCGATTCGGAAGCTCTTGTCCAGCGATTGCGCGTCTTCGACTACGCTTCCCGCGTAATTCGTCTGCGAGGTTAGCGAGCTGAGCGAAGTCGGGTAGGAATTGACGGCATAAGAGCTGAAGTCTTCATAGTAAACATAGGGCGAAGGTTCCTCCGTCTCCGCCATTGCCGCCGGAAACGGCAATGGCAACGGCAGCGCCAGCAGAAGCACCGCTGCAAGTCCGAGCATCCGATTCCTCCATGAACCTCTCATCGAACGTCCCCCTCTACATTAGGTATCCGCGAATCTGCATTTCCTTCCCGACAATCGTTCCGTCCACGGCGTGGAACGACGGCTCCGGCGTGAGGCCGGCCCCGCCTGCCGAAGGCGCGGCATCCCATTCCGAATTCGCTCCCGCCCCCCGTTCCGAGCCCGAGGCCCGGCTCATGGCCAGCCCTGCGGCGAACCCGACCGCCTCGCCCATGCCCACGGCGTTCGCCGTGACGCGGTAGGAAGCGTGCGCGAAGAAGTCGCCGCTGATGCAGCGTCCGGCCAGCGCCAGATTCTCGTACTCGGGAACGAGCAGGCTGCGGTACGGAATCTGATACGGCTTCGTCCGGATGCCTTGATTGCCGTATCCGTGCGTCTGCGACGCATCCGTCGCATGAATGTCCACGGCGAACTTGACGGCGCACACCCCGTCCTCGAACGACCGTCCCGCGACGATGTCCTCAAGCGAGATTGCGTACATCCCGCGAATCCGTCTCCCCTCCCGCAGGCTGATATGCGCATTCGTGGCGACAAGCCGCAGCTCTTCCCAGCCCGCCTGGCCGCGCAGCGCCGCCAGCGCGCGGTGAATCTCCGCGCGCCCCCGCATCGTCGCTTCGGTTATCTTCACGATGTCGTCGCAGCGAACGTCGAATTCGTGATTGACCGCCAATAAATAAAGGCCGCCGAGCGGAAGCCGGATGATCGTCGGCGCCCGGTTGCTCGGCTCGAAGCCGATGGACCGCAAGTAGTCTCCGAACTCCCGCTTGCTCTCGTACGTCTCCATCACCCGGAAGCGCTCCGGCACTCCCGTCACGACCGCCTGCATGCTGGCCGGCTGAATCAGCCCGGAATCCGGATGCCCCATGTCGTACCCGCAGCCTGCCAGCGCGGCCAGATCGCCGTTGCCGGTGCCGTCGACGAAGAGCTTGGCTCCGAAGGCGATGCGTCCTTGCGCGCATTCCGCCGTTATCGCGCGCAGGCGGCCGCCCTCCGCGACGGCGCTTGTCACGCGGGAATGCAGCAGGACGTCGATGCCCGCCTCCCGGCACAGGTCCTCCAGCAATCGCTTCATCGTCTCGATATCGTAGACGAAGTTATGCTCGTTGCCGCGCGGCAGCGTCGCCCCTTCGTTCCCGAGCCGTGTCTTGATCTCGCGAAGCAGCCCGCCCTTGCCTTCGACATCGAGCACCAAGGCCAGTTGCCCGGACGTCCAGACGCCGCCAAGGCAGCCGCCGGCCTCGATTAGCAGCGTGCGCAGCCCCTGCCCCGCGGTCGACCAGGCGGCCGACAAGCCGGCCGGTCCCGCTCCGCATACGATGACGTCATACTCCCGAAGCAACGGCGTCCGCAGCGACTCTTCCACCGCGGCTCCGTTCATGATCCCGCTCATTATTCGTTCCCTTGCCAGCTCCTCCATGTTGTCCTCCCTCTTGCTCCCTATTCTCTTGCACTGTTCTCTTGCTCCTGTTCTCTTGCTCCTGTTCTCTTGCTTCCCTCTTCTCTTGCTTCCTGTTCTCTTGCGAATCCGACTCGACTCTTACGGCCTTGTTGTCATATAAACCGCCGGCAGCCCGTCCCGGTCCGAGGTGAACACGATTCGCCGCTCGTCCGGATGGAACGCGGGATGCGGATGCGAATCCTGATTCGTCCCGTAGGCGTTCCAGCTCGTATCGTGCGCGCATACGATCTCCTCGGTGCGCTCGAGCAGATTCGCCGCGTACAAGTACGGCGCTTCGCTCGTCTGCCCGTCGCCGACCGCCAGGGTGAACGCCTCATTCGCGATGAAGTGGCAATAAGGCGAGCTCTCCATCATCGGCGTCTCGGCCAAGGTGACCGCATCGATCTTCAGCAGCAGCTCGCGCAGCTCCGAGGACTCCGTTCGGGGCCTGTACGTGGCCGGGTCCACGACCTCTTCCGAGCCGCCGCTCCCCAAGGCGGCCTGCTGCCGATACACGCAGGCGACCGCGCTGCCGTCCGCCAGCCAGAATTCGTGCGAGATCATCTCGCCCGGCTGCTGGGGACGCATGCAGCGAATCGCCCCGTCGGCGGCGTTCGCCAGCCACAATCGCGCATCGACGCGGTGCGACGGCCCTTCGTGGCAGTACAGGATCGTCGCCGGGTCTCCCGGCCGGGGCTGCGGATGCCCGAGCCAGCAGCGCTCCTCGTGCACGATCCGGACGCGGCCCGTCGGCAGATGAACGCTGACGATCCGGCACAGCGGCCTCGCCGCCCATTGCGCTTCGAAGACGACCCAGCCACCGTCCGAGACCAGGCGGTCTTCCGCGCGCATCTCCACCGTCGCGATCCATTCGCCGTCCGCGCTGAGCCCCGGATTGTCGTAGCCGACCCAACCCTCCGGCGTCTCGTAGACGACGGACTCCCGCAGCGTCGCCAAGACCAGCCGCACGATCGAATTGCCCCGGCAGAAGAACAGCGCGCGGCCGTCCGGCGACAGATTGGCGCTGAAGTCGAGGATATTGTCGGAGTCCGTCAGTTGCAGCTCCTCTTGCTCCTCCAGATTCAGCAGGTACAGATTGCGCCGTCCCTCGCGGCGAATCGCGACGACCAGGCCGCTTCCGTCCGCCGTGAAGATCCGGTTATAGAAGTACGGATGGTGACTCAGCTCCTGCGGATCGGTCAAGCGCCGAATCGTTCGGCCGGTCACCCTGTCCGCGAACTCGTGCACGTGCAGCTTCCTTCTGTCTCCGATAGCCACTGCCTTCACCTACCCTTTAACCGAGCCCGACGACAGGCCCTTGACGATTTGTTCTTGGAAAAAAACGTAGATAATAACAACGGGAATAATCGTAATCACGATACCTGCGCAGATGAGTCCGTACTCGCTCGAGTACTCCCCCTTGAAGTTGGCCAGCCCGATCGGCAGCGTGCGCAGCTTGTCGGTCGCCAGCAGCACCGAGGCGTACACGTATTCGTTCCACGCGCCGATGAAGTCCAGAATCGCGAGCGTCGCCATTCCCGGCACGCTCAGCGGAATGATGATCTTGCCGTACATGCGCCAGTAGCTGCAGCCGTCGACGATGGCCGCCTCCTCCAGCTCGGCGGGAATCGACTTCATGAACCCGACCAGAATAAACACCGCCCGCGGCAAGCCGAACACCCCGTAAATAAGAATCAAGGACAGCAGATTGTTGCGCAGCCCGAGCTCGTTCATCTTCAGGAACGTCGGCAGCATGAGCGATTGCAGCGGAATCGCCATGCCGATCACGAACAGCCCCGACAACAGCGCGTTGCCCCGGAACCGGAATCTCGCGATCGCGTAAGCGAGCATCGACCCGAACAGCAGCGTGAACAGGACGCTGATCGACGCGACAAAGATGCTGTTCCAGAAGTACGTGCTCATGTTGGCGCTCTCCCAAGCCCGGACATAGTTGTCCAGGGTCCAGTTCTCCGGCAGGGAGAACGGGCTGCGGAAAATCTCGCGGTTGCTCTTGAAGGAGCTGGCGAATATCCAGGCGAACAGGAACAGCGAGATGGTGGCATACAGCCACAGGAACCCGTATTTGCACGTACCGATAACAAACCTTCGAATCGTCATCATTGCACCCAGCGCCTCCTATCGATCCATTCGGTTCGAGAACTGCTTCACCAGAACGGAGATGACGACCGCAATTCCCATAATGCTGACGGCGATGGCGCTGCCGTACCCGTAGTTCATTAGATTGAAGCCTTCGCTGTACATGTAGCTGCCGGTCACTTCCGTCCGGTGCAGCGGCCCGCCTTGCGTCAGAATCAGGATGAAGTCGAACGTCTTGAATGCGCTCGTGATCGCGAGCACCAGGCACAAGCCGATCACGCCCGAGATCATCGGGATGATGATCCGCGTCAGCTTCCGGAACGCGTTCGCCCCGTCCATCTCCGCCGCCTCCAGCACCTCCGGGGATAAGCCCTGCAAGCCCGCGAGCAGAATGATCATCATCAGGCCGAGCTGCCCCCAGACAAGCGGCATGGACACGGCGGACATCGCCGTCGCCGGGTCGGACAGCCACACTCTCGTGTACTCTCCCAGGCCGATTTTCCGAAGCAGTGTGTTCAAGATCCCGAAGTAATTCTCGTAAATAAACTGGAACATCAGCGCCGTTGCCACGCTGGAGACGATGACCGGAATGAAGTAGACGGTTCGCAGGAACTTGAACGCCCGCACCTCGGTATACAGCAAGTACGCCAGCAGCAGCGCAACCGGGATCATCAGCAGCACGAGGAACGCGAGCAGATGCAGCGTGTTGAGCAAGGAACGGTAGAACACCGGGTCCGCGAACAGCTCCTTGAAGTTATCGAGGGCAATGAACGCCTTGGGGGAGATCGCATCCCAATCGAAGAAGCTGTAATAGACCACCTCGCCAATGGGACTGAGAAAAAAATACGCATACAGCAGAAGCGAAGGCAACGTGAATGTCGCGATCAGCAGCCGTTGTTGTCTCTTCATGGGCACAGCTTCCTTTCCCGTTAAAAAGCGATTGAGATTCTCGGGAAGAAGAACCTCAATCGCTTATCCGCGTTACGGCTCGAAGGCCGGATTCGGGTTGTTCTTGATGCCTTCTTCGAACAATTGGGCGTATTGCTCCGGCGTGATATCGTTCAGGTACAGCCGGGTCTTGAGGTCGTTGTACACCTTGCTCGCCTCCGCGGAGAGCAGGTCGTTATGGTCCGGGAAGGTCTTCACTTCGCCGGAGTCGCGCAGCTTGAACGCCTTCGCGAGCATCGGATGCATGTCGGAGGAGCGGTCCCAGACGACCGGACTCGGGTTGCCGGAGACGACCTCAAGCTCCTTGCCGACCTCGGTGCCGGCCAGATACTTGGCAAGCTCCCACGCCGCCTCGCGCTTGTTCTCATCCTCGTACGCCCGCTCGCTGATATACACGAAGTAGCCGACTCCGGATGTCATGTAAGCGTCGCCGTCCGGCTTCAGCTTCGGGAACGGAACGACCTCGACCTGGTCGAACAGATCCTCCGCCACGCTGCCAAGCGTCCAACTGTGCTGGTAGTACATCGGCGACATGCCGGTGTTGAACAGCTCGAGCGCCTGCAAGGTGCCCAGCGTCTCCATCCCTTCCGGGAAGGCGCCCAGCTCGACCAGCTCGCGGACATGGGAAGCCGCCTCGACAAGCCGCTCGTCGTACTCCTCCTTGCCGATCAGCCGGTCGCGGACCGATTCGCCGTACAACTGGTCGTTCAGGTTCGACAGAATGGCCCGGGTCGTTCCGTCATTGGCCGCGATCGGGATCAGCCCCTTCGCCTTGAACGCCTTGACCGCTTCCTTCAATTCGTCGAACGTCTCCGGAACCTTGATGCCGGCGTCCGCGAACATCTTCGTATTGACGAGGAAGTTCATCATATTGGCTTCGATCGGCAAGCCGTAAATCCGTCCCTTGTAGGTAACCGAATCGTAGGCGTTGTCGATATAACGGCCTTCCAGCTCCGGGTCGCCGGCGATCAGGTCGGTCAGATCGGCAACCTTCTCGTTGGCGATGTAGCTCGCCGTATCGCGCGCTCCCCAGTGAAGGAAGACGTCCGGCGGATCGTTGGCGGCCATCTCGGTCACGATTTTCTCGCGGATGCCGTTGCCCGGCGCCGTCTCCACGTTCAGCGTAATGTAATCGTGGGAAGCGATAAACCGGTCGATGGCCGGCTCGAACGCCGCCGCCATCGCGACCTCTCCCGTCCATCCGTGCGCCAGCGTCAGCTCGACCGGCTGCTTCGCCGTTCCCTCCTGCGCCGTCCCGCTGGACGCCGCGGGCGAGCTCGCCCCTGCGGGGCTTGCGGAGGAATTCCCTCCGTTCGCGTTCCCGTTGCCGTTGCCCGAGCAAGCGGCCAGCAGCAGCATCGCGCTTGCCAGCATGACCCCAATCTTCATCGTAGACTTTCTCATAGTGGACTCCCTTCCAGTTGACTTCCCCTTCAGTATAGAAATCAGCCGCGATTGCAGCCTTGAGATTCGTTTGAAGAACCTTGAGTTTTTTTGGATCGGTCCCACTAGGCAAAAAACACCCATGATCGGCACGAAGGGAAGTGTCGTTCATGAGTGCGGGACGGGGCGGACGGGGCAGTTGGGAGGACAGTTGGGAGGTGGGAGGACAGAACGGATAGACAGTTCCGGTTACACGCCGGACTCCCCCTTGCGGAATTGATTCGGCGCGCAGCCGCATGTTTTGCGGAAGAGCGTCGTGAAGTAGTTCGGATCGTCGTACCCGACCTTGGCGGCGACTTCGGCTATCTTGAGGTCCGTGTTCGCGAGCAGCAGCCTCGCCTGCGACATTCTCCGCTTGGTCACGTAATTGACGAAGCCTTCCCCGGTCTCCTTCTTGAATATGGTGCTCAGATAGGTCGGGTTGAAGTGAACGAACGCCGCGGCATCGGACAGGCTGCAGGACTCGGAGTAGCGCTCTTCGACGAAGGCGATCACCCGCTTGATCGTATCCCGGTTGTTGTCCCGCTGCCAGGTCTCCAGCCTGTCGAAGAACTGTCCGCTCGCCTGCCGGAGCACGGCCAGCATCTCGTCCTTGCTTCCGCTCGGCGCATACCTCTCCGCAGGAAGCTCCAGCTCCGCGTTCAAGATTCTCCGGCACAGCTTGTCCAGCACGATGGACAGCAGGGACACCCGGTTGCGCACGACCTGCGGCGGCAGCGCCTCCGTCTCCAGGCGGCCGATCTCCTCGGCCACCTGCGCCTTCAGCGAGACCAGCTTGCCTTCCTCGACGAGATAGCTCCAATCGTCGACGAGAAGCTGCGAGTGCTGGAGCAGGTCGTTCAGCTCTCCCGGCTCGCCGGGCGCTTCGCCCCCTTGCGGCGAGCCGGAAGCCCGCGCCTCGTCCCGCAGCGTCTCCGCCGCCAATGACGGAAGCTGCTCCAGCCTGCGGACGGGGCCCGGAACGGCCAGCTTGGGCGCGGCGCCGAGCAGTTGGTCCAACGTGCCGGGCAGCCGCTTCAGCCACTCCGGCGCCATGGAGCCGTTCTCCTCCGAATCGATCTTCCCCTTCGAATCGACCAACAGCGCGGCGGCATGGCGGCCGATGAAGACCATCTGCAGCCGGTCGCCGCTGCCTTCCGCCAATTCCTCCGCGATATTCCGCACGGCGAAGTGCAGCAGAGCCGTCTCTCCGTCGAACTTGCTCGCCATTCCGTCAAGCCCGGTCAGGAAGCCGCAGAGCCAGCCGACGATCCTCGTCTCCAATGCCTGCCGCTCCGCCGGCTCCGGCGGTATGCCCAGAATAACCTGCCGGAGCAGCGCTTCCTCCCGCAATTGCTCGTTCAGCCGCCGCTGCCGGTGCTCCTTATCCACGGTGCGGTAGCATTCGTCGAGCGTGCGGATCACTTCCTCCTCGGGACACGGCTTCAGCAGGAAGTCCATCACTCCGTACTTCAACGCCGACCGCGCGTACTCGAAGTCCTTGTACCCGGTCAGAATGACAATTCGGGTCGGCAGACCGAGCCGCTGCACCTCCTTGGCCACCTCGATTCCGCTAAGCAGCGGCATCCGGATGTCCACAATCGCCAGGCTCGGCCGCAGCTCTTCGATTCGCTTCAAGCCCTCCTCGCCGTTCCGCGCTTCCGCAACGACCTTCCAGCCGACGGTATGCTCGGCGATCAGCTTCGCCAATCCCTTGCGGATGATCTGCTCGTCGTCGATCAGAATGATCTCATATCCCATGAACCTCTGCCTCCGTTCCTTCTTGCGGGGCGAGCTCGAACGGCAGCCGCAGCCGCATCGTCGTTCCCTCCCGCTCGATGCTGTCGATCTCCAGGCCGTACGGCTGACCGTACGCCAGAGCGATTCTCCGAATGACGCTGTGGACGCCCAGATGCACCCGATCCGAGTCGAATGCCGAACGGAGCAATCGGTCCGCCCGCTCCTGCGGCATGCCGATTCCGTTATCGCTGATCTCGATCACAAGCCGAGGCCGATTGTCCACTCCATCCTCCGCCTGCTCCCGATACATGCGCAGCGTAAGCAGGCAGCGCTCCGCCGCCGAATGCCGGAACCCGTGAACGAAGGCGTTCTCCACGATCGGCTGCAGCAGAAGCGGCATGATTCGGCAGGCCAGCACCTCTTCGTCGACACATTGCCTCACCTCCAGCACGTCCTCGAACCGGCAGCTCTGGATTTTCAAATAACGGTTGATCTGAATCAGCTCGTCCTTGACCGTCGTCGCCTTGCCCGCAGGCTCGAGCGAATAGCGGAGCATGTCCGAGAGCGCAATGATCAGCTCCGCGTTGTCCCGGTCCTCCTGCAAGTACAAGCGCCAATAAATCATATCGAGAGTATTGTATAGAAAATGCGGATTGAGCTGGGCCTGGAGCGCCTTCAGTTCCGCCTCCCGCTCGCGAAGCTGCTTCTCGTACACCTCCTTGATCAACGTATCGATATGCTCGAGCATGTGATTGAAGCTGTCCCCGAGGAACGCCAGCTCGTCGCGGGTGCGAATCTTCACTCTCGTCTCCAATTGCCCCTGCCGCACGCGCCGCATGGCCGCCACCAACCCGCTCATCGGCTTAAACAGACTCTGGATGGCGAACATCACGAGCAGCGCGGACAACCCGATGCCGACCACGCCTCCGATAAGCGAGACGCTCAGAATGTATCGGCTCTTCTCCTTCAAGGTCGAATAGGAGTTGCGGGCGATCAAGCGGAATCCGGTAAGGTCCGACTGCGCTTCGCCGGAGATGTACGCATCCTCTTCCGCCGCCAGCGCCTCCCTCAGCTCCGGCAGGCCCGCGAACGCCTTGTCGTCCGTATACAGCAGGCTTCCGTCCCCGTCCAGCAGATAGGTGTTGCCGTCCCTGTTCTTCATCATGCTCTGCAATTCGTTCATGAAGTAGCGCTCGTGGAACACGAATGCCAGAACGCCGTAGTTCTCCAGACGCTCGTTCTTCATCCAGCGCGCCGCCACGATGACCTCGCTGTCCGCGCTTCCCGCCGTCAGCAGGTCGGCCAGCGAAGTCCGGTACCAGATCAGCTCTCCGTCGGAAGGAGCCAATCTCTCCTGCAATTCCAGGTAAGCGCTCTCGTTCAGAGGCTTCGACAGGAACGAATTGGCCGGTCTGAACTGCACGCCCCCGTTGTTGAACAGATTGATCGACATAAGCTGCGATTCCGACACCATAACCTGATCGAGCATCGTCTGGATCGCCTGCACCTCGTAATAGCTGCGATCGGCTTGGGTAAGCAGAGAGACCAACCGCTCGTTCCAAATAATCTGGTTGGACAGCTTGTAGCTGCCCTGCACGCGCTGGTCGATCGTATGCATCATCTGCTCGACGGTCTGGGAGAATTGGTCGCGCACCTCGTCCCTGGCTATCTGCACATGCAGCAAGTAGACGATGTATCCGGATACAAAGAACACGACGCTGAGGATGGCCGCCAAGCTGAAGACGACCTTCTGCTTGAGATTGCCGCTGGGCAGCGCTCCTTGTTCCTTCTCGCGTGGCATCGCAATCCCCTCCTCCAAATTAGGACAATAGTATGTTATTCTGGTTGTTGTCAAGGGAGGCTTGCAGAAACATGTGGATCTGGAACAAACGAAAGGGATCATCGCCTGAGCTTGAAGCGCTTCGACGACTTGAGAATGCTATGCAAGGTCAGAATGAGCTGAACCAGGCGGTTCAGGAGCAGCTCGGCAAGCTCGCGAGGCTGCAATACAGAAACGGGCAGGAAACGTCTGCACTGCTTGAACAGCTTGGCGGGCAAATCAGGAAAGACGCCGAGTGGAGGGATACGGAAGCGGACCTCCGTCGCGAGCAAGAGGCGCGCGAACGGGTCCTGCAGACCATGACCGACACGGCAATCTCCTGGCTCGACGATCTGGATGCCGTGATCGGGCGGCTGCACGGCGAGGAGCAGGCCGACTGGAGCAGGCTGCTGCGGATGTGGTGCGGTCAAATAACCGATATGCTTGCGCTGGCAGGCATTCACGAGTTGCAGGTGCTTGGCTCATCCTTCGATCCCGGATGGTGCGAGGCGATCGGTACCCGTCCCCGCGAGTTGTCAGGTCCCGCTTCTGCAGGCAATAACGAGAAGCCCTCCGAGGCTCGTATTCCCTATCAAGTGGTAGAAGTAGTGAGAAGAGGATTCGCGATGCGTGACGGCGCCCTGCTGCGCAAAGCTCAGGTCATAACTTTAGAGGAGAAATCTGCGTATGACGAATCCCGTTCATTCTGAGGAGCAAACCTATCGGCCGATTGTCGGCATCGACCTGGGTACGACAAATTCTGCTATCGCTTTTATTCAACATGGACAGCCCCGGCTAATGTCTTCACCAAAAAAAGAAACGATCATTCCGTCCGTTGTGCTCATCGACCCCAAGGAACGGGTCATTGTCGGCGAGGATGCCCGCAGCGCCCTGGTCGCCATGCCGGATCGCGCGATTGCGGCGGTTAAGCGAAAAATGGGGTCTGAGGAGCCAATTGTCATAGCAGGACAACAGTTGCTCCCGCAGGAAGTATCGGCCCTGATCCTTAAAGAGCTGAAGACCTATGCCGATGCGGTATTCGGGGAAGGCGAGAAAGAAGCCGTAATTACCGTGCCGGCCTACTTTACGGACGCTCAACGGCGTGCCACGAAGCAGGCGGGGGAACTGGCCGGCTTTGTCGTCGAGCGCATTATCAACGAGCCGACAGCGGCGGCGCTTGCCTTCGGGCTGGCGCATCTGGATGAAGACAAAACGTTTCTCGTTTATGATCTGGGCGGCGGCACATTCGACGTATCCGTTCTTGAGCAGATGAGCGGCGTTATCGAGGTCAAGGCCTCGACCGGCAACAATCTCCTTGGCGGAGAGGACTTCGACTGGAAGCTCGTCGAGTTGTTCGCCGAGCGGATCAGAACCGAGCACGGAGTAGAGCCGTTGGAGGATATCCGCGCGAAGGCACTGTTAAAGGAAGAAGCCGAGAGAGTAAAAAAGCGATTGAGCGCAGCCGAGGTGGTATCCGTCGCGTTGCCGCTTGTCACCGTAAAGGACAATCGGCCCGTCGGTCTGACGCTGGACGTTACCCGAGAGCAATTCGTCGCTTTAATCGAGGACAAGCTGGAGGAGACTCTCGAATGCGTGCGCTCCGTGCTTCGGGAAGCCGAACTGCAGCCGGAGCAGATCGATGAAGTGCTGCTCGTCGGCGGCTCCACCCGAATTCCACGCGTACAAGAGAAAATCGTCGCGTTGCTGGGAAAGAAGGTGCGCACCGACGTTAATCCGGACGAGGCAGTCGCTCTGGGCGCCGCCGTTCAGGCCGGACTGAAGGCCGGCTCGCTGTCGGACAGCGGTCTCGTCGCGACCGACGTCGCCCCTTATTCTATGGGGATTGCCGTGTTGAAGCCGAACAAGCAACTGCGAGAGCAGCCCGGCGGCTTCGCCGCAATTATAGAACGCAATACGACGATCCCGGTCACGCGAACCAAGCCCTTCTTTACATCGGCGCCGGGTCAAACCTCGGTCTCGATCGAACTATATCAGGGCGAGCACGAATGGGTCAAGCACAATCATTTGCTCGGCCAATTTTTACTCGAGGGCATTCCGGCGAATTTGGAGCGGCAGGAGCAGATTGAGATTACTTTCCGCTATAATCTGAACGGCATTCTGGAGACAACGGCCAAGTGCGTCTCTACCGGCAAGCAAATGACCGTCACCGTGCAGGACGGTCTCAACCGCGAATCGCAGGCGTCGTTCCGCGATAGTGCTAGCAGGCTGGAGGCTCTCTGGTCGAGCGCACCGGCAGACGACGGACAGGCGGATGAGCCGGAAGACTGGAATTCCATTCTGGAAGAAATCTCTCTTCCGGCTGACCTGGAGGACGACATCGCGCAGCCGGATTCCGGCGAGCTCCGGCAGACGGCGGAGCGGCTGCTGCAGCGCATGCGAAGCATGCCGGACCTGACCGGACTGACGGCAGAGCGGACCCAGGCCGCCATTCAGCGGCTGGAGGCAGCCCGTTCTGCGGATGATCTCCTCGCGCTGCAGGAAGCAATTGACGATGCTACCGACCTGCTGATTGAACTGGAATTCTGATCTGAATTGGAGGAGTAAGCTATGGAGCGCGCTGCGCCTGCCAGACGCAGGACAACCAAGAAGCCGAAGGTGGAAAATTACTACAAAATACTCGGTTTGCGGGCCAATGCCTCTGCGGACTCGATTAAAGCCAGCTACATTCGTCTGGTCAAGCAGTTCCCGCCGGAGCAGCATCCCGAGGAGTTCCAGCAAATCAGACGCGCCTACGAGACGCTGAGAAACCCGGCCAAACGCAAGGAATACGATTTTCAGCGCAAGTACGGCGGTTCCATTAGCAAGCTGATGGACGAAGCTTACGACTTAATGGAGGATGCGCAGTTTGACAAGGCCAAAGCGCTTTTCCGCAAAGCGCTGGAATTCTCCCCCAATGCGGTCGGGGCCAGAATCGGCTTGATCCAGGCACTGATGTTAAATGAGGAGCCTGAAGCGGCTCATGAGGAAATTGTGCTGCTGATGGAGATGGACAAGTCCGAGGAGGATCAGCGTCACACGTTTCTTTGGGTTGCCAAGCTTCTTCTGGACTTGGGAGAGCCTGAAGAAGCGCTGCGATACCTTGATCAGGCGAGAGAGAAATTCCCCGATTATTCCAGCATGTTCATGCCGCTGACGATCGTTGTCTATCGGGCGCTTGATCGTACGGAAGAAGCATTCTCCCTGATTGAATCCCGTCTTTCCGACGTTGACAGCCAACAGCCCGACGACCTCCCCTTGTTTACCGACTGGATCAATGCCATGCTCGCTCTTGGCAAACGGCAGTACTGGAGCAAAGTCAAACCTCGCGTCAAAAAATTTCTTAAATCAATTACCGACGAGGACGACCGTACGATCGCGATCAATGCGCTGATGGATGAGTGCAACGATTACATCAAAGGATCCATGTTCCAACACGCGGAATTTTTCGTCGAACTGGCCGGCTTCCTGGACGGCAAAAACGAGACCGTGCGCGCAGCCAAGCAATCCCTGAACTACTGCATTCGTCTGCAAATAGAACTGGAGCGCATGCCCGCCGAACATATTCTGCAGCCGGCCACAGGAATGGCTGCGTTGATGTTCTATCAGGAAGAATTCAACGGCAAGCAAGGCAACGTTATGGCTGAAATTCTGGAGTCGATTGACCTGTTCGGCGCTCCGACGAACCCGGCGGAGGAGCTGCGGCAGCTGCGGATTCGTTATCCGCTTGTGTACCATCAATATCGGGAGCAATGGGACGATTGGTTTGATAAGCAATCTTCCCGGTCCTGACGGACGCACGTTCGGGTTCGGCATTCGATCGCCAAGGGGCGTATCTCACAGGAGCGACAACGCCCCGTGAGATACGCCCCTATGCTCTAATCCTCATTACGGTTGCAGAGTCAATTCGTTAAACACAACGGAGATAATTCCGCCCCAATCGAATGCCGTCTCGGAGATGACCAGTCTTACGTACAAGGTATGGACATCCTTCGCCGCCGCCGACAGATCGATCTTGTACTCCCCGCCTTCGAGCACCTGGATCAATTGGTCGGCGGTATCGGGGCTGTCTCCCGCGTAGACGGATATCGTCGAGCCGAAGACGCCGGACCGGGCTGCGATGGTCGCCTCGAGGCCGAGGAAGGAAGTCTCCAGACTGTCCAACTTGTAGACGATCTCGGCGGAATTCTTGATCGGCCAAGTCCCGTCGGGACCGCCCAGCGACTGGAAGGTACCGCGAATAGCGGGAAGGAAGACGCCGCCGGACGCCTCGACCAAGGCGTATACCGCATTGTCCGCCCGGACGACGAACGGGTCCGTCGTTACCGCATACGTCGCGTTGGCTTCCGCCGTATTGCAGACGCTCTCGTTGGAGCACACCGTCTCGGCCGCATAATTGCTGCTGTAAATCGACCGGACGCGGGCAACGCCGATAACAAGCTCGCGCTCCTCCGTCCGCTCGCCCTGCTGCACCGTCACCGTGATGACCGCCTGCCCGGCGGAGACGCCGGTGACGATGCCGCCGTCGGTCACGGTCGCCACATCGGCATCGCTGCTGCGATACCCGATGCTGTACTGCGAAGAATCGATCGGCGTCTCATCCGCATTATAGACGTTGGAGACAATGGAGATTGAATCGCCGATGCCGATCGTCGATTTGGACAGGCTCGCGTTCACGCCCGCCATCTCGCTGGATTGAACGTTCAAGCTCAGCTCGTTGGATCGGATGACGCGACCGCCCATATACACGTAGGCCCGCACGGTCGTCGTTCCCGCCGCCAGCAGCTTGATTCCGCCGTCCTGCAGCTTCGCGATTTCCTTGTTCCCGATCTCGTAATAAACGTTCGCATCCTGAAGGGAGACTTTCTCTTCATTGTCGTAATAAGCGTTCAACTGCAGCGGAGCCTGCATGCCGGCGTACAAGGACTCCTGAGTCAGGATCAGCTCCGCGGTGTCGAGTTCGCGCTCCCCCGCTTTTTTCCGAATGCGCACATCGTTCAGGCTCGCCCACGTATCGTCCTGCGTCTCGCGCAGCTCGCACTTGATGTAGACCGTTGTCCAAGCGGACGTGTATTCGCCGAGCTGCAGGCTGCGAAGCAAGGTGTAGCTGCCCTCGTCGCCGCCCGGCTCGATGGAACCGACTTCCGTCCACGTCGTCCCATCGGGACTGACGTACCACTTCACGCTCTGCGAGTCCGGGTTGCCCATGATCGCCCGGCCGCTGTATTCGACCGCCAGGTCGGCGAGCGGATCGGCGCTCTCGATCTTCCAGACGATCGAGCCCGGCTCCGCGATATTGTCCGGTCTGGCAACCTTATCCTTGTAGTTGGAATCCAGCGAAGCGATGCGAATGTTGTCGACGCTGTAGGCGCGGGATGCCCAATCGCCCGCTTCCGCTTCGAAGGTCTCGGAGATAAGCGTGTCGTATACCTCCGAGATGCGAACCGCCCGCTTCACGCTTCCGTTATACGTATACGGGCTGTAGACGACCGTGACCGAATCGCCCGACTCCAGCCCCAGGTCATCGACCTTGGCCGTCAGAATGCTGCTTCCCGTTGCCTTCGGCGAATCCAGAACCGCCGCGGCGCCGAGCTCGAACCGCAGGGTGCCGTCGAGTTCGATGAATGCGTTGCGAAGCTCGCCTTGAATGGAGATCGGCTCGATGTCGGTAATCGTGCCGGAGATATATCCGTAGTAAGCCCGAATCCGCTGCGCCTCGCCCGCTTCGTTCATCTCGATGCGAAGCAGCTCGCCCGCTCCCAGCACGTTAAGCGGCACTTCCTCCAGCTCGTTGTCCGGCGCTCCGTCGGGTCCGCGAAGGACAATCGCATCGGAAGCGACGGGAAGGCGAATGAAGTTCACGTATTCGCCGACCGCAGGGTCCTGCGACATGGCGAACAAGTACCCTTCGGGAGCCGACTTCCCCGTGTCCCCGTCGACGGCCACGTATGCAGCCTCGAACGACGACGGATAGCTCTTGGCCGTTCTGCCTGCCGCCGTGAGAAGGAACTGGGCGATTCCGCCCGAAGCATGTACGGCGGAAGCATCGCCGGCCGCTGCGAGGGCGATCGTATAGACGCCAGGCTCCTCCTGCTCTGCCCGGTAGTCTCCATCCGGAAGCTCGGACAGCGTTAGCGCGACGCTCGTATCGACCTCCGCCGACAAGGAGATGCGCGTCCGCTCCGGGCCGGATTCGTACAGCACAACGTCGATTACCCGATTTTCCACCTCGGATGCCGCATTCACCGGATACTTGCCGAGGCTGCCCTCTCCCTTGACCGCGAATTTGGCCGGCAGCGTCTGGGACAGCTCCCGGATCAGCAGCTTATAGGCGCTGACATACTCGGCATCCTCATAGAGGCTTCTCGCCTGGTTGTAAGAGTCGTCTTCTCCGGCCCGTTCAAGGTACGTCTGCAGCAGCCGCTCGACATCGGCGCGGTACGCAACCCACAGATTGCGTTCCCGCATCTGATCGACCGTATATTCGAATCCGTTCTGATGACCGCTGACGCGATCCCGAAGCTCGTACAGCTTGACCGACCAGACCGCCGCCCAGCTATACAGGCTTGCAGGCAGGCCGGGAGAGTACAATCTCAGCTCCACGTATGCGATATCCGCAGCCGTGTCGATGGCTTGCGTCACATCGACCTTGGCCGAGCTGAAGTTCGCAAGCGTCGCAACGCTCGTCAGCTCGCTGCGGCTTGGCCCCGCCCATACCTCGACGCGGACCCCGCTGTTCAAGCTGGTAAGCGCGCGCCCTTCCACCTGGACCTCAAGCCCGTTCGATAGCGGCTTGCCGTCATTGTCGACCTTGAAGGTCAGGGCGCCTCCGTCCTCGCTTCCGCTGTCCGCAGTTGCGATTCTTTTCTCACCGAGTATGTCTCGCTGGATGCCTTGGACGTCAATAAGGAAGGGTCCGGGAGTCAGCGAGGCATCCTCCGCGAAATTATAAGCCCCCAGAGGAACATTATAGGAAGGCGTCTCGACCGTCTCCTGCCGCGTCCCGTCGACCGCCCGCATCAATTGATCGTCACTTGCTTGATAGTTGTAAATGTTGACGTAATCGGCGCCGTACTCGTATGCCTTCAGCATGGTTTGCATATCCGAGACGCTGCTTCGTTCGGCGTTCACATCCGCGAACTTCCCTCGGGCAACGATGTAGTCCAGATAACGGGAATCCAGATCCCCGGCCCACTCCGCACCGTAACGGATGCCGGTGGTCATGTGGGTCTCCCAAGCCCCCCGCTTCTCGTCCCAGCTCGGATAGTTCGGTGTCGGGAACATGTGCGTGTAGGCGTTCTCCACCAATTGCTGATCCGGATAACGAATGTCGTCTCCATCGACGATAATGGCATCGTACCCGTAGCCCTCGGCTATCGCATCGGACAGCGTCTTGATGTAGGCGGTCAGATTCGACGTCATCCAGTTGCGCTCCGCCTCGGACAACCCGTCCTCCGGATCGAGCGTCACTCCGTCCAATGCCGCATCGGCGATCACTTCGGGACTGAAGTCGCCGCCCGCCTCCGGCGAAGCGTTGAAGGCGAAGTACGGCCAGTACAACGGCTCGTTCTCCGTGAAGATGGAGACGGGAGGAATGGAGTCGCCTTCGGCTTCGATCTCCGCCGTCCGTCTGGAGATATACTCGGCGATGGCGCGAACCTTCTCCGCCCGGACTTGATTGTAGTCATCGTTGTTCATCGTCAGCCACGGGGTGTTCCCCCAGATGTTCGGCGTGGTGAGCTTCCAATAGCCGCGGCCGTCGACGTTCAGCGGATCGTATACGATCTGTTGATACGCGACATCGGTCCAGTACCCGCCCTTGCCGTCAGGCCCGGTCGGGGTGCCTCCCCACCAGGAGTTCAGGCTGAGATGAACGGGCAACCCGGTGTCCTTCGACAAGTCCATGACATAATCGAGTCGCCGGTGCAGCTCTTGCTCGTCCCAATGCATGTAGAGGATGTCGAAGGCAATGGCCGGCGTATACATATCCATGCCGGCGTATTGCTGCGCCAGATTGCGGACGAGCGCCAGGTCGGAAGCATAATCGTCCCAGGTCACGGGAGGCTGGAACAATCCGGCGGTCATCGGCCGGTTCACCGACTCGGCGGCGGCCAACGCTTCGAAGTCGCTGTAAGCCCACAGCCTGCCGAAGTTGACCCGGCTGTCGCTATCGTTATAGAGCGCAACGGCCGCATGATCGCTGTTGCCGACAAGCTCCGCAGGCACCTCGACGAAGTAATGGTTCGGCCCTGCGGAAGCTTCCTCATACGTCCGGCAATACACCTCTTGGCCGTTCACCCGGACGCTGTAAGCCAACGCGCCGGAAGCTCGCGTGTGGATCTCCTCGATCTCCAGCGTGAGCGGCTCGTTCGGCTCGATCCCGGACAGCTCGAACGACATGGACGATCCTTCGCCCGCGAGGTAACGGACACTGTAGCTGCCCTCCAGCTCGCCGACAACGGCGGAGATCGTATCGGTTCCGGAGGTGCCGGTCGTCGCGAGTCCGACCCGAAGCTCGTCCGCCGCATCGCCGAAGACGATGCCGGAGGTTGCTGCCGAGACAGGCGGTTCTTCGCTGCCGCCGTTGCCGCTTCCGGAAGTCGAACCGCCGGGCACTCCCGTACCGGCGAGAGCTTGGTCGTCGAATTCGACTCCCTCCGCCGTCTCCGTCCGATCCGGCAGACGCTCGAAGGTTACGCCATTCGCGGCAATGTGCGCCTTGAGAATATGTCCTTGCCCCGTAAACCTGCCGGAGGCTTCGACTCTCAGTTGATCGACGGTCGAATCGGCGTCCAGATCGACTTGCGTTCCGCCTGCGCCGCTCGCTACCGTCAGCTCGCCGATAGCCGCTCCTTCGACGGTCAGCCCGGCGGGAGCGAGAACGTTCACCTTGCCGAACGAACCGGCTCTCAGCCTCGCCTTGGCCCCCTTGGCTTCCAGGCTTACGCTCGGGAAGTCGCCTTCCAGGTCCGCCCCGGACAGCAAGCGGACAAGCGGAACGCTCGACTTGCCGGAGAGCGCGAGATGCACCTTCTGATCGCGCTTGCGCACGATGACTTCGCCCTGCACGGTTGTATCGTTCAGGATGATGCTGTTCTCTCCGCCTCCGGCGACAATGAGACGGCCTTGCACCGTCACGCCGTCCAGAATCACTTCGCCGTCGCCGACGCTCTCCGCTACGTATAAATCGCCGGTTACCGTCAGATGGCGCAAGGCCGTTCCGCTCGCGCCGACGACCAGATTGCCGCTATGCAGCGCCGTCCCGACCTCGCCGGGCGTCGCGATCCACTCGCCGGCCAGGTTGTCGATCAGCTTCACCGCCTCGGCGCGGGTCAGATTCGCTTCCGGCGCGAACAGGCCGCCGTCCCTGCCGGAGATATAGCCGTGCGAGGCAAGCGCCGCCGCCGCTCCTCGGGCCCAGGAGCCGATGCGGTCCGCATCGGGGAACAGACCGGCGGCGGGGTTGCCGCCGTCTTCGGAGGCGGGCGATTCCTCCTCGAAAGCCTTGGCCAGCATAACGGCCGCTTCCTGGCGAGTGATGTTCGCATTCGGGGAGTAGGCCCCGGTTCCGTCGCCCTGCATAATGCCGGCATCGGCAACTCTCTGCAAACTCGGCTTGTACCAAGCCCCGTCCGCCGCGCCGGAGATCTCGACTGCGCTTCCCAACTGCTTGTAGCCGAACAAGCGATCCAGCAATGCCGCGAATTCCGCCCGGCTGATCGTGCGATTCGGCTGGAAGGTTCCGTCCGCATAGCCTCGGACAAGCCCGGCGGCCTCCCACTTCGCGATCGCCTCCTTCGCCCAGCTTGAGTCGATATCCGTGAGCCGACTCGCCGCTTGCTGCGCGGTCCATTCGGTCGCGGCAAGCGGCGAGGGCCCGTCCGCGCCTTGAGCGGATGCGGCGGACCAAGGCAAGCCGCCGACTGCGATCAGAGCGGCCAGCGCTCCTCTCAATACAGTGAAGCCTATCTGTGCCATTGTTGATCCTCCTAGCGTTTTTTTGTTCTCGTTTTATTTTTTGGAAAAGAGAGATTGCTCCATATTGTGAAAGCGATTGCAAGTCGAGCTGAACGGCCCTTGCTTCACGACATACGCCGCCCCCATCGCGCCAACCTCCCTCCACTTCGCGCCGCAGCCGCTCCGACTCCGTCGCCCTGACGCCCGAGATAATGGAGCTTGTCCATTCGCTGGCAGCCTAGCACACACAGCGATTGAACCATGCTCCATCTCTCGATGCGCAGGAAGAGACAGGGGCGATTGACAGGAACCTCCTGACCCGCGCCCAGATCGAGCAATTAAGCATGAAATTTCGATTATATTCTGCGAGCTGCGGCCAGATCGAGCAATTAAGCACGAAATTTCGATTACATTTTGCGAATTGCTGCCAGATCGAGCCAATAAGCATGAAATTTCGATTACATTTTGCGAATTGCTGCCAGATCGAGCAAATAAGCACGAAATTTCGATTACATTCTGCGAATTGCTGCCAGATCGAGCAAATAAGCACGAAATTTCGATTACATTCTGCGAACTGCGGCCGAACCCCCGGAGTTCGCTGTTCAGCGCAGGCGAATCGTGCGGATCTCCTTCGGCTTCAGCTCCACTTCGAGGCTGCGGCCTGCTTCCGTCTCGCGCAGCGGCAGCTCCCGGAGCTTGCGTCCGGCCAGGTCAGTCTCGCAGGCCGATTCCACCGGCAAGCGCAGCGCGATCTCGCCCGACTTGTCCGCGTCGCCGAGATTGACAACGCGCAGCTCCAGCCCTCCGCCCGCGTCCGGCGCCGGACGGAATGCCGTCACGTGAATGTCGGCTTCCTTCGATTCCAGCCAGCCGCACTCCGACGGCAGCGGCCGTTCGGCGGCGATGGCCAGCCCCGCCGCATACCGCGGTGCCGGCGACAGACTCGCCGTCCGGGCGAGAACCGCCGCCTCCCGCTCGTCCGCGATCCGCCATGGCGCCGCCGTCGCCGAAGCTCCGCCAATCGTCAGCGCATACTCGAACGTCAGCTTCCGCAGCACTTGTCCGCCTTCGGCGGCAAGCCCGGGACCGGGACGGTTCGTCGTCGACATCCCGCGATCCGCGCCGCCCAGGTGCGAGACGCTTCGGAGGAGCGTAATGGCGAGGGTGCCTCCCGCTTCCGTCCCCGCTGCAACTCCTGCTTGCGCACTCCCTTCTGCCCCTCCCATTTCCTTAACCGCTCCTGTGTCCGCCCTTGCTCCAGCACCCGCTCCGTCCGCCCCCGCTCCGCCCTCGCCAAGAGAACGCGAAGGCACCCACTCGTACTCGTGCAGCCCCTTGGCCGTGAAGACGAACCGGCTGCGCGGGCCGTCCGCGTATACGAAGTGCTGAAACGGGAAGGCCGTCGGCTCGTTCTCCACCCAGACGTCCTCCGGAGGCTGCTCGATCGCTTCCGGCCAGGCCATGACATCGTACGCGGCTCCCGCCCGCACCGGCCCCCGCTTCCCGTCAAGCGGGAACAGCAAGCGCAGGCGATGGTCCCGCGCCGTATTGTCGACCGTCGTCCGGCAAGCCACGACGCGGCTTCCGGCCGTAAGCGTCAGCTCCGTCACGATCTCGAGGCGCTCCAGCTCCGCGCCGCGCCTTCGTCCGTCCGCTCCCGCGCTTCTTGGCGCCTCCAGCGCGTAGCGGACAGTCAAGGTGCGGCACGAGCGCCCGTCGCCCTTGACGGAGATGCTCCGTACGACGGGAGCGGTCCAGCTCTCGTTCAGCACCGGCGGAGAATAGGAATATTCGTCCCCGACATCGCCGCTGTCTTCGAACCGATGCAGCCCCGTTCGCCGCTCTCCCGTCTCCAGATCGAGCCAGGTCAGCGTTCCGTCCGGCTCCGCCGTCACTCGAATGAACTCGTTCCCGATCGCCGCACCGGACGGCTGAAGCGGAAGCCCGTTCAACACCGGCTGCTTCTTCAGCCTTGCGCCGACCAGCCGATAGCCGAAGGGCGGCAGGCTCGTCGCGAACACGCGCACCGTGTGGCGAACGACCTCCCGCTTGCCCAGCGGGTAACGCGCCGAATCCGGCTCGATCGGGCAGAGCCGTTCGATGCCCGCGATCTCCGCCTCGTACCGGACGCCGCGCTCGTCCACGACCTCGACCGAGCGGTACACCGTATCGTCGTCCGCATCCAGCTCGATCTCGACCGACGCGCTGCGGCTCCACGGCAGCGTGTTGAACAGCAGCACCGGAACGCTCCCTTCCGCAATCCAGGAGCGATCCGCCGCCTCGGCCAGCCGGGAGAGCGCATCGACGACAAGCTGGTTGCCGATCTGGGCCGCCTTGGCGAAGCGAAGCTCCATCTCGTCATGAACGGCGTCGATGCTGCAGCCGCAGATGCTGTCGTGCGGATGGTTCTGCAGAATGTACCGCCACGCTTGCCGGACGAACGCCGGCTGCGGGGTCCCGCCAAGCGCGGAGGTCAGCGCCTCAAGCGGCTCGACCGCCTTCTCCATCAGCGTCTGAGCGGCTGCGTTCTGCTGCTTCAGATAGACCCGGGCGGACAGCACGTTAGGCAGAATCGTGTTGATCTCGCCGCCCGGCGCGTGATTCGTGCGCCGGAACGCCCCCGCGAGCACAGGCCGCTCCGATGCGGCGCCCAGCGCAGCCTCCATGTAATCGGCGATCCCGGAGTGGATCAGCGGCGTCGCTTCCTTCCCGTTCCAATAGGCGACGAGCTCGGGGATGTGCCGCTGCGGCTCCATATGATCGAAGCCGTTCATCAGCAGCACATGGCCGCTGCGCGCATGCGGCCCGATGTGCGCGATCAGCTCCCGCAGCCGCTCCGCCGCCAGCTCCGGCTCCTCGGGCAGCTCCATCGCACTTGTGTAGCCGTAGCGGTACGGCAGATGGATCGCCGCCACGCGGTCGCCGCTCGGCGCCTCCCAATCGAACTCCGTCGGCATCTCCTCCGGCGAGCCGTTAAGCCCGCGCCACACCACCGCTTGCCCGATGCCGAACTTCTTCAGCAGTTGGGGCATCTGCGAGATATGGCCGAACGTATCGGGCAGATACCCGGCTTCGAGCATCGGCCCGAACGCCGCGCCGCTTCGCCTTCCTTCCTCCAGATTGCGGATAATGGACTCTCCGCTGACCAGGAACTCGTCGATCAGCACGTACCACGGCCCGATCGACAGCCTGCCCGAGGAGATGAGGCGCTGCAGCTCCTCGCGGCGCTCCGGCCGAAGCTCCAAATAATCGTCCAGCACGATCGTCTGTCCGTCCAGGTGATACCGATACGACTCGTCCTCCGCCATGATGCCCAGCAGACGGTCGATCAGGCCGACCAGCCGATATCGGAACGCTTCGAACGGCATGTACCACTCTCTATCCCAATGTGTATGCGATACCAGATGGATCGCTTTATAGTCGCTCATGCGTTGGTGTCCTCCTGCCGTTAAGCCTTGATCGCCCCGGATGTCATCCCTTGCACAAAATATCTCATCGTAAACGCGAACAGCGCCATCAGCGGAAGCGAGGCCAGCGTCATGCCGGAATACACCGAACCGTAAATGATCTGCTGCGGGTCCATGAATCGGTACAGCCCGACCGTCACCGTCGTCTTCGTCTGATCGGACAGCACAAGCAGCGGCCAGATGAAGTCGTTCCAGGTGGACAGGACGTTGACAAGCCCCATCGACAGGAAAATCGGAACGGCCAGCGGCAGCACGAGCCGAACGAACACGACCGGTTCCCCTCCTCCGTCCATGCGGATGCTCTCGATCAGCTCCTTCGGAATCTCTTCGAAGAAGGTGCGGAACACGAAGATGACAACCAATTGCCCCGTCGCGATATACGGCAGAATCGCCGCCCACGGGCTGTTGATCAGGTGCAGCTTCGAGACGAGCACGAATTGCGGCACCAGCGTCAGAATGCCCGGAATCATCAGGAAGGCGAGCAGAAGCCCGAACAGCGCCGCCTTCAACGGGAATGTGAACCTGGCGAACACGTAAGCGCTCAGACTCGACACCAGCAGCACCCCCGCCACGGAAGCTCCCGAGATGACAGCCGAATTTTGCAAATAAAGTCCGATCTTGCCGAAGGCATCCTTCATAAATTCCGGATGCGGCGTCAGCGGCAGCCCGAAATAATTGATCGACAACTGATAATTCGTCTTGAACGCCGTCACGACCATGAAGTACATGGGGAACAGCGTGAAGAACAACAGCACGGCCAGGATTCCGACCACGAATACGCGCGAGATGCGCCGGCTACCCATAGCCCTCTACCCCCTCTCCCGCATCAGCCTGGCGTTCAGCAGCGTGAACCCCATCTTCAGCAGAAAAAGAATAACGCCGATTGCGGAGCCGGTTCCGAGCTTGCCGTAGGTGAATGCGTGGTTGAACATGTACAGTCCGGGCACCATCGTGCTGTACCCCGGCCCGCCCTTGGTCATAATGAGCTGATCGCTGAACTGCTGCGTCCCGCCGATCAGCACCAGCACGGTCGTCAGGCGAATCTGCGGCAGGATCAGCCTCAGGTCGATTCTCCAGAAGATTTTGCCGGCCGATGCTCCGTCCATTCTCGCCGCCTCCCGGAGCGATTCGTCGATATTCTGGAAGCCGGCCAGATAGATCAGGAAGCCGAGCCCGCTCACCCAGGGGAACCCCTTCATCATGATGGAGCCCATCGCCGTCGCCTGGCTCTCGCCCAGCCATACCTTCTGCCAGCTCTCCAAGCCCAGATGGCCGAGCACGTAGTTCAGCATCCCGTTGTTCGGCTCGTAGAAGAACAGCCAGAACATCGTCACGACCATGCCCGGAAGCACCATCGGAACCGTGAACGCCACCTTGAAGAAGCCCCCGAGCCGGGATTGGCCCAGGCTGTTGATCAGGTACGCGCCCATAATGGACGCGCCCTGCAGCACAACGATATTCCACAGCATAAAGGCAAGCAGAATCAGAAAACTGTTACGGAATTCGGCGTTCTTCAACAGCTCGGCGTAATTGTCCAATCCGGCGTATCGGGGATGGAGGTAGTTGGTCATGCTCCAGTCCAGGAACGACATGCGGAACGCTTCGATGGCCGGATACAGCAGGAACACGCCGACGAAGGCGAAGGTAGGGAGCAAGCAGGCGTACAGCCAGACATAGTCGATTTTTTTGCTCATGAAGGCCTCTCTCCCGCTTATGCTTCTCTTGTTACTTCAGGTACGAATCGGCGTTCCACTCCGGATGGTTCTTGATCGCTTCGGACGCGTACTTCTTCAAGTCCTTGCCGTATTCGTTCAGGAATTCGTCCGCCGTAATGTGGCCGGCCATGTACTCCTGCTGCTTCTTGAACCAGTTGTCCTTCTGCTCCGCGGTGAACTCGTTGGCGAGGAAGTCGAGCTTGTCCTCGGTGCCGAACGAATCCATGATCGGCTGGAGAATGGCCGGCACTTCTACCCCGTCAACAACCGGGATCAGGTTCAGGTCGTCGGCCAGCACCTTGGCGCCTCCTTCGGGCGCGGTCATGTATTGCAGGAACTCGAGCGAAGCGGCGTCGGCCTTGTTCTGCTGCGCGTTGCGGGTGATCGCGAAGCTTGGCGTCGAGCCGATCTTGTACTTGCGGCGCGAATCGCCGCCGTATTCGGAATAGCCCTTGTCCAGATACGGAATCGGAGCGATGCCGTAATTCACCGCGAACCCGCCCTCCTGATGCTGATTCGGGTACCAGCTTCCGTTCAGCGCCATGGCCGACTTGCCTTCGTTGAAGATGCCTTCGAACTCCCAGCTCGCGCTGTTGAAGCCTTCGTTGAGGTACGGCACCAGATCGCCGATGAAGCGCAGGTACTCCTTCAGCTCCGGGCTGATCTCGTTCACCTTGTCCTCCATGACGGCGATCGCCCACTCGTTCAGCTCGACCTTCCCGGATTGGTTCAAGTCGAGCTCGGACAGCCGGGATTGCCACAGGTAGCCGAACAAGTCGCCCGCGAACCAGCCGATGTTCCAGTCGGTCGAATTCTGGATGCTGAACGGGACGTACCCGGCATCCTTCGCCTTCTTGGCGACGTCGAGGAATTCCGTGATGGTGGCAGGCGGAGAAGCGACCCCGATCTTGTCGAAAATATCCTTGTTGTAATAGAGATTCACCGTCACGACCTGATTCGGAATCCCGTACAGATGCGGGTTGTTCTCGTCCGAGCGATCGATGGCCGATTCGATCAGCCCCGGCAAGAAGGATTCCTTCCACGGCTTGTTCGTATAAGGGCTCACTTCGTCCAGATACGGCAGAATATCGACGATCCAGCCGTTCTTGTACGCATCGGCCAGCTTGCTCGTCCCGCTGATCACCTCGGGCTCGGAGGCCGCGATGAATTGCGTCTGCAGCCAATTCTCCGATTCCTGCGCCGGGATGTACTTCAAGGCCGCCTTGTTGCCCGATTGCGCATTGAAGCCGTCCACGATCTTCTGGTAAGCCGGCCAGGAATATTCGCCCTGGTTATGCATAACGGTGAAGGACACGGGGGCGGAATTCGCCGGAGAGCCTGCCGCCGTGCCGGAAGCTCCGCTCGGCTCGTTGTCGCCGCCGCAGGCGGACAATAGCGAAGCGGATACGGCCAAGGTTAAAGCGGTTGCGATCGATTTTCTCATTTTTGGGGTGCCTCCCTTTATGATGTGAACGTTCACATTACGTTCCGATCATAAAACAGGCTGTAACCGTTGTCAATCCATAATCCGGGATTTTATCGATTAAAATATCGCTGAACCGGCCAAGAAATTCGGAAAAAACCCGGATTTACAGGATATTCCTCCACGTCAAAATGATACCGTTCACACAAGACCGCTGCTTCGTGAATGGGGTATATTTCAAAGAGCGGGCGCGGAATTGGGACAACCGGAGCCGCAATGTGAACGGTATCACCAACAGCCGCAAGTAGGGACATAACAAGTAAAACCTTGTATTTTCGCGAAAAACGTATTAACCTAGGGAAGTAAACCGGATCGACAGGCATCCAGGATGTTAACGATCTCATGGAATAGGAGAAGCTTAGCATGGCAAGTACCATCAACGACGTTGCCAGACTGGCGGGAGTGTCCCGGCAGACCGTGTCCCGGGTGATCAACGAGCCGACCCTCGTCAATCCGACGACACTTGAGAAAGTCCAGCGAGCCATTCACATACTCGACTATCATCCGAACATTACCGCGCGTTTCCTGGCCAACAAGAGGGTCAAGACGATCGGCTTGTTCATGCCGTTCACCTCGGATCAGGTCCGGCAGAATCTGTTCTTCTCGACGCTGTCCTCGGTTGTCTGCCAGTTCTGCTCCAAGCGGGACTTCATCATGCAGCTGTTCACCTCGCTGACGCGGGAGGATTCGGGCAAGCTGTTCGTGAAGCTCTACAAGGAGCGGCAGGTGGGCGGTCTTATTCTGACCTGTCCTTCCGTCACCAACGAGGAGCTGATCAGCCTGATCACCGAGAAGATCCCGTTCATCATCGTCGGCAGACCGGGCATCCAGACGCAGCAGATTCCGTATGTCGACGTCGACAATGTGATGGCCGGCCGTCTTGCCACCCGGCATCTGCTTGACTTCGGGCATCGGGAGATCGGCTTCCTGAACGGGCCGGCCAACATGACGCTGTCCGTCGACCTCCGCCAGGGCGTGTACGCCTGCGCGGCCGAGCATGGAGCCAAGACGAACATTCGCGAAGCCGAGACCGATCTGACGTTTAACGTCGGGTATCAGGAGGCCATGAAGCTGCTGACTTCGCCGAGAAGGCCGACGGCGATCTTCACGGCCGACGATCTGCTCGCCATCGGCGTCAAGAAGGCGGCGGACGAGCTGGGGCTGCGAATTCCCGAGGATCTGTCCGTCATCAGCGGTGTCCAGACCGGTTGGGGCCACATCTTCCCCGGCATGCTCACCCATATCGACACCCAGTTCGAGAAGCTGGGCGATCTGGCCGCCGAATACTTGGCGCACCTCATCGAGGAAGGCGAGAATGGCGGCCTGGCCCGCGTGCTCGAGGTCCGTCTTGTCGAAGGGCAGACGTGCGCCGAGGCGAAGGTGTAGGCGACCGCCGGCCGCTTGCAATCGGCTGCAAGACGACAAGCCCCGCTTCTCCGCGAATAACGGAGAGTCGGGGCTTGCGGGCGTCGGTTTAAGTTGGAGGCTCGGAAGGAAGCTTGGATTGTGGTTTGGAATGAAGCTTGGATTGTGGCTCGGATTGCAGCCCTCAGACGTGTCGACAGAACCACTCCAACGCATTGTCCCACATCTGTGGAATCATCCTGTGGGCGACCGGATGCTCGCGAATCGCCAGCCGCTCCGGGCAAGCCGCATACGTGTCCCGCAATTGCCGCTCGAACCGGCGCGCGCCATCCGGGGGCACGTGGCCGTCGTCGGCCCCGTTCTCGAACACGATCGCGGGACAATGGCCGTAGTGACCGATATTGGTCAGGGGATTGAAGCGGCGATAACAATTCCACGCATACGTATCGGGCTTGCTCGGGGTCTCGTCCGTTCCGGGCCGCAGCCAGTCGGGCGTCGAGATGCAGGCGGCCACCGCGACGATGCGGGGATCGAGACCGGCGGCGGCGACGGCGATGTCCCCTCCCATTGATATTCCGCCGACCACCGTTTTGCCGTCCGCGCCCAGCGACTCCGCCGCCCAGTCGAGGATGCGGGGAAGCTCGTCGATCGTGTTCGCCATCATCGGCCAGAAGTAACGGCGTTTGTTGGCGTGCACCTTGGGCCAGAAGGTCTCGGGAGCCTCGGGCATCCGTTCTCCGTGCTGGTACGTGTCGAAGCTGACGGCAAGGAAGCCCCGAGCGGCCAAGTCTTCCAGATACGGCACAAGATCGTCCTTGCGCCCGCCCATCCCGTTTAGCCAGACGGCCACATGGCCCGTTCGGTTGTCGCCCGGCTCGCACCAGATCACCGGAACATAATCGACGGTCGTGCGATGAATCTGACTATTGCTGCGAGTCATGGATAAATTCCTTCTTTCCATTGGAATGATTGGAGTCGGAACAATGAAAGATTCAAGGATTCGTATCGGAAAAATTCGTTCTGCCCGCCCGGACGATGAGCTTCACGGCGTTGCGAACGGCCGCATGCAGATTCGCCTCCGCCCTCCGCAGCGCTTCATCGAGTCCGACCGGACGCGTAACCGTCGAGAAGCACCCCGCATAATGCGGCAGCAAGCGCTCCCACCCTTCGCCGAGACTTCCCGACACGAGCAGCGCCGGCTTCCCTGCCGCTTCGGCAAGCCGGGCGACATAGAACGGAGCCTTGCCGGACAACGTCTGGCCGTCGCTGCTCCCTTCGCCCGTCACGACCCAGTCGGCGCCAGCGATCCTCGCTTGCAGGCCGCTCGCTTCCCCGACAACCCGGGCGCCCTGAACGATCTTGCCTCCCAGGTGAAGCAGCGCGAAGCCGATGCCTCCGGCCGCTCCAGCGCCGGGCTCATCGCCGAGATCGCTGCCGGACAGCGCCTTCATCTTCTCGGCATACGCCGACATCGCCGCCTCCAGGCGCTCGACGACGTCCTCGCCGGCCCCCTTCTGAGGCCCGAACACGCGAGTCGCCCCCCGTTGCCCCAGCAAGGGATTGTCGACGTCGGAAGCGATCAGGAACGAACAGGCCCCGATTCTCTCGTCCAGACAAGTCCAATCGATACGGTCAAGCTCGGGCAAGTCCCTCCCGAACCCGGGCAGTTCCTTGCCGCCGGCATTGTAGAAGCGCACGCCGAGAGCGGCCAGCATGCCGATTCCGCCGTCGTTCGTCGCGCTCCCTCCCAGTCCGACGACGAAGCTGCGCAAGCCAAGATCGAGCGCCGCCCGGATGGCGTCTCCCAGACCTCTGGAGGTGGCGTTAAGCGGATTGCGATCCGCTTCGCCCACCATCGGCAAGCCGAACAAGGAAGCCGCCTCCAGCACCGCGCACGGTCCGTCTTCCCGCTCGATAACGCCGAACCGGGCCGCGACCGGAATGCCGAGCGGCCCGGTCGCTTCCAGCTCGACGACGCGGCCGTTCGTTGCGGCGACGATCGCCTCGACCGTGCCCTCGCCGCCGTCCGCCATCGGCACCCGGTCAATCTGCGCGCCCGGGAGCTCCGCCAGAATCGCCCGCGACATCACTTCGCATACGCGCACGGCGCTCATCGTTCCTTTGTACGAATCCGGCGCCAGAACGAACCTCATGGCCTCTCTCCTCTCCGTTATGAATGCTTCCGTCATACATCAACGCTTCCATCATACATCCGATTCGGCGGTTCTTCATTAAGCGTAACAACCAAATTTTATCGATGGAATCATCTATTTATTGTATGCTAAGTACATCAATTATCGTATACCGGGAAGCGGGGCATGGAGAGTGCTGACGAAGGAATTGGCCGAATGGATCGTTGGGGAGACGATGGAGCGGCTGAATCGGAACATCAATCTCTTCGACGGAGACGGCGTCGTTCTGGCCAGCGGAGATCGGGAGCGAATCGGGCAGGTCCACGAGGCGGCACGGGAGGCGATTCGGCACAATAAGACCTGCCTGGTCGAAGAGAAAACTCGAACGAGATGGAAGGGCACACAGGTCGGCATCAACCTGCCTATCGTTTATGACGGGGTTGTCGTCGGCGCCGTCGGCATCACGGGGCAGCCGGAGGACGTCAAGCCGTTCGGAGAGCTGGTCAAGATGACCGCCGAGCTCATGCTGAGGCAGCAGCAGTCCGAGCTGCAGAGGAATTGGCGCCAGTTCGTGGCGGACCGCGTGACGGACGAGCTGCTCGAAGGCGGAACGGCGGCGACGCCGGCCGACATCAACGGTCGGCTGCGGCCGCTCTCCTTCGCGCTGCATCCGCCCTACCAGGTTGCCACGGTCCGAGCGGCGCGCCCGGACCGCGGCGGCGAGGCAGATGCGCGGCTGCTGCAATCGCTCTCCCGCCGGTTCGCCGGCATGGCGTTGGTCAGCCAGCGACAGGCCGGCGAATGGACGATCCTGTTCGCCCGGCAGACACCCGACCGCGTCAAGAGATCGCTTGAGGGCCTGTCCTCCCTCGGCGCAGACGGCTCGCCCGGGAACGAGCCCTTCGTCGTCGGCGTCGGCGGCCGCGTGGACGAGCTCCGGCTCCTTCCGGACAGCCGCCGGGAGAGCCAAGCGATCCTGAAGCTCGTCCCGGAGGAGGGGAGCGGCATCGTCTACTACGAGGATCGGGTGTGGGAAGCGGTAATCGCGGAGATCTCCCCCGCCTCCAAGCGCAAGCTGATCGACAGCTACCTCCCCCATCTGCCGCCGAAGGCGCGGGAGACCCTCGATTGCTTGTTCCGATGCGGCTTGAACATGGCCGTCGCCGCGAGAGAGCTGGGCATTCACCGCAACACGATGATCTACCGGCTGGAACAAGTCAAGTCGGCCACCGGCTGCAACCCCCAGCACTTCAGGGACGCCTTGACGCTGCAGCTTGTGCTGTGGCTGATCAAGCAGGAATCTTCGCAGCCGGAAGAAGCGCCCGAATAACCTCCCTCTACTCTTCGCTCACCATTTTATTCGTAAGCGTTCCAAGCTTCTCGATCTCGATCGACACGGTGTCGCCTGCCTTGAGATACACTTGCCGCTCCGGGGGATAGCCGAGCACAACGCCCTCGGGCGTCCCCGTCAGGATGAGGTCTCCCGGAACAAGCGTCATGCACTCGGAGATATAGCTGACAAGCTCGGCACAATCGAAAATCATGTCCGACGTGTTGGAGAGCTGGCGAACCTCCCCGTTCACCGTACACTTGATGCTGAGGCGGTTCGGGTCCCCTACTTCATCCGCCGTTACCAGGTACGGGCCGAGGGGAGAGAACTTGTCGCAGGACTTGCCCGCCAGCCACTGCTGCGTGCGCAGCTGCAGATCCCGGGCGGACAGATCGTTGACATTGCAGTATCCGAATACGTAATCCAGCGCTTCTTCCTTGGGCACGTACTTCGCCGTCTTGCCGATGACGATCACAAGCTCCGCTTCGTAATCGACCTTGCTCGACACCTTCGGCAGCGGAATCTCCTCACCGTGGCTCGCAAGCGTGTTGTTGAACTTGTTGAACAAGATCGGATAGACCGGCAGCTCGGCGTTCGTCTCCTCCGCGTGCTTGCGGTAGTTCAGCCCGACGCAGATGATCTTGTTCGGATGAGTCACGCAAGGTCCGAGGTTCAGGCTCGATTGTTGCTTCATATAATTATCGCGGTCAGAAGCGTCCGTCGCCGCTGCGACGAATGCTTCCAGTGCGGTCAGTGCGGCATCTCCGCCCTCGATCACCTGCTGGACGGTTGCCGGAATGCCGGCGCTCTCACTCTTGTTCCCACGAACGGCCAAGGCCGCCGCGACATCCAGAACGCTCTCTTCATCCCCGATATGCACACCCAGCTTATAAGTGCCGTTCTCTTCAAAATTCAGCAGTCTCATTCTCTTCAGCTCTCCTCTATCGGTTGCGAATAATGATGAATTTACGCGTTCTTGCCGAATACGGCGCCGCCGTCGATATAGAGCGGAGAGCCCATCATGAACTTCGACTCGTCCGAGGCCAGGAATACGGCAGCTTGCGCGACATCCTCCGGGCTTCCCAGCTCTTCGCTAAGCTGGCGCTTCTTGATCGAAGCGATCGCCGCTTCCGGATCGTCGTAGGACGACTTCAGGTACTGCTCCACGAACGGCGTCAGAATTGTCCCCGGCAGCAGGGCGTTGACGCGAATCCCGTACGACACATAGTCTACCTGCATCGACTTCGTCAGCGCAAGCACCGCCCCCTTCGAAGCTGAATAGGACGCCCGCTTCGCGAGACCGATCTCGGCGACGCAGGAGGACATATTAATGATGACTCCCGACTTCTGCTGCATCATCGACGGTAGGACAACCTTACTTGGCAAGTACACGCCGCGGATGTTCACCCGGATCACCCGATCCCAGTCGTCCGGCTCCACCTCATGCAACGCGCCGACGCCGCTGATGCCGGCATTATTGAACAGAACGTCGATGCGGCCGAACTGCGCGAGCGCACGCTCGACCATGCTCTGCACAGACAGCGGGTCCGTGACGTCCGCCCCGATCGCCGCCGCCGTTCCCCCCGCCTCCCGAATGCGCTCTGCCGTCTCCTCCGCTTTGGCCTCGTCCAGATCGTTGACGACAACCGCTGCGCCTTCTCCGGCGAAAGCAAGCGCGGAGCATCTCCCAATCCCGGAGCCGGCTCCGGTGATCAGCGCGATTTTCCCGTTTAATCGCATAGTTGCGGCCTCCATATTCTCTTGTTTGATTCTCGTTTTGCGGTTTATTATAATAAACTAAGTTTAATATATTAAAATAATATCATCCCCGTTGCTGCAGAGCAACTAAAATTTCCATGTTCGCCCGCTCACCCTCACCCCGCAAGACAACTCCTCCCTCCTCGACCGCCGATCGTTACCGCCGACTGTTGCGATTTTATGCGAAATTTCGCATTCGTCGGTCCCGCCACCGTCCAGCATCAGCCGACGCGTTCGGCTTGTTGGCGAGTCGGTGAGCCGACGAGTCGTTTTCCATATTATGGTCATAAGAAAGAAGCTATTCCCCTTCTGAACCCTTATGCCTCTTCTCCCCTTGGATCAGGAACTTCCGCTTGCCGATCCTGCCCTTTGCTCTTGGGTCAGCTCATTTCCCTTGCACCTCCTTATCCTGAGCGAAAGGGAGAAGAAACCTAATGCCGCCAGAGGGGGAGAAGGTGCGAGGGGAGGAGGTGCGAGGGGAGAAGGCGCGGGGGGGAGGAGTTGCCGCGTACGGAAGCATGGCAAGCGGATCTCTCTAGGCGTTGAGCGCGGCGCTCCTCTCCCGCTCCGGGAGCCCCTATCGTAGGGGGATAACCGTTCGGGTTGTCATAGCGGTTTTTCGCATAAGGAAGACGGTCGAGACATCGCGCCCTGACCGTTCCACCCAATGCTGTTCGTACCTCCGGTCCGCCGGCTTTTGCGATTTTATGCGGTTTTTCACATTCATCGATTCGAATTAGCCGCAATCTCGGCGTTTTATGTGATTTTTAGCATACATGCGACAACTGGAGCCGGAATTTTCTCTATATAGGCTATTTTTCACATAGAATCGTCCAATCTGCCCGTTATCGCGATGCTCGAATGTGATATTTCACATCCATTCCTCGTATCCGGCGAGTCCGGCGAGATGTCCGGCCCCCTCTCCCGCACGATTCTAAATGGGCTGCCCCAAAACTTATCGATTCTTATATAAAAAAAGACCGCCCTCCAGGTTCCCGTCAAGGGCCTGTCGGACGTCTCTTGTGGCTTAACTATTCAGGCGATCGAGAGGCGATCGGCCAACTGCAGAAGCTCGCTCAGCACGAACTCCCGCTTGCTCTCCCAACGGTGCCGCAGCATCGAGCAGCTGATCGCGGACACGGTCTTGCCGTGCCGAACGATGGGAACCGCGATACAGCAGAAGCCTTGGACCGCCTCTTCCGTATCCTCCGCATAGCCGCGCTCGCGAATGAGCCCCACCTCGGCATGAAGCGCCGACAGCTCCGTTATCGTATTCGGCGTCAGCCGCTCAAGCGGTTCCGCATCCGCATCCGAATAAAGCCGCGGCCACCGGTCATCCGGCAATCCGGAGAGCAGCACCTTGCCAAGCGCGGTCGAGTGCGCCGGCAATCGCATGCCGGGCTCGGACATCAGCTTGACCGGACCGGGGAACTCCTCCTTGGCCAGGTACAGCACCTCGTTGCCCAGAAGCTCCGCCAACTGAATCGTCTCTTCCAGCTTGCTCTTCGTGAGAGCCGCCTCCAGATGGAAGGAAGCGATCAAGTCATTCTGTTGAAAATATCCTCCCGCCAACGCCCCGAGCGCAGCGCCGATTCGGAACGTATCGTCCTTGTCTCTGCGGACCCAATCCAGCTTCTCGAGCGTATTCAGCAGAGAGAACATCGAGCTCTTGTTAATGTCCGTCCGCTTGGACAGATCGATGAGCCGCAGCTCTCCCGGATACCGGGCAACGAGCCGCAGCACCTGATCGGCCCGTTCGATGGCCGGCACCCAGTATTTGCGTTCCATCCGCGTCCCTCCCCGCTCATCTCGCCCTGCCATCATGCGGCTAATTATAGCATTATAGCAAGCCGGGAGGGGGACTGTCGATTTATCCGATGGACTGCTGAACCGCTGCCCGGCGCGATCCCCCTTCCAAACCCTAATGCCGCCAGAGGGAATAGAATACTATTCGGCAAAATAATGTCCTTGCTCCAGATCGGCGAGGAGACCGGGCTGGACAGGCTTCCAGCCGAGCAGCGCCTTCGTCCCTTCGCTCGATCTTGCCAAGTCAAGCGACGCGACCATGCCCAGGAAACCGAAGATCGCTTGCGCCTCCTCGCGCGGGATGCCGACTGCCGGCACGTCCAGGTGGCGGCCGATGACGGCGGCAATGTCGCGGAACGGAATGCCCTCGTCGTCCACGCCGTCCAGTCGCGAGCCTGCAGGCGCAGATTCTGCGGCGAGGCGGAACAGAACGGCCGCATCCAGGCGATGAATCGCCGGCCAACGGTTGGCGCCGTCTCCAATGTAAGCGGAAGAGCCTCTTGCCCGGGCGATCCAGATCAATTGCGGCACGAAGCCTTTATCTCCTTCCCCATGAACGGAAGGGGCAAGCGAGACGATCGACGCTCTCACGCCTCGTTCTACAAACGCCAGTGCGGCATCCTCCGATGCTTGGCCATTGGCATGGGCTGTGATAACAAGCGGTTTGCCGGAGCCCGCAAGCCCTTCTCCCATTGCTTCGATGGCGCGAAGATCGGTTGCCAGCGAAGCGGCGAAATTAGCGAAATCGTGAATAAAGGCCAGATGGATAACGCCGTCCGAAGCGGCTGCGCAACTGCGCAGCAACTCCACATCCTCCAGCACGCCGTGAACCGACTCCGCCCCCAGCTTTTCCAACACTTGAGACCCGCCCTCCGAGCGAGTCAAACCGACTGCCTGATGACCTGCACCGATGAGCTCGCGGACAACGGCTGTTCCAATGTAACCTGTTGCACCTGTGACGAAAATACGCATAATCGTTGACGCCTCCTTTAGTATTTGACGAAGAGATGACTCCAGTCTAAACTATGAAGTAAACTCTAAGGCAAGCGTTGGGAGACATGATTGCATATGAAAATTCAACAATTGGCAGACTTGATGGGTTTAACCCCGCACACCATTCGTTTCTATGAGAAGGAAGGCTTGCTGGACAGCAGGCATATTCAACGAGAGAAAAACAATTATCGCAACTACTCGGACGAAGCCATCGAGCGGTTAAAGCTGATTAAGAAATTCCAAGGCATCGGCTGCTCGTTGGCTGAGCTGAAGACGATTCTGCAGGATCACGATTCGAACGAACGGACGAACCAAGAAGTCATCGAATGGATTGTTCAGAAGATCAATGAGATCGAACGCAAGAAGGACGAATACGATCATATGCTTGTGACGCTGAATTGGATGCTGACCTACAGGAAGCTGCTGACTGAGAATCCGCCGCAAGCCGAAGCCATGATGGCGGAATTGCGTATTCGAATGGGCCAGCAATGATCAGGAATAACCGACACCAAACGCCGCTTGCTTCAAGGCATCGCCGCTAAATTTTCCTCAATTCTTGCAGAATAGTCTCCGGGGCCAACCGCTGCATAAAGTCCGGATTCACGTAGGCGGAACGGATAATGCCGGATTCGTCGATCATAAAGGTGGAAGGAATCGGCAGAATCCAGCGATTCGTCGCGTTGTATTCCGCCAGGTTCATGCCAATCTGCTTCATAATGTTCTGGATATAATCCGGAACGTCGTAAAGGATATTATATAAAGCGGCCACAAGGCCGTTTGTGTCGCTAAGCACTTGGAAGGTCAGCGCTTCTTTCTCCTGATGGGAAAGCGTGTTGTCCGGGCTTTGCGGGCTGACGGCGATCAACTGGCCCCCAAGGGCTTCGATGTCCGGCAGAAGCTTCTGGTAGGCCTTAAGCTGGGAATTGCAGAACGGGCACCAACCGCCCCGGTAGAACGTCAAGACAACGGGCCCTCTGGACAGCTCATCATACAGGTTAACCGTCTCTCCCAACGCATTCTTGAGGGTAAAATCCTTGGCCTTCTCCCCTTCTTGCCGACCGTAAGCAATGCCGGACTCCTGCTGCTCCCGGATCTGACGGAACATCTCCATCTGAATCTCCATAGGGGTGTGCGCAATAAATTGCTGCTTGGCTTCGGCTAACGCTTGAGTTAATGACATGTTCTTCTCCTCCTCGATCATGAATGCAATGCAATTATCGCCATCGCGGCCTTCATCAGGAATGCGCGAAGGTTAGCCGCTCCAAGAGCGGTCCTGTCACAACGCCGAATATCTTCGGATCGTCATAGGCCCGCGCCGACAGCATCGCGCCGTGAATCGTTGCCATGAACGCTTCGGCCTCGGCACGAGGGGAACTCGCAAGTTGAAGCTGTCCGTTCCGCGCGCCGCGCTCCAGCACGGATGTCAGCCACCCGGACAGGAAGCGGAAGTGCGCCCGGACCTCCAGGCCAACTTCCTCGGGCAGGACGGGGAGCTGGCCGGCCAACAGAGCGCAGATGCATAACGGAGCGCTGGCGTCCGCGATGCAGGCTTCCCAGTAGCCGACGTAGATCCGAAGCTGCTCGAGCGGATCGGCAACCTGAAGTTCGATATTCCTCAGTCCCGCTTCAGCTTCTTCCCGATATCGCGCAACCAACGTACGAACCAGATCAACCTTGCTTGGAAAATGGTGGTGGATGCTCGCCTTGCGAATCCCAACCACATCGGCGATGTCTGCGTAGCTGAAGCCGTTGTAGCCGCCAGCGATGATCAGAGCACGCGCACAGGACAGAATGCTGTCAGAGGTAGTAGGTAAATTGTTCATGTTTACAGTCTACCTTCTAGTAGGTAGAATGTCAAATGGCGAACCAATTATAACAAAACAATATAGAAAAGAAGACGCCGATTCGCTCAGCGTCTTCTCGTTGTTCGAGTGCTATTCCTTGGCCGCCGTCGGGAGAACGAGCCATTCCTTGTACTTCTCGTAGTCCGCCCGCTTGCACTCCATCGTCAGGCGGGTGCCGCTCTCCTCGTATTCGATCGACTGGACGTGCGCGTTGTCGTTGAAGTACGACACGAGCCGGCCCTCCGAGAACGGAATCACGACTTCGCACTTCATGTAATCCCGGAAGATTCGCTCGCTCACAAGCGCGATCAATTCCTCCAGTCCCGCACCCTGCTTGGCGGAGAGATAAACCTTGTCCTCCTCGACCCGCGGGTATGCGCGCTCGGTCAGATCGGATTTATTGCAGGCGCAGATCATCGGGATGCCGTCTGCGCCAAGCTCCTCGAGGGTGGAGTTCGTTACTTCGATATGCCGCTCCCATTCCGGGTTGGACACGTCGACGACCTGAATGAGCAGATCGGCTTCGGCCACTTCCTCAAGAGTGGAACGGAAAGCCTTGACGAGATAGTGAGGGAGCTGACTGACGAAGCCGACCGTGTCGGTGAGCAGGAACGACTTGTTATCTTGCAGCTCGATGGCGCGAACCGATGTCTCCAGCGTGGCGAACAGCATGTCTTGGGCCAGCACCTGCTTGCCCGAGCCTTGCATGAAGCGGTGAAGCACCGCGTTCATGACGCTGGACTTGCCGGCGTTGGTATACCCGACGAGACAGACGACGGGCACGCCGGTTTTGCGCCGTTGCTTGCGTTGCACCTGACGCTGGGCGACAAGCTTCTCGAGCTCGTGCTGAAGCGCGGCGATCCGATCTTCGATGCGCCGGCGATCAAGCTCCAGCTTGGTCTCCCCTGCGCCCCTGTTCTTCAGTCCGGAGCCGCCGCCTTGCCGCCCAAGCGACTCGCGCAGGCCGACGAGACGGGGCAGCATATATTGCAGCTTCGCGACCTCCACCTGCAATTGGGCTTCCCGGGTGCGGGCCCGTTCCGCGAAGATGTCGAGAATCAGGATCGTCCGGTCGATCACCCTCTTCTGCAAGGCGCTCTCCAGATTGCGGATCTGCGAAGGAGACAGCTCATCGTTGAAAATAACGGTCGAGGCGTCGCTCCCCAGCGCGAGCGTGGACAGCTCGTCGATTTTGCCCGTGCCGAGGTAGTGCGAACTGTTGATCTTGGTTGCATTCTGGGTCAGTTGGCCAACAACCTCGATGTTGCAGGCTTCCGCGAGATTGCCGAGCTCCTCCATCGAATAGGCGAAGTCCGGACGGTCATTCAAGTTCACGCCGACGATGACGGCGCGGTTGTTCGGTTGTTCCATAGTCGTTTGTTCCATATAGGGTCCTCCCCTTCGCAAATCGAAATTAGAGTACAAAAAAACACACGGGCGCCACGGCCTGTGCGTTCTGCGTACGGGAAAGAGGACTCCGGAACGGCGGCAAGAGTCCCCGATGCCGGGGATTCTCTTCCGCATATATAAGTCGCGTGGGACAGACTTATCCTGAGTCCTCTGCACACAGGCAGAGCCTTGGCGCTAACGATTAGCCGCGCGAAGAACGAACTCGGATAAAATCAATCACACGCAACCCTCCGTTCCAAATAAAGTAAAGCCATTCTACCACGGGAAGCGCCGGAATTGCAATCGGGGATTCCTCCGCCTACACGGTCGACTTTGCGTTTTTAGCTTTTGCGGGTTTTATATGGATTTTCACATTCATCGGCTTGAATTGGCGGCAATCGCGGCGGTTTATGCGGTTTTTAGCATACATCCAGCAACTCGGGCCAGAATTTTCTCTATGTATGCTATTTTTCACATAGAATCGTCCAACCTGCCCGTTATCGTGCTTCGCCAATGTGGTTTTTCGCATAAAATTCCGGCAGCCCCCGGCAGCGACAACATACAAGCGGCTCCTACATCGCAGAAAATCCCTGCATCACAATGACGCAGGGATCTCGTTCTTCGTTTGCTTCTGCCAATCAATCAACCAATTAATCAATCACAAACTCCACGAACCTGCGCAGAATGGTCGAAGCCTCCGCACGAGTTGCGTTGCCGGCCGGGTCATAGCGATTGTTATCTTTGCCCTGCACGATGCCGGATTGCTGGATCGCCTTAACCGCCTCTCTGGCCCAGGCACTGATACGCGCTCCATCTGCGAAGGTGACGGCCTGCTTGTTGACAGGCAATGCATGCCCCGTCGCTTGGGCGAAGCGCGCCATCATCACCGCCATCTGCTCGCGGGTAATCGAGCTGTCGGGGCTGAAGAGGTTATTGCCCACACCCTGCACAATGTTGTTCTGCACCGCCCATTCGATGTAAGGCATGGCCGCGCTTGTGCCGGAGACATCGCTGAAGCTGCTCTGCGTATACCCGCTTACGTCCGCACCGGACAGCTTGCCCAGCGCCATCAGGAAGTCCCCGCGCGTGATTGCCGTGTTGGGCGAGAAGGTCGTTCCGCTAGTTCCGGCAATAAGCCCCAAGCTGACAACAAACGCAATGTCGTCCTTCGCCCAATGCATCGTCGTGTCGCTAAAGATTGGCGCCGGCGCCCGGTAACCCACTCCGTACGTGGACAGGCTGTTCCTGCTGAACGTCACCTCGTCGTTATCGTAACGGGAGTCGGTCAGTTGCTGCGGTTTGCCTGCCTTGTTTACGTACACGGCGAAGAGATTATCGGTCTTCTCTGCGGAGGCCGCCTTGTAGGCAATGCCCAGCGCAACCGTGCCCTTGCCGAAGTCGGTCACATATTCGCTCTTGCCGTTCTTCTCGTAGCTGACAGTGAGATCGTATACCGGTCGGCTGCCGATCAGCGCCTTGGCCGCATCGGACAGTTCGGTGACCGGATGGGCCGCAATCGCGACATCTCCAATCGCTTGACCCACCATCGCCAGAATCGCTGCCTGATCGAACGAGAAGTTGACCAGCACGGTGCTTGCAGCGAAGAGTTTCACACCCTCCTGTTCCAGCAAGGCGAGGACTCCATCCTCTACCTTCACGCTGAAGCCAACCGCTTCCGCACCGAACAGAACGTGGAATGCAATCCCGATGCCGTCAGCCGTATTTCCTTTGTTCCGAGCCTCGTTCTGCGCCGCCTCGATCATTGCCTTTACTTGCGACTCCGTGATGGTCGCCGAGGCAATGCCGTCCTTATCGACGGTCGCGATCAGATTGACGGAGGCGATCGTCGGCTGACTCGGCTGCTTGTCGAGCGTGATTGTTGGCGTGGCTGGCGTGACTGGCGACGAGCCTCCCCCGCCACCGCCCGACGAACCGCTGTTCATCTGCCAATTGGCCGTAACGGTGACATTCTGAGCAATCATGGCAAAAGCAGTAGTTACGCTGCTGGCATCCAAGAAGGTTACACCGTCCGTCGATGTCCAGCCCTGGAAGCTGTAGCCGCTGCGAGTTCCTGCCTGTATGGAGACTGTGTCGCCGCTTGCATAGTCTCCACTGCCGCTTGCACCGTCACCGCCATCGTTTACGGTCACGGTGTAGTTGGTTACCGGTGCAGGATCGGTTAACGTTATCGTCTGCTCCTCGCTCTTGAAGCTTGTTGCCGTCGCCTTGACGCGAACTTGGTAGGCTCCTGCTGCAAGACTATCGATCTCGGTGCCCGTTACATCCGTCCAAGTGCCGATCGACGACTTATATTCCATGTCGTCGGTGACGCCGGTAATCTTCCCCACTCCGCCGATTGTCGTCGGATTCACACCCGTCGCGGTCGGGGTTGCCGGTCTTGCCGGAACTACCAAATCCTGTGTCGCGCTATCTGTCGTGGTCGTCTCGTTGCCCTTCTTCACGATGGCGAGGGTCCGCCCCAGATAGCTCGCAACGTCCAGCTTGCCGCCAACCGGAGATACCGGCGAGCCGTCAATCGTATAGCTGCCGCCGCCGTCTTCGAAGCCGGTCAATTCCTCGTTCGCAAAGTCGATCTCAATTGCAGGCGTTGCTTCCATCCCCGCTGTATACGCCGTGATCGTTATCGTCTGCTCCTCGCTCTTGAAGCTGGTCGCCGTTGCTTGGACGCGAACTTGGTAGGCTCCTGCTGCAAGACTATCGATCTCGGTGCCCGTTACATCCGTCCAAGTGCCCGTCGACGACTTGTACTCCATGTCCTCGGTGACGCCGGCAATACTACCTGTGCCGCCAATGGTCGTCGGATTCACGCCCGTCGCGGTCGGAGTTGCCGGCCTGGCCGGAACAACAAGATCCTGAGCCGCGCTATCCGTCGTAGTCGTCTCGTTGCCCTTCTTCACGATGGCAAGGGTCCGCCCCAGATAGCTCGCAACGTCCAGCTTGCCGCCAACCGGAGTCACCGGCACGCCGTCAATCGTGTAGCTGCCGCCGTCTTCGAAGCCGGTTAGCTCCTCGGTCGCATAGTCGATCTCAATTACAGGCGTTGCTTCCATCCCCGCTGTATACGCCGTGATGGTTATCGTCTGCTCCTCGCTCTTGAAGCTGGTCGCCGTCGCCTTGATGCGAACTTGGTAGGTGCCCGCCGCCAAGCTCGTAATCTCGGTGCCCGCCACATCCGTCCAAGTGCCGGTCGACGACTTATATTCCATGTCGTCGGTGACGCCGGTAATCTTCCCCACTCCGCCGATTGTCGTCGGATTCACACCCGCCGCGGTCGGAGTTGCCGGCCTGACCGGAACAGGAAGCTCTTGCGCATCGCTATCGACTGTGGTCGTCCCATCGCCAGCTTTTACAATGTTGAGTGTTTGCCCCAGATCAGCCTCTACAAGAGCAAGTTGGCCGCTGCCATCTGGAGTTACCGAATCGCCGTCGATCGTATAACTATCGCTCGCTCCCGTAGCGAAGCCTTTAAGCATCTCCGTCTCATAGTCGATCTCAATCGCAGGCGTCGATAATTTCGTTCTCGAATCGCTAATGTCAATATTCAGCGTCAGCTCATTACCTGTGCCGAACATGAAGGTCAGGCTTGTCGTGCCTGTCGACTGCTCAGCCAGGTAACTGCTCAGAATCGTCACCTTGTACGTTTCCGTATAGTCTTCATCTGCGACGTCTCCCGCGTTAACAACCACAGTGTAGTCGGTATCCTTCACAAGCTCATCGCCATCGTTGCTGATGCTAGTCAACGTGGTGCCTCTCAGCGTCATTGTCGTCTCGACATCCGCCTGTTCGGATGGCTTCTTGTCGAAGCTGCCTGTAACCGGGCTGATTGATGGAGTTGTGTCACTTATCGTCAGAATCAGCGACTGAACATCTCCCTTGCTGAACGTAAACTTCAAGGTAGCCGTGCCCAGATCAAGATCGTCCAAGTAGCTCTTCAAGATCGTTACCGTGTTGCCTGACTTCGTGTAGTCGGTACCAAGCTCAAGCTCCGCCATTCCATTGCTGATACTCTCCAGCGTATTGCCGTTCAGCGTCAGTTCCGTCACGACATCCGCCTGCTTGATAGTGTTATTGTCGAAGCTGGCTATATCCGGACTAATCTCGCTGTTCTCCTCTGTTGAGTCGACAATCGTAATCTTCAGCTTCTGATCCGCTCCGCCGCTGAATGTGAATGTCAATTCCGTGACGCCCTCTGACTGAGCAGCCAAGTAACTCTTCAAGATTGTTACCGAGTTGCCCCCGACCGTGTAGTCTTCATCCTTCACAAGCGGAGTGCCACCGTTGATGATGCTCTCCAACGTGTTGCCGTTCAGCGTCATCTCTGTCATGACATCCGCCTGCGCAGAAGGATTCAGATCGAAGGTGGCTGTAGCCGGACTGAGAGAACTGTCCAGCGCATCATTGCTCAGCACGAAGGCACTGGATACGACACTCGCTACGGTACCAGAATGGTCGATGCAATAGTCGTCACCTACCTTACACAGCTTATTGCCAACCCTGTCCTGTCCTCGAACTTGCAGGTACCACGTCCCATCTACGCCTGCTTGGGTCAATGTACTGTCATTATTCAACGGCAACCAGCCGTCTGTTGGCGTGGCTGTATCTTGCGTCCATACATACTCCAGTGTGGATTCATCGAGTCCGCTGCCGTCACCATCACTAACCGTTACTGCCACGGATGCTGATCTGGCTGCAGTTGCACTCCCATTAGGGCTGAAGGTCACCGTTGGCGAGAGCTTGTCAATATTGATTGCATATGGAACACTCATTGTGTTAACGCCATCTGTCACGGTGAAGTTACCTGAATTCATACCGTTATTGATGAAGTTGATTAGTGTAGTTCCTGGATTGTATGTCTCATTAGTTACCACTTCAATATCGCCTATTTTTTGGGAATATGTATAGGTGATGGTGTTGCCTGTCGTTGTTTCTGCCGTTGCTTCTGCTCTAACACCAGCGTTCACCCAATCCCCGCTCGTATAAGGGGCTGCTGCTGAGTTATTTGTCAATGTTAACGTCATTTTTAATGTATTCTTGGCAATTTTTACAGTGCGGTTAACGATCGCCGTATTGCCTGCATCATCGCTGGCCTGAAGTCCAATCGTGTAAATCCCATCGCTGTTCAACGGGATCGAAGCGTTGTAATCCAGCCACGTCTTACCGCCATCAAGCGTATACTTTAAGGTTACGCTGGTACTGTGTGCATCCGGCGCTGCGGCGGTAATAGTTACATCCTGATTGGTCCAGGTATCATTCGAATAAGTACTGTCGTCTGCGTTCTTCATCGTCACGGTTAGCTCCGGAGCCGTAGCATCAATCAAGAATGACGCTGAAGTCGCATTCGTCTCATTCCCTGCATAATCCTTGGCTCGAATATGCAAGTACCAATTCCCATCCACACCGGTGTACGTAAATTGTTTGCTATTGGTAGATGCGACTAGAGAGAAGGCGGCCCATCCACTGGCAGGAGTAGAACTCGATTGTGACCAAGCATATTCCAGTGTATCGACACCGCTCGTTGCATCCGTGACCTGAACGGAGGTCGAGATTGTCTTTACTGCCGTCGTGCTCCCATTGGGAGAGAGGGTGACCGTAGGCGCAACGCGATCCCGCAATATCGTTAACGTATAGGTCTTGGCAGCCTGGGGCTTCATATAAGGCGCCACTTTAACCTTGATTGCGGCTCCGGCAGTCGGGACAGACACATTGACCGCAGAACCGCTTGTTTGCAGTCGATCATTGATATACAGCGCGGAATAAGCGGTGTCCGCCAGAACGGCGTTGACATTAACGCTTGTTGTCCCCGGATCGATATTATACTGATACGCGGTAGTGGATGAGGAGAACGCAGGGGAGGGAGCAGCCACTGTCCCCGCCCCGGTAACCGTCAGGCCGCTCAAGACATTCTCTCCGGGCACAAGACTATTCCCCGACAGATCCGAGCCCCAACCGACAACGGTGCCATCGCTCTTCAAGGCGAGAGCGTGATTGACACCCGCAGCAATCGCAACAACATCCGTTAGGCCCGCAGGAGGAGTCGCCGCTCCATAAGCCGAATATCCCCATCCGACAACCGTGCCGTCATTCTTCAATGCCAAGGCATATGTACTGTTGGCCGATATCGCTTTAACATTCGTCAGGCCCGATACATCGAGGATGTCGTTGTCGTTATACTCCTTCCCCCAAGCGACAACCGTGCCATCGCTCTTCAACGCCAAGGCATAATAGAACCCGGCATCAATATCAACCACATTCGTCAAATCAGCGGGAATGCTCGTCGCACCGGCCCCGTTCGATCCCCAATCGACGATCTTGCCGAGAGACGTCAAGGCCATCGAATAATATGTTCCTGCGGCCACCTTGGTAACACCGCCGGTCGCCACTGCGGATGGCACAGTCACTTGTCCATTTCCATTGAGTCCCCAACCGTATACCTTACCGGTATTAATGCCTGTGAGTGCGCTCGATACGACCAAGGTATGCCTGCCTGCCGATGCCATGGAGATGACATTGGTGAGGCCGGAAGGAATCGTCGCCTCGCCGACTTCGTTGCTTCCCCAGGCAACAATCGTGCCGTTCGACTTGCGAGCCAGGAAGGTCGTGTCTTTGGCGTAGATGTCGACCACGCCGGTCAGCCCCTCGGGAGGCTTGGCCCAGTCGTTGATATTCTTCCCCCACGCGAGGATGGTGCCATCCGACTTCAAAGCGATGGAATTGTTCTGACCCGCTGCGATCTTGGTCACGGTGACCGTCGTCGACCCTGTGGTCAGCTCAATGGTGCTCGCACTCGCCGTCTCCATGGCCGGGACCCATCCCAGCACGATGGCCACGGACAAGAGCGCCGCCACAACTCTCCGAATTCGCTTGTGTTGATTCATAGATATTCCTCCAACTTTCCAAGTCTCTGTATATGAACTGCCGCACTGCCTCTTCCCTATTAAAAATTATACTTAGCAGCACCCGCGGAAAACTCTTAAAGAATTCTTAAAAGATTCAAGAAGGACCATCAGGGATAACCCCCTAACAGTCCTTGCGATGGGTCCGCTCGTCTCCGGCTTGGTCCGATGGCGGTTGCGGTGTTATATGGTCCACGGTTTTATGCGTTTTTTCACATTCGTCGGCTCGGATTGGGGAGGAATCGAGGCGTTTTATATGTTTTTTAGCATACATACGGCAACCCGGGCCGGAACTTTCTCTATGTATGCTATTTTTCGCATAGAATCGTCCAAACTCCCCGTTACCGAGCTGCGCCAATGTGATTTTGCACAGAAAATCCTTCAGCCGTCGACGCGACCAGCCCCTCCCCACGCCCCCTCTATCTCTTCGCCTTGTTCCTGGCAGCCGTTATCGGCTTATCGAACATAGCGGCGTAGCCCTTGTCGTTGCTCCGCGCATTAACGTCCACCTTGCCCCATTCGTCCCTGTCCAGAAGCATCGTGGTCTCTTGCCGCAGATGGGCTTGCAGCTTCTGCAGCCGTTCGAGCAAAGCGGCGATCTCCGTGTCCGAGAGCAAGCCTTCCATAATGACGGCCAAATCTGCCGGCTTCAGAGCGAGGATACGCTCGGCAAGCTCCTTGTCGACATAGCGGCTGAGGCCGTGATAATTGTTGTGCCTGGCCACGAGGTTCGTCTCCGTGCCGAAAGCCATGTCGTTGTCGATGCCCGTGAGGCCGACCGTCCTGCCCTCCCGGTCTCTATCGATGTAGAAGTTACCGGTATGCCTGTCCACCTGCATCGCCAGCGCGTCGATGAGGTTCAGCCGGGACAAGGCGCGCTGGAAGGCCGGTTCATTCATGTCGAAGCTCTCTTCCCTGCCTTGCTCAATGTCTTCGCCCAGCTTCGATACGACCGAGAACGCTTCCTTCCCCTTCGCCTTCTCCATGAAGGTGCCTCTCACGATGCCCGATCCGTTATTGTAGAGCGCGAATTCCGCCTTGGCGATCACGCCGGCCCCGAGCAGTTGATCGAGACGCGACATCGCCACATTGCGGTTGGCCAGTTTGGCGTCGTTGCGGTCAATGCCGCCATGACTGGCGACGCCCGTCTCCAGGAACGCGACTTCCTTCTCCGCCTCCGTGGCGTTCGGAGGAAGCTCCTCTTCTGCCAGAATTCGGTCCTTCGTGGCCTTGAATACCCCTTCCTTGCCCGGCCCAACCTCGAAAAACTCGACGCTGTTGATGCCGCCCTTGCCGGTCGCTCCCGTGCTCATCGCGGACGACAGCTTGACGATGCCGGCGCTCGTAAGCAGCTTCCAGGGCGGGCGCCTCTTGTTCGGATCGGCCTTGTACTCGGCAGCCGAAGAGCGGACGGCCGTCTTCTCGAACGGGAGAATCTCCCTGATCTTGCGGATGTAGACGACTTTCTTGTCCTTGCTGTCGTTCCTGTTGTGCCGGATATATTCGTCGCTCACTTGCTCGACCTGCTCGTACAGGGCCATAACCTGATTAAGCTGAAAATCGATCTCACCAGGGCTCGCGGCCACGACGTGGTTGTCCACGAAACGGTCGAAGGTGTCGAGCTTGTCCAGATAGCTGCGGTAGTGCGTACTGTTCTGTTTGATCGTCTTGCCGAAGAGCTTCATGTGCTCCTTCGGCTGACCGAGCGTCGCCTTCACTTGCTCGGCGCTCGGCATACGTTGCATGACACCAGAATCGCGGCTGCCGGACGTTGCCCCGGACGAGCCTGCTTCCGCCAAACGCTGAATCGCTTCTCCTCCCAGGTCCGGTGCGCTCGCGGCTTGGGAACCCAGCCTGTCCGCCTCCTGCTCAAGCGCCGGACTGTCGTTGAGCAGCGCGCCCGAAGCAAGCTGCCCCGTAGGGGCAACGCGGCCGGCCTTCTGCTGAACGACATGGGCCAGCTCATGGCCGAGCAGTCGCTGCCCGCCGGGCTGATTCGGGTTGTACTTGCCGGGAGCGAAGTGGATATCGGTCCCCTGCGTGTAGGCGAGCGCCCCCGCTTCGCTTGCCTTGGAGGAATTGGCGTGAATGCGCACATCCGAGAAGTCGGAGCCGAGCGCCCCTTCCATCTTGGCTTGCACGTTAACGGGCATCTTGTTATCCGCTTGCCTGAACATCTGCAGCACGGCCCGGTTGCCCGCCGAGCCCTGCAGGGAGGCAAGCTTCTCCGTGTCCGTCGCGCGAGCGCGCTGCAGGACCGGACGGCCGGGCAACGGCCTGCTTATATTCGATTGCTTCTGCGATGCAGCCTGTTTGCCCACGGAAGGATGGTAACCTCTCATGCGACCACTTCCTTTTCCACCGAATTTGCCACCGACAATGGGTTAAGAATGGCGGAGCACGTAATCGGGCATAACCGTCGTCTTCCCCTCTGCGAGCGGCCACCGGTCTTCGATCTCCTTGCCTCCGCGGCGCAGCACGATCCGCACGCTGCCCCCGGCCGACAAGCGGCCGCGGAACGGCAGCACGATCCAGCCGTCCCCGTCGCTGACCGTCGCAGCCGCAGGCAGCAGCAAGTGATTCCGGCTCCAACGATGGAGCGCGGGTCGGTCCAAGCGCAGTTCCAGGCCGTCCCCTTCGTTGGTTGACAATTGAGTTGGCGACAATCGGACCGGCGACACCCGGAACCACTCCGCCGGGGCTCCATCCTTGCCGCGCACCGCCAAGGCGTCGCCGCTCAGCAGCTTCGTCGCCCCCGGCACACAGCGCAGCGTCTTGCTTCCCGGCAGCACTTCTTCATCGAGAATCCGGCCTCTGGCCGCTTGATCGTCGTCAACGTAGGCGAACACCTCGACACCCGCAGCCGGCTTGCCGTTCTCGTCGACCAGGATGCGCACAATACCGGCAGCCGCCGCGAAGGGAACATACGCCCTGCCCGGCAGCAGGAACAGTTCGACGACCGGATCGCCCGGCGCCAAGGCCGACAGATCCACCTGCTGCGAACAGGGCAGGTAAATCCCGGATTCCACCGTAATGTCGCATAACCGATGAGGAAGATCCAGGAAGGCCCAGCTTCTGTCGGAGGTGCGAAGCGGAGCGGCGGGGACGCCCTTAAGCCGTACGCGGACGGTTGACGGGACGGCCGGGCGGCCGGTCCATATGTCCGTCGTGCGCACAACAAGAGAACAGCGTGTCACCGACGTGGATTGCGCTCCGAACGATTGCGTTCCCATCATGAATTACCCCTCCCGTCCCTTCTCGCGCAGCGTAATCTTCCTCTCCACGACGCGGGAAGTCGACTTGACGCGGTTGGAGTCCAGATAGACGGGACCCAGCTTGTAAACCAGCGAGAACTTGTACGGATGATCGCCGAACTGCCACAGCCGGGTCAACTCTTCCGTTCCATAGGGAACGGGCGCAATTCGCAGGCCGGCTTCGGAGTCGGAGAGCGTCCCTTCGAGCATCGGGCCGCGGAGAATGCTGTTGTCATGCAGGATTTGCGCCACCTTGCCCAGCAAGCGATATTCATCCAGCGACCTCGTCAGAATATCGGCGTTCGAGTATGCCGTAATCAGGCATTCCAGATCGACCGCGCGCGGCGGATAACGGAGCACATTGCCTTCGGGCTGCATCCCCGAGCGGCTCGCTTCGTTGTTCTCCCGCAGGGAGCATATGAACACCGTGATCACCAAATCCCCTTTGTCCGCAGGGCTTGCCATGCCGATCAGTTCCGGACGGAACACAGGATCGGGCACCATCTCCTCGCGCAGCAGCTTAAGCAGACTTGCTCCGGCATCCGCGATTACCATGTGGCTCCCCATGCTCATTCTCCCCCATTACTCGCTGTATGGCGCGAACGCGCCTCTCATCGGAATTTTGCCTAACTTCTGAAGCTCTTCCTTCGCTGCCCGAATCATGTGGCTCATGCCGATCGGAGCTCGCTCGGATGCCGCCAGGAAAGCGGCCGCAAGCACGATATTCTTGATATGTCCGCCCGATACTTCCACGCGCTGGGCAAGAAACGGCAGATCCAACTCCTCGCCCAGCGGCGCCCCTGCCGGGAGCAGAGAAGCGAAGATGCGGGCCCGGTCCTCCGGACTCGGGAACGGGAATTTAACGATGACGCTCATCCGTCTGAGCAGCGCTTCGTCCAGGTTCTGCATCAGGTTGGTGGCCAGAATCGTCACGCCGTCGTACGCTTCGATCAATTGCAGCAAGTACGCGGCTTCCATATTGGCGTAGCGATCGTTCGAGTCCTTCACTTCCGTCCGCTTGCCGAACAGCGCGTCTCCTTCGTCGAAGAACAGAATCGCCCCGCTCTGCCGCGCCTCCTCGAACAGCTCGCGCAGCCGCTGCTCCGTCTCGCCTATGTACTTGCTCACGATGCGCGACAAGTCGACCCGGTAAAGCTCGAGGCCAAGCTCTCCCGCCACCGCGTCGGCCGCCATTGTTTTGCCGGTGCCGGGCGGTCCGGCGAACAACAGATGAACGCCGGTGCCGTAGCTGACCCTCCCCGCGAAGCCCCAATCGCTGAGCACCGTCTCCCGGAGCTTGTACCGGTTGCACGCCTCCTGAATCAAACTCAGCGATTCCTTCGGCAGAATAAGATCGCTCCAGCGGCTGCGAGGCTTAATGGCGATCGCATGCTGCGCGAGCCGGTGGCGGAATTGCCCCTTCGCGGCTGCTGCCAAGTCGGACTTGTCAGGCAGACGCTCCCCCCGCTCCGCCGCCAGAATAAGCGACTGCCTCCAGGCAGAGGCGATCTGCCCGGGCGTAAATTGGAACCGGGCGGCCAACTCGGCCGATAGAGTTCCGTAATCCGGACAGGTTGGCGAAGAGCGCTCCCTTGCGGGCAACTCCTCCGCATGCCGACGCCACAGCGCGGCGCGTTCGGAGACGGCGGGAGGCGAGACTTCCATGCTCCATAGCGGCGCGTTAATCGGCAGCGGAAGCTCATAAGCCGCCCGCCGTTCGCCGGACATCCAGCCAAGGAGCGGCCGCTGCGCGTCATTCTCGTAAGCTTGCAGGGCGCCTCTCAGCACCTCCTGCGGAAGCTTCTCCTTCCACGCGCCATCCCCATCCTCTTCCGACAGGACGATAGCCGCATCGGTGAGCAGCGCCTCGCGGACCAAGCGGTCGAGCAGGCTCCTCAGTCTCTCCTCTTCGGCAGGCAGCGCCGCGAGGGACACCATCAGCAGCCGTTGGCCGCGGGAAGCGGCGAGACGATGCAGCAGCCTCCGCTTGCCCGCTCCCCGGGCGCCCCACAGCGCGACGATCGGCATGCCGCCGGAAGGCCAAGCGCGCACGACTTGCCCGAGCTTCTGCTCCAGCGCGGCTTCGCCCTCCCAGGCGGGCAGCGGGTACTCATCCTCTTCCAATGCCTCTACAGCCCCGCCGAGCCTGCCGTCCAGCCTCTCCGTCTCCAACAGGAAGCTGATCGCCCGCTCATCCAGGCGCAGCGGCGATCGGAGGCCGAGCACGGCATCGGCTTCCGGCTGCTGCAGCAGCCAGCGCCGCAGCTTGCCTTGGCGACTCAGCAGCGCCATGCCCAGAACACGGTCCTCTTCCGTATCGCCGAGCAGCCGCAGCGCCAGGTCTACCGTCGCCGTCCTGGCCGTGGCATCGTCGTTCAGATAGGCGTACCACTTCTCGTAGTTGCGGTCTATCTCGACAGCCACGCAGAAGACGATGCAGCGATATTCCCACAGGGTCAGCCGCAAGGCATTCGTAAGCTGCACAAGCGGCAAGCCGCGGGCAAGCTCGGCGCGTTCGTCGTTCCTCTTCTCGAGCTCCCGGCGGAATCCCTTGTACGCATGCCAGGCGATAGCCAATTCGCGGCTCTCGGCGGGATCGTCCGCGCTGAGTTCTTCCCTGCTGACAACCATTCCCTTGAATGCGGCCAGCGGGTCCGTGAAGGAATCGTCGCCGCTAGCCTCAAGCAGCGTGCGCAGTCCGACGTCCAGCCATTCCAGCTCGTCCCGCAGATGATCCGCTGCGCTGTAGCCGGTCATTGCGGAGGCTGCATCTGCTTCTGCCGCCGCCGCGTTCGCCGTTGCCCTCGCCTTCCTCACCGAATCCGCCACCGTTGCTGTCCCCGTCTCCGCCATTCGGCTATCCCCCGCTATCTGCTATAACCTTCAGTCACCCCAATAGCTTGATAAGTCGTCGCTATCATCGAAGTCATCGTTGTTGTTGTAGTTCCCGGTACCGGATTTATAGTTACCGGTGTTATAGTTGCCGGTGCTAGCCTTGTAGTTGCCGGTGTTATAGTTGAACTTGGGTTGTTCGGCAGATTGATAGCCCAGCGACTTGATCTCCGTCTTCTTCTTGACTTTCTTGGCCTTCTTGCTCTTCTTGCTCTTCTTCTCGGCGCTGTTCGAGGTTCCCGACTTGTACGGGATCGTATCCCCGTAATTAAACAGGGTGCTCGAATTATACGAGAACGGCTCCTCGTTCACGGCCTTCACGGCCGAATTGCCGGACTTGTACGGGATCGTATCGCCGTACTTGAGCAAGGTGCTCGAGTTATACGAGAACGGCACTTCCTCCTCGAACGAGTTGTTGGAGTCGTCCGGAATCGTATCCCCGTACTTCAACAGGGTACTCGAGTTATACGAGAACGGCACCTCGTCCTCGAACGAGTTGTCGGAGTCGTCCGGGATCGTATCCCCGTACTTCAACAAGGTGCTCGAGTTATACGAGAGCGATTCCTCGCCCTGGGGCGAGTTGCCGGTTTTGTACGACACCCTCTTCTCGTTCTCATCCTCTCTGTACTTATAATTGTAATTATAGTTGTAGTTGTAGTCGGAGTCGGAGTCGTAATCATCGCTCGCTTCACCATCCGCCTCTCCCTCAAGAGGAACCGTTCCGAAGTACTGCTCTTCCTCCTGAGCCGGGACAACTTCGACCTGCGGCTTCTCTTTGTTCGGCTCGCTCATGAGTCTTGGCTGGTTCGCTTGCATCTCCTTGGCGTAATCGTACGCGATCGGCTCAATCCTCTTGGTCTTAAGCAACAGATGGCTCAGCACATCATTCTTCTTGCCGTGCATATCGCGAATGCGTTCTTCGGCTGCATCGGGCGCGTAGTTCGCGTACGAGAGCAACTCCAACGCCGAAGCTTGTATATTATTCGTGTTGGACTGCAACCCGTCCCGGTCCTTCTTGACTACCAGGTTGTCATCAGCGTCGCGCTTGATAACCTTCTTCCCCGTCGCCTTGTCGATGAGAGTCTTCCCCGTTGAATAATCGGTCTCATATTCGAATTCAGGCTTGCCGATGAACTCCACACCCAGTTGCTCAAGCGGCACATTGTTCCTCCCGAGCTGCTGCACCGTCTGAATCATCTGCTTCGCGCCCGGCTTGTAGTGACCGCTGGCATCCGAGACGAGCTCCACTTGTCCATCCCGCACCTGAAGCTCGCCTGCTCCGGCAACGTCCGCCCCCGCCCCGAAGGTCGAGTGATGGATTCTCTTCATATGAGGCAACTGCATATTCCTAAGCTTCTCTCGCTTCTCCGGATCGTTCTGCAGGTCCTTCAGATCCTGCTTGCGTTGGTCGTGAATCTGCTTGGAGCGAGCCAGATTCTCCTTGACGGAATCGGTAGAGTAGAACTTCCCTTTCTGATCCATCGTGAAAATGTGGCGGTCCGCCTTCGCTCCCTTGGTGGCCGATTGGAGGGCGCCAATCGTATCCGTCGTCTTGCCGTCCGACCGGTTCATCATCTTGCCGCCGCCATTGAAGGTTCGTTCATAACCGGCTCGTTCCTTGTCGTTCGCATACAAGGTCTTCGAGTTCAGCTCGACGCCCAAGAGCTTCCCCTTCGGAAGCAACCTCTTGTCCATCTTCTCTTCTCTGTTACTGACCATCTCGAACCGCTTCCCGCCAACCGCGAACCCGGATCGATGCGAACCGATTCCGATGCCGCCCGTCGGCTTGCGCGGATCTTGCCGGGGGCCTTGCGCAGCATTCCACTGCAATTCCTCTTGCTCGCGATGGCCGCCAATCATCGGCGATTTGGCGCGATGCGACCCGATGATCGGCTTCTTCGACGGCTTGGCCCCCACGAAGGGCGCATTCGTTCCGGAGACGGCGTTGCTGCGTTCTCGGGGCAATCGGAACACCTCCAACTCACATGTGCAAAACCTTTTTTTCTACTCGGAAGCTCTTGGCCCGCAGGCAGCTCGAGCGCATAAACACGAATTTTCGACTATATTTCGCAATCTGTGTTCGGAACGAACAATTAAACCTGAATTTTCGACTACATTTCGCCACCTGCGTTCAAAACGAGCAATTAAACACGAATTTCCGACTATACTTCGCGATCTGTGTGTGGAACGAGCAATTAAACCTGAAATTTCGACTACATTTCGCCACCTGCGTTCAAAACGACCCATTCACTCGGAATCCAGCCAATCCAGCACTTGCAGAGTTCTGATGAGCACGGCTGCCGCCTGCTCGCGTGTCGTCGTTCCCTTCGGGCTGAACGTATTCGCGCTTGTTCCTGCCATGATGTTCAACTGAATCATCGTGCGAACATCTTCCAGGTAGGCCTCGTTCACGCTCCCGATATCCGCGTACCCTTCCAGACTCGCCCGGTTCTGCGGGATCGGCAACCGTTCCAGCGACACCGCTGCCGCCAGCATGCTTGCCATCTCCTCGCGAGTGAGCGGCCGATTCGGCAGGAAGACCTTGCCGCCCACGAACTCCAGCAAGCCAAGCTCCTTCGCGCTGACAATCGCATCGTAGTACCATGCGCCCGGCTTAACATCGGTATATGCCGAGGCTCCCGTAGGGGAAGCGCCGCGCCCCAGCGCCCGGACGAGCATCGTCGCGAACTCCGCTCGACTTACCGTCTGCGTCGGTTCATACTTGCCGGCTCCCACTCCTTCGACAAGCCCCTTCGCTGCGGCCAGTTCGATAAACGGCAATGCCCAGCCCCGAGCCACATCGGCGAAGCTCACAGCGTGATCCGCCACGACATACACGCTATTGGAGTACGAGCGGATCAGCACGCTCGTTATCCCATCGACACGCACGGTGGCAGCCGGGACGAAATCGAACTTGCCAGTCGATTCATTAAAGCGGAACGCGCCCCATTGCTCCGACATCGCCACCTGATGCAGCGGCATCGGAATAACCCGGGTGATCGCCTGGCTGAACGAGCTCGCCGTCCCGATCGGCTGCCCCGTCTTCGTGTTGATTGCTTCCATATGGAAGTCGACCATCGGGCCCAGCGCTTGACTGTTCGGCAAGCCTTCCGCTAATGCGGCTTGAAGCTCCTTGTCGCCGGACTTATCGGTTAATGTAACCTTCAAGCTCACATCCCCGGCCTGGAGATCGTTATCCGCCAACAGGTCCGGCAGCTCCGGAATAAGCGAGGCCAGCTTGGCGGGTAGGCGATAGCTGCCATAGGGCGTCTTGATCTCCAGATAGAAGGCGCTGTTCTTCAGTGCCAATTCGGCCAGCACCATCACCGGAACGCTGACGAAAGCGACACCGTCCTTCGGCGTTGCTTCAAGCGTGACATACGGCAGCTTCGTGTCGATGTCGGCAGGGTTCAGATCCTGTCCGTTCAGATCAATGTGCGGGGTGTCGCTGGCCGAATTGGTCGCTGCCGGTGCAACTCCTCCTCCGCCACCGCCTCCTGAAGACGCGGCCTCCCGAGTGATGTCGACCGTGTAGGTCTGAGTCGCCCCGCCCTGCGTCCTTACGATGATCGATACCTCATTGCTCCCCTCAATCAGAGGAAGGGAGAACGCTGCCACACCGCTCGACATGGCAAAAGGTCCGCTAATGAGCGTTCCAGTGCTATTGTAGACGCTAACCGTTATTGCGGCTTTGTCAGCATCCGACACTTCCATTGTGACGGTGATGCTGCTAACGCCATTCTCCACGCTTGAGGTGTAGTCGATCGTGCCCGGTTCAAACTCCGGGCTCAAGGTGCCACTCGACAGCGTCAGCCCGCTCAAGTCGGCGTTGCCGCTCAAGCTCGCATCCGAACGCGTCACCGTAATCGTATACGTCTTCGTCGTTCCGTCCGCTGCCGTGACCACAACCGTAATCGTGTTGCTTCCCACGACCAGCGGAATCGCGTCGGACTCATCCCCGCTCGCAACCGCAGCGCCGTTCACCGTCAACGTCGCATTCACCGAATCCGCTGCCGTTGCCGTTACGGTAACGCTGCTCACGCTATTGCCCACACTCGCCGTATACGTGTTCCCGAACGTCGCCGTTAACGTGCCGCTTGACAGCGTCAGCCCGCTTAAGTCGGCGTTACCGCTCAGGTTTGCATCCGCACGCGTCACCGTAATTGTGTACGTCTTCGTCGTAGCGTCCGCCGCCGTGACCACAACCGTAATCGTGTTGCTTCCCACGTCTAGCGAAATGGCATCGGAAGCAACTCCACTCGCAACCGCATCGCCGCCCACCGTCACCGTTGCGCTGCTGTCCGCCACTGTCGCCGTTACCTTAACACTGCTCACACTATTGCCTACGTTCGCCGTATACGCGTTCCCGAACGCCGCCGTCAACGTTCCGCTCGACAGCGTCAGACCGCTTAAATCGGCGTTGCCGCTCAAGCCCACAGCCGCTCGCGTCACCGTTATCGTGTACGTCTTCGTCGTGCCGTCCGCTGCCGTGACCACAACCGTAATCGTGTTGCTCCCCACGACTAACGGAATCGCATCGGACGCGACGCCGTTCGCAACTGGATCTCCGTTCACCGTCAACGTCGCATTCACCGAATCCGCTGCCGTCGCCGTTACCGTGATGCTGCTCACGCTGTTGCCTACGCTCGCCGTATACGCGTTCCCGAACGTCGCCGTTAACGTTCCGCTCGACAGCGTCAGACCGCTTAAGTCGGCGTTACCGCTCAGTGTCGCATCCGCACGCGTCACCGTGATCGTGTACGTCTTCGTCGTTCCGTCCGCTGCCGTGACCACAACCGTAATCGTGTTGCTTCCCACGACTAACGGAATCGCATCGGACGCCGCTCCGCTCGTAACCGCATCGCCATTCACCGTCACGGTCGCGCTGCTGTCCGCCACTGTCGCCGTTACCGTGATGCTGCTCACGCTAAGGCCAACGCTCGCCGTATAGGTGCCCCCGAACGCCGGTGTCAGCGTCCCGCTCGACAGCGTTAGATTGTTCAGCTCCGCATTGCCGCTGGCGCCGCGTGTCACCGTCACGGTGTACGTCTTCGTCGTTCCGTCCTCAGCCGTGACCTCCACCGTAATCGTGTTGCTCCCTATACCAAGCGCCAGCGCGGAAGATGCCGTGCCGCTCGCAACGGATGACGGTCCGCTGACCAGCGTGCCGCTGCCATTGAAGAGGCTGACCTTAATTGCGGCATGCGCCGAATCCGCTGCCGTCGGCGTGATCGTGACGCTGCTTACGCCATTGCCCACGCTCGCCTTGTACGTACCCGGTATGAACGACGGCGTCACCGTCCCGCTCGACAATTCCAGGTCGCTCAGCTCCGCATTGCTGCTTTTCGCCCGCGTCACCGTTACCTCGTACGGATTCTCCGTCCCATCCTCGGCCGTGACCAGCACCTCAATCGTGTTGACCCCCACGACCAGCGGAAGCGCGTCGGAGGCCGTGCCGCTGTCAACCGTGACGCCATTCACCGTTACAGCCGCGCTGCTATCCGCCAACGTCGGCGTTACCGTGATGCTGCTTACGTCATTGCCCACACTCGCCGTATAATCATTCTCTCCCGCCGCGAACGCCGGGCTCAGTATGCCGCTCGACAGCGTCAGCCCGCTCAGATCCGCATTCGAGCTTATCGTTCTCGTTGCGTTTATCGTGTAGGTCTTGGTCGTTGTTCCATCCTGCGCCGTCACTTTGACTGTAATCGTATTGCCGCTGCCCACGGTCAGCGATATCGGCGCGGATGCCGCACCGCTCGTAACCGGCGTCCCGTTCACCGTTACGGAAGCCAACGTGTCCGCCAAGGTCGGCGTCACCGTAATCGAGCTCCGACCGACGGTGGTATTGTAGGTCGTCGTACTCGAGGAGAACGCCGAATCTAACGTCCCGCTCGACAACGTTAAATTGCTCAGGTTGGCATTGCTGCTGCGCAGCCTGTCTACGGTTACCTTGTACAACTGCGTCGTTACGCCATCCTCCGCCGTAACGACCAATTCAATCGTATTGTCCCCTACGTCCAGAGTGATGTCCCCCGACAGGCTTCCGCTTGCGACACTAACCCCGTTCACCTTTACCTTCATCAAGGAATCCGATGTCGTTGGCGTCACTCGGATGCTGCTCACCCCGTTCACGACTTCCGCCGTGTATTCGAGCGTACTGGAGGAGAACGTCGGACTCAGCGTACCGCTCGACAGCACAATACCGCTTAAGCTCGCTGCGCTAGAAGGGATGTACGGCGTTTGCTTGCGTACGGCATAGTTGAATTTATCGGCGATGTACAGATTCCCGGCGCTATCCATCGCCAATCCGGTCGGACCGTCTAATTCGGCAAGAGTACCCGCTCCGCCATCGCCCGAATATCCGCTGCCGCCCGTTCCCGCTATGGTCGTGATGATCCCGTTCGGGATGACCTTCCTGATCCGGTTGTTGTCCGTATCGGCAATATAGAGATTGCCGCTGCCGTCCACCCATACGCCTTCCGGTTCATTCAGTTGCGCGTCAACGGCCATGTCGCCGTCTCCCGAATAGCCATCGGTGCTCGACGAACCTGCCACAGTCGTGATGATCCCGTCCGTATCTACTTTCCTTATTCTATTATTATAGGTATCGGCAATATAGAGATTGCCGGCGGCATCTATCGCCACGGCATTCGGGTAGTATAATCTTGTCTCATCGGCCGGGACGCCGTCTCCCGAGTAGCCGCTGTCATCCGTGCCCGCTACCGTCGTGATCTTCCCTGCCGTATCAACCTTCCGAATCCGATGATTGGACGTATCAGCAATGTAGACGTTGCCAACGCTGTCCACAGCTACCCCGCTTGGACTGCTGAGCTCGGCTGCGGTGGCATCACCGTTGTCGCCCGAATAATCGCTGCTTCCGGTTCCCGCTATGGTGGTGATAACGCCGTCCGTCGCTATTTTCCGCACCCGGTTGTTATACTTATCGGCAACGTACACATTGCCGGCGGCATCCACCGCCACCCCTGTCGGGCTGCGCAGCTCCGCATTAATCGCTTGCAACCCTTCGCCTGCGAATCCATAGTCTCCCGTTCCCGCAAAGGTGGTGATGGTCCCGCCCGTTATCTTTCTTATCTTGTTGTTGTCCGTATCCGCGATGTATATGTTCCCGCTGCCATCTATCGCTATGGCTGACGGATTCGATAATTCGGCATCAACTGCCGCGCCGCCATCGCCCCAATCCCCATACTCTCCACCCGCTATCGTAGTGATCACCCCGCCTGTTCCCGCAGCGGCATGATCTTCCCCTAACGGCAGCATCCCTGCCACCAGCGAAGTGACAAGCAACAGTACCGCCAATCTCTCCAGCTTCCGACGCAACGTTCCTCTTTGCGATTTTCCCCGCATGACCTGTTCGTTCCTCCCCATCTATCTGCTCGCCCGTAATCACCCGCTGTTTATGACAATAATTGTATCAGCAGCTTTTTCGCGAAACTCTTAATGAATTCTTAAAACTTCTCATAGAATCGTTGGGCGAATGACAAATGGCAGGTTGGTCATGGTATGCTCTAGTAGAGACAGTCAGGAACATCGGAGCAATCTTCCAGTATAAGGAAATCTGTCACATATCCCATCCGGTGTACCACAAAAGGGTGCCTTATCCCTGCTGTTCAGGCTGCGACTTTTTCCAATAATTAGGTGACTGATCAGAGGGGATAAGGCACCCTTTGGCGAAAAGGGACAGCGGCAGCGGCGCCGGTTAACAAAAAAGAAATTTTATGGATAATAACACCAAATAACTCATTATATCTTGGCGGTGACGACAATCAAATGGAACGAATCCTCGTCGTTGATGACGATTCCCAAATTCGCGAAGTAATCTGCGCCCATATCGAACAAGCGGGAATGCACCCGATCGAAGCCGAATCCGGACAACAGGCGATGGAACGGCTGGAATCCGAGCCGGTGGACCTCCTCATCCTGGACCTCATGATGGACGATCGCGACGGGTTCGAAGTGCTCCACTACTTGAACAATCGCAGATTGGACGTATTGACCATTGTCGTTAGCGCAAGAAGAGCGGAACAGGACAAGATCGCCACGCTTGGCCTCGGTGCGGACGATTACATGACGAAGCCGTTCAGCCCGATGGAGCTGATGGCTCGCATTCAAGCCGTTCTTCGCAGACGTCACCCGAAGATCGCCCATCCGTCCATGGTCATTCGTCTGAGCAATATGATTCTGGACATCGATAACTACACGCTTCTTATCTATAATGAGAAGATTTCCTTAACGATGGTCGAATGCGGCCTGATGCAGATTTTCATGCAGAATCCCGACCGCGTGATGACGAAGCTCGAGATCTATCAACAGGTCTGGCAGCATGAGAGGTATGACGACAACAACCTGAGCGTATACATGAGCCGGCTGCGCAAGCAGTTGGAGCGCGCTCAGTCGCCTTGGGAGATTCAAGCGGTGCGCGGCGTCGGGTATCGCTTAACGGGGGCTGGAATATGAAGCTGCGCACGAAGCTGTGGCTGCTGCTGGTCGTCAGCACCGCCCTGAGTATGGTTCTGTTCGGCTATAGCTCCGTCTGGATCGGCAAGGCGGCGAATAAGGGGTACGCCCTGTTCGAGTTGAACCCGCTCGCGCAAGCCACCGTGGAGACGATCGAGAAGACGAGCGACGCTGGGGAAAATATACTGAAGGCAACGTTGGACCAAGCCCGCGCGAAGTATCCCGACATTCGCTGGATCTGGCTGGACGATCAAGGCCGGTCCATCTATGATACGGCGGGGCTTAACCCGGTCTTCACCTTCCATGACCTGGCGATATGGATGCAGAATATGCCCAGGAGCTACTTGACGGGAGAGGACGTTCACATTCTGACGCCCGCAACCCGGGACGGGCAATCGTATTTCTTGCTCATGAGCCTGCCCGCCTCCGCAATGAAGCAAGGGGAAGTCTACTTTCTCGTACGCAAGTTTACCTCGCTCCTCTCGCTGATCGGTCCGCTTATCCTGTCGTTCTCGTTGCCTTTGCTGCTCGCGATCTGGTTGTTTACTTCCATTAATAAAAGAATCCGCAAGCTTAATCAGGCTCTGAATCAATTGAACATCCAGAGCGATTCGCCGGTCATCGAGGTGGTGGATACGTCCAAGGACGAGATCGGCCAGCTCTCGCGGCATTATAATGCGATGGCCAATCGAATCCGTTCCCAGTTCGTGGAGATTCAGCAGTTCGAGAGCAAGCGCAAGCTTCTGCTGTCCAATCTCTCGCACGATCTGCGAACGCCGCTGACGACGATGCTCGGCTGTGCCGAGATGATCCGCACCGGCAATTACAAGGATGAGCAAGAGCTCCAAAGCCGGGCCAAAATCATTCTGCAACGCTGCCGATACATGGACAAGCTGCTGGACCAGATGCTCGACATCTCCCGCCTGGATGCGGACGATCTGACGCTCCGCCCGGCACATCACAATCTGTCCGAGCTCGTTCGCAAGATGGCGGTCGAATACATCATGATTCTCGACGGCGAACAGATTGTGCTCGATGTCGACCTCCCGGATGAGGATATCGAGCTCTCCATCGATGCTCCCCTTATGGAGAGGGCAATGCGCAATCTGCTGGACAATGCGATCCGGTATGGGAAGAACGGGCGATATCTCGGCATCCAACTGACCGCAGACGAACAAACGGTGAATGTGATCGTGAGGGACAAAGGGAAAGGCATTCCTCCGGATCACCAAGAGCGTGTGTTCGAACGCTTCTACCGGGTGGACAGCGGCAGGAAAGGAGAAGGGCTTGGCATCGGCCTGGCCATCGTCAAGGACATCGCCCTCGCCCATCAGGGGAACGTGGAGATGAGCAGCGTGCCGAACGTGGAGACCGTGTTCCGGATTACGTTGCCCCGGTAAGGGAAACACCCCGACCGAGCGGCGGCAGGCGCGTGGAGGAACCAAGATGAGTCACCATGACTCAAGTACGGGCGTTCGTGCAGGCATGGTGGGGGCAGATGAGTAACCACGACCCAACTGAAGCGGCAATAGGCGCGCGGAGGGGCCAAGATGAGTCACCATGACTCAAGTACGGGCGTTCGTGCAGGCATGGTGGGGACAGATGAGTAACCCAGAAACAAGTCAGTTCGGCTTAAGCCCGCTTCGCCTCGATCCCGCCCGAGAATTGACCTTGAGAACGAATCTCAATATAATTTGTCGTAACGGAACGATAAGGATGCGTGCGGCATGGACTCTCTCTGGATAAAGCTGCGATCAATCGAGAAAACCCCGTCAAGCGAATGGACACATCCGCTCGGCTACTTGGCCGCCCACCTGCTGCTGCTCTCCGAGAGCGACGAGCTGCGGCTGACCGTGGACGGGCGCCTGCAGTATCTTCCTCCGGGCGGCGTCTTCATCGGCTTGCCGGGCCAGTTGCTCCATGTCCCCTCCGCGGAACACGACGGGGAGCTGTACATCGTCCGCTTCGACGCATTGGAGGAGACGGAAGACGGCAAGGGAGCCATGAAGCGGGACGACGGGCTCATGCAGCCCGCGGGAGTTCTGCCGCTGCCCGATGCCCGGTCGGCCGAGGCCGTCGAGATATGCCGCCGTGCGGAGCGGGAGTGGCTTGGCGGGGGGCCGGAGGGCGGCTTGCGATCGCAAGCCGCCTTCTTGGAGCTGCTGGCCTTGCTGCAGGAGCACGCGGTGCGGGGGCTGCCGGCGGACAACGAGTCGTTAAGCCGGGTGCGGGCGCATATGGAACGGCACTTCGACCGGAACCTTACCATCGATGAATTGGCCGAGATGGCCGGGCTCAGCCGCTATTACTTCATGCGGCAGTTCAAGACGAATTACGGCGTCAGCGCGATGGATTATTTGACCGAGCTGCGCATCAGCAAGGCCAAGATGCTGATGGAGCAATCCGGCCTCAAGCTTCGCGAGATCGCCAGCCTGGTCGGCTACAGCGACGAGTTCTACTTCTTCCGCAAGTTCAAGCAGCAGGTCGGCATTCCGCCCGCGACTTATATTCGCAACCGCAGGCGCCGCGTCGCAGCCTACAGCTTCCCCAACATCGGCCAATTGCTGGCGCTGCAGATCGTCCCGTTCGCCGCCCCGATGGATCACGGCTGGACGGATCTGTACAGGCGCAAGTTCAGGTTCGATATCGAGACGAAGCTGAGCCACGAGTACGAATTCAATCTGGAGGCGCTGCGCGCCGCGCGTCCCGACTGTATTATCGGCGTCGACCTGTTCCTGCCCAAGCGGGAGCAGGACCGCATCCGCGAGATTGCGCCGACGTTGTTCGTTCCATGGCTGGACGAAGATTGGCGGGGCCATCTGCGGCTCATTGCGGACTTCCTTGAGATGCCCGAGGAAGCGGAGACATGGCTGCGGGACTACGATCGGTTGGCCGCTCGCACGCGCGAGAAGATTCGGCCGCTTGTCGGTCGGGACAAGGTTCTGCTCGCCCATTGCGACCGGGACGGCTGCCATGTGTACGGCCGCCATACCGTCGCCGGAGTGCTGTATGAAGATCTGGCCATTGCCGCGCCGGAGCGCGTCTTGGACATTGTCGTCCGCGAACACGTATCCATCCAGGAGCTGGCGCAATTCGGCGCGGACCGGATTCTGCTGATGCTGCCGGGAGGCGACGATGTTGCCGAGGCATGGGCGCGGCTGACGGAATCCGATCGCTGGCAGCGCGAAGCCGTCGGGCTTGCCGGCCGCGTGACGCCGATCGCGCTGTGGCCCTGGTTCGATTATTCGGCCTATGCACAGCGGTTGTTCTTGGAAAATCTTCCTTCCTTGCTCTCTTCCTCCCCAAGCGGTCCGGAGCGTTCGGTCGATGATCGGTGAGCTGGCGAAGGGACGGTACGGCATCATTATCCATAACAATCGGGCATGATCGTCCATGTTCAGGAGGATGAGGATCGCTTATAATTCAATATCGATAACGAGAATCATTATCACATATTGAGGGGCGATCATGGCAATGAAGTTGTTCTCTGTACGGAAGTCTCATCTCAAACCAGCTGTCTTGCTCTTAACCGGCATTCTTATGGCCGGACTGCTCGGCGCCTGCGGCAACAATTCGAATAACGGCAATTCCGCCGCAAGCACCGCCTCGGCCTCGCCGAGCGCCGCTGCGAATCAGGAAGCGTCGCCTTCCGCAGCGTCTTCGGAACCGGCGGCTGCCGAAGCGAGCACCCGGGTGTTCAAGGATTATGAAGGACATGAAGTGACGATTCCGACGCATCCGCAGCGGATTCTCGTCGATCAATTTATGGGCCACATGGAGGCGGTCGGCGTGAAGCCGATCGGAGCGACGGAGAATCAGCTCAGCCAATTCGAGAAGTCGTCGTTCCTGAAGTCGTTGAATCTGACCGACGGCGTGGAGAACCTCGGAGCCACGACCATCTCCCTCGAGAAGGCGCTTAGCCTGAACCCGGATCTGATCATTCTGCAGGAGAACAATGCGGAAGGCGTCAAGAATTACGATGAGTATGCGAAGATCGCGCCGACCGTCGTGCTCAGCTACGGCTCCAAGACGATGTTCGACCAACTGCGCGAGATCGCCGACATCGTCGGAGAATCGGATAAAGCGGAGGCGTGGATCGCGCAGTACGAGAGCAAGGCGGCGGGCTATCGCGAGCAACTGGCCAAGGTGATTCCGGAGGGAACGACGTTCACGGTCATCGAAGCTTGGCCGAAGGGCCAGGTCGAGCTGTTCGGCAATCTGTTCGGACGCGGCACCTTCAGCCTGTACAATTCGCTCCAGCTCCAGGCGCCGGCCACCGTTCAAGAGGCGGTCATGGACAAGGAACCGTCCTATCTCGCGCTGTCGCTGGAGACGCTGCCGAATTATATCGGCGATTATGTCTTCCTGAGCGTCTACGATTGGCAGGACAACGACAACGGCAAGCTGGCCGCGGAATTTGAGGAGCTGAACGTGTGGCGCAGCCTGTCGGCCGTCAAGAATGACCATGTATTCCACGTGGACGTCAACGACTTCCTCCCCGGAGATCCGCTGTCGATCGAGAAGCAGTTGGACGAACAAGCCCGGCTCTTGCTCGAGAAGTTCGGCAATCCGTAACGAACAAGCTCCCTGCATCCTAAGGATGCAGGGAGCTTGTTTGTTTCTTCGCGCCGATCTCGGATTAAATCTCGTAGCTGATCGAAGTCGAGCTCTGGGCGATGACATCCTTCACGACCCGCTTAACCACGGAAGTTGCCGCTTCTTCGATGGAAGTCTCGCTTGTCTCCTCCACGCTAACCTCGATAAACCCTTTGCCAATAATCTCGTGTGCGGTCTCCAGATCGTTGACGCTGGAGGAATCGTACGTTACCAACGCAATAAGTCCGGCGTCGTTGAGCACCTTGGCGACCTCTGCCACCCGGCGCAGCGACTCTCCCTGAACGTTCTCGAGCAGCATCGTGTGGTAGCCGGACGATACGAGACGCTTCTCGACTTCCTTCGCGAGAGCCGCCGTATCCGAACCGGCAAGCCAGACGGTCAGCGGAGTCTGCCCCTTCTGCTGGGCGCGAACTTCCCTCGTGATCTCCGTGTCGAGCGACGCGAGCCGGCCTTGGCCTTCCAGCGCCTCGTCGATAACGCCGCAAGCGGAGGTCATATTCGTGACGCGATCGATCAGAATAAAACCGCCGATGCTCTTATTCTGTTCGAAGGAATCGAATACGATGCTGTCCGTCAACGAGATCTCGCACTTGGCCAACTCGTTCTTGACGATCCGCTCGGCCGGAACGATGTTGCCCGTGTTGATGTCGACCTTGTTCGTAATCGCCGTCACCGTGCCGGGAAGAATCTTTGTTCCTACCTTCACCCAATAATGCTTGCCGGGAGTCAGGACGGAATCGTCCATCCACAGAATCGTGGCAGCGAAGCTGCCGGCTTCTTGAATCTGGCTGTCCGTCGTAAGCACGCAACCCCGCGACACGTCGACTTCCCGGTCCAATTGAATCGTAACGGGCTGTCCCGCATAAGCCGAATCCCGGTCTTGGTCGGTCACCAGAATTCGCTTAACCTTCGCTTTCTCGCGGCTCGGAAGCGTCGTCAGCTCATCGCCGACCGAGATTGTCCCCGCCTCGATCTGACCCTGGAACCCGCGGAACGTATGGTCCGGGCGGCAGACGCGCTGAACCGGCATCATAAACGGCTTGGTATCGTTCGACGTGTGCACATCCACATTTTCCAAGTATGGCAGTAAGGCAAGCCCTTCGTACCAAGGGGTATTCGGCGAGTTGGTTGTAATGTTGTCCCCTTCCGTCGCGGATACGGGGATGACCTGAATGCTCTGAATCGGGAACTCGGCCGTCGTCCGGGAGAACTCTTCCTTGATCGCCTCGAAGATCTTCGGATCGAAGCCGACCAGGTCCATCTTGTTGACGGCGAGCACGAGGTGCTTGATCCCCATCAGCGCGCAGATCCGGGCATGGCGCTTGGTCTGGGTAATGACGCCCTTGGTCGCATCCACCAGAATGACCGCCAGATCCGCGAACGAGGCGCCTACGGCCATGTTGCGCGTATATTCTTCGTGTCCCGGCGTGTCCGCCACGATGAAGGAGCGATGATCCGTCGTAAAATACCGATAAGCGACATCGATCGTAATTCCTTGTTCGCGTTCGGCCAACAGTCCATCGAGCAGCAGCGAGTAGTCGATCTTGCCGCCGCGGCTTCCCAGCTTGCTGTCGAGCTCCAACGCTCGCTCTTGGTCGGCGAACAGCAGCTTGGCTTCGTATAGCATATGTCCGATCAAGGTGGATTTGCCATCGTCCACGCTTCCGCACGTAATGAATTTAAGCAGACTCTTCATGTTAGAAATAGCCCTCCCGTTTGCGTCGTTCCATGCTGCCCGCCGCTTCTTGGTCGATGACCCGGCTGGTCCGCTCGGAGGACACCGCGCCCAGCGTCTCTTCGATAATCTCATCCAGCGTAACCGCGTCCGACTCGACTCCGCCGGTAAGCGGGTAACAGCCCAGGGTGCGGAAGCGAATCTTCTTCATCTCGACCTTCTCGCCCGGCTCAAGCTTCATCCGCTCGTCGTCGACCATGATGATATGTCCGTCGCGATTGACAATGGGCCTTACGTCTGCGGAGTAGAGCGGGACAATATCGATGTTCTCCCGGCGAATGTATTGCCAGATGTCCTTCTCGGTCCAGTTGGAGAGCGGGAACACGCGGATGCTCTCTCCCTTGTTGATTCTCGTGTTGAACAGCTTCCACATCTCCGGCCGCTGGTTCTTCGGGTCCCACGCATGATTCTTATTCCGGAAGGAGAAAATCCGCTCCTTGGCCCGCGACTTCTCCTCGTCGCGTCTTCCGCCTCCGAACGCAACCGTGAATCCGTACTTGTCGAGTCCCTGCTTCAGCGCTTGCGTCTTCATAATATCGGTGTACGCGGAGCCGTGATCGAACGGATTGATCCCTTGCTGGATCGCTTCCTCATTGGAATGGACGATCATCTCGATGCCGAACTCCTTGGCCTTGCGGTCGCGGAACTCGATCATCTCCTTGAACTTCCAGGTCGTATCGATATGCATAAACGGGAAGGGCGGCTTCTCGGGATAGAAGGCCTTCAGCGCCAAGTGCAGCATCACGGAGCTGTCCTTCCCGATGGAGTACAGCATAACCGGCTTCTCGCACTCCGCCGCTACCTCTCGGATAATATAAATCGCTTCAGCCTCAAGTTGATCCAGATGCGTTAATTCTTGCATGGAAATGCGGCCTCCTCATAATCCTCACTAAAACCATCGTATTTCTACCTATCGTATCAGATTAACCCTTTATTGCAAAGTGGAAAAAAGTAATTTCCGTGACAAAAATGCTCCCCCGAACGAATTTTGTTCGGGGGAACATGGAGGATGAGCTGCCGATTCAGTCCATCATGCCGAGAGTTCGCAGCATCCGGTTAAGCACGACCGCCGCCTGGGCTCGGGTCGTTCCATCCTGCGGGCGGAATTCGTCCGCGCCGGTGCCGGTCATAATGCCCAGTTCAACCATCAACCCGATGTCTTCCAGGTAGGCCGCACTCGCAGCTCCGATATCCCGGTAGCCGTCAAGGCTCGACTGAAGCGCCGTTGCCGTCGATTGCTCAAGGCGGACGGCCGCCGCCAGCATGCTCGCCATCTCCTCCCGGGTCAATGCCTGCTGCGGATAGAATCTTGTCCCGACAGCGATGTCCAGCAAGCCAAGCTGCTTCGCTTCGGCGACTTCATCGTAATACCACGCATTCGCCGGTACATCGGCATAAGGCGCTGAACCGCCTGACTGGCCGCCCCGGCTGAGAGCGCGAACGAGCATGGCCGCGAACTCCGCTCGGGTAACGGATTGATTCGGAGCGAACAGACCGTTCCCGATCCCGGCGACAAGCGCCTTGGCCGCCGAGAGCTCCACCTCCGCTTTCCCCCAATGGTTCGTCATATCGAGGAAACTTACCGGATTGGCGGCTACAAGGTATATGCTGTTGGTATACGAGCTTAGAACCGCCTGCCCGGTTCCCCCGTTCACAACCGCCCGGGCGGGGACAAACTCGAATGTCCCTGTCGTCCGGTCATAACGATACGCTCCCCACTGCTTCGGGAGATCTTGCGAATTGCCGGTCAGCGTAATCGTCCGTTCGATCGCTTCGCCGAACGAGCCGATCTCTGCGATGGACTCCCCGGTGCCGCTGTCGACGATCTCCAGGCGGTAATCGACGATGGCGCCCAGAAGCTCGGAATCGGGGAACTTGGCGGTCAGCGCAGTTCTGATCTCTTGGTCTTGCGTGTAATCGGTCAGGGTGATCTTGAACGCGGCATTGTCCGTTGTCACCGAATGGCTGTTCAGCACCTCGTCCAGTCCCGCAATCAGCGACGACAGCTTGGCCGGTACCCGATAGCTGCCGTAAGGCGCCTTGATCTCAAATATCAGTTGATCGTTGACTCCAACCCGATCGTTCAGCAAGTCTAGCGGCAGGCTGACATAGGCGATGCCGGCACTGTCGGGCGTGACTTCCAGAGGAATGGAGGACCTTGTCAGATCAAGCTCGTTCGGATCGAGAGGGCTCCCGTTCAAGTCGATCAGCGAGGCGGAGGCGGCTTCCTCCGTCGAAGCGGCTGCGGCGGCGGAACCACCCGAACCGCTGCCCGATCCGCTAACCGCGCCGCCTCCTGAGCCGCCGCTCGAACTGGAGGCGGCCTCGCTCACAATCACCGTGCGCGTCGCCTCTTCCGCGGCGTTGCCCGAAGGGTCCTGCACATGGTATCGGAGCGTGTAGCTGCCCGCCAGACTCGTATTGACGGTTCCGGTCACGACGACGGAGGAAGTCAGATCGCCGTAATACGCATCCATCGCCTTCACTCCCGGATCAACGAACTCCGAGCCATACGCAATGCTCATCGAAGCGTCCCCGAGCAGTTCAAGAACCGGGGGCTGCGTATCCTGTACAATAACGGTGCGCGTCACGGTCGCCGCAGCGTGATCGTCGCTGTCGACCACGTTATATTCGAGGGTATACGTGCCGAGAATCGAAGTATCCACGACTCCGGTCACCGCAATCGCATCGGTGAGATCGCCGTCCTGAAGATCCCATGCCGTCGCGCCGGGATCGGCGAATACGCCGTTCGCCTCGACCGTCATCGGATTCGCGCCCTTCAGAGAAATACCGGGATAGTTCTCGTCGTACGCCACCGAATAATCGAAGGACGTTGCCGCACTGGGGAAGCTTCCTTCCTTATAAGCCCGTGCCTTCAAGGCTACCGCCCCCAACTGCGTCAGTTGAATCGGCCCCTCATAGAGCGTCCCCGTCGCGGGGTCCGGGTCCCTTCCGTCCGTCGTATAATAGATGGAAGCACCCTCGGTCGTTGTGCTTAGCGTCACCGGGGTCGCAGTGTAGATGTCTCCCCCTGCGGGAGTCGCCGTCGCCGATGCCACCCGGTTGGCGAGATATCCGACCGCCGCCCCGGCATCAAGCGTCCCGCCGCTCTTGACTTTGGAAGCGAGCCCCGCCACCTGTCTGGCCTGACTCGTCAGAATATCGATCACTTCAACCGGAGTCAGAGTCTCGTCGAGCGAATACAACAACGCCGCCGCCCCGGACACCTGGGGAGCCGCCATCGACGTTCCGCTGAGGGAGCCGTACGTGTTGTCCGGAATCGTGCTGACGATGCCTTCCCCTGGCGCCGCCAGATGCACGGAATTTACGCCGTAATCGGACCACGAGGACAACGCATCCGTTCCCACGCTCGCCACCGTGATGATATTGGGCAGCGCAGGGTAGTAATGGCCATCGGAATCCGTATAATCCACGGAGAAATTCGCCGGTGTCACCATCACCTCATCGTTGTTCGCCCCGTCGTTGCCCGCCGCCGCCACATACAGAATATCGGAGTATTCGCTCATCTTCTCATAGAGAGCCGTATCGAATTCGTTCCCCTCCGACCCGAAGCTCATATTGAGCACCTTGGCCCCTCTCGCCACCGCCAGATCGATGCCCGCTCGAATAAAGGCGGTCGAGAGCGCATATTGATTCCCGCTCTTCACGCTCACGTTGACAGGCAGGATCTCGACGCCGGGAGCAACGCCGGCTACACCGATCGAATTGTTCGCCGTTGCGGCTATAATGCCCGCGACATGGGTCCCGTGCCCGACCTTGTCGACCGGCAAGTTGAGGCTGTCGCCGGGGCCGTGCGACAAATTCGTGCCCGTCAAGCTCGCGAGCCGATCGACCAAATCCGGGTGGTCGACATCGATGCCCGTATCCAGAGTGGCGACCACAACCTCGTCGCTTCCGTAGCCGTATCCCCATGCCTCCAATATGTCGATGCCGTAATCCTCGTCGGTCATTCCCCACTGATTCGACCAGTACGTGTCGTTGGGAGCGGCAACCGCATCCAAGGAATACAAATAATTGGGCTGCGCATACTCGATCCGGGGATCGCTCTGAAGCGCGGCAATGGTCTCCTCCACCTCGCCGTCCGTCTCGTACAGCTTAGTCTGTTCGTCAAGCGACTGCAATTCGGACAGACCGATCCCGGCATCGTCGGCGACTTTCTCCAGCGGTGTCATATACGAGCTTAGCCACTGAACGGCAGGCTCGTCTTTGAACTTCACGAGCACCTCTCCGGGAACATAGACGGAACCCGAGTCCTCCTGGGCCTCGGTTGTTGTGTCAAGCGGCGACGCCGCGACAATCCCGGCCCCATAAATCGCAATAATAAATGCAAATAATCCGACGCCTATTTTCCTGACAACGGCTTTCCCCATGCGGCATGATCGTCCTCTCTCTCAACTTGGAAGCTTCACGATAAACAGCAACTCTATTAAACTCGTACCTTCACGTCCCTCCCCAGGATGCGCTTTGTATCGTATAGCCTTAACGCTCTATTTTCACAGGTAAATTCTAACGGAGATAACTTAAATTAAGCTTAAAAATAGCACGATTCTAGTTGATGGCCAAGCGATACCGTCAAGCTCCATTCGAAGCTGCCGTGCGGATCGACTATCTGCGCAGTGCCGTTGGCGATTGCCGCCGAGAGCGAATCAAAGTAGCCGATTCCCGGTTCAAGAGCGCAAGTCACTCGGTCATTGTACATCCCTTCGTCGATCCACACCCCCAAGTACGGGACTTTATCCTGCGGGACGGCAAGCATTACAAAATTGCCGCTTGTTTGCTCCTGTAGCCCGGACCAACCGCTTGCCGCTTGGCCCGGCGCTTGGCCCGGATAATAGAACTTCTTCCCGTCGCCGGTAACGAGCGGGTTGATTAGGGCAATGGATGGCGCATCATAGGTCTCCATCGTTGCAAGCGAGTGGCCCCCGTAAACGCATAGCAATCGGTCAACGCCTTCCGGCAGCAGAATACGTGTCGGCTCCTCGATCGCGAATTGCGGATGTGCCGCCCACAGGAATGGAAGCGGCCTGTCGCCTTCATTCTCCACCTCATATTGCAGTTGGATTTGATCCGGTGCAGCAATCGACACGCGCCTTGTGAACCGCAAGGGCAATTGAGGGCTTCGAACCGCACATACAATAGCGTCGTCTTCGAGCTTGCAATGCCAGGGGAGCGACCATAGCTCGCCATGATCCGGCATGTCGATATGATCCGGCATGTCGATTGCGCCGTCCGCCTGCAGGTCCGCCTGCAGGTCCGCCTGCAGGGTGCAAGCATCAATCGTCGGAAAACACTCATCCCACCCGCTCATATCCCATGCGGTGAAGCTCGAACCGTAGTCTGGTTGTTTGAGCGGCCGCTTGCCGGAATCGAGCAGCCATTCCTTCCCGGTCGGCTTGTATAGGAGCGAAACGATTTTGCCTCCTAAACCGGGCAGCAGAGTGAGACGGACAAGGTCGGTCTCGATCGCGGCAGACAACCATTCTTTGTACACTCCCGTATAAACCTTCGAGTCCTCGTTGGCACCCATCGTCCATTCCCCCTTGATCAACGCAAGATGCATTCATATAGAAAAGAGAGCCGCCCCACAGCCGATTGCCCGGGGCAGCCCTCATTCCGATTATCGGGTTATATCAGTCCGGCAGCGTTCAGCAGGCGCTGTACCATAACGGCAACCTCCGCGCGAGTGACCGCATCCTTCGGTGCAATCGTTGCTGCGGATTTGCCGGTGACAAGACCTGTCTTGAGGCAGAGCGCCACACTCGCTCTCGCATAGTCCGAGACATCCGCCGCGTCCGAGTATCCGGCAAGCCGTTCGTCGATCTCGCTGTCCCCAAGGCTGGCGTCAAGTCCCGTGAATGCTATCGCCCGCGCCATTATCGTCATCGCCTGCTCACGCGTTATCGTGTCGTTCGGTGCGTAGCTCAACGTATCGTAGCCCGAGATGAGCTTGTAGCTCGAGGCCGTATCGACGTAGCCGTTGAACCAGTCGCCAAGCGAGACATCATGGAAGCCGCTCTCGGCTGTACTCGGGGCAAGCCCCATCGCGCGCACCATGATTGCGGCGAACTCCGCTCTGGTGATGCTTCTGCCCGGAGCATAGCTGCCGTCTCCGACACCGCTTACGACCAGTCTCGACCCCATGTCATTGACTGCGTCCGCAGCCCAATGGCCTGTCATGTCGGAGAATTCGACAGGATTCCAGATCGCGCTGTAGACGCTGTTGGTCAAGCTGCTGATGACCGCATAGTATCGGCCGTCCCTTGCAATGATTCTCGTCGGCACGTGGCGGAATGTCCCATCCTCGTTCAGTACGACGCCCGTCGTTATTCCGCTTGGGTCGATGCCATCGGGAAGGGCAATCGTCCGTTCCACGTAGCCGTTGAATCGGCTCACCGCAACGGTTGTGTCTCCGCTTGCGCAGATAATCTCGAACTCAACGGGGTTGATGACGAGCCGATAGTTGTTCCTGTCCGCAGCGTCCTTGACGAGCTCTATCGTATCCTCCGAAGACGCCGCGATCCTGACGCTCACTGCAATGTCCTTAAGCGAGACCTGCGAGCCGAGCTGAGCGGATACGGCATCGATATCGATTCGGGACGCCGGCAGTGTATAGGTGACTTTCCCGGTCTTGACCTCAAGCGTTGCTTGCTTCTGCTCCATGTCTTTGATCATCTGGCCATTCAGTTCACCGATAACCGCATCGGCCTGCTCGCCGGCAGCAATCGTTACTGTTGCACGGATGCCCGCACTCTCCAGCAGCTTGGCCAGCTTGGCGTCATCGACCTTGATCGTCGTTACCGTCCGACCGCCTATCGTCTGCGTGCTCGTCGTTCCCACGTCCTGTTGCTCTCCGCCAGGCTCGGAAGAAGACGAGCTTCCGTTCGGCGTACTGCCGTCGTCGCCATTGTCACCGCCGTTATTACCGCCGTTATTGCCTCCATTGTCACCGCCGGTTCCGCCGTCGCCGCCTCCCTGGTTCCCCTCGCTTACGGTAACGACAGCCGTGTCGAACTTGCTCGGATCGGCCGTCGAGGCCGCATGGACGGTCAGGCTGTTCGCCTTCTCGTCGGCTCCCACGGTCAGCAAGCCGTCGGCGATCGTCGTGCCGTCGCTCGTGTTGCCGCTAACGCTCCAGATTACCGTCTTGTCGGGGGCATTCGTCCCGGCAACGGCGGAGCTGAACCGTTGCGTCGCCCCCTTCCGCACGGCGGCGGTCTTGGGCGAGACGGTTACGCTCGTTACCGTCACAGGCTCATACGCCGGGTTCTTAACGGCAAATGGAAGAAGCTGGCCGTCGAGCTTGAAGTCGGCGAAGGTCATCGGGATGCCGGTCTGATTCCCGCTGCCGTTGATCGCATACAAGCCGATGTAGATGTTGTCGGCGCCGCTCACTTCGGTCTGGGTCACGGTCTGGGATATCTCGGTCCAGCTCTCGCCGTCGGCGCTGAAGTAGCCCCTGAACACATTGCCGTCCTTGGCCAGCTTCAGATAGACGGGCTTCGCTTGATCGTCCTTCGTTGTTCGCTCGGTATGGGTGCCGCTATTCAGCGCATGCAGCTCGAACACATTGCCTCCGAAGCCGCCGTGGTAACGCTGCATCATGCTCACGCTCTTGGAAGTGTCGCCGTTGAAGATCGTGATGCCCGCCGTATGATAGTTCAAGGCGGGACTCGCATCCACCTTCACGGTAATCGCGAAGTTCTTCTCGGCCATCCCCGTGAGCTCGCGCACGAACAGATTCGGAACGACGGGAAGTCCTTGCTTCTCGCCGAGCTCGCCGGGACGGCTCTGCAGAGTCAGCGTATTCTCGTCCACGATTGCCCGGTAAGACTCGTTGCCCGCGCCGTTGCGGATAGTCCAGTCGGTCAGCAGGTATGCGGGCTGGCGCACCGTAATCCGGGCTTCCGCCGTAATGGCGTTGTCGGGACCGGTGGCGGCGGTAATGATCGCCTCGCCCGGAGCCTTGGCCGTCACCTTGCCCGCGGCGTCGACGACGGCAACCGTCTCGTCGCTGGAGCTCCAGCGCAGGCGAGTGAAGTCGGCGTCGGCCGGAGACAAGGTCGCTTGCAGCTCGTACGTCCCGTTCTGATCCATGCTCACTTCATTGGCATTAAGCGAGATTGAATCGGCATAGGTCAGAGCCTTCTTCGCGAGGCGAACGGTGAAGCCGCCGCCCTTGCGCACCGGAATCGACAACGTGTCGGCAGCCGTTACGGTCTTCACGCTCACATCCATATCCCATAGATCGCTCTCGTTCTGACCATCCTGGAATACGAGCGCCGTATAAGTGCCCGCGCCGAGGAAATCCAGCGGAATGCCGGCGGTCATGGCGTCGGTGCTGATGCCCGCCACATACCAGTCGTCCCCGCTCCGGCGCGAGAGGATTGCGCTCTTCCCGGGGTAGCCGTCGATCAGATGGGTCTCATCCCACGCTACCGGCATGTTCTTGAGCAGCAGATCGGCTCCGAACTTCGCGTTGCCCGCGATCGAATCGGAGGGCATCGGTATTCCGCTCTCGTACATGACGTTCAGCGCCAGCCGATGGCTGACCGTCGCGTCGCCCGTGGCGCCCGCATTCTTGAGAACGTCCAGCGCCGGGTTGAAGTCCGCCGGACCTACCGCCGTACGGGTGAACGGGTAGATCGTGTTGTAGCTGGAGTACACACCGGTGAATTCCTGAGCCCGGATTCCTTCGCGAGTGAGCACGTTCGGGTAGGTGCGAATCTCGCCGGTCGGCTGGTTCGTGCCGTGGATGTCCAACAGCACCTTGTGCTCGGCGGCGAACTTGTACAGATCGTCGTACAGCTTCATCGTCGCCTGCGAGGTCGAGTTGAAGAAGTCCAGCTTGAACCCGACAAGCCCTTGCTCGATCATCCAGACGAGATCTTCCCGCTCGTCGGCGGTGTCGACATCGATCGAGTGCATCCAGGCCATCAGGCCGATGCCCTTCGACTTGGCATATTCTGCCACTTCCTTGAGCCAGTCCGGGTACTCTCGCGTGCGATAACGCCCTTGAGGAACGTTGTTGCGCGATCCCTGCCACCCTTCGTCCATCACCATGTACTTCCAGCCCATATCGGCGGCGTAGTCGATGTATTGCTTGAAGAGCTCGGGGTTGTCCTGCTCCGCGCCGGCGACATACCACAGCCAGGCGGCAATGCCGGGCTTGACGAAGCTCCAGTCGATGCTCGGATCGGGCGCGGGGCTGAGGTTCTCGGCCAGGTTGTTCTCCACAATGTCGCCCAGCTTGCCGATGACCGCCGAACGCCAAGGCGAGACCCACGGTGCGTTCGTCCGGACCGGATTCGCCGTCCCCTGCGTCGGGGAGAACTTGTAGCGCAGCACATTGCCCGCTTCGCCGAACAGCACCGAGCCGGTGTACTCCGGCGAGAGCGCCGCCTCGTTCAGCAGCACCCAAGTCTCGCCGAGAGTCTTGTACAGGAACGGCATGTTGTAGCTCTTGCCTACGGTGTCCTGCATCGTGCCGCCGATGTAGGCATCCTCGTTCCACGCGCCCAGGCTTCCGTAAGGAAGCATGAAGGCTTCGACGTTGCCCGGAGCCGTAAACGCGGTTCCTTCCGAGTTGATCTTGAGCTCGCCCGTGCCTTCGATGCCGTAGCGCACGGCGAAGCCGTCGTCATAGGCGCGCATCACGATTGCGAGCGCAACGCCGTCCTTCGTGAAGCGAACGGTCATCTCGTTGGCATGGTTGCGCACCGAGGATTTCTTGCCCGATATCAACGAGTAAGTCTCGTCGATTACCTGATCCTCACGGCTGTCGAAGACAAGGCCGGACGACAGGCTGCCCAGGCTGGTCTCCAGCCCCAGGGAGGAAGGATCGATCGCCGCAATGCCGTCTGCGGCGACGTTGTAGACCAGACGGCCGGTCGCAGTGAGGCTCAGCGTCGCCTTAATCGACTTGGAGGGGGATTCGACAACCCAATCCTCCACGATCTCTTCCCGGAGACGCACAGCTACCGGAACCTTCTTCGTCTGGAGGATGGTCCCCTTCTTGATCGTGACCGTAACGATGACGCTGCCCTCGGCGACGCCCGTCATCTTGCCGGTGTCGTCCACCGTCAGTACCGATGTGTTGCTGCTCTCATACGTCGCCGAGTCGAGGTCGGACACGCTTACCAGCGTGCCGTCCAACAGACGCCCCTGCACGCCGAGTGTCATCGACTCGCCTTGGTACACCACCGGGCTGTCCATGTCCACGACAATCGCGCCCAGATAGCCGCCGGCATCGGAATCGTCGACCAAGCGGGCGCTTATCCAGTTGGCCCAGTCGCCGTTGTTGCCGTCGCCGCCGTTGCCTACGGCAATCGTCAGCTCCTCGGCGTCTGCGGGAATCGGCACGTAGATATCCGCGTAGGCGTCTCTGCGTCCCATCACGTCGCTGGCATAGGCGACTTGACCGTCGATCAGCACGCTGAAGGTCGCCGTCGCCGTGTTGGTGTCTTGGGTGCTCGGGTCTACGCCGGCCCAGGCGCGGAACAAATTATAGCCCTTGCCGGCGATGTCGTAGCTGGCGAATGCAAGGGCGGAATTATCGGACATCGCATGCATGCCGATGCTCGTATCGCCGGCAGCCGGGGCGATCATCTTCGTGCCGTCCCACAGATACAACTGCGCGTTGTTCGCGTTCTTGCCATCGTTGAAGTGAATCGCCTGATAGCCGTTCTGCTGACTGGCCGGGTGGATCGAGGTGAGCATAAGATCCGGCTTGGCGTTCGGCCCTGTCACCGTAAACATCACTTCAGCCGTCCTGCTTATGTCGCCCAGCGTAGCCCTCACCGTTACGGCGGCGTTGCCTCTGGCGATGCCGGTCACCGTGCCCTGCGCATCCACGCTTAGCACCGCCGTATTGCTGCTCTCGTAGGTGAGCGAGGCAAACGCGGTGACCTCGGACTTGCCCAGCGATGTCCCCGTCACCGCAATGCCGGCGGTCTTGCCGATCTCCACGCTCGAGCTGTCTGCGGCGGCCGCGATGCTCATCAGCAGGTTCTCGGGATTGGCCGCATCGACGAGGCGGGCGTTCACCCAGTCGCCCCAGCCGCCGTTGCCGTCGCTGCCCGCGGGCTTGCCCATCGCGAGGCGGAGCGTTGCGGCTCCTTCCGGAATCAGCGCGTAGACGTCAAGATAATGATCGCGGCTGGTCACTTCGCTGCTGCTGTACACAACCGCGCCGTCGATCAGCACCTTGAAGCTGAATTTCGCCGTTGCGCTGCCGTTCCCCGCGTCGACGCCGGCCAAGGCGCGGAACAGCTTATGCGGATACGCCGAGATGTCGTAATCGACATAAGCGTCCCCGCCGTCGCCGGGCTTGTTCGCCGTCATCGCATGCATGCCGATGCCGGTGTCGCCGCCGGCGAAGTCGAAGCCCGCGGCACTTGTGCCGTCCCACAGCCCAATGGCTTTGTCCGCAGCATTGGTGCCGTTGGTCTTCACAGATCCATAGCCCAACTGGGAGGATTGGATCGGCAGAAGGGCAAGATGCACATCCGCCGCTGCCTCTGTCGTCGGCTCCGTCACCGTAAACGGCACTTCGGCCGTCCTGACCATGCCGTCCAGCTCGGCCCTTACCGTCACGGCGGCGCTGCCTGCGGCGACGCCTGTCACCGTGCCTTGCGTGTCCACGCTGAGCACCGCCGTGTTGCTGCTCTCGTAAGTCAGCGAGGCGAACGCAGCGATAGATTTGCCCAGCGACGTCCCCGTCACCGTAATGCCGGCGGTCTTGCCGATCTCCACGCTCGAGCTGTCCGCCGCAGCCTCGATGCTCATCAGCTCGGAGTCGGGCGCGTCGACGAGACGGGCGTTCACCCAGTCGCCCCAGCCGCCGTTGCCGCTGCTGTCGGCGGGTCTGCTCATCGCGAGACGGATCGTGCGGGCGTCCTCGGGAATCAGCGCGTAGATGTCGAGATAGGAAGTCCGGCTGGTCACCATGTCGCTGCTGTACACAACCGCTCCGTCGATCAGCACTTTAAAGCCGAAGGTCGCCGACGCGTTGCCGTTCGCAGCGTCGACGCCGGCCAAGGCGCGGAACAGCCGATGCGGATACGCCGAGATGTCGTAGTCGACATAGGCGTCGCCGCCATCGCCGGGCTTGTTCGTCGTCATCGCGTGCATGCCGATGCCGGTGTCGCCGCCGGCGAAGCTGAAGCCCGCGGCACTTGTGCCATCCCATAGGGTGATGGCAGAGCCTGCGGCATTCGTCCCGTTGGCCGTGACAGCGCCATAGCCAACCTGGGAAGCTTGGATCGGCAAGGCGGCAAGCTGCACATCCGCCTCTGCCGACGGCTCCGCTGAAGCGCCCAATGAGCCCATCGGCAGCAGACAGAGAATCAGCACCCATGCGATTATTCGTTGACAATGTCTCAACAACAACAACTCCTCCTTTGCATTGCTCTCGTCTCTCGAATTCTTGGTCTCGCCATCTCTCGGTTCCTCAGTCTTGCAGTCTTGCAGTCTCGCAATCTCTCAATTTCTCCGTCTCGCAATCTCACAGTTTCTCCGTCACGCAATCTCTCGGTCTCGCAATCCCGCAATTTCTCAATCTCACAATTTCTCCATTTCTCAATCTCTCAATCCCTCGGTCTCTCCGTCTCGCAATCGCTCAATCTCTCGCCGCCTTGCCCCCCGCTGCGAGACACCCTATCGATCCTTGCTCGGATTGATCCCGTAATGCTTCTTGTACACCTTGCTGAAGTAGAACACATCGCCGATCCCGACCCGCTCCGCGATGTCGGCAATCGGTTGCCTGGTGGTCCGCAGCAGCATTCTCGCCTGCTTCAGCCTGTACGCCTCGACATACTCCATCGCTGCGACTCCCTGCTGTTCCTTGAACAGCTTCGACAGGTGGGAGCGGCTCAGGTTGACGTGGGCGCACAAGTCTTCGAGCGTCATTCTATCCGCGTAGTGCGCATGGATATAGGACAGCGCCTGCGTAATTTCCTCTCGTCTCCGGCCGTAATCTCCAAGCTCCCCGAGCCATCGCGCGAACGGCTCCTTGTAATCGGCGAGCCGTGCGGCCTGCAGGCTGTCCAGCTCGGACTTGAGCGCGGCGGGAACGGAGAAGCCGCCCTTCTCCATGAATTGCACAAGCGTTCGGACATCGCTCTTCGCGGATGCGGAAGGACGGCGCAGATGACGCAGCAGCTCGAAGTACGTAGCCACCAGGCCGGGCAGCCCCGACGCCGTCAGTCTGCCGTTGCTTCCTCCCTCCACGGATTGGAAGAACGCAAACAAATCAAGATCCGCTTCGACGACGGTTGCCGTGCGGGTATCGACCACACAGGCATCTGGCTCGTAGAACAAACAATCGGCCTGCTCAAGCGCCAGAGCGACCCGGCGGAAGAACCCGTCCAATCCTGCAAAATCGCAGTGGATCAGGCAGGAGGCGGCCAACCCCAAATACCGCTGCGTCTCGGCCAGCACTTCCGCGATGGTGCCCGCATGGCGCGCGTCGTCGGTCTCGCCGAGGTCCAGCAGCACGAACCGGTTCTGCCCCGCATGGAACAGCTCGTTGTGCGCATTCCGCCGCTGGATCGCTTCCCGGACGACATTGCTCAGCGCGTAGATCGCCAGATCGCCATGGCCGCCGAACTTGCTGCCGGTCCACCCGGCGAAGCGTGCGATCTCCAGCACCGCGAAGCGGGAGGGAGACTCGTACGCCTGCGCGCGGAAAGCGGATATGTGCAGCCGTTCCGCCCGGCTGCACAGCTCGGCATTGTGAATTCGCCCCTCCAGCCGTTCGTAGAACAACGAGTTCTGCACCATCAGCCGCTCATTGGCATTGAAGGTGACCGCAGCCGCCTTATCCTTGCTCTCGGCATAGTGCCGCTTGGCCTTGCGCACCTCCTCGGCGAGTTTGTCGCGCGTGACGGTCGCCTTCAGCAGATAATTTCTGGCGCCGTACTCCAGCGCCCGCTGCGCCAGCTCGAATTCGGCGAAGTTGCTAAGGACGACAAACCAGGCGTCGGGATAACGCGAACGGCTCTGCCGAATAAGCTCAAGCCCATCCATCACCGGCATCTTGATGTCGGTGAGAACGACGGCCGGCGGCTCGGCCTCCATCTGCTGCAGCGCATCGCTGCCGTTCGCCGCTTCGCGCACGGTCAGCCCTTCCATGCCTTGCAGCATCGCGGCGAGGTAGCTGCGAATGCCGTATTCGTCGTCCACGACCATAACGTTCATACGGCCTCCCCCTCGTATAGTATGTTTTGAAAGCACTTGAAGGCTAGTTCCCAGCCCCCGAGGGGGCTGGGAATCGGTCGCCAAATTCCCAGTACTTCGTTCTTTGAAAATCAAAAAGGGACTGGACTTTCCGGCAT
>NZ_SSOB01000020.1 GCF_004801405.1 Cohnella fermenti
CGATATCTACAAATAACCATTCTGTGAAAGATGCGTCGAAGAGCCGTATGCGGGAATTCCGCACGTACGGATCTGTGAGGGGGACGGGCACAATCCTCGAAAGGAGAGGCCCTACCTACTCGACCATTCGCGCAGCTTAATGATGGGTGGTTTGGGCCATTCTATGTGAAAAATAGCATACATGGAGAAAATTCTGGCCCGAGGTGCCGTATATATGCGAAAAACCACATAAAACGCCGCGATTGCCTCCAATCTAAGCGGACGAATGTGAAAAATCGCATAAAATCGCAAAAAGTGTTCGGGCCAGAGGGGGCAAAGGGGGCCAAGGGAGCGGACAGCGATGCGTGAAGGTGCGCGGAAATGCGTGGAGAAGCCGGAAGATGTGCGGAGTTGCGTGAAGGTGCGCGAAGATACATGAAGAAGCCGGAAGATGCGAGGGGGCTGCGGGGGAGGCGAAGAGAGGGAAAGATATCCCGCGAGAAGTCTTCGGCCTGCCAAATTGACAAGCGGGCACCTGCGATTTATAATTTAATCGTACAATTGTCTAATAAAATTCCGTGTGGAGGGATACATCATGCGTTTGGAAGGCAAAGTAGCGATCGTTACCGGAGCGGCGTCGGGCATGGGCAAGGCAATTGCGGAACTTTATGCGAAGGAAGGCGCGAAGGTCGTTGCGACCGACTTGAACCTGGAGGGCGTGCAAGCCGTCGTGGAAGGGATCAAAGCAAACGGCGGAACGGCGGTAGCGATCAAGACGAACGTAGGCAATCTCGACGATGTCAATGCGATGATCGATACGGCGGTTAGCGAATACGGCACGCTCGATATTCTCGTCAACAACGCCGGCATCATGGACAACATGGCGGCGGTAGGCGATGTGGACGACGCTCGCTGGGACCTCATCTTCGACGTGAACACGAAGGGCGTCATGCGCGCGATCCGCAAGGCGATTCCGATTTTCCTCGAGAAGGGCAAGGGAGTTATCGTCAACACCGCTTCCACCGGCGGCTTCAGCGGCGCTCATGCGGGCGCGGCTTATGTCGCTTCCAAGCATGCGGTCGTCGGCCTGACGAAGAATACGGCGTTCATGTACGCCCAGCAGGGCATCCGCTGCAACGCGATCGCTCCGGGAGGCACGGCGACGAACATCACGTCCAGCGTCGGCATCGCGAACTTCAATCCGTTCGGCGCTTCCCGCACGCAACTGACGGCGAGCATCATGCCGCGCGTCGGCACTCCGGAGGAGATCGCCCAAGTGGCGCTGTTCCTCGGCTCCGACGAGTCGAGCTTCGTGAACGGCGCCATCGTCACGGCGGACGCGGGCTGGACGGCGGCGTTCTGATCCGGTTCCCAAACGCAACCTCAGAGGCAGCAGGCGCACCGTCGCTTGTTGCCTTTTCTCATGGAGCATCCACCGACTATACAATTTGCCAACATCGTGATAATATACTCTTCATATTCATTTTTATCGGACAGTTTGTGGACAAAACGTTCATTAAACGCAAACGGATTTGAGGAGAACAGTGAGTTGAACGAGAACGATCTTAGAGTTATCAAGACGAAGAGGGCGCTGCACGAGGCGCTTCTGTCGCTGCTCAAGGCCAAGCCGCTCGAGGCGATCTCGGTCTCGGCCCTGTGCGCCAAGGCGACGATTACGAGAGGGACGTTTTACTTGCATTACAAGGATGTCGGAGCGGTGTTCGACGAGCACCTGGGCTCGCTGCTGCGCGACCTCGAGGACTCCTATATGGAGCCTTATCGCCACGGAACTCTCGATCTTCCTCGCCAGCTTGATCCGACGACGATCCGGATTTTCCACCATGTGAAGAAGTACCAGAAGTTCTACGAGATCGTCTTCGACCGCAACTCGCCGCTGTCCTATTATTACTCCCTCCTGGAGAAAATAAAGCGGCTGATGAGCGACACGTTGAAGGAGCACGTCCGACTGGAGCGCGACCCCACCATGATGATCTCATACCAGGCGAACGCAATTATGGGCTTGCTTATTCAGTGGTACGAGGAAGGCTTCGCACGAAGCCCCGAAGCGATGAACGACGAGCTGACGTATTACATCAAGCTGCAAAATTTCGCTCCTTAGCGGCAGCGATCCTGAAGGCTCCTTTCGCGTTTGCGATGGGGCTTTTCTTTTTGCAGTGTTGGGGAGGAGGCGCCGACGATGGATGCCCGGGATTTATGTGAAAATTCACATTGGCGCGGCTCGATACCGGGTGGATTGAACGATTATATGTGAAAAATAGTATACATGGAGGAATTTCCGGCTCAAGGTGCTGGATGGATGCGAAAAATCACATGAAACGCCTCGATTCCCACAAATTCCGGCCGATAAATGTGAAAAATCATATAAAACGCCAAAGCCGCCGCACCGCGCGCCGGACCGGGGGAGAAGTGGAGCGCAGGGCGGGGAAGATGGCGGGAAATCGCAAGGCAAACGCAGGGGAGAGGGGGCGGAGAGGTCCCGCAAACCGAAAAAGAACCGTCAGGCGACTTCCCTGACGGTTCTTCGAGCAAGCGATTAGCTGCAAGCGCAGTTGAGCACCGGCTTGCGGGCGGCGGTCGTCTCGTCGAGGCGGCGGACGACGGTGTCGTACGGCGCGTTCAGGACGATGTCCGGGGTCGTGCGCGCTTCTTCGGCGATGCGGATCATCGTGTCGATGAAGCCGTCGAGCGTCTCCTTGCTCTCGGTCTCGGTCGGCTCGATCATGATGCACTCCTCGACGTTAAGCGGGAAGTAGATGGTCGGCGGGTGGTAGCCGAAGTCGAGCAGCCGCTTCGCGACGTCGAGCGTGCGGACGCCGAAGGCCTTAAGGCCGCGGCCCGACATGACGAACTCGTGCTTGCATACGCCCGGGTACGGGATCTCGTAGTGCGGCGCGAGGCGGGCCATCATGTAGTTGGCGTTCAGCACGGCGCATTCGGAGACGCGGCGCAGCCCATCCGGCCCGTAGGTCCGGATGTACGTGTACGCGCGGACGAGGATGCCGAAGTTGCCGTAGTACGCCTTCACGCGGCCGATCGATTGCGGGATGTCGTAATCGAAGAAGTACGATCCGTCCTCGCGGCGGGCGACGAGCGGCTTCGGCAGGAACGGCATCAGCTTGGCCTTGACGCCGACCGGGCCGGCGCCGGGGCCGCCGCCGCCGTGCGGCGTGCTCATTGTTTTGTGCAGGTTGAGGTGAACGACGTCGAAGCCCATGTCGCCCGGGCGGGTGATGCCCATGATGGCGTTGGAGTTCGCGCCGTCGTAGTACAGCAGGCCGCCCGCATCGTGGACAATCTGGGCGATCTCGACGATCTGCTCCTCGAACAGGCCGAGCGTGCTCGGGTTCGTCAGCATCAGCGCCGCGGTGTCGGCGCCGACGGCCGCGCGCAGGGCGTCCAGGTCGACCATGCCGCGCTCGTTGGACTTGATCGTGACCGTCTCGAAGCCGGCGACGGTTGCGCTCGCCGGGTTCGTTCCGTGCGAGGAGTCGGGCACGATGACCTTCGTGCGGGATTCGCCGTGGCTCTCGTGGTAGGCGCGGATCATCATGAGGCCGGTCCATTCACCGTGTGCGCCTGCGGCTGGCTGCAGCGTCACTTGATCCATGCCGGTCAGGGCGGCGAGGTCGTGCTGCAGCGTGTGAAGCAGCTCGAGCGCGCCCTGGATGCTCTCCTCCGGCTGGTAAGGGTGGATCTTCGCGAAGCCGGCGAAGCGCGCCGTGTCTTCGTTGATCTTCGGGTTGTACTTCATCGTACACGACCCGAGCGGGTAGAAGCCGTTGTCGACGCCGAAGTTGCGGCGGGACAGCTCGGTGTAGTGGCGGACGACGTCCACCTCGTACACTTCCGGCAGCCCAGCCGGCGTCGCGCGCAGCATGGAGGCCGGGATCAGCTCGGACACCGGCACCTCCGGCACGTCGAGCGGCGGCAGCGAGTAGGCGACGCGGCCCGGCTTGCTCAGCTCGAAGATCAGCGACTTCTCCGGCTTGGTCGATACGTTCTGGAATCCGCCTGCGGTCGAAGCGGCGGCAACGGCCGTCTCCGTTTGATCTGCGGCGCTTGTCATCGTCGTGTTCTCGTTCAGCGTGGTCATGCTACCACTTCCCCCAATCTGCTTGCGAAGCTGTCGATCTCGGTGCGCGTGCGCTTCTCGGTGACGGCGATCAGCATATGGCCCTTAAGCTCGGGATATGCGATGCCCAGGTCGTAGCCGCCGAGGTAGCCGGCTTCGAGCAGCTTAAGGTTCGTCTCCTTGACGGAGGCGCCTTCCGGCAGCTTCACGACGAATTCGTTGAAGAACGGAGCGCCGAACGGAAGCTCGAAGCCTTGAGCCTTCAGCGTGTTCGCCGCGTAGTGAGCCTTCTGCAGGTTCAGAGTGGCGGCGTCGATGAGGCCTTGCTTGCCCATCGTCGAGAGATAGATCGAGGCGCACAGGGCGAGCAGCGCCTGGTTGGAGCAGATGTTCGACGTCGCCTTCTCGCGGCGAATGTGCTGCTCGCGGGCTTGCAGCGTCAGCACGAAGCCGCGCTTGCCGTCCTGGTCGGTCGTCTGGCCGACGATCCGGCCGGGCATCCGGCGCATAAGCGGCTCGGCGACGGCGAAGAAGCCGCAGGTCGGGCCGCCGAGCGATTGCGAGATGCCGAGCGGCTGCGCATCGCCGACGCAGATGTCGGCGCCGAGCTTGCCCGGCGTCTCGAGCAGGCCGAGCGCCATCGGGTTGGCGCTGACGACGAGCAGGCCCTTCGCGCCGTGGATGATCGGCTCGATGGCGGCGATGTCCTCGACCGCGCCGAAGAAGTTCGGCGACTGCACGAGCACGGCGGCAGTAAGGGTCGTGACCGCAGCGCGCAGGGCGTCGAGGTCGGTCACGCCGCCGGTGCAGCCGATCTCGACGATCTCGAGATTAAGGCCGTGCGCCATCGTGCGGAGCGCTTCGCGTGCCTCCGGATGGACGGCGCGGGAGACGACAAGCTGCTTGCGCCTCGTCGCGCCTGCGGCGAGGGCGCCGGCTTCGGACATCGCCGTGACGCCGTCGTACATGCTCGCGTTGGCGACCTTCATGCCGGTCAGCTCGCAGATGTACGATTGGAATTCGAAGATCGCCTGCAGCTCGCCCTGGCTGATCTCCGGCTGGTACGGGGTATAGGCGGTATAAAACTCCGAACGGGAAATCATATGGTTAATGACGACCGGAAGATGGTGATCGTAGATGCCGGCTCCGAGGAAGCTCTTGTAGCGATCGGTGTCGGCGTTGCGGCCGGCCAGCTCCTTCATGTGCTCAAGCAGAGAGAACTCGTCGAGCGCGGACGACATCGGCATCGTGCCCTTGTAGCGAATGGCTTCGGGAATGTCGCGGAACAGGTCCTCCGTGGACGATACGCCGATCGTTGCCAGCATCTCGGCCTGGTCTTGCTCGGTCATCGGAATGTAGCGGTGCAGATTAGTAGCCATGCGCGGGATTCACTCCTTCGGAAGTCTCTTGTAGAATGGGGACTTGATCACTTCGGCTTTCAGCCGCTTGCCGCGAATCTCGACGTCCACTACGGTGCCGAGAGCGGAATGGGCGGCGTCGATCAGCGCAAGCCCGAGGTTGCGCTTCAGCGTCGGGGATTGCGTCCCCGTCGTCACTTCGCCGATCTGCACGTCTCCGGCGTAGACCGGATAGTGGGAGCGCGGGATGCCGCGATCGATCATCTCGATGCCGACCAGCTTGCGCGGCAGCCCCTCTTCCTTCTGCTTGACGAGCGCGTCCTTGCCGATGAAGTCGTCCTTGTTCAGCTTAACGAAGAAGCCGACCCCCGCTTCGAGCGGAGTGATCGTGCTCGACAGCTCCTGGCCGTACAGCGGCAGGCGGGCTTCGAAGCGCAGCGTGTCGCGCGCGCCGAGTCCGGCCGGAAGCAGGCCGAACGGCTCACCCGCCGCGAGCAGCGCATTCCAGACATCGCCGGCTTGCCCGGCCGGGACATAGAGCTCGAAGCCGTCTTCGCCGGTATAACCGGTGCGGGAGACGATGACATTCGCACCCGCCACCGCAACGTCGGTCTTGAAGCGGTACGACGGCAGCTCCAGCACCTCATCGCCCGCGCCTAACGCACGCAGAATCTCGACCGCCCGGGGGCCTTGCAGCGCGAGCAAGGCATAATTGTCGGAGACATTTTCCAAGAGGACGTCCCCATCCAGATGCTGTTGCAGCCATGCGAAGTCCTTGTCGATGTTGGACGCGTTCACGACGACCAGGTAGCGGTCCGCGGAGATGCGGTACACGAGCAGATCGTCGACGACGCCCCCGTCCGGGTAGCACAGGAGCGTATATTGCGCCTGTCCGTCGACCAGCTTGGTCACGTCGTTCGTCGTCATCCGGTTCAGGAAGCTCTCGGCGGAGCGTCCCGTCACCAGAAATTCGCCCATGTGCGAGACGTCGAACAGTCCGGCTTGCCGGCGCACCGCGTCGTGCTCCTTCTGAATGCCGGAGAATTGCACCGGAAGGTCCCAGCCGCCGAAGTCGATGCAGCGGACGCCGGGAAGCTGCGCGTAGTGAGGGTAGAGCGGTGTTCGCTTGAGTTCGTTGCTGGATTGGGTCAAATCGTTCGAATCGATCGAAGCGGTCATCCTAGGTGTCTCCTCCTCGGGGGAATTGTACGTCAACATGAAGTGTACGCCAAAAAGGACAGTCGCAAAAAGAAAGCGCGTCCGCAGCCGAAGCTGATCTCGCGTCTTCTCTTTGCTCTGTCCTTTGTACCTGAGAGTTACCTTAGATCCAGACGGATGTAAGTTTCCCCGTGGGTGATTCCGCCGTTGGCTTCGCGCCAAGCGGAATGCTCTCCAGAGTTGCGTCCGGCAAAGGTCCTTTTGCCTGAGAGATTCGCCTCGCCTTGCGAGGGGTTGCTCCTTCGGCGTCGCCTCCGTGTTGCTTGTGGGCGATCTCTCCCGCTGCCATCATCCGCTGTATTCTATTATCACTGTATATTCTTACACGAGAGGGGGAGGGAGTGTCAATGACAAAATGCGCAAAAATATATTTTTTTCCAACGTTTTTTGGCCGCCGCCTTGACATGGTGTCCGATTGTGGATTAATCTAAGCACGTTGCAGCGATGCATTAACCGAATATAGCGGATGACGAGTCTTGCGAAGACCGGAAGACCGTATAAACTCTCAGGTACCCGGGACAGAGGACTTGGCGCGAGCCGGTTCGCTGTCTATTTCTGCATAGAGAGATCGAGTTTGGCCCATAATCATTACGATGATCTGAGAGGATGTTGACGAGATGAGCGAAGTTAAAGCGGGATTGGGTTACACGGAAGAGCACGAGTGGGCGGAGGCGCAGGGGGCGAATGTCGTGCGCATCGGCATCACGGACTTCGCGCAGAGCCAGCTTGGCGACATCGTGTTCGTGGAGTTGCCGGAGGTGGGAACGTCGCTTGAGGCGAACGAGACGATGGGCACGATCGAATCCGTCAAGACGGTATCGGACCTGTTCAGCCCGGTAAGCGGCACGGTCGTCAAGGTGAACGAGGCATTGATCGATGCGCCGGAGAAGGTGAACGAAGAGCCCTACGGAGAAGGCTGGATCGTCGAAGTCGAGGTGCAGGGCGATGCGGCGGACGCGGTGGCGGGACTGATCAGCTCGGAGAAGTATGCGGAGTTTATCGCTTCGAAATAAGCGGCAAAAGCGGCCCGATAGGCGGATCGCGGCGAAGCGTCATAAGGAGCGACATAAAGAAGCGTCAAGTCATAAAGAAGCGTCATAAGGAGAAGGGGCACGTATAAGCGTGCCTCTGACCGCGGCCCCCTCGAACGTCGAGGGGGGTTTTTGCCTATGTATGGCATCTCGTACCGCACATTGGTTCGCAGTCTCGGCTTTCCGCCGAAGTATGGCATCTCGTACCGCACATTGGCTCGCAGTCCCGGCTTCCCGCCGAAGTACGGCATCCCGTACCGCACATTGGCTCGCAGTTTCGACTTCCCGTCGAAGTATGGCATCCCGTACCACACATTGGCTCGCAGTCTCGGCTTTCCGCCGAAGTATGGCATCTCGTACCGCACATTGACTCGCAGTCTCGGCTTTCCGCCGAAGTGTGGCACTCCGTACCGCACATTGGCTCGCAGTCTCGGCTTTCCGCCGAAGTACGGCATCCCGTACCGCACATTGACTCGCAGTCTCGGCTTTCCGCCGAAGTATGGCATCTCGTACCGCACATTGGTTCGCAATCTCGGCTTTCCGCCGAAGTATGGCATCCCGTACCACACATTGGCTCACAGTTTCGGCTTCCCGCCGAAGTATGGCATCCCGTACCGCACATTGACTCGCAATTTCGGCTTTCCGCCGAAGTATGGCATCTCGTACCGCACATTCCGCCCCGCACACTCGCCCCGCCCGCACACCCGCCGCCGCACTTTTCCGCAGCCCGGCTTCCCGTCCATGGAAGCGTTCGGGTGTCGACAAACTCCGGTTTTATGTGGTTTTTCGCATTCGCAGCCTCGTATATCGCCGAAAATAACGTTTTTATGCGGTTTTTCACATTCATTGGATGGGAGCGGTACGGGAGGGGCGGTATTTATGTGAAATTTAACATAAATTCGCTCAGAAGGCCACGTTTTGCCCGGGATGAATGTGGTTTTTCACATTCATTGGGAGCTTGGCCGATTGAACGGCCTCCTCGTCTCCTCGTCCAGCGTCCACGGATGCACGGATGGATGCGTTCCCCGTCCGACAACCCCGCAGCTCATGCAGCCCAGCCGCAGCCTGGACACTTCCAGCCAGCCCCGATCGCCCCCGCCTCGTCACTTCCATCCGAACCTTCCTCCCCTTGCCCCCGGCTTCAACTACCCCATTCCGGAGGAATTGCAAACGCCTAATACACACTAACAGAGTCGGAATAAACTTGAGTTGGAAAATGGAAATCACAGGATTTCCGCAGCCTGGTTCTCTCCGCGAGCCTCGTAAATATAAGCTTTCTCTTGCGAAATAATGGATTGACATCGATCTGGACGGGTGCTATTGTACACTCAAGATATATCTAGAATTCATACCTGATAACTTGGTTTAATGTCGAATGAGATTTGATTGCCGCTTGATTGGAGTTTGCTGACCGTACAGACGGAGGCACCCTTGCCGGCAGGCCGGAACAAGCTCGAACGAGCCCGAGCAGGCCGGAACAAGCCCGAACAGGCTCGACCGAGCTCAAACGAGCCTAAGCGGGCCGGAACGAGCCTAAGCGAGCCCGAGCGACTGCGGTCGGCGGAGGGGGCATGTCCCATTCGGCTCCGAACCATGACAGGCGGAGAGGAGTGTTCACCATGGGTGCCGCATTATTGGAGATTCGCGAGCTGTCGAAGAGCTTCCGAACCGACAGCAAAACCGTTCAAGCGCTGCACCATATCGAGCTGGACGTGCAAGAAGGAGAATTCGTCACGGTCATCGGCCCGAGCGGCTGCGGCAAAAGCACGCTGCTGCGCATCGTCGCCGGACTGGACGTCGGCTACGAAGGCCAAGCGACGCTGGACGGCCGAGCGATCTCGGGACCGGGCATCGACAAAGGGTTTATTTTCCAAGAGCCGCGCTTGTTCCCTTGGTTGACGGTCGAGAAGAACATCGCGGCGGACCTGTCGCTGAGAAATCCGGAGGTGAAGCGCAGGGTCGGCGAACTGATCGAGCTGGTGCGGCTTAACGGCTTCGAGAAGGCGTACCCGAAGGAGCTGTCCGGCGGCATGGCGCAACGCGTGTCGATCGCGAGGGCGCTGCTGCGCAATCCCCGCATTCTGCTGCTGGACGAACCGTTCGGCGCGCTGGACGCCTTCACGAGGGCGCACATGCAGGAGGTGCTGCTCGACATCTGGAGGCGCAACGGCACGACGATGATCTTCGTCACGCACGATATCGACGAAGCGGTGTTCCTCGGCAGCCGGATCGTTATTCTGAAGCCGAGGCCCGGCGAGATCCGCGCCAAGATCGGCGTCGATCTGCCTTACCCGCGCAAGAAGGCGAGCGCCGCGTTCCAGGACTTCCGCATGAGAGTGCTGAACGAGTTCGAGCGAATCGACGAGCTGAGCTGGGGCGAAGCGGGAGCGGGGATATGAGGGAGGTGTCCGGCAGATGAGTATGCGGGTCGTGGCCGTCAAGCCTTTGCTCTACGGACTTATTATTCCTGTGCTGCTTCTTGCGACATGGCAGATTCTCGGTGCGAGAGGGATGATCTCTCCCCTGTTGTTCCCGACGCCGTCGAGAATCTATGAGGACTTCCATTCCATGCTCGTCTCGGGCGAGCTGTGGACGAACCTTCGCATCAGCTTGGTTCGGGCGCTGTGGGGATTCCTTCTTGGAGGAGGACTGGGGGCGCTGGCGGGGCTGTTGGTCGGATTGTTCCGCCAGCTCGAGCGGGCGATCGATCCGTCGCTCCAAATGATTCGCATGATTCCTCATCTTGCGGTTACGGCTCTGTTCATCCTGTGGTTCGGCATCGGAGAGACGTCGAAGGTGCTGCTCATCGCCAAGGGGGCGTTCTTCCCGCTCTACATCAACACGTTCCTTGGCATTCGCAATGCGGACAACAAGCTGCATGAGGTGTCGCGGGTACTTGGCTTCGGATTCTTCAAGCGGTCGTTCTTGATGGCGCTCCCCTCCGCCTTGCCCAACATCTTCCTCGGCATTCGGTTGTCTCTCGGCGTTGCCTGGTTAAGTCTCGCCGTAGCGGAGCTGCTCGGTTCCACCGAAGGGATCGGTTATCTGATGATGGATGCCCGGATGCTGGGCAGGACGTCAGTCGTCTTCGTCGGAATTGCGATATTCGCCGTTATAGGCAAGCTGTCGGATTCGCTCGTGAGAGGGATCGAACGGCGGGCGCTGAGATGGAACGACACATATCGGGGATAAAAAGGCAGCAACGCAGAAAAGCGGCTTACTAGATGGAAGGAGGTGATTCGGTTGAGTGATAGAGTCGAAGCGGCTCTTCCCGCTCAATCGGCTGTCGCCGGGAAGAAGGGGACACGCCGCAGGCGCAGGCTGACGATAAACGATATCGCGGTCGGCGCGGCGATTCCAATCGTATTCCTCGTGCTGTGGCAGATGCTGTACGAGACGGGGAGGCTGGACGCGAACTTCTTCTCGTCGCCGACGGACATCGCTTCGGCGATAGGAGAGCTGGCGAGATCGGGAGAGCTGTTCCGGGACATCGGGATCAGCTTGTGGAGAGTGGTGTGCGGCTTCGCGATCGGCGGCACGCTCGGGCTGATCTTCGGCCTGCTGTCCGGCTTCTCCCGCCGCACGGAGATGATGATCGACCCGCTGTTCCAATTGCTGCGAATGACGCCGAGCCTGGCGATCGCTCCGTTGTTCATCTTGTGGTTCGGCTTCGGGGAGACGTCGAAAGTGCTCATTATCGCGGTCGGCGCTTATTTTCCGATCTACGTGAACACCGTGCTCGGGATTCGCAACGTGGACAACAAGCTTGTCGAGGTATCGCAGGTGTTGGCGTACAGCCGGTTCAGCCAGATTGCGAAGCTTATTGTTCCATCCTCGGTTCCGAGCATCCTTCTCGGTGTTCGGCTGTCCTTGGCGGTGGCCTGGCTTAGCGTCGTCGTGGCCGAGATGATCAATTCGAAGTCGGGAATCGGCTACTTGATCTACTTCGGACAATACAATTCGCGCATCGATTATATATTCGTAGGCATTATTCTCTTCGCAACAGCCGGCAAGCTGGTGGATTCGTTCGTCCGTTATCTGGAGAGACGATTGCTTGGGTGGCGCGATAATTTTAAAGGCTGATTGCAAACTTAAATCATACAAAACAGGTTTATTTACTGGGAGGCACATTCATGTTGACATTCATCCATTCTCATCGTCGATTGTCCCGATTCTTATTGCAGGCCGGCGCGTTCGCGCTGCTGGCTCTCGTACTGCAGGCATGCGGCAGCAATAACGGCAATTCCGCCGCGTCTCCGTCCGCATCCGCCGTCGCCCCTTCTCCGTCCGCGAGCGAACCGGCATCCGCCGCTCCGGCAACGACGAACGCTCCCGAGGAGTTGAACTTCGGCTTTGTCGGAAGCACGCCTTACACGGCAGGAGCGGAATCGTGGGGGATTTATAAAGGGATTTTCCAAGAGGAGCTCGCCCCATACGGCGTGAAGAAGGTCAATATCATCCCGTTCAAGGTCGGCCCCGATCTGAACGAAGCGGTGCTGAGCGGACGCGTGGACATCGGCTTCTCCGGCGACGCGCCGCCGATTCTCAATCGCGCGGCGGGAGCGAAGACGCATCTGATCGGCTTGCCGATCGTCTCCTCCAACAGCTTGATCATTGTGAAGGATGACGGCCCTCAGACGGTGGCCGAGCTTGCCGGCAAGACCGTCGCGGTCGTCAAGGGTTCGATCATGCACCGTTATCTCGTAGGCGTCTTGAAGGAGCAGAATGTGCAGGGAGTGAAGCAGATCAGCATCGGCTCCAATACGGCGGATTCCCTGGCCGCGCTGGCGAAGGGCGATGTCGACGCGGTGGCGGCTACGGATGCCCTCGTCTACAAGCTTTTGAAGGGCGGCGGTTACAAGGTTATCGACAATGCCTACGACCATCCGGATCTGCTGGCGACCAACGCGACGATCGTCACGGACAGCTACCTGGAGAAGTTCCCCGAGATCGCGCAAGCCTGGAACGCGGCGCGGGAGAAGTCGCTGGAAGATCTGAAGGCGCATCAGGACGAGTATTACCAGTTCCTCTCCGACAATCTGGGCCAAGACATCGAAGCGATCAAGGTGCTGTATCCGATCGACGATATCTCGCCGACGAACTTCACGGATGAAGGAATCGCGCGCATTACGGGAACGAAGACGTTCCTGGTGGAAGAGAAGCTGGCCGCCCAAGACTTCGATATCAACGAATGGATTCTTAAATAAGGAAGGGGACGATGGCGATGACACACGGAAGACGCCAGCTTAAGCTGGGCACGTTCCTCAGCGCATTCTCGGGACCGAACGGCTGGAGGCATCCTTCGGTGCCGGCGGATGCGGCGGTTAACTTTGAAGGCTACAAGAAGGTCGCCGCAGCGGCGGAAGAAGGGCTCTACGACTTCCTGTTCAACGCGGATTCCGCCTATATTACGAAGGATTCGATCCCTTACTTCCTCAGCCGCTTCGAGCCTGCCACCGTGCTGTCGGCGCTTGCCGCCGTCACGAAGAATGTCGGACTTGTCGGCACATTCTCCACGTCGTTCAGCGAGCCGTTCACGACGGCGCGGCAGCTCGCTTCGCTCGACAAGCTGAGCGGAGGGCGCGCGGGCTGGAACGCGGTCACTTCCGCACTTGAAGGTCTGGGGCGCAATCATAGCCACGACAAGATTCATGATCATTCTCTTCGTTACCGAATCGCCAACGAATATCTCGACGTCGTCAGGGGATTGTGGGATTCCTGGGAGGACGACGCGTTCGTCCGCAACAAGGAGACCGGCCAGTATGCGGACCTCGACAAGATGCACACGCTCGATCATGTCGGCGAGTTCTTCAAGGTTCAGGGGCCTCTGAACATGGAGCGTTCGCCTCAGGGGCGTCCGGTCATCTTCCAGGCGGGAGGCTCGGAGGAAGGGAAGGACATGGCGGCCCGGGTGGCCGATGCGATCTACTCCCGCCACAGCGATGTGAAGCGGGCTACCGAGTTCCACCTCGATCTGAAGCGCCGGGCGGAAGCCTACGGGCGCAAGAGGGAGGACATTCTCATCTTCCCGCAGATAACGCCGATCGTCGGAGCTACGCAGGAAGAAGCGAATGACAAATACCAGCAGACGCTTGAATGGATCGATATCGACGCGGCGCTCCAGGTGCTCCGCCGCTTCTTCAGCTTCTTCGACTTCGGCCAGTTCCCGCTTGACGAGCCGCTTCCGGATCTTGGCGACATCGGCAAGGACAGCTTCAAGTCGACGGCCGAGCTGTATCTGCAGATGGCCAAGGAAGAGAAGTTGACGCTCCGCCAGTTGGCGCTGCGCGTCGCTTCTCCGAAGGGGGACTTCGTCGGCACGCCGCTGCAGGTGGCGGACCGGATTCAGTCGCTGTGGGAGAGCGGAATTGTCGACGGCTTCGTGCTGAGCGCGCATCTCGTACCGGAAGGTCTGCATGAGTTCAATAAGCACGTCATTCCGATTCTTCAAGAACGGGGCATCTATCGAACCGCGTACGAATCGGATACGCTACGCGGCAATCTGGGCCTCGACTATCCGGAGAATCGCCACTCGGCGGCAAGGAACCGATCATCGGTGCACAGTTGACAAGAGTGCTTGCGCAAGCAGGCAAGAGGAGGCGAGTGGAATGACGACAACCCCATCCCGGCGCCGCTTAAGGCTCGGCGCCTTCGCGACCGCAGCGGGCTCCAACGTAGCCGCGTGGAGGCATCACGCGACGCCTTCGGACGCTCCGGTCAATCTGGAGCATCTCAAGACGATTGCCCGGACAGCGGAGGCGGGCAAGCTGGATTATTTGTTCATTGCGGATTCCGCTTATATTACGAAGGACTCGACCCCGTATTTTCTCAGCCGCTTCGAGCCGCTCACGATCTTGTCCGCTCTGTCGGCCGTCACGGAACGGATCGGGCTCGTCGGCACCTTCACGACCTCGTACAGCGAGCCGTTCACGACGGCGCGACAGCTCGCTTCGCTCGACAAGCTGAGCGGCGGGCGGGCCGGCTGGAACGCGGTCACCTCGGCTCTGGAGGGGCTCGGCCGCAACCATGGTCAAGAGAAGCTGATGGAGCATGGACTTCGCTACAAGTTGGCAGAGGAATATATCGAGGTCGTGAAGGGGCTGTGGGATTCATGGGAGGACGATGCGTTCGTCCGCAACAAGGAGACCGGCCGATATGCGGACCTCGACAAGATGCACACGCTGAATTATGTCGGCGAATTCTTTAAGGTTCAGGGGCCGCTGAACATAGAGCGATCGCCGCAGGGACGGCCGATCGTGTTCCAGGCGGGCGGCTCGGACGAAGGCAAGTCGCTTGCGGCGCGCGAGGCGGACGCGATCTTCTCGCGCCACAGCGATCCCAAGCTGGCTGCGGAGTTCGCGAAGGATATTCGTGCCCGGGCGCGTCAATTCGGCAGAAGGCCGGAGGAGATTCTGATCTTCCCGTCGATTACGCCGATCGTCGGCTCGACGGAGGAGGAAGCGCTGCGCCGCTACGAGGAGACGTCCGCTTACCTCGATATCGACACGGCGGTCAAGTATTTAAGCCGTTACTTCAGCTTCTTCGACTTCGGGCGGTATCCGCTCGACGAGCCGCTCCCCGAGCTCGGCGAGATCGGCAAGGACAGCTTCAAGTCGACGGCCGAGCTGTACCTGAAGATGGCGCGGGAGGAGAAGCTGACGCTTCGCCAACTGGCGCTGCGGGCGTCAACCCCCAAGGGGGACTTCGTCGGCACGCCGGAGCAGATCGCCGATCGCATCGAGCAGCGCTTTGAATCGGGCGATATCGATGGGTATATCGTCTCGGGCCACGTTCAACCCGAGGGGATTCGCGACTTCGTCGAGCAGGTTGTTCCGATTTTGCAGAAGAGGGGGCTTTTTCGAACGGAGTATGAAGCCGACACGCTGCGGGGCAATCTGGGCCTGGCGTATCCGGACAATCGATACAAGTCGGAACGCGAGCGTCAGGCTTGACGACCGATCGCAATCCGAATAAGGACAAGGGAATTCACGGAAGGAGGAGACAAGCATGACGCAACCTGTATTGGCAAGACCCCAGCCCCCGGTATTCAAGACCTTCGAGGAGGAACGGCTGTACCGCAAGCAGCGTCTGGTCGCCGCTTGCCGGCTGTTCGCCAAATTCGGCTTCGAGGAAGGTGTCATGGGACACATCTCGGCGCGCGATCCGGAGTTCACCGACCACTATTGGGCTAACCCGTTCGCATACAGCTTCGGAACGATCAAGGTGAGCGACCTTGTGCTTTACAACTTCAAAGGAGAGATCGTCGAGGGCAAGACGCCTTACATTCATCGCGGGAACACCATCCTGCATATTCCGATTCTGGCGACGAGGCCCGACGTTATCTCTGCCGTCCATACCCACTCGATTTACGGCAGAGCCTGGTCGACGCTGAACCGGAAGATCGATCCGATCTCCGCGGAGGCTGCCGTCTTCTACGGAAGGCATGAGCTCTACGACAGCTTTACGCTCGGAGAAGGACAGAATCTGGCGGACGCCGTCGGTCACAATCGGGCGATCATCATGGAGAATCACGGCATTGTCACGGTCGGTCAGAGCGTCGACGAAGCGGCATATTTGTTTATCTCGCTCGAGAAGGTATGTCAGGTGCAGCTTCTTGCCCAAGCGGCCGGAACGCCGAAGATTATCGCTCACGAGCACGCGGAGCGGATCTCGAACGGCTTCACCTCGCACACGGGATGGCTCAACTTCCAGCCGCTCTACGACGGCATTGTCAAAGAACAGCCGGACTTGCTGGAGTAGCAGGACGTGCACAGCGGAGAGTCCAGGGAGACAGACACGGGCAGGGCTGGTTACGAGACGAATGGCGGGATCGGCGGGGACAGCGGGAACGGCGGGAACGGCAGGAACGGCGGGAAAAGCGGGAACGGCAGGAACGGCGGGGACAGCGGGAACAGCGGGAACGGCAGGAACGGCGGGAAAAGCGGGAACGGCAGGAACGGCGGGGAAGACGGAGGAATGTCCCTGTTCGGCATGCTAAGGCCTTATCGCCTTGCGATGATAATCGCCGTTGCGCTTATGCTGTTCGAGGTGCTTGTGGAGGTGTGGCATCCGATCCTCCTCGGCAGAATCATCGACGATGGAGTCATCGGCGGGGACCGGGCAGCGATCGCGAAGTGGGGCGGGGCGATGATCGGCGTCTCCCTGCTCGGCTTCGTCTGCGGTATCGCGAATACGTTCTTCGCCGCCTATGCCAGCCACGGCTTCTCTGCCGATCTGAGGGAGCGGCTGTTCCACAAGACCCAGTTCGCCTCATTGTTCCATGTGCGTCGATTCTCCAATTCCGCCTGGAGCACTCGTCTGTCGAACGATGTGAATCAGGTGCAAACATCGGTATTCTTCGGGCTTCGCATGTTCCTAAGGGCTCCGCTGGTCGTGGCGATATCGCTGGCGCTTGCGTTCACGGTGGACGCGAAGCTCTCCGTATGGATGATGGGGGCGACACCTCTGGTGTTGCTGGGGCTGTACGTGTCGATCCGCCGCGGGTTTGTCCTGTTCGGCTCTGCTCAGCGGGAGCTGGAGCGAACGAATGGCGTTGTTCGCGATAATCTGATCGGCATGCCGCTCATTCGGGCGTTCGCGCGCGACGACTCGGAGACGGAGCGGTTCGCCCAAGTCAATGAGAGCCTCCGGAAGCGGATGGGATCGGCGCTGCGGTTGTCGGAGATGACGATTCCGAGCGCCCTGCTGTTTATGAACCTGATGATCGTCGCTATCGTCGCCTCGGCCGGAGGCCGGATACAATCGGGGGACCTCGGCATCGGCGCCGCGCTCGCGATGGTGCAGTACGGTGTCCGCATCTCCGGTTCCTTCACGTACATCTCGCTCATCATTACCAATGTCTCGCGGGCCAGAGCATCCTGGTCCCGAATCCGGGCGCTGCTGGCTGTCGAGCCGAGCGAAGCGGAGTCTCTCGGGAAAGCCGAAGGACGCCGGCCATTCGAGGGGCCGGAGGACTCGGGACGGCCTCTCGATATCTTCTTCGACAAGGTCTCGTTCCGCTACCCGGACGCGGAGGAACCGGCTCTTGCCGAGCTGTCGTTCCGGATCGAAGCGGGACAGACGGTTGCAATTATGGGAGCGACGGGCGCGGGCAAGACGGCGTTCATGCAGTTGCTGCCTCGCGTTCACGAGCCGTCGGCGGGGACGATTGTTGTCGGCGGTCGGCCGCTCGGCGCATGGCCGCTGGCGCAACTGCGCGCCCGGATCGCCTATGTGCCGCAGCAATCGGTGCTGTTCTCGGGCACGATTCGCGACAATCTGCAATGGGGCAAGGCGGATGCGACAACCGACGAGCTTGTTGCTGCCGCGGCGGCAGCGCAGATTCATCAGCCGATCATGAGGATGCCGCAGCAATATGAGACGATGCTGGAGGCGGGTGGCCGCAATCTGTCCGGAGGGCAGAGGCAGCGATTGGCGATTGCCCGCGCGCTTGTCCGGAATTCCGGTCTGCTGCTGCTCGACGACAGCACCAGCGCTCTTGACGCGGAGACGGAGCGGGAGCTGCTTCGGGAGCTTCGCGCCAGGAAGGCGACAACGCTGCTGATTACGCAGAAGGTGTCCGCCGCTCGGGCAACGGATCGAATCCTTCTTCTTGAGGGAGGCAGACTGGCGGCGCAGGGCACTCACGAGGAATTGTACCGTACAAGCGAGCTCTACCGGCGAATCGTTGCATCCCAGAACAGGGAGGAGGCGACTTTGAATGCCTAAATGGCCGGATATAACCGCCCGGTATGGTCAGATTCCGTTGCTCCGACTTCCAAAGGGGACGGACCGGGAGACGGCGGCTTCGCCCGGCCGATCGGTTGCCGGCAAGCGATCTTCATCGAGCCTGGGGACGCTAAGGATCATCGGAGGTTATCTGCTGCGGAGCAAGGCGAGACTGTCGCTTGTCGCCGCAATGATCGTTGTCTCTTCCACGCTTGGCGTCGCAGGTCCGTTCATGCTCGGCAATCTCGTGCAAACCTATCTCGTAGGCAAGAAGACCGAAGGCTTCGCGGAGGCGCTGACTCTTCTGGCCGCGGTATATATCGTGCAGACCGGCGCTGTTCTGCTGCAGAGCTACGCGATGATCGGCGCGGCCCAGCGTACGGTGGCCGACATCAGGCGCGACTTGTTCGCCAAGCTGCATCGGACGGCCATGTCCGCGTATTCGGGCAAGAAGACCGGCGATCTGATGAGCCGGTTGACGAACGATATCGATAATGTAAGCCAGACGCTCAGCGGAACTTGCCTCCAGGTGTCGTCAAGCCTGCTGACGTTCGCGGGCATGCTCGGGCTCATGCTATGGCTCGATGTGCGGCTTACGCTTATCAGTCTGGCGCTTATTCCCTTCATGTTCTGGAGCATGCGCTGGATCACAAGGCGAACCGGCAAGCTGTTCCGCGCGCAGCAGAAGGAGCTTGGCGGCATGGCGGGGTTCGTGGACGAGACGATCGCCGGCCAACTGATCGTCAAATCCTATGCGCAGGAGCGCAGGATGCTCGAGTCGTTCGGCGTTCTTAATCGCAAGGTGTCCATCTCTTCGTATTGGGCGCAGACGTACTCCGGATTCATTCCGAAGGTGTTCTTCGTCCTGAACAACCTCAGCTTCTCGATCATCGCCGCCTCCGGCAGCGTGCTCGCGCTTGGCAACCTTGTCACGATCGGAGCGATCGTTACCTTCATGGAATATGCCAGGCAGTTCACGCGTCCGTTGAACGATCTCGCATCGCAGATCAATACGATGTTCGCGGCAATCGCGGGAGCGGAGCGGGCATTCGAATTGATGGGCGAAGAAGAAGAGGAGAGTGCAGGTGCTGCCGGGAAGACAAAGGCGGATCGGCTGCGCGGGGAGATTGAATTCGAAGATGTCGGCTTCGGCTACGAGCCGGGCCGGAGCATCTTGCGCGACATTCGCTTCGCCGTACGGCCCGGCCAGACGCTGGCTCTGGTCGGAGCGACGGGAGCGGGCAAGACGACGATCGCCCAACTGCTCGGAGGCTTCTACCGGTCGACGGTCGGGAAGGTTCGGATCGACGGAATCGACATCGGCGACTACGACCTTCGTTCCCTTCGCGGCAGAATGGCTTTTGTCCTGCAGGATTCGGTATTGTTCGAGATGTCCGTCAAGGACAATCTTCGCTATGGCAAGCCGAGCGCGAGCGACGAGGAGATCGAGGAGGCGGCGAGGAGGGCCGGCGCGCACGGCTTCATCTCCGCGCTTCCTTGCGGCTACGATACCATCGTCGGAGCGGAGAACAATCTCAGTCAGGGGCAAAGGCAGCTTCTGGCGATTGCGCGGGCGATTCTGGCGAATCCGGTCATCCTGGTGCTGGACGAAGCGACGAGCAGCATCGATACGGTCACCGAATCGAGCGTCCAGCAAGCGCTTCGCGGCCTGATGCAAGGACGTACGAATGTGATTATCGCTCATCGGCTCAGCACGGTGCAGACGGCGGACCTTATCCTTGTGCTTGATGGGGGCAGGACGGTCGAGCAAGGCACGCACGAACAACTGACGGAGCGGAACGGCTACTATCGCCGCCTGCTTGATGCAAGCGGAAGCGCGGCTGTCGAGCCATGAGAACGGAAGACGATGCGTGAGCAACAGGTGAACGAGAACAAGAGCTTACGGAGGCATTGAGGAGGAATTCATATGGCAGCGAGACGAGTGAACAGCATTACCGATCTCATTGGAGAGACGCCGGCCGTCCGGCTGAACCGCTTGACCAGCGAAGGGGACGCCGAGGTTTACGTGAAGCTGGAGTACTTCAACCCGAGCGGCAGCCTGAAGGATCGCGCCGCTTACAATCTGATCGTCGAAGCCGAGAAGTCGGGTCGGCTGAAGCCGGGAGCGACCATTATCGAGCCGACGAGCGGCAATACCGGCATCGGTCTTGCGATGAATGCGGCAGCCAAGGGCTACAGGCTCATCATCACGATGCCGTCCAATGCGACGAAGGAGCGCATCAATATCCTGAAGGCGTACGGTGCGGAAGTCGTGCTGACGCCGTCCGGCGAGCGCATGTCCGGCTCGATCCGCAAGGCGCTGGAACTGCAGCGCCAGATTCCGGGCAGCTTCGTGCCGCAGCAGTTCGAGAACCCGGCGAACCCGGCCATTCACCGGACGACGACGGCGCTCGAGATTCTTGAGCAGATGGACGGACAGCTCGATTGTTTCATCGCGCCGGCGGGCACCGGCGGGACGATTACGGGCACGGGCGAAGTGCTAAGGGAGGCGCTGCCGGATATCCGGATCGTCGTCATCGAGCCGCAGGGCTCGCCGGTGCTGTCCGGCGGCAAGCCGGGCCCGCACAAGCTGATCGGCGCGGGTCCCGGCTTCATCCCCGGCGTCATCAACCAGAGCGTGTACGACGAGATCGTGCAGGTGTCGGATGCCGACGCGGTGAAGATGGCGCGCCAGCTTGCGATCTTCGAGGGCATTCTCGTCGGTCCGTCCTCCGGAGCGGCGGTCTGGACGGCGCTGCGGGAAGCGCGGCGGCTCGGCTCCGGCAAGCGGGTGCTGTGCATCGCTCCCGACAACGGAGAACGTTATCTGAGCTCCGACGTGTTCGACGACGACAATCGGTGACCGCGAGACAGGACAAGAAATAAGATGCGCAGAACGGGGGAGCCTCCAATGACATTCGATCCGCATTATCATCCGTACCCTTCCTATCGAACGCCCGCCTATGCCCGCAAGGGGATGGTCGCCACGTCGCAGCCGCTCGCCGCGCAGGCGGGGCTTGATATCCTCAAGCTCGGCGGCAACGCAGTGGACGCGGCGATTGCCGCCGCGGCCGCCTTGACCGTCGTCGAGCCTTGCTCCAACGGCATCGGAGGGGATGCGTTCGCCCTGGTCTGGGCGAACGGCCGGCTGCACGGGCTGAACGCCAGCGGCCCCGCGCCGCGCTCCATCTCGGTCGAGGCGGTGAAGCGGGCCGGGCACGACGTCATGCCCAGCTACGGCGCGCTGCCCGTGACCGTGCCGGGGGCGCCGGCCGCCTGGGCGGAGCTGTCGCGCCGCTTCGGGAGGCTGCCGCTCGCGGAAGCGTTGAAGCCCGCGATCCGCTATGCGGAGGAGGGCTATCCGGTGTCGCCGACGGCGGCGTATCATTGGCGCAAGTCGTTCGAGCTGTATCGGGGCGCGCTGCAGGGGGCGGAGTTCGCGAACTGGTTCGAGACGTTCGCGCCAGGCGGCCGGCCGCCTGGCGCCGGGGAGCTGTGGGCGTCGCCGGCTCATGCCCGGACGCTGGAGCTCATCGGCAAGAGCGAAGCGGAGGCGTTCTATCGCGGCGAGTTGGCCGGCCGAATCGCCTCGTTCGTTCGGGAGGCCGGAGGGTTCCTGGGAGAGGAGGATCTGGCCGCCTTCCGTCCCGAGTGGGTGGAGCCGATCGGCGTGAAGTATCGAGGATATGAGGTATGGGAGCTGCCGCCGAACGGCCAGGGGCTCGTTGCGCTGCTGGCGCTTAATGTGCTCAAGGGCTTCGAGCAGCTTCGCCCCGGCGATGCCGCCACGTACCACAAGCAGATCGAGGCGATGAAGCTGGCCTTCGCGGACGGCAAACGGTATGTGACCGATCCGCTCTATATGAAGGAAGACATAGGGGCATTGCTGTCGGACGAATATGCGGCGGGAAGACGCGCCCTGATCGGCGAACTGGCCGGTCTGCCCGACGCGGGGAAGCCGAAGGGCGGAGGCACCGTCTACCTGGCCGCAGCGGACGGGGAAGGCGGGATGGTATCGTTCATCCAGAGCAACTACATGCAGTTCGGCTCCGGCCTTGTTGTGCCGGGCACCGGCATCGCGCTCCAGAACCGGGGCCGCGACTTCTCGCTGGAGGAGGGCGCCGCGAACCGGCTGGAGCCGGGCAAGCGCACGTATCATACGATCATCCCCGGCTTCCTGACGAAGGGAGGAGCGCCGGTCGGCCCGTTCGGCGTCATGGGCGGCATTATGCAGCCGCAGGGCCACGTCCAGGCGATCATGAACCTGATCGACTTCGGCCTGCATCCGCAGGCGGCGCTCGACGCTCCGCGCTGGCAGTGGACGAACGACCGGACCGTGCTGGTCGAGCCCGGCTTCCCGGCCGCGATTGCGCAGGCGCTGGCCCGCCGGGGCCACGACATTCGCATCGCGCTCGAATCCGGCTCCTTCGGCCGGGGACAGATCATCCTGCGCGACCCGGAATCGGGCGTCCTGTGCGGCGGCACCGATTCGCGGACGGACGGCGTCGTTGCGGCGTGGTAGAGAAAGGGAAAGAGAAAGAGGAAGAGGAAGAGAAAGAGGAAGAGGAAGAGAAAGAGGAAGAGCCGTTGGACAGCGAGGAAGGGACGGTCCTGCGTCCGACGGAGCTTCAGCGTACAGACAAACAAGGCTATTGCCGGGGCCGGGCATCTCGTCGGACTCGCCGGATACGAGGAATGTATGTGAAATATCACATTCGAGCGTCGCGATAACGGGCAGGTTGGACGATTCTATGTGAAAAATAGCCTATATAGAGAAAATTCCGGCTCCCGTTGCCGCATGTATGCTAAAAATCACATAAAACGCCGAGATCGCGGCTCATTCAAACCGATGAATGTGAAAAACCGCATAAAATCGCAAAAGAGCCGGCGGATCAGAGGGCAAAATGGGCTCACGGAGCGGGAGAGGAGCGCCGCGCACCACGCCTAGAGATCAGCTTGCCAGGCATCGGGTACGCGGCACTTCCTCCCCTGCACCGTCTCCCCCTGCACCGTCTCCCCCTGCGCCTTCGCCACCTCTGGAGGCATTAGGTCTCCTCACCCGCTCGTTCAGGAGGGGAAGGAGTGGGGATCACCCGGCGGCGGTCGGGCTGCGGCGAAACTCCAAGAGGTTCCTGAGCCGTGCGGAGAAGAGGCATAAACGCGCAGAAGGGGGGATAGCGCCTTGCTGCATTACGCTGGAGTCGATGGATAGGAGGACAACATAAGTGATGCTCAAAAGAAAGTCACGGGGTGGATTCCCCGTGACCGGTGAATAGGCTCGCATAAACGGATACGCTCGCACTCAAAGGACGCCGTTAGGCGTTTTTCTTAATCTGCGAGCAGAGGATGTCCCGGCAGAGGCTGGGCTCGTCGCGGGGAAGTCGGAGTTGAGCGTGAATCATTCCGCTGCCGATTCCACTCCGTCCATTCAATCTACAGCGTTCGAAGCGGCCTGCCGTCCAGGAAGCTTCTTATATTGTCTACCGCCTGCGCGAAGAAGACGCGATAAGCCTCCTCCGTCACATAGCCGATATGCGGCGTTGCCAACACATTGGCCAGGGAGCGGTAGGGATGGGAGGGCGGCAGCGGTTCGATGTCATAGACGTCGAGCCCGGCCCCGGCGATTCGGCCGTTCCTCAGCGTGTCGATGAGAGCCTCCTGATCGACAATCGGCGCGCGGGAGGTGTTGATCAGATAGGCGGAAGGCTTAAGCAGAGACAACTCTCGCGGTCCGAGCAATCCCCGTGTGCGCTCGCTCAGGACGAGATGAATGGATACAAAATCGCTTTCCGACAGCAATTCGTCCTTGGCCGCATATCGGACTCCAACCTCCGCTGCCCTCTCGGCCGTGAGATTCTGACTCCAGGCGGCTACCTCCATTCCGAAGGCTTGTCCAACCTTGGCTACCTGGCTCCCGATTCGTCCCAGTCCAAGGAGGCCAAGCCGCTTGCCGTATAAATCGACGCCGATCGTGCTCTGCCACCTGCCGTTTCGTCTGAGAGCCTCGTTCTCCGCTGTCAAGGAGCGGGCAAGCCCGAGAAGCAGCGCCCACGTCAGCTCGGCTGTTCCTGCGCCGGCACCGCCGGTTCCGCTAACGACCACGCCGTGAGCGGCGGCGGCAGCCAGATCAATGGAGGCATTGCGCATGCCGGTCGTGACGAGCAGTCTCAGCTTCGGCAGGCGAGCGAAGAGCGAGGCGGGGAACGGCGTGCGCTCGCGCATGATCACGATGATCGGGAAGTCCTGCAGCTTCTCGGCCAGCTCCCGCTCGTCCTCCGTATGCTCCCGATAAACGACAGGCTCCACACGATCCTCCAACTCCGACCAATCGGCGAACGACAGCGCAACGTTCTGATAGTCGTCCAATATCGCGCAACGCAGCTTCATGCGAGGCCTCCTTCCGTTCTCGACTTCAAGGCGTTCTCCACGTGTTTCAGTCCCAAGCGATCCCGGAGCGTCTCGCCTTCGTAAGCCTCCCGGAACAGGCCGCGATTCTGCAGCTCGGGCACGACTTTAGCGACGAACGCTTCCAATCCGGCGGGGAAAAGATGGGGCATCAGGTTGAAGCCGTCCGCTCCCCGTTCCCGGAACCACGACTCCATGCGATCGGCAACCTGAATCGCGGAGCCGGTCACTGTCATATGGCCGTGCCCGGCGGCGCTTCTGGCGGCCAACTGTCTAAGCGTCATTCCCTCGGCCCGCGCGGCCTCCATATAGACGGCGCTCCGGCTCGTAATTCCCGACGTCAACTGGCGATAAGGAATCGCCTTGTCCAGCGGCACCGGATCGTCGAGGTCGTAATCGTTCAGATCGACGGCGAACCACTCGGACAGCTTGGCAAGCAAGCTTCTCTCGTTCGCCAGAGCGCCGAACTCGCGTTCGATCTCCTTCGCCTCGGCCTCCGTGTCCGCGACGATAGGGGCGAGGCCCGGAATGACCAGCAATTGCTTCGTCTGCCTGCCGTACCTGGACATTCGGGATTTGACATCGGCATAGAAGCGCTTGGCCTCCGCCAGCGTCTGCTGCGCGCAGAATACGACGTCCGCCGTTCGCGCGGCCAGCTCGATTCCGGGATTGGAGGCTCCGGCCTGGACAATCACGGGATGACCCTGCGGCGGACGCTGGACGTTCAGCGGGCCCTGCAGCTTCAAGTGCTGGCCGTCGAATCGGATCTCCCTTGGCTTGCTGCGGGAGAATGGCTCGTCCGCGCTCAGGTCCAGCTCGTCGCCCTCATGCTCCCAACTGTCCCACAGCAGCTTGACGGCCTCGACGAATTCACCCGCGATCTCATAGCGGACGGAGGGCTCGGGGTATTCCTTCGCGAGGAATCGTTCCGCCACGGAATGCGAGCTGGTGACGACGTTCCAAGCGCTTCGGCCTCCGCTGATATGATCCAAGGAGGCGAACTTGCGGGCTACATGATAAGGTTCATGGTAAGACGTATCCACAGTCGCAATAAATCCGAGATGCCGGGTAAGGGCTGCCAGAGCCGAGACCAGTGTAATCGGCTCCAACCGCCGCGCAGGTCCGGCAATGGCGTAGCTGTCGGCGATGAAGGCCGCGTCGAACAAGCCGCGTTCCGCGATGCGTACAATCTCGGCATAATATTCAAGGCTCAGATCCTGCAGCGGCTTCGCCTGGGAATGCTTCCAAGCGGCCTCGTGATGGCCGCTTCCGCGCAAGACGACATTGAGATGCAGCTTCTCGGATGTGTCTCTCATTCCTTCTTTGTCTCTCATTCCTTCGTTCGCTCCTTATTCGGCAGGACTAGACGACATCGACCAGACCGCCGTCGACGTTGATCGCCGTTCCGGTGACATAGGATGCCGCAGGCGAAGCCAAGAAAGCAATCGCATTCGCGGCTTCCTGAACCGTGCCCATCCGTCCCAGCGGAATCCGGGCGATCCTCTCCTCCCGAGCCGAATCCGGCAACAAGCTTGCTGCGGCTTGGTTGCTGTCGATCATTCCGAGGCACACGGCATTGACCCGAATATTGTCCGCGGCCAAGTCCTTGCTCATCGCCTTCGTCAACGCAATGCCCGCAGATCGGCTTACGCTGGTGGGCAAGCTCGCGGCTCTCGGAGCCTTCCCGACGATGGAGACGATGTTGACGATGCTGCCCCCGCCAATCCGCATCATCTGCTGCACCGCCGCTTGGGACAAGTGAACGGCAGCGAACAGCTTGAGGTCGAGATCGGCCGTCCACGTCTCTGTCGCCACCTTCGCGAATGGAGCCTGGGACGTTCCGCCGGCGTTATTGATCAGAATATCGAACCTGCCGAAGCGCTCGGCGACGGCTCGAACGGCCTCCTCGCATTGCTCCTTCGACGTGACGTCCGCTTGGATGACGAACGGTTCCCGCCCCGTCTCCGCTGCAATCCGCTCGGCGGCTTCGCGCAGTCCTTGGCCTCCTCGAGCCAGAATCGCAACATGAGCTCCCTCTCTTGCAAGAGTCAGGGCTGCCGCTTGGCCGATCCCTTTGCTGCCGCCTGTAACAAGCGCAGACTTGCCGTGCAGATTTAATTCCATTGGGCGGCCCCTCTTCGCACATTTTGATTCAACACTGGTCGATGCAACACTGGAAATCGTTCGACAATAAACTTAGTAAACAGGTTGGAATTAGTTGTTTTTGTTGAGTGTACTTTATCACCCGACCAACTGCCTGTCAATTTATTTCGATTGAACCGCAGCCGCAGCCGCGGGAACACTTCCCTTCCGAGGAACAAGCCGCTCCTTGCCCATCAGGGCGACGCAGATTGCACCCAGGGCGATCGGGACGAGAGCCCAGAGGAACGTCGACGAGATCGAGGAGGCCATCGCGTCCGTCAGACGGTGGGCGATGTCTGCGGGCAGCTTCGCCTTGGCCGCCTCCGTCAGAACGGAGCTCGAGTCGTATTGGCCCGACAAGTCGGCCATCTTGGCGTTGTTCAAGCGGCTCTGGACGGCGCCGAGAACGGTGACCCCGAGCGAAGTGCCAAGCGTTCGGAAAAACGTGTTCGTCGATGTAGCGATGCCGCGCTGTCGGGGCTCCATCTCGTGCTGCGTCGCGAGGCTTGTCATGGAGAAGGAGCAGCCCATTCCGAGGCCGGCGACGATCATGAAGGCGGTCAGCGCCAGGCGCGGCGTGTCCGTGCCGATCGTTCCGAGCAGCAGCATGCCGAGGAAGAAGACGACGACGGACACGAGCATAATGCCGCGGTAGCTGAATCGTCTCACCAATTGCCCGGCCAGTTGCGCCCCGATCGTCGAGCCGACCATGAGCGGGATGAGGATGACGCCGGAATTCGTCGCGGTGCCGCCGTACACGGATTGCACGAATAGCGGAATGAGCACCGAGATGATAATAAAGGCGAAGTTATAGAAGAAGGCGACGCCTTGGGTAGCGGAGAACAGCCGCCGCTTGAACAGGTTAAACGTAAGAATGGGCTCGGACGCCTTCCGTTCGATCAGGACGAAGCCGACGAAGAGCAGGGCGAATGCGGCGAGCAGGCCGACAATCGGAGCGGACGCCCACGCGTACTCGTTGCCCCCTAGCTCGAGAGCGAACATAAGGCAGATGATGGCACCGACCAGGGTGATTGCTCCGAACCAATCGATTCTCAGCTTCCTGCGCTGTACGGTCTCCCGGTAGAACTGGGCAATGAACCAGAGCGACAGCAAGCCGAACGGAACGTTGATGTAGAAGATCCAGCGCCAGTCGATCTGGTCCGTGATGAAGGCGCCGAGCAACGGGCCCATAATGCCGGAGAGACCGAATACGGCGCCGAACAAGCCGGTCATCTTGCCCCGCTTCTCCGGAGGGAAGATGTCGAAGATAATGGCGAAAGCAATCGGCATCAAGGAGCCGCCGCCGATCCCTTGAATGGCCCGGTAAGCGATGAGCTGCTCCATGTTCTGCGCGGTGCCGCACAGGGCGGAGCCGATGAGGAAGATAAGCAGACCGAACAGGTAGAACCGCTTGCGGCCGTACATGTCGGACAGCTTGCCGAAGATCGGCATGCTTGCCATCGTGGCGACCATGTAGGCGGACGTAACCCAGATGAATTGGCCAAGGCCGCTCAATTCGCCGACAATCGTCGGCATGGAAGCCGAGACGATCGTGTTGTCCATGGCGGACATGAGCAAGCCGAGCAACAGGCCGGCGACGACCGGCGCGGTTCTGCTGGTTGAAGATGACATGGGTTGGTGACACTCTCCTCGTTTAGTTGCGTGCGCAACCAGTTCGTTCGAAGCCTAGTGTACGCCATTTTAGTTGCGTGTGCAACTACTTTGCTGTACTATTTTGCTAGAGTGGCAAAACGGCATGAGGAGGGGGCGCGTTGGAAGTGGAGCAAGAACGGGTCGGCAGGCTAATCTCGTACATTTATCGCGAGAATCAGAAGGCGCTCGCCAAGGAGCTGCTGCCCTACGGGCTCGGCGGGGGCGGTCAATACGGGTTCCTTAAGCTTATTCTCGGCAAGCCCGGCATCACCCAGGAGCAGATGACCGCGGAGATGAAGTTCGACAAGGCGACGACGGCCCGCGCGGTGAAGCATCTGGAAGCCGTCGGGTACATTGAACGCAGGCCGGACCCCCGGGACCGACGCTCCTCGCTTCTCTACCCCACCGCCAAGGCGACCGGGTTCGCTCCCGTGCTGCAAGCGATTTTGGACCGGTTCAATGTGAAGCTGATCTCCGGTTTAACTTCGGAAGAGGAGCAGCAGCTTCTCCGGCTTCTGCGCAAGGTCAGCCGCAACGCGGCCGTTCTGTCGGAATAGGCGGGAGAACATAAGCATTCACAAGCTTCCCCCGGGCTCGCCGCGAATGCTACAATTGGGGTATTGCCTATCGGGCGAAGCGAACAGCGGGAGGAATGACGTCGTGTTGAAGTGGGATGGACATACGCACAGCAAGTTCTGTTATCACGGCAATCCGGCCGAACAGCAGGAATATCTGGACCGGGCGATCGAGCTCGGCTTCGCGCGATACAGCGTGACCGAGCATCCGCCGCTTCCGGATCGGCTGGTGGACGATCCGCAGTTGATGCGGGAGTTGGCGATGCCGGAGCGGGAGCTGCCGGATTACTTCGCGTATATGGAAGAAGTGAAGACGCGGTACGAGGGGAAGCTCGAGGTCGCGATCGGGCTTGAGATGGATTATCTCTGCAAGAACGAGTCGTTCTCCGACCGAATCGTCGACAAGTGGGCGCAGCGGATGGAGGATGCGGTCGTGTCGGTGCATTACTTGCCGAGCCGCGGCGGCGCGATCCGCTGCATCGACTACACGGCGGACGACTTCAAGGACGCGTTCCTCGGTTACTACGGCTCGATCGACAAGGTAGTCGACGAGTACTTCAACCACGTGGAGATGGAGATCGAGTGGGCGACGCCGCTTCCGATGCGCAAGCGGATCGGCCACGTGAACCTGATCCGCAAGTTCCATAAGGAACTGCCGGAGATGGATCAGGACCTCATTCGCCGTCGGCTGCAGGGACTGCTGCCGAAGCTGAAGGCGGCGGGCATCGGCGTCGATGTGAACGTGGCGGGCCTGCGAGTGGCGACCTGCGAGGAGAGCTATGTGCCGGAATGGTTCATGAAGGCGTGCCTGGAGCAGGGCATCGGGCTGGTGTACGGCTCCGACAGCCACAAGCCCGAGCAGGTCGGCTTCAGCTACGACTGGTTCGCGGAGCGGGCGCGGAGTTGAACGGCGGCATCATCTATGACATGCGACGAGACGCGAACGAGCCTGCCGGTCCCCGAGACCGCGCAGGTTCGTTTGTTGTTGTTGGCATCCGCCGCATTTTATGCGAAAAACCGCATTGGCAAGGGCCGATAACGAGCGGTTTGGGCGATTCTATGTGAAAAATAGCATATATGGAGAAATTTCCGGCCCGAGTTGCCGTATGTATGTGAAAAACCGCATAAAACGCCGCGCTTGCCTCCGATCCAAGCCGACGAATGTGAAAAATCACATAAAATCGCAAAAGTGCCGGACCAGGGGGAGTGAATAGCGGTACGGAGGAGGAGAGGAAGAAGGAGGAGAGGAAGAAGGAGGAGAGGAAGAAGGAGGAGGGTGAGGGGGAGGAAGGGAAAGTTGTCCCGCCATCAGAAGGACCGTCAGCGCATCTTCCCTGACGGTCCGTTGGCCTTACACGACTATCGTTATCGTAGGAGCGGAGATGGTCGGCTCGACCGTAATCGTGGAAGTGGTGCTCGAGTAATCGGACACCTGCAGGACAACCGGGGTGCCTTCCTCGATATCGACGGTGCTGAGCACCAATTGCGTGGTCGACAGTGTGGACAAGCCGCCTTCCTGCAGCACGCCGTTCACGTAGACGTTGATGTAGCCGTCGGTCGGCTGGGCGGGCAGATCGGTGACGGTGCCGCCGTCGTCATCCAGGAAGGAGGCGGCCGGGATCGTCGTGTTCCCTCCGGCAATCATCCCGCCGGCAATCGTGGCGTTGAATCGGGTGACGTTCGGGCTGACGGTCGTCTCGATCTCTCCTCCGGTCGCCGTGGGGGCCGAGGCGGTAGCGGTAATGAATAGCTTGATCAGCGAAGCAGCCATGTACTCACCTCCTTTCCCAATCGGTTCAGCCCTTGATTCGAATCGATTGGACGATGATCGGCACGCCTTCCGCGGGCAGATCGTCCGACAGAAGCCGGAGCTTGCCGGTCTGGATGCGATACAGCGTTCGAGGCTGCAGCATGCCGTTCACGAACACGTTGATCAGAGAGACCGAGGCCGGATTGGGAATCCGATTGCAGCCGTATCCCTCCGCGCCGTCTTTGTCGGTATAGATTCTCTTGACTCCGTCCGCAACGGCGTAATAGAGCGTTGTGCTCGTTCGCACAATCCGGGCGCGTCGAGTCCGTCTCCTTCGCGATATGCGTTTCCTCCGGCAGCTTCCCATCGAATTCACCAACTTGATCGGGCAGGATTTGCTCTCATTGTATTCGGATCGGCGGCCTCGGCCTGTGTAGGTACCCTTGCTGGGACTGCCTTTTTCCCTGCGGGGCGCTCGTGTATTGTATAATCGCCCGGAAGCAAGTACGATGGGCACAACGGGGAAAAAAAGGGGGGAGAGGACGATGGACGACAACTGCGGTGCGAGACTGACAAACGGCGGGGCCGGCGCGAGGATCGATCCTTCCGTCTGCCCTCTCTGCGGGAAGGAGAACGGCTGCGCGATGGCCGCGGGGCGGGCTCCCGAGTCCTGTTGGTGCTTCGCGGCGTCGTTATCCGCGGATGCGCTGGGCCGCATTCCTCCCGAAGCCAAGGGGCAATCCTGTCTGTGCCGCGAATGCGCGGGCGGAAGCGCGCGGTAGCGCAAGCGCGAATCTTGCCCCCGCCTTCCTCTCTGTGTGCGATGTTACGAGAATCGTAGGCTTTTCTACGCAATGGAATGACAACGCTTCCGCCAATAGCGCAAGGTTATATACTAGAAGCGTTTCCGACAGACGAGGAGGACCGGTCGTGCCCAAGCGCATCTTCCATAACCCGCTCACGAGAATGAAGGTCAACCAGCAGCTTATTCTGCTGTTCGTCATCCTCGTCGGCCCGGTGTTTATTCTGAACTGGTACGCCAACACGAAGACGGAGCAGATTCTCAAGAAGCTTGTCACGAACGCCTACATCGAGCTGAACAAGCAGAACCATCTGCTGCTTAACCGCGACATCGACACGATTCACCGCGTCATGACGACGATCATTCAGAACCCGCAGGTGCAGCAGATGCAGGCGAGCCAGGAGGACGCGCTGGACCGGGTGAAGCTGTACGAGACGACGGATAAGCTGATCTCGACGTTCTCGATGGGTTTAAGCGGCGGCGGGGCCAACTATTATTACCTGTTCGTGTACGACCCGCTGAATCAATACGACTTCGCGCCGGTGTCCAATTCGCTGTACAAGAGCGGCGGCGTCTACTTCTACTCCGACCGCTCGAAGCCGTCCTGGGCCGACGACGCGATCTCGCGCAAGGGCCGGGGGTACCTGAAGATCATCGACGGCTTCGGCCTGACGTCCGAATCCAAGACGCTGGCGTACATCCGCGCCGTCAACAGCGCGACGAGCGGCCGGGCGATCGTCGGCGTCCTCATCGCGACGAATATGGAGAAGCGGCTTGTGCAGTCGCTGCAGACCGTGTCGCTGCCGGACAACGGCGAGATCTACCTGACCGACTCGAACAATGTCGTGCTCGCCTCCACGCATTCCTCCTTGGGGGAGACGCTTGCGCTTCCCGCCGCGCTGGGGGCGAAGGTGGACAATGACGGCATGGCGAGCGTGATCGAGGCGGGGTTTATTTATGTCATGCAGGCGAGCCCCGAGCTGAACCAGAAGCTGGTTTACCGCATCTCGACGGAAGCGCTGCTGAAGCAGCAGAACGAGGTGAAGCGGGCGATCCAGTGGATCTCGATTGCGTATTCGCTGTTCGCGATCGTCGTGATGGCGTACTTCTGGCGTTCCCTGCTGACGCCGCTGCAGCGGCTGGCCGGGTTCGTTCGCAGCTATGAGCCGGGGCGACGGGTACCGGAGCAGGACGGGGCGAAGCGGAACGACGAGGTCGGGGTGCTGATCCATTCGGTTCATCATCTGGCGCATCGTCTCAACAGCCTGATCGAGGAACGATACGTGATGGACATCAAGCAGAAGGAGTCGCAACTGCGGCTGCTCTATCAGCAGATCAATCCGCACCTTCTGTACAACACGCTCGAGAGCATCTATTGGAAAAGCACGCTCGAAGGCAATTCGGACTCCGCGGAGATGATCAAGGAGCTGTCGAAGCTGATGCGGATCAGCCTGAGCCGGGGACGCGAGCTGATCACTCTCCAGGAGGAGCTTGAGCACGCGACGGCGTATACCAATCTGCAGTTGAAGCGTTACGAATACGAATTCCGCGTTCGCTGGGACGTCGATCCGGAAGCCGCGGATGCGCTTATTCCGAAGATTACGCTTCAGCCGCTTATCGAGAACGCGATTCAGCACGGCGTCCGGAACATGGGCGAGGACGGCCTGATCGTCGTGAACGTCAGGCGGGAGGGCGATCGCGTCATCGTCGAGGTCGCCGACAACGGCTACCAGAAGGTCGACTTCGAATGGCTGAACCGAATCGTCCGCGAGCCGAGCGGGGAGTCCGCGACGGGCTACGGCATTCATAATGTGTACGAGAGAATTCAGCTCCACTACGGGCCGGAATACGGAATCTTCTATTCCGGAACGCCCGGCGGGGGCACGACGGCGACGATTGCGCTTCCTTATCAAGCATCGGACGGCCAAGCGGAATAACGAAGGAGGAACCTGCTCATGTACACGATCCTGCTGGTGGACGACGAGCCGCTGATCTGTCGGGGGCTCAGCAGCCTTCTACAGGCATCCGGCCTCGGCATCGGAACGATTCTGACGGCAAGCAACGGCCAGGAGGCGCTCGATTACTTGCGGCTGGAGGAGGTCGACCTGATTGTCACCGACATTCAGATGGGGACGATGAACGGGATCGAGCTGATGCACCAGGCGAAGATCATGAAGCCGTGGGTGGAGACGATCGTCGTCTCCGCCCATGAGACGTTCCAGTACGCGCAGACGGCGATGCGGCTCGGCGCGAAGGACTACCTGATCAAGCCGCTGAACAACGAGCAGTTCCTCGATACGGTGCGCAACGTGCTGCTGCAGATGGAGAAGCCGGAGAAGAGAACGGACGATCTGCTCTCGAGCCTGAGGGCGAACTTCCAGATGGAATCCCCGAGCGAGCTTAAGGACGTGCTGCTGAACCGCTTGCTGGAGGCGGAGCCGGGGGAGGCGGCGGCTCTCTCGGAGGAGCTGCGGAGCCGTTGCGGGGTGGCGCTCGAAGGCCCTTACTTCGCGGCGTTCCGCATGAAGCTGGAGCTTGGCGAAGCCGCTCCGAAGGACCGGGAGCTGCTGCGCTACGCCGCCTTGAATATCGTCAGCGAGCTGCTGGCCGGGGAATGGAAGCACCAGGCGTTCTACTCGGGGGCGGGGGAGCTGTGCGCGCTGATCGAGTGGAGCGACGAGGCGTACGAAGAGACCAACGTGAACAAGATCGACCAATTGGAGTATATCGGCCGCAGTTTGCATTTTCACATTGAGAAGTATCTGCAGAAGCAGTCATTCGTCGGAATCAGCCAGATTCTGCAAGGGCTCGCGTTCCTTCCGACGGTCGGGCTGCAGGCGGCCAGAGCCCTTCGCTGGAGAGAAGAGCACCCGGACCACCGCGTGTTCTATTACGGCGACTACAAGTGGGGCAGCCGCGAGGACGGCTCAGGCGCGGAAGAGGGGCTGGCGCAGAGCAACGGGATCGTCGAGCAGGCGCGCAAGTACATCGAAGAGAATTACGCGAAGAAGGGCATTACGCTGAACGAGGTCGCTCACAGCAACCATGTCAGCCCGAACTATCTGAGCTATCTGTTCAAGAAGTACATGGGGTGCAACCTGTGGGAGTATGTCATCCGGCTGCGCATGGAGGAGAGCAAGCGGCTGCTCGAGACGACCGATCTGCGCCGCTACGAGATCGCGGACCGGGTCGGCTACGAGTCCCCGGAGCACTTCAGCAAGATATTCAAGAAGTATTACGGCATCAGTCCGAGCGACTGGAAGAAGTAAGAACGGGCATGATCCTCATAGAATCGCACATGTTCCCTCGCTGCGGCTTTCTCTACAATAGAGGCTAGACCGATAGCAAAGGAATGAGGGAGTGCCATGGATCAGACTGCCGCCGCTGCAGCCCAGTCTACGCAGAGCACCAAGAGGAAGAGGTTCGCTCCTTACCGGCAAAACATCTCGGGTTACTTGTTTCTGGTGCCCGCCGCCGTCTTGTTTATCCTGTTCCTCTGGGTGCCGATTGTCAAAGGATTGATCTTCAGCTTCTACCACATCGACTTCGTGAACGGGGATACGTTCGTCGGATTCGACAATTACCGAACGGTGTTCCACGATCCCGAGATCGGAACGGCCGTCAAGAACACGCTGTATTACATGCTGCTCTGTCTGCTCATCGGCTTCTGGGTGCCGATTCTGTTCGCCATCGCCATCTCCGAGATCAAGCGGTTCCAAGGCGTGTTCCGGGTGGCCGCCTACTTGCCGAACGTCATTCCGGTCGTCGTGCTGTACGGCCTGTGGCGCTGGATCTACGATCCGGTCGGGCCGATCAACGCGCTGCTCGGGAAGCTCGGGGCGGACCAGATTCTCTTCATGACGGATACCCGCTGGTCGATGCTCTCGCTCGTCATCATGGAGACGTGGCAGCAGTTCGGCTCGGGGATGCTGATCTACCTGGCGGCCGTGCTGAGCATCCCGAAGGATTGGTACGAGGCGGCCGAGATCGACGGAGCGGGAATCTGGGCGCGGGTGCGCCACATCACGCTGCCTTCGATCAAGAATCTCGTCATGCTGATGCTGATCCTGCAGCTTATCGCCACGTCGCAGGGCTACCAATCGCAGCTTGCGATGCTCGACGGCGGTCCGCTGAACGCGACGCTGACGTATGGCCTCAAGATCGTTAAATATGCCTTCACCCGGCTGGAATACGGGGTGGCTTCCGCGATGGGCGTACTGATGTTCCTGGTGCTCGGCGTGCTTGCCATCATTCAATTCCGGATGTCGAATCGGGAGGGGGATTAACTTGAGAGCAGAGAGAGCAGCAAGAGGGATCGGCAAGGCTAGAGCGGTCGAGCGGGGAATTCTGTCTGCCCACGATTATCGCCGGCCGTCCACAATGGCGGTCATGGTCGTCATGGCCGTCGTCATTCTGTTTATGGTATTCACGATGCTGTATCCGATCGGCGTCACGTTCACGAACTCGCTCAAGACGGTCGTCGAGGTCAATTCGTTCCCGCCGAAGTTCCTGCCCGCAGGGCTGGAATGGGGCAACTACAAGGAAGGCTGGCACTACATGGACCTTCCGCTGTTCCTGAAGAACACGCTGCTGCTCTTCGGGGGCAATCTGCTCGTGACGATGTTCGTGCTGGGCCTTGCTGCGTTCACGCTGTCGAAGCTGCGGCTCCCGCATCGCAAGCTGATCTACTTCTTCTTCCTCATGACGCTGTTCATTCCGCCTTCGACGTACATCGTGCCGAACTTCGTCAACCTGAAGGATCTGCATCTGCTGAACACGTTCTGGGCGTTCTGGCTGCCGGCGGGAGCGTCGGCGTTTAATCTCCTGTTGTTGAAAAGCTTCTTCGACGCGATCAGCGACGAGATCTTCGAGGCATCGCGCATCGACGGGGCGTCCAACTGGTACGCGTTCAGCCGGATCGCGCTGCCGCTGTCGATCCCGATCGTGTCTACGCTTGCCATCTTTATTTTCTCAGCCGCGTGGAACGATTGGTTCTGGCCGTCCCTCGTCATGCACGGGGACCCGAAGTACCCGCTCGCCACGGCGATCTACAAGAAGGTCATCCAGGCGACGGGACTGAAGCAGAACGTCAAATTCGCTATTCTGTCCATGGTGGCGCTGCCGCCGATCGTCGTGTTCCTCCTGTTCCAGAGGTTCATTCTGAGAGGGCTTCATCTGGGCGGGGTGAAGGGGTAATGCCTGCAGGGAAGGGATACGAAGCGGGAGAGACGGCCGCAGCCGGAATCGTAATCCTGCACACGATCGGAATAAGAATACACATCGCCATTCGGAAAGCCTCTCCCTTATGATGAGGGCGTAGCACAAAATTCCATATGGATAAGGGGAATACAAATGCAGAAGAAGCAGAAGTGGTCCGCTATGTTGCTCAGCCTGGCCATGGTAAGCGTCGTTGCTGCCGCATGCGGCGGCAACAACAATAACGGCGCGGCAAGCCCGTCCGCAAGCAGCCCGGCTTCGGAGAGCCCGTCTCCTTCGCCCTCCGAATCGTCCCCTGCCGCTTCCAGCGAAGCGCCGGCAGAGAAGGTAACGATCAAGATCTACTATCCGACGGCAGACAAGACCGAGCTTCGCGCTCTGGAAGACGACAAGATCAAACGCTTCACCGAGAAGTACCCGAACGTGACGGTCGTTCCGGACGACTGGCAGTACAATGTCAACGAGATCGGCATCAAGATGGCGGCGAACGAAGCGCCGACCTTCTTCAACACCTTCGCGACGGAAGCGAAGATGCTCGTCGAGAAGGGCTGGGCGGCCGACATCACCGAGCTGTGGAACAACTACGAATACAAGGACCAGATCAACCCGGTGCTGCAGAGCCAGTTCAACCTCGACGGCAAGGTGTACGGCGTGACGCAGAAGGGCTATGTCACGACGACGATGGTCAACAAGAAGATGCTCGACGAGAAGGGAGTCGCGCTTCCGTCCTATGACTGGACGTGGGAAGACATGCTGAATACGGCGAAGGCGGTCGCCGATCCGAAGAAGGGAATCGCGGGCATCGCGCCGATGGGCAAGGGCAACGAAGCCGGCTGGAACTGGACGAACTTCCTGTTCGAAGCGGGCGGCGACATTCAGACCATCGCGGACGGCAAGGTGACATCGGCGTTCAACTCCGAAGCGGGCGTCAAGGCGCTCGACTTCTACAAGAGGCTGCGTTGGGAAGCGAACGCGATCCCGCAGGACTGGGCGCTCGACTGGGGCGCGGCGACCGGCGCCTTCGCGCAAGGACGCGCGGCAATGGTTATCGCCGGCGCCGAAGGGCCGCTGCAGCAAGCGCTGCAAGCCGGCTACACGCCGGATGATCTGAAGGTGTACCCGATGCCTGCGGCGGAAGCGGGCGGCAAGCACACCGGGGTGCTCGGCGGCGATTACCTCGTCATCAACCCGAACGCTTCGCCGGGCGAACAGAAGGCGGCCTTCGACTATATTACGTTCGACTACTTCTCCGACAGCTACCTGGTGTCGCTCGAGAAGAACATTCAAGACTTCCAGGCCGAAGGCAAGTACTTCGTGCCGGCCCACCTTGACTACTACAAGGCCGACTCCGAGTACGGCAAGAAGGTGCAAGCGATTCTCGCGAAGTACGACAACGTCTACAAGTACGACGACGCGTCGAACGCGCTGCTCGACGGCAAGCCGGAGGCGCAGTACAGCACGCAGGACTTCTACGGCACGATGACGACGCTGATCCAAGAGGCGTTCACGAAGAAGGGCACCGACTCCGCGAAGCAGCTCGACATCGGCGCGAAGTCGATGCAAGAGAAGTTCTACGACGCGATCAAGGTTCAGTAAGCAGCGGTTAGGTTCAGTAAGCGGCGGTTAGGTTCAGTAAGCAGCGATTAGGGTTTAGCTAAGAAGCGGCTAGGCTCAGCAAGGGGGCTGTCCCAGAAGTCATAAAATTGACTTTGGGATGGCCCCCTGCTTCATGCAATGGGGATACGAGCCGCGAAATGCGCGAATGTAGTCGGAATTTCGTGCTTGTTCGCTCGCTTTGGGCGCAGACCGGGAGATGTAGTCGGAATTTCGTGCTTATTCGCTCGTTTTGGCTGAAGGCCGGAAAATATAGTCGGAATTTCGTGCTTATTCGCTCGATCCGGCCGGAGGGTCGCGAGGGAGCTTTCCGGTCCGAGCCGACACAGCTCCTGCCCGCCGCCGCCCGCCTACAGCGGAATCTCGATCGCCACCGTTGTTCCCCAATTCGGCTTGCTCCGAACGGACAGGCCGTATTCCTCCCCGTACGTCAGCTTGATGCGCCGGTTCGTGTTGGCCAGGCCGATGTGATCGGCCGGCTCCGTGTCCGTTCGCAGCATCGCTTCCACCTGCCTCAGGCGCAGTTCGTCCATGCCGACGCCGTTGTCGATGACGGCGATGCGCAGCCGGTCCGGCAGCCGCACGATTTTGATCTTGATGCGGCTTCGCCCTTCCTTCACCTTGATGCCGTGATAGATGCTGTTCTCCACCAGCGGCTGCAGCATCAGCTTCGGCATGCCGTACCGCTGAATTGCCTCGGGATCGTAATCCCATATCGCGTCGAATTTGTCGTTGTACCTGACTTTCTGAATGTCCAGATAGCTCTTCGTGTAGTCGATCTCCTTGCCCAGCGACACGATCTGATCCGGCCCGCTCAGCGAATACTTGAGCAGGTCCGACAGGTTCTCCAGCATGTCGTTCACTTCGTTGTGCCTGCCGGCGAGGCCGACGACCTTCCAGTTGATCGTCTCCAGCGTGTTGAACAGGAAGTGCGGGTTCATCTGCGCCTGCAAGGCCGTCAGCTCGAGCGCCTGAAGCCGGTACTTCTTCTCGGACAACTGCACCTGCAAGTAATTGCGCTCGATGAAGTTCTGGATCAGCCGCTGGGTAATGAAGCGATATTCGTCCACTCGCTTCGTCGTCGGCAGCTTCGGCATCGGCATGCCGCGTTCCGCGCTGTGGATAATGGCGATCATGGTGCGGATGTGCCGGACGTTCTTCCTCGTCAGCCAGTAGGACAGGGCGAGGCCGAGCAGCAGCGACAGCAGCACGCACAGAGCGGTAAAGATGCTGAGCTGCTGCGCGATGGGATTGTCCGACCAGCGCGTCGGCGCCACCGAATAAATGCGCCATCCGAACGGGTTGGAGGAGGCGGCCGGCATGGTGACCTGGTAGCTCCGCTCTCCCGACTTCAGGACGAACGGGGAGGACGCAGCGGCGATCTTCGCCAGCGCGGCATCATCCAAGGGAGCCAAGGAAGGGCTCTGCAGCACAACCCGGCCGCGTTCGTCCACGATGACGATAGCCTGGCTGGGATAGCCAGTCGTCTGGCCAAGCTGCGCCTCCAGACTGTCCGCATAGAGGTTCAGGGCGATGACGCCGATGGGCTCGGCGCTGAAGACGGAATACACATTCTGATAGAAGGTAATGACCGGCATCGCTTCCTGGAACGAATAGGGGCGGACGAAGCGCCGCTCGGTTCGGATGCCGCCAACCCGGTTCTCTTCTTGGACGTCGGCCCCCTCCATCCATCCGGCGTCGTAGAAGCCCTCGAACTTGACGATTCCGGTGCCGCTTGCGAGAAATTGATCGTTCGGGTTGCGAACGTAGACATAAATCGATTGCACGAACGAATTGGCATAGGCGGCGACGTTCAGATCGTTCTGCGCGGCTTCGAGCAAACGAAGGTTCTCGAGCGTGATTCGCTGCGTCCGCAGGATCTCCTCCAGCCGGTAGAGAACGTCGGCATTGCCGAATTGCAGCTTAAGCGAGTTCGTCTCGTTGTAGATCGTGTCCAGGTTGCGGTCGATCTGGTTGAACACCTGCAGGTTCGCCCGATTCCGTTCCCCCTGAAGGTACTGGCGGGTCATGATCAGGCTGAGCGTGCCGAGAATGACGATCGGGATCAGCAGCGGGACGATGAACAGGAGCAGGTTTTTGAGGAAAAATTTATTTCTCATAACGTCCTGTCGCCGGAAGCTTGCTGTTGCGGAATTCTCGCGGACTGACTCCGTAATACTTCTTGAAGGTGCGGGTGAAGTTCTTCGCTTGGGAATAGCCGACCCGCTCGCTGACCTCGTACGTCTTGAACCGGATGTCCTTCAGCAGCTCCGCCGCCTTGGCCATCTTGACCTCGACGAGGTAATGGGAGAAGTGCTGGCCCGTCTTGTCCCGGAAGTACTTGCTGACGTAATACGGGTTCATGTGAATCCGGGAAGCGGCTTCCTCCAGCGTCGCAGTCGCGTAATTCTGCTCCACGTAGTCCTTGATGGCCGCGATCACCTTCTCGCTGAAGGTTGCGGCTTCTTCGGCTTGCCCGGCCTCGCCGCCTTCCGCTCCGGCCTTGTCGAGCTCCAGCTTGAGCTGGGAGAACGTCTCGAACAATTCCTTATACTTCGTCGGCTTGACGATGTAGCCTCTCACCTCGTAGCTCATCGCCTGCTTGGCGATCTCGAAGTCCTTGTATCCGCTAAGCAGGATGATCTTCGACTTGATGCCGCGGCGATACAATTCGCCCGCAACCTCCAGCCCGGTCATGATCGGCATCCGGATGTCGCACAGCAGCGCATCGAACGGATGGGACAGCATATAATCGAGAGCCTTCCGGCCGTTGTCGAATTGAGCCGCGATCTCGAAGCCAATCTCATGCCACGGGAAATAATGCGATAACCCGTTGCGGATCTCCGCTTCGTCGTCGACCAGTACCAGCTTGTACATTGCGCGTCCCTCCCGATGGTGCGTCTTCTTCTCGACTATATATTTTCGCATCTGATCACACAAGGCCGCACCCGATACCCTGCAAATCCGGAGAACAATTCGCAAATAAGGATACCCTGTTCCATAAACGGCACAAATTCGGACACCAAATCGCAGTTGGCCGTCCTATCGCTCCGCAGAGAAGGAAGCGTATAGTTAGGATAGCAACGGGAAAGCGCTTTATCAAACGAATGTGCAGAGTTGAAGGGGGAGCCTATCGATGAGGCAGATAACAAAATGGGGCAAAGCGCTCGGGATCGGCGTGTTGGCCGGTTCCGTGCTGGCGGGCTGCGCAGCGAACGAAGACGGAGGGAATGCGGCGAACGGCTCGGGGAACGGCACGGCGAGCGACGGAGAGACGAAGAACGTCACCTTGCGGTTCTCCTGGTGGGGATCGGAAGCCCGACATAAAGCGGTTCTGGAAGCGATCGATCTGTATATGGAGCAAAATCCGAATGTGACCATCGAGCCCGAGTACGGCGGCTTCGACGGTTATTATCAGAAGCTCGTCACGCAATTATCCGGCCATACCGCTCCGGACCTGACGCCGCTGTCGGCCGACTGGATCGACGATATCGCCGTCAAGGGCAACCTCGTGCTCGACTTGTATACGCTCAAGGATCAAATCAACCTGGAGGCGTTCGATCAATCGTTCCTCGAGAAGTATGTCGTCTACGACGGCAAGATGATCGGCCTTCCGATGGGGGTCAACGGAATGGTGACCGCCTACAACAAGGACTTCCTGCAGAAGTACGGCATTCCGGAGGATACGCAGTGGGATTGGAACACGATTCACGATATCGGCCAGCAGGTGCATCAGCAGGATTCTTCGGTCTACCTGCTCGGCACGCTCGACTTCCGCACGTTCCTGCAGCCGTACATGTCGCAGAAGACCGGCAATCAGTGGATCAACGACGACAAGACGATCGGGTTCACGGAAGCCGATCTGACCGAAGCGTTCGCCTATTACAAGTCCTTGTTCGACGACGGCGTCATGCAGCCGGCCGCGGAGAGCAGCCTGTACTCCGAACCGGCCAAGAACGTTCTGTTCCAGAAGGGCGGCATCGGTCTCGCCTTCTCGCTGGCCTCCGCGCTTCCGCAGATGAAGACGTACGTGCCTTCGCTGGATGTGGCCTCGTATCCGATTGCGGCCGACGCCAAGACGTCGGGCGTGCTCGTCGTGCCGGCGAATCCGCTGGCGATCAACAAGGATACGAAGTACCCGGAGGAAGCGGCCAAGTTCGCGAGCTGGCTGCTTACCGCCCCGGAATCGGCGGCCATTCTTCGCGACAACTTCAGCGTGCCGCCGGCAGCGGCCAACGCGCAATCGCTGGCCGATCAGAACCTGATCGATCCGACCGTTGCCAAGGCGGTCCAGACGGCGCTGCAAGATCCCGGCGATCCGATCAACGGCGTCAGCAACAACCAGGAGATTGCCAAGCTGGTCAACGATTACATGCAGCAGGTTGCCTTCGGCCAATCCGCACCCGACAAGGCGGCCAAGGAACTGATCGAGCGGATGAAGGACAAACTCGCAAGCCTGCAGTAAAGAGGGGATAAGGCATGAGCAAGCAAGCGGCAACCGCGACGACCATGACAACGAAGCTCATGAGCTCCTCGCGTTCCCGGAAGCGGAGCCGACAATATGTCGGCCTGCTTTACATCAGTCCATGGCTGATCGGATTCCTCGTCCTGACGCTGTTTCCGTTCATCATGTCGTTCTACTATTCGTTTACCGACTACAGCATGATCAAAGCTCCCGCGTTCGTCGGCCTGGCGAACTATATCGATATTTTCACCAAGAATCCGGACTTCGCCAACTCGCTTAAGGTCACGTTCCTGTACGTCCTGATGGCCGTGCCCGGCAAGCTGCTGTTCGCTCTGCTGATGGCGCTTGCGCTTAATATCGGCATTCGGGGCATCGGCGTGTTCCGCACGATCTACTACATCCCGTCCATTCTGGGCGGAAGCATCGCCGTGTCGGTGCTGTGGCGGTTCCTGTTCACGCGGGAAGGGCTCGTCAACACGCTGCTCGGTTACGTCTCGCTCGGTCCGGTCGATTGGCTCGGCAGCCCGAAGCTGGCCCTGTTCACGATCTCGCTGCTGCCGATCTGGGAGTTCGGCTCGTCGATGGTGCTGTTCCTGGCCGGGCTCAAGCAGGTGCCGAAGGAGCTGTACGAGGCGGCGCGGGTGGACGGAGCTTCGCGGGTTCGCACCTTCTTCCGCGTGACGCTGCCGCTGCTGTCGCCGGTCATTCTGTTTAACCTGATCATGCAGATGATCAATGCGTTCCAGCAGTTTACCGCGGCGTTCGTCATTACCGGAGGCGGCCCGGTCAAGTCGACGAACCTGTACGGGCTGCTGATGTACGAGAATGCGTTCCATTACTTCAAGATGGGCTACGCTTCGGCTCTGTCCTGGATCTTGTTCATTATCATTATGGCGTTCACGTTCGTGCTGTTCAGAACCTCGGATCGGTGGACGCATTACGAAGACGGGGGGGACGGCCGATGACCGCAGGAAGAAGCTGGCCGGCAACGCTGTTCCTGTCGCTGTTCGGACTGGCGTTTATTTATCCGCTGCTGTGGCTTGTCGCCGCTTCGCTTAAGCCGAACGCGGACGTGTTCACGACGATCGGCCTGATCCCGTCGCATATCGAGTGGAGCTCTTACAAGCAAGGCTGGGTGGGCATCGGCCGGGTGACGTTCACCCAATTCTTCCTCAACACCGTCAAGCTGGTCGTCCCGGTCGTGGCGCTGACCGCCCTGTCGAGTGCGGTCGTCGCCTACGGCTTCGCCCGATTCCGCTTCCCGCTCAAGAAGACGCTGTTCTCGCTTATGATCGCGACGCTGATGCTGCCGGATGCGGTCATCATGATCCCGCGCTATATTCTGTACCGGAACTTCGGCTGGCTGAATTCGTACTGGCCGTTCTATATCCCGGCGCTGCTGGCGGTTCACGCCTTCTTCATCTTCCTGCTTGTCCAATTCTTTCGGGGCATTCCCCGCGAGCTTGACGAAGCGGCGGAGATCGACGGCTGCGGCAGCTTCCGGACCTTGACGAGAGTGCTGCTGCCGCTGTGCGTTCCGGCCCTGATCTCCGTCTGCATCTTCCAGTTCATCTGGACGTGGAACGAGTTCTTCAACACGCTGATCTACATCAACAGCGTCTCCAAGTTCCCGGTGGCGCTCGGCCTGCGCATGGTGCTCGACAATGAAGGCGCGGTGAACTGGAACCAGGTGCTGGCGATGTGCGTCGTGACGATCGTTCCCTGCGTCGCCGTCTTCTTCGCGGCGCAGAAGCACTTCGTGGAAGGCATCGCCACCACCGGCCTGAAGGGCTGACGAAGGGAAGGAGCGGACGAGGGAGCAACGTAATGAAGGGAAGAGAGCAACGAATGGGGGAACAACGAATGAAAAGGCCGAATGTTGTGGTGTTCTTCACCGATCAGCAGCGTTGGGATACGGCGGGGATACACGGCAACCCGCTCGGGCTGACGCCGAACTTCGATCGGCTGGCCCGGTACGGCACCCATCTGGAGCATGCCTTCACCTGCCAGCCCGTGTGCACGCCGGCCCGCGCCTGCCTGCAGACCGGCACGTATGCGACCGTCAACGGCTGTTTCGCCAACGGGATTCCGCTGCCGGAAGAGCTTCCGACGCTTGCGCGTTGCTTCAACGAGCACGGCTACGAGACCGGCTACATCGGGAAGTGGCACCTGGCTGCGACCCGCACGGAGCCCGTACCGGAGCGGCTGCGCGCCGGCTATCGGTACTGGCTGGCCGCCGATTCGCTGGAGCACACCTCCGACGCTTACCGGACCAAGCTGTACGACAACGACAATAACGCCGTGCAACTGCCGGGCTATCGCGTCGACGCGTTGACCGACGCGGCAATCCGCTTCATGGACGAACGGAAGGAGCTGCCGTTCTTCCTCTTCCTGTCGTTCCTGGAGCCGCATCACCAGAACCACCGCGACGACTATCCCGCTCCGCACGTGTACCGCGACAGCTTCGCCGGCCGCTACACGCCGCCCGATCTGGCGGCGCTCGGCGGCAACGCCCAGCAGCAGCTCGGCGGCTACTACGGCATGGTGAAGCGGCTCGACGAAGCTCTCGGCCGCGTCATGGACGCGCTTGAGAGCCTCGGGCTGGCGGAGGACACCGTTGTGCTGTTCGCGTCCGATCACGGCTCGCACTTCAAGACGCGCAACGGCGAGTACAAGCGCTCCTGCCACGAGAGCTCGATCCGCATCCCGTCCGCCCTGTACGGCGGGCCGTTCACCGGCGGCGGCACCGTCCGCGAGCTGGTCAGCCTCGTCGACCTGGCGCCTACGCTGCTGGACGCGGCGGGAATTGAGGTGCCGCCGACGATGCAAGGGCGATCTGCGCTGCCGCTGGTTCGGGGCGGCGGGCGCGATGCCGCTTGGCCGGGCGAGGTGTTCGTGCAGATCAGCGAGTCCCAGGTCGGCCGGGCCATCCGCACGAAGCGATGGAAGTACAGCGTCAGCGCTCCCGGCCGGGACCCGATTGCCGATTCGGGAGCGGACCGCTACGAGGAAGAGTTCCTGTACGATCTGACGGCCGATCCGTACGAGCTGACCAATCTGGCGGGGATGGACTCGCATCGCCAGGTGGCGGACCGCTTGCGGGCACGGCTGATCGGGCGCATGGTCGAAGCCGGCGAGGCCGAGCCGATTATCGTCCCGGCGCCGGCACGTTCCGGCGGTCAGCGGAAGGTGTACGCGGAGGAGCTGGAGGAGTAGGGAGGCAGGGACCGAGCTGGACCGAGCTGGACCGAGCTGGCACAGGAGCAATCCCGTAGAATCGCGCACACAATACGTAACGTTGCGAATAGGCGCCGCCAACGAGCTTCGATATGATTAGGCCATCAAGAAGGATTGAGGTGGCCATTCACACATGTTGACCAGCGAAGAGATTCATCCCGACAACGCAAGCAACGAGGCGGCAAGCGAGGGCTCCGGCGCCGCGCTGCGGCGGCTTCATCGCTATGACGCCGTGCACGAGATAACGAGAATAGAGACTGGGCGAGAGAACGGTTTTCTTCTTCGCGGGGCGCGGGCGGGCCTGGCGATTGTTGCGGCGGCTGACGGCATCGTCCGCCTGAAGCTCGCTCAAGGCAAGGGTGCGGAGCCCGACTTGAGGACGACGCCGGCCATCGTGCGCGAGGGGATCGGCGAGTCAGTGAGAATCGGCGAGTCCGTGAGAAGCCGCGAGTCCGCAGCAAGCGAAGAGCCTGCGTACACCGAGGACGATGGGAGCTGGGAGCTGCATCTGGCGAAGCTGCGGGTTGTCGTGCACAAGCCGTCCGGCCGAATCGAGATTTATCGAGGCGGGAGTCCGAGCGGAAGCGGGGATTCCGCAGCCCAAGATTCCGGCCCGCAAGCGGAAGCGCCGCCGCTCCTCGTCCTATCCGCGATCGAGTGGACGGGCAAGCGGCGCACGACCGCGACGATCGAGGGCGGCGAGGGCTCTCACTACTACGGCCTCGGCGAGAAGACCGGCTTCCTGGACAAGCAGGGCGAGAGCTTCGACATGTGGAACAGCGACGTGTACGAGCCGCATGTGCCGGACATCGACGCGCTGTACCAGTCGATTCCCTTCCTGATCCATTACCGTTGCGGCGCTCCGGCGGCAGGTCTCTTCCTGGACGATCCCGGACGGACGACGTTCGACATGCGAAGCGGCGGCGATCGGGCGATCCTCGCGTCCGAGAACGGCAATCTCGATCTGTATATTGTGGACGGTCCCGACCTCAAGGACGTCGTCAAGCGCTACGCGGCGCTGACCGGCCGCCCGCCGATGCCGCCGCGCTGGGCGATCGGCTTCCAGCAATCCCGCTACAGCTACATGAACCAGGAGGAGCTGCTGACGGTCGCCCGGACGATGCGCGAGAAGCGGATTCCGTGCGATGTGCTGTATCTCGACATTCACTACATGGAGGAGTACAAGGTGTTCACCTGGGACACCGAGCGCTTCCCGGACCCGCGCGGCATGATTGCGGAGCTGGCGGAGATGGGGTTCAAGGTGGTGCCGATCGTCGATCCGGGGGTCAAAAAAGATCCGAGGTACTCCGTCTATGCGGAGGGGATACGGAACGGGCACTTCTGCACGAAGCTGGAGGGGGAGCTGTTCGTCGGCGACGTCTGGCCGGGGCCGAGCGCCTTCACCGACTATACGGATGAGGCCGCCGCCCGATGGTGGGGCGATCTGCACCGCTTCTATATCGACGATGGCATTCACGGCATCTGGAACGACATGAACGAGCCTTCGGTGTTCGGCGTCCCTTCCAAAACAATGGACGTCGACGTCGTTCACCGCAACGAAGGCAACCCGAAGACGCACGGCGAGTGGCACAACCTGTACGGGATGCTCATGTCCAAGGCGACCTATGAAGGAATGGCCCGCCATCTCCGCGGCGACAGGCCGTTCGTCCTCACCCGTGCAGGATACGCGGGCATTCAGCGCTATGCGGCGGTGTGGACCGGAGACAACCGGAGCTACTGGGAGCATATGGCGATGAGCATCCCGATGGTGCTTAACCTGGGGCTCTCCGGCGTCGCCTTCGCCGGGCCGGATATCGGCGGCTTCTCGCATCATGCGACCGGCGAGCTGCTTGCCCGCTGGACGCAGCTCGGCTCGCTGTTCCCGTTCTGCCGCAATCACAGCGCCATCGATACGATCCATCAGGAGCCGTGGCGGTTCGGCGAGCGCGTCGAGGCGATCTGCCGCGATTACCTGAGCCTAAGGTATAAGCTCATGCCGTACTTATATTCGCTGTTCTACGAAGCGACGGCCACCGGTCTTCCGATTGTCCGCCCGCTGCTGCTCGAATACCCCGAAGATCGCCAAGTCTCGAACCTGTGCGATCAATTCCTGCTCGGCAAGGATGTGCTGGCGGCGCCGGTGCTGCGGCCGGGAACGCCGGCGCGCTCCGTCTATCTGCCGGAGGGCGCCTGGTACGATTACTGGACGGGCGCAAGGCACGAGGGAGGCCGTTCGATTCTGGCGGAGACGCCGCTTGAGACGATGCCGATCTACGTCCGCGCAGGGGCGATCATTCCCGAGCAGTCGCTTGCGCTGCATGCGAATGAGCGGCCGGAGGGGCCGCTTAAGCTGACGGTCTACTCCGGAGGCAGCGGAAGCTTCCGCTTGTTCGAGGACGACGGCCGCACGTTCGGCTACGAGCAGGGCGCGTACCGGCTGCGGGAGTTCGTCTGGGCGGAATCCGGCAGCGAACGGACGCTCTCGGCCGCCTTGCTGAACGACGGCCATATCGGCTCCGGGCAGCCGCTCGAGCTTATCGTCGAGGGGCTGGAGCGCCGGCCGGATTCCATCCTGCTGTCCGGCAGCGGGGAGACGGCGGATTGGACCTACGACGCGAGCTTGAAGCGGCTGTCCATCGCGCTTGCCATAGACGGCGAGTTCCGGCTAACAGTCGGCTGAACCGCGCCAATACCGATGCCACCCCCAATATCGATGCCAGCCGAATTTATGTGAAAAATCACATTCGCGCTGCACGATAACGGGGGTTTTGCCCGATTATATGCGAAAAATCACATTCATGGAGGCAATTCCGGCACGAGTTGCTCCAGGTATGCTAAAAACCACATAAAAAGCTGCGATTTCCGCCAATTCAAGCCGACGAATGTGAAAATTCATATAAAATCGCGACAGGGAGACTCCGGAGGAGGTCGCGGAGGGGATTGCATGGGGATAGCTAGAGAGGGCGCGGTTTTTCCTGACGGTATTGTTATAGATCGTAAGAATGAACCTAACCTTTAGGGAAACACACCTCGAATTGGAAGCGCTTTTCTACTAGGATGGGAGGGAACTCATCCATATTAGAGGAGGGCATTCCTTCATGGCAAGGTTACGAGTGTGGTTATCCCGGTTCCTGGTGGCGATATTGCTGCTGACCGCCGCTCCCGTGCATGCGGAAGAAGCGGGGACGGAAGCGGCGGGAGGGCAACCGGAGACGGTGTCCGGACAGGCGGCGGAGGGGGCCGGTCTCGCTGCCGGCGAACCCGACGGCTCGGTGTTGTCGGCCGTCTATGTGCGGATTCAGAACAAGTGGCAGAGCAACTTCCTGTACGAAGCGTCCGACGGAACGGTCCGGTACGGCATGACATCGCCGGGCGACGAGACTTCCCATTGGCAGCTTCAGGACGATGCCGACGGCACGACACGAATTCAGAACCGCAAGACCGGCCATTACATAACGATCGAGAACGTGAGCCAGCGCCGGGACGCCTTGACGGCAAGCGAAGCGGACGAGAGCACGCCGGAGACGAGGTGGCGGATCGAGGACGCCAGCCGCGCGGGGTATTCGCTGATCAAGAGCGCAACTGTTCCGTCGTCGGGCAATCTGGTTATCCACGAGGAGGATCAGCTCGGCTTCGCGGAGGCGAGCACCGACATCAACGTGACGTTCGAGAGTCCGCAATGGAAGCTGGCTCCGATCTCGGACCCGATTCCGGTGCGAATTCGCAACCAGGAGCGGGCCGGTCAGTACTTGTACGCAACGACCAACCCGGACGCGCCGGAGCGAACGGCCGATGTGGTCGCCTTCGGCAAGCTGGACGCGGGCAGCGCGAGCTACATCTGGCTGATGGAGTCCGGAGAGGACGGCACGGTCAAGCTGCGCAACCAGTCCACCGGACAATACATCGTTCAGTTCGGGGCGGACGACTATTGGAGGAAAATCGAGACGGGAACGCCGGACAACGGGACGGAGGCGGAGTGGACGGTTGCGGCGGCGATGAACCTGTCGGACGCCGCGGATGCCGGTTACGTGACGTTCCAGAGCGCCGTGAACCCGGCTTATGTGCTGAACAGCCAGTTCCCGGACGACAGCTTCGCACGGTCCAACGATTGGTCCAACGCGAAGCTGGCCAACGCGCATTGGCGAATCGAGCCGGTGGGCGAGACTCCGGTTCGCATCGTGAACTTCACGGAAGCCGACGTCGGCACGGATTACCTGTACGAGGACGGCGGAGTCGTGAAGCACGGCGCGCTTGACGCCGCGAACGCGTATAATCCGCTGTATCAATGGGTCGTCGAGGATTACGACGCCGCGAAGCGGATTCGCAATGCGGCCACCGGCCATTACGTGACGGCGGGAAGCCCGCTGACGGCGGTTGATCCGGCCGTCGCCGATTCCTCCGCCGAGTGGTCGCTGCGGGCGTCCGAGCAGTACGACGACTACGTGACGATCGGCAGCGTCGCGAATGTGGGCGAGTATGTCAATCTCGCGGGCGGCGAATCCTCCGCGGCCGCCATCGAGTCTTCAGCGGTTGACCCGCTGTCGAACGGGGCGCAATGGCTGCTGGAAGACCCCGCAGTTCCGGCAGGCACGAATCCCTATGTGCGGATTCAGAACGTCTGGCAGCCGTACGTGCTCTACGAGGACGACAACGGCGACCTGAAGTACGGCAATCCGAGATCGGACCAGCGCGACCAGTGGCAGATTCAGAAGTATCACGGGCGCAAGCGAATCCAGAACCGCGCGACCGGCCACTACATCAACCTGGAGGCGATGAACGAAGGGCATGTCCGCGTGACGGACGTCGAGGACGACTGGACCAGCGCGGTCTGGGTCATCGAGACGGTCAGCGGCGCGAAGCTGATCCGGAGCGTCGACGATCCGGCCACCGGCGGGGAGACCGACCGGCTGATCAACCTGCAGAACCTGACGAAGTACGCCGAGTACGCCGCCATCAATCGCGGCTGGGGAAGCCCGAGGTGGACGTTCGTCACCGTCTCCGACGACCTCCCGGCGTATGCGCGCCTGATCAATAAGCAGACGGGCAAGCCGCTCTACGAGGAGGTCGATTCCGCAAACGACGAGCAAGGAACGGTCAAGTACGGGGACAGGGACGTCTCCGACCGTTCTTCCGTCTGGGCGATCGAGGATGCGGGCGACGGCTCGATTCGCCTGCAGAATGCCGCGACCGGCAACTACGTCGCGATGGAGAACGTCGGCGGCGACGTCGAGCTCGCCGATCCGCCTCAGCCGCTGCAGACGCTGAAGACGATCTACCCGGTATGGGGAAGCGCGAAGTGGTTCCTCGAGAACGCGACGGATGCAGGCTACGTCAGTCTTCGCAGCGCCTGGGCGTCCCACTACATCCGCGCCGACGAGAGCGGAGGCGGCATGAAGGTCAGCAAGTCCGTCAAGGCCGGCGACGGCACAATTGCGGCTTCGGCCGAATATAAGCTGGAGGCCGTGGATGCGGCGAGCCCGGAATGGCCGCAGGGCTACATTCAGCTTCGCAGCGCCTACAACGGACAGAGCTTGTACGAGAACAAGTCGGGCGTCGTGCTCTACGGCGACGTTGCTTCGTCCAACGGCTACTCGCATTGGCTGCTGGAGACGACGGACGGACAGACGCGCATCAAGAACCGGGTGACCGGCCATTATCTCGCGGTGAACGGCGACTACCGCTATCTGGAGAGCATAGCGGCGGATTCGGCGAACTCCAAGACGCATTGGGCGCTGGAATCGGCTTCCTCGGATGGAAGCAGCCTGCGCATCCGCAGCTTGTACGGCAGCATGAACGACGAGTACGTGCACGTCGACCATTCTCTCGGCTACGCGGAGAGGGGGCTGCTGCCGGTGTCGTACGGCTCGCTGGTCTGGCAGTTGGCCGCAGCTCCGAGCGAGTTTGAGATTCCGGCGGATAGCGCGGTTCGCAACGACCAGACGGCGACGCCGGTTCAGGACGATACCGGGTACGTCGCGATCTCCAGCGGCGGGAAGCGGCTGACGGGAGCGGACGGCACGGTTGCGCTGACCGAAGCGGAGGGCGCTTCGTCGCAGTGGCTGCTGCAAGACTTTAACGGCCGCAAGCTGATCAAGAACCGCGAGTCGGGCGAGCTGCTGGCGGTATCGGCGAGCGGGAAGCTCGAGACGACCGCAGCCGCGCTGCAGATCATTGAGGCAACCCAATGGATCGTCGAGGATACGCTGGGCTACCGGACCGTCCGCAGTGCGGCGAATCCGTCCTTGTATCTGTCGAGCGAAGCCGGCTCCGTCAAGCTGGGCGCATCCGCCGCTTCCTGGGCGTTCGAGCCGATGGCCGCGGACGTCGTGTATGAAGCGGAAGAGGCGTTCGCGAGCGGGCAGGTCGACGCGGGAAGCGGAACGTATGCGGAAGGGTTCGCGTCCGCGGGCAACAAGCTCGTCTGGGCGGTCAACGCACAAGCCGCGGGGGATTACGAAGCGAAGCTTCGCTACCGCTCGGCTGCGGACAGCGCGAAGAGCCTTGGGCTGTACGTGAACGGCGAGCGCGTGCAGACGCTGTCGCTGCCGGGGGCGGAGGAATGGACCGAGCTGCCGCTGGCGCTTGCCCTGCGCGCCGGGATCAACTCGGTGACGCTCGAGTCGGATGCGGCGGATGCGGCCGTCGTGCGGATCGACTCGCTGACCGTGATGGACAGCGTGGCCAAGGCCTACCGCGGAGCGACGCTGCCGTATATCACGTACGAAGCGGAGCAAGGAGCGACGAATGGCGAGTTGATCGGACCGTCCCGCGTGTATCGGGAGGTTGCCTCCGAGGCTTCGGGCCGCCAGGCGGTGAAGCTGTCGGATACCGGAGATTACGTGGAATTCAGGACGGCGAAGGACGCCAACTCCATCGTTCTGCGCTACTCCATTCCGGACAGCGAGGACGGGCAAGGGCTTAACGGGACGCTCGGCTTGTACGTCAACGGCGAATTCCGTCAGAAGCTTGCGCTCACCTCGAAGTATGCATGGGAATATGGAAGCTATCCTTGGTCGAACGATCCGAAGCAAGGGAGCGGACACCGGTTCTTCGACGAGATTCATGCGCTTGTTGGGGACATCCCGGCGGGCTCGACGGTCCGCTTGGAGAAGGATGCCGACAGCAACGCCGACTATTACATCGTGGACCTGGCCGATCTGGAGCAGGTGGCGGAACCGTTCGCGAAGCCGGAAGGGTTCGTCTCCGTCACGGATTACGGCGCGGTTGCGAATGACGGGCTGGACGACACGGCCGCCTTCCGGGAAGCGATGGAGGAGAACGACAAGATCTGGTTCCCGGCCGGCGAATTCGAGCTTGGCGACGGCTTGCTCTATCTGGATCGGGTGACGATTCGCGGGGCGGGCATGTGGCACACTCAACTGAACGGGGCCAAGTTCGTGGGCAAGGGCGACAACATCCAGGTGTACGACCTGCTCATCGACGGGGGAATCAACGAGCGGGACGACGAAGCGATCACGAATGCTTTTCACGGGGGATTTGGTCCAGGCTCCGTTATTCAAAATGTCTGGATCGAGCACACGAAGGCCGGTCTGTGGTTGACGAAGCTTAAGGACAGCGACGAGTATACGCACGGCCTGTACATGCTCGGCTTGCGGATTCGCAACCTGATGGCGGACGGCATCAACTTCTGCGTCGGGACGGCGGACAGCCTGATGGAGCAATCGGACATTCGTTATCCGGGCGACGACGGCATCGCGATCTGGTCGGCGGAAGGGCGGGCGAGCATCGGCAACGCGGCGCGCTTCAACAACGTCTCGCTGCCGTGGCTGGCGGACAACATCGTTGTGTTCGGCGGGACGGACAACAAGGTGCAGGACAACATCGTCTCCGATACGATCACGAACGGAGCGGGCATCGCGGTGTCGACGCGCTTCAACCCGGTGCCGTTCGACGGAACGACGATCGTGGAGCGCAACACGATGATCCGCACGGGCAGCTACGACACGGGGTATCAGCGCGATCTCGGCGCCCTCTGGGTGTTCGCGAGCGACAAGGACATGAGCGGGAAGATCGTTATCCGCGACAATGTCGCGCTGGACAGCACATACCTTGGCGTGGCGGTGCAAGGGGACTTCGCGCTGCAGAACGTGACGATCGGGAATCTGGTCGTCGATGGCGCGGGGACGCAGGGGGTTGAGGTCGCTTCCACCGTGAAGGGAGCGCTCAAGGTTGACAACGTCATTATCCGTGGGGCAAGAATCGCCGATGTGTCGAATGCGTCCTCTTCACTCGTTATTAGCAAGCTTGGACGCGGATTGTCCAGCCTCGCGATTCCGTTCGAGCTGCATGTCGGCGGAACGTCGGCGAGCGCGGCGAGCGGCGTCAGCTTGAAGGTTGGCGAACAAGCGGCGGTGCGAGTCGTTCACCGGACGGCGGGCGACGTGACGTCGGAAGCCGAGCTGACGCTTGTCAGCGATACGGCGGCGACGCTCTCGGAAGGCAACCGGCTGTCGGGACGGCAGATCGGCTCGACGTACTTGCTCGTGTCGGTGCTCGGGGAGACGAGAGCTTATCCGGTGACGGTAACGGCGGCGACCCCGGGCGGAGGCGGCACGGGCACGGCTGGCAGCGGGACGGGGCAGGAGGCGGGCGGCAGTGCAGATGCGAACGACCGGAAGCTGCTGGAGGCGAAGGAAGGGCAGATCGCGTTCGATGCGGCGGAGCTTGGGGCGAACGGCATCGTCCCGTTCAGCGTGAAGGGGCTGCTCGCGGCAATTCAGGCGAACCCGCAAGGCGTCATCGTCGTCTCGAACGGCTCGGCCTCGTACTCGCTTCCGCTCTCCGTCATTGCGGAGCTGCTGAAGGATCGGAGCATCGCCGATCCTGCGAATGCGGTATGGAGCTTCGTTGTCCGGCCTGCGGATGCGGCCACGGCGGCACGGGCGAAGGCAGCGGCCGCCGTGCGGGGAATCGAGCTTGCCGGCGAGCCGACGGAATTCAGCCTGCAGCTTGAGATCGGCGGCGTTCGCGAGGAGATCGGCAGCTTCGGCTCGACCTATGTGAAGCGGACGCTGGAGGTTGCGGGAGATCTGGAATCGACCGCTTCTACCGTGCTTGTGTTCGATCCGGAGACCGGCAGCTTCCGGTTCGTCCCGGCGACGTTCGCCTCCTCCGGCGGCAAGACGACCGCGACGATTGTCAGCCCGACGAACAGCTTGTACGTTGTGGCGAAGAGCGAGAAGACATATGCCGACATCGCCTCGCACTGGGCGAAGAAGGACATCGAGCTGCTGGCCGGCAAGCTGATCGTGAATGGCGTGTCCGGGACGGAGTTCGCCCCGAATCGCGGCATTACCCGCGCCGAGTTCGCCTCGCTGCTCGTTCGCTCGTTCGGCCTGAAGCACGAGGCGGGCGCCGCTGCCCGCACGTTCAAGGATGTGGCGGCGAGCGCCTGGTACGCGGAAGAAGTGGCCGTCGCCGCGGAATACGGCTTCGTGCAAGGGCTGTCGGACGGCAGCTTCCGTCCGAACGACGGAATCACTCGCGAGCAGATGGCGGTCATGATCGCGAGGGCGTTGGCCTTCGCACGGGCTGGCGGGGCGTCCGGGGCAGGCGAGCAAGCGTCTGTGTCTGGCGGGGCGGCGTCTGGTGCGGGCGAGCAAGCACTTGCGACGTTCGCCGACAGCGGTGCGATCTCGGGCTGGGCTCGCGAGGCCGTCGTCTCGGCTGTCGGAGCCGGCATCCTGCAAGGCACGGAAGACGGTCGGTTCGCTCCGGCGGCGGAGGCGTCCCGAGCAGAAGCGGCGACGATGCTGAAGCGGCTGCTTCAGGCGGTCGGGTTTATCGACTAGCAGAATGATTTTGGGCTGCCGTCTGGGATAGGCGGCAGAGCGGTCCGGATACCCCCACCTCGTATACGTCGCGCTGTTGGGCGATATGGCCCCTATCCCTTTTCGCAAGTGGGTGCCTTATCCCTTCCAATCAGTATCCTAATTACTGGGAAAAGGGAGGGGCCTGAACAGCAGGGATAAGGCGCCCTCTTTGGAAAAATAGATGGTTCTTCCGGTCGGGCTATAGCCGCGATGGAACGAGTAATCGGCTCGCCGGGACTGTGATATAATGGGGGAAACCTTGTTGGGCGAGGGGGATTCCATGGAATACGGGAACAAGCGGCAGCTGCCGCCGATGGTCAAGGAGTCGGGCTGGACGGTCGACGATTACTTCGAGCTGCCGGAGGACGGCAATCAGTATGAGATTGTGAACGGTATTCTCGAATTGAAGCCGTCGCCGACGACAGACCATCAGCGGGTCATTCGGAACATGGATCATGTGTTGTCGGATAGGTGCGAATCCCACTACATCATGATCCTGTCGCCGATTGACGTCATCCTGTCCGAACGCGAGACGCGCCAGCCCGATCTGCTCATGGTCCACCGCAGCCGCTCGGAGATCGTCCGGCGCGAGGGCATCTACGGTCCTCCCGACCTTGTCGTCGAGCTTCTGTCCCCGAACAGCGTCAAGCGCGACCGGGTCATGAAGCTGAAGTCATACGCGAGATTCGGCGTGCCGGAATACTGGATCGCGGATTACGCGAACCAGGCGATCGAACAGTACGTCTTGACGACGCCGGGCGAGCCTTACGAGCTCCTGCAAGTGTTCACGGAGAACGATACGGTAACGTCGGAACGCCTTCCGTGCGTGAAGTTCGTCGTGAAGGACGGCTTGCAGATTGTATAGCGAACGAGAAGCAAGGAGGGCCGTCCCGCGAGGTCAATGTCATTAAGTTAAGGTGAAGAGCTGAAGTTAAGGAAAGAGCAGGTTATCAAAAAGATAGCCTGCTCTTTTTCTTGCGCGAAAATGGAAAATAGAGCTTGACAAGCAGTTTGAAATGTGTGGCGTAGCCCCTTTGAAAAAACGAGGAGGGTACGCCGATGGACGAGTACGCGCATTCGCTTAAAACGAAACTGACATCACTCATAAGAGGGATGGCAGATGCTCCTGCGCCTTATGTCAAAAACCCTGAAAAAGATTTTACCCGCAAGAAAAAACTGCCCTTTGAAACGGTTATGCAACTCCTGATCTCTATGGGAGGCAACAGCTTATACAAAGAGTTATTGGAATCGCAGGGCTATGATGTAAACACCGCAACCACTTCTGCTTTTATTCAACAACGCAATAAAATCCTGCCGTCTGCTTTGGAATTCTTGTTTCACGAATTTACGCAATCGTATACGGACATCAAGGATTACCGGGGATATCGATTACTTGCCATCGACGGTTCGGATTTGCATATCGCAACAAACCCTGCGGACTTGGATAGCTATTTTCAAAGTCAACCGAATTCGAAGGGCTTTAACCTTCTGCATTTGAATGCCGTTTATGACCTCTGCAACAGACTGTATGTGGATGCTATTGTTCAGCCACGAAGACTATGCAACGAGAGACGAGCACTAGCGGACATGGTCGACCGCTCCCCCATCAAGGACAAAACCATTGTGATTGCAGATCGCGGTTATGAAAGCACTCACCAAAAAACAAACGAATGAAGTCAAGGCCCATCCCGAGATATACAGAATATTTTCTTCCTCGTCTATCTTTGATTTTTTGGATTTGCATGAAAATTTGTTTTACCCGATTTCTATTCGGGTTGTACGTTTCGTTCTGCCGAGTGGCGCTTATGAAACGGTTATTACGAATCTATCTGCCGCTGATTTCCCACCTGATGAAATCAAGTCCATTTATAACATGCGTTGGGGCATTGAAACCTCTTTCCGGGCATTAAAGTACACCGTCGGTCTGACGAGTTTTCACGCAAAGAAACAGGACTCTATCGCCCAAGAGGTGTTCGCAAGAATGATCCTCTACAACTTCGCAGAAATGATGACCTCGCACGTCGTCATTTCGCAAATGGATAAACGGCATGCCTACCACGTCAATTTCACGGTTGCCGTTCATGTTTGTAGACATTTTTTGCGCTCTCGAGGCGATAGGCCCCCGCCCGATGTTGAAGCGCTGATTCGCAAAAACATTTTGCCGATTCGACCCATCCGACCGGGGCAGGAGAATGTGCGCAAAATCCGTTGGAAATCAGTCGTTAGCTTCGTTTACAGAGTAGCATAATTCGTTTCACATGAACATTTTTCAAGCGGATATTCTATCTGCTTTGTTTGCTGTCCCCTTTTTCTTTGCTTGCTCCCAAAAAATAAACGGCATAGGTGATTTCCCCATGCCGTTTCGGTGTTCTTGCTTATTCCCGATCTTGTCTTAGTGTCTAACTTAATGACATCCCGCGAGGGAGGGCTCTTTTCTTCGTTGGGCGACGAATGAATGTGAAAAATCACATACGATTGGCGGGGGAAGGGGATTCGGAGACGGATATATATGAAAAATCGCATACAATCGCCGGGTAGAGGCGCTTCAGAGGCGAATGAATGTGAAAATTCACATAGAAACGGTAGAATGGGCGGCTCGGCGGAGAATGAATGTGAAAAATAGCATAAAAATGCCGGGACGGGCTGCGGCGCGACACCGATTGAGCAGCCGCGTATGTTCGGCGCAGCCCCAAGCTCCCGAACGCTTAGGCGAATTCGAATTCGAATGCGATCGTCCGATCGGCCACATCTCCGCCGGAGGTGCCGAGCAGGCCGAACATCATGTCCGCCGCCGCTTCGGCCTTGGACAGCTTGGGCACGAGGCGATCGACGCGCTCCGGCAAGTATTCGGGGCAGCCTGACGTGCAGACGGCGAGCAGGTGGAGAGAAGGATCGACGGCGAGCAGCCGAAGGGCAAGGAATTCGCCGAACACGACGACGGGCCGCTTCCGATGGCGTTCCGCGAACGCTCTCAGCTCAATTTTTCCGCCAGATCCGTCTATCGCCGTGATCCGGTCCGGGGGGGAGCCGCTCGCTTCCCGAATTGCTTGACCGACCGCTTGGTTGTGGTAACGCTCATGAAGGACCGCGAATTCGTCGGCACCGTTCAGCCGTTCTCGGACAGCGCCGAACAGTTGCCCGTAATCGGAGGTTAGCTTGCGGAACAGCGAATCCTCGATTGTTCCGTCGATGAGCAGGACGGGAGAGCCGTAGGGGAACTTCTCCGACACCCGATAGAAGGAGCTCTCGCAGGCGTCGATCAGGAAGACGCCGTCCAACTTCCGCTCCGCGATGATCGAGAAGTCGGGCTGTTTTGGGTCGATGCAAGCGACCATGAGATGGTAGCGGTTCGTGCGGCAGATTCGTTCGAGTCCGTCGATGAACTTGCCGTAGCCGACGTATTTGGACACCGGGTCGGCGTCATCGCCGACAAGAAGAACGCCGAGCAGGTTCGTTCTGCCGGAGGAGAGAGAGCGGGCGGCCAGATTCCGCACGTAGTTCAGCTTGGCTGCCGCTTCGACGACCCGCTGCCGGGTCTCCTCGGGAATCGTCTGGCCGGACACCTTGTTCAGCACATAGCTGGCAGTCGCGATCGACACCCCGGCTTCGTTGGCTACGTCTTTTAGCGTTGTTTTCTTCATTAGATGTACTTCGCCTCCTTCATCGACATCCCCTTATCGTATGCTATCATAATCGCGCTCCGGACGGGAGTCGGCTTCCGCGCGGGCGTTGATCAGGGAATTCGTGCAGAGCAGAGAAGGATGCCATGAAGAACGGGATTGACAGCCAACGGAAAGGTTCCTATACTAAAGTAACTTAAACGTTTAAGTGTAGAATCGTTGCCAGAGGAGTGGAGATAGGATGGAGGCACCGCTTCACCAGGAGGCGGCCGGATCGCCGCGAGAGGATGCCCGACCGGCGACCGCGTCGGAACAGGAACGGCCGATCTGGCGCAATCGTCCTTATATGTGGTTGTTGACCGGTTTTACGTCCTCGGTCTTCGGGGACAGCTTCAACGGCATCGCCCTCAGCCTGTGGGTGCTGCAGACGACGGGGAGTGCGCGGCGAATGGCGGCGGTGCAAATCTGCTCGATGGCGATCGCGTTCCTGTTCGGCTCGTTCGCGGGGACGCTGGCGGATCGGATGGATCGGCGGAAGCTGATGCTGCTGTCGGACGGGGCGAGATGCGTCATTGCGGCGCTGCTGGGAGTGAGTTTGTTCGTGCTGGACGCCCCGTTCCCTGTAATGCTGGGCCTCGTGTCTCTTGCGATGTTCGCGGGGCTGCTGCACGGGCCGGCTTTCCATGCGTCTACGACGCAGATGGTCGGAGCGGGACGAGTCCAGCAGGCGTCGAGTTCGATCTATTTGTTCGACAATGCGGCCCGCATCTCGGGGCTGGCGCTGGCGGGCGTCGTCGTGTCGGCCTTCGGAGGGCTGGCGGCGATTCTGACGACCTCGGCGGCATACTTGTTATCCTTCGTGTGCACGCTGCTGGCGGGGCGGTTCCCTTCGGCGGCGAGAACTTCGGGGGAGGCGGGAGCTTCCTTCCTGCGCGATTGGAGAAGCGGGCTGTCCTACATTCGGAGGGATGCCCTTATCCGGTCGATTGTCATTCTGAGCCCGCTTCTGTCCGCGTTTTTCCTAGTGGCTATTATGCTGGTACAGGTTATTGCAATAGGAGATTGGAAGGCGGGGCCGATCGAATTCGGTCTGATCGAGATGTGCGTTCCGCTCGGTTACGTGACGGGAGCCGGCTTGCTGATCGCCTTCGGGCATCGCTTGACCCGCCGGGGAAGGTTGGTCTTCCTGGGGCTTCTCCTCTTAGGCCCGGTATACGGGCTGATCTCGATGATGAAGTCTCCGCATGCGGCGATTCCTCTTGTGCTGATGGGAGGGTTGCTGTTCTCCTTCTGCTCGATGATCACCCAGATCATTCTTAAGAGCGAAACGAGCAGCGAGTGGCAGGGGAGGGTCTTCGGGACGGTCGGGGCGTTCTCCAGCGTAGCTCCTTCCCTCGGACTCGCGGTCGCTTCCGTGTTCGCGGACCGCTGGGGAGCGGCGGATGTGCTGGCTTGGCAGAGCGCGGGACTGTTCGTTTGCGGCGTTTTCTCCGTCTATCTGCTGAAGTCGATTCGAGAATATCGGTAGGCCTCTGGATTCGGGATAGATTGATGAACTTTATACAAATTTTAAAGAAGAAGTTTGCCTTTTGGTGCGCTTGGCAGCGCAACGACTAACGGGTGAAAGTCCCGAGCATACCGCAGGTGGCGGAAGTGCATAGCTGACAGGCAGTGCGTAGTCCGAAAGGATGCGTGCGGAGGGCTTGAAGGCAAACCCCGGAACAGGCGGCTGAAACCGTGTTGGCTGACGAGATCGGATAACTCTGCCAAAGAAGAGAACATCCAATACCACCGTTGGATCTCGGAAGTTAAGAGGACTGGATCCGGGGGAAAGTCGGTTGACGTGACCCAAGGAGAGCCCTGCCGTCCCCGCTTGAGGCGGTAAACCATGGACAAGATCGCGAAGATCAAGGCCGAGACTATGGGCGGCGAGCAGTCATATGAAGGGATAGTAGTGAGAAAGCCCGCAGGAAAAGCCGCAATGGCGGGTGAACCGGCACGCTGTTGCCGGTGCAAGCCTCGACTCAAAAGGCGAGGACTTGACGCGAAGCCTGGAACCGTGGAAGAAAAGCGAACCAACGTGGAATAGCGACAGGTAATCAGGCAGAAGCCGGGGAGCCAAGAAGAGCGAAGAACCGGGGCCGAACAAAAGGGTAGGCCGTCTGAGGCGGAGTACGCTCGGCGCACGCCGAAATGCCAGCAAGAACGGCTAAAGCAGGCGAAGACGTGGAGCGGAAGCAAACGAGTACCTGTAAGGAGACCAACGCAGAGGAGCTTTCGTGTGGAAGAAGGAACCAAGCGACGCAAGTGGTACAGCCTGATGGATAAAATCTGGGGGATGCCGAACCTGTTAGCCGCCTTCAAAGAGGTGAAGGCAAACAAGGGAGCGCCGGGCGTGGACAAAGTGACCATCAAGGCATATGAGTCGAAGTTGGAGGACAACTTAAGAGCCCTTCAAACCGCCCTGCGAACGAAAGGTTATATCCCGAAACCGGTACGGCGCGTATACATCGAAAAGAATGATGGTAGCCAGAGACCATTAGGTATACCCGCAGTGGTGGACCGCATCGCGCAAGCAGCAGTAAAGCGTATACTGGAGCCGATCTTCGAAGCCAAGTTCAGTGAGCGCAGCTATGGGTTCCGCCCGGGACGCCGTGCGCACATGGCGATAAACACCATCCGCAAAGACTTGCTGGAGGGGTACAGCTATGTGATTGACGCCGATCTCAAATCGTATTTTGACACGATTCCGCATGGACGACTGCTGAAGGAAGTCAGGGAAGAAGTCGTGGATGGCAGTGTGTTGAAAGTCCTTGAAAGCTTCCTGAAAGCAGGCGTGTTGGAAAATGGGGTCGTACACGAAAGTGACGTCGGGAGCCCTCAGGGGGGCGTGTGTAGTCCGCTATTAGCGAACATATATTTGCATCCGCTGGATAAGCTCATGGAGGAGCGAGGGCACCGCATGACGCGTTACGCCGACGATTTCGTCATATGTTGCAGAACGCGAAAGGGAGCAGAGCGCGTCCTAAAGACCATTGTCCGATTCTTGGAAGAGGAATTGGGGTTAAAGGTGCATCCGGAGAAAACCAAGATTGTGAATGCCCGTGAAGAGACATTCATATTCTTGGGCCATGCATTTAAACCGGGTGGCTGGATTACACCGTCCTCAAAAGCCATTAGGAAATTCAAGGAACGAACAAAGGGAATTACGCGGAGGAACCAAACCATCCAAGTGAGCACGTTGGTCAAGAAAGTCCTCAACCCCTATGTCAGGGGATGGGGAAACTACTACGGCGGCGGAGACAGTAAAACGTTGTTCGCGCAACTGGACGCATGGATAAGGCGGCGGCTTAGAATGGTGCAGATGCGAAGCTGGAGGAAAGTGCGAAGATTATTACGAGAGATGCGCAGGCGGGGCTGGAAAGGGGAACTTAGAAGCATCCGAATGACTGCTTGGCGCAACTCAAAATGTAAACAAGCACACTATGCTATGCCCAACCAGTGGTTTGAGGAGATCGGCCTGTGTAGCCTGGTAGATATCTACAACATTCAACATCCCCAGCGGGGATAGCCACGGAGGAACCGGATGCGACGACCCGCACGTCCTGGTTCTGTGAGAGGCCCATGAATTCATTCATGGGCCTACTCGATTCCGGCTGCTGCCCGATGAAGGGCTATTGCGATAGGGGGAGGGCTTTCCAGGCATGCCCCCTTTTTAGTTTGTGCGAATACACCAAAAAAAGTAGGTTCTTGGAACTATTTCTAGTGTGGATAATAGGTCTTTTTCAGTGTTTGTTAAGTGCGGAAAGCTACCATTAAATATATTATGTTGAATGCTGTAATTTCTTGGGGAATCAAGGGGTAAAGAGTCAATAATCTGCGTTTGTTTAAGGGAATGGGAGCAACTCAAGAATAACGGGGAGGGACTTGTTTCATGATGAAAAGACTTCGGCTCACGACAGTTTGGTTGCTTGCGTTAGCGATAGCGCTTCCGTGGCTGCCGGGACCAAAGGCGGATGCGGCGGATGCTTTATCCGTTACGGCGATGACTGGAACTGCAATTTCGGTTGCGCAGGCGACGGAATTGGTAAACACCATCGTCGGGACAGGGATTGCGGTCTCGAATATAACAGCTACGGGAGTCGGCGTGGCTTTCGGCAAGTTCAGCGGAGGCGCCAACATCATCGGGTTCGACTCCGGTATCATTCTTAGTACCGGGAAAGCCGCGGATGTGGTGGGGCCGAATAATGTTACCAACAAGTCGACAAATAATGGGAAGTCCGGCGATAACGATTTGAAAGCGCTGGCCGGAATGAATACGTTTGACGCTGCGGTTATAGAGTTTGATTTTATTCCGCAGAACAGCAAGATATCCTTCCAATATGTTTTTGCGTCAGAAGAATATAATGAATATGCAAATGAATCCGTTAACGATACGTTCGCATTCTTTGTCAACGGCAGCAACCAAGCTCTGATTCCCGTGATATTGACTCCGGTGTCGATTAATACGGTCAATGGAGGCAATCCGCTTGGGACCAACGCTAAGAACAGTGAATACTTCATCAATAACGAGGACAAGCACCTCAATACGCAGGCGGACGGGTTAACGATTGTCATGTCGGTATCCGTTGCCGTGAATGCAGGCGTTACGAACCATATCAAACTGGCTATTGCCGACGGCGGGGACAATAGCTATGATTCCAATGTTTTTATTAAAGCCGGCAGCATGAACGACCGGGAGGCTCAGCCGGGCGTCATCGATATCGAGTCCAAAGATCCTCCGGATGGCGACGGCAAAGTCAATATCAACGTGAAGCGCAAGGAAGGAACGGATGGAACCGTATCTTTCGATTGGAAAGCGGTTGACGATAATGGCCAGACAGTTGATTCGGGGACGCTGACTTTCCCGGACGGCGTGGACGATATCGATATTCTGGTTCCTTCGGCGACAAAGACGATCATTCTGTCCAATCCGAAGGGAGGAGCGACGATTGATCCGGACAGCACGAATGTAAACCTAGCGGACATTCCCGTTACAGGCAGCAGTACTCCAGATCCAAGCAGTCCTCCTGGAACTGATAAGATTGCGGCTAATGCATCGACGGACACCGTAACGGTACAGGACGTACCTGCGGGTGCGACGGTAACTGTGTATGATAGTGCGGGTACGCCTATCGGTACGGCAACGAACACGGGAACGGAGTCGGGACCGGTAACGGTGACGATTGCGGGCGGTCTGTCGAACGGCCAGAACGTCGATGTTACAATCACCGAGAGCGGGAAGACGGAGAGCTCGAGTGTCAGCGTCACGGCAGCCTCGGATGTGAGCGTGGCGCCATCTTCGGATAAGATCACGGCGAACGCGACGACGGATACGGTAACGGTGCAAGATGTACCTGCGGGTGCGACGGTAACTGTGTATGATAGTGCGGGCACGCCGATCGGCACGGCAACGAACACGGGAACGGAGTCGGGACCGGTAACGGTGACGATTGCGGGCGGTCTGTCGAACGGCCAGAACGTCGATGTTACAATCACCGAGAGCGGGAAGACGGAGAGCTCGAGTGTCAGCGTCACGGCAGCCTCGGATGTGAGTGCGGCTCCATCTTCGGATAAGATCACGGCGAACGCGACGACGGATACGGTGACGGTGCAAGATGTACCTGCGGGTGCGACGGTAACTGTGTATGATAGTGCGGGCACGCCGATCGGCACGGCAACGAACACGGGAACGGAGTCGGGACCGGTAACGGTGACGATTGCGGGCGGTCTGTCGAACGGCCAGAACGTCGATGTTACAATCACCGAGAGCGGGAAGACGGAGAGCTCGAGTGTCAGCGTCACGGCAGCCTCGGATGTGAGCGCGGCGCCATCTTCGGATAAGATCACGGCGAACGCGACGACGGATACGGTGACGGTGCAAGACGTGCCGGCAGGCGCGACGGTAACTGTGTACGATAACACGGGCACGCAGATCGGCACGGCGACGAACACGGGAACAGAGCCGGGACCGGTAACGGTAACCATCGCGGATGGCTTGTCCAAGAACGAAACGGTCAAGGTAACGGTGACCGAAGAGAACAAGGACGAGAGTTCGACGGTCGACGTAACGACGATCTCGGAAGTCAGCGCGGCTCCATCTTCTGATAAGATCGTGGCGAACGCGACGATGGATACGGTAACGGTGCAAGACGTGCCAGCAGGTGCGACCGTAACTGTGTACGACAGCACGGGCGAGGAGATTGGCACGGCGACGAACACGGGAACGGAGCCGGGACCGGTAATGGTAACCATCGCGGATGGCTTGTCCAAGAACGAAACGGTCAAGGTAACGGTGACTGAAGAGAACAAGGACGAGAGTTCGACGGTCGACGTAACGACGATCTCGGAAGTCAGCGCGGCTCCATCTTCTGATAAGATCGTGGCGAACGCGACGATGGATACGGTAACGGTGCAAGACGTGCCAGCAGGTGCGACGGTAACTGTGTACGATAACACGGGCACGCAGATCGGCACGGCGACGAACACGGGAACGGAGCCGGAACCGGTGACGGTAACCATCGCGGATGGCTTGTCCAAGAACGAAACGGTCAAGGTAACGGTGACCGAAGAGAACAAGGACGAGAGTTCGACGGTCGACGTAACGACGATCTCGGAAGTCAGCGCGGCTCCGTCTTCGGATAAGATCGCGGCGAACGCGACGACGGACACGGTAACGCTGCAGGACGTGCCGGCAGGTGCGACCGTAACTGTGTACGATAACACGGGCGAGGAGATCGGCACGGCGACGAACACGGGAACGGAGCCGGGACCGGTAACGGTGACCATCGCGGATGGCTTGTCCAAGAACGAAACGGTCAAGGTAACGGTGACCGAAGAGAACAAGGATGAGAGTTCGACGATCGACGTAACGACGATCTCGGAAGTCAGCGCGGCTCCGTCTTCGGATAAGATCACGGCGAACGCGACGACGGATACGGTAACGGTGCAGGACGTGCCGGCAGGTGCGACGGTAACTGTGTACGACGGCGAGGGCAATGAGATCGGCACGGCGACGAACATGGGAACGTCGGCAGACTCCGTGACGGTAACAATCACCGACGGACTCTCCAAGAACGAAACGGTCAAGGTAACGGTGACCGAAGAGAACAAGGACGAGAGTTCGACGGTCGACGTAACGACGATCTCGGAAGTCAGCGCGGCTCCGTCTTCGGATAAGATCACGGCGAACGCGACGACGGATACGGTAACGGTGCAGGACGTGCCGGCAGGTGCGACGGTAACTGTGTACGACGGCGAGGGCAATGAGATCGGCACGGCGACGAACACGGGAACGGAGCCGGGACCGGTAACGGTGACCATCGCGGATGGCTTGTCCAAGAACGAGACGGTCAAGGTAACGGTGACCGAAGAAAACAAGGACGAGAGTTCGACGGTCAACGCCGTAGCAATCTCGGAAGTGAGCGCAGCGCCGTCTTCGGATAAGATCGCGGCGAACGCAACGACGGATACGGTAACGGTGCAAGACGTGCCGGCAGGCGCGACGGTAACTGTGTACGATAACACGGGCAATGAGATCGGCACGGCGACGAACACGGGAACGGAGCCGGGACCGGTAACGGTAACCATCGCGGATGGCTTGTCCAAGAACGAAACGGTCAAGGTAACGGTGACCGAAGAGAACAAGGACGAAAGTTCTACCGTCAACGTTGTAGCAATCTCGGAAGTGAGCGCAGCGCCGTCTTCGGATAAGATCGCGGCGAACGCAACGACGGATACGGTAACGGTGCAAGACGTGCCGGCAGGCGCGACGGTAACTGTGTACGATAACGCGGGCACGCCGATCGGCACGGCGACGAACACGGGAACGGAGCCGGGACCGGTGACGGTAACCATCGCGGATGGCTTGTCCAAGAACGAAACGGTCAAGGTAACGGTGACCGAAGAGAACAAGGATGAGAGTTCGACGGTCAACGCCGTAGCAATCTCGGAAGTCAGCGCAGCGCCGTCTTCGGATAAGATCGTGGCCAACGCAACGACGGACATCGTAACGGTGCAAGACGTACCGGCGGGTGCGACGGTAACTGTGTACAACAGCATGGGAGAGGAAATCGGTACCGCGACGAATACGGGAACGGAAGCGGATGCCGTCACGGTAGCCATTACCGACGGGCTCTCCAAGAACGAAACGGTCAAGGTAACGGTGACCGAAGAGAACAAGGACGAGAGTTCGACGGTCAACGCCGTAGCAATCTCGGAAGTGAGCGCAGCGCCGTCTTCGGATAAGATCGCGGCGAACGCAACGACGGACACGGTAACGGTGCAAGACGTGCCAGCAGGCGCGACGGTAACTGTGTACGATAACACGGGCGAGGAGATCGGCACGGCGACGAACACGGGAACGGAGCCGGGACCGGTAACGGTAACCATCGCGGATGGCTTGTCCAAGAACGAAACGGTCAAGGTAACGGTGACCGAAGAGAACAAGGACGAAAGTTCTACCGTCAACGTTGTAGCAATCTCGGAAGTGAGCGCAGCGCCGTCTTCGGATAAGATCGCGGCGAACGCAACGACGGATACGGTAACGGTGCAAGACGTGCCGGCAGGCGCGACGGTAACTGTGTACGATAACGCGGGCACGCCGATCGGCACGGCGACGAACACGGGAACGGAGCCGGGACCGGTGACGGTAACCATCGCGGATGGCTTGTCCAAGAACGAAACGGTCAAGGTAACGGTGACCGAAGAGAACAAGGATGAGAGTTCGACGGTCAACGCCGTAGCAATCTCGGAAGTCAGCGCAGCTCCGTCTTCGGATAAGATCGCGGCGAACGCGACGACGGATACGGTAACGGTGCAGGATGTACCTGCGGGTGCGACGGTAACTGTGTACAACAGCACGGGCGAGGAGATCGGCACGGCGACGAACACGGGACCGGAGCCGGGACCGGTAACGGTGACGATTGCCGATGGACTCTCCAAGAACGACGCGGTCAAGGTAACGGTGACCGAAGAGAACAAGGACGAGAGCACGGCGACCGACGCAACAGCTATTTTCGAAGTCAGCACAGCGCCGTCTTCGGATAAGATTGCAGCGAACGCGACGACGGATACGGTAACGGTGCAGGATGTACCTGCGGGTGCGACGGTAACTGTGTACAACAGCACGGGCGAGGAGATCGGCACGGCGACGAACACGGGACCGGAGCCGGGACCGGTAACGGTGACGATTGCCGATGGACTCTCCAAGAACGACGCGGTCAAGGTAACGGTGACCGAAGAGAACAAGGACGAGAGCACGGCGACCGACGCAACAGCTATTTTCGAAGTCAGCACAGCGCCGTCTTCGGATAAGATTGCAGCGAACGCGACGACGGACATCGTAACGGTGCAGGATGTACCGGCAGGTGCGACCGTAACGGTGTACAACAGCACGGGCGAGGAGATCGGCACGGCGACGAATACGGGAACGGAGCCGGGACCGGTAACGGTGACGATTGCCGACGGACTCTTCAAGAACGAAACGGTCAAGGTAACGGTGACCGAAGAGAACAAGGACGAGAGCACGGCGACAGACGCAACGGCTATTTTCGAAGTTAGCACAGCGCCGTCTTCGGATAAGATCGCGGCGAACGCGACGACGGACACGGTGACGGTGCAGGACGTGCCGGCAGGCGCGACGGTAACTGTATACGATAGCACGGGCGAGGAGATCGGCACGGCGACGAACACGGGAACGTCGGCAGACTCCGTGACGGTAACAATCGCCGAAGGACTCTCCAAGAACGACGCGGTCAAGGTAACCTTGACCGAAGAGAACAAGGACGAGAGTGCAGCGACAGATGCGACGGCCATTCATGACAGGAGCGCGTCATTGGCTGCGGATCGAATCGTAGCCAACGCGACGACGGACAATGTGACGGTAGAAGACGTACCTGCGGACGCAGTCATTACCGTGTACGATAGCACCGGCAACAAGATCGGTACCGCGACAAACACGGAAGCGACGACGGATTCTGTCACGGTAAGCATCGCGAATGGACTCACCAAGAACGATACGGTCAAGGTGACGATTACCGAAGCGAACAAGGACGAGAGCACGGAAACTTCGGCAACCGCCAGCGATCAGAGCGGCAGACCGGCGGATGAGAAGAATAAGCTGGAAGAGAACGTCTTCGACAGAACCCTGATCGTCGACTCCGTTCCGGCGGGCACAGTTATTCGTGTGTACGATGAGGAAGGCAATGTCATTGCCGAGGCTTCCAATGAAGGTTCGTCCACTGCGACGGTGACCGTTACGTTCGACGAAGACGTTCTGAACAAGGATGATGTCATTCGGGTAACGTTCACCGAGCCAGGCAAGCTGGAGAGCGAACCCTACGAGAAGACTGTAACGATCACGGACGATCAGTATTTGGATCAAGAGGTCCGGGCGCTTAGCGTCGGTTATACCGATGGCGACACATGGGAGAGCATTACCTCTTCAATTTACGTGCTCTCGACGGGCATATACGGTTCTAGCGTTACTTGGACCTCTTCCAAGCCATCCGTGATTGAAATTCCGGGGACCGGCGGAGCGGAGATCGAAGGGGTGGTTCACCGACAACTTACCGGAGAGACCGTCATTGTGACGGCGTCCTTGGACAGAGGCGGCAAAACACGCTCCCGGACGTTCCTGCTGGTCGTCAAAGCAATCGGGGAGACGAAGACGGAGCAAGCCGATACCCGTATTGTCGAAGTGAAGGACGGCAATGATTCTTCTGCGGCAGTTCTGCCGGTTACTCGCATAACCGTCAGCAATGGATCGACCGGCACGACGTCGTTGATCGATAAGGTCGTACTGGCGCCGAATAAAGCAGAAGAAGTCGTTCAGAACGCGGCCGGGAACGTAGCGACGATCTATGTCGACGAGCCGGCAGGCGATGCTCCCGACGAAGTGGCGGTTGAGATCCCGACGGATTCGGTAGCCCTTCTGACCGAACAAGGCTTCTCGCTCAATATCCAAACCGAGCATGCAACGCTGACTTTGTCGGCGGAAGTGCTTCGCAGTCTGGGGGACAGCTTGACAGACCTCTACTTCCGTCTTGTTCCGATTAAGGACAACGCGAAGATTGGCGAGATCAAACAAGCGATTCCGAGCAGCTATGAAGGGCTGAGTGTCTTGCCGCAGGGCAATTCGCTTGAGATCGAGACGAATTACAGCAACTACGAGACGACGCTGACCATTCCGTTCGCGAAGAACGGCATCCAGACGGCAAACTTGGATACGTCGAAGCTGCGCATCTACATCGCGCACAGCGATGGAACGACGGAATTCGTTACGGGGACGCTTGTGGAGGACGGCGCAGGCAATGCGACCGGAATTCAATTCAAGATCGATCGGTTCAGTACCTTTACCATCGTGTATCTCCAGACCTTGAGCTCTTCCGGATCTTCGGGCGCGGAGACGGTTCAAGCCGGTACGAGTGCATCAGGCAAGGAAGGCGAAGTGAAGCTGGACGTTCAACGCACGAGGGATTCTTCGGGAAGCGTGAACGATGAAGTGAAGGTGACCAGCCAACAAGCCCAGGAAATCATCGATCAGGCTAAGGTGTCCGGAGTCGGCCGGGTAACGGTTACGATTCCTGATCCGAAGGACGAAGTCACCAGCACTCGTGTCGTGCTGGATCGCGACGCGGCGGATAAGCTGGCGGACTCGAAGATCAATCTGGTCTTCTCGACATCCGGTGGAGAGATCATTCTTCCGTCCGGCTCGTTGACCGGAGGTTCGGGCAACATCGAGATCACATTGACACCTGTTAAAAATGAGACTCAGCAGAAGGGATGGATCGAACGAGCGGCTTCGGATGCATCGGTTAAGCAGCTTGCGGACGGGAATACACCGTCGTCGGCGGGTCGCCCGGTAGAGCTTGGCATCGGTTCCCTTGATTCCGTGTCTATCGTCCTTCCGCTCGATGCCAGCCTCGTTCCATCGGAATCCGGGGCGCGCGACGACTATTTGAAATCAATTGTCGTATTTGTGGAGTACAAAGACGGAACGACCGGAACGGTAACCGGGACGATCGTCGATCTGGGCAATGGAAGATATGGAGTCCAAATCTCCGCAGCCAAGTCCGGAACGTATGTCGTTCTGAGCATTGCCGAGCATACGGAGACCGGCTCACACAGCGCTTATATCAAAGGATATCAAGATGGAATGTTCCGTCCGAATCAGTCGATCACAAGAGCCGAGCTGGCTGCACTGATCGCCCGCAACCTGACGGGAGGCTCCGACGCGAATCCGACATCGTATCCGGACGTGAAGAGCGCTTATTGGGCAGCCGAGTATATCAGCCAAGTGACGGATGCCGGATTGATGAAGGGAGACCCGCAAGGCAACTTCCTCCCCGAAGTCAATATCACTCGCGCGGAGATGGCGATGCTCGTCGCCCGTTACCTGAATCTGCAAGTCGCAGACGGATTCGCCGATTCCCAGAAGTTCGCGGATGTCCGCAACCACTGGGCAGCAAGCGCGATCGACGCGGTTAGCGCGGCGAATATCATGAACGGGTTCGAGGACGGCACCTTCGGAGCTCAGAAGCTATTGACGCGAGCCGAAGCTGTGACGATTATCAACCGCATGCTGGGACGGGGACCGCTGTATGGCGTGACCGCACCGATGTGGAAGGATGTTCCGGCTGCTTATTGGGCCTTCAAGGACATCGAAGAAGCTTCCCGCGACCACTCTTACGAGATCCGCCCCGAAGGCGGAGAGCAGTTGAAGCCGTAACATAAGGACAAGAAGACGAGCCGATTGCAGGCTCGTCTTTTTCAATGCTCGTCTTTGTCAATGATACTTCGGCGTCAGAGGACGACGGAGACGTGTGGGCTTGGAAAGCCATAGGTTGGAGATACGATATCTGCAAAGATTTATATGAAAAATCACATTGGCACTGCCCGATAACGGATACTTTGCACGGTTATATGCGAAAAATCGCATTCGTGGAGGAAATTCAGGCCGGAAATTCTGCATATATGCTAAAAATCGCATAATACCTCAATGCCCTTCAATCCTGGCCGACGAATGCGAAATTTCATATACATTCGAAAATGTCGCAGGACCAGCAGAGGGAAGAGCCGCGAATTCCCTCTCGCATTTCTTCTACGCTTGCTTCAGAACCAGGAAGCCATAGCCCGGAAGGCGGAGGTCGAGCTTCCCCTTGGCCGACGGTACGGGTTCGCCGGAGTAGGCGTTCGCCCATTCGCCGTCTGCGGCCAGCTTCAGGCGCGCCTTGCCCTTGCCGGCATTCATGGCGACGATCAGCCGATCGCCGCTGTCTGCGCGCCGCTCGAAGACGAGCGTCTTGCCGCCCTCCTCGGCCTGGAGGAAGCGGAGGTCGACGCTCCGCAGCGCCGCGTGCCGGGCGCGCAGCGCGAGCGTGCTGCGGTAGAAGCTCAGCATCACGGCGTCCTGCTTCGCCTCATCCCACTCCATGCACTTGCGACATCCGGGGTCGCCCTCTCCTGTCATGCCGATCTCGTCGCCGTAATAGATGCACGGCGCTCCGGGATACGCAAGCTGGAACAGCGCCGCGAGCCGCATCCGATGCTCGTCTTCCTTGCACAGCGTGAGCAGGCGCGGCGTGTCGTGGCTGCCGAGCAGGTTGAATGCCGCCTCGTTCACTTGCTGCGGATAGGAGGCGAGCTGCTTGCCGATGCGGCCGGCGAACGTTGCGGCGTCGATGGTGCCCTTGGCGAAGAAGTCGAGCACGGCGTTCGTGAACGGATAGTTCATGACGGCGTCGAACTGGTCGCCCTCGAGCCACGGCATGGAATCATGCCAGATTTCGCCGAGAATGTAAGCGTCCGGATTGACGGCCTTGACCGTCTTGCGGAATTGACGCCAGAATTCATGATCGACCTCGTTCGCCACGTCCAGCCGCCAGCCGTCGATGCCGATCTCTTCCACCCAATAACGGGCCACCTCGAGAAGATACTTTTGCACATCGGCGTTCTCGGTATTCAGCTTCGGCATGATCGGCTCGAACGCGAACGTCTCGTACGTCGGAATGCCGTCCTTGACCGTCAGCGGGAACTCCCGCACGTGGAACCAATTCGCATAAGGGGAATCCGCGCCCTTCTCAAGGACATCGACGAACGGCGGGAACGTCTTCCCGGCATGGTTGAACACCGCGTCGAGCAGCACCCGGATGCCGCGCCTGTGGCACTCGTCCACGAGATCCTTCAGCTTCTCGTTCGTGCCGAAGTGCGGGTCCACCTTCAAGTAGTCCTGCGTGTCGTACTTGTGATTCGTCGTCGCCTCGAACAGCGGGGTGAAGTAGATCGCGTTCACGCCAAGCTGCTCGATATAGTCGAGATGGTCGATGACGCCTTGCAGGTCGCCTCCGAAGAAGTTGCTCGGGGTCGGCTTGCCGCCCCAAGGCTCGGCATTATCCGGGCTGATCGAAGGATCGCCGTTCGCGAACCGTTCGGGGAAAATCTGATAAAACACCGCGTCCTGAACCCAGGCCGGAGGAGCGAACACGTCGACGGGGTTGATAAACGGGAATTCGAACATGTTCTCGGAGTCGGTCGGGGCCTTCTCGCGGAACTCCTTCTCGGTCAGGTACAACTGCTCGTCTCCCTGGCGGAAGCGGAAGGCGTATCGCAGGCGGCGGTAGGGAGGGCGAACGGCCGCTTCCCAGTAGTCGAACAGGTCGTCCGAGGCGAAGCGTCGCATCGGCACGGAGGTCTTCGTCTCCTTCCAGGCATATTTGTCTCCCGCAATGACGCTCACGTCGTCGACATCGTTCTTCTTCGTGCGAACCCTCAGATGGATGGTGTTGCCGTTGTACGCATACGACCAATTGTGCTTCGGGCGGTGGTGGATCGCTTCTCTCAACATGCGAATCTCTCCTTAAGGTGGAATGGAGCGGGTCGGAAGGCCGGAATCGTCAAAAAAAGGCACAATCCTCCCGCCGCGTCTTGCGAGCCGAGGTTGTACCTTATCGGTAACATTGCCTTTAGGTTGTCATCGCTTACATTCCCTCATTATAAGGCAAGCGCCGCAGGAGGCCAATACCGGGTTTCTTGGAATTTTGTATGCTTTTTTGACATCGGGAACCGAGACAAGCGCGGAGAGGGTGTGGTTTAATAAGGAAGAGAGCCCCTGTGGGAAAAAGGGGAATTATCGCGAAAAGACGGAGGATTCGGCACAATGACCGCAACGACGAACCGGACCAAGCGCTACTCTGTTCTACTGGCCCTTACGGCATGCTTGCTCGTTCTGCCGGCATGCGGCGGGGGCGGCGACAAGCCCGCGGAAGCGACCCCTTCCCTGGAGAGCGCGCCCAGCGAATCGGCGTCCTCCAGCCCGGAAGCATCCGAAGCGCCGACGGCCGCGTTCCTGGCGCCGCTGACCGGACTCCCGGCGGAGGCGAGCGTCACGAAGCGCCCTCTGTCCATCATGATCAACAACTACGCAGCCGCGCGCCCGCAATCGGGACTGACGCAGGCGGACACGGTGTGGGAGGTTCTGGCAGAGGGGGGGATCACGCGTCTTGTGGGGATTTTCCAAAGCAAGGAGTTCACGGACCCGATCGGCCCGATCCGCAGCATCCGCCCGTACCTGATCGACATCGGCGAGAGCTACGGAGGCGTGCTCGTCCATGCCGGAGCGAGCAATGACGCGCTTGCGCTGCTTCAGCATTCCGGCAAGGCCGACCTCGACGAGATCAACAACGCGGGCGCATACTTCTACCGGGACAATTCGCGCAAGGCCCCGCACAATCTGTACTCGACGCTGGAGAAGCTGCGCGAGGGCGCGGCGAAGCACAAGTACGACGAGACGGCGGACGTGCCGCTCCTGACGTTCAACGACCAGCCGGACGTGTCGACTGCGGCGCCGGCTTCGCAGATCAACATCAAGTTCCAGTTGTCCAGCTACGAGGTGGAGTACGCGTTCGATGCGTCGACGGGGCTGTATGATCGCTCGATCAACAACGAGCCGCACATCGACCTGAACAACGGGCAGCAGTTGACCGCGGCGAACCTCGTCGTCCTGTCCACGAAGCACCGGGCCTACGACGATGTCGGCCGACTGGAGATCGACCTGAACAGCGGCGGCAAGGCCGTCCTGTTCCAGAAGGGCTATGTGATCGAGTGCGAGTGGCAGCGGACGAAGGGCGACATTATCCGGCTCGTGAAGGACGGCAAGGAGCTGTCGTTCGTGCCGGGCGTGACGTATTACCACATCGTGCCGAATTCGGACGCGTTCGAGAAGCATGTGACGTACCAGTGAGAAGATAGACGCAACGCACGGAAGAGGGAGCCCGGTCGCCGGAGAAGGCGGTCGGGCTTCCGTATGTTGCGGCGGCTGTCCGCTACGACTGCTTCCGATACTCGCTGGGCGTTATGCCGAACCACTTCTTGAACGACTTGGAGAAGTAGAGCGGGTCGGCGTATCCGACGGAGCGGGCGACCTCCTCGATGGAGAGCGGCTCGAGCAGGAGCAGCTTGGCGCGATCCATGCGGAGCTGCTGCAGGTAGCGGACCGGCGACACGCCGATCTCCTGATGGAACAGCTTCGTCAGATAGGTGCGATGGTAGCCAAGCTCCTGCGCCATCCGGGCGATCGAGACGGAGGAGGCGGCCTGCGCCTGCAGCCAGCGGGCGGCGCGGTCCGCTTCCGCAGCGGCGATGCTCTTCTTGCTCGCGGCGACGGGCGGCCCGTTCGGGTGGCTCGCCTTCGCCCAGGCGGAGAAGGCCAGCTTCAGCCATGCTTCCGCCTCCCAGTCGGCGGTCCATTCCTTCTTGCGGAACGTCCGCTCGATCTCGTTCATCGCCTTGAGCGCCACGTCCGCCCCGCCGCGAAGGATGGGGGCGTCCGCGTGGATGCCGGCGGCGGCGAGCCAGCGCTCCGCTTCGATGCCGCGGAAGGCGACCCAGCGATAGCGCCAGGGGGTGTCGGCCGACGCTTGATAGGAGTGCATCTCGCCCGGCAGGATCACGAAGCTGTCGCCGGCGGCGAGGTCGTAATGGCGGTCGCGGCAGCGGAACCAGCCGGTCCCCTCGATGACCGTATGGATCAGCATATATTCGAGCCGCTGCGGCCCCATTCGATGCTCCGGCTCGGTCTGCGAATGGCCGGAGAACAGGACGGAGAGCGGCGCTCCGGGACGGGGCGACGGGTGAACGGCGGTGATGCTGACCGGTCTTCTGCGCATGGTGAACCTCCTGAGTCGATGTTGATGAGTAGAGAAGACAAAAGTACATATATCGCATTTTTTCATCCATATGCCTGGAAACGCTATATCCTTATTATAAAACGCAGAGAGTCTTTATTCTACCAGTGATTCAGGAGGATGCCACAGATGTCCAAGATTACGTTCCTTGGTGCGGGAAGCACCGTCTTCGCCAAAAATGTCCTGGGTGACGTCATGATGACGCCATCGCTTCAGGAGTTCGAGCTTGCGCTGTTCGATATCGATTCGGCGAGGCTGAAGGACTCGGAGAACATGCTGAACAACCTGAGCAAGACGTCGGGAAGCCGCTGCCGGGTCGTCGCCTATTCGGACCGCAAGGAAGCGCTGCGCGGCGCCAAGTACGTCGTCAACGCGATCCAGGTCGGCGGCTACGAGCCGTCCACGGTCATCGACTTCGAGGTGCCGAAGAAGTACGGCTTGCGCCAGACGATCGCGGACACTCTCGGCATTGGCGGTATTTTCCGCAATCTGCGCACCATTCCGGTGATGCTCGACTTCGCCCGCGACATCCGCGAAGTGTGTCCGGACGCGTGGTTCCTGAACTACACGAACCCGATGGCGGTGCTGACGAACGTCATGAACACGCACGGCGGCGTGAAGACGGTCGGGCTGTGCCACAGCGTTCAGGTGTGCGTCTCCCATCTGTTCAAGGACCTGGGGCTCGACGATACGGGCGTGCAATCGAAGATCGCGGGCATCAATCACATGGCGTGGCTGCTCGAGGTGAAGAAGGACGGCGTCGATCTGTATCCGGAGATCAAACGTCGCGCGGCGGAGAGGCAGAAGGAGAAGCATCATGACATGGTGCGCTACGAGCTGATGAACCGGTTCGGCCACTATGTGACCGAGTCGTCCGAGCACAATGCGGAGTACCACCCGTACTTCATCAAGCGCAACTACCCGGAGCTGATCGAGCGCTTCAACATCCCGCTGGACGAGTATCCGCGCCGCTGTGTGAACCAGATCGAGGGCTGGGCGAAAATGCGCGACAGCATGGTGAACAACGAATCGTTGACTCACGAACGTTCTCACGAGTATGCTTCGTATATTTTCGACGCGATGGAGACGAACACACCGTTCAAGATCGGCGGCAACGTGATGAACACGGGCGGCCTGATCGCCAACCTGCCTCGCGAGGCGTGCGTCGAGGTGCCATGCCTGGTCGACGCTTCCGGCGTGACTCCGACCTACGTGGGCAACTTGCCTCCGCAGCTCGCAGCGCTTAACCGCACGAACATCAACACGCAACTGCTGACGATCGAAGCGGCGATCACCGGCAAGAAGGAGCACATCTACCACGCAGCGCTGCTCGACCCGCACACGGCCGCCGAGCTGTCGATCGACGACATCGTCTCGCTGTGCGACGACCTGATCGAGGCTCACGGGAACTGGCTTCCGGCGTTCAAGTGAGGGCGTTCGGCGGAGAGATTGCGCGAGGCGGAACGGGTGAGAGAGAGCAAGCCAGAGATTGAGTAAGCGAATAGAGTGAGAGAGCAAGCGAGAGATTGAGTGAGGCGGACCGAGTGAGAGAAAGCAAGCGAGAGATTGAGTGAGGCGAGTGAGGGCCGAGTTCGGCGGAGTTCGCCGCCTCGTGGCCATAGACCGTTCGATCCGGGGGAACCCGGGTCGGGCGGTTTTTGGCGATATTAACAGCAAGCACAAGTGTCGGGGCGCCTTATCTTGTCTGGCATCGACTCTGACATTGCCCCCAAACTCCTTCGGCAGGCGGAAAGGGGAATTGTAGTCGAAATTTCGATCTTATTTGCACGGAGTGGGCTCCAAATGCAAATTATAGTCGGAATTTCGATCTTATTTGCCCTGGTCGGGCGATCGACCGCGAAATAAAGTCGAAATTCCGATCTTATTCGCCTGAAACGGGCGAACGGGAAATATTATGATCGAAATTTCGATCATAATGGCTCGGCGCACATCGGAGCGGATCAGGGTGGGAAATCTTCGTGAACCGAGCAAACCCGGCAACCCCAGCAACCCCAGCAACCCCAGCAACCCCAGCAAACCTGGCAAAACCGGCAAACCAACTAACCCCAACAAAACTCAACAACCTCCACACTGACCCTGCTGACCCCGCTGAACTCAGCGAAACCAGCGAAACCACCGAAACCAGCGAAACCAGCGAAACCACCGAAACCACCAAAATGCGAACCCACTAATTCCCCCCATGGGTGTATTCCCTCTGGCGGGATTAGGTCTCTTCTCCCTTTCGCTCAGGATAAGGAGGAGCAAGGGGAATGGGCTGTCCTAAGACCCAAGCGCATGATCGGCAAGCGGAGGCTCCTGATCCAAGGGGAGAAGAGGCATAAGGGGTCAGAAGAGGGATAGCGCCCCCATCGTCACCATAATATGGCAATTGACTCGCCAACCCGTCAACATGCCGATCGCGTCGGTACGGTAGACGGTGGCGGGACTTTTCTGTCTCAATCCGGTACAGACCGCTATTGGCGGGACTTGATTTTCGTATTAAATCACATTGGCACTGCCCCAAAACGGGCACATTGCCCGTTTTTATGCGAAAAACCTCTATGACAAAAAGGACAGTTGTCACCCCCTACCATGAAAATTTTCTGTATGCGGCCATCCGCAGTGATGAAAAGTCAATTGCGGAGGGGCAGCAGGAGCGGAGTTAGTGGAGAAACCCGTGTAACGGGGCTCCGAAGAGGCGGTGGGAGAGAGAGAGGTGCGGGAAACCTGTATTTCCGTATTAACCTCTGTGACAACAGGGATCGTTGTCATCCCTGCAATGAAAATTTTCCGTACGCAGTCTTCGTGGCTGTAAAAACCTGCTGTGAAGAGGCTGGGGGGGCAGAGTTAGTGGAGTTACTCATCTGCCCCCACCATGCCTGCTCATACGCCCGCACTTGAGTAATGGTGACCCACCTCGGTCCCTCCGCGCGCTCATCGCCACTCCGAAGAGGAAGTTGGAGAGGGAGATGTACGGGAAATCCGTATAACGGAGCTCCGAAGAGGCAGTTGGCGAGGGCGATGTGCCATTAGCGGAGGTTAATTTTCGTATTAAACCACATAAAATCGTCAAAGTCATCGGACCAGGGGGGCAAATAGCATTGTCGGGGAAGAATGTCGCGGGATTACCGCGGGGATTCACGGTGTCGTGGTGCTTACCGGAGGGGACCGTACAGAGTGCCGAGGGGAGCAATGAGCGGAGCTTCGGCGGCCATCGGAGGAGTTGAGGGAATTTTGAGGATAGGCAAGGCGGGATTTTGATGTTATATTAAAAATGAAACATTAGTTTTAATATGTGAAACATAGCTGCGAGGAGTGGATAACAGAGCGATGAGCACGTACGAATTATCGAGAGCCAGCTACGATTTGTCCAAGCGTTATCTGGCGGGAGGGGTTGCCAGCTCGCTGCGGGCGGCGATGAAGCCGGTGCCGCTGTTCGCGGAATCCGCTCAAGGGGCGATTGTTCGCGATGTCGACGGCAACGAGTACGTCGATTACCTGCTCGCGTATGGGCCGCTCATTCTGGGGCACGCGTACGGCCCGGTGAATGAGAAGGTGTACGCGGCGATGCAGTGCGGCATTACGTTCGGTCTCCAGCACAAGGGAGAGATCGAGCTCGCCAAGCTGCTGACGGAGGTGCTGCCGTGCGCCGACAAGGCGGTGCTGAGCGGCTCGGGCACCGAGGCCGTCATGCTGGCGCTGCGGCTCGCCCGCGCGTACACGGGACGGTCGAAGATTATCCGGTTCCACGGCCATTACCACGGCTGGTCGGATTCGATCTACACCTCGTTCCCGAGTGCGGACATGCCGAGCGCATCCGCATCTGCGTCCGCCGAGAGAGAGCATGCCGTGCCTCCGGGAACCGCCGGTCAGAGCGAGCTCAGCCTCCGGGACGTCATTCTGCTTCCCTGGAACGATGCGGCCGCGCTCGAAGCGGCGCTCGACGAGCATGAGGGCGAGATCGCGGCAGTCATCTCCGAGCCGGTCATGTGCAACTCCGGCTGCATTCTGCCGCGTCCGGGTTATCTGGAGTTGATGCGCGAGGCGACGGCAAGCCGCGGCATCGTCCTGATTCTGGACGAGGTCATTACCGGCTTCCGCCTCGGGCTCGGAGGAGCGCACGGCCGCTTCGGCATCAAGCCCGATCTTGTGACGGTCGGCAAGGCGATGGGCGGGGGCTTCGCGGTGAGCGGGGTAGCCGGCCGGGCCGAGCTGATGGCGCTGATCGAGAACGGAACGGTGAGCCACCTCGGCACGCTTAACGGCAACTGCGTCGCGACGGCGGCCGCGCTGGCGACGATCGGCGAACTGGCGAAGGACGACGGAGCTGCTTATGTTAAAATGGAGAAAAACGCAAGCAAGCTGACCGTCGGCCTGCGGGAGCTTCTCGGCAAGCACGGCATTCGCGGCGTCATCAACGGCATCGGCCCCGTGTTCCACTTCATGTTCACGGAGCAGTCCGTCGTCGAGGACTTCGCGTCGTTTAACCTGCGCGACTCCGCCAAGTACGCGCTGTTCGCGGAGCGGATGCTGGACGCCGGGGTGCTCGTCCGCACGAACGGCCTATGGTACGTCTCGGCGGCCCACGGGGATGCCGAGATCGAAGCGACGCTTCGGGCGGCCGATCGGGTGCTCGGCGGCTTGCAATAATGAAACGGAGCGAATGGGATGGACAAGGACTTGGCCGACAAGCCGGATAGGTACACGATCCAGACGATCGACAAGGCGCTGACGCTGATCGAGCTGCTGGCGGAGCGGGGTTCGCTTAGCCTGATCGAGCTGACCGAGCTGCTGGAGCAGCCGAAGTCGTCGACGTACCGGATTATTCTGACGCTGCAGAACCGGGGCTTCATCGACCGGGACGACGAGGACGGCAAGTATTGCCTCGGCTACAAGCAGTTGATGCTGACCCGCAGCATGTTGGAGCGAAGCAACCTGCGGACGGCGGCGCTCGCGGAAATGAAGAAGCTGTCGGAACGATACGGAGATACGGTCAATCTGGGCGTGCTGGCGGACGGCGAGGTTCTGTACGTCGAAATTATCGAGAGCTCGTACCCGCTGCGCATGACCGATACGGTGGGCTCGCGTTCGCCGTTCCACGCGACGGGCATCGGCAAGGCGATCGTCTCGCAGCTCCCGGAAGCGGAAGCGCTGGCGCTGGCGGAGCAACACGGCCTGAAGCGGCTGACCGGGAACACGATCGGCGAGTGGGACAAGCTGCGCGCCGAGTTGGAGACGGTACGCGCCAGAGGCTATGCGCTGGACGATCAGGAGATTGTCGAAGGCGCGCGCTGCGTCGCCGCTCCGGTATATAATCTGTACGGCAAAGTGGAAGGCGCGATCAGCCTGTCCGGGGCGATGCATCGCTTCGGGAAGGACAAGGTGGAGGAGATCGCGGAGCAGGTCGTGCTGGCCGCGAACGCCATCTCTCGCAAGATGGGATACAGACAGATTAAATAGCAGAAAGAAGGAATCAGCATGTCCGAATGCATCCAAGCGGGCCAAGCGCCGCAATTCCCGTTGCCGTTCTCCCATGCGGTCAGGTCCGGAGACTATGTCTATGTCTCCGGACAGGTCGGCGTCGATCCGAAGACGCTCGCGAAGGACGGGGATACGATCGAGAGCCAGACCGTTCGGGCGCTGGGCAACATCGAACTTATTCTTAACGAAGCGGGTCTGACGTTGGATCATGTTATTAAAGTCAACGCGATTCTGTCGAAGGGAGAAGACTCCCCCGGCTACAACAAAGCGTACGCAAGCGTCATGAAGGCGCCATACCCGGCCCGAACGACGGTTCATGCCGGCATCGGCGACTACCTGGTCGAGATCGACGTGATCGCTCACGCTCCTTCCGTACGGGGAGAAGCCCGATGACGTCCGAGTACGGGCGAAGCGCCCGGCAATTCGCCGTGGCGGGTCTTTATCAGGAGACGAACACGTTCGCCCCGTTCGTAACGGAGCTCGAGGCTTTCGCCAGTGAGCGCGTCGCAGGCCCGGAAGCTTTTGTCGGCCGCTATGAGGGAACCCGCACCTCGATGGGAGGCGCGATCGCCGCGGCGAAGCAGCTCGGAGTCGAGCTGACGCCGGGCTTCTATGCGGCTGCGACGCCCAGCGGGACGTTGACGGATACGGCGGCAGAGGAGCTGCTGGAGGCGGTCGTCGATTCCGTCTCCCCCGAATCGGATGGCCTGCTGCTCATCGTGCACGGGGCCATGGTCGCCGCTTCCTATCCGGATCTGGAGGGCGAGCTGCTGCGCCGGCTTCGCGGGAAGCTTGGAGCAAGCTTCCCGATTGTCGCGACGATCGACCTTCACGGCAACGTCAGCGCCGATATGGCAGAGCTCGCCGACATCATCGTCGGCTATGACACTTATCCTCACGTCGATATGTTCGAGCGCGCGGCGGAAGCGTTCGAACTGCTCGTTGGCTGCGCGAACGCGGAGATTCGTCCGGCCAGAGCTCTCGCGCATACGAACATGCTTGTCGTTCCGCAAGCCATGATGACGGAGCAGGGTGCGATGAAGGAGCTGATGGAGCGGGCATTCGCGATGGAAAAAACCGCAGGAGTGCTTAACGTGACGGTCGCCGGGGGATTCCCCTATAGCGACGTAGCCGATGCGGGCATGAGCTTTATCGTGACGACGGACGGTGACGAAGAGCTCGCCGCCAGATATGCCAAGGAGCTCTGCAGGATGGCGGTCGGCTTCAAGACGAGGTTCGGCCTGTCGGCATTGCCTCCCGGCGAGGCGGTCGCGGCCGCGCTTGCCGCCCCGCAAGGTCCAATCGTCCTCGTCGAGGGCTCGGACAACGTGGGAGGCGGCGCCCCGGCGGATGCCACGCATACGCTGGCGTGCCTGACGAAGCTTCCGAAGCGGGCTCTCGCCGTGATCTGCGACGAAGCGGCGGTCAAGGCGGCCGCGCTCGCCGGAATCGGCGGGACGTTCCGGCGAGCGGTCGGCGGGCGGCACGACGAGCTTCACGGGTCGCCCGTGGCTGTGGAGGGCAAGGTCCGTCTCTTGTCCGACGGCGAGTACCGTCATGTAGGTCCTTATATGACGGGACAGTTGGCGTTCATGGGACATACGGCGGTAGTGGAGTGCGGCAGCCTGACGCTTGTCCTGACGGAGAAGCGGGTGCCCCCGTGGGATCTCGGCCACGTTCGTTCCGTGGGGCTGTGGCCCGCCGATTACGACATTATCCTGGCCAAGTCGGCCATCGCTTGGCAGACCGCCTTCGGCCCCTTCGCCCAAGGCATCGTTCACGTGGATTCCCCCGGCTGCTGCAGCGCGAATCTCGCCCACTTCCGATACGAGTCCGTCGCCCGGCCGGTCTATCCGCTGGACGAAGGAGAACCGCGTCCGCGCTTGTCCGTCTTTCGAGAGAGGAGCAATTGTCGATGAGATTGGTTCATTTTATTCGGGACGGCGTTAGCCGTCTCGGCATTCAGGCTGCGGAAGGCTCCGTGCTGGACGTGACCGAGGCGCGCGGCGGGGCGGCCGGCGAAGCGGGCTCGAGCCTGCCTTCGACCGTCGAAGAAGCGATCGCAGGAGGCGAGGGGGCGCTCGCCGCGCTGCGATCATTGGCGGAGAATGCGAGCGGAGCGTCGCTGCTTCGCGAGGAGGAGCTTGAACTGGCCCCCTGCGTGCCGAAGCCGGGCAAAATCATCTGCGTAGGCCTGAACTACCGCAAGCACGCGGAAGAGACGAATGCGCCGATTCCGCAGTCGCCGATTCTGTTCAGCAAGTACGGCAACGCCCTGGCCGCGCATGGGGAGGACGTTCCGCTGCCCGCCGCCGTCTCGGACAAGGTCGATTATGAGGCGGAGCTTGCCGTCGTCATCGGGCGCAAGGCCAAGGACGTCTCGCGCGAGGAAGCGCTGGGTTATGTCTTCGGCTATTGCAACGCCAACGACCTGTCGGCGCGGGATCTGCAACTGCGCACGTCCCAATGGCTGCTGGGCAAGACCTGCGACAAGTTCGCCCCGATCGGGCCGTATCTGGTGACGGCGGACGAGGTCGGCAACCCGAACGAGCTCGCCATCTCCTGTACCGTCAACGGAGAAACCCGGCAATCGTCGAACACGGCGGATATGATTTTCCACTGTGACGAGATTGTCAGCTACCTGTCGCGGCACATGACGCTGGAGCCGGGAGACCTTATTCTGACCGGAACGCCGGAGGGCGTCGTGCTCGGTTATCCGGCCGATAAGCAGGTTTACCTGAAGTCCGGGGACATCGTGACGGTGGAGATCGAGAAGCTCGGCCGCCTGACGAATCGGATGGTCTGATGGGCGGGAGCGATGGAGTCGATAGAGTCATAGGCGTCGGCGTTATCGGCTGCGGGTACTTCGGCGCGGAGTTCGCACGGATTATTCGCGGGCTGGAGGGAGCCCGCGTGGCGGCCATCTGCGGCGGAGGCGCCAGGGACCTCTCCGGGCTTGCGGCCGAGCTGGGCTGCGAGGTAGAGTCGACGGCGGATCGTCTGCTCCGCCGAGCGGACGTGGAGGCCGTTATCGTGGCAAGCCCGAATCATCTGCACAAGGAGGCCGTTGTCGCGGCAGCCTTGCAGGGCAAGCATGTCTTCTGCGAGAAGCCCGCCGCTCTGTCGCTGAGCGATTGCCGGGAGATGGTGAAGGCGTGCCGCGAGAACGGCGTGCGGCTGATGCTCGGCCATATTCTGCACTTCCTTCCCGGCATCCGGCAAGTCAAAGCCTGGCTGGCGGCGGGGGAGATCGGCCGGCTCGTTGCCGTTCACGCGGCCCGAACGGGCTGGGAGGACGTGCGCCCGCATCCGGGTTGGAAGGGCCAACGCGCCCAGTCCGGGGGACAACTGTTCCACCATATTCACGAGCTGGATTTGCTGCTGTCGCTGATGGGGCCGGTCGAGCGTCTTGTCATGCTGGCAGGCAACGTCGCCCATCGCGGGGAGGACGGCTTCTCCGGCGAAGACGACGTGCTGCTGTTGACCCTTCGCTTCCAGAGCGGCGCGCTCGGCACGCTTCATTACGGGACGAGCTATCGCCGGGGCGAGCATTGGGTGAAGGTGAATGGGACGGGCGGCTCCGTCTGGATCGATTGGCATAAGTCCGAGATCGAGCTTAGGAGAGAAGGGGCTGCGCCCGTCCGCATCGGGCTGAACGGGGACGCGCAAGAGGACGGGGAGCGTGCCGCATTGTTTCGCGGCGAGCGGGGCGGCGGAGTTGTCTTCGGAAGCCCGGAGGAACGGCCGCCAAGCTTCCTTCAGGCTCCGATGAAGCGGGAGATGCTCGTATTTCTCGCCGCCGTGAGAGGAAGGCCGGTTGAGGCGGATATTCAAGCGCTGATAGACGGGACGGCGGCGCTTCGCTCGGTGGCGATGGCGGAGGCGGCGATGAGATCCGGCGCGGAAGGCCGCATTCTCGATATGACATCCGTATCCTATGATTGCGATTACATTGGATAACCATGTCAGATAACCTAACATAATTTTCGCAAAGTGCACATAAACGATTGACAGGCATGGAGCGAAAGTGTAAGCTTTATCTATCATCTGGTCATACCATACTCTCTATTTAGGCGGGATCGCAGACAGGAATTTTTTGCTCGGACTAAGTGGTAAGACCATAATACTAATTCGGAGGTGTCTCTCGAAACAAAGGCTGCGGTTGGAAGTTAGATACGGCAAGGTTGAGCAGCAGACGAGCTTGAGCATCAAGAGATGGGGCTTATGGACTTGGGCCGGTTCCGAATCGAGCGGAGGAGGAATCGGCAGGCGGCAACTCGAACTTCAAACCTTGGGGGGATACGCATGAGAAAAGCGAATTGGGCAGCGGGAGCACTTGTCTTATCGATCGGATTCATGGCAGGCTGCGGCAACAACGGGAATGGCGGGACGGCGGAAGGAGGCTCTCCGGCAAGCGCGAGCGCTTCGGGCCAGAAGGTGGAGCTGACATGGTGGGTCGATGCGCGGGAGGACCTGCAGAGCGCCTATGAATCGATCAAGGGCGATTACGAGACGGCCCATCCCGGCACGACGATCAAGCTCGTCAAGACGCCGGACGACAAGATCGCGGAGAGAATCAGCATCGCGATCAACACCGCAGAGCTTCCGGACGTTCAGCAAGGGGCGATCGGCTGGCCGCTCACCTACGCGAAGAAGGATCTGCTCGTCCCGCTGGAGGAGGCTATCGACAAGGAAGACTTCGAGGCGGGCGTTCTGGATTCGCTGTCGGTGGACGGGCACTTGTACATCATTCCCAACAGCATTACGGCACCGGGCATGATGGTGAACCTGGATCTGTTCGAAGCCAAGGGAGCAACCGATCTGCTGCCGAAGAACATGGCCACATGGACGTACGATCAGTTCAAGGAAGCGGCGCAGGCCGTCAACGACCCGGCCAACGGCATCTACGGCTTCGGCACGTATGCCGGCGATACGGGCGGCGATCAGAGTCATCACTTGTTCCTGTGGGGCTTCGGCGCCAGCACCTGGTCGGACGACAAGACGAAGGCGGTGCTCAATTCTCCGGAAGGGGTCGAAGGCCTTGAGTACCTGACAAGCCTGATCGACGAAGGGCTGACGCCTCCGGGAACACCGGGTCTCAAGGCGGGCGCGGTCATCAACGAGATGTTCCTGCAGGGCAAGATCGGCATGACCTTCGGAAGCCTGGCCAACCTCGGCGCGTTCGACAAAGCCTTCGCGGAAGGCTCGGCCAAGAAGTTCAACTACGATATCGTCCCTTACCCGAGCAAGGACGGCGAGAGCTCGAATTCGCTGCTGCTCGGCTACGGAACCTGGGTATGGAATACGAAGGACGAAGCGAAGATGAGCGCTGCCAAGGAATTCGCGACCTTCGTCAACAGCAAGGAAAGCATGGCCAAGATGGCGGAGGCCGCCAGCGTCATCGCGACGCGCAAGTCGATGGCGGCGAGCTATGCGGAGGATTCTCCGCAGGGCAAGACGATCAAGCTGTCTGCCTATGCGAAGGATATCGGGCTGTCGATTCCGGGCTACTCCGAGACCCGCAACGCCTTCTTCCCCGAGCTCCAAGCCGCGTTCACGAAGCATAAGACCGCGCAGCAGGCGCTCGACGACTGGGTTGCCAAGGCCAACGAGATTATCGCAACGAATTCCAAGTAAGGTGCAGGAGCCATGCCGGGGGGAGCCTTCAGCGCTGCAGCGGACTTCCTCCGGCAAGTTCATGAAGAGAGTTGGGATAAGATCATGGCATCTAGAGCTTACCGGGAATTCTGGGGTTTCTTCTTCATCCTTCCGTTCCTGCTCGTGTTCGCCGCCTTCGAGATTTATCCGTTCCTTGACGCGATTTATTTGAGCTTGTTCGATTACGGCATCGGACGCAAGGAATGGATCGGCTTCGGCAACTACTCTCATCTGCTCGGGGACGACGTGTTCCTCAAGTCGATTCGCAACACCTTCCTGCTTGTCCTGGGAGTCGTGCCGCTATCGGTAGGCTTCTCGCTGGCGGCGGCCAGCATCGTCATCCACAAGTCGGCGGCGGTCGCTTCGTTCTTCCGGGCGAGCTTCTATCTGCCGATCGTCACCTCGCAGGTTATCCTGTCGATCGCTTGGCTGTGGATTTACAATCCGATGACCGGGGTCGCGAATTACGGACTCTCCCTCTTCGGGATAGAGCCCGTTATGTGGCTGTCGGATTCCTCGGTTACGCTTGTTGCGGTCATCATCGTCGTCATTACGTGGTGCGTCGGACAGCCGTTTATTCTGTATCTGGCCGGGCTCGGAGGCATCCCGTCTTCCTACTACGAGGCGGCATCGATCGACGGGGCCTCGCCTTGGCGGAAGTTCTGGAGCATTACGCTGCCGCTGCTGAAGCCGACGACGCTGTATGTCGTCGTGACGACGACCATCGGCGCCTTCCAGACGTTCGTCGTCATCCAACTGCTCACCGGCGGCGGCCCGAACTACTCCACAACGACGATCATGTACATGCTGTATGAGACAGCCTTCAAGTACGGCAATCTGGGTCTCGCTTCCGCGATGGGTGTTTTGCTTGCTGTGCTGATCTCGATTTTCTCCCTGATTCAATTCAAATTCTTCCGGTCCGATGTCGAGTATTAAGGAGGCGCCGCCGATGACCAAAGGACTTAAATGGGCTGCCGACCTGGTGCTCTATCTATGCGCGTTGTTCTTCCTGTTCCCGATCTACTGGATGATCACCGGCTCGTTCAAGAGCCAGTCGATGGCGGTTCAAATTCCGCCGGAGCTGTTCCCTTCCGCACCGACGACAGCCAACTACACGAAGCTGTTCGCGGAGAGCGAGGTGGTCCGCTGGCTGCTCAACAGCGTGCTGATCGCGGGAGGCTCGACGCTGCTCGCCTGCATCGTGGCGACGATGGCCGGCTATGCGTTCACCAAGCATCGCTTCACCGGGCAGGCCGTTCTGTTCGGGTTGGTCATCGTCACAATGATGATTCCGCGCCAACTGGGGCTTGTGCCGCTGTTCACGCTGATGAAGAACCTGCATCTGGTCAACAACGGCTGGAGCGTCATCCTTCCGGTCATGGCTCTGCCGTTCGCCGCCTTCCTCATGAAGCAGTTCAGCCAGACGGTGCCGAACGAATTGCTCGAGGCGGGCAAGATCGACGGCTGCAGCGAGATTGCCTTGTTCACAAAGCTGTTCCTGCCGGTGGTCAAGCCCGGAATCGGCGCGCTCGCCATCTTCGTGTTCTCGTTCTCCTGGAACGACTACCTGTGGCAGCTCATCATGCTCAGCGACGAATCGAAGATGACGATCAACGTCGGCATCTCCACTCTAGTCAGCGAATTCTCGGCCAATTACGGCGCGCAGATGGCTGCGGCCACGATGGGCTTCATTCCGATATTTGTCGTATTTATCGCGTTCCAACGTTATTTCGTCAAGGGCATTACGGTTGGCAGCGTGAAGGGATAAAGAACGAGTGTGGAAAAAGGAGGAGGAGCTGCGATGAATGTGATGGAGCTGTTCCGGCTCGATTCCAAGGTGGCGGTCGTGACCGGAGGCTCCGGCTTGTACGGAGCCCACATCTCTGCCGCTCTGGCGCAAGCGGGGGCTGCCGTCGTTATCGCTTCGCGCGGCGTGGCCGAATGCGAAGCTCTGGCGGCCAAGCTTCGCGGCGAAGGCGCGGACGCCGTTGCGCTCCCGCTCGACCTGGGCGACGAAGCGAGCATTCAATCGTTCGTTGCGCAGACGCTGGAGCGCTGCGGGCGCATCGACATTCTGGTCAACAACGCCGTCTCGCGGGTCGGATTGGCCGATCTGGAGCAGACGGAGGCGGGCGGCTGGAGCGCGGCCGAGCAGGTGAACGGGCTCGGAACGATGCTGCTGACGAAGGCGGTCGTCCCCTCGATGAGAGAGCGGAGGGAAGGAAATATTATTAATATTTCCTCCATTCAAGGAATTCTGGGCCCGAATTTTCCCGTATACGGCAACACCGGTCGAACAAGCGGAATCGAATATACGTACAACAAGTGGGGATTGGTCGGCATGACCAAGTGGCTGGCCAATTACTACGGGCCGTACAACATCCGGGTCAACAGCATAAGCCCCGGCGGCTATAACCCGTCCGGAGCGTTGGAGGACGACAACGACGAATTCCTCCGGAATTACAAGGTAAGAACGCCGCTCGGCAGAATGGCGGACGACGACGATATCAAAGGCGCGGTCGTGTATCTGGCCTCCCGCGCTTCATCCTACATCACGGGACATAATCTCGTTATGGACGGGGGATGGAGCAACTGGTAGACAGGTGCTTCCCCAGCAGCTCCTTGGCGAGCTTCATGTCCCCTTCGCGGATGGCGCCCAGGTAGAGATCGTGCTCGCGGGCGTGTGCGCGATGCTCCCCGTCGGTGTCGTCGATTCGGGCATCCAGGCGCAGGAACGCTTCGGCCATCTCCTCGAGAGTTCTGTTGCCCAAGGAACGAATGAGCGCCAGATGGAGCTGGGTGTCCAGCTCGCTTCGCGAAGCCGCATCGGACAGGTCGGCGCTCTCGAAGCGTTCGGCAAGTCCGAGCAATTTGTCCCATTCGCGGGCGTCAAGCCTGGAGGCGGGCTCGAGGGCGGACGCTTCTATTATATAGCGGATGCCTTGCACATCGCTCTGCCGCTTCGGGTCCATTCGCCGGATAAAGTGAAGCTGTTCATAGAGCGGGTTAAAGAAATGAACGGCGACATAGCTGCCTTCGCCGTGGCGAATGTGCAGCAGGCCGGCGCTCTCGAGGGAACGCAGCGCTTCGCGCAGGACGGCGCGGCTGACGCCGAGCGTCTGGCAAAGCTCGCGTTCGGCCGGAAGCTTGTCGCCCGGCTTCAGCTCGCGATTGATGATATAGGTCTTCAGGTTGCGAACGATCAGCTCGGTCAGCGTGTATCGTTCGCTCTTGGCAATCGGCTTCATGGGCGGCAGCTCCTTCTGCGTTCGACGAAACGGCTGGCTTCGCCGTTGGTCAGACCACTATAAACAAGGGTACCCCGCTTTGCATACTCTGTCAATTGGAGGAAGAGGCACGGGCGGCGATTGACAGCGAACGAGGCGGCTAGTAGAGTTGAAGCAACATTATTTGGAAGAATGATTGGGAGAACAGTGAAGGGGCATAAGGATTGTCCAATAGAGTGGCGAATCGCCGGAGGTGAGCGCATGTTGAATTCGTCGGAGAAAGTGAACCTGTCCCACATCGTGAGCGAACGAATCAAGGAATACATCTTGGAGAAAGACATGCGGGAAGGGGACAAGCTCCCCTCCGAGAAGCAGCTTATCGACGCGCTGGGCGTAAGCCGGACGGTCGTTCGCGAAGCGTTGAAGTCGATGGAGATGCTCGGCATCGTCAAGATCAAGACGGGCGACGGGATCTATGTCGGAGGGCCGTCGCTGAAGCCGATTCTGGAGCAGGTGTCGTTCCGCTGGCATCAGGACGAGCGCAAGATGACGGAGCTGGTGAAGACCCGCCGCATTCTGGAGCTGGGCGCCGTGGAGATGGCGATCGAGAACTATGATGTCGCCTGCCTGGATCGGATGGACGAGTGGAATCGCCGGATGGCGGAGAAGGTCGATCAGGGGCTGCCTCCGATCGAGGAGGACCTGGCGTTCCACGAGACGCTGTTCCGGGCGACCGGGAACGAGACGTATCTGGAGCTGAGCGGGCTGATCAGCGACTTCTTCCTCAAGATCCGCACGCAGCACTTCGATTCCGTGGAGAGCTCGAGGAAGTCGGTTGACGAGCACCAGAACGTGATCGATGCGATTCGGGCGAAGGACGTGGCAAGAGCGAAGCGGGAGATGGAGATTCACCTGGCCCCTCTTCAGAAGTTTATCTAGCAGGTTCGATCCGTTGTCCGATTGGGTCCGATAACAGGGACGCGGGCATCTGCCATCTATCATTCCAGAAAAAGGGTGCCTTATCCCTGCTGATCAGGCTGGTGGTTTCCAATAATTAGGATACTGATCGCATGGGATAAGGTACCCTTTCTGGAAAAGGGATAGCGCAATATCGACCAGCACGGCGATAGCTGCGAACTTGGTCATACCATCATATTGGAGGCGCGGCGGGATGATAAAAATGAGCGGACGGTACGAGGGCGGCGTACCGTTGTCCAGGCTGACGCTCGGAACGGCGCAGCTCGGACTGAAGGGCTACGGCATCGCGAATGCCGCAGAGGAGGTGGATGCCGACCGGATGCTGGCGGCGTGCGAGCAAGCCGGCATCCGCTCCTTCGACACGGCTCCGGAATACGGGAGCTCGGAGCAGCGGCTCGGCGATTGCTTCTCCAGAAGAGTGGCGCCGACGGAGCGAACGGTCATGACCAAGGTCAAGCTGCCGGCCGACCCGGCGATGAGCGAGCGAGAGATCGAAGCCTATATGTACGACAGCGTAAGGGCGAGTCTGGAGCGGCTTCGCTTGCCGCGCTTGTCCGTGCTGCAGCTTCACGATCCGGACGTGCTCGGACGCTGCGGAAGCGCGGTGACGAGGACGATGCGCCGGCTGAGGGCGGAAGGTCTTATCGCTGCGGGAGGGGTCTCTCTGACGGGACACACGGCCGAGCAATACCTCGCGCTGGCGGATCAGATCCGCGACGACGTCTACACGGTCGTCCAGGTTCCGTTTAATGTCTTCGATCATCGCCTTCTCCGCGTCGGCGCGATTGAACGGATGCGCGAAGAGGGCAAGGCGATCGTCGCGAGAAGCGTGTTCCTGCAGGGCTTGTTCGCCCTGGAGCCCGCTTCGCTGCCGGGCGGGCTGCGGCAGGCCGAGCCTTCGCTAAGGTCGCTGCGCCGTCTGGCGGAGGAAGAAGGCGTATCCACACTTCAGCTCGCGTTCTCCTTCGTCAGGGATTATCCCGGCATCGACAGCCTGATCGTCGGGATGGAGCGCCCGGAGCAGCTTGACGCCAACATCCGCCTGCTGAGCGGACCACCGCTCTCCGAACGGGCGCTGGCGGCAATCGGCAAGCTCTTCGGCGAGGTGCCGGAGGAGCTGCTTATTCCCGGTCAGTGGCGGAAAGGTTAGGGGCTGAAAGCTCTTTGGTGGTCATACCATAATAGGAGGAGGAACGTCATGAACGCGATATGCAGCGCTTGCGGGAGCACGGCTCCGTCCGGAACGCCGTATTCCTGCCCCCTCTGCGGAGGCGCTCTGCTGCTTCAATACGAGCGTCCGGACGGGAACTGGAACAAGGGAGCGCGTCAAGGAATCTGGAAGTACGCAGCCTTGCTGCCGAACGTTCCCGCCTCCAGCCGAATCGAATTGGGCGAAGGCGGAACGCCGCTTGTGCGCAGCGTGTCGTTAGGCAAGCGGCTGGGCATCGAGCAGTTGTACTTCAAGTATGAAGGCGGCAATCCGACCGGCTCGTACAAGGACCGCATCGCCGCGATGGGGGTCTCCTGGGCGCTGGCTCAAGGCAAAGCGGCGTGCATCGGCACCTCGTCCGGCAATGCCGGAGCGGCGGCGGCGGCCTATGCGGCGCGTGCGAAGCTTCCGTACCATCTCTTCGTGCTGGAGAACATGGCGGAAGCGAAGCTGGCGCAGGTGCTGGCCTACGGAGCGGACGTCCGCAAGGTGGTCGGCTTCGGCTATAGCCCGGAGGTGGGCGAGGAGGTGTTCGACCGCGTTGTCGCGGCGTCGAAGGAGCATAACTGGGAGATCATGGTGACCGCCTTCCGCTTCAACCCTTATGCGATGGAAGGCGTCAAGACGATCGCCTACGAGATCGCGGAGCAATTGGGCGAAGCGGCTGCCGCGAGGGTGTACTCCCCGGCGGGCGGCGGCGGCTTGTACGTCGGCATCTGGAAGGGCTTCGACGAGCTGAGCCGGTTGGGGCTGGCCACAGGCAAGCCCCACATGGTTGCGGTGCAGCCGGACGGCTGCTCCAACATCGCGAGAGCTTATAAGCTGGGAGAGAAGCATCCGGCGCCCGGACCGGCAACCTCGCGCATCTCCGGCCTGCAGGTGCCGAACCCGCCGGACGGAGAGGCCGCGCTTGCGCTGATGGCGGCGGGTGACGGCTCGTCCGTATCGGTCGCGGACGGCGACATCTATACGGCTCAGCGGATGCTGGCGGAAGAGGAAGGCATCTTCTGCGAGCCTGCGGGCGCAACCGCTCTGGCGGGTCTGATCCGCGAGCGGGACAACGGGAGGACGTTCGATAGCGGACCGGTTGTCTGCATCGTCAGCGGAGTCGGCTTCAAGGACGGGGCCAGCGTGGAGGAGATGGTGAAGGATCGGGACGTGCCGCTCCTGGAAGCGGCCGCGCTGGGCATATAATTCATTCGCAACGAGGAGGTACGCGATGAGAGAGCTAAGGCTGGGAATTATCGGACTCGGCAGGTTCGCGACGCTTCACGCGCGCATCTGGAGCCAGATGCCGGGGGTGAAGGTGACTGCGCTCTGCGACAGCGACGCCGCGAGATTCCCGCTGTTCAAGGAGTTGTTCCCGGAGGCGGAGTGCTATGCGGACTGGCGGCAGATGCTGGACAGCCGCACCTTCGACGCCGTTGACGTGCTGACGCCGGAGCATCTGCACGACGAACCGGCGATCGCCGCGCTTCGGGCGGGCGCCCACGTCTTCGCGGAGAAGCCGATTGCCCACCGGCCGGAGGCGGCGGCGCGGATGATCGAAGCGGCCGAGAACGGCGGCAAGGTGCTGATGATCGGGCACGTGCTGCGCTTCGATCCAAGGTACGCCGCGGTGAAGACCCGGCTGGCCGAGAGCCCGTATGGACGAATTCGCACGATTTACGCCAAGCGCAACAACGGCAGCGTTTTTTTCCCCATCTACAATCGGGTTAATCCGGTGTACATCCTCGGCATTCACGACATCGACCTGATGCATTGGTATATGGACGACGAGGTTGAGGAGGTGTACGCCCTGCGCTCCGCTCCGGGCGCGGACGGCCCGCCGGACGTCAGTTGGGCGATGCTGACCTTCCGGGGCGGAGGCATCGGCATCCTGGAGAACAACTGGCTACTCCCGGAAGGCGCGCCGGCCCCGGCCGATGTGCGCATGGAGATCTCCGCGGAGAGAGGAGCGGTCACGATTATCGACCCCGAGCCGGGAGTCTATTATTCGAACGATAGAAGAACCGACGTTCAGGGCCTGCTTAACGATTACGTCCTGCATGGCAAGACGGGGGGAGCGCTCGCCGCCGAGCTGAGCCACTTCGCCGAATGCGCGATGGCGGGGCGTCCCTCCGAGGTGCTCAGGCCCCGGGACGCGCTTCGCGCGCTGCAGGTCGCCGCCGCCGTGGAGAGGTCGGCCGCGGAAGGAAGGGCCGTGCGCTTAAGCGAGTCGGCGGGAGCGCCATGAAGCTGACGGAGCACGTATTCGCGGTGGGCGGGGGAGCGCTCGGCCCGCTCGTCAGCGACGCTCTCGACTGCAACGTCTATGCACTTCGCGCCGGAGACGATTACGTTCTTATCGACGCGGGAGCGGGGCTCGGGACGGAAGCGATCGTCGCCAACCTGCTGGCGGACGGAATCGAGCCGGAGCGCATCCGGTTGCTGATCCTGACGCACGCCCACGCCGATCATTCGGGCGGAGCGTTCGGCTTGCGCTCTCGCTTGCAGACACCGAGCGTGGCGGCTTCCGCGATGACCGCCGATATCGTCGGCAACGGAGACGAGGAGCGGATGGGCCTGATCGAAGCGCGGGCGGCGGGCGTGTATCCGTCGGACTACCGGTTCGCGGCTTGCCCTGTCGAGCGGGTTCTATCGCCGGGGGAGACGCTGCGGCTTGGCAGAGGGCTGACGCTGGAGGTGCTGCCCGCGCCGGGTCACAGCGCCGATATGATCGCGCTCTATTGCCCGCAGCTTCGCGCGTTGTTCGCGGCGGACGCCGTGTTCCCCGGCGGGAAGCTGGCGGTGCAGACGACGCGGGATTACAGCGAGAAGGCGTACCGGGAGACGATTGCGCGGCTTGCGGAGCTGGAGGTGGAGCAGTTGTACGCCGGGCACGGTCCGCCCTTGACGGCGGCCGGCGGCGCGAGCATCGCGGCGGCGAACGCCCGGTTCGCCGCGGGCCTGCCTCCGCTCAGCATCGTGTGACCGACGGAGGCGGCCGCGGCTTGCATCAACCATGGAAGGAGTGAACCATCTGTGAAAAGAAGCAGTCTCCTCAAGCTGGAGAACGGAGACGAATCGGTGTCGATTCCGCTGCTCACGATCGAGGGGCAGGCAGCCGGACCGCGTCTGCTCGTGTTCGCCGCCGTGCACGGAGACGAGTATGAAGGCGTAGAGACGATTCTTCGTCTCTACGAGAGGCTCTCGCCCGAGGAACTGGCCGGAACCCTCGTCATGCTTCCGATTGCGAATCCTTATGCCTACCGCGCGGGAGTCCGCATCAGCCCCGATGACGACAAGAACCTGGCGCGCGTCTTCCCGGGCAAGCCGGACGGCACCGTGACGGAGCGGCTTGCCTATGAGCTGCACGGACTGATCGCCGGAAGCGACTTCCTGCTCGATCTGCACAGCGGAGGGACCCACTATTCCGTCGCCACGCTGGCCGGGTATTATCACGACCCCGGCTCGGCGTTCGGCCGCCGCTGCCGGGCTGCCGCCGAAGCGTTCGGCAGCCCGCTGCTCTGGGGCCACGAGAGCATCGCTCCGGGAAGAAGCGTGTCGTCCGCCCAGGCGCTCGGGGTTCCATGGCTGTACACCGAAGCGTACGGCGGGCGCCGAATTCGGCCGGAGGATTCGGCCCTGTTCTACAGCGGGGCTCTGCGTCTCATGAATCATCTCGGGATGCTTGCCCGTTCGAATCCGGCCGAGCTTGGAGAGGCGCCGGCGGAGATTCGGACGATCCACGGCGACGGCAACTTCGACGAATCGGTCGTCGCCGCCGCGGACGGCTTCTTCGTCCCGGATGTTCCGCTGCTGGCGGAGCTTCGGGCCGGCGAGCGCATCGGCACCATTCGATCCTACGGCGGCGAAGTGCTCGACGAGGTTCGCGCTTCCTCGGACGGCGTTCTGGTGATGCTGCTGGGCACGCCGATCGTTCGAAGCGGGGATTCCATCTATCTGATTGCTCCTATTCGCGACTGATTGTTTTCCACACTAACAGGTTTGACTTACAGGAGGATATCTTACTATGACAGCTCAATGGTCCGAGAAGTTCAAAGGAGTCATCGTCGCCATGAATTCCTGCTATGACGCGGAGGGCCGGGTTAGCCCCGCCGCTGTCAAGAAGCTGACGCGGTTCCTGATCGACAAGGGGGTCAACGGGCTGTATGTCGGAGGCAGCACCGGCGAAGGGCTGCTCCAGAGCGTAGAAGAGCGCAAGCTGGTCCTGGAGGCCGCGATTGAGGCGAGCGCCGGGGAGGTGCCGATCATCGCACACGTCGGCGCGCTCAGCACGCAGGACGGCATCGAGCTGGCCGTGCATGCCGAGAAGGCGGGCGCTGCCGCATTGTCGGCGGTGGCGCCGTTCTACTACGGCTATTCCGAGGAAGCGGTCGGCCGGCATTGGTCGGCTATCGCGGACAGCGCGGACTTGCCGTTCATCATCTATCATATTCCGGCGACGACCGGCTTCAGCTTGACGAAGGGGCTGCTGAAGCAGTTGCTCGCCAATCCGAAGTTCATCGGCATCAAGACGACGACGGCCAGCACGTACGAGCTTCAGCAATTCAAGGCGATGGGCGGCGAGAGCTTCCTGATGTTCAACGGCCCGGACGAGCAATACCTTGCCGGACGGATCATGGGGGCGGACGCCGGCATCGGAGGCACGTACGGCGCTATGCCGGAGCTGTTCGTCCAGCTTGAGAAGCAGTATTCCGCCGGACGGATCGAGGCGGCCCGTCAGGTGCAGTTCCGCATCAACGATATCATTACCGATATGCTGGCGGTGCCCATCTATGCGGCGTTGAAGGAGCTTGTTCGCCGTCGGGGAGTCGACTGCGGCGATGTCAGGGCTCCGCTGCCGAAGCTGTCGGCTGCCCATGCCGAGCAGATCGATGCGCTGCATGCGAAGATCGAGCTCGCCGTCCGGGAGCTCGCGGCCGTCCGCTAACTCCGGGAGGCAAAGGGACAAGTCAAGGCAAAGGCCACAACCATTCATAGACGATGAGAGAGGTGCTTGATTCATGTTCAAACGATCCAAGCTCTGTCTGCTGCTCGCCGCGCTCGCGGCCGTTCCGTTCGTTCCCGCGCCGTGGGCGGGGGAGGTGCCGGCGGCGTATGCCGAGCGACTGTCCGGCAGCGTCGGTTACCTTAACGGCGACAGCTCGCCGACCGGCGGCTCGCTCGGCAGCTTCGGCTATTCTGCGGCCGCGGCCTTCGATTACTTCGGCCGCAGCGTCGGCATCGATCTTCAGACGATTCAATCGTTTAACGAGATTCGGCTCATCGACGACGACAGAACGAACCGGGTGAACCGCAGCACGGACCTCTCCGTCTATACGAGCAACGACAACGTCACCTATGCTCCGCTGACCGGGTGGAGCTTCGACAAGACGGGGAACTCCATCGTCCTTCGCGACTTCTCCGCGACGGCGCGCTACGTCAAAGTCCATTCGAACTTCTCCGATGCGGGAAGCACGAACGTCTGGATGAAGCAAGCCAATCTGCAGAACCTGCTGGAGGTGCTCGATACCGGACCCGAGCCGGGGACGCTGAGCGGCTCGGTCGGTTACCTGAACGACGACCGGAATCCGGCGTCGGGCGCTATCGGCAATTGGAGCTCGACGGGAGCGGCGGCGCTCGATTATCAGTATCGCAGCATCGGCGTCGACCTGGGGGCGGCCGTCTCCTTCAACACGGTCGAGCTGAAGGAAGCCTCCGGACCGTCGCGGATCGAGAAGGCCGACCTGTCCCTGTACGTCAGCAACGACAACGCGACGTTCGCCAAGGTGACGGACTTCGACTTCCTCAAGCTGAACAACCGGATTGTGCTGTACAATTTCTCCGCGACGGCCCGGTATATTAAAGTACACAATCATTTTGACGATGCGGCGTTCACGTTCTCCGGCTCGAATCTGCAGCAGATGCTCTCTGCGGCGAACCGGCCTGCCGGACAGTGGACGGCGGGGGGCGGAGGCTCGTGGGCGTACAAGAAGGCGATCTCCGTCTCGAACGGCGGGGCGCAGCTTCTGGAGGACCGCGCCGTGTACGTGACGAAGGCGGCGATCGGCGCAAGCGCGCTGCAGGCGGCGGGCAAGCTCGGCTACGATTACGCGGACGTTCGCTTCGCGGATTCCGCCGGGCGGGAGCTGGCGTTCGAGATGGACGACAACGGCTTCTACGTTCGCGTCCCGAGCCTTGCGGCGGGCGGAAGCGGAACGATCTGGCTCTATTACGGCAATCCGTCGGCTTCGTTCACGGGAGGCGGCCAGGAAGCGCTGCAGGTGGAATACGGCAACAAGACGCTGGAGGATCACACGACGACGCCGTTCAAGGACAACGCCAAGCCGGTGCTGCTCGCTGACGGCGACTTGATGATGGTGGCCAATCGGGTTCAGTCGACGACCAGCGGCATCTATGCGAAGTATTCGGAGGACGGGGGACGAACGTGGACAACGCCGGTCGAGATCATGAACCTGAACAACGCGGGCCGCGACGAGCCGGCGGGACTGTTCGTCGATCCGGATAACGGCGATGTGCTGCTGTTCTTCTACTCGTATTACGGCTACACCACGACCGACTGCCTGAACGCGTGCCGGAGCGATCTGTACATGGCCAGATCGACGGACAACGGGCAGACGTTCCAGACTCCGGCGCAGATCGACACGGGAACGCTCGTCTACGATGGCGTCACCTATCCGGTCAAGTACAACGTTACCTATGCGGACCCGATTCAGCTCGCTAACGGAGACTGGGTTCTCCCATTCGCCTATGTGAAGGACCCCGACGGCGGCTTCGCCGTCAGCGTCGTCTACTCGACGGATAAAGGAGCGACCTGGCAGCGCAGCGCAAGCCAGTTGTCCGTCGCAGCAAGCGGCGGCGAGGGAGGGCTGTCGGAGCCTTCCATCATCCAATTGACCGACGGCACGCTCCAAATGTACATGAGGCAGCAGGTCGCGACCAAGGTCAGGCTGGCGGAGAGCGTCTCGACGGACAATGGGCGGACGTGGTCGACTCCGGTCGATGCGAATATGTTCTCGTCCAATACGAAGTCCGTGCTGACCCGCCACTCGAACGGCGACGTGCTGCTGCTGTGGCCCGGCAACAATGCGTTCGGAGGAACGAGCTACATTCGCAACCCGCTCACGCTCGCCTACAGCAAGGACGAGACGGCTTCCTGGAACGCGATGCGCGACCTGCTCGGCCGCACCCGGCTGTCCGGACCCGCTGTGAATGCCGATACGATCAGCCGTCCCGCGACGCAGCCGTCCACCGTGATGATCGACAGCGACACCTATCTGTTCGGCTGGTGGGGGACGAACCTGTCGACCGCACAGACGCTTCTTGTCGAGGACTTTAACCGCTATCTGTACAAATCGCACGGGGTGTCCGACGACTTCGAATATGAAGAGCTGAAGAACGATTACTGGTGGCAGCTCGGCTCGACGATCGCAGTCAGCCATAACCAGGCTCGAAGCGGAGCCGGATCGCTCCGTCTGCTGGACGACAACACGACGAATCTGACCGCAGGCAGCCGTCTGTTCCCCGGCATGAGACAGGGCATCGTCAAGTTCAGCCTGTACGCTCACAGCCTGGGCGACTCGTTCTCCTTCTCGCTGCGGGAGCCTTATTCCTACGTGCACGCGGCAGAAGGGACGATGTTCCAATTCTTCGTCGAGACGGACGGCTCGCTTAAGGTGTACAATTCGGCGGGCAGCCGGGTCGAGCTGCCGGTGGCGACGGATCTGACGCTGGACGCGTGGCACGATATCGAGCTTCGCTTCGACGCGACGGCCGGCACGATCGCGGTCTATGTCGACGGCGTCTCCAAGGGAACGGCCGGCACCTACAAGAGCGGCAACCTGATTACGCACTTCAACATAGCTTCGTCCAGCACGCCCGCGACCGGAACCGATGTATACATCGACGATCTGACGATCCGGAACACGGAATTGGGGCTTCCGACGGCAGGAACGGTGGGGACGGAGCAATCGGCTTAGGAATTTTGAAGCTTCGGTTTTCCCGTGACAGGAGGATTAGCAACAGCATGATGGCAGGAAGCTTGGAAAATTGGGTTAAGCAAGGAAAAACTGCACCGGAGGGACTGAGGCGTGCAATGGAGGTTCTGCGGGAGACGGACTTCGGCTCGATGCCGACCGGCCGGCTCGAGTTGGACGGAGACGGGATGTACGCCATCGTGTCGGAGTCGGTGACACGTTCGCCCGAGGAAGCTCTCGGCGAGGCTCACGGAGTCTACGCCGATGTTCACTATGTTCTCAAGGGGACGGAACGGATGGGGTTCGCCCTTAGAGCGGACGGGGCATCGGTCAAGCAGAATCTGCTGGAGACGGAGGATGCCGTCTTGTACGATAAGTTGGAGGAAGAGAGTTGCCTTTATCTGAACCAAGGGATGTATGCCGTCTTCCTGCCGGGCGAGATTCATCGGCCGGGAATGTATCTGGAAGCGCCGGCTCCGCTTCGCAAGGTCGTGGTGAAGATTCACCGGGATCGCCTGAATTCCTGAATTATCCCCTATGATTCTCTGCAGCTTCCCCGGGTTCCCGCGGGAGGCTTTTTCTTTAAAGTAGGAGATGAACGGGAAGGAAGGCATGACGGGAGGAATCGCCTGGATGGGACAAGGAATCATACGGGACCGGGGCTTCGAAGCCTTGAGCCAAGGCACGTTCGGCAATGCGGGCCACAATCTTTACGTATCCAAAAAAGGAGTTTTGCAGAGAATCCATCTCTTCGACGTGAACGGGGACGGGTACATCGATCTGCCGTTCGCCAATTCCCATGACGACGGGGTGCGGGTGCCTGCCTACGTGTACGTCGATCCGCTGGGCGGGGGAAAGCGCATCGAGATTCCGTCCGACGGGGCCTTCGCCGGAGCCGTCGCGGATCTGAACGGAGACGGCTACGACGATCTGGTGATCGGCAATCAATACGACGGAGCGTCGAATTACGTCTACGCCCAGGTGTATTACGGATCGCCGGAGGGGTACGGGACGAAGCGGATGCTTCGCCTCTGGGCGCCTTCGGTCCGCAGCGTCGCGATCGGCGACTTCAATGGGGACGGGCGCAAGGATATCGCCTTCGTCAGCTTCGACAAGCTAAGAATCTTCTACCAGGACGTTCAAGGATTCCGTACGCGCGGTTACGTCGACCTCGAATTGGACCATACGCTGGATTCGCTCGCCTCGATGGATCTGGACGGCGACGGGTTCGATGACTTGGTCATCCGCACCGGCAACAGCCGCTTGGTCATCTATTGGGGCGGGCCGGAGGGCATCCGCGCGGACAATCGGACCTGGATCGATTCGGATCTGACGGGAGAAGAGCCGTTGGATGCGGGAATCGACAGCGCCGCGAGCGGCGCGGGAGCGGGAGCCCTCGTCGTCTGCAACGTGCCGAAGGGACCCAAGCTCAAGGCGCTCTCGCTCGGAGGCATCCCCCATCTGTTCGCCGGGAGGGCGGACAGGGCTTCGTTCATTCCGATCCTGCCGAACCGAAGTGCGGGAACCCCCTTCGCGATCGGCTGCGAAGGAGTCACAAGTGCGTGTGTCGGCGACCTGCGAGGGCAGGGCCGCGAGGACCTGATCCTCTCTGCCCGGAGAGCGGACGAGGAAGGGATCGAACGTTCCTGGATTTATTGGCAGACCGATGATGCCGGCTACTCCGAAGAACATCGCACGGCGTTCGTCACGAGAAGCGCCGCCGACGTGATCGCCGCCGACCTGGATGGCGACGGCCGCGCGGAGCTCGTCGTCTGCCAGGACAAGACGGAGCGGCTTTATACCTTCGAATCTCTTATCTTCAAGGCGAATCCGGATGGAAGGCTGGAGGAACCGACGCGGCTTCGGACGCATTGCGCGATCGCCGCGTTCGTCGCGAGAACGATGGACGAGCCGCGGCCCCAGCTTATCTTCCTCAACCACTTGACCAATCGTGTCCAAGGCGACGTGCCGGTATTTATCTACCTGGGCGGACCGGACGGCTTCTCGCCGGAGCGAAGGCTCGAGCTTCCGGGATGGGCCGCGACGGAAGTGCGGATCTGCGACTTCGACGACGACGGCTGCCCGGACATCTTCATGGCCAACAGCAACGAGAACGCGATGCATCTCGATAACGGCTCGTTCGTGTATTACAACGGTCCGGAAGGGTTCTCCGTCGACCGAAGAGTCGAACTGCCGACCAGGTATGCGATGAACGGCGTCTGCGCCGACCTGAACCGGGACGGTTATCTGGACCTTATCGTCGTCGGTCATAACAACGACGAGCTGCTCATCTTCTACGGCTCGGAGAACGGCTTCGCGGACGAGCCGGTTCGCATCCGGCTGATCGTGGACGGAGTCGTCTACAGGCAGCCGAGGTTCATGACGCTGGCCGACCTGAACAACGACGGCTGGCTGGACCTCGTTATTCCGGATTGCGGGGCGACGGACGACCTGCTCATTCTGTGGGGCGGACCGGACGGCTTCGATATCGAGCGCCGCTCCCTGCTTCCGGAAGGATCGGGCATCAGCTCCAGGGCCGCCGACTTGACCGGCAACGGCTGGCTCGACTTGATTATCGGCGGCTACAAAGGTCCCGATATCGGCGATCCGTACGGCACGTCCGTGTTTATCTATTGGGGAGGCCCGGAGGGGTATTCGAACGACCGCCGGACCGAGCTGCCGGCGCACTTCGCGGCCGATCTCGCGGTGGCCGACTTCAACAACGACGGCATTCTCGATCTGTTCGTCTCTTGCTACCACGGCACGAGAACCCGCGATATCGATTCCTATATTTATTGGGGAGAGCCGGGAGGGGGCTTCTCCGTCGAGAAGAGAACGCAGTTCCCCGGCCACTCCGCCGCAGGGGTATTGGCGGCCGACTTCGACGAAGACGGCTATGTGGACCTGGCGATGGCGAACCACAAGACGTTCGGCAATCACCCGGGCGAGTCCTTCGTCTGGCATAACGGCCCGGAAGGCTTCTCCAGGAGCCGCGTCACCCGGCTGCCGACCGCCGGTCCCCATGGGATTACCCACTCGGATATCGGCAACGTCATGGACCGCGGGCCGGAGGAATATTACGAGTCGAGGGCGATTGAGCTGCCGATGGGAAGCGGGCTGACCGGAATCTCCTGGACGGCGGACCTTGCTCCCAAGACCTGGGTCAAGGCGCAGATCCGCACGGCCGCAAGCAAGGAATCGCTTCTTGGCGCAGCGTGGCAAGGACCGGACGGAACGGCCGACAGTTGGTACGGGAACGGGGCGGAATCGTCGGCTCCCCTAGCCGGCCCATGGATTCAATACAAGCTGGCCCTTGGAGCCCTGAACAGCGGAGGGACGCCCCGCGTAAGCGAAATTCGATTGATCTATGACCAGATCGAGGAGAGATAAGAGATGAGCGAGCAGCCGAGACAGGAGCATCCTCGTCCGCAATTCGTCCGGGACAGTTGGGTCAATCTGAACGGAGAATGGGAATTCGCCTTCGACGACGGCAATGCCGGAGACGAAGAACGCTGGCAGTTGGGCGACAAGCCGCTGCCGTTGCGGATTCAAGTGCCGTTCGCCTTCCAGAGCAAACTAAGCGGAATTGCCGATCCGGACATTCACGACACGGTCTGGTACCGGAGGAGCTTCGATGTCCCCGCGGAGTTCGCGAACAAGCGGATTCTCCTGCACTTCGGGGCCGTCGATTACGAGGCGAGCGTCTGGGTGAACGGTCAACTGGCCGCGCGGCACGAAGGAGGACATACGCCGTTCAAGGCGGATATCACGCGGCTGCTGAATAAGAACGGCAATGTCCTTGTCGTCAAGGCGGTCGACTGCAGTCGGGACCGCACGCTCCCACGGGGCAAGCAATATTGGAAGCCGAAGTCCGCGGGCGTCTACTACACGCGCACGACGGGGATCTGGCAGACGGTATGGATGGAGGCGGTGTCGTCCGTTCACCTCGACAGGGTCAAGCTGACGCCGAATCTCGACGCGAAGCAGGTAGAGATTCAGGCCTTCGTCCAAGGCGAGCTGGAGGGGCGGGACTTAAGGCTTCACGCTTCGATCTCGTTCGGCGGCAAGAGCGTCGCGGAAGACTCTTACAGCGTGAGGCACGAGCAGGAGAAGCGGATCGTGACGTTGCGCGACGGCAACGAGCGGGCTCCCGGATTGGAAGGATTATGGTCCCCGGATACGCCCAATCTGTACGATATCGCCTTCCGATTATACGACGGCCAAGAGCTGCTGGACGAGGTGAAGAGCTACTTCGGCATGAGGAAAATCTCGGTCGAGAACGGGCGCTTCTACCTGAACAATCGCCCCTGCTTCAGCAAGATGGTGCTGGACCAGGGGTATTTTCCAGATGGCAATCTCACTCCTCCGAGCGACGAAGCGATTCGCCGGGACGTCGAGTTGACGAAGGAGATGGGCTTCAACGGCGCCCGCAAGCACCAGAAGCTGGAGGACCCGCGGTATCTGTATTGGTGCGACCGCTTGGGCCTTCTCGTGTGGAGCGAGGCGGCGAACGCCATGGAGTTCTCGGACGCCAACGTGCGCCGGTTCGCGAACGAATGGATCGAATCGGTCGAACGGGATTATAACCATCCGTGCGTCGCCGTCTGGGTGCCCCTGAACGAGAGCTGGGGGGCTTCGGACATCCGTTGCGACGGCAGGCAGGAGGCGCACGCGATGTCTCTCTATTACTTGACCAAATCTCTTGACAGCTCCCGTCCGGTCGTCTCGAACGACGGCTGGGAGCTCGTGAAGACGGATCTGTTCACCATCCACGACTACGGCTGGAACGAAGAGCTGCTGACGGAACGGTACCGCTCGGCGGCGAAGGCCGTCAGCGCTCTTCCCGCGGGCATGAATCTGTACGTGGACGGCTATCCCTACGAGGGGCAGCCCATCCTCGTCACGGAGATGGGAGGCATCGCCTATCGCACAAGCGAGCAGGAAGGCTGGGGCTATTCGGGAGCGAGCGACGACGCGGATTACGAGTCCCGGCTGCGCGCGGTCATCCGGCCGTACCACGCTGCCGATACGGTCGTTCAAGGCTATTGCTTCACCCAATTGACCGATGTGGAGCAGGAGATCAACGGCCTGTTGACCTATGACCGGAAGCCGAAGATTCAGCTTGAAATTATTCGTTCCATTAACGAAGGCAACTGAACGGAGCCGCCCTTTCTCGATGGAGGAAGGGCGTTGCTCTTCGGTAATGTAAGCTTCCGTGACATCCCCTGCAGTTTCCCCGGCATTCCTCTTTAACTTCCCGGATAGGCCCAGTCGCCTCGGGTTCCTATACTTAAAGAAACATTAATCCGAAGGGGAGAGAGATCATCGACATTCAAGCGCATCCGGTCAAGAAGCAAGCGGCTCCCCGCGCATCCGGACGCCAGGGGCGGCTTCGCAAGCTCATCTCTCAATACCAGTTGATCCTGATGTCCGTGCCGTTCATCGCCGTATTGTTCGTTTTCCACTATCTCCCCCTATGGGGTTGGCTGATGGCCTTCCAGAAGTATTCCATTCCTCTGGGCATTCTGGGAAGCCCCTTTATCGGATTCGGCCAGTTCGCGGAATTGTTCGGGGACAGCCGCTTCTACCAAGCTCTTCGGAACACGTTCGCGATGAGCGGGATGAGCCTGATCGCCGGCTTCGTCTGCGCCATCGGCCTGGCCTTGCTGCTTAACGAAGTCCGCTCCTCGCTGTACAAGCGCACGATCCAGACGATCGTCTATATTCCGCACTTCGTCTCCTGGGTCGTCATCTCCAACATCGTCATCTACCTGCTGTCTCCCGATCACGGGCCTCTGAACGAGCTGCTGGCCGGTCTCGAAGTTATCGGCGAACCGATCTACTTCATGTCCAAGGAGAAGTGGTTCTGGGTCATCCATACGCTTGCGGGACTGTGGAAGGAGCTTGGGTGGAGCACGATCATCTATCTCGCGGTTCTGGCCGGCGTCAATCCGGAGATGTACGAAGCGGCCGACGTCGACGGAGCGGGACGCTTCGCCAAGATGAGGCGCATCTCGCTTCCCAGTCTTCTCCCTACCGCTACGCTGCTGCTCATCCTTGCGGTCGGTCAGATGCTCTCGACGGGCTACGAGTCCCAGATGCTGCTGGGCAACAGCTTCGTCATGGATTACTCCCAGGTGCTCGACCTGTATGCGCTGGACTACTCGCTATCGATCGGGGATTACTCGTACGGCGTGGCGATCAGCATGTTCAAATCAGTCGTCAGCATCGTCCTTGTGCTCGGGGTCAATACGATCGCGAAGCGGGTCGGCCAGTCCCACGTTCTATAAAGATACATCCGAGGTGACCATTCATGAGAGTTCAATGGACATGGGGCGGCGCCGCCTTCCAGATTGCGAACTGCGCGTTGCTGGCCCTGCTCGGGGCGGGGACTCTCTACCCCTTCCTGAATCTGCTGGCAATCTCGCTCAACGATTCGATGGACACGGTGCGCGGAGGAATTTACCTGCTTCCCCGGGAGTTTACGCTCGATAACTACAAGCTTATTTTCCAGAATCAACGGCTGTTCTCCGCAACCGGCTTGTCCGTGGCGCGGACGCTGCTCGGAACGACGGCCGCCTTGATCGCGACGACGATGGTGGCGTACGCGCTTAGCCGAAGGGAGTTCATGCTGCGCAAGCTTCTGAATACGGTGCTCGTCATCAGCATGTACGTGAACGGCGGACTGATCCCTTATTACATCCTCATCAAGCAGCTCGGGCTCACGAACACGTTCCTCGTCTATCTGCTTCCGGGGCTGCTCGGCGCGTTTAACGTCCTGATCATGAGAAGCTTCTTCGATGAGCTTCCCCCGGGGCTGATCGAATCCGCCAAGCTGGACGGGGCGAACGAATTCACGACTTTGTTCCGGGTCGTCCTGCCGGTCAGCCTTCCCGTCCTGGCGACGATCACTCTGTTCTTGTCCGTCGGACACTGGAACGCTTGGCTCGACAATTACCTGTTCAATACCGACGAGTCTCTGACGCTGCTGCAATACGAGCTGATGAAGATCCTGATGCAGTCGACCGATCAGATCGGCGCCGGCGCCGGCAACAATGTCGACGCCGAGATGATGCGCATGACGACTCCCCAATCCATTCGGGCGACGATGACGATCATCGTCACGATTCCGATCCTGTTCGTCTATCCGTTCATGCAGAACTACTTCATCAAGGGCATGACGCTCGGCGCCGTCAAGGGATGACGGAGGTTTGCGAGAATCGGCGAGAATCAGATGGATATCTGCCGGCTAGTCCGGATGATATAATCATAGAATGGGAAGGGTGGATTCATTGAGAAGACAAGGAATCGCACTAACGGTCCTGGCCCTGTCGCTTGGCTTGCTGGCCGGATGCGGAGGCAACAACTCCGAGAATGGCGCGCAGCAGGAGGGGGCGGCGTCGGGCGGAGGAGCAGCGCCGTCGAGTTCGGCAGCGGCTTCGCCTTCGGCCGCGAAGGAGCCGACGAAGATCCAGATCGGCAATTTATTCCCCAATCTGGACGTGAACAATCCGGTCATGAAGGAGCTGTCCGTGCGCACGAACACGACCTTCGACCTGATCACCGTCACGGGAGACCGCAACCAGAAGTTCGACCTGTGGCTGGCGTCGGGGGATTATCCGGAGGATACTCTCGTGCTCAAGCCCGATTACGTCGAGAAATACCGGACGGCGGGAGCCCTCATGCCGCTCGACGACCTGATCGAGCAGTACGGGCCCAACATCAAGGAGAAGTACGGCAAGTACTTCGACCTGCTCCGCAGCTCCGACGGCCATATCTATTCGCTGTATGTGCCCAAGCTCTCGACGGAGCCGTCTCCGCTGCTGCAAGCGAACTTCGCCGTCCGCTACGATGTGCTGGAAGACGCCGGTTATCCGGAGATCAAGACGTTCGATCAGCTCTATGATCTGCTGAACACCTTCTATGAGAGCAACCCGTCCATCGACGGCAAGGAGACGATCCCGTTCGCGGGGTTCGATTATTACGGCAACGGGGCGGACAACCTGTCGAGCCCGACCTTCGATGCATCGGGCCTGGTCAACCAAGGCAACTTCACGATCGACGACGAGAATAATGCGCAGCTTCTGTATTCCACGGACGAGATGAAGCGGTACTATCAATTCCTGAGCAAGCTATACAACTCGAATATGCTGGACAAGGAGTTCTTCACCCTTAATTCCGAGGGCCTGGTCAAGAAGATTACCGAAGGCCGCGTCCTGGCCGGCTACTTCCCTTCCTGGTGGGTTCAGCCTGAGGTCGAGAAGGTGCTCAGGGCATCCGGCGATTACGACCATCAGTACGCTTACTTCCCGATCACGTTCGACAGCTCCGCGGAGAACAAGTCGTTCACCTCCCTGATGACGCGTTCGAACTGGAACTGGGTCATCTCCAGCAAGTCGAAGCATCCGGAAGAAGTCATGAAGCTTCTCGATTACATCTTCTCCGACGAAGGCCAAATCCTGATCAACTGGGGCATCGAGGGCCGCCACTTCGAGGTGAAGGACGGCAAGCGCACCGTGCTTGCGGACTTTAACGAGAAGAAGGCCGCCAACCCGGACCTTCAATGGACGGAGACCGCTTCCCCGTTCATGGGAACGTCGATCTATCTCGACCATGGCACGAAGCTGGCGGACGGGGACTATGCGACGCCGACGACGAAGGAGTCCGTCATAAGCGGCTATGACGACCGAACGAAGGAAGTGCTCGCCAAGTATGGCAAAGAAGTCTGGTCGGACTTCCTGCCGAAGATTCAACTGATGCCCGCTCTGCTCTATCAGCTCGGGGATATCGAGGACGTCCGCGCGGATATGAAGCGGCTCCAGCAGGCATGGCTGAAGGATTCGCCGAAGATCATCTTCTCGAAGGACGAGCAGGAGTTCGACGCCAAGTGGGATTCCATGCAGAAGTCGCTCGAGAAGGAAGGCGCGGCCAAGGCGACGGACGCGTACGAGCAATTGTGGGCGACTACCATGGAGAGGTACCAAACGATTTTACAATGAGTTGATTTATTCGAATATTGCAACTAAGGCAGAAAGGATGGGATGCGGGATGAATATACGCACCAAGCTATTCTGGACCAACGGCGCGGTTGTTGTTATTCTGACCGCGTCCTTGACGTTTTGTCTGGAGAATTACGCGAGAAGCTCCATGCTGGACACCCTCCAGGAGAGCGCAGGGCATTCTCTGTCCCAGCTCGCCGAGAACGTCGACAGCGCGCTTCGGTCCTACGAGCAAGTAGCCGATTACCTCTATATGGACGACCTTCTTCAGGATCGCTTGCTCAAGAAGTTCGATACGTATCCGGAGGCCCACGAGGAGTACTTCGAATCCGTCAAGCCTCAGTTGTATTCGATCAGCTCCTCCACGGAAATCCGGGATATCGCCATCTATACGGACAACTCGTCCTTCCACGTCGGCAGCATAAGGCCGCTTGAGGAGATGTCCGGTCTCGGGCTGTCGCAGGTTCAGTCCTGTCTTGAGGGAGGGGAGGTCGGCACCGAATCGCTGCGAACATGGAGCGTGTCCCGCGATCATCCGGAGCGTCTGGCGCTTACGCAGAGACTGAATCATTTGAACTCCCGTTCGTGTCTGTTCCTTCACATTGAGATGGACGCAAGCAAAGTGACCGATCTGATCAAAATGGAGGGGGAGAGGAGCCGCTTCCTCGTCTTGCTGCCGGACGGGGCGAGTGTGATGGACAGTGTGGAAGGATCGGCCGAGAGCAAGGCAGAGCTGATTGCGTCCTTGGCATCGGCGGAGGGAGGGCGAATCGTGAATCTGGAGGGGGAGGATTACCTCCTTAATGCACAGCGCCTCTCCTCCCGGAACAGTGTGGACGGACTTCAAGTAGCTTCCCTGCTTCCGCTTGCGGAGCTGGAAGCGAAGACAAGCGTCATCCGGCAGATGGCCATTCTCTTCTTCCTTCTTATGCTTGCCGCGTTCGCCATCGTCAACTTTATCGTGTCCGGACGCATCACGAGGCGCCTTCGGCAGTTGTCGTCGAAGATGAGGCGGACCGACATGGACTCCTTGCAGCCGATCGGGCACGTTCGGGGCAACGACGAGGTCAGCCACCTCGGCCATATGTTCAATGACATGGTGAATCGCATGCAGAGGCTGCTTGGCGAGGTGTACGAATCGGAACTCAGAGAGAAGGAGCTTCAGCTTCGCACGAAGGAAGCCGAGCTGTACGCGCTTCAGACGCAGATCAACCCGCATTACCTGTACAACACGCTGAATTCGATTCGCGGCAACCTGCTGGAGAACGGAGATCGGCCGAACGCGGAGATCGTCGGCCTGCTGGCGAAGTCGTTCCGCCAGATGCTCGGCAAGAGCGGAGGAACGATCCCGCTCGCGGAAGAGCTCGGAATCGTCGAGACCTATCTCCGGATTCAGGCCTTCCGCTACCCGGACAGGCTGAGGTACCGCATCGACGTCGACGAGAAGCTGCTGCGGCTGCGGGTTCCGAAGCTGTCCCTGCAGATTCTGGTGGAGAATGCGATTGTGCACGGGCTCGAGCCCAAGGAGTCTCCAACGACGATCGTCGTCTCGGCCGAGATGGAAGACGAGGCGATTCTCTTGCGGGTCGAGGACGACGGCGCCGGCCTGGAGCCCGCCCGGGCGGCGCAGATTCAGGCGAAGCTGTCGGAGTCTTCGGAGGACGGGAACCACATCGGATTGGTTAACGTGCATCAGCGGCTGCAGAGCTTCGGCTCCGAATACGGAATCCGTCTGGCGGGCAAGCCCGGAGAGGGAGCCGAGGCCTCGATGCGCATCCCCCTGTACGAACGGATCGGCACGACCTGACAACAAGGAGGGCATTGGCGTGAAGCAGCATAACAAGCTGTACGACGTTCTGCTAGTTGACGATGAGCCCGGGGCGATCAAGTCGCTTAAGTACTTGCTGGATTGGGAGCAAGCCGGCTTCCGGATCGCCGGAGAAGCCTCCAATGGCCGACAGGCGCTGGAATGCCTCGCGGAGCACCCTTATTCCTTCGTCATTACGGACATTCGAATGCCGGAGATGGAGGGGCTTGCCTTCATTGCGGCCGTTCGGGAGAGAAGCGATATTACCGTCGCGATCATGAGCGGATACGAGGATTTCGCCTATGCGAGGGCGGCGCTTCAGCTTGAGGTGAAGGACTATCTGCTGAAGCCGGCCGAAGAGGATGATCTGGCGAGGCTGCTGGCCAGGGTGAGAGGGGAATTGGATAAGCGTGACAAGCCCGTCCCGTCCGAAGAGGATCGTGCGGCGCCTTCGGGCGATCTCGGCAACGAGAAGGGAGTGGCCCGGTTCGTCAAGCAGTGGGTGAAGGATCATTACGCGAGTCCGCTTACGTTAAAGGGCATCGCCGCGCAGCTATACATGAATCCGGCGTACCTCGGAAGCCTCTTCAAGACCCAGACCGGCATCGGCTTCGGCGAGTACGTGCTGCAGGTGCGAATGGAGAAAGCCAAAGAGATTCTCGCGGGAACGGATCTGAAGGTGTACGAGGTCGCTTCCGCGGTCGGCTACAACGACATGGACTGGTTCTACGAGAAGTTCAAGCTCTATACGGGAGTGAACCCGCGGGATTATCGGAGCAGCAGGGATTCGGTCGGCTGAGATCGTTAGGATTCGTAAGGTATAGACAATAAGGACTCGGATGGCTGAGACAATTGGGATTCGGCTCGTTGAGACAATATCCGAACAGGAATGGGATAGACGGCTTTTGCTTGAGTATTGAGGTCATACCATAATATGGGATCGCTGGTTCCCTTAGGAGGATAACGAATGGCATCGTTGGCTGCAAGGGCAAGAGGCAAGCTTCTGATCTGCGCCGCTCTCGTTATGGCATCGCTGAATTTCGGACCCGGAGCCGCCGCGCCTTCCGCTGCGGCAGAATCGCAGGCAGACCCGGGCGCTTCCGTCTCCTCTTCCGTCTCCTCTTCCGTCTATTCCTTATCACTTAGTTCGGGTTACCAGTCCAGCACGGATAAGCTTCCAGCGTCGATCGGCTCGGCGACGGGAGAGCGCAATCCCTACCAAGGATCGCTGGCTTCGTTCGGTTCCACAGGCGCATTCTCCCTGGACAGCGGGCTGAACAGCCTCGGCGCCGACCTCGGAGCGGAGGAGACCTTCAATCTGATCGAGCTGGACTCGGACGGCAACGGTACCCATCGCGTCGAGAAGGCGGACTTGTCATTGTACGTGAGCGATGACAACGTCACGTACGAGAAAGTACCGGATTGGGACTTCCTGAAGCTGGATCGCTCCTTGCTGCTCTACAATTTCTCCGAGACGGCCCGTTACGTCAAGGTTCATAGCCATTACGACGATACGAATGCCGAGTACTCCGGCTCGAACCTGCAGGCGATGTTGGAAGTTTACGAGCTTCCGGCAGGGACGTGGACCGCGAGCGGAGGAGGGGAGTGGAGTTACCGCAAGGCCGTGACGGTAACGAATCCGAATAACGAGACGATATACGACCGTCCGGTTCACCTGTCCGGCAGTTCGCTCGGCACTTCCGCCCTAATCTCGGCCGGGCGTCTGCAAGCGGACTACCGCGATGTCCGGTTCGCCGATGCGGCCGGGCGGGAACTGAGCTTCTACAAGGACGACGGAGGCTTCTACGTCCGGCTTCCGGAGATGGCGCCGCTCGCGACGGCTACGGTATACTTCTATTACGGCAATCCGCAGGCCGCCTTCAGCGGAGGAGGGCAAGAGGCGCTGCAAGTCGAGTACGGCAACAAAACCTTTACTCCGCAAGGTGACGACGGCTTGGAATTCGGAGCCAATATCAAGCCTGTCCGGCTCCCGGACGGTACGTTGATGCTTATGGCGCAGACCGACATCGACAACGGGATTTATGCCCGTTATTCGTTCGACGACGGGATGACGTGGTCGGTGCCGGAGCCGCTGATCTCTCCGGGAAGCCGCTCGGGCATATCCCTCGATAGCCCGGGCGGGGCTTACGTGGACGAGACGACTGGAGACCTGTTCGTCGCGTTCTACTCGTACCATTACTTCGGCGTATGGGACGGAGTCCACAGTTGCCTGGACGATTCTGTCTGTCGCTCGGACCTGTATGTCGTCAAGGCGACCGGATTTTCCGGCGGGAAACCGAGCTTCGGCGCTCCCGTTGCGGTGAGCGGGATGATGTCCTCGCTTGGCAATCCGGTGAATTACGCGGTTACTTATTCCAATCCGATTCGGACGAGTACCGGACGCTTGGTCGTGACGTTCGGGTTCGCGATCGGGGACGACGGCACGTTCGCCGCCGGAGTCGCATACTCGGACGACAACGGCTTGACCTGGACGAAGAGCGCATCCGACCTGACAATCCCGTCCATCGGCGGGGAAGGCGGCGTATCGGAGACGGCGATCATCGAGCGTGCCGACGGATCTCTGATCATCTACGCCAGGCAGCAGCGAGGAGACAAGACGACTCTGGCCGAGTCCGTATCCGTCAATAACGGAACCACCTGGTCCGCGGCGCAGGACAGCGACATCCTAAGCAGCAATACCTTCCCCGCGCTCAGCCGCGACGAAGACGGTTCGATTCTGCTCAATTGGTCGGGGCACAACGCGATGGGAGGAACGAGCTATCAGCGCAACGACTTGACGATTGCCTACAGCCAAGACGAGACATTGACTTGGGACGGGTACCGGAATGTGCTCGATCGGACGATTCTGTCGACGCCGGGCTGGTATTCGGAAGGCGAGCGTCGGCAGGCCGTCGAGTCCGACAAAGTGCCGGCGGGCGAGAATGCGTATTTGTTCTCGTGGTCCGGGGGAACGCAGACGGGCTCCGTTCTCGTGGAGGATTTCTACCGGTATTTGTACCGGAGCCATGGGGCGCTAGACGACTTCGAGTACGAGCGGGCGGCCGGGACGACGGACAACGGCACCCGTCTTGCGGGAGATTATTGGTGGAAGACGACGAGCTTCGGGACGGTAACGACGAGCGGCACGCAGGCCAAGGAGGGAGTCCAATCCCTTCGAATCTACGATCACGTTAGCAATGTCACGCCGACCGGCGCTTCCCGGTTATTCCCGGCCGTGCGCAAGGGAACGGTGGAATTGTCCCTGTATGGAACAAGCTTCACAAACGGATTGAATCTCTCGCTTCAGGAGGGCTATTCGCAACATCCGAACGCGGCCGGAACCGCCTTCCGTCTGCAAGTGGCGCCGGACGGTTCCTTGCTATACTCGGATGCGAAGGAATCCTACAACCGGAGAGCCGGATTCGTTCCGGATGACGTTACGCCAGCCTCCGGCAACCTGGAGAACATCGGCAACACCGCCGCTCTCGCGCTCGATTACAAGAATCGCAGCGTTGGAATGGATCTTGGCCGAGTCGAGACGATCACCCAGATCAAGCTGATCGACAACGATTCCTCGAACCGTCTTGGCTCTAGCAATCTATCCGTCTATATCAGCAACGCGAACGACGGAGACTGGCAACTGGTCACCGGGTGGACATTCGCCAAGGCGGGAGGAACGATCACGCTCGGAGGCTTGAACGCGCAAGCCCGGTACGTGAAGGTGCATCAGAACTATGCCGATACCGCGTATACCTTCGTGAATGGTCTGCAAGAGATCATCGAAGTCGTCTCCGGTCCGGCTACGCGCCGCATCGGCTACTTAACTGGCGATACGAGCCCCGCCTCCGGCAATTTGGCTTCCTGGGGAACAAGCGGTTCCTTCGGCTTCGACTACCAGAGCCGCAGCGTAGGCATGGACTTGGGCGCGGCGGAGACGATTACCGAGATCAAGCTATGGGATAACGACAACTCGAATCGCCTGACGGCAAGCGATCTGTCCGTTTACGTCAGCGATACGAACGACGGAGATTGGCTGCCGGTGACAGGATGGTCCTTCGCGAAGTCGAACGGCAACATCAAGCTTAGCGGCTTGTCGGTTACAGCGAGGTTCGTGAAGGTGCATCAAGCTTATTCGGATTCCTCGTTTACCTTCGTCGGGGATGTTCGGAACCTGATGACGGTCCGCACGACGGAGCATGCCCAGACGACTGGCTTCTTGACGGACACCAATCCGGCGACCGGTGACCTGTCGTCCTTCGGCTATGCGGGAACGTTCGCGCTGGATTATCAGAACCGGAGCATCGGCGTCGATCTCGGTCAAGTCGAGACAGTACAGGAGATCACGCTGAGAGATATCGATTCGACGAGCCGGATCGCTTCGGGCGATCTCGAAGTTTATGTCAGTATGACGAACAACGGGGATTGGGTTCAAGCGACCGGATGGACGTTCCAGAAGTCCAATCGCGAGATCACGTTAGGAGGCTTGTCGGCGACGGCCCGATACGTGAAAGTTCATCAAGCGTATTCGGATTCCAGCTTTACTTTTACAAACGAGCTTAAGGATATGATGTCGGTTAAAACGGAGCCGGTCGCGAGTGTTCTTCGCCCGCTCCCTGTTCCGACGACGCTGGCGACGAACGTTTGGAACGATATTCGCCTGAAGTTCGATCTGGCGAGCGGTACGGCCGAAGTGTTCGTGAACGGGGCTTCTAAGGGAAGCATCTCGGCGGCTCATCCCGGTCCCGTCATTATCCATCTTCTGATCGCGACCGAGCCGGGCTCCGGAACGGACGTCTATGTCGACCGCTTCCTGCTGATCGATGAATCCGTCGCGCTCCCAACTTCGGGAAGCGTCGGGGCGGAAGAAACGAGTTAAGAGCAGTCGCTTAGCCGGCTTAACCAATCCAAGATAACGATTGTGAACGAACAAGAGCCAACCGGAGCCAACCATAACGCGAATGGCCAGAAGAAAGCCATCGGGCGTTCTTTTGGTCGATGCGGTTATTCGGTTCTGCAACTCGATCCCACAATATCGTTGTAGCTGAAGAAAGAATCGAGAGGATGTCTCCTCAGCGCTATAGGGCTATTGAGGTTGTCAGGACTATCGAGGTTGTCGAGGCTAGCGGAATTTGCAGGGGAGCGAACGATCCAAAGGAAAGGAGATTCATTAGAGGCTTGCATTTTGGATGTGTTTCCATTATCTTCAATATTATAAGGACCTGAAGCACAGGCCGTCCGTTCCGGAGAGAGTATCCGGGATGGGCGGCTTGTTGCGTTGCGGCGGGTCCGATCCAACGATGGGAGGATGACGATAGTGGAAGCGAAGAAGGCAAGCGGCAGGATGGACACGAGGACGAGGGCTTCGGGCGGACGGCTGGAGGAGCACGACATCAAGTTCGACCCGGCGTTCGAGAGCGAGTATGCGGAGATGATGGCTCGGGCAGTTAAGGAGAGTCGCGGGGAACGGAAGCGGAGGCTGCTCGAGGAGCACGGCATCGCGGAGAAAATCCTAGCCTACGTCTGGTGGCAAGCCGTCGGCAGCTTAAAGCATCTTCATCCGGAGTACGAGATTATGGACTTGAGGGGGACGACGAGGTATGCCGACTATGCTTATCTCCCTTCGCCCGTATTCGGGTTGCTTCTGGAGGCCGACGGCTTCGGTCCGCACTGGCGAGAGATCAGCCGCTGGAAGTTCGACGACAACGAGGAACGCCAGAATTTGCTGCTGATCGACGAGTGGAAGCTGCTGCGCTTCTCCTTCGACGGGTTGAAGGACAAGACCGTCCGCTGCAAGCAGACGATCCTGATGGCGCTCGCCCGCTGGGGCCGCCCGATCGGAGGCGAGAAGGTCGAGTTGAACGTGTACGAGCGGGCGATTTTGCATTATGCGACAACTTCGGATGCGGAGAAGCTAACTCCTAAATTAGTATCTCATGAACTAAAGATTAGTCTTAAGACAACGATATCGTTCATGTCATCCTTGTCTGAGAAGAAACTGCTGACTCCTATCATCTCATTAACAGGCAGAAAGATGGCCTATCTATTGCCCACTCGCAGATTAAGCACTTCGAAGAGGGGGATTTAGTGCCACACATCGGCGCGCAGTCGGGGGAATAGGCGAATGTGCGGTATGGAGTGCCACACATCGGCGCGCAGTCGGGGGAACGGGCGAATGTGTGGTATGGAGTACCATACATCGGCGCGCAGTCGGGGCAACAGGCGAATGTGTGGTATGGAGTACCATACATCGGCGCGCAGTCGGGGGAACAGGCGAATGTGTGGTATGGAGTACCACACATCGGCGCGCAGTCGGGGGAACAGGCGAATGTGTGGTATGGAGTACCGTACATCGGCACGCAGTTGGGGGAACAGGCGAATGTGTGGTATGGAGTACCATACATCGGCGCACGGACGGGGCAACGGGCGAATGTGTGGTATGAAGTACCATACATCGGCGCGCAATCGGGGCAACGGGCGAATGTGTGGTATGGAGTGCCACACATCGGCGCGCAGTCGGGGGAACGGGCGAATGTGTGGTATGGAGTACCACACATCGGCGCGCAGTCGGGGGAACGGGCGAATGTGTGGTATGAAGTACCATACATCGGCGCGCAGTCGGGGGAACAGGCGAATGTGTGGTATGGAGTGCCACACATCGGCGCGCAGTCGGGGGAACAGGCGAATGTGTGGTATGGAGTACCGTACATCGGCGCGCAATCGGGGCAACAGGCAAATGTGTGGTATGGAGTACCACACATCGGCGCGCAGTCGGGGGAACAGGCGAATGTGTGGTATGGAGTACCGTACATCGGCGCGCAGTCGGGGCAACGGGCGTATGTGTGGTATGGAGTACCATACATCGACGCGCAGTCGGGGGAACAGGCGAATGTGTGGTATGGAGTGCCACACATCGGCGCGCAGTCGGGGGAACGGGCGAATGTGTGGTATGGAGTACCATACATCGACGCGCAGTCGGGGCAACGGGCGAATGTGTGGCATGGAGTACCATACATCGGCGCGCAGTCGGGGGAACAGGCGAATGTGTGGTATGGAGTACCATACATCGACGCGCAGTCGGGGGAAAACAGGCGAATGTGTGGTATGGAGTACCATACATCGGCGCGTAGTCGGGGGAACAGGCGAATGTGTGGTATGGAGTACCGTACATCGGCGCGCAGTCGGGGCAACAGGCGAATGTGTGGTATGGAGTACCGTACATCGGCGCGCAGTCGGGGGAACAGGTGGTATGGAGTACCGTACATCGGCGCGCAATCGGGGCAACAGGCGAATGTGTGGTATGGAGTACCACACATCGGCGAAGGCCCCCTCAACCATCGAGGGGGCCCACTCAGAACCAAACTAATTACTTCAATCCGCTAGTTGCGATGCCTTCCACGATGTAGCGTTGGAACAGGAAGAAGATGACGAACACCGGCACCAGGCTCAGGATGGACATGGCGAACATGCCGCCCCAGTTGTTCAGGGATTCGCCGTCGAGGAACAGCTTCAGCGCGAGCGATACCGGGTACAGGTCCGGCTTGTTTAAGTACAGAAGCGGGTGGTAGAAGTCTTCCCACGTCCAGTAGAAGGAGAAAATCGCCGCGGTCACGAGAGCCGGCACGCACAGCGGCAGGATGACCTTGAAGAAGATGCCGTACTTCGAGCAGCCGTCGATCTTGGCCGCCTCGTCCAGGTCGAGCGGGATGGTGCGGATGAACTGCATGATCAGGAAGATGAAGAACGGAACTCCGAAGAACTGCGGCACGATAATCGGCTTAAACGAAGACAGCCAGCCGAAGTCGGAGAACATGATGTACTGCGGGATAATCGTGACGTCGCGCGGCAGCATCATCGTCATCATCATTGCGCCGAACCAGAACGCGCGGCCGAAGAAGCGGATGCGGGTGAACGCGTAAGCGACGAGGCCGGAGCTGGCGACCGCTCCGATCGTGGAGAGGATCGCGATGATGAACGAGTTCTTGAAGAAGTTCGCGAATGTGTTGCCGGCGAAGCCTGCCCAGCCGCTCTTGTAGTTCTCCCAGGCGATACGGCTCGGGATGAGACTGTTCGCGGTGGTGAACACCTCCTGGCTTGGCTTGAAGGAGCTGACGAACAGCCAGATAAGCGGATACAGCATCACGAGAGCGAGCCCGCCGATGATGATATGGTAGAAAACATTATTCCAGCGTCTCTGAAGGGCCATTTTAGTTGCCTCCTTTGTTCTCGTAATGCACCCAGTACTTCGAGGTCTGGAACAGGATCAACGTCATGACGCCGATGACGATCAGCATGATCCAAGCCATGGCCGACGCGTAGCCCATCTCGTAGTATTCGAACGCGCGCTTGTACAGGTTCAGCGAGTAGAGCAGCGTCGAATCCAGCGGACCGCCTTCGCCGCGGGAGATGATGTAAGCCGGCGTGAACGTCATGAACGAGGAGATCGTCTGGTTGATCAGGTTAAACAGGATGATCGGGCTGAGCATCGGAATCGTGATTTTGAAGAACTGGCGAAGCTTGCCCGCGCCGTCGACGCCGGACGCTTCGTACATCTCCCTCGGGATGCTCTTGAGACCCGCGAGGAAGATGAGCATCGAGGAGCCGAATTGCCATACCGCCAGGGCGATGAGCGTCCAGATGGCCGTCTCCGGCGTTCCGATCCACGACTTGGTCGATTCGATGCCGATCAGGCCGAGCGCCGAGTTGATGATGCCTTGGTCGCCGAACACTTGAGTCCAGAGGATCGAGACCGCGACGCTGCCGCCGATGAGCGAAGGCAGGTAGTACGCGGAACGGTAGAAGCCGACGCCCTTGATCGAGCGGTTCAGCAGCATCGCGACCCCGAGGGCGAACGCGAGCCGCAGCGGCACACTGGCGAATACGTAGGTGAAGGTTACGCGAACGGACTTCCAGAACTTGTCGTCGTCCGTGAACATGCGCGTGAAGTTATCGAAGCCGATGAAGTTGGGCTTGGTCAGCATGTTGTAGTCGGTGAACGAGTAGTAGAGGGAGGAGGCCATCGGGAACAGGATGAACACCAGGAACCCCAGAATAAACGGAGCGGAGAAAATATAACCGACCATATGGTCATTGTGCAGCAGCTTCTTCTGCTTCATGACTTCAACTCCCTTGGTTGTGCGCGTTGTCGATACTTTTATTATGCCGAGTCAAGCGCACATTCAGAAGGCAAAAAACCGTGCTTTTTGTTTAATTAGCCGACTTGCCGCGGGGAACGGTCAGAAATTTGCAGGGGGAAAAGGGAGCACCTGAACGGGAGGAGCAGAGGAACTCGGGTGGAAGGGGATCGACGGTTGGAGGAAGGGAGACGATGAGTGAACGGGCGCGCCCGCAAGGAGCCCGTCGCCGCGCGCCGCAATCTCCACAACCGCACCTCCGCAACCGCAACCCGCGCAATGCGCACAAAACCGCCCCGCGGGCGGCGATCTGGGATCGCCGGCGGCGGGGCGGTTGGGCAGTCGGGCCGTGCTATGCGTTGCCGAGAAGGGCGGCGCGTGAAGCCCGCCCCTCTCGGCCGGGGGCGGGCGTGCTTAGCCCGCGCGCGATTACTTGCTCAGAATTTTGTTCGCTTGCGTGCGGAATTCCTTGGCCGCATCCTCGACGGAGATTTTCTTGTACATGATCTTCTCGGCGGTCTCCTTGAGCAGCTTGTCGACTTCCGTCGCGCCGGTCGGGTTCGGAGGGTCCATCTGCGTTGCGTTCTCTTCGGCCCAAGCGACATATTCGAACACCTTCGTCTGCTCAGGCGTCAGGGAATCCTTCAGCGCGTCCTTGACGGCGGAAGAGACCGGTACGCCGCGCTCGCCCATGATGATCTTGTTCGCGTCGACGTTGTTCACCCAGAAGTCGATGAACTTCGCCGCTTCTTCCTTCACCTTGGAGTTCTCCGCAATCGAGAAGAACATGGAAGGCTTGAGGAACAGCGCGCCGTTCTCGTTCCAGCCCGGTACAGGCAGGATCTCAAGCGGACGGTCTGCGACTTGGGAAGACAGGATGTACTGGTTGGACCAGTTCCACGTGCTGACCGCGTTGCCGAGCTCGAGCTCGCCGTCTTCCGGCGTGCCCTTCTTCTGCGCCAGCTTGTCCAGCGAGAGCAGGTATCCGCTTTGGTACCAGTTGTTGTATTGCGTGAACCAATCGACGAAGTACTTGTCGTCGTCGTAGCCGAGGCTCTTGCCGTCGGTGGCGTACATATGCTGGCCTTGGCTTCTCAGGTAGAACGGGAAGAAGACGTCGTGGCGCAGGTCGCCGGCGAGCAGCTTGCCTTGGGCCTTCAGCTTGTCGCCGAGAGCGGTGAAGTCGTCCCAAGTCCAGTTCTCGGACGGCATCGTCGCGCCGGCCTTCTCCAGCATCGCTTTGTCTACCATGGCGAGCAGAGCGTTGTTGCCGAGGTTGAACGCGTACAACTTGTCGTTCACCTTGCCGCCGGAGATGGCGGATTCGCTGATGTTCGTCGTGTCGATCGTCTTGCTGTCGATATATTGCGTCAGGTCGGCGATCTGGCCTTGGGTCGCGTACTGATTCAGGTAGGAGATGTCCATCTGGATGATGTCCGGAAGGTTCTTCGCTGCCGCTTGCGGAGCTAGCTTCTTCCAGTAGTCGTCGAAGCTGGCGTATTCCGGCTCGATCGTGACGTTCGGATGAAGCTCCTCGTACATCTCGATAACCTTAAGCGTATAATCGTGACGGGATTGGCCGCCCCACCAGGCGATGCGAAGGGTAACCGGATCGTTGTTGCTGCTTGCGGATGCCGTCGCTTGGCTGCCGCCGGATGCCGAAGGGCTTGAGCCGGCATTGGAGCCGCTGTTATTGTTGCTGCTGTTGCCGCATGCCGCCAAGCCGAGAACCAGGGAACTCGACAACAGTACCGTAAGCGCCTTTTTCATATCTTTTTCCTCCCCGTTGTACATAAGCTTCTATTCTGACAATTGGTGTAACTGCTTACATTGTCTATTATCGCGATTTAGACCGGCGAGGGTAAGGCAAAAAACCGAGTTGATTGTTCAAAAACCAGAGTTCTCCGAGCCCTTCATGTATTCCGATGGGGTGCAGCCGAACTGCTTCTTGAACACTTGGCTGAAGTATTGGGGGTTGTCGCCGAACCCGAGACGCTCGGCCAGCTCGAAGATCTTGATGTCGGATTGCTCGGAGATGAGCTGCGCCGCAAGCTTCATACGCGATTTCATGACGAAGTTGGAGAACTTCTCTCCCGTCTCTTTCTTGAATAGTTTGCCTAGATAATCGGCATTCATGTACAGCATCTCGCCCGCGACGAAGTTCAGAGACAGATCGGGGTTCCCGAGCTGCTCGTTGATAATGTCGATGACCTTGCGCACGATGCTCGTATGCTTCACGACATTCTGCTCATAGTACCGCTTGGTAATCTCCCGAACGGTTGCGAGCAGGAAGTCCTGCATCGCCTGAAGCGTGTTCGTCTCCAGCAGGAGCGGGAGCTTCTTGTAATTCTCGTTAAGCCGCTGCGGGTCGTCAAGCCGGATCAGGGCGATGAATTGCTGAATCGCGTACGTGCGGACCATGCCGATGTCGAGCTGCGCGCTCCGCAGCGGGTCGAACAGCTCGGCCAGCACCTCTTCGGCCTCCTGAAGATGGCCGGAGCGAATCGGCAGCAGAATTCGCTCTTCGTCGAATTCGTAGTCGCCCATCGCGCCCATCGGCTGCGAGGCCGGCGGCAGGATGTCCGTAGCCGTGATGATGCCGCCTTCGCCGAGATAGAAGCGGTAATTCAGGCATTGCAGCGTCTCCTGGTAGAGCGCGCGGGCGCGGACCATCTCCCCGAGGCTGCTGACGGCGATCGTGATATCGAGCTTGTAATATTGCAGGAACGTCTGACGGATGCGGTTGAGCTGCTCCTGCAGCGCTTCTTCGCTTGTCGGCTCCTCGATCAGGATGAGCGCGTGATTGCTGACGGTTGTGCTGAGAACGGTGGCGTCGAGAATGTCCTCGGCGATGTTCTTGACGGCGAACAGGAACTCGAACTCCGCCGCTCCTTCGATCTGGAACAGCAGCAATTGGACCGGACGCTCGATATCGTAACCGAACAGCTCGCGATAGTAGTTCAGGTCCTGGATGCCGTACGTCTTGTTCGTGACGAACTCCTTCAGAAGCTGCTCCTTGACGTGAGGGACGATCTTCCGGTAGCGCTGCTTCATATTCGCAATGAAGTTCCGCTGGTCTTGCGCCGCGTCCAGCTCGGCGACGATCTCTTCGAGCGCCGCGGCGATCTTGTGCTCGTTCGTCGGCTTGAGCAGGTAGTGCTTCACGCCGTACTGCATGGCGCGGTTCGCGTATTCGAATTCGCTGAAGCCGGACAGGACGATGAAGCGAATATGCGGGTGCGACGCATGGGTCTTGGCGACGAGCTCCAGTCCGTCCAGGCCGGGCATCCGAATGTCCGTGATGACGATGTCCGGGGAGTCGGCGACGATTCTCTCGTAGGCGGCGATTCCGTTCTGCGCGGTGCCGATCAGTTCGGTGCGGCAGCGCGACCAATCGATCATGCTGGAGATGCCGTCCAGAATGATTCTCTCGTCGTCGACGAGCAAGGTTCTGTACATAAGATTATCCCTCCGGTTGCTTCGGGATGCGAACGATGACCCGCGTGCCATGCCCCGGCCGATTCTCGACCTGAACGCCGTAGCCGTCTCCGAAGCTGAGTTTGATTCTGTCGTCGATATTCAGCAGGCCGATGCCCTTGCCGCCCGCCTGCAGCTCTCCGCTCCTCAGCTTGGCGAGCGTGTTCGCAGGCATTCCCGGGCCGTCGTCCTCGACGGTCAGGCTGAGGCCGCTCTCGGTCTCGTAAGAGCGGATCGTAATCGTACAGACGCCGATGGACGGCTCCAGCGCGTATTGGATGGCGTTCTCCACGAGCGGCTGAAGCGTCAGCTTCGGAATGCGGAGGGAGCGGTAGCGTTCCGGAATCTCCAGCGAGAAGGCCAGCCGTTCTTCGAAGCGGAACTTCTGGATCGTGATGTAGCTCCGGACGATCTCGATCTCATCCCCGAGCGTCACGATCGGCTCGCGTACGCTCACGGAATTGCGCAGCAGCATGCCGAGCGCTTCGACCATCTGCGAGATCTGCGTCTGCTTGTTCATCTTCGCGAGCCAATTGATCGATTCAAGCGTGTTATATAGAAAATGCGGGTTGATCTGGGCCTGAAGCGCTTTGAACTGAGTCTCCTTGATGAGCAGTTGGTGCGAGTAGTTCTCGGTGATCAGGATGTTGATCCGATCCACCATCAAGCGGAACGTTCGCTGGAGCAGCCCGATCTCGTCCATCGCGATGCTCGCGTCGTCGGCCGCGCTCACGTTCGCTTCCGCGAAGTTCCCCTTCTCGGCCAGCTTCATTCGGCCGATCAGCTCCTCGATCGGACGGGTCAGGCTGCGCGCGAAGCGGATTCCCCACAGGAGGGCGATGACGAAGATGCCGACAAACACGTACACGACGATCTTCTTGATCAACAGGATGCGTTCGAATATCTGGTTGTACGGAGTGAGGTTCAGGTACGTCCATCCCGTCGACGAGGAGCGGCTGTGGGAGATAAACTGCGTCTCCCCGTTGATCTCACGGGTGAAGTAGCCCGTCCGGTCGGCCAGCTTGTCCGTCAGCTCGGTCGGATTAAATGAAGGCTTCTGCGGGTAGACGATGTCGGTGCCCGAGAGTATGTACAGTTCCCCGTCTCCGACGGCGAGCTTATGCACGATGGAATCGAGGTCGATCCGAATGATTAGCGTGCCCAGGTAGAGCAGATCGATCTTCGAATTGATATAGGAACGGACCTCGCGAACGAGAATAAGAGAAGAGTCGCTCGCATCCGGATACAACCAGACGATTCCTCCTTCGGCTTCGCCGGCTTGCTGCATGATCCGGGCCTTCTTCGTGGAGGAGATCGCGGCGGAGTTGCCCGAGCCCGTCTCTCCGCCGCGCGAGTCGATCAGTTGAATGGAGCGGATGTACGGTTCGCTGCCGCTGTAGCCGATCATCAGATCGACCAGATCCTGTCTCAGGATATGATCGTCGTAATCCGAGGTGCTGGCCTTCAGGCTGCGAAGCACGCTCTGGAGCTGCACGTCCGAGACGATGTTGAAGGACAATTGCTCAAGCTGCTTGAGCTGCGATTCGATGGCCGCCGAGCTCAGGTTCAACACCTGGGACGACTTCGAATGAAGCTGCTTGTCGTATTCCGAGAAGGCATACTGCTGGGCAATCAGAATAAAGGCGAACGAGAAGAGGACGATCATCGCAATGACGATCGTCAGCTTGTTTCTGATCTTCATATGACGGAATAGGCCGAAGAATCTCTCCATGCTCCACCTCTCTGTACGCCGGACGTATCGAAGGGATATGCAAAGTATGTCACTTCGGCGGAAAAACTGTCAATGTCAGAGAGAAAACTTCACGACTTCATGATCGGACTAGCGGATGTACATCGCGAGCGGCCAGAGATCGAGCGCCCTAATCTCTTCCACGACGAGCCTTGCGATCCGAATCGCGCCCTGCTCCTGGAAGTGGGTGTTGTCCTCGATGCCGCCGGGGAAGTTCGCGAACTCTCCGCGGGCTCCCCACATGAAGAGCTGCTTCGAATTGTCGGGGCCAAGCTCCTCAAGCAGCGACTTCGTGCGGGCGGCCAGGTCGATCAGCGGCGTGCCCGTCTCCGCGGCCAGCTCGCGAACGGCGGTCAGGTACGCCCCGTGCGTATCCTGCAGCGTGCCGTCCTCCGCGAAGTAGCGGCGATGAACGGATGTGATCAGCACCGGATGAGCCCCGCGCTCCCGGGCGCCGTCGATGTAGCGGAGAAGATGCTCCTTGTACGTCGTCGCAGGGTCGGTGAAGCGCTCCTCGTCCGGCTTCTGGTCGTTATGGCCGAATTGAATAAACAGGAAGTCGTTCGGCTTGATCGCTTCCCAGATGGCATCCAGCCGCCCTTCGCCGATGAAGCTCTTCGAGCTTCGGCCCGACATCGCTTCGTTCGCGATGATGACGTCGTGCTTAAGGAACGCGGCGAGCATCTGCCCCCAGCCGGCATACGGGTAGCCGTCCTCCGGCTGATCGGTCACCGTCGAGTCCCCGGCGAGGAAGAGCGCAAGCGCATGCGGCGCGGCATTGATCTCGAGCGCATTGATGCGCGGGGCCTGGCCGGAGAATTGCAGGCGAATGCAGCCGCCCTTGGCCCGGACCGAGACGGTCTCGCGCACGAATTGGCCCGGGCTTGTCCGCAGCCCGGAGATCAGCAGCCGGCCCGGCGCCGCTTTAACCGTCGTATGGGACGGCAGAATCCAGTCGCCGATCAACAGGCTGAGCTGATAGCTGCCGTCGGGCACGTCGACGCGGAATTCCGCATCGGCCGGAATGATCAGATCTCGTCTGAGCGCGTCGGGCTCGCCGCGATCGCGGGCGGCAATGTCGGGCTCGCCCGTGAAGCCGCAGCCGACGGAAGGATGGTACCTGCTTGCGGGAGTCGCCTTGATGTAACCGGCGGCGGCTTCTCCCACGCCGAAATCGAACTTCCAAGATGATGCAGTCATGACGGTGAGACCTCCGTTGTAGGATTTTAACTTCCTTTAAGAATAGCTCGCGGGACGCGGGTTCGTACAGATCAAATATCCGGGCAATGGGTTGAGAAGGCAAGCGGGACAAGGAATTTCGCGAACGGTGTCGATTCGTAGGACGGTTATTGTCGCCGCCGTTGGGTCAAACTTTAAGGAAGACCTTGGCGAACCTTAAGAAAAGCCCTATACCATGCGGTCGAACGCTGTGATAAGATATGAAATGGGCTTGGCAGTCAAGGCATCTTTATTGGGAAAGAAGGGCTATTGGTGTTCCGGAAAAAAGACATTTTTTTTAAAACGCTTGAGGAGATGGCCGACCTAATCCAGGAGACGGTCGAACGATTCGCGGCCGCGGTTGACGGAGACTTGGGGAATGTGACAGCATTCGCCAAAGAAATGAAGGATTTCGAGCATCGCGGAGATCAACTTGCTCATTTGATATTCACGGAATTAAATAAAGTGTTTATTACCCCTATCGAGCGGGAAGACATTCTGGAGCTCACGAAGCTGCTGGACGATGTCCTGGACGGAATCGAGGCGTGCGCATCCCGCTTCGCGATGTACCACATCCACAAGCCCGATGCCTACATTCGGAAGTTCGGCGACGTGCTGCGTCGTTCCTCGCTGGAGATCAAGGCCGCAATCAATCTGCTCACCCAGAAGAAGCTGCTCGCCATGCAGACCCACTGCGTCAAGCTGAACGAACTGGAGAACGAAGGCGACGATCTGATGCGCGAAGGCATCAGCCATCTTTTCCAGAATGTGAAGGACCCCATCGAGCTCATCAAGTTCAAGGATATGTACGAGCGTCTTGAAGAGACGACGGATGCATGCGAAGATGTCGCCAATACCTTGCAATCGATCATCATGCGCAATTCTTAATCGCGCAGAATAGGAAAGAGACGATACCGTATGGATCATATGACCTTTATCATTGTCATCATCGTACTGCTCGCGCTCGCCTTCGACTTCATCAACGGCTTCCACGATACGGCGAACGCCATCGCCAGTTCCGTGTCCACACGGGCGCTGAAGCCGCGGGTCGCGATCATTCTCGCAGCGACGATGAACTTCGTGGGAGCGCTGATGTTCACCGGGGTGGCCAAGACGATCGGAGGCAGCGTGACGGACCCGTTCAAGCTGGAGCACGGCTTGACGGTCATCTGCGCGACGCTTGTCGGCGCGATTATCTGGAACCTCGTCACATGGTGGCTGGGCATTCCTTCTTCCTCTTCCCATGCCCTCATCGGCGCGCTGGCCGGGGCGGCGGTCGCCTCGGAGGGCTGGAACGGAATCAATTACAGCGGCTTCTCCACCATCATCGTCGGCCTGATCGTCTCGCCGATTATCGCCTTTATCCTGGGCTATATCGTCATGTTCCTGCTGAAGCATATATTCGCGAACTCATCTCCGCGCCACGTCAACCGGGTATTCCGGACAGGCCAGGTCATGACCGCCGCGCTGCAATCGTTCACCCACGGGACGAACGACGCCCAGAAGGCGATGGGCATCATCACGATGGCTCTTGTCGCCGGGGGCATCCAGGATCATCTGGACGTGCCGCTGTGGGTCAAGATCTGCGCGGCGACCGCGATGGCGCTCGGAACCTCGCTCGGCGGATGGAAGATCATCAAGACGATGGGCACGAAGATCTTCAAGATCGAGCCGATCAACGGCTTCGCGGCCGACCTGAGCGGCGCCGCCGTTATTTTCTCCGCTACGCTGACGCATCTGCCGGTCAGCACGACTCACGCGATCACGTCCGCCATTCTCGGCGTCGGCTCCGCGAAGCGCTTCTCGAGCGTTCGCTGGAACACGGCCGGCCGGATCGTCGTCTCCTGGATCGTGACCATTCCCATCTCTGCCGCTATGGCGGCTATTCTGTACTGGATCTTTGCGTTGTTCCATTAGATAATAGAGAGCAATAAGACGAAGCGAACGGACGATGCCGAGCTCATCGTTCGCGCGAATGGAGGGCCGTCATGCATACATCCGTTGGTCAGGCCAAGTCATGCGCCGTTCTATTCGAACAATTCAAGAAGGACCGCCCGGAGAGGAAGGGCGAGAAGCTGATCTTCTCCGGGGTAAGCGGCCGCGATGTATACAACATCACGGCTCCGTTCCCGGACGACGGCGAGCTCGTGATCGCCGGGCGTGTCGAGGACCGCGCCAGCGAACGCTCGCAGATCATGTTCTTCGTGCAGCGGGAAGGGCGCTGGGTGCCGCGGAAGGGGGCGCCGGTGTTCGATCTGCAGGACCCGTTCGTCTCGTTTATCCGCGGCGAGCTTGTCTTCGGCGGAGTGGAAGTGTACTTCGACGGGGACGATCCTCATTACGTAACCTCGTGGCGCACCGTGTTCTACCGCGGTTATCGGATCGCGGATCTGGAGCCGTTCGCGAAGGGGCCGCTGACGATGAAGGACATTCGTCTCGTGGAGCTTGCAAGCGGCGGCATCGGCGTCTTCACCCGTCCGATGCCGGTCGGCGACGCCAGAGCGATGATCGGCTATACCGAGATTGCCGGGCTCGAGGAGCTGACGGAAGAGCGAATGGAGCAAGCCGACGTGCTGCCGGACCAATTCCTGAAGGTGGAATGGGGCGGCGGCAACGAGGCCCATCTGCTGAGGAACGGCATGATCGGCGTGCTGGGCCACATCGCCCGCATGGATGACGGGAACATCCGCCATTACTACCCGATGGCGTTCGGCTTCGATCCGGTCAGCCGTGTCGCGACGCCGCTGAAGCTCATCGCTTCCCGCGACATGCTCCCGGACGGGCCGGCGAAGCGTCTCGATCTGGTGGACGTTCTCTTCAGCGGCGGACTCGTCCGTCACGGCGACGGCACGGCAACGCTCTACACGGGAGTGAGCGACGCCGAGGCCCATCGCCTCGTCATCGACGACCCCTTCTTGGAATACGAGCATTGAGCTTCCAATCGGCAACCCCTGTATTCATCGGCATCGCGCCGGTCGGGTACAGGGGTTGTCTGTCGAATCGGCTAGCTCCCGGCCGCTTGGATGCCGCGCCAGCCGCTTACCTCGCATTGGCCATATGTATTATCGCCCGCGGCGACCACTGTGCCGTCCGATTTAAGCCCGAGCGTATGAGCGCACCCCGCCGCAACCGCGACAATATCGGACCAGCCGCTCACCTGGCAGCAGCGATGCTCATTCCTGCCCGCGGCAACGACCGTGCCGTCCGATTTAAGCCCGACGGTACGACGCCAGCCTGCCGCAACCGCCACAATGCCGGACCAGCCGCTCACCTGGCATTGGCCATGCTTGTTCCACCCTGCCGCCGCCACCGTGCCGTCCGATTTTAGACCGATCGTATGGGCATTCCCCGTGTTCGTCGCCAGATGAACATTGCCGGCCGCAACCGCAACAATATCGCGCCAGCCGCTGACCTCGCATTGGCCGTATTTATTATCGCCCACGGCCGACACCGTCCCATCCGCTCTAACACCAACGCTATGACGGGGACCCGCCGCTATCGTATTTTCAGACCGCTGTCGTTCCATAACCGCCGCTTCCGTCGTTGAAGTGTAATCCATGCTCCGCCCCCAACCCCCTATATAGGTTAAATACTTCGCGCCTTCATGGAACAATCCCGCCCCCGTCGCTTGCCCATGGTCAGCCAAATCCCGCTATACTTCCCCCGAATATTGACATATTCGCGAGACGGATTGATTTACAATAGAGGAGGAATTCGGCAGTCAACAGCAATCGGCAGCAATCCATAATGAGACCACTGGAGGCAACCGCCAATGACCTTGAACCCGCAACCGAACAGTGCAACGCCCAAGCTGAGCCAGGAGCAACTGCTCCGCCGGCTCGCCCGGCCCGAAGGCAAGATTCGCATCGTGCTGGACACGGATACGTATAACGAGATCGATGACCAATTCGCGGTCGTTTACGCCTTGAAGTCCCCGGAACGAATGAAGGTGGAGGCGCTCTATGCCGCCCCGTTCCATAACGACAGATCGGACGGACCGAAGGACGGAATGGAGAAAAGCTACCGGGAACTGCAACGAATCGCGAAGCTGCTGCCCGAGGCGGAGGGAGTGCCGATTCTTCGCGGGTCCGACCGTTACTTGCCGGATTCGCATACGGCCGTCGCAAGCGAAGCGGCGAAGGACCTCGTGAAGCGCGCGCTGGAGAGCCCCGAGAACGATCCGCTGTACGTCGTCTCCATCGGAGCGATCACGAATGTGGCGTCCGCGCTGCTCATGGAACCGTCCATCGCTTCGCGCATCGTCATCGTCTGGCTGGGAGGCCACGCGCTGGAATGGACGGATACGAACGAATTCAACATGATGCAGGATTACGCGGCGTCTTCCCTGATTCTGAACAGCGGCGCACCGCTTGTGCTCCTCCCGTGCATGGGCGTCAGCTCTCATCTGCTGACGACGCTGTCCGAGATCCGGGAGTTCGTGAAGGACAGCGGGCCGATCGGGCAGTACTTGTATGACACGTTCCGGGATTGCAACGACGACCATTACGCCTACTCCCGCGTTATCTGGGATATCGCGACGATCGCTTATCTGATTGACGATTCCTTCGCCCCCAGCGTGCTGATCCACAGCCCGGTCTTGTCCGAAGACATGCGCTGGAGCAAGGACGAGCGGCGGCATTGGATTCGTTACGTGTACTACCTGCACCGGGACCTCGTCTTCCGCGATCTGTTCCGGAAGCTGGTGCCCAGAGAATCCGAAGCTTAGATCATCGAACTGCAGGTCATCCCTTTACAGGATGAAGTTCTTGCGCTTGAACTCCGTCGGGGTAAGCCCCGTCAGCTTGCGGAAGGTTCCCGAGAATTGGGAGCTGCTCGTGAAGCCGCATTCCTGACAGAGCGAGCTCATCGACAAGTCGGTCGACAGCATCAGCTTCTTGGCGTGTTCGATTCGTTTGCTTATGATGTAATTCCAAGGGGATTCTCCCGTCTTCAGCTTGAAGAGATGGCGGAAGTGGTCGTAGCTGTACCCCGACATTCTGGCGAGCGAAGGAAGATGAATATCCTGGTTGAAGTTCTCGTGAATGTAATTCTCGATATAGTCGAACGAGCTCGAGATGAACTGCTGCGTACGAGTTCTCTCGAATTCGATCAGGAATTCGTTCAATAGGAGCTCAAGCTTCCATTGGAAACGCAGGCTTCGGTTGAGCAGCTCCCGTTTCATCTTGCTGACGATGGGCAGCAGCTGGCAGGAAGGGTCCGCATAGGTTCCGTTGGCAAGAAGCCGCGACAGGTCCGGGTATTCATGCGCAAGGAATCCGATGCAAACCAGATCGGTCTCTTCGCGGTGGCTCTCGTTATGGTAGACGGCAGGCCGAATCAAGCTGAAGGTGTTGGCCGAGTAGGAATAAGACGTATTGTCGATCACGCCGTCGCCTGCCCCTTCCAGGTAATAGACGAGCTCGAAGCAATCATGACGGTGGAACGGGACCGCGGTGCCGGGGCGGTGCGAGAAGGCGAACGAGAATTCAAGCCGCTGGACGAACATCGAACTTCTCCTTTCCTGGGTATCGCCCAATAATGATAGCTTCATCATATCAATGATTGGCGCATAGAGGGAAGATGCTGACGCCGACGCCGGAACAACGAAATCAGGGCCGTCCCGCAAGTCAACGACTTGCGAGGCGGCCCCTCGTAATTATTCGGACTACCGACGATTGTTGCCTGCCCTTCGTTTGCCCTTGGACCCGCCCTTGCGACGATAGCGCTCCCTCGAACCGGAACCGGAGCCGGAACCGTAACGCCTCGTTCTTCTGTTCGAGGAACGGCGTCTGCGCCGGCGTCTTCGGCGCGGGCGATACGAATCCTCCGAGTCGTCGTCCGACGAGCCGCCCTTCTTGCCCATGAACAGCTTGATCAGCGGAGCCATCTGCTGCACGGTCGTCATGAACTTCTGAACCTTGCCCACGTTCGAGAGCAAGCCTTCAACCCCGCCCATCCGATCAAGCATTCCCTTGAGGTCGTTCAGGTTGAAGTTATTGAGCAAGCCCTTGAGGGGCGAAGCGGCTTGCGGAGCGGCGGGAGGGAGCACCTGCACCGGCAGGCCTGCCGCGGGAGGGGGTCCGACGAACGCATTCGTCGCCGCCGTATCGCCGCCGATTCCCGGGTAACCGGCATAGCCCCCGGGGCCGATTCCATCCAGCGGCGAGCCCATCCAGTTGTCCGGCTGCGGCACGCTGCCTTGCACATCCCTCTTCATCTGGCTTCCACCTCCCTTGATGGCGACATACGGAACGTTATGCTACAGGATATGCGCGGAAGGGCGGTTGCGTATAGACGTTTGCCCCGGTTGCGGCGGAATTCAACCCTCTGACGCGTGAACACGGTAAAGTTTGAAAAAAGCGAAGAAACGCAGTACAATAAAAGGGTATAAGCAATTTTGACGACATACAAAGGTGGCCTGGCTATGCAGTTGAAGAAACTGAACGATAAATCCATCGACCAGCTCTTCGAAGCGATTCTGACCTTGAAGGATGTCGAGGAATGCTATGTCTTCTTCGACGACCTGTGTACGGTCAACGAGATTCAATCGCTGTCGCAGCGATTGGAGGTAGCTCGAATGCTGGGCAAGGGCAACACGTACAATCAGATCGAATCCGAGACTGGAGCGAGCACGGCGACGATCTCGCGCGTGAAGCGCTGCCTCAACTACGGCAACGACGGCTATAAACTCGCGCTTGAGAGACTCGGCCGCTTCGGCGTCGACCCGGCCCCGGACAAGGGCTAAGGTTAAGGCTAACGCTGAGGCTGGAGCTGAAGCCAAGCGCGGCCACGCGATCCCGGCTCCAACATACCCGACGTCTATTCGATAAAGCTCCCCTTGGGGAGCTTTATTTAAATATCAGCGGGTCTACAGGCTAAGCCGCGGATCCCCTGCCACCGATACGGATGAACGCCGTATTTTATGTGAAAAATCACATTCGCGCAGCACGGAAACCGGCGGTTTGGACGATTATATGTGAAAAATCGCATTCGTGGAGGAACATCCGGCCGGAAATGCTGGATATATGCGAAAAACCACATAAAACGCCGTAATTCGCTCCCCATCATGCCAACGAATGCGAAAAACCGCATAAAATTGCAACAGCCATCGCCCCGAGGCAAAACTCCCTCCACTAATCCAAGACCAACCCAAGACCAACCCAAGACCGACCCGAAAGCAACCAAAAACCAATTCGAGACCAACCCAAGACCAACTCGAAATCAATCCGAAACCAATCCGAGACCAACCCCCATCGACCGCAGGGGAGCGCTTAGCTTGGCAGGGCAATCTGGTATTGCCAGCCTCTCGCCCCTACGGTATGCTAGGAACAAATTGGAAGACGGTCCCCGAGGGGGAGAGACGATGGGATTCTGGCAATCGGTGCGGTTTCGAATTGTGTTCGGTTTTATTCTCATTATCGCGCCGCTCGTACTGTTTCTTTTCTACAACAATCTCTATGCCATGGACGTCGTTCGCGGACAGATCTCGTCACATTACAACAAGCTGCTTATGGCGAATGTGCGGGAGAACGACAAAATTCTGGAGGAATACAAGCGGTATCTGATCCGGCTCGAACGCAACTCGGACATTCCGCTGCTCCAATCGCTCGCTCCTCTTGACAGCGATTACAATCTGGCGAAGATCCGCCTGAACAACCAGTTCGTGCTCGATTCCGGCGGCATCTATTACAGCATGGATACGCTCTTCATCTATATTCGCGGCAACGACGACCTGTTCTTCGCCACCTCGGACAACACGAACAACTCCGAGAAGCAGGCCATCCTGCTGAAGTGGGGGCGGGAGAACCTGATGTCCTCGAAGCTGCCGGACCCGGCGCTGAACGAGACAAGCCGCTGGAGCTCGGTCGAGCTGGACGGGATGAACTACCTGCTCAGCACGTACGACCTCGGCCTGAACGTCTATGCCGGGGTGCTCGTCCGCACGCCTTCGCTGCTGCGGGTGCTCGAGAACTTCGCGGTCGGCCCCGAAGGGGGAGCCTTCCTCATGAACGAGAAGGGCGAGCTGCTCGCCGACAGCCCTTCGCCGCTTATCCAGTCGCGCGACTTCCGCGGGAAGATTGCGGCCATGCAGACGGCCTACGGCGAGATTCGCCAGGACGGCAAGTCGTACCTCGTGCTCTCGGAGCCCTCCGCGAAGGCGGACGTGAGCTACGTCATCGTCATGCCGGAATCTTCCCTGCTGCAGAATCTCCCCTCCTTCCAGAAAATCCTGTACTACTGGATTCCGCTGATGGTGGCGGTTCTTCTCTCTTTCTATTTGATTTTCCTTCAGCGAATTATTTTCAGGCCGCTTGTCCGCCTCATTCGCGGGATGCGCAAGCTGGGGCAAGGGCGACTCGACGTCCGTCTGCCCGACACGTCGGGGGGCAACACGGAATTCGCGTTCCTGTCGCGCACGTTCAACCAGATGGCGGAGCAGATCGAGCGGCTCAAAATCGACGTCTACGAGGAGCAGCTGAGGGTGCAGCGGGCGGAGTACAAGCATCTTCAAATCCAGATCAATCCGCACTTCTATATGAACAGCTTAAACATTATTTATAATCTCGCGGCGCTGAAGGATTACAAGACGGTGCAGAAGCTGTCCCTCCACCTGGCCGACTACTTCCGCTTCCTCATGCAGAGCAACCGGACGGTCGTGACGCTGGAGGAGGAGATCAAGCATATCGGCCACTACCTGGAGATCCAGAAGCTGCGCTATGTGAACAAACTCGATTACGAGCTGGACATCGACCCGAAGCATCGCTCGTTCGCCATCGCGCCGCTTATGATCCAGCCGTTCGTCGAGAACAGCGTCATCCACGGCTTCAACAAGCGGCCGCAGGACGGCACGTTGTTCCGCATCCGCATCGCCGCGCGGGAGGACGAAGCGGAGCCGGGGCGGTTCGTCGCGCTGACGATCGAGGACAACGGCTCGGGCTTCCCGCAGACGATGCTGGAGGAACTGGAGAGCGGCCGTTACGTGTCGGAGGGCGGGGACCGGCATCTTGGCATCTGGAACATTCTGCGGCGGTTCAAGATGCTGTACGGGGACGCCGGGGGAATCCGCTTCTACAACGTGACCGGCGGCGGAGCGGGCGTCGAGGTTCGGCTGCCGACCGAGGTTCCGCTGCGGCTGGACGCGGAATAGCGACTGAGGAACAGCGACCGGGGGAAAAGATTGTGCGAAAGGGGAGAGGCTTATGCTGACGATGCTCGTGGTGGACGACGAGATTTATGCGCTCAAGGGGATTACGCAAGGAATCGACTGGTCGGATCTGCCGATCGGGACCATTCTGGAGGCGGAGGACGTCGAGGAGGCGAAGCGCCGCTTAAGGGAGCAGCCGGTCGACCTCGTCATCTCGGATATCGAGATGCCCGGGGCGAACGGGCTCGAGCTGCTGCGGCACATTCGCGAGACGTCGCCGAACACGCTTACGATCTTCCTGACCGGGCACGCCCGGTTCGAATATGCGCAGGAGGCGCTGCAGAACGGCTGCTTCGACTACGTGCTGAAGCCGGTCGACCATGACGTGCTGAAGGAGATCGCGCGCCGCGGCGTCGCCGAGCTTATTCGCCGGAAGGAGCAGGCGAAGTTCGAGGACACGCTGGAATCGTACCGCCGCCAGTGGGCGAGCCAGCTCCCGATTCTGGTCGAGCGCTTCTGGCAGGACGTGCTGGCCGGGCGGCTCTCGATGAGCGCGGAACGGCTGAACCGCGAGCTCGCGCTGTTCGGCATCCCGCTCTCGGCGGACCGGCAGGCGCTGCCGATTCTGCTGAGCATCGAGCATTGGGAGATGGAGCTGGACGCCCGCGACGAGAGCATCATGGAATACGCCGTGCGCAAGGCGGCGGCGGAGATTGTGCTTGGCGAGCAGGCGATCGGGGCGGTGCTGCAGGATCGGAGCGGGCTTAATCTCGCGCTCGTCTATTCCTCGGCGGAAGCGAACGGCGGGCAGAGCCCGGACCAGAGCCCGGGGCGGAGCCGGCCGGAGCTGCTCGCCCGGTGTGCGGAGTATGTGAAGGCGTGCCAGGAGTACTTCCATTGCCGCGTGAGCTGTTACGTGGGCGAGAGCGTGCCGATCAGCCGGCTGGCGGCCGCGCTCGAGAAGCTGTCGCAGCTCGAGCGGGCCAACCTGTCGGAGACGCGCTCGGTTATCGACGCGCCGCAGAAGGAGGCGGAGCTGGCGGCGGCCGGAACGACGGCGGGAGCCGGCGCGGGCCCGGCGATGCCGTCGTTCACGGAGTGGGGGCTGCTGCTCGACCGGGGCGAGGCGGGGGAGCTGGCGAAGGAGCTGGAGCGGACGATGGCCCGGTTCCAGAGCGAGGGAGCGACCCGGGAGCATCTGGAGCAGTTCTACTTCGGCTATGCCCACATGCTGCTGCAGGCGGCTTCCCGCAGGGGGCTGTCGATCTACGATGCGCTCGCGGCGCAGGAGCTGGCGGAGGGGCAGACGGCGCGGAGCGCGGCGGCGATGTCGGCATGGGCGCTGAAGCTGGCGGTCAAGCTCGGGGCGGCGTGCGCGGACGGGAGCAAGGAGACGAGCGCGATTATCGCGAAGGTGCATTCCTACATTCAGGACCACCTGCACGAGGACATCGGCCGCGACGACATCGCCCGCTGCGTCTACCGCAATCCGGCGTACCTGTCGAGGCTGTTCCGCAAGGAGACGGGGCTCTCGCTGACCGATTACATCGCGCAGGTGAAGATCGAGCGGGCGAAGAAGCTGCTGACGGACACGAACGACAAGATCAGCAACATCGCGGAGGGGCTCGGATACCTGCACTTCTCCTACTTCGCGAAGCTGTTCCGCAAGACGACCGGGCTGACGCCGCAGGAGTATCGGAAGAAGCATCAGACCATCTCGTAGACGGTTGAGAGAAAACGTTTTACAAAAAGTCACCAAAGTGCTATATCGGTCATCCCAGTAGATAGATAGGGCCGCCCCGGCCGCCGTACAATAAGATCACAAGCCAACCAAGGAACCAATTAGAGACAAAGGATTGTGATGGAGATGGAACAGGCGACACCGGCGGCGATCCGCAGGAAGAAGGCGGGGAAGGAGAAGCGGGCGAGAACTCTTAACCAGAGCTACTGGTCCAAATACGGCGTTTTCTATCTGATGATGGCTCCGGCGCTGATCGTGCTGCTGATTAACAATTACATTCCGATGGTCGGCGGGCTGATCGCCTTCAAGAACATGACGTACGCGTCCCCGAGCTTCTTCCAGAACTTCCTGGACAGCCCCTGGGTCGGTTGGGACAACTTCAAGTTCCTGTTCCAGACAAGCGATGCATGGCTGATCACGAGGAACACGATTCTGTACAACGTTGTCTTCATCGTCACGAACCTGGTCTTCGGCGTCGGCTTCGCTCTCCTGTTCAACAACCTGAAGAGCAAACGGCTTGCGAAGTTTCACCAGACGACGATGTTCCTGCCGTACTTCCTGTCGATGATCATCATGGCCTACCTCGTGTACGCGTTCCTGAACCCGGAGATCGGCATCCTTAACAAAATTATTTTCCCGATGCTTGGTTGGGAGACGATCGACTGGTACAGCGAGCCGAAGTGGTGGCCGCTTATCCTGCCGATCATCAACGAATGGCGGAACGTCGGCTACTACGCGGTCATCTACCTGGCGGCGATCATCGGCATCGACCACGAGTATTACGAGGCCGCGCACATCGACGGCGCCAGCAAGTGGAGGCAGGTGTGGAGCATCACGGTTCCTCTCATCCGGCCGGTTATTATCACAATGACGCTTCTGCAGATCGGAAGGATTTTCTACGCGGACTTCGGGCTCTTCTTCCAGGTGACCCGCAACGCCGGGGCGCTCTACGACACGACGCTCGTTATCGACACTTACGTCTATCAAGGCTTCATGGTCATGGGGGATATCGGAATGTCCTCGGCCGCAGGGCTCTACCAAGCCGTCATCGGCTTCGTACTGGTGCTGGCCTCGAACCTCGTCGTTCGCCGGGTCAGCAAGGATGACGCCCTGTTCTAACTACAAGCCGAAGGAGGAACCATTCCATGACCACGACGACTCTCAGACGCAAGCGCGCCAAGACCTACTCGGTAAGCGAAGTGTCCCGCGGCGCGAACCTTGCCATCAATATCTTCTTCTGGTTCTACACGGTGGCGTGCGTGCTTCCGCTGCTGCTCATTCTGGCGGTATCGTTCTCCGACGAACAGCGGGTGCAGCTTAACGGCTACAAGCTGTGGCCGGAGAAGTTCAGCCTCGGAGCCTACGACTTCCTCATCAAGGACTGGAGGCCGATCGTCGAATCGTACGGGGTATCGCTCTTCGTGACGATCGTCGGAACGTTCGTGGCGCTGGCGATCATGACGCTGTATGCGTATCCGATCTCGCGCCGGGACTTCAAGCACCGCGGCATCTTCACCTTCATCATGTTCTTCACGATCCTGTTCAACAGCGGGCTCGTTCCCTTCTATCTGACGTATAAGCAAGGGCTTCACCTGCAAGACACGATGCTCGTCCTCATGATGCCGTTCTTCGTGCAGGCGTTCTTCGTCCTTCTGATCCGCACATTCTTCCAGAACTCGATCCCGCCGGCGCTTATGGAATCGGCGAAGATCGACGGGGCGGGCGAGCTGAGAACGTTCTTCCAGATCGTGCTTCCGCTCTCGCTTCCGGTGCTGGCATCGGTCGGCCTGCTCTGCACGATGAACCTGTGGAACGACTGGTTCAACAGCCTGCTGTTCATCTCGCCGGACGGTCCGATGAGCATTCAGTTCCGGATGTACCGGGCGTTGCTCGATATCCAGTACCTAAGCTCCAATTCGCAAGCGTACTCGGCGATCATGCAGGCGAACCCGAACTTCCGGATGCCGAGCGAGACCGCGCGGATGGCGATGGCCGTCGTCGGGATCGGGCCGATCATCTTCGTGTATCCGTTCTTCCAGCGCTACTTCATCACGGGCCTGACGGTCGGCGCCGTCAAGGGATAAGCAATGGCTTCTACCGGTTACCGGCCGGTTGAGCATACATTCTGTATCTCAATGATAAAAAGGGAGGCAACACCACATGCTCAAGCTGAGCAGAAAGATCTCGAAGTCGTTCGCGCTATCGCTGACGGCAGTAACGGCCTTATCGCTTATCCTGGCAGGCTGCGGCAACAATAACAACAATAGCGGCAACTCTTCCTCGCCGTCCGCTTCCCCGTCCCCGTCCGAGAGCGCATCCGCTCCGGCTTCGGAGAGCGCATCGCCGGCGGAATCGTCCGCTGCGCCATCGGATCTGAAGGAGTATAAGCTGACGTTCTTCCTTCCCGGCACGCCTCCGAAGGATGAAGTGAAGGTCGAGACGGAGATCAACAAGTATCTGAAGGAAAAGATCAATGCGACGCTGGATATCAACTTCGTGGACTGGGGCCAATGGGATAACAAGATGAATCTGGCGATCGCTTCCCGCGATCCGATGGACATCATCTTCACCGCCTCGTGGAACGGCCACTCGGCCAACGTGGCGAAGGGCGCCTTCCTGCCGCTGAACGATCCGAACGGCAAGTACGGCAACCTGATCGAGCAGTACGGGCAGGACATTCTGTCCAGCCTGCCGGAAGCGTTCCTGAAGGGAGCCAAGATCAACGGCTTCAACTATGGAGTGCCGGCGAACAAGGAATTGGCGGAGCAGGGCGGCATCGTGTACCGCAAGGACATCGCCGACGAGCTGGGCCTGACGGAGAAGATCAACGCGGTGAAGACGATCGCGGACCTCGAGCCGATCCTGGCCGAAGTGAAGGCGAAGAAGCCGGAGATGACGCCGATCTTCATGCGCGACGGCGAGAACTTCAACGCCCACTACTTCGCGAAGTACGACTACCTCGGCGACAATACGATCGACGGCGTTATCATGAAGGACGGCACGGACACGGTCGTCAAGTCCCGTTATGATCAGCCGCGTTATCTGGAGACGCTGAAGATTACCCGCGAGTTCTTCCAGAAGGGCTACATCAACAAGGATGCGGCGACGACGCAGCTTGGCGTGAACGACGCGCTGAAGAAGGGCGACGTGTTCATGGTTCCTTCGCCGCTGAAGCCGGGCAAGGACGCCGAGCTCGCTTCCGCGACGGGGCTGTCCGGCAAGCTGGCGCAGGTCGCGATGACGGAACGCACGGTCGCAACGAGCGACACGGCCGGCTCGATGCTCGGCATCTCCTCGACGTCCGGCGACCCGGCCCGCGCGATGATGTTCATCGATCTGCTGCACTCCGACAAGTACCTGAACAACCTGATCAACTTCGGCATCGAAGGCGACCATTATTCCCGCAGCGGAGAGATCATCACCCCGACCGACAACACGCCTAACTACAGCATCGGCGCGGCGTGGATGCTCGGCAATCAGATGATCAACTACGTCTGGAACACGGAAGCTCCGGACAAGTGGGACCAGTTCAAGGCGTTCAACGAAGGCGCGCACAACTCTCCGGCCCTCGGCTTCACATTTAACGCCGAGCCGGTCAAGTCGCAGGCGTCCGTCATGAACAACACCCGCAAGCAGTACGACCCGGGTCTGGACACCGGCTCCGTCGATCCTTCGAAGGCGGAGGAATACTTCAAGAAGCTGAAGTCGAACGGCCTTGACGATGTCATCGCCGAGAAGCAGAAGCAGTTGGACGCGTTCCTCGCGGCCAACAAGTAAGGACAGATAGGCAGGCAGGAGCAGGAGACCGCCGGGCGCTTAACAGCGCTTGGCGGTTTTTGGCGTATGCTCATGTTCGAGAAGCCGCCGATGCGCGGGGTGCCCGGATTTTATGCGAAAAATCATATTCGTGCAGCGCGATACCGGGCGGTCGCAAAAGCCAGCGGATCGGAGGGCGATCTACCCTGATGCAGTGGGCGGCCATGCTTAGGCTGCTTCTATCTTTGGCTCAGGAGGCGACTGTCCGGTTCACCTTGTCCGCCGATTGGCCTTAGGCCGCCTCTCCCCCTCATTCAGGAACCGTCGCTCATCTGCACATGGCCGCGCTTGCGTCGCCTATCCCCTTGGAACAGGGGCGGGGCGCAAGATTTATTTTCCCGGGGATGGGTTACGTTGACATTGGGGATGCGATTCGATAGCATGAATGTGTTAGCGTGTTGCGGAACGGATGGGAAGCGGGGGGAGCATCGTGAAGCCGGGCATTCTGGTCATCGGCCATGGTTCGAGAGAGGCGCACTGGGCGGCGTCGGTGGAAGAGGCTGTCGGCGCGGTGCGCGAGGCGCTGCGGCCCGTTCCCGTGGAAGCGGCGTACCTGGAGCTGGTGGAAGGGCGCCTCATTCAGGACGGAATCGACAGGCTGGAAGCGGCGGGGGTTACGGATATTCTGGCGATTCCGCTGTTCGTCTCGGCCGGGAGCACGCATGTCGACGAGATTGGCTGGGCGCTTGGAGCATACGAGGAGCCGCGGCGCGAGACGGACCTTGAGCGAATTCGGGTTCGCGCGAGGTTGACGTACGGACGGCCGATCGCGGACGATTCGGAGATTGCGGACGTGCTGCTGGACCGGGTTGCGGAGGCATCGGGGCTGGAGGGGCGCGAGGCGGCGGAGATCGCTCTGCTGCTCGTCGGCCACGGCAGCGAGGAGCCCTGGTTCTATGAGGAATGGCATCGCGGGCTGGACGGCCTGGCCGCTCTGATGAAGGAGCGGGGAGGCTATGCCGACGCCGGCGTGGCGACGCTGCGTCCCGACGAGGTCGCGGCTGCGGTGCGTTCGTTGAAGGAGCGGGCTCCGGGGCTTGTCGTTGCGGCGGTTCCCGTGATGATCAGCGAAGGGTACTTCACCTCGTCGGTCATCCCGCGCAGGCTGGACGGACTCGGCTGCGTCTATGCGGAGAGCTCGCTGTTGCCGCATCCGAAGCTGCAGGAATGGATTCGAAGGCAAGCCTCGTTATGGCTGCGTGAACAAGAGATTAGCTCGAGAGATAAAGAGGGTGAGCATATTGGAGAAAATCAGAGCGAGGCTGATCTATAACCCGACTTCGGGAAGGGAAGAGATGCGGCGTCGGTTGCCCTTGGTGCTTCAGCGATTGGAGCAAGGGGGGATCGAGACGTCCTGCCACGCGACGGAAGGCAAGGGGGACGCGGCGTTCGCGGCTTCTCTGGCAGTAGAGCGGGGGTACGATCTGGTCATCGCGGCGGGCGGAGACGGTACGCTTAACGAAGTCGTGAACGGGATCGCAAGGCACGAGAAGCGGCCGATGCTCGGGGTTATGCCTATGGGGACTACGAATGATTTTGCCCGGGCTCATGGCATTCCGCGCCGCTGGCAGGAGGCGGTGGACCTGATCGTGCGCCGCCACACGAGGCCGGTCGATATCGGCTATGCGACGGGCGATAAGTACTTCATTAATATTGCGGGCGGCGGCTTCCTCACGGACCTGTCCTATGAGGTGCCGAGCAAGCTGAAGACGATGATCGGTCAGCTCGCGTATTACGTGAAGGGCTTCGAGAAGGTCGTCAACTTCCATCCGTCGCGGCTGAACATCGTCGCGGAGGGCGTCGGGGAGTTCGAGGACGAGTACATGCTGTTCCTCGTGGCGAACAGCCAGTCGGTCGGCGGCTTCGAGAAGCTGGCGCCGCAGGCGAACACGAACGACGGCCTGTTCGATGTCGTGCTGCTGAAGAAGTGCAACCTCGCGGAGATGATCCGTATCGCGTCGCTTGCCATGCGGGGGGAGCATCTGAACGACTCGCACGTCATGCACTTCCAGACGTCGAAGCTGGTCGTCCGGGCGGAGGATCGGGTGCAGCTCAACCTCGACGGCGAGCTGGGCGGCACGCTCCCGACGGAGCTGGCGGTGCTCAAGAGCCACCTGGCGGTTATCGTGGACGAGACGGGGAAGACTTCGTACAAGTAGAAGAGGGCGGAGAGAGACGAAGATCGCCGAGACAGGCGCCGCTTCGTCTTTTTTATCGGTCAGTCCAGGGAAGGAATAGGGATCAAGATGGCATCATTCAAAAAAAACCATACCGGAGATTCGACCAAGAGGCGCTCGGGCGGCAAAAGCTCCCCGGGGAGCGAACGCAGAGACCGCTTCGGCGGCGGACAAACGAACGCCCGCGGCAGCGGTCGCAGGGGGAACGGTGCGCCGACCAGCTTGACGGGAGTTCCTGTCGAGGTCGGCCAGGCTGTCGAACTGGAGATCATCGGCCTGACCCACGAGGGAGAAGGGGTAGGCCGGGTGGCTGGCTACACCTTGTTCGTGCGCGGCGCGCTTCCGGGCGACCGGGTTCGAGCGGAAGTCGTCAGCATCGGCAAGTCGTTCGGGCGAGCTCGCCTTGCCGAGCTGCTGTCGCCAAGCGCCGACCGAATCTCCGCTTCCTGCGAGATCTACGACGCTTGCGGCGGCTGCCAGTTGCAGCATTGGAGCTACGAAGCCCAGCTTCGCTGGAAGCGCCAACTGGTGGCGGACAACCTGGCCCGGATCGGGAAGCTGCCTGTTGCCGGCTTGGCTGCGTCGGGAGAGCCGGAGGGGCGTCCTGCGATTATCGTGCATCCCGCGATCGGCATGGAAGAACCTTGGCGCTATCGCAACAAGGCGCAGATTCCGATCGGCTACGACCGTGCCGGCGGCCTCGTGGGCGGCTTCTTCGAGCAAGGCACCCACGACATCGTCGACATGGACGCCTGCCTCATCCAACAAGAGCAGAACGAAGAGACCTCGCGTATCGTGAAGGGCATCGCCCGTTCCCTCGGCTACAGCGCCTACGACCGCGAGACCGGCCGCGGCCTGCTGCGCCACGTCGTTGTCCGCCACGCGGAAGCGACCGGCGAGCGCATGGTCGTCCTCGTGACGAACGGCCGAGACCTGCCCCGCGCGGACGAGCTCGTGGCGCTGATTCGGGACGGCGTTCCCGGCGTGAGGAGCATCTGCCAGAACGTCAACGTGGAGCGTTCGCCGGTTATCTTCGGCGATGAGACCCGCGTCTTATGGGGCGAGGACGTCATCTACGACGACATCGGGGACATCCGCTTCGCGATCTCGGCTCGCTCCTTCTTCCAAGTCAACCCCGTGCAGACGGAGCGCCTGTACTCCTCCGCCGTTGCCTACGCCGCTCTCACCGGCGAGGAGACGGTGATCGACGCCTATTGCGGCATCGGAACGATCACCTTGTTCCTCGCAAGGCACGCCCGCCGCGTCTACGGCGTCGAGATCGTCCCCGAAGCGATCGCGGATGCTCGCCGCAACGCTGCACTGAACGGGATTCGCAACGCGGAATTCGAGGTCGGCGATGCGGGCGTCGTCATGCCGCGCTGGCAAGCAGCCGGAGTCTCGCCCGACGTCATCGTGGTGGACCCTCCTCGCAAGGGCTGCGATCCGGTTCTGCTGGAGACGATGCTTCAGCTTCGGCCGGAGAGGATCGTGTATGTGTCGTGCAATCCGAGCACCCTGGCGCGGGATCTGCGAGTGCTGGAGGACGGCGGCTATCGGACGGTGGAGGTTCAGCCGGTGGATATGTTTCCGCATACGGTGCATGTGGAGTGCCTAATATTGATGGTACGAAATGAGATGTGACAGTACTGCTCAAGAAGGTTGTTTACGTGTCGCTCGCTGAAATCGAATATATTGCTCGACATAATCATCGACAGGGTCGATGTTTGTCGGGGAGAGATCAAGGTTCACTTCAAGTTGTAGATCAGTCAGTTTATCGGACGATGAGCGTTTAGATTGGGAAATCAAAGTCGATGCCGATAAAGTGATTGAGTAAGGTCTATAGGACTAATTGAAGATGAGACTCCTGCCGCTTGCAGGGGTCTTTTCTTTTGTCGAAAATGGGAAAATTTTCTGGAGTTTGAATTGGAGATAGGATAATATTAATGTACATTTAAAATCGTATGTGGAATGTAAAAGGGGTATGTAATTATGAATAGTATAAGGAGGATCATATGGGTCAGTTTACATTGGCGGAACTGAGAGATATAAATAAGTTGGTGACATCAAGAAGGGAACTATACGAAAAAACTCAGGATATTCAATCTATGTATGAAGCTTCGCGAGCAATGTACAGTGATGATTCAGCATTTGTTCTTGAGTTATTGCAAAATTCTGATGATTGCACTGCTAATAAAGTTGAAATTTATTTGAATGACCGAGAAATCAGCTTAAAACATAACGGGAAATGCTTTGATTTAAGTGATATAGAACAGATCACCAAAGCTAGCCAAGTGAATAACAGCAAAGCAACAGATGACAGTAAGATAGGAAAGTTTGGAATTGGATTTAAATCAGTTTTTAATGTTACAGCAAAGCCTAAGATAACGTCAGGTAAATATCAATTTGAAATACATGATTATCTTATCCCCAAGTTTAATATACCCAATATTGAAGGTGAAACTAGTGATCTTTCATATACTGAAAATTACGATACTTGTATAGAACTTCCGTACACTGATGGTGAGGTCTTTCAAAAAGTGTATGATAGACTTCGTGACATTTCCAGTAGGTACCTATTATTTCTTAATCATATAACCGCTCTGCATGTGAAAGTTGAAAAAGAAGATGAAATAGTATATGAAAATGTAGTAAGTAAAGAAAATATTACTAAAGATTTTTTTGCGCTGGATAAATGTAACAGTGGTTTTAGAGAATTAATGGACGCAGGAATTGTATCTGTTTATCAAATTTCAAAGAAAACATACTTGGTGATTGATGGTAGGGTTGTAGGAGACAAAGCAAAGAGTGGGAATTATTATAAAAACATTAAGATTGCATTCGAAGTAACAAGGAATTCTGATGGCGAAATTAAGTTTATTTTTGCTGATAATTCAAATTTTAATGTATTTTTCCCTACTAATACACATGCTGGACTAGGTTACTTAATTCAAGGGAAGTATACAGTAGGAATGAGTCGGAAAGAATTATACAATGCCAATTTAGATATTTTCAGCGATTTAAATAATAGCCAGATCTTAGATGTTACAATTAAAATGCTAATTTGTGTCATCGATCTATTCTCCGAAAATGGATTAATTAATAAGAGCTTTCTTAATGTGATTTTACATTTTAATAAAGGCTCTAGCAATATTATAAAATCTAAATTTGAAGAGTCGTTATTGAATTATTTTCTAAATAATAACAAAATCCAACTAGGAGAACACTCACGCAATATTAATGATATCTTATTTACAGATGACATTGAAATAAAAAACATATTTAAAGCTAATCACTTTCATGATAATTGTTGTTGGATAGATAGCCAGTACATTGGATTTCATGGTTTTTTCTCTAAGATACAGGGTGTTAAAGTCGTTGATTTTGATAATATAATACAAACTATTGCTACTAACAAAAGTATCTTGGATATGGAAAATATCAAAGAATTGTACAAGTATTTGTTGAAAAAAAGAGGTAAGATTGAGAATCTAAAGTTCATTAAAACAAATACAGGTGAATATGTAACACTTAATGAAAAGGATATCTATTTGGATAATGGCATAAATAACTTAAGTGAAGTGGTATCTGAAATAAATAAAGAAACCAATCTAACATTTGCTCCAATTTTCATTGACGAGAACATACGCAACCAAGTAGGCTCACTTCTTAAATTAACAAATCTGAGGTATTCTTCAATTATTAAATTTATAGAAAAAGAATATTTTGTTCCAGGAGACTTACATGTTAAAAATTTGAAGCAGTATTTTGCTGGTTTTATTTTGATTTTGAAATTGATAAAGATTTCAGGGGAAAAAATAGAGCTTAAGAACATACCGATTATAGTGAAAAATAATGAGAGTGGATACTCCAAAAGAAAAACCAGTGATGCATTCTATATAGAAGATGAAGGAATTAAGAGCTTATACGTCAAATCTAAAGCTTTAAGCATTAGTGAATTTATAGATAATGAAATATATAACAGATATGTACCTGATGATTTGCAAGATGAGTTAATGAGGTTTTTCGCTGAATCTGAAGTTAAAAAAAATATGTTTGAAGTAAAAGAAATCGATGCGTATTACCCAGAGTTCTTTAATAGGGAAAACAGAGAAATATTCGAAAAAATACCGAAACCAATAAATTATAAAAATGAATATTCCATCTATAGCCCTACTATAGTTGCAGCGCAAAATATTCTTAAGTTTTTAAGTGAAAATGTTGATCTTACACATACCCAAATATTTATTAAATTACTTTTAGACTTTTTTGCGGTTGTTAAAGATAGAAGGGGATATATTCGTTTTTATTATAAAAAATGGGATAGTGTTCTTCTCAACGAACTCGATTTTATTACTATGTTAAAGAGTTACTCGTGGATAGTTATTGATAAAAACCCTCTGAAGACCAGACAAGTTTCACTTAAGGATTTGAAAAACGGTGGTTACTTACCTTCAGGATATAATGAGCAGGTCATATTTGCTATATGTGATATTATTGGAATTGACAGAGGTGAGTATAGTAGCGAAGTCAAGGCTATCTTAAATTTACTTAAAAGTAGAACTACAAATGAGTTGATTTTAATTGATTCTGAAATTTCGAAGTTATTATCGTAATTTCAAATCAATACTTCTCTTTTGGGAGTATAATGACTATCCTTGGGAGAGCTCTTGCATGCCAATGCAAGCGGTCAGGGAGTCGAGCCCACGATTCTCCACCAAATAACTACGACAAAACGGCAGAGATGCTGTTTTGTCGTAGTTATTGCGTGTATATAAAGGCTACACATGTGGAGTGCTGTGTGTCGCTTATCAGGAAATAGTTTATTGGAGCCACATTTACCTGTTTTCCTGGGACTCAAGCGTAAAGTAGCTTTGAGTCCTCTTAATTTGGTTTGATATAAAACAATTGAGTTTTTGAATGATAACTTTCGATGCAGATTGTAGCTTGTTGAATCATGAGATATAGTTTGATAAAGGAGGAATTGCATAATGGAGTTAAATAATAAATTGGCTTTAATTGTGGCTTTATATCTTTCTAAATTTGATACTATTGCTTTTAAAAAGTTGGGTTTCAAAAACGCTACAGACGCTTTTAACGAGATTAGTACAAGCCTATCTGTGAAGGCAAATACGATAAAGAATATGAGAGACGAATTTGATTCTATTCACGATAACCCACGGCAGGGCTGGTATCAGCGTCCCCTAAGGCCAAGCAGATTAAAAGTTATAGAGGCATTCCAAAACTTATCTGAAGAAGAACTATATGAAATTGTTGTTGAAATAATTGAGAATAAACAGTTTAAAGATTCTGATGAATGCTTGGAAATGATTGGACCAATATCTGATAAAGAAAAGAGAAGAACAGCGGGAAAAAGAAAATTCATTTTGCGAGGGCCAACGGGTAAAAAAGCAGAGGAGATATTTATTGAGTATTTCAACCAGCATAAAGTTCCTATGGTGTTAACGCTCACGTACTTTGTCGGTGAAAGAATCACCGACAATGACGTGGGCGTTCGTGCGTCAGGCACGACAGCTGCCTGAGAAGCCTAACGCCAATCATCAGGGGAGTGGAAAAACGGCAGGTC
>NZ_SSOB01000021.1 GCF_004801405.1 Cohnella fermenti
AAGAGACCTAATGCCGCCAGAGGGAATAGACGCATGGGGGGCGATACCGGGCGGGATGGCAAGTGGAACGAACAGTCGATAGGCGGGTTTTCCTCTCATCTCCCTCTCCAACCGCCTCTTCGGAGCTTCGTTGTACGGGTTTCTCTACTAACTCCGCTCCTCCTGCCTCTCCGCAGTTGGCTGTTCATCACTGCGGATGGCCGCATACGGCAAATTTTCATGGTAGGGGGTGACAACACTCATGTTGTCATAGTTGTTTTTAGCATACATACGGCAACTCGAGACGGAAATTCCTCCACGAATGTAATTTTTCGCATATAATTGGGCAAAGTGCCCATTACGGGGCCATACCAATGTGGTTTTTCACATAAATTCGGCAGCCATCGAGTTGGGCGGGTTCGGCGGAATGAGCAGATTCGGACGAGTTGGACGAGTTCAGCGAGTTCAATGAATTCGGTGGATTCAGTGAGTTCATTGGGTTCAGCGAGTTCAACGGGTTCATTGGGTTCGGTGGGTTCAACGAGTTCAGCGAATTCCGCGGGTTGGATTCCGCGAGTTGCCGGCATGATCGACAGCCTCCGTCCCCCTTGTCATCGCTCGAATGAGCCAACAGTGGCTGGAATCGCGCCTGCCATGACGTGCCGAGTTGCGCCGAGCCATTATAATCGAAATTTCACTCATAACACGTCCCTTTTGACCATTTCAGGCCTTTCCCCCTTTCCCCCGTTCCCCATCCGCCTCCATCCCCTTCTCCCCATAATCCCGCATCTCCATCCCATCCCATCCAAATCCCATCCCTCCCGCTCCCTCCCTATACGGGTTGCCATCGCTTCTTTCATTAGTCTTTCATTGCTGTTTGATAGAATCCATATCGAGGGAAGTCTATCAAACGATTGGAAGCCCAATTCAGGCAATCTTGGAGTGAAGGAGCGACTACTGCACCGTGTCAGCATTCAACTGGAGAACGAGAATAAGTGTTGTGATGAGCATCGTATTGGCGCTTGGCTGGATGGTTCCTTATGGAACGGATTCCGTCCACGCAGCGGAAAAAGGCACTCGAGGTGCGGAAGGAATTCGAATATCCGCAGGAGCCGACCATTCGCTGTTGATCAAGCCCGACGGCACCGTCGTCGCTTGGGGCAACAATGTTGCCGGACGAACAGAGGTGCCGTCGGGGCTGAAGGATGTTACGGCCGTCGCTGCCGGCTTTGGGCATTCGCTTGCCTTGACAGCGGACGGTGTCGTTGTCGCTTGGGGGAACGGCGGCAATGGCCGAACGGCGGTTCCCGCTGAAGCAACATCGGGCGAGGTGACAGCAATCGCCGCAGGAGGATCTCATTCGCTCGCACTCTTGTCGAACGGGACTGTTATCGGATGGGGCGGCGTTGAAGATTTCCCCGGCGATGGCATCGATCAAGGCCAAGCGAATGTCCCCGCAGGGTTGACGGATGTGATAGCCATCTCGGCCGGCTACGTTCATTCGCTTGCGCTCAAATCGGATGGCACCGTCGTCGCTTGGGGCAACATCTCCTCTACTGTGCCTGGCGGATTGGATAACGTGGTGGCCATCTCCGCAGGTACATGGCATTCGCTTGCTCTGAAGTCGGATGGCACTGTCATCGCCTGGGGCAACAACAACGATGGACAATCGACCATACCGGCGGAATTGGCATTGGGCGGCGTGGTCGCTATCTCGGCCGGCGACCATCACTCCCTTGCGCTTAAATCGGATGGCACCGTCGTTGCTTGGGGGGCCAATACTTATGGTCAGACTACCGTTCCCAGCGGCTTGACCGATGTGGTAGCGATCAGCGCGGGATGGGACTTCTCGCTCGCGCTCAAGTCGGACGGCACCCTCGTCGCTTGGGGAGACAATTCGTATCATCAAACAGATCTGCCGACGGGCCTGTCTGCTCCTATTAAAGGGGAACAGATAGCCTCCTATCAGCAAGGTTTCTCCCCATTGGCACTGAAGTCCAACGGCACCGTGATCGGCTGGGGGAATAATTCCGACGGTCAGATCAACATCCCCAATGGCTTAAGCGGAGTGGTGGGAGTTGCTTCCGGTTATCTCCATTCCCTTGCCCTGAAATCGGATGGAACTGTGGTTGGCTGGGGCAACAATAACAAAGGACAGGCTCAAGCTCCGGCAACTTTAGATGAAGTCGTAGCAATCTCCGGAGGCGGTCTCTTCTCTCTGGCCCTGAAGTCGGATGGCACCGTCGTTGCTTGGGGGGACAATAGCTTCGGTCAGACTGATGTACCGTCAGACTTGGATGGAGTAGCGGCGGTCTCAGCCGGGCATAACTATTCTCTGGCGCTAAAGGCAGACGGCACCGTCGTTGCTTGGGGTTACAATAATTATGGTCAGACTACCGTGCCGACAGGCTTGGACGGAGTGGCGGCGATCTCGGCCGGAGTGTTTCATTCCCTTGCACTTAAGTCCGATGGCACTGTAGTCGCATGGGGGATAGATGAAGGACCCGGAGGCAGGACCGATGTGCCGGCTTCCTTGAATGGGGTAGTTGCAATTGCTGCAGGTTATTATCATTCCCTTGCTTTGAAGTCGGATGGAACTGTAGTCGCATGGGGGAACAATGACAACGGCCAGACTGATGTGCCCGCAGGCTTGAATAAGGTAGTCGCGATTACCGCAGGCCCCACCTATTCGCTTGCCTTGAAGGCAGACGGCAGCGTGGTCGCATGGGGGAGTAATAATGAAGGGGAAAAGAATATACCCGGCAATGCCAATCTGGACGATCTTGAGCTGGAGGAAGGGCCCTTCACGAAATCCTTCGATCCTGACGCCGACCCTGCAACCGATCCTGACGCCAGGTCCTACAAGTATTACTACGACGGATACTCTCCGACTAGCGTACACGTAATGCCGACGCTGACAAACTCGTACCAGACAGACCTGTACGTGAACAACGAACTGCTGCCGGTCGATTCCGACCGCACCGGCACGAAGACGATTAACATCGCCGGAGCGACGTCGGATACAGTCATTCCGGTTCGCGTCGAACCTTATCTGCTGCCAAGCCAGACTTATACGATAACGTTGGAGATCGATTCGACATCCCCTGACGTCCAGTTCGGCACGGATGGAAGCTCTACGCCGGCGACATCCGCATCGAGTACGGTAACGGTAAGCGATACGCAGAGCGGTGTCGACAACGATTCCTTGCAGTATGCATGGACGCAAAGCACATCCGAACCGGAAGCAGGAGAATGGACGGACTTCGACAACGGGGACACGTTAAGCCAGACGAGCGGCGATGGCAACTGGTACTTGCATATTCGAGCGACGGATGCCGTCGGGAATACGACGGCCAATGCCGTATCGCATCGCTTCGTGCTGGATAATACCGCTCCGTCGGCAACCGTATCCAGCTCGGCGAGCGGCACCGTGAATGCCGCCTTCCCGGTTACGATAACCTTCAGCGAAGGGGTAAGCGGAGTCGCCCTGGAAGACTTGACGGTTGCCAATGGCGTTGCGTCCGATCTGGCGTCCGTGAGCTCGGCAACCTACGCAACTACTTACACGGCAACGATCACGCCGACAACAAGCCGCCAGAACGTAACGGTATCGATTGACGCGGATGCAGCCATGGATGCGTTGGGGCACGGCAATACGGCGTCCAACACGCTGACCTTGATGTACGATACGACGAAGCCGGTCGTGGCCTTCGGCGGCTTCACCGACCTTCAGACCTTCGCCGCTCCGCCGACCGAAGTGTCCGTATCCGTCAGCGAAGCCGTCTATTGGATCGCCGACGGGACCGAGCCGGATTCGGCCAATGCGCTGCCTCTGATCGGCATGACGAGGAATGGCGACGCATTCTCCGCCTACACGCCAAGCTATGACGAGACTTCCCATACCTTCACTATAAGCTTCGACGATGTGCTTGCGGACGGCGTTTACGAAGTCAGCGTTGCCGGCGGCGTGGTCGAGAATGACATTCACAATTCGCTGGATGCGGCGAGCGCGAGCTTCACCGTAGCCGTTCCCGTGATTGCGGATCTGACGATCAGCACAGCGCGCCTGCCAAGCGGCGGAGGCGATATCTCCATCACCCTGACGGGAGTTAATCTGACCGGACAGACTGTGCAGGTGTACGTGGATGGAGTTGAAGTCGACACGGCTGCAATCGACAGCGACACGAGTGCAACGGCCACCGTATCTCTTCCCGCCAACACGGCCTATAGCGATAAGGACTATGCGATAACCGTCTACCTTAACGGGGTTGAAGTTGCCGGCCAATCTGCGACGGCTGCTGTCAGTGCGAGGCCGATACCGGTCGCCAGCCTCTCCGGCAATGCGGATCTGACTGACATGACGGTAAGCGCGGCAGGCACGGGGCTGGTTCTGTCCCCTGCATTCGCACCCGAGACGACGCAATATACCGTAGAGTCGGATGCGGAACAGATCGAGCTGCGAGTGACTCCGGCTCACCCGAATGCCATTGTTGCCCTGCAAGGCGAACGTATCGGGGAGAAGACGACCATCCCTCTGACGATGGGAGCCAACGCGCTGACGATTACGGTGCGGGCCGAAGACGGAACCTTGAAGACGTACACCTTGACCGTTACCCGCACGGATGCCTCCGATGCGACAGTTCCGGAGTGCGCATTCACAGATATCAAGAACCACTGGGCGGAAAATCAAATCTGCGAAGCGGCCGAGCTGGGAATCGTGGAGGGAGTAGGTGCCTACACCTTTGTGCCGAACGGATACGTCACCCGGACGGAATTCGCCGTTATGCTGCTTAGGACCCTCGAGCTCCCGCTTGGCAACGAGTCGAACGAATTGGTCTTCAGCGACAAGGCAAGCATCCCCGAATGGGCACGGCTGGCGATGCAGTCTGCGAAAGCCGAAGGAGTGACCGATGGTTATCCCGATGGAACCCTCCGCCCGCTGCAGACGGTCAATCGCTCCGAGATGGCCGCTATGGTCGCCAAGACCATGGGATGGGAAGCGACATCCCAGGATAGCCCTTCCTTCTCCGATGCCGCCGCCATTCCGGGCTGGGCAAGAGGGTATATCGAAGCCGTCCGGGAGCACGGAATTGTAGAAGGACGAGACGGCAACGAGTTCATGCCGGCCGGCTTAACCACGCGAGCCGAGGCTGCGGTCGTTCTTCTGCGGCTCTGGCATACTCTCCACTAACTTTATAGATTCGAAGCAAGCCGCTCAGCCTGGCCCGCATGGTCATTCCCTATGACGATGCGGGTTGGGCTGTTTTGTCGTATACTGGATAGTGGAAAATTCCTTCTTGCCATTCGCCCTTTTACGTCAAACTTACAGGGATCAGCCTCATGAGCGCCACCATGGAACTTGTTTTTATGATTGCTTCTGTGATCATGACGGGCATCATTCTATATTTTGTTTACGGATTCAGAAGAGAGCGCGGAGTCAAGCATCTCATCGGCGTCATCGTGTGCCGGATGATTTACTCGAGCAGCATCATTCTGGAGAGAAACAGCGATCTGTTGGCGGACAAGCTGATCTTCCGCAATATCGAGAGCACGGCGCTTAATCTGATGGTGCCCTTCTTCCTCCTGTTCGTGTATCAGTTGATCGGTCGCGACAAACTAGTGAAGCTCGGGTGGCAGCTCGTACCGTTCGCGTTCGCCGCGCTCTGGTCGCTGATGTCGTGGTTCAATCCCCGGCTTCACTTGGTTTATCGTTCGGTTGAACTCGAGAACGGGCATTTGATGACAACAAGAACCGCCTATTCCATGGGGTTCTCGAGCATTTGCCTCGGTATTCTGGCCGTGTGTCTCTACTTCCTGTTCCAGTATGTGCGGAGCATCCGCAACGACTTCCGCAAGCCGGGAATGTGGGTTCTGTTCCTGAGTACGTTCCCGGTTGTCCTCGAAGCTGCCAAGCTTCTGAAGCCCGATTGGTCGTCCTGGCTGCAGCCGGCATCCGTCTACTGCGGCTTCACGGGAACCATCATGCTGGCGATCATGCTGCGAATCAAGTTTTTCTCCATCGTCCCGATTGCCCGAACTATCGTGCTCGATACGCTTCAGGAGAGCATCTTGATCGCGAATGCCTCCGGCAAGATCATCGACAGCAACAGGCGAGCCGCGGAGTGGTTCTCGGAGGTCGGCTGCGGATCGACTGACGGCCGGAATATCGCGGAGGTGCTGACGGCTTGGCCGGAATGGCTGCATCTGTGCACAACCATGCAACAAGGCCGTGTCGAGATCGACGCGTGGCTGGGCGGAGAGAGGAAGATATACAGCGTGGCCGTCTACCCGTTGCTTGTTCTGCGCAAGCAAGGACAGGGCAGCATCTCTCTTATCGTCGATATAACGGAGAAGCAGCGGCATCTCGAGCAGATTGCGCAGCTCAACCGGCTGAAGGATCAACTGTTCACCATCGTCTCGCACGATATTCGCAGCCCGTTAGCCATGCAGTATCAGCTAGTGGAGCTGCTGGAAGAGGACAGAGACCGCCTCGACCCCGACCATCGGGAGATCGTCGAGACGCTCGGCGGCCACATCCGGAGCACGCTCGGAATGACGAATAATTTGCTGGAGTGGTTCCGCAGCCAACGGGAGGATATGCTTCTTCGTCCGCAGTGGCTGGAGCTGGCGGAGGTGGTGGAGGATTGCCGCCGGATGCTGCTTATTCCAAGCGAGGCCAAGCGCATCGACCTGAACAATCGGATCGCACCGGGCATCCGCGTGTATGCCGACCGGGAAGCGCTCGGCCTGATTGTCCGCAACCTGTTGTCCAACGCCATCAAGTTTACCGAACCCGGAGGGGCTGTCGATGTGTCGGCCGAACGGTCCGGAGATACCGTAACCGTGTCCGTCCGAGACAACGGAATCGGGATGGAAGAGGAACGGCTTCGACAGTTGCTCGACGAGACGCCTCTTAGCCCATCGGCCGGCACCTCGGGAGAGAAGGGGGCCGGGCTTGGCCTGCTCGTCAGCCGGCAGTTCGTACAGCGGAGCGGCGGGAGCTTGTGGGCGGAGAGTCAAGCCGGACAGGGGAGCACCTTTTACTTCACCATGAGAGGCGGTGCAGAGGGATGAGAGTTCTCGTCGTTGACGATGAGCCCGCTATGCTGCTCGCGATGAAGCGGCTGCTGAAGAACGTGGAAGGCGTGGAGCTTGTCGGGAACTTCCGAAGCGCCCAAGAAGCGCTGGAGTTCGTTCGGAACGAAGAGGCCGATCTTGTCTTCCTGGACATTCAGATCGCCGAGGACAACGGGCTGGAGCTGGCCCGCAGCCTGCGAGCGGCTCGAGCGGACCTGGATATCGTCTTTACAACCTCCCATGCCGAATACGCGATCGATGCTTACGATGTGTATCCGTTGGACTTCATGGTGAAGCCGATCTCCCGAACGCGTCTGGTTCAGACGATAGCGCGGGCGGCTGCGGGCGGGCGAACCCTTCCCGGAGGCTCCGGCAGTTCCGTGAGTTTCGCGGGTTCAGGCAATGCTGGCGTTGCCGCCTCCCCTCCTCTGACGGTTCGGGGGCTGGGCTGCTTCGAGGTCGGCAGCAAGCAAGCGGGAACGGTCAAGTGGATCTCCCGGAAAAGCATGGAGCTGTTCGCCTATCTGCTCATGCATCGGGGCCGCAGCGTAAGCAGGCTTCGTATCCTAGAGGACATTTTCCCGGATATGCCGCTTAAGAACGCGGAGCTGTACCTCAATACGGCGGTCTACCAGCTCAGAAAGGCCCTGTCGCTGCATGGCGCCAAAGAGATCGTCGTCACGGCGCAGGAGCAATACCGAGTCGACCTGGATCATGCGGACGTCGACTTCATTCGGCTTGAGACGGACATGGCAGAATTGGCCGAGATCAACCAGGAGAATGCGGCGGCGGCCATCGAATTGGAGCGGCGGTTCGCAGGCGAGCTGTTCGAGGATAAACCGTTCGAATGGGCGGCGATGGAGCGCGAGCGGCTGTCGTTGCTGTACGACTCCGTGGCCAAGCGCCTTGCAGGCTGGCTCTTGGAGGAGAGGCGCTATAGCGAAGCCCTGGTCGTCGCGAGAAGATTGGTGTCCCGCAATGAGTTCGAGGAAGAGTCCAATCTCTTGCTTCTACGAACGCTCGGCGATATGGGAGACCGGCAGGCTCTATCCCACTATTATGAGCATTACACGCAACTGCTGCTCCGCGAGCTCGGCCTTGCTCCTTCTCCGGAATGCGCCCGGCTGTATGAGCAATACTTGTAAGAGGAGTAAGATCGGCTACAGAACTACTTCGCCATGAATCAAACAAGAACCTATGTTCTCTTTCTTCTTGCGCAATCAAACCCATTTGTTGTAAAATGGAAGCGGTCACTCGTAAAATTTCGACTTGGGGAGGTTAAGGAGCATGTACTACTCGAAGGAGACCATTGCGCAGATTGTCGACCGCGTCCATCTTTCATTACATGACTTTGACTCCAGCACTTTTGACTTAAATCCCCCCTTTAATGCCGAAGCTGCAATTATAGCCTTTGGTGGACAGATCACCGCCAAGCACACCGACTTTACCGCTTTGAATTACAGCATTGGCGAGGTCAGACCGCTTCAACCTTATTCCGAGAAGCGTTTTGAAGTCAGTATTCCCTTCGACGAATACCCCCCGAGAAAAAATTTCACTTTGGCGCATGAACTCGGGCATGTCATCCTGCACTATCAATGGGCCGATCAGAATCAATGGGAGAAGAATTGTCGGGAAATCGAAGTGCTCCAGCGGAATTTGAGCCCGAACCGCATCGAATATGAAGCCAATTATTTTTCCGCCTTCTTCTTAATGCCGGAGAACCACATTCGAAGCGATGTCAGTCGTATTCTTGCCGATGCCAGCATGTCGTCCAATCTTCTGATAGAACAATTGGCCGAGAAATATAACGTATCCCTCAAAGCGATGGAAATAAGACTCAGTCAACTGGGCATTTTGTGAGGCCGTCCATGTCCAAACATCCCACTCTCGATTTGCAGCAATATCCGCCCACGGCAGGCCCCAGCGCGCTGGATCGTCTGAAGTTGTTCCTGTCCTTCGACATCGTAGGCTCCACCGAGCACAAGCAGAAGAATCCGGAATCGTGGCAAAGCGACTTCAACTCGTTCTACGTGGAGATCGAGAACAGAATCAGGCTGCTTAATTCAAGAATCAATCGACATGGGAGAGAGATTTATAATATCCGGCCATGGAAGCGGCTCGGAGACGAGGTTATTTTTGAGACGGACATCATCTCCAGCAAGTATTTATTGAAGGCGCTTGACGGGGCATTCGAGGTCCTCCATACGACTGCCCAATTCCTCGAAAACAATGAAAGGGCGAAGCCTTATTTAAGTTTGAAAGCCGCCGCTTGGGTTTGTCCCGTGGACCATAAGAGCAATATTTCCCCGGAAGGCACTCAAGATTTTATTGGCAAACATATCGATGAAGGATTTCGGGTCGCAGGCAATTTCGCGAAGAGAAGACAGCTTGCCGTAAGCTGTGAACTCGCTTATTTGGTTGCTTCGTTTAACGAGCACTCCCCCTTGGAACCGTTTTATTTCCTCGGCTACAGACCGCTTAAGGGAGTGTGGCAAGGCAGCTACTACCCCGTAATCTGGTTCTCCAACAATCTTGAGCAATCCTTAACCCATCTCCCTTTCGACCAACAAGAGAAGTGCGAATTGACCAAGCTATTGGGCGAAGACAGGAAGATGAGCTGTCGCGTTATGAAGTCAACGCTGGAACGCGTAATACGGGAGAAACAACTCGATTCACATGCGGCATCCATGGTTGATTACTTGCAGGCTGAACCCCAAATTATTTACAAGAGAGAGGATTTCCCCGTCAAAGTTGAGGTCCATAACGCTATTATCTGCTACGACGAGGCAAACCAAAAGTTCTTGCTGCACAAGCGCCCCTCCCATCGGGGAGTTGGAGCCCATAAATGGGCGGCACCCGGCGGCCAAATTAACATAAATGAATCTTTGGAAGCCTCCTGCAGAAGAAAGGCGTACGAGGAGCTAAATATCTCGGATATCACCCCCAAGATGGATGTCGTGGTCCCATACTTTATACCATCGAACGAGATCGGCGTGGGGATCAACGGGTTCAGGGTTCTTTGTCTTATTTCTCCGGCAGAGTGCAAACGATTCGTCGAGAAAGACGATCCCGATGAGAAATTCAAGTGGTTCTCGCTCAAGGATCTGTCCACAGTTAACAAAGAGGAGACCGTCCCCAATTTGTACGAAGAGATACTTACATTATTGCAACATTTCAACGTCAGTTCTCAATAAGAATATTACAATAGCAACCCCATTCTTCCGATAAAATAGGAGAATGGAACTAGTCAACGATTCATTCTGTCAGGATTAATATTATAAAGGAGAGGTACAGAGATGCAATATCAGTTCGTCCAACAGGTCAAGATCGTAGATATGAATGAAGAGATCATAGCGGAAGTGCTGTTCGAGCATGGGGAATTCGAGACGGCTGCCTTGTCGATCGGCACCTCCGTCCTGATTCAACAATTGGGCCTGAGAGAATTCACCGTCGTCTATGACAAGAGAGAGGGCAAGATCGCCCGTTACAAAATCGCCGATATCGAGATCGATCTCATCGCACAGCCGACCGTCACCCGGGTTTATCTGGAGCCGGTGACGCTTATTGTCGGCCAGCACGATATCGGAGCCATGGCCTGACAGCCGCACCCGATCCTTCATCGCATAGGGCAACGGGACAAGCCGGCATCCTCCCCCCTCGAAGGGGAATGCCGGCTTGTTGCGGTTCGCTGTGTCTGGTAATTCAATCTCACTTCCCGGTAAGACTGTCGACGACAAACTTTAATTGGGCCTCCAACGACACGGGGTCGCTGTAAACGAATCCTCTGCCGTCGTTCCGGAATACGCGATTATTTTGGACGGCAGGCAAGCCTTCCCATATGGGTCCTTCGAAGACAACCTCCGGATTCTCATTCCCCGTCCATCCGCTGATGAAGATATAATCGCCTGCATATTCGGGCAACAGCTCCAACGACAGTTGTGCCCATCCCTTGCCGCTGTCGATCGCTTCCTTCTGGATAATCGGCGGCGCCTTCAGATGGAATTCCCCATAGATGATATCTCCGCCTCTTCCGAATGCCCCGTACGCATAAAATTCCTTGGCGCTCGACTCGTCGAAGATGGATACCGTTCTATCGCCAACCGCAGCCTCGACCGACGGCTTGTTCTCTGCGATTTGCTTATCCCATGCAGCGATCCAGGCTTCCGCCTGGGCTTCCCTGCCTGTCATCTTCCCGAATTCCAGCAACTGCTCTCTCATCGGCGTACCGTAGTCGATCGCTACTGTCGGCGCAATCTTGGACAGGCTCGAGATCGCTTCTTGATCGTTCCAGATAATAATCAGGTCCGGATTCAGCTCCACAATCTTCTCAAGCGGAACGTCCTCGCCGATATTTTCCACCCCATCCAGCTTGCCTTGCAAGTAGTCATTATCGAACGCCTCTCCCCCGGCGCCCACGGGCTCAATGCCGAGCGCAAGCAAATGGCCGACATAGGCCCCGGCCACCGCAACGATCCGGCGAGGGTTTCTCGGCACTTGAATATCTCCGTTTATTGCGTTATAAGTCATGGTTCCGGAGCCGCTTACTGTCTCTGTTTGTGCGGTTGCCGCGCTTGCTCCGTTACTCGCGGAATGGTTCGCCGAATTTGTATTCGACGCGTTGGAGCACGCACTCAGCAATAAGGCAAGGCATAACAATAGAGTGACTCCCACGGACGCCCCGTTTCTGTACATCGGTAAATTCCCCTCTTTTTCATAATGATAATAGTTCTCATTATAATTTTGAGGTTTATGCGGCACAATGGACGATCCGAGCCAAGCGATTGGACGATTGAACCCCCTCTTCTCTTCCTTCGACCGGTCTTTGAATTGCTTCGGGTTGAGTCCGGCAACCTTCTTGAAGATTCTCGTAAAATAAGACACATCCCCATACCCGACGCTGACTGCCGCCTCCTGTATCGTAATATCCGTTCTGCGCAATAATTCCTTGGCTCTGTCGACTCTTATTCTAATCAAATAATCAATAATGCTGTTCCCCGTATCTCTTCTGAACTGCTTGGACACATAAGGCACACTGTAGTGGAAAATCCGCGCAAGCGATTCTCGAGTAATGGGTTCGCTGTAGTGATCATGCATATATCGAACGACCTGCGCCGTAAGGTTGGGACGGGCTAAGCCAACCTCCTCGTGTTCCAACTGTTGCATCACTGCGTGAACAAATTGGAGAAACAATGTCTTCACGTGGAATTTCTCCAGCCTGCCCGATCTTCGCCATTCCTGCAGCATCCTGTCGGCCAGCGTAAATAAAGAAGCCGGATAGAGTGGAATAAAGCCGTATTGCAGCCGGAACGGGTCCTGCCGGTCCAGAAGACGCAGGATCTCCCGGTCGCAGGGCAATGAGGCCGTTGCTTTATAGAGAATTAAGTAATATTCAAACGTGTCTTCCACCGAAGAGATATCGAGACAAGCGCCTTTGCCGCCATGCAGGACATAGAACCGACTCACCCTATGCTCGGTTCCATCCATTCTCACCTGCGCGCCGCCCCCTGTTGCATATAGAAAGCCGCTTGCGGGTAACCGGTAAGACCGCAATTCCTCCCCCAGGGTCATTGATGTGTGCCGTACATCCATTATCTTCACGGCTGCGGCATTCCATAGGAGAACGTGGTCTTGTATATTCAGGTTGGCACGCAATCGGTGAGCCTCCCAAGTTGAGAATAGTTATCATCATGGAGATTATAATCGATCCGCCCGGCAAGCTCAAACTATGGGTAGTTTAAAGGCAAGGATTGCGTACCGCTTACTCGATAGCTTCGAGCTCTTCACGAATCGACTTCAGCTCTTGCATTCCTTTATTAAGTATTTCTTTGGGCGGCTGGAATCGAATAGATAGCTTTTTCCCCGTTCTGCTAATCCTCCAATCCCGTGATGCTTTATCAAAAAACAAATCGTAAGTTTCATCCAAATGTTGACCGAAGGCTGTTAACTGTTCTTTATTCATTAACGGCAATTTGGATTTGAATTGATTAACAATCTCTTTGTACTCTTGATCGAATTGTTGAATGACTTCTAAATAATCGTCGTAAAGCTCATATTCTGCTTGTACCTCATATGCAAAATCCATAATGATCGACTCTCCGGGCACGGCCAATATCCAATATAGACCGGATTGTTCCTCGCTAACAGGGAGATATGCCCCCTCTTTCGCTGCTAATTCATTAACAAACGCTCTGAAATATCCTAATTCCTTTCCCCTTTCAATATATTCATTCATGATAATTCCTGTTTCCAGTGCAGTTTGATTTGATTTACGGTCAAAATACATTTTCAATAAAAATGCATTTGCTAAAATCGAAAGGAACAGACAGAACGCTATCGCACTATTTTTATTCACTTTTTTCCCTCCCCGATCAATAATATCCTATGATATGCGCGAACACTACCGTTTATGGAACAGCCCAAAGAGGGCTGCAGCAGTCTGCCCAACGGCAATCTGTCGCAGCCCTCAAACCCGCGTCCGACGCGGCCTCTCGGTTCTTACTCTTCTCCCATCGCCACCGGATTCTCGCTGTAAGAGATCCAGTCGCTCCACGATCCGGCATAGAGACGCACCTTCTCGAACCCGGCTTCGCTCAAGGCGAGGACGTTCGGCGTGGCGGTGACGCCGGAGCCGCAATAGACGACGAGCTCCTTGTCGCGCGGGAGATCGGCGAAGTGCGCGGCGAGCGCCTCCGCGTCCTTGAACCGGCCCTGCTCGTCCTGCGTGCCCTTCCAGAACTTGTTGCGTGCGCTGGGAATATGACCGGCCTTCTTGTCGAGCGGCTCGACCTCGCCGCGGTAGCGTTGGGCATCGCGCGAATCGACCAGCACGCGCTCGTCGCCGCCGAGCGATTCGCGCACCTCGTCCGCCTCGACGAGCATGCTGTGCTGCACGGTCGCGAGGAACGCCGAAGGGATAAGCACCTTCTGGTCGGCGTTCACCGGGAAGCCTTCGCGCACCCAGGCGGAGTAGCCTTCGTCCATGACGAAGACATTCTCGTGGCCCAGATAGCGGAGCAGCCACCACAAGCGGGAGGCCATCGCGCCGCCCTGGTCGTCGTATGCGACGACGCGGGAATCGTTGCCGATGCCGATGCGGCTGAGTCGGGAGGCCAGCTCGGCCGCATCGGGGAGCGGATGGCGGCCGCCGTGCCCGTCCGGCTCGACCGGAGCGGACAAGTCCCGCTCCAGGTCAAGGTAGACCGCGCCGGGAATATGCGCTTCCTCGTAAGCGGCGCGCCCCGCATCCGGCTGCCCCATCACGAAGCGGCAATCCACGATAACCAGATCGGATTCGTATAGACGGGCGAGCAGCCATTTTCTAGACACGATGTGCTTCATTAAGGATCTCTTCCTCTCCATCATTAATCGATTATTGAGCCGTTGAAGGCGACGAAGTATGAGAGCGGCTCGTCCTTCGAGCCAGGGCAAGCGCCGCCAGCACGATGGCGATCATCGCGGCGGAGAACGTGAAGAACAGCCATCTCGATGTCGACACCGCGTATTGGTCGAGCGCCCAGCCGATCAGCTTCGGCATGATCGCTCCGCCGAGCAGCCCGCAGGCGATCAGCAGGCTTGTCGTCCGCTCGGTAACGCCGGGCACGGCACGATTCGTGAACACGAGCCCGATGGCGAACAAGCCCGAGAACGCGAATCCGGCGATGAACGAGAAGACGAACATCTCCGTCGTTCCTCCGCTAAGCGCCATCACCAGGAAGCAAGCCGCACCCAGCGCGGAACCGAGCAGCAGGTACATTCCGCCGCCGATCCGGTCCGCCAGTTGGCCGGAGATGAGACGTCCGAGAGTCATCGCAACCCAGAAGGCGCTGATGGAGAGCGCCGCCGACGCGTCCGACAAGCCGTTCTCCTGAACGAGCATGGACGGCAGGTAGTGGACGAAGCTCATCTCCATGCCGACGTAGACGACGAAGAACAGCGCGCAGCAGCCGAGCAGCAGCCCATAGCGTCTTCCTGCCCTGCCGCTCCATCGCCTTCCCGGAGTCGACGAGCCCGGCGCAAGCGACGCATCGCCGCCCCCGTGCCCGGCACCGTCTCCGGCGTGGGCATCGCCCCTCGCCCCGAGAAGCTCGGTCGGCCACAGCGTAAGCCACAGCACGAAGGTGACCGCCGCAAGCGCGCCGACGATCCCGAAGGCGAGCTTCCATTGCCCCGCTTCGATCAGCGCCGCTCCCGCGAACGGGATGATGAGCGCGCCAAGCCCGAAGAACGTCTCCAGTCGGCTCATCGCCACGTTCGCCCGTTCCCCGGTCGCCGAGATGATCAGCGAGCCGATCAGCGCTTCGATGATGCCGAAGCAGAAGCCCGTCAGCGGCGCGACGGCAAGCATCGCTCCCCACTCCGGTTGAGTCATATAGATAAATTCCATCATCGCCATGCCGAGGAACGATGCGAGCAGCAGCCCTCTCCTTCCAATCCTGCCGATCAGCAGCGGAGCCGCCATCGTGCCCGCGAGTCCGCCGAGGAATTGGTTCATAACAAGCTGGCCTCCGTCGCCGTACTGCACGCCATAGGCATGGACCATCGGCTCGAGCACCGACCCCACCACCAGTTGGCCGAGACCGATCGTCAGATAAGCCATGCACCCCAGGAAAATCAACCGAGACATCTTGATGCCGTACTCCTCTCCAGCCCCACCATCCAGCCAACCATGCAGCCGACCATACAGATTCGCCTGCGATTCGATCATGTCGAAGCCGCGCCGCCGGATCGTTTCCTTCGAGTATACCATGAGTCGCACGATCGCCGCTCCTTCTTTATACCGACACGGACTTCATGTTATCTTGATATAGGAGCAATCGGAAGGACGTGAGCAGCAAGTGAGATTCATGAGAACCCGGCAGGCGGTCGCGATTCCGGAATTCCGCATCGGCGCGATGACGGAGGAGGACGGAGCGGACATTGCCGAGTGGCGATACCCGCCTCCTTACCACCTGTATCGTTGGCCTTCCTGGGAACGGATGGTCGACGAGGGGCTGGAATTCGGCGATCCTCACATCCGCGCCCGGCAGTACGTCTCGATCCGGAACGAGGAGGGCGAGTTGATCGGATACGCGCAGTTCTTCCCCATGGTCGGGGTCGTGCGGCTTGGCCTCGGGCTTCGGCCGGACTGCTGCGACCGAGGCTGGGGGACGGCCTTCGCCGAAGCGATCGCGCGCGAAGCGGCGCGGAGATCCCCGAACGCCGAGATCGACCTGGAGGTCGAGACGTGGAACAAGCGGGCGATTCGGACGTATAAGCGAGCGGGATTCAAGATCACCGACAAGTACAAGCGCGAAGCCTCGAACCGGACCGTGACGATCTATTGCATGAAGCTTCAGGCTTAGAGTCCCCCTGGCCCCTGATCCGATGACCTTTGTGATTTTATACGATTTTTCACATTCTTCGGCTTGGATTGGAGAAAATCGCGGCGTTTTATGCGTTTTTTAGCATACATCCAGCGTACCGGGCCGGAATTTTCTGCATTTATGCTATTTTTCACATAGAATCGCCTAAACTTCCGTTATCTCGTCGCGCCAATGCGGTTTTTCGCATAAAATTCGGGGGCCGTCGGGCGGAAGCGGAGACGAGGGCTTTATCGACGGCTCCACATGCGAGCGAGGGACGAATGGGTCAGTCGAACAGGTCTCCGAACAATCGCCGCCCATCCGCCCCATCGTTGCCGCCGCAGGATTTGCGAAAAAAAGCTCATCTCTCTAAATCTTTCGTCGCCAGATGACGATAACACTAGTAACGTGTCAGGTGCGTGCGACAAACCAGCCACGCAACTTAATTCAGAGACAAGCTGGGGTGTACGAATGAAGAACTCAACAATAATCGGGCTTATCCTAGGTTTCTTCGCGCTAATCGTGGGGATGATCCTGAAGGGAGCTCCGATCACGGCTCTTATCTCCAACCCGGCCGCTTACGTTATCATTCTTATCGGGACCGCCGCTTCGGTCGTCATGGCCTTCCCGAGCCGGGAACTGTCCAAGGTGCCGAAGCTGTTCAAGATCATCTTCATCGAGCAGAAGCTGATCTCGAAGCAGGAAGTCATCACGATGTTTATGGAATGGGCTTCGATTACGCGTCGCGAAGGTCTGCTCGCCCTGGAAGCGAGAGTCGACGAGATCGAGGACCAGTTCCTGAAGAACGGCATGCGCATGATCATCGACGGGAATGACCAGGACTTCGTACGCGACGTATTGCTTGAGGATATCTCTGCGACGGAGGATCGGCACAAGGCCGGCGCGCAGATTTTCTCGCAGGCGGGGATGTACGCTCCGACGCTGGGGGTTCTCGGTGCGGTTATCGGCTTGATCGCCGCTCTCGGCAATCTGGAGGAGATGGAGAAGCTGGCCCATGCCGTCGCCGGCGCCTTCGTGGCCACCGTTCTCGGTATCTTCACCGGTTACGTGCTCTGGCACCCGATGTCCAATAAGCTGAAGCGCTTGTCCAAGCGCGAAGTCGAGCTTCGCTTGATGATGGTGGAAGGCTTGCTGTCCATTCAATCCGGCGTCTCCACGACGGCAATCCAGCAGAAGCTGTCCGTCTTCCTGACGCCGACCGAGCGCCAACGCATGGCGGAGAAGGAGGAAGCCGCACGTGAGCAGAAGGAATCGGCATGAGGAACACGAGGAGCACGCGGACGAGTCCTGGCTGCTCCCCTACTCCGACTTGATGACGCTCCTGCTCGCCCTGTTTATCGTCCTGTACGCGGCGAGCTCGATCAATATCTCCAAGCTTGACCAACTAAGCGAAGCGTTCAACAGCGCCTTCTCCGCCGGGCTCGGCGTTCTGGACAAGAGCGCGCTGATCGAGTCCGACGATGAAGCCAGCAAGAGCCAGAAGCAGCGCCATGAAGAGCTTGGCCTCAAGGTCGAGCAAGAGAAGCTGAAGCAGCAAGAGCAGGAGAACCTGGAGAAGCTGAAGAAGGAGCTTGACCAGTACATCAAGAAGAATGGCCTCGTGACCCAGCTTGAGACGCAGCTTAACCAGTCCCAGCTCATGATCACCATTCGGGACAACGCCCTGTTCGCCTCCGGCAGCGCGGCCGTCAAGCCGTCCGCTCAGCAATTGGCAGTCGCGATCGGCGTCATGCTGCAGAAGTATCCCGACTTCGAGATTCTCGTGTCCGGCCATACCGACAACCAGCCGATCAACACGCGCGAATTCGCCAACAACTGGGAGCTCAGCTCGCAGCGGGCGCTTAACTTCATGCAAGTGCTGCTGCAGAACTCGTCGTTCGATCCGAAGAACTTCAGCTTCATCGGCTACGGCGAATATCGCCCGGTCGATACGAACGACACCGAAGCCGGCCGCGCGAAGAATCGCCGGGTCGAAGTGTCGATCCTGCGGAAGTATACCGACAACAGCGCGACCGACACGGTTGTCAGCGCCATCTCGGAGGACCTGAACGCTCCGGCGGCCTCGGCAGCGACAACAACGGCGAATTAGCCAAGAACGCATAACGCAACGGGCAGCTTAACGCATTACTGAGCGCATAATGAATAAATAGACGAAGGGGCCGTTCCGGCAGTCATTGACTGACTCCCGGAACGGCCCCTGTCTCATGCTCCTCTAGATTGTGCCCCGCTCCATACGTTCCATACGCTCCATACGACCTATATGCTCCATACGCTCCCTGCGAATGGTTGCCCACAGCTCGAGATTCCTCCAGATCGCGACCACGTCCTGCCCGTATCGGAAGCCGAACGGGCTCCACTTGCCGTTCAGATCCTCCCAGAACCGCAGTTCCCCCCGATACCCCAGCTCGTCGATCGCCTGCAGTCGGATCGCGGAACGGCCAAGCTCCGGCGTTGCGCGTCCGGGAAGCTCCTCCGCCTTCGCGAAGCGATAGAGCAAGCGAATATGCTCCTCGATGAAGCTCTCCGTCCACCGCTCGTCCCGGCCGGTGCTTCCCCACAGATCCGGCAGCCGATTCGCCGCCCAGGGAACGAGCCGCTTCTCGGACAGCCAGCGCGCTTCGTAGAGCGCCTGGCAGAACGCCACGTCCCCGCGAATGCCGTAGGCGTTCCCGCAGTCCACATACCGCTGCGCTCCTCCCTCGCCGATCCGCAGCCGGCGTCTGGCGGCGAAGTCCTCGAGCTCCGCCGCCGTCAGCCCCGCCTCTCCCGCGATCGGCGTTTTGCCGGAAGGGTCGCCCCCCTGCTCGATCCGATAACGGCGATCTTCGACTAGCCGCATGCCGTTCCCCCCATTCCCTCTCCTTGTCCTTCTCATTGTATTCGGGGCCTGTCGATAACTTGCACTTCAGGCTTACTCTGCTACAATTTAAACCATCAGGCTGAGGATATTTAAAGGATATTCACATATTCACGGGTGGAAGTCCCCTTCATCCCCACAGGGGTGTGGATAACCGAAGCGGCCTAATCCCTTGATCTGATAGGGTTGTCGCCGCACGTCCAAAAGAAATCCACATCTTACCCACAGAAATAAACATGGTGTGCATAAATATGGGGACAACGAGCAGTTATCCACATAATTGTGCACACCATGTTAACAACGAATACACGTTCGCGGTAAAACCGAGAGGAGATAACACGGATGACGGATTACCAGCAAGAAGACGAGAGATGGATGAATGAAGCCATTCGTCAGGCGAAACTAGCAGAGGAGATCGGAGAGGTGCCCATCGGCGCGGTTATCGTCCGGGACGGCGTCATCGTCGGCTCCGGCTACAATGTCCGGGAGACAACGCACGATCCGACCGCACACGCCGAGATGGTCGCCATACGGCGAGCGAGCGAATCACTCGACGCATGGCGACTTCTGGGCTGTACCTTATATGTAACGCTTGAACCTTGCCCGATGTGTGCGGGCGCCATTCTCCAATCCCGCGTAGAGCGGGTTGTGTACGGAACCGCCGATCCGAAGGCTGGATGCGCAGGCACGCTGATGGATCTTCTAAGCGACCAACGCTTCAACCATGTGACCGAGTGGACCTCAGGAGTGCTTCAGGAACAATGCGCCATGCTCTTGACCGACTTCTTCCGACGACTTCGAATTCGCAAATAAAGCAAGGGAATGAACAGGCTGCCTGCTTTTGCAATGATCCATGCGACTCTTCTGTAGCTGAATAATCAATCGATCCGCTTCTTCGCTAACTGCGACAATCTCCGGGTCGGTCAGATTTCCCAGGTCGTTCGCCATGTCGTAGAGCCGATTCTGCAGCATCTCCAGGCGATGGATGAGGATGCTATTATCCATTAGGGCTTCTGGCCGCTCCTTTCGAATTAGATTATTCGTCACACAGCGATACCATCCGTGATCTAAACTCATTATATGATATATTTTCAACCTTTGATGTAGAATCGTGTCGAGCCAATCATTTTAATTTCTCTCATTTTCCGACATTTATGGACACGTCGAACCATGACTCTGGTACGATTCTCTGGTCGAACAGCTCCTTAATTCCAGCCCATAAGGAGGGATTGCCCTATGTCTTCCCGCTTGCTGCTTGTCGAAGATGACGAATCGTTGCACCGGGGAATCGAATTTACTCTCCGCCAGGAAGGCTATGAAGTGACGGGCGCGCGCCGGATTCGGGAGGCCGAAGCCGCCGTGCAGGACGCCCGCTTCGACCTTATTATTCTCGACGTTCAATTGCCCGACGGCAGCGGCTTCGACTTCTGCAGCAGGCTTCGCACGAAGCACGACACCCCCGTGGTATTCCTGACGGCAAGCGACAGCGAGCTCGATATCGTGCGCGGCCTCGACCTCGGAGGCGACGACTACATCACCAAGCCGTTCCGGCTCCGCGAATTCCTCTCCCGCATCCAGGCGGTGCTGCGGCGCCACCGGGGACCGTCCCGCGGCGCTCACGGGGATGGAGCCGTCCAGGCCGGCGATCTCACGCTCTATCCGCAAGAGATGCGGCTCACCAAGCAAGGCAGCGAGATCTCCCTCAGCATGACCGAGTTCCGGCTGCTGTCGCTGCTGATGAATCACCCGCGCGCCGTTCTGTCCAAGGAGCAGATTCTGCAGCAGCTCTGGCAGGACGGCAGCGAATACATGGACGACAATACGATTGCTGTCAATGTCCGCCGCCTGCGCGAGAAGATCGAGGATACACCGAACCATCCGCAGAAAATCATAACGGTAAGGGGGGCAGGCTACAGGTGGAACGGATAAACGGAACGGGGCGAAGCTTCGGACGAAGATGGCGCAACCCCGGAATCCGCCGGCTGGTCGCCCTATGCATGGGCATGGCCGTTCTCCTTATCCTGCTGGCTTGGGCTTACGGGCAGTATGAGGGCGAGCGCCTGAAGCGCGAGTGGCTCGCCAGGGACGAGCGGTTGATCGGCTCGCTGGCCGCCGCCCATCCCGAGTTGGTCTCGGAGCTTCCCCGGCTGCTCGTCCGGGCGGAGCAGGACGACCCCGAGTTCCGCAAGCTCGGACAGCAGATCTCCTCGCGCTACGGCCTGAACGAGGCGACCGACGACGCCATCTTCCCTGTCGTCGAACGGTTCCGCGGAGAGCTCGGCCTTACGCTCGGCATTGGCCTCGGCTTGTTTATGCTTCTGCTGTCGCTGCTGCTTCTCCGGCTGTTCGACAATCCTTACCGGCATATCAATCGCCTGGCCGTCTCGCTGGAGAATTCGATCAAGCAGCATGCGCCCATGGACAAGCCCCTCTACGAAGACGGAGAGCTGGGGCTGCTCTCGCATTCCGTCCAGGAGCTCTCCATCCGGCTTCAGGAGACGATCGCCCAGCTTCGCCGGGAGAAGTCGCTGCTGAAGGACACCGTCGCGGACATCTCCCATCAGCTCAAGACGCCGCTCACCTCGCTCGCCATCTACGTGGAGCTGCTGCAAGACCCCCGCACAAGCGCCGAGGACGGCCGCGAGTTCCTTGAGACGTGCCGACGCGAGCTGGAGCGGATGGAGTGGCTTATTCTGACGCTGCTGAAGATCGCCCGGCTGGAGGCCGAGGCGCTGGAGCTCGCGCCGATTCGGGCGCCGCTGCAGGATACGATCGAGCTGGCGCTGGAACCGCTTCGCGGCATGGCCGAGCTGCGCCGGGTCGAGCTGCAGGTAGAGGAACCGGCGGAGGGAATCTCGCTCGCTCACGACCCCAGGTGGCTGTCGGAGGCGCTCGCGAATCTCATCAAGAACGCAATCGAGCACAGCCCGGTGGACGGTCGCGTCTCCATCCGGACGGAACGGACGCCGATGTTCGCCCATATCTCGGTGAGGGACCAAGGGGCGGGAATCGACGAGCAGCATCTCCCTCACATCTTCAAGAAGTTCTACCAGTCCTCCCCGGCCGGCAGCGGGGTCGGCCTCGGCCTGCCGCTCGCGAAGTCGATCGTGGAGAAGCACGAAGGCCATCTGTCCGCCTCCAGCCGGCCGGGCGAAGGAACCGCCTTCACCGTCACGCTGCCGTTGCACCGCCCAAGCTCCTCCGCCCCCTCCCTTACAGATCTGTAAGGCGGCGCGTCCTTCCGTGTAAGATAAGGCCGTTATACTTGACCTGTAGATTATACAGGGGAAGGATGAACGAACGATGAACAGCATCATCGAGATCGATAAACTAAGCAAGACCTACGGCAAGGACAGCACCAAGGTCGAAGCCCTCCGGGAGGTCGGATTCGACGTCGCCCAGGGGGAATTCGTCGCGATCGTCGGCTCCAGCGGCTCGGGCAAGAGCACCCTCCTGCACATGCTCGGGGGGCTCGACCATCCGACCTCGGGCACGGTGCGCATCGACGGGGAGAACCTCTACGCGCTGAAGGAACGGGAACGGGCGGTGTTCCGACGGCGGAAGATCGGGTTTATTTTCCAATCGTTTAATTTGATTCCCGTCCTGAACGTCGAAGAGAACATCGGACTGCCTCTGCTCCTCGATCACCGCCAGCCGGACAAGGAGTACGTCCGCGATCTGATCCGCACCCTCGGCCTCGAAGAACGCCGCAAGCATCTGCCGTCGGAGCTGTCCGGAGGCCAGCAGCAGCGGGTCGCCATCGGCCGCGCCCTCGCGTACCGACCGGCCATCGTACTCGCCGACGAACCGACCGGCAACCTCGACAGCGCCAACAGCCGCGAGGTGATGGAGCTTCTGAAGCTGGCCGTCCGGCAATACCACCAGACCGTCGTCGTCATCTCCCACGATATGAATATCGCCGCCGAGGCGGATCGCGTGCTGCGCATGCAGGACGGCCGTCTCGTCAGCGACACGCGCGGGGGGAATCGGGAATGAAGGGCTACAGCGCGCTCGCCGGGCGCTACCTGAAGCAGCAGCGCAAGCGTTCGGTTCTGACGGTGATCGGCATCATCCTGTCGGTGGCGCTCATCAGCGCAATCGGAACGATGGCGATGAGCATCAAGGACAATCTGTACAAGGAGGCGGTCTACGACAACGGCTCCTATCACTTCGGTTATGCCGAGACGGACAGCAAGCTGTATGACGAACTGACGAACAATGTGCTGGTCGACAAGGTTGGCGCCATGAAGCAGAGCGCGACGACACAGGTGCAGGATTCCGTCACGCTGACCCTCAAAGAAGTGAATAAAGACGCGCTCGAGCTGGCCCCTCTGCATCTGGCCGCCGGCCGGGCCCCGCAGTCCGAGGGCGAGATCATGCTCGAAGAGTGGATTCTCCCCTACCTTCCGGGAGAGCCCGAGCTCGGCGGAACGACGACGCTGAACGGCCCGGACGGCCAGCCTCGCACGTATACGGTTAGCGGACTGCTGAACAACTCGCGATCGAGCCAATTGAACTTCTCATCGAGCGTCATCGCCCTGCGCGACGATGTCGGCGCCTCCGCCGGGGAGCTGACCCTGCTCGTTACGCTGAGGCCCGGCGTCGACATCAGCGACCATATGCAGCAGTTCTCCAAGCTCGCGGAGGACACGTTCATGGCGAATCTTATGGTGCTCTCCTACATGGGCGAATCGCCGAACGACAACTTCAACCAGGTGATGGCCGTCATCTTCGGCACGCTGATCGGGCTCGTCGTCCTGTCGACCGCAGCCGTCATCTACAACATCTTCCACATCTCCGTGCTGGAGCGGATTCGCCAGTTCGGGCTGCTGCGAACGCTCGGCGCGACGCCGTCGCAGATTCGCGGACTCGTGTTCCGGGAGGCGTCGGTGCTGGCGGCGATCGGCATTCCGCTCGGGCTGCTGTGCGGCTGGGGCGTGCTCTGGCTCATCATCACGCTGATGGTCGAGGCCGGCTTCCGGGTGCTGTCGCTGGAGCAGTTCGAGCTGTCGTGGCGTCCGTGGGTTCTGATTGGCAGCGTGGGCGTCGGGCTTCTCTCGGTCTACCTGGCCGCATGGCTCCCGGCACGCAAGGCGGCCTCCGTCTCGCCGGTCGACGCGGTGCGCGGCGCGGGCAGCATCGTCCGGGAATCGTATCGCCGCTTCCGGCTGCCGTCCCCGCTTCAGGCGTTCGGCGTCGGCGGCAACATGGCCGCGAAGAACATTCGCCGCAACCGGAGCAAGTTCCGCATCACAAGCTTCTCCGTCATCATCAGCGTGACGCTCTTCATCGTGTTCCACTACTTCACGCAGGAGATGTTCACGCTCACCTCGAGCTCGAACGGCGAGGACCGGATTGCCTTCTCCGTGACGCGCTCCTATCAGGTCGAGTCGGAGGACAGGCAGGCGGAGGACTTCCTCACCGAGGCGCAGATCGAAGCGATCAAGGCAGTGCCGGGCGTGCACGGGGTGTACGGCCGATACGGCTCCTTCGGGCTCGAAGCGCTCGTGCCGAAGAAGATGGTCAACCAGGAATTCCTGGACATCTCGCAGATGCAATATGCGGAGATGACGGACGGAGGAGTCGCCTATTCCCGTGTGTACACCAGCCTGCTCAAGTACGATAACGCTCGCCTGAAGGAGGCTGCCTCGTATCTCGTGGACGGGACGGCCGACCCGGAGAAGCTGAAGGCGATGAACGGGGTTCTGCTCGTGCAAGCGGTGAAGCCCGAAGATCCGGACACGGGCAAAAAAACCATTCTGGATCTCACGAGCTACCAAGTCGGAGACAAGCTGCTTCTTGATCTGTCCGGAGGGGCGGAGGGAGACGGCGCTGCGGCCGCGAGCGAAGTGACCGTCGGCGGCATTCTGTCCGAAGCTCCGTTCGGCTACCTGTACGAGGCGAATTCCCTGCGGGTGATGGCCCCGATTGACGTATACGACGGCCTGGTCGGCGGGAACGAAGCGACCCGCCCCATCGATCTGGTTCGGGACGGCATCGACATCGCCATGGAAGACGGAGCGGACAGCGGTCCCGCGCGCGAAGCGCTGCGGAATCTGACGAACGAGACGAAGGGAGCCTATCTGGTCGACACGGCCGCCAGCCAGAAGGAGCAGCGCCAGTTCAACCTGCAGATGAAGATCTTCATCTACGGCTTCCTCGTCGTCATCGGCCTCATCGGAAGCTTGAATATCGTCAACACGGTCCAGACGAACCTGCTGCTCCGCCGCCGCGAGTTCGGGCTGCTGCAAGCGGTCGGAATGACCCTCGGACAGTTGAAAAGAATGGCGACGCTGGAAGGAGTGTGGTTCGGGCTGCTCGGAGCGTTCTGGGGGCTTGTTCTCGGGATCGGCATCAGCTACCTGCTGTTCGTCCAATTGACGAACCTGCAGGGCATGGCCTTCCGGTTCCCGTGGGGAGGCTCGCTCATCTGCTGCGCGGCCGCCTTCGCCGTCGGCCTGTTCTCCGTGCAGGGGCCGCTGCGCAGGCTCGCCAAGACGAACCTGATCGATTCGCTTCGGGAGGAGAACTAGAAGGCAGCTCCAGACCTAACGTTACCGTTCGATTCGTTGGTCCAGCGGGTCAACCCGAGTGCGCTTCGTTACGGAATGTCGGAATAGGACTTCGGAATAGGGAATCTGTCTGTCGCATGTACCCTCTACCATTCTAAAAAAGGGTGCCTTATCCCTGCTATTCAGGCTCGTATTTTCCAACAATTAGGATACTGACTAAAGGGGATAAGGCACCCATTGGCGAGAAGGGATAGGGACAATATCGGTCAGAGCGGCCATTCCTCGCAGGAGCCTCCTACCGGTCGGCCGTCGCCGCGGGACCGCACGAATCGCGCGACACCCACTCCGTCGGCAGGACGATGCGGCGATCCGCCTCGGAGCGGCTCCCCGGCTCCTCGGTAATCAGCCGGTCGAGCAGCGCCACCGCCGCGTAGCCCATTCCCGGCATGTCCTGCCGAATCGTCGTCAGCGCCGGACGGCCCGCCCGGGCGGCCTCGATGTCGTCGAAGCCGACGACGGAGATGTCGCCCGGCACGGACAGCCCCCGTTCGGCGGCCGCTTGCATCGCGCCGAGCGCGCTCAGGTCCGAGCAGCAGACGACCGCCGTCGGGCGCTCCACGAGCGCAAGCAGCCGCTGCATCGCTTCATAGCCGCTCGCCTGCGTGAAGTCGTCGCCGACAACGTATTCCGGACGCTCCGCGAGACCGTGATCCTCAAGCCCTTGGCGGAAGCCCCGCTTCCGCAGCTTCTCGACATAAGTGCCGGCCAGACCGGCGACATAAGCGATCCGCCGATGGCCCAGGGCATGCAGCCGCCCGACCGCCTCGCGGATCGCTTGTGCGTTGTCGCTCGTCACCATTCCGATCCGGCTGCCCTTGATGTCGAGATCGATGAACACCGCAGGCAGCTCCGCCTCCGCCAGCTCGGCGAAGCTCAGGTCGGTATCCTGGAGGCCGAACGCGAGCACGCCCTCCACATTGCGGGTCCGGCAATGGCGGACCAGGCTGTATTCCGGCCCGAGCCGGGCCTGGGAGAGATAGATCAGGTCATAGCCCTTCTCCCGAAGCGCCCGGTCGATCCCGCCGAGCAGGCTTGCGAAGAACGGGTGGGCCAGCCCCGTCGTCAGGAAGACGCCGAGCGTCATCGAACGCTGCCCGACGAGCGCCCGCGCCGCCGCGTTCGGCTCGTAGCGCAGCTCCCTGGCGATGCGGAGCACCTTCTCTCTCGTCTCCGCGTTCACGGAAGGGTATTCGTTAAGCGCCTTGGACACCGTCGACACCGATACCCCGGCCGCCCTCGCAATATCTCGTATGTTCGCCGCCACGTTCTCACCGCCCGACTGCCAGCTGGCCGCTTCGAGGGGTTGGTCCTCTTTGGCCGCGCGCCGACTTCATCATTGATTTAAAAATACCTCTATTGAGGAAGAATGGCAATCGGGAACCGTTAATTCCGTTCGTCGGTCTCCGGGCGGAACAGCCTGATGGATCGAAGGATGGAATAACATCAGGGCCGCGATCGATGCGGCTTTTTTCTTTTTAGCAACCTTTTAGTCTCGTTTAAGCTGATCTTTAGGTTCGGGGTTCATGATAGAGTCATCGCCAGCAAGAGAGGATGATTCGAATGAATGAATATAAAGATAACAGCCATACTACGAATACAACGAATACTTCGACAGACCATGCGACGGACCATGACACGGAATTGGAACAACGCCGGGAGCCCTTCACCGTCTACCGATACGACTCTTCGAACCGGGCGGCCATTCTCCGCTCTTCCTATGAAGAGGAACTGAACGCCTTCGCTCCTGCGGGAGGAACGGGAACAGGTTCCGGCGGCGGCAATGAAGACGGGAATCGAGGCGGCGAAGGCGGAGGCAGAGGCGGACGCCGGGATCGCGGCAAGAAGAGCTCGGTGCGTCCGATTCTCGCCTCCTTCCTGGCCGGTGCGCTCGTCGTTGGCGGGCTGAGCTTCATGTCGGACCGGCTGAACCTGTTCACCGGCGGCGCGAATGCCGTCGAATCGGCCGCATCGGGCAGCTCCTACTCCAGCTCAGCGGGCATCACAACAGCTTCGCTGAATGTCGACGAGAAGATCTCCACCGTCTTCGAGCAAGCCAACCCGGCGGTCGTGGAGATCGAGAATTACGGGATCGAGGACACGACGCAGGACTCGTGGCTGTTCGGCGGGCGCGGCGGCTTCATGGGCGGAGGCTCCAGACAACAGCAGCAGCAACAACAGCAGCAAAATTCCGAGCCGGTGCTGATGGGAACGGGAACCGGCTTCTTCTTCAACGAAGACGGGTACATCCTGACGAACGAACACGTCATCTCGGGCGCGACGGAATTGAAGGTGACGGTGCCCGGCTACGACGAGCCGCTGACGGCGACGGTTGTCGGCTCGGATGAAGACCTCGATCTGGCGGTAATCAAGGTGGAGAGCCCAGACGGCGCCGAGTTCCCGACGCTGGCAATCGGCGACTCCGACCAGACGGCGATCGGCGACTGGGTGATCGCGATCGGCAACCCGTACGGCCTCGACCACACGATGACGGTCGGCGTGCTGAGCGCGAAGGAACGTCCGATCACGATTACGGACGACGACGGCACCGAGCACAACTACGAGCATCTGCTGCAGACCGACGCTTCGATCAACCCCGGCAACTCCGGCGGTCCGCTGCTTAACGCGCAAGGCGAAGTCATCGGCGTGAACACGGCCGTGAATGCGGACGCCCAAGGCATCGGCTTCGCGATTCCGACCTCGACGATCACAAGCGCATTGACGGAACTGATGGCGGGAACCGGAACGAACGGCGCAGCGACAATCAAGTCGATGTAATCGGGCTTGAAGGAATTCCGCCCTTCTCCGGCGAATACAATTGGGTATCGCATTCCGGCCGCCTCTGCTCCACGCGAGGCGGCCGATTCCCATTCGATGGCATTGGAGGAGTTGGCATGGGCTTGCTCAGCGGACTGTTAGGCAATTATTCGGAGGTGGCGCTGCCGGAGCTGCAGCGTCAGTACGGCGTTTATCTCGTGCCGGGAGAAGAGATCAGGCTTGGCTTCAAGCTGATCCGGGACGCCTTCATCCTCACGGACGACCGTCTCATTCTTATCGATCACCAAGGAGTTACGGGGAAGAAAACACGGGTCGCCTCCATCCACCTCAATTCGATCTATGAAGTGACGATGGAGACGGCGGGCATGGGCTTCGAGGACAGCGAGATAACGATCCACTACATCACTTCTCCGTATCATAAGGCGAATTCGGTCAGCACCTCGTCCTACAAGTTCGAGTTCGGCAAGAAATTCAACGTGCAGCCGATCTACACCACGCTGATGGGCATCGCGGCCGAGAATTCCAAGCGTCTGAATTCGTAGAAGAGATGAGGCAGACCGGCCATAATCCACCGGTGCGGGTTCGCGCAGATAAGCCTGCCTGCGAACCCTCTGCCGAGCCCGCAGTTGCCAACGACGCCACTCTCAATTATAATAAGCATAAAGTTTAAGCGCTTTAACTTTTGTGAAACGTCTCGTAGTCGCAGGCGGCGAGGGTTGCACATAACGTTGCGGGCTTTGGACGGATATTTACGTGCATAGCTGACGGGGGCCCGGTGCCTCGCGCAATGGATGTGGTTTTTAGCATAAAAGTGGGAATGTGTCTCGTAAAAATTTTTTTGCAGATAATGTTTAAGCGCTTTAACTTTAGTGACTGATTACCGGGGGGTGTCGTCCATGAAGGCAAGTATTTTCGATGTTGCCAGGAAGTCCGGGTTGTCTGTCGTGACGGTGTCGAGGGTCATCAACAATGCCGCCTCCGTTCGTCCGGCGAACCGCGAGAAGGTGCTGCGGGCGATGCGGGAGCTCGATTATCAACCGAACGCCTCCGCGCGGAGTCTTGCCAAGGGCAGGACCGGCGTGATCGGCCTCACGCTGACGACGCTGCACGATTCGTTCTTCGATGCGGTCGTCAAGGAGGCGAATGAACGGCTGGCGGAGCGCGGCTACTTGCTGTCGCTGTCGATCGCAACCGGCTACAACGATTCGTTCCATCACCCTCTCTTCCAGGAGGACCGCGTGGACGGCATTCTGCTGCTGTCTCCCATCGATGAAGACGAATACGTAACGGAGCTCAGGAGGAAAAACATCCCGTTCGTCCTGATCGACAACTCCGAGAGCCATTCGTCGGTTCCGTCGGTTGTCGTGGACAACTTCAAAGGGGGCTGCGAGGCGACCAGGCATCTGATCGGGCTTGGCCACACGAGCATCGCGCACATCGGCGGCACCGGCAGCTTCCTTAGCAGCCGGGAGCGCGAGCGCGGCTTCCTCTTCGCCATGGAGGAGGCCGGTCTTGCGCCGCATTCGGTCGAGCGGGGCGAGTTCGAGATCTCGTCGGGGTATCGGATCGCGAAGCGCTGGATCGAATCCGGCACCCTTCCGTCCGCGGTGTTCGCGGCGGACGATTACATCGCGCTCGGCGTTCTCGATGCCTGCAAGAACGAGGGCATCCGCGTGCCGCGCGACCTGTCGATCGTCGGCTTCGACGATCAGCATCTCGCGGCCGAGTTCCGTCCGGCGCTGACGACGGTCCGCCAGCCGGCGGGCGAGATTGCCGCAGCCGCGGTCGACCTGCTGCTCGGAATCATGGCCGAGCCGGCGAAGCCCGGCACTGTCGTTCAGATCGAGCCGAAGCTGATCGTTCGGGAATCGACGGCGGCTGTGGAATCGGGCAAGACAATCAAGAAGCGGACAACCAAGGAGCAGGAGGAACGAACATGAACTACTATCTGGGGGTCGACGGCGGCGGCAGCAAGACGTATGCGCTGATCGTCGACGAGGCGGGCAAGGTGGCGGGCAAAGGCCACAGCGGCAATGGCAATCATCAGCTCGGTCTCGAGACTGCGAGACGGAGCATTCGCGAGGCGGTCGAGATGGCTCTCGACCGGGCGAGCCTGACGAAGGAACAAATTACGTTCGCCTACTTCGGCCTGTCCGGGGCGGATCGGGAGGCGGATTACCGCATTCTGCGGCCGATGATCGGGGAGCTCGGCTTCCCCCGCTGCGCAATCAACTGCGACACCGTGACCGCGTTGCGGGCGGGAACGGATCGGCCCTACGGCGTCGTGCTCCTCTGCGGCACGGGCACGAACAGCGCGGGGGTGAATCCCGCCGGTACCTTCTTCCAATGCGGGGGGTTCTCCTATGCCTATGGGGACTTCGGCGGCGGCGGCGAGCTGTGCATCGAGGCGTTCCGCTCGGTCATCCGCTCCTGGGACGGACGCGAGCAGCCGACGGCGCTGACGGAGCTCGTCTTGAACGATCTGGGCTATGACAGCGTCGAGGCGATGTACAACGATTATCTCGATCATGAGAAGGTGCCGCCGCTCCGGCTCACGAAGCTGCTCTTCGAGGCGGCGGAGCAGGGCGATGCCGTCGCGATCAGCATTCTGGAGCGCCAGGGCGTCGAGCTCGGCAAGTCCGCAACGGCCATTATCAAGCGGCTCGGCATGGAGCAAGACGAGTTCGACGTCGTGTTGGCCGGCAGCGTCATCGTACGCGGCAAGGGAGAATATATTCGCTCGAAGGTCGAGCAAGCGGTAAGGGCCGCCGCCCCGAAGGCGCGGCTCGCGAAGCTGACCGTCGAGCCGGTCGTCGGGGCCGTGTGGCTGGCCGTGGAGGCAACCGGAATCCGGCTGCCGAAGCCGATCTACGACGGTCTGCGCTCCGTGTCGGATTATTCTCTATTGTAGGCTTTTGCGTCACAGTCGTTTTTTTCCAAGGAGATGAATGCGCATGACCTCGAATAAGAAGCTCAAAATCGCCATCATCGGCGGGGGATCGTCGTATACGCCGGAGATCGTCGAAGGCTTCATCCGGCACTATGCGGAACTGCCCATCGGCGAGCTGTGGCTGGTGGACATCGAACAGGGCAAGCACAAGCTGGACATTGTCGGCGAGCTGGCGAAGCGGATGGTCGCGAAGTCGGGGCTGCCGATCGACGTTCATCTGACGCTCGACCGCCGGGCGGCGATCAAGGATGCCGACTTCGTCTCGACACAGATGCGCGTCGGCCTGCTCGAAGCCCGCAAGTGGGACGAACACATTCCGAATCTGCACGGCGTCATTGGCCAGGAGACGACGGGGCCGGGGGGCATGATGAAGGCGCTTCGCACGATTCCGGTGCTGCTCGACATCTGCAAGGACATCGAGGAGCTCGCCCCGAACGCGTGGCTGCTCAACTTCACGAACCCCGCAGGCATGGTGACCGAGGCGATCTCGCGCCACTCCAAGGTGAAGAGCGTCGGGCTGTGCAATGCGCCGATCGGGCTGCACAAGTGGCTTATGAACAAGTACCAGGTCGAGAACCGCCGGATTTATACCGAGTTCGTCGGCCTGAATCACCTGCACTGGGTGACGCGCATCGAGATCGACGGCGACGACAAGCTGGCGGAGCTGCTCGACAAGCGCGAGGAGTATTCGGGCAAGAATGTCCCCGCCACCGAGTGGGACCCCGAATTCCTGCGCACGCTGGGTGGCTTCCCCTCCTATTACCTGAAGTACTTCTACATGCCGGACGCGATGCTCGAGGAGCAGCTATCCTCGCTGAAGGCGGGCGGCACCCGCGCGGAGGTTGTGAAGCGGGTCGAGGACGAGCTGTTCGAGCTGTACAAGGACCCGAATCTGGAGGAGAAGCCGAAGCAGCTCGAGCAGCGCGGCGGCGCGTACTATTCCGAAGCGGCCGTCAACCTGATGGTGTCGCTTCATAACGACAAACGCGACATCCAGACGCTGAACGTGCCGAACGGCCGCGTGCTGGACTTCCTCCCGGAGGACGCCGCGATCGAGGTCAACTGCGTGGTCACGGGCCAAGGTCCTCTCCCGCTTCCGGTCACGAAGGTGCCCGAGAACGCGAAGGGGCTGATCGCCGCCGTCAAGACGTACGAACGCCTGACGATCGAAGCCGCGATCACCGGCGACCGCGGCATCGCGCTCCAAGCGCTGGCCGCCCACCCGCTCGTGCCTTCCGTTCGCGTCGCGAAGCTGCTGTTGGAAGAGATGTTGGAGAAGAACCGGCCTTATTTGCCTCGGTTTTTTTGAGGAGTTGGGGATAAGCCCGTGATCGGTGCTTGGCGACAAGCTCAGGTTACGGGCTTATTGGCGCGCTCTGTGTGTCGTCCGTACTTCAATACGCATAAATCCACGCATTAACGATTGACGCGCATAAATCATACGCATTAAAATAAGAATAGAAGGAGGGGAGCAATTGGGGAAACAGCGAACGGTGCGTGAGGTTATCAGGGATCTGAAGAAAGCTGGCTTTATTGAATCACCTCATCATGGACATGGCACGAGTCATAGAAGATATGTCCACCGGACAGACCCTACAAGATATGCTGATATCAGTATACATAGTATGGGAGATGTACTTGCCAAAGGAACACTGAGAAGCATCGAGCGCCAATCCGGGGTTGAGTTGTAACCCCGGTTCCTCGGCCCTCCTCCCCATACGGTTCAATCCACGCTCTCTTATGACGGGAGCGTGGATTGAAACACTCAGCACCGATGCCATATGACCTTTGTAGGAAGTCGCATCCTAACGGGTGCGTGGATTGAAATTTATCGCTCTCCTTGCGGGAGCGTGAGGAGCGTGAGGGAGATTGACAACCCATTATATCTACCCGCTCGTGGTTGAGAAGGCCGACAGCAATCTGAGCATGTATTTTCCCGACTTTCCGGGTACTGCAATAAGTTCAGTTGAACTGATTAATGGACTGACTCGTGCAAAGGAATTGCTGGCCGTCCGTGTTATGGAACTGGAGGAACAGGGAGCCCCCCTCCCCCCCCATCGGAGCCGGACAACATTGAGTTATTTGATATCAACGACCGGATTGTGTTCGTGGAGGTCTTTATGCCTCCTTACAGGGATGCGGCTGCGAACAAGGCTGTCACGAAAAATTGCACCTTGCCTAAGTGGCTTCGGGATGCAGGAGATCAGGCAGGAGTAAACTACTCCTTGATCTTGCAAAACGGCCTGAAAGAAGCGCTGGGGATTACCAGACCCGAGCACAGGGATTCCGTCGAAAACCCGCATTGACGAACAGCCCGCTTAGCTATTGTGCTAAGCGGGCTGTTGCTTTTGATCGTCTCAACCTCATAATCGGGCAGAGCATTCTTGGGAAAGCAAGAACGCTCAAACAGGTTCTTACGCAGTTGATCCCCTATAAAACCATGGAACGATCCTACTATTCTGAAGTATACTAATTGATAAAGATTATCAAAATCAATTAATGTATTCCGACCGCGGAGAAAGGGGGCCATCCGTCTTGGAGACGAATATAAACGAGATAACCGAATGCTTCTACCGAGCGAATGTCTCGTTCGCCGGCGTGTTCATCGAAGACAGCCGTTCCGGGAGAACCCCCATCAACCGCAGAACGAATGCGTTCTGCTGCGGCTTCCTGGTGCCCTTCCACGGCAAGTTCTCTCTGGAGCTGGATGGGGTGCCCTACGAGATGCAGCCTGGCACGATCGTGCACGCCGGTCCCGACATGCGGGTGAAGATCGACAGCGCCGACCCGACGAAGCCGTGGCGGTTCGCGGTTGTTCATTATTGGGTTCCGCCCCATGAGGGGGAAGATTACCCGCTGGCTCACCGCCACTTCCCGATCGCGATGAACGAGAATGCGAAGATTCCGGACCTGATTCATCAGTTGTTCGAATTGCAGTCGGCTCCAGGCGCCGCGGCGCACTTCCGGGGCAAGCTGCTGTTCACCAATCTGCTAGGGGAATTCATCGAATCCGCAGAGCGGCGGCTGCCGAATACCGAGGTGATCTTGATCGAGCAGGTCATGGAGTTCATCCGCCAGAAGCACGCGGAGCCGCTGTCGATCGCGCAGATCGCCGAGCACTTCAAGATGGACCGGCGCAAGCTGGCGGCCTCGTTCGAACGGCATGTGGGCCTAAGCCCGAGCAGCTATATGATCGAATGCCGGCTGCTCAAGGCGAAGGAGCTCCTGCATACGTGCGACTGCTCGATCAAGCAGATCGCCGAATGCGTCGGCTACATGGACAATTTGTACTTCAGCAAGGCCTTCAAGAAGAAGACCGGCTGCTCGCCGTCCGAATTCCGGCAGAGAAGCGGCACGACAGGCTAGCGCGGCGCAGTGTTCGACTGCGGCTCCCGGCTCTCGGACAATATTCCATATCGGGTTCGCTTGATAATCCATTTCCCAACGGAAGAGAGCTTGATACACTGGATAAAACTTAGTTAGTTGCGCGCCTAACTGTCATTCCTACCCTGAAGGAGCCTTAACGATATGTACAGATTATTCCGCCTCACCCTTCCGCTGCTGCTGGCCGCTCTGTTGCTGGCCGCATGCGGGGACAATTCCGCGAACAACAACGCGAACTCCGCAAGCGAGAGTCCGGGCGCCGCAGCCTCGGAAGCAAGCGAATCGGCCTCCCCAGCCTCTTCCCCATCGGATGCCGCAGCCTCGGAAGCCGTATGGCCGCTCGTCTACACCGATTCCCAAGGCAATGAAGCGGTGCTCGAGAAGCAGCCCGAGCGCATCGTGTCGGTTTTCCACGCTATGTACCCGGATTACCTCTACTCGCTCGGCATCTATCCGATCGGCGTCGCCTCTTCCGATGCTCTGCTGAGCCAATGGGATGCCTATGAATCGTTCGTGACCGAACACTCCGTTGTCGATATCGGAGCTCCCAACGACCCGAACCTGGAGAAGATCCTGGAGCTGAAGCCGGACCTCATTCTCGGATATGCCGGCAACGCGGAGCAATACGAATCCTTGTCCAAGATCGCGCCGACGATCCTTCTCGACTACGCGAGCATTAACCAGGACTGGAGGTTCGGCGTGAACGAGTTCGCCAAGATTCTCGGGAAGGAGGACCAAGCGAGCATCGTTATCGACCGGACGGAGCAAGCCGTCAAGGATGCGGCCGCCAAGCTTGCGGACTTCCGGAGCAAGAACGAGACCGTGATGTTCATCTCCGCCGTGGACAAGACGATCTGGCCGTATACCGTCGAACAGCTTCAGACGATCTACAGCAGCGAATCCGGCCTTGGCCTGAAGGCTCCGGAAGGCTATGAGAAGGTCACCGACCGCTCGACGGCGCTTGCTCTGGAGGCATTGGTGGAGTACAACCCGGATCATCTCTTCCTGATGACGGATTACGGCGATGACGCGACCCAGCAATGGCTGGATGGGCTCAAGAACGATAAAGTATGGTCCTCCATCTCCGCCGTCAAGAACGGCAACCTCTATATGACGGACCGCTCCATCTTCGCCTTTAACGCTCCTATCGCGACGCAATACGGCGTTAACCTTGTGGCCGGCCGACTGACCGACTAATCGACTAATCGACTTTTCAACTTTTCAACTGACCAAGCAACAGCCAACACGAATAGCTGCGCCAAACAAGCGGGGATCGCCGAGAGGCTCAGATCCCTGCTTGTTCGCCTTGTTGTCCTCAGGTTTGCCTTGGAGCCTTGAGGCCGAGGCCTGAGAGAATTGCCCGTTATCATAGCCCGGTCGACATCCAGTCGCGGTGCTTGCGGCGATATTCCTGCGGCGTCATGTGGACGGACCTCTTAAACATGCGGGTAAAATAGTTCGGATCGACGTAGCCGAGAGAATCGGCGATCTCCGATATGCGCTCGTCCGAGCCGGCCAGCCGCCGCATGGCGAGCGTTGCCTTCAGCCGGTGGGCGTACTGCAGCGGCGGCATGCCGAACTCGCGCAAGAACAGCTTGCGCAGATGGGACTCGCTCGTTCGAGCCGCTTCGGAGAGCTCCGCCGCCGACAGGAACGCATCCGGTCGGCTTGTCATCCGCGCGATCGCCTCGCGCACGCGGACATCGACGCTTCCGTCGGACGACAGCGATTCGCGGGCTTCGGCCGTGCCGGACGCCATCAGGCCGAGGAGACGCAGCAGCCCGGCCTGCAGCAACAGCGGCTTGCCGGCGGAGTCTTCCGCCGCTTCGTTCGCCAGCAGGTCGCGCAGCACAGTCGCGAGGGGCGCGGTCGCGCCGGCATATCGAAGCGGGAAGCGCAGCGACGCCGGCCAACGGCCGGCGAACGCAGCTTCAAAGTTCAGGCTCACGATGCGCTGCGTCGCCGCGGCTGCCCGGCACGTCAACTTCGTGCCGGGTGCGAGGAACAGCACATCGCCGACAGCGGCGCGAATCGGCGCGGCATCGTTCGCCGACAGCACGATCTCGCCGTCATCCATCTGCCAGACGACGGCATTGTCCATCGTGCGGCCGTCGATATGCCAGGTGTGCGGCAAGTCGTACATCTGAATGTGCAGATAGCGAAGCTGCATCGCTTCGGTGATACGGCCAGTCAGGGGCAGCATGGCGCAAGCCTCCTCGTTCGAACGGCCGCTGACGGGAAGCCGACCGGATCGCAGGCTTCTCTGTCGGCAGCCCTCGTTAGTCTGCCGGAACCGTGCCGATGATCCCGTCGTTCAGATGATACCGGTCGACGCCGCGCACCAGATAGGTCCGGATACGACTCTTGTCGCCGTTCCAGTCGTCCATCTTGAATGTCACCTCGGGCGTGGTGTAGCGAATGGAGAAGGCTACTCTCGGAATCTCGGACAGGTTCGCCTTCGAGCCGTGGAACGTCGCCTCATTAAAGTAGACGACCTGCCCGGGGGTCATCTCCATATCGACCGCCTTCGATTCATCGATCCGCTCCTCGCCGATGCCCTGCTCGAACGCGCTCGATTCGTCGCCGATCCGAACATGCTCGACCCGCTCCAGATGCGTTCCCGGGATCAGCCGCAGACAGCCGTTCTCCGTCAATGAATAGCCGAGCGTTACCCAAGCGGTGGCGTTGACGGCCGGTTCCATTGGCCAATAGTTGATATCCTGATGCCAAGGAATAAACTTCGGGTTGCCCGGCTCCTTATACCAGAAGTGCATCGCCCACAGCACCACATCGTCGCCGAGAATCTGCGCGATCGGATCGACGATCGCCGGATGGGCAGCCAGATCGTACGCCCACCGATAACGCTGATGCCAAGCCGACAGATTCGCTTGGGTCGGTCCCGGCTCGAACGGCGACATGCCAAGCGTCTCGAAGAACAACTGGTTATACTTGTTCGCTTCGGCCAGCGTCAACGCTTGGACCGGACCGCAGAAGCCGTCTTTCTTGAACTGTTCGAGCGAGAAGGGCGAACCTTGCGCAATCATTGTGCCTTCCTCCTTCGGATAACCCGAATAGAATGATCTTGCTATAGGTAGCATAGAACGCCGTCCTCTCGAATCATATGGGGCAAAACGACGTTTATCCGCACAAAACACGCAAGACAGCGCACCTTCTCCTTCTCCTTGCCTCCTTCTCCCTACCCCTTCAAGCCGGAACTGGCAATCCCTTCGACGAACCAGCGCTGGCCGATGACGACGACGATCAGCAGCGGGATAAAGCTTGATACCGACGCCGCCATCGTCATCACATAGTTGGTGCCCATCTCCTCTACATAGGTGGTCAACCCGAGCGGAATCGTGAACAGTTCCCGGCTGCGAAGGAAGATAAGGGGGCCTTCGTACTCGTTCCAGTGCCAGTTGAAGGTAATGATCATGAGCGTAACCAGCGCCGGCTTCGTTAGCGGCAGGGCGATCTGCCAGAACATTCGCCAGAAGCCGGCTCCATCGACACGGGCCGCCTCGAGCAGCTCGTTCGGCAACGTGCTGAAGAACTGGCGCAGCAGGAACGTGCCGAAGACGGTGAACATGCCGGGCAGAATCAACGACCAGTGCGTGTTAATCAGCCTCATATGATCGAACAGGATAAACCGGGGCAGCAGCAGCACCTGCCCTGGAATCATCATCGTGGACAAGTAGAGCAGGAACAGGAACTCCCGCCCCTTGAAGCGAAGCTTGGCGAACGCGAACCCGGCCATCGCGCTGGTCAGCAGATTGCCGATAACGGTGATGCTTGTAATTTTCATAGAGTTCAAGTAGTAGATGCCGAAGGCGTTCGGGCCCGTCCACACCTTCTTGTAATTGTCCCAATGCCACGTCTTGGGAATCCATTCGATGGGATACCTGAACACCTCGGCATTGATCTTGAACGAGGTCGACAGCATCCACAGGAACGGGATCATCATCAGGACGGCGAAAGCCGCGAGAATGACAGTAACGGCGATCTTGACTGCGATCCGAAGTCCGGGTTGCTTGCGAACCGGAATCCGGGTCGTCGGAATGGCCTCTGCGGCTGGTTGCATGATCGGATTCCTCCTGCTTAGAAGTGATTTTGCCAACGTCTCTGTCCCTGCCACTGAACGATCGTCACGACGAAGATAATGGCGAACAGCACCCAGGACATGGCTGCAGCATAGCCCATCTTGTAGAAGCGGAAGGCTTCCAGATAGATGTGATACGAGAGCACCATCGTCGAATCGATCGGCCCGCCTTGAGTCATGATGGCCACAGGCGCGAATACCTGGAACGACCAGATCAACTGCGTGATCAGGATGAGGAACGTCGTCGGCGACAGCATCGGAACCGTAATCTGCAGGAGCTGGCGCAGCTTGGACGCCCCATCGATGTCGGCGGCTTCGTACAGGTCCTTGGAGATGCCCTGCAAGCCGGCCAGGTAGATGATCATCGTATAGCCGATTGTCATCCAGACGGACATGATGATAATCGCATACAGCGCCGATTGCGGACTGGACAGCCAGCCGGGCGGATGCGCGATTCCGATGCTCTTCAAGAAGGCATTGATCGGACCCGAGCTGGCGTTGTACATGATGCTCCAGATAACGGACACTGCGGCAAGACTGGCCATATACGGGAGGAAAATAATTGTTCGAAGAGTATTCCGCATGTACACGTACTTGTTCAACAGAACGGCCAGCAGCAAGCCGATGATCATGGAGGCCGGCACGCTGATCGCGGTGAAGACGACGTTGTTCTTCAGCGAATGGAGGAACTTCGGATCGTTGCCGAGTTCGCGGAAGTTGTCGAGCCCTACCCAGCGAATGCCGGCGAATCCCTTCAAGTACTCCCAATCGACGAACACGAGATAGAGGCTGAACAGGATAGGAGTCAGGACAAAGACGACATAACCCGCAAAATTGGGCAGGATAAACAGATAGCCGGCCGCTTGCTCGCGAACGCGGGAATTGCGCCATCGTTTCATAGGCAGTCTCCTTTGAGGCGGTTTCTATCCTTAATGTAACAAGAGCGGCCCGGTCGGCAGAATGGATGCTTCTTGACGGTTTCTGCATTATTCTTGAGAACTTGAGAACTTGGGAACTTGAGAAATGCGGCAAGCCTCCGGCATTGCCCGCAGGGGCATCGCCGGAGGCTTGCGGTATCCGAGCTATTTCTTGGCGCTGGCGATCGTCTCGTCGCCGCGCTTCTTGAGCGCAGCCGTCGCAGCGTCGATCGATTGGGCACCGAGCAGGTACTTCTCCATCTCTTCCGTGTAGACCTGGTGCAGCTCCGTCGGGGCGGGAACGTTGTAGGAGGTCGGGAATACATAATCGCCGGACAACGCTGCCTGCAGCGAGGCTTGATCGATCAGATCGCCGGCGTCGCCAATGAGCATCTCGGCGATCTTCGCCTGGTCGGCCTGCTTGTTGGTCGGAATCCGGCCGCCGGGCACCATCGCCATATTGCCTTCCTTCAGATACCAGTCCATGAATTGGATGGCGGCATCCTTGTTCGGGCTGTTCTTGTTGATCGACATGAAGTCGCCCATGCCGCCCCCGATGTTGACATTGCCGCCTTCCGTCAACTGCGGAACCGGCGCGAACACGATCTGGAAGTCATGCGGATAGTTCGTCGTATCCTTGATGTAACGGAGCATGTAGATCTGGGAGACGACCATCGCCGCCTTGCCCGTGAGCAGCGCATCCTGGTTGGTCAGCTTGTTCGCCACCGCTTCGGCCCGCGACAACTGTGCGCCGGAGGATTCCAAATCCTTCTGCAATTCGAGCCCTTGCTTCAATGCGGGACTATCGAAGTTGGACGTGCCGTCGTCTTTGATATAGGAATCCAGCGGCTTCTCTTCCGCGAGAAGGTGCTCGCCGTAGTTGTTCAGCGCGGCATCCATCGCCGTCCCCTTCATATCGCCCGTCGTCAGCTTCTTCGCCAGCGCGGCGAATTGATCCCATGTCCACGCTTCCGGCACCTGCTCCCCTGCAGCCTCGAGAGCCGTCTTGTTGATTAACGTGGCGCCGATGTTCCGATTGGCCGGAAGGTAATAGTAGTGGCCGTCCGGGAACTTCTTGATGTTATCGACCCCGATGATGCCGTCCACGTCGAAGCCGACTTGGGCAATCAGGTCGTCAAGCGGCTCGATCATGCCGGCCTCGACTCGTTTGGTCACGTTAAAGTCGCTGTAGGACATGAAGACATCGGGAGCGTCCTGGTTCGACAGCAGCGCCGTCTCCAGCTTCAGATTGCCCGCGTCATCGTTAACGAAGCGCGTATATTGAACTTGAATGTCCGGGTGCAGCTTGTTCCAGTTATCCACCGCTTCTTGCGGGCCGCTCTCCGGAGGCACTCCGCCCCAGAATTGCAGCGTGATCGCCTTGCCCGAGCCGCCCGATGCCGATGGGGCCGATGAGGCCGTTTGGCCGTCTCCATCGTTCGATCCGCCGCAGCCGCCGAGTATCATCGATGCGGCGAGAACGGCGCCGATTGCGGTTGCTGTCGTCCGTTTCATGCATTCATCCCCTTTTATTGATATCCGCAACCCTTCGCAGGTAGCAGCACCTCCATCTTAGGCGGAATCGGAGGGCGATGAGAACGGCGTCATCTTGGCGAAATCTGCATGATTCTTTGCAGTTAAGACTTGCCCAGCACGGACTTGCGGAACTCCGTCGGGTACATGCCTTCCAATTGTTTGAAACTTCTGGAGAAATGATTCGGGTCCGCATAGCCCACCTTCTCGGATACCTCGTAAATCTTGATCTCCGGATTCTTGAGCAGCTCGCGCGCCTTCTTCATCCGCATCCGGGTCAACATGTCAGTGATCGTCTCGCCGGTCTCCTTCTTGAACAGAATGCTGAGGTAGTTCTCCGTAAAACCGACTTCGGCGGCGAGATCCGATACTTTAAGCGGAAGATGCAACCGTTCCGAGATGGCTCGGACGACGGTCCGCACCTCGCTGCGCCACTTCTGCTTGCCGCGTTCGCGTTTATAAGCCAGGAACACCGGAATCCATCCCAGGAACCAGTCGCGAATCTCTGCAAGAGTCTCGGCCTGACGGATGACATTATGCGGATATCGTCCGTCATGCAGCGTTACGGCATAGATGTCGGCGCCTTCGGCCTTGAGCGAACGAGCGAACAGATCGGTCAGGCGGAGCCAGATCCGCCGCACCTCGGAGGGACGCAGATGGCGTCTCGTCGACAGCTCGTCCGTCCACTCTGTCAAGAGCGACCGCATGCCCGGCTCGTCGAAGGCTTCAATAAGCCGTTCCCACTGCTCTTCCTCCCATGGCTCGGACGGCATGTCTTCGTACGCCGGCATGTCGGACCTTGCCGCCCAATGTTCAGTCTCTTCCGCATAGAAAAGATGGTGGAGAGCCGTTCGCGCTTCCTCGTATGCCCCATGCAACGTATATACACTGTGCTGCGGCCGCGAGACGCCGAAGATGAGCGACAGTTGCAGGAAGGTGCCTACCGCATGCCGCATCTCTTCAAGCATGGCAGCGATATTCGGCCGTTCGCTCACGAAGGCGAATCGTCCGTCATCCAACGCGGTCATCTCGCTGCCGCCATACTTCTTCAGCAGCTCCGACAAGACGTTGCTGACGGTAAATTGAAGCAATCGTTCGCTCTGGAACCGATTGCGGGCCAGCAGCCGCTCGTAGTCCCTGATCTGCGCCAGCGCAACAGTGATGCCTGACCGGAACGGCGCGATGCCGAACTCGGTCTGCCATTCCTCCGTCTCCCGCTTCGTCGCCGGACGGAGCAGCAGCTCGCGCAGCCGCTTCTCCTTGACCTCGCTGCCGTAGCGGACAGCCTTCGTCGCCAACTCCGTCGCCTCATGCCGCTTCTGCCGATCGCTCAGCAACTGGTCCCGTACTTGACGCAGCTTGCGAAGCAGCTCGTCCGTCTCGATCTCCAGCTTCACGATGTATTCCACGGCTCCGAGCCGCAGTGCCCGTTGTACGTATGCGAAGTCGCTGTGGTTGGACAAGATGAAGGTCTTCGTGTCCGGCCAGCGGCGATTGATCTGCTCCAGAAGCTCAAGACCGTCCATGTCGGGCATCCGGATGTCGGTGAGCACAATGTCGACTTGCGTCTGCTCCAGAATAGCAAGCGCTTCGAGACCGCTCGCCACTTCTCCGACAACCTCGAATTCGTCGCCGCTCATCGGCAGGATCGTCTTGAGGCCGATGCGAACCAGAATCTCATCATCAACGATCAGCAACCGGATCATCCGGAGCCACCTTCCTTCGATAGGGGATTATCACAGTCACAAGGGTGCCTTGGCCTTCCGTGCTGCGAATGCGGATACCGCTGGAGGCGCCGAACGTGAGCTGAATCCGGTCATTCACGTTCCGCATTCCAATGCCGCTGAACTTGGCATGCGGTTGATTCATCTGCTCGCTGACGAAACGAATCGTCTCCTCGCTCATCCCTTCGCCGTCGTCTTGAACGTCAATATGCAGCATCCCGTTCTTGTCTCTTCTTGCATCGACCGCAATTCGCAACGGGAATTGCTTGCCGTGGATGATGCTATTCTCGATAATCGGCTGCAGCGTGAACTTGACGATCTCGGCATCCATCAGGTCGTCCGGAACGTTGATCGCAATAGAGATGCGGTCGTGATAACGAATCTCCTGCAACGCCATATACACTTGCAAGTAATTCAATTCATCGCGCAGCGTCACGATCTCCTCTTGCTGGCGCATCGTATAGTTGAGCAGCTTGCCAAGCTTGGTCAGCATATCGCTCACATGCTTCGCGCCGGAGAGGATGGCCATCCACTTAATCGAGTTCATCGTATTGAGCAAGAAGTGCGGATTGATCTGAGCCTGCAATGCCTGGAATTGCGCCTTCTGTTTATGCATCTGTTCCTCCGACAGATGGGTGACGAGCTCCTGCAGCCGCTTGGTCATCTTGTTGAAGTTGCGTCCGAGCATCGCCATCTCGTCTCTGCCGCGAATCGTTACTTCCGTCTGCAGCTCGCCCTTGCCGACCAGATTCATCGACTTGACCAATCGCTTGATCGGTCTCGTGAACTGGAAGGTCAGGCCAATGAAGGCAACGGCGAAGAGCGAGAACCAGAACAGAACCCACAACGTCGACTTATTGCGCTCCCGGCTTAGCTGGGAAGCGAACTCGCGTTGATCGACGAATTGGACAAGCGACCAGCCTGTGACCGGCAGAGTAACCGAGTTGACCATGTAGGGCTCGCCGCCGATCGCGGCGTGCACGTTGCCGCGCGCGTCGACTCGGCTGTCGGCAAGCGCGGCATCGCCGTGCTGCAGCATCCCGGCATCGCCCAGCAGGGGCTTCCCGTTGCCGTCTGCCAGCATCATATAGATCCCCTGAGAGGCCTGCTCCTCCAACTCCGCATCGCTGTAGAAGAAGGTGCCGACGGGAAGGCCGATCCACATGGTGCCGTCGCCGTTCTGTCGATAGCCGTTGAGCAGGCGGGTCATCACCAGAAGCGGTTCGTCCGCAGCCTCGGGCAGGCGGACGGGGACCATCCAGTTGGGCAAGCCTTGAAGCTGAATCGTCCGGTCGAACCATTGTTCCTGCCGAAGAGTCGCGTAATCGGTCTTGGTCGTATGCGCCCACGTGGAATGGGTATAGCCTCGGAAGTCGTATAGTGCCACATACGCGCTGCCGCCGGGTAGAATCTGGCTGATATTGTCCAGCTTATTCAACAATAGAGTGTAGTTGTAATAGGACTCGTATTCTTCCGTCCAATTCGTGTTGTCGCGCAGGAACTTCGAGATCTCAATGTCGTTCACGATCCAGTTCGATCCTCTGAGCACACTGGCAAGCAGATCGTTCATCGAGGCCGCCTTGCGTTCAACCGCGGTCTGATTGGACTGATACAACTGGTTCTCCAATATGCTTTGCGTGGAAGAGTAGAACCGGTACACAATGACGACTACAGGCACGATGATGAACAGGATAAGCGAGACGATAATTTTGCCGCGCAGGGAGACGAACCAACTCTTCGGCATCGGACAGCCCCTTTCCGGAAGGCAGCGTGTGGAAGTTGACAAGGCAGACAGGAAGAACAGGAAGGACGGGCGGAATTTGTCCCCTAATAGTAGACGAATAGCGGACGTATCCGCAAGCGTTGTCTATCTGCCCGACACAGCATCGGATGCGGCGGGGGCGGCGAGATTGGGCGTATCAAGGGATGATGAAATAAAGTATATACAAGTCGAAATTATGTGCATTTTATTCATATTCCGGTTGGATTATTATGAAACAGTATCCATGTTAACTCATCCAGGGAGGAAAAGATAATGCGAAGCGAAACGGTGAGTTCCCAGGTAACCGTTGTCGGCGGCGGGTTGTCGGGAGTGTGCGCGGCAATCGCGGCTGCGCGTCTTGGGCAGACGGTAGCGCTTGTCAATAATCGTTCGGTGCTCGGCGGCAACTCGAGCAGCGAAGTGCGCGTGTGGGTGTGCGGCGCCACAGGGCACGGCACGCACCGGTATGCGCGCGAGACGGGCATCATGGGCGAATTGTTCGTCGAGAATCAGTATCGCAACAAGGATGGCAATCCATACTTCTGGGATATGGTCGTCCACGAGGCGGTTCGGGCCGAGCCGAACATTCAGTTGTTCTTGAATACCGATGTGCACGAGGTTGAGGCGGACAGAGAGGAGGACGAGCGGACGATCCGTTCGGTGACAGGCTGGATGATGGGCTCGGAACGACGCATTCGCTTCGAGAGCCAGGTCTACCTGGACTGCACGGGAGACGGCCTGGTCGGCTTCCTCGCCGGTGCGAAGTATCGGCTGGGCCGCGAGGCGCGGGAAGAGTTCAACGAAGATTGGGCGCCGCTCGTCGCCGACGACATCACACTTGGCAGCACGCTGCTGTTCTACACGAAGGATGTTGGCCATCCCGTGAAGTTCACGCCGCCGAGCACGGCCATCGACGTGATGAAGACCACAATTCCCGAGCGGCGCATTATCCGCAGCGGAGACAACGGCTGCGCTTATTGGTGGATCGAGTGGGGCGGCGAGCACGATATCGTTCATGACAACGAACGCATTCGCGACGAACTGTGGTCCGTCATCTACGGCATCTGGGATTATATTAAAAACTCGGGCAAGTTCGATGCCGAGAACATGACGCTGGAATGGGTCGGCTCGGTTCCCGGCAAACGCGAATATCGGCGCTTCGTCGGCGACTATGTGCTGAACCAGAACGATATTCTGGCGCAGCGGGAATTCGAGGACCGCGTCGCGTTCGGCGGCTGGTCGATCGACCTGCACCCGCCGCAAGGCGTGTACGCTTCCGAATCGGGCTCGAAGCATCTGTTCATGGACGGCAATTACCACATTCCGTTCCGCTCGCTGTATTCGGCGAATGTGAACAACCTGCTGATGGCCGGCCGCGACATTAGCGCGTCCCATGTGGCCTTCGGCACAACGCGGGTGATGGCGACCTGCGCCGTCATTGGCGAGGCGGCCGGCACCGGAGCCGCTCTATGCTCCGCCAAGGGCGTAACGCCGCGCGAGCTGCACGCGAACCATCTGCGGGAGCTGCAGCAGACGATGCTCCGCCAGGACGCTTCGATCATCGGCTTGCGCAGCGATGACAAGGACGATCTGGCGCGGCTGGCGGCGGTCGCCGCCTCCAGCGAGCGCAGCCGCTTCGCGGTCGAGCGCTCGGCGGGCGCCATGGCGCTCGAGACCGACATCGGCATCAGCATGCCGGTTGATCCGGTCTTGGACGGCATTGAGGTGCTGGTCGATGCAAGTGCGATGGCGACGCTGACCGTCGAGCTGTGGGATACCGGGCGTCCGGAGAATTATGTGCCGAAGTCGAAGATAACGGAGGTCTCCGTTCCCGTGGCGGCAGGCGGATTGCAGTGGGTGAAGCTCGATCTGGTCTGGCGGCCGGAGTCGGCGCAGAACGCGTTCCTGATCGTCAAGGCGAACGACTCATTGGCGCTGCATATGGACGATCGGCCGACGACAGGCATGCTCGCCTATTGGAAGGGCGACAAGCCGCATGTGTCCCCGGACCTCGAGGAGCACCAGCCCGACCAGCCGGTCGTGCAATGGTCGCGGCGGAAGCTGGATGGCCAGGCGCCGTGCATTCGCCTGTCGACTCCGACGAGCGCCTTCGCTGCGGACAAAGCAACGGACGGCTATCTCCGCCCCTATGGCGGTCCGCACCTGTGGTCGTCCGACCGGATGATCCCCGGCCGTCCCGAATGGCTGGAGCTGGCATGGGAGATGCCCGTTGCGTTCCGTCAGGTCCATCTCGTCTTCAATGACGATGTGAACGTGGACCTGATCAACCTGCACCACCACATCACCCCGCTCGAAGCCATGCCGACGCTTATCAAGGATTACCGTGTCGAGGCCCGCGTCGACGGCAACTGGACGACCATCGCCGAGAACCGCGACAACCATAAACGCAAGCACGTTCACACGCTGGATGCCGCTGTCGCCGCAGATCGCCTGCGCGTCGTCGCCGACTCCAGCAACGGCAGCGACTACGCGGAGATCATCGAAGTTCGCGTCTATGCGTAGGCCGTTCTCTCTCGAATGTGCGGTTTAAGCGAATCCATGAAGCGCGCTTTGCCTGATTGCAGGCAGGGCGCGTTTGTGCGCCGGCATCTCTATCCTCCTCCTTGCCGTTCTGATAAGATCGGAGAGTGAGGATGCTCTTATGAGAATGCCGGGGGTGCGCAAAAATGGACAGAGTGCTGCATGGGGATGCTTTTTTCCGTAAGGATGAGCTGTTCAGTATCGTTCGGTATGCGGAAGCGGAGCGGAACTGCAGGTTGTACCATTCTCACGACTTTCTTGAGATCTGTTATGTGCATGCCGGCTCCGGATTCCATCAGGTTGGCGATACGGAATATCGGACAGGCCGCGGCGATGTGTACATTATTAATGACGGAACGAAGCATTCCTTCTACCGCGGTGAGACCGATGAGGAATTGATTACCTATAATTTGCTCTTTAAGCCGGGGTTCCTTGACGATAGACTGCTGCCGTTCGACGACTTCTCCAGCTTGTCCTTCTCATTCCTGTTCGAGGGAATATGGGAGCAGGATTCGCTGCCGGAGGGAGTACGGCTCTCCATCCGGAACCGGCATGAGATGGATACTCTCCTTGGCGATATGATGCAAGAATACCATCAGGCTCTGCCGGGGCACCAGGCCATCCTTCGCTCGCATCTGATTCGGTTGATCGTCCTCCTGATGCGTACGCTTCACCAGCAGGGGGAGGGGGACCCCGTCCGTCAGCGCAGCGTGGCGATGGTTGAAGCCGCGATCCGGCATCTGCAGGCGAACTACGCCCAGACGATCGACATCGCGGAGCTCGCACGGAAATCCTTCTTCAGCAAAAACTACTTCGCCCGGTTATTCAAAGAGACGACAGGAATAACGGTCTATCAGTATGGGCAACAGGTGCGGATCGAGGAAGCGTGCAGGCTGATCCGGGAGACGGACAAAGCGCTGGGCGAGATTGCGCTGGAGGTAGGATACGCGGATTACAAAACGTTCTTCTCGGCGTTCCGCAAGTTGAAGGGAGCATCTCCGCAGGTCTACCGGGATGAACTCTAGAGGCAAGGAAGGAACCGAAGCAGGATGCTCCCGGTTCCCTGGCTCCTTGCCTTCTTATCCAAACCGTCTGCTCGGCTCGAACCCGAATTCACGCTTCATCCGTTCCATGGAATAAATCGGCTTGCGCCCATGCTCGGGGTTGTCGTAATACGACAGATCGTAAGCCTCGCTGCGGTCTCCGAGCGCCCCGTGCAGCGCATCAAGCGTTGACGCGCGGCAACTGGCTTCCGGGCCGACGACATTGCAGGTGCGGACACCCGCCTTCGGCGGCGATGCCAAGACGCATTGCAGGGCGTCGAGGATGTCGGATACATAGACATGGGCAAGCTGAACGAACGGAATGGACATCGGCGCCTCCGCCGCGGGGAGGGTCCATGAATCGTCTACGACGGCACCGAACCGCAGGTTGACGAAGTCCGCATCCTCATGCGAACGGTAGAAATATCGGGTCAAGTCTTCGACAGCCGCCTTGCTGAACCCATACGCATCCACGGCAAGGCACGGGTGTTCGTCCGGGATCGGCAATACGTTCGGTACGAAATGACGGGATAACCCTCCAACCACTGCAATCGAGCTGGCTGTAATAAATTTTCTGCATCCCCTATCAAGCAAGTACCGGTACAAACGCCTTGTGCCAAGCACGTTGACGGCAAGCCCGTCTTCCTCGCTGCATCCGCCCGTGACCGCGGCCAGATGGACAACGGCGGTGATGTCGTACTGATCCAGTCCCCGCAAATCCTCGAACCGGTCGAAGGAGCCCCTCACGAAGGGTGCCTTCGCCGTTGGCGCCGCTCCCCGGGATAAGCAGACGATGTCTCGCTCCTCATGCAATCGGCGGGCCAGCTCTTGCCCAATAAACCCGCTGGTGCCGGTGATCAATACAGTCATTGGCTTATGTTCTCCTTCGCGTCCTTACGCCCACTTGATCGTAATTCCGTTGTACGAATTCCGTGTCGGGGTAAACAGTTGATTATAGACCGCCTCCGCTTCGCTCCAATGAAGCTCGTGCGAGATGAGGGCCCTCATCTCCAGCTTCCCCTCCTCAATCCAGCGAATGACGCTCTCCCTGACCGGCCGCTCTCCAATAAAACAGGGGAAGACGGCGTTTAATTGCTTGCCATGGGGCGTCTGGAAGTGGAAGCTGGCCCGATCCGGATACCAGCCGAGGAAGACGAAGGTCCCCTTCCCCCTGCAGGCGGCCATCGCATCGTCGAGCAACGCCCCGAATCCGGTCGACTCGGCCACAATATCGACACCGCCGGGGAATCGCTCCAGAATCGCGTCCAATGCGCGTTCTCCGGAAGCATCGATCACCCAATCGGCGCATACGGACCGGGAACGTTCCAGTCGATCCCCGGAGACATCCGAGGCGATCACATAAGCGCCCCGCAGCTTGGCAATCATTGCGGCGCATTGTCCGACGAGTCCTTGCCCGACAACATAGGCGACGTCGCCGGTGTTTAGCCCCGCCAAATTCCAGGCATTCGCGGCCACGCTCGGCTGTACGAACATGGAGCAAGCCTGCATGGAAGCCGGATCGGACAGCTTATGGGCGAGACCGATGCTTGCTTTGACATATTCCGAGTGGGCGCCGGAGCAGAAGACGGCAACCGGGTCTCCTAGCTGAACCGCGCCTTCCGCCCCGGGGCCGATCTCCACGACCGTACCTGTCGCCTGATAGCCGTTCACGAAGGGAACCGGGCCGTAATCGTCCCGTCTCCCCTCTGCGATCCACATCTCGGTACCGATGCTGACGCCCGAGTACGCGGTCTTGATGACGATGGAATCGTTGTCCGCCGTCGGCTTCGGCAAGGAGATCAGCTCCGCCTTCTTCCCAAGACTCGTTACCGCCAGAGCATTCATCATTTGTGCAGCCACAAGATCACTTCCTTGTTTGGGTATCTTCTCGACTTTTATTGTAGAGAGGGTCCCCCTATGATGACGATGGCGAAAATAACGGGCTTGTTGGCGAATAGCAACATGAGATCGGATGCGGATTTTTACGGGAAGTAGCTGTTGGGGGGCAATGGGACGGTCGTGTGGTTTTCCTTATATTTTCTTAGATAAGCTGCACTAGGGCGTGTTTTCAAACCGTTAATTCAACCAAATGATGGAAGAAGCCAGCTTTAAGAAAGCAACAAAGGTACAGGATAATTTATCGTACCGAGTCGCCAGTCGCCTGTTGTGTTTGAGCTTGTTGAAGAGGCATTCAACCAAGTGGCGCTCTTTAAACAGCCACCAGTCAGTTTTCCGTTGAACGATCCGATGCTTGCGGCTAGGGATGACGGCATTCGCCCGCTTGTCGGCTAACAGGTCAAGAATTTTGTCCGTGTCGTAGCCGCGGTCGGCCAAGACATTCTTACCCTCCAGCTCAAGCGAATTCAAGATCTCATAGCCCGCCACACAATCGTTCAGGTTGCCGGCCGTCACTTCAAACCGCAGCGGATTGCCCAGAGCGTCTACAACCGCGTGGATCTTGGTGGTGATACCTCCTCGCGATCGTCCGATGGCTTGGAATTGCTGCCCCCTTTTGCCCCGGCTCCATGCTGGTGAACACGGACAAGGGAGGCATCGATCATGACGCTTTCGGAATCGGGTTCGGCGGACAGGACTTCCAACATCTGATCGAAAACGCCCGCTTTTTCCCACCGGCGGAAGCGAGTGTAGACGCTGTTCCAGGAACCATAGTATTCCGGCAAGTCACGCCACGGCGCTCCGGAGCGAATCACCCAGAGCATGGCGTTGAGCATCTTTCGGTTGTCAATTGCCGGGCGTCCGCCCTGTGGCTTTCGTTCTGGCGGCAGGAGCTCTTTCACTTTTTCCCATTGATCATCACGTATCTCGTATCGTCTTCTCATACGAATAGTTTACCAAGTTATAGGAGCATTTAATAGTTTGAAAACACGCTCTAGGGAACTTAACGGACTCCCCTGTTTTGATGCCCCGCGCAATGTGGAGATGACGCAGGTCACGAAATATAGTCGGAATTGCTCGCTTATTCGCTCAACCTGGACACGTTCTATGGCTACTTCATCCCATACTTTGAACTTCTATATATATTTCCGGACCCTGTTGTCCATCGCCATTCCAATCCTGAGGCAGCCCCAATTGACTGATTGCATCTTTGATTTCCCTCTTGGTGCAGACCTGCTTCCGATAGGGTTTGCCGTCACCAAATCGCATGGTGGAGAATAGATCCCCATATGTGAAACTAACTGATGCTGGACGGAACTCTTCACATGGGATTACGATCACCCCTGGATTCTTGTACCACGATGAGATCCATTCACAGGCTTCTACTGTCATGTAAAGGGGAAATGTATGATGAGGGTGCGAACTTTAGATTCCAACTCTCTCCTGACATCCATGTAATCATTGGAACGCTGACTTGCAAACGTCTTCCCATCTGCTTTAATTTGATTGGATACTTCCTCAGCAGCTTCAATTGAGAGTTTGGGCAAGTTTTTAAATGGCCCTATGTTTTTATCATAATAATGATACATATTGAAGGTCATATGAATTGTTCTCTTTAGTTTGATTTATGATATGTGCGCCGCCCCCCACTTCTCTGCCAATCCCCTTCGGATGGACCAGGGGAGACGTCAGAACTCGAAGCGCATATGGTTTGTTACATGATGTCGACATCCTCTTTAAAGCACCCTCAAACTCTGCCTCTTCTCTTTACCGTATTTACTTCGTCAGAATTCTGGGGTCTTTATGTCCGAGCAAGTTTTCGTCATCCTTTCAGCCGTATTAGCTGTTCAAAGTCTATATTAATACCGCCAATCGGAATTAATTCCGGTTCGATAACTGCCGCTCGATATCGAAGATGCGTATCTTCAACGAGTCAAGCTCTCGGCGGACTTCTTCCTCCGGAGCATACAGACTAAATGTCTTACGCGATGCCTCGGAATCAGATTTAAGTTCAGCCGCCGCCCATTCGACCTTGCTGTCGATTCGGTCGAAGCCAGCGTCGACTTTGCGCTCTAGCTGCTCTTGCCCCTGCGCGATCTTGTTAATATCACCGCGCATCTCAGCGAGTTGTTGCAGGATCTGTTTAAGTGCTTCGTCCATGCGTCTAACCTCCCCCATTGTGCCTTAATGATATCACATTGGAGTGGACAGCCGCAGTAGATTAATTCCCGGCGGGCAATTACCCGCCATAATTGCCTCGCTCCCACATATTGATATAAGCTGAACTAGGGCACGTAACGGACACTCCCCAGTTTCGATGCCCCGCGCAATGTGGAGATGACGCAGGTCACGAAATACAGTCGGAATTGCTTGCTTATTCGCTCGCCCCGGACAGCAGGTCAAGAGCTTCCGGTCCGCAACGATACGCGGTTTTAACTTACCGGGTTAGCTTCATTCGTTCAGCTTATATAGATTCATTCGTTCCGCTTATCTACAAATTAAAAAGAACCGCGCCGCTGCACGATTCTGAACTATTATGAGAATGGCGGCCCCGGCCAGAATCGAACTGACATCTACCCTTTAGGAGAGGGTTGCTCTATCCGTTGAGCTACGGAGCCAAAAATAGTAAAGATCACTGAGTGGGAGTCTGAACGATTGCGTTCATGCTCTATCCGCTATCCTGCTGAGCTACGAGCGCGCAGCGAAGATTATTATAACACAAATGAGCGCCAAACGAAAAGCGACCGAAGAGCGTTATCATCCTGACCGTTGCCGTCCAACATTCATCCAACCTCTATCCATCATCCAGCCTCCAACGAATTTGTCCCCCGCGAACCGCCCGTGCTATATTGGGGAGAATAGCCCCGCGCAGGCAGGGACGAGGAGGACGAGACGGAATGAAGAAGAATCGGCTGGGGAAGTCGGAGCTGTTCGTCGGCGAGATCGGGCTCGGGTGCATGTCTCTGGGAACGGAGGCGGGCAAGGCCGCGGCGATCCTGCACGAAGCGTTGGAGCGAGGCGTCACCCTGCTGGATACGGCGGACCTGTACGACGACGGACGGAACGAAGAGATTGTCGGTCAGGCGATCAAGGGGCGGCGCAGCGAGGTCGTCCTTGCCACGAAGGTCGGCAATCGCCGGATTCCCGGGCAGGACGGATGGACATGGGACCCGTCCAAGGCATACATCCTGTCGGCGGTCAAGGATAGCTTGCGCCGTCTCGGGACGGACTACATCGACCTGTACCAGCTTCATGGCGGAACGATTGACGATCCGATCGGGGAGACGATCGAGGCGTTCGAGCAACTGAAGCGCGAAGGCGTCATTCGGGAATACGGAATTTCTTCGATTCGCCCTAACGTCATACGGGAGTATGCCTCCCGCTCCTCCATCGTCAGCGTCATGAACCCCTACAGCATCGTGGACCGCCGGGCGGAGGAGAGCGTCCTCCCCTTGCTTCAGGAGCGCAGCATCAGCGTGATCGCGAGAGGTCCGCTGGCGAGCGGGGCGTTGGCGGCGGGGCGTCAGCCGGCCAAGGGCGTGACGGATTACGACTTAAGCGAACTCGAGACGCTCCGCGAAGGGCTGACGAGGCTCGCCGAGAATGCGGACGCGGGCGGCGGACGGACCCTGACGCAGCTTGCCCTGCGTTATTCGCTGGCCCACCCGACGGTAGCGGCGATCGTTCCCGGAGCGAGCTCGCGCGAACAGTTGCTTCAGAATCTGGCGGCGGCCGAGACTCCGGCACTCACCGACGACGAACTCCTTGCGATTCGCAGCTTGAGCAAGGCCAATACGTACCTCCAACATCGATAGTCCCCGCTGCGCTCGAAGAGCCCTTTTCCACACGGGGAAGGGCTCTTCGCCTGCTCATCTACTCCTCATCCTCATCCTCGAGAATAACATCCAGCACGGTGACCTGATCCGCGATAATGACCGGGTCTCGCAGCGCCGAACGTTTCCCTGGAAAAGAAAACAGAGCGCGGAGAATGCCGGGGGGCAGGTTGGAGACGGTGTAACGACCGCTTGCGTTGCTGATCATGGAACGCATGAAGATATCGTCCATCGGCGGCATCGGAGCCCTGCGCCGCGCGGCGCTGATCTTCGCCATCCTCTCTTCCATCCGGGTCAGGAAGATCTCCGCCAACGCCGGCTCCAGCGGCTGCCCCTCCGCATCGCGGACCGTGCCGGTCAACGTCCCGAACTCGACCTGCAAGTTGAAGACCAGATTCAAGGCACCGCTGCCCGTGACGGTTGCGCGCTGGGCGGTTGAAGCGTAAGTCTGGGCAACCGCCGAGAAAATGTAGGTGCCGGGGGCCAGCGACTTGAACGAGAACCGGCCTTCGCCATCGCTGGCGATCGATTCGATGACGACGTGCTGCAGGGTGAGAGCGGACAGCACAACGCCGGAGATCGGAGCGCCGGTCGCCGCATTGCGGGTAATGCCGCTGACGACGACGGGCTGGGGAGCGACCCCGACGTCCAGCCTGGCCCCCTGGCCCAGAGTCAGCACGGAATCCGCCTCGCCGAACTGCAGCCCTTCGGCGACCGCGACGATCCGCACGCTGCCTTCCGTACCGGTCCCCGCCAGATAATGGCCGGCGGTGTCGGTGACCGACTGGCCAATAATGACGCCATTGTCGTCGATAACGGTGACGAGAGCATCCGGGACAGGGCTGCCCGTATTGTCCTCCGTGACGGTTCCTTCGATGAAGCCCGGCACCGCCCGCAGCGCAAGGTTCGCCTCCACGCGCTCTCCCCTTCCTGCGTACAGGGAAGTCTGCTTCGCTTCGAAGAAGGCCGCCGCAACGTTCATGACGTAATTGCCGGCCGGCAGATCGCGAATCGAGTAGAAGCCCGAGCTGTCCGTCGAGGTCAGGCTCAGCGGCGCGGCGAAGTTATTGTACGGCCTCAGAACCACGACGGCCCCGCGGATGGGATGGCCGCCGCTCTGGTCGGTAATCAGGCCGAACACCCTGGCCGGCAATGGCTGCAGGGCGAAGCTGATTTTGGTCGCTTGGCCGGGGACGATCGTGAATCCCCCCTGGCTCGCGGCGAAGCCGGGAGTAGACGCGATCACCAGATAATCTCCCCGGGACAACTGGTCGAAGCTGTACTGTCCGCTATTGTCCGTAAGCACCGTAGTCAGCAGCACCTGATTGCGGTCGAACAGACGAATCTCGGCGCCGGCGAGCGCAGTCCCGTCGTCAAGCGAGGTCACGAAGCCGTAGACATCTCCCGTCAGCGAGTCCAAGACGAACCGCAGCCCGATGGATTCTCCCGGAAGCGCGTTGATCGCCGCATTCGCCGATCCGAATCCGACGGCCGAGACGGACAGCGTCAGTCGCCCGACCGGCGTGGAGCGGAAGCCGAAGTCGCCGTTAGGGTCCGTGTAGGTCGTCAGAATTCCGAAGCCGGTACGGCCGAGCAAGCTGACGAGCGCTCCGGCAATCGGCGACTGATTGGCCGCATCGACCACGTTGCCCGTGATGAGGATCTTCTCCGGAACCAAGGCGAAGGAGACAACGGTCGTTCTGCCGGCGGTCAAGTACACGGTTTGATTGTCGGTGATGAAGCCGGGCACGGTGACGCTGATGACGTAGGCATCCGGGTATAAATTCGTAATCTCGAAGCTGCCGCTCGTATCCGCGAACAGACTCGTGACGAGGGCGCTCGTCACCGTGAACAGCTTGATCGAGATGCCGTTCGACGAGACCGGCAGCCCGCCGGGGGCCGTCACCGTGCCGGCAATCGAGCCCGTAAGACGCGTTAAAGCGGTCGACGCGCTCGTCACGACGTCGCTCTGAACGATAGCCCCGATGCCGCCTGCCGCATAGCCTTCCGCGAAGAAGATCACCGTGTACGTGGCGGGACGGAGATCCAAGACGAGGAAGTCCCCGAACGCGCTTGTCGTCGTTGCCGCGACCGTCAGCCCGGAGGCTCCGAGCAAGCGGACGGACACCTCGGCCCCGGCAATCGGCAGGCCGGAGGTCTCATCCGTCACAAGGCCGCTGATGCCGCCGGAGTTCGCGATCAGCGTGAAGTTGATTCCCGACAGGTTCCCGCCCGGAGGGAGCTGGACCGCCCCGATCGCATTCGAGAAGCCCGCAGCGGACACGCTGATGCTCAGAGTGCCGGCAGGCAAGTTGCCGACGGAGTAGCGACCGAACTGGTCCGGATGGCCGGTGCCCCGAACCGTCTCGTTCTCATCCAGCACGAGTACGGTTCCGTTCGAGATCGGTTGGTCCTGGTCGTCGGCCAGCCTGCCGGCTATCATGCCCGGATTCGCGCGAAGACGGATGATCGCTTCCGTCGTCTGCCCCGGTGCGATCCGGACGCCGACCGGGTCGGAGGAGTAATGGGTCGCGTTGGCCGTCAGCACGTACGATTCGGCTCTCAGAGTCGTGAAGGAGAAGGCTCCCGCCGCATCGGTGTACGTATTGTCGATCAGCACGTTGCGAAGGGTCAAGAGCTGAATCAGTACGCTGCCGATCGCCGGCTCCACCGCTCCCGCGATGCTCCCGGTCAACTGGCTCAGTGGAAAATCGGTCTGGGTAACCGTATCGGCCATAACGACCGCCCCGATGATCGAATATTCGTACGTCGGCGCCGCGGCAATAATGGAGTACCCTCCGGGCCGGAGTCCGCCCAATCGGTAGAAGCCCGCATTGTCCGAGATCACGACATCCAATGCGACACCATTCTGGCTTACCGCCTTGACCGTCGCCCCGACGATCGGCGCACCGGTCCGGACGTCGCTTACCGTCCCTTGAACCGCGCCCGGAAGCGGAACAAGCACCATATTCGCATTCGTCGTCTCGTCCGCAACGACCTCCCGGGTTGCCAGATCGGATCGGTAGCCCGATGCGAAGGCGAAGAGACCGTAGAAGCCGGGAGCCAGCTCTCCGCTTCGATAAGAGCCGTCGATGCCCGCGAACACCGCGGAGACGACGGCTCCTGTCGAGCTCGTCACCTCGATGGACACGGAGACATTGTCGATAGGCAGGCCTTGATCGTCGAGAACTCTCCCTTCGATGTAGCCGGGGCTGGGAGAGAGCCGGAACGATTCGATCGCCTCCCGGCCGCCGAGAATCGCTGCGGTTCCGATCGCGTTCTGGAAGTGCAGCAGCGAGACGACCAGGACATACGTACCGGGAGGCAGGCCTTCGATCGTGTAGAACCCCTTCTCGTCGGTCAGCGCCTGGGTCAATTGCGTCGAAGAGGCCAGCAGATTCAGCAGCACCCGTACGGTGGCGCTCGGAAGCGGCTGCCCGGACGGATCGGTGACGTGCCCGCTCACGGAACCGGCGAGCGGAACAAGCGTAAAGACAAGACTCGCCGTAATCAGAGGCTCGATCGTCACGCCGAGGGTTTGGGCGGCGAATCCGGCCGCTTCCGCCGTAACGATGAAGCTCTCCGGGTAGAGGCTCGGGAGGAAAAACATCCCGGCGCTGTCGGTCACATCGCGAGCGATGGTCGCCCCGTTCAGCGTAACGGTCAGAATCGCGCCTTCGATGGGGCGGCCCTCCGCATCCTGCACAAGCCCGGACGCCGCCCCGGACAGACGGGTTAGCGAGATGCCGGCGAAGGTATCCGCCCCGGACTGAATCGCGACGCTCAGCGCGCGATTGGCATAACCGACAGAGTTGACAAGCAGCGAGTACACGCCGGGAGGGAGCGAGAGGAAGACGAATTGTCCGGCCGCATCCGTCTCCGTAATATCCAGAGTGACGCCGTTCAGGTCCGCGATCCGAACCGCAATGCCGGGAAGCGGCGTCCCCGTTCCTTCCTCGCGCACCTCTCCCGACAAGCTTCCGGGCAGAGGCTCGAGCGTGAAGTCGATCTCGCTCTGCTGCCCGGGCAGAACCCGCACCGTCGCCATTCCCGACGCGAATCCGCTCGCCGTCGCCCGAATGACGAAGACGATGCCCGGAAGGAGCGAACTGAGCGCATAGTGGCCGCTCGCATCCGTTGTCGTCTCGAACAGCGTGCCGACCTGCTCGTTCAGAATCGTGACGGAAGCGCCCTCGATCGGCTGATCGGCCGAAGAAGAGACCGTTCCGAAGCAGCCTCCCAGACTAGGCGATAGAACGACATCGAGCGTCCGGCTCGATCCCGGTTCAAGCGTAAGAATGGACTGCAGCAGCTCGAAGCCTTCGGCCCCGATCGTCAATTGCAGCTTGCCGGCGGGCAGGCTCGGGAACGAGAACTGCCCCGTCGGCCCGGACGTCATCTCGGCGGCCAGCACACCGGCGGGATCGTCGAGCCGCACCTGAGCCCCGGCAACCGGTTCCCCGCCCGCCGCAGAAGTGACCGTGCCGGCGAGGGCGGTCGGGACTGGATCGAGCAGTACATTCACTATCAGGCTCTGGCCGACTTGCACGGAGATCGGAATTTGTTTGGTCACGAACCCGGCAAGTTCGAACTCCAGCGTGAAGCCTCCGGCGGCGAGTCCGGCCAGCCCGTATTCGCCCGCCTCTCCGCTTGTCGTCTGCGGGCCCGTCGTCTGCGTACTCCCCTCCGGCAGCAGCCGGACAGCCACTCCGGGAAGCGGCTGCCCGCTGGCCATGCTCTGAACGGTCCCCGATACGCTCGCCGCCGCCACGACCGCAAGCGTCTGGCTGCCCGACACCGCGGGAAGAGTATTCCCCGTAAATTGATCGATCCCCGATACGGTATAACGGTTTAGAATCCGCTCCCCCGACGTCGTAAAGATAACGGCGGCAGAGACGGCAAGCTCCACGGCCGCTCCGCTCGCCAGATTGCCGATGTTCCAGCTTATCGTGCGTGTCGTCGCATCGACGATCGCATTGCCCCCGGTGGCGCTCTCAATCGTGATCGAAGAGATTTGATCAGCCGCGAACGGCATCGTGACGAACACGGAGGAGGCTCCGCTCGATCCAGTGTTGCCGACGCTGATCCGCGGCTTCAGCACCACGGCCTCGCCCGTTAATACGGCCGCAGGCGAATCCGTCAACAGCTCTCGAGCCTGCAAGGAAGCCCGAACGTTCGCTTGATTAAACGTCACGATATCGGAGAAGGGCAAGGAATCTTTGTCGAACACTTGGGTCGTCTGGGAGGTGAAGAAGAGGAACCGAAGCGGAGTCGAGGCGTTGATGACAAGCTGGCTGAACAGCGTCCCCGTGTCCAGGAAGAAGTCGAAGAAATAATTCTCGCTCCCTCCGAACGTGGAGCCGTCGTCCGTCACCCGAGCCCGGGCCAGGTCGAAGTTATTAATCGGTCGGAAAAAATTCGGGTACCCCCTGCCATCCGTCCCCTCCGGAGGATCGTTCAGCGGGTCTGTTCCTTGTACGCGGTTGGGGATCAGGTTAATCTGACTGCTTCCTCCGGTAACCGCGAGCATCCATTCATAGGCCGAAGGGACATCCGTGTAGTCGATCAGCAGCCCCCAGACGAAGTTCTGGAAGCTCGTGTTCGAACGCGGATCTCCCTGAAGCCGGAGCCGGAAGTAAGCGTTCTGTCCATCGTAAGCATAATAAGCCGGAGGAAATTCGGCGTTGCCGACAATGTCGACGGACGAAGGAGCAACATTGCCCGCCGCCGCGGTCGGCGGAATTCCCCCGGTCAGAATCGGAACGAACTGCAGATTGGATGGAAAGGCCATCCTCTTCCCCCTTCCTGATCGCAGCTTGCACGTTATTACCCATTCTATGCAAGGGCAGATGGCAATCAGAAGAAGCGGCGGCGAAGAACCGGAATGCGGAATGGAGCAGGCCCGTGCGAGTTCGCACGGGCCTGCTTGAATCTCTCTCTATCGATTTACTGAACGTCATCCTCAATTCGCTTAACGAACGTCTCGCTGCCGTCCGAATTGCGGATGGATTCGTGCGATACGGTCGCCTCTTGCACTTCACCGAATGCCCAGTGCGTCGTCGGAACGTCCGGGAAGACCGGAGCAAGACCTTCCAGCGGACCGCGGAACAGCATGCGGTTGATCAGCGTCACCGCTTCGTCCCGGCGGATGTTCTGGTTCGCGCGGAACGTACCATCGGAGTATCCGGTCAGGTAATTGCCCAGATACAGCGCTTCGATCGCATTCCCTGCCCAATTGCCTTCCGTATCCGAGAAGTGGTAGCTCACAGGCTTGCCTGGATTGAGTTCCAGGAAGCGGGCCATAACAGCGGCCAGTTCGCCTCTCGTAATGGCTTGATCCGGACGGAAGGTGCCGTCGGCGAAGCCGCTGAAGTAGCCGTACTTCACAGCAATGCGGATGTAATTCGTCGCCCAGTGTCCGCTGCGAACATCGCTGAACGGAAGATCATAATCAATCGTCTCGTTCACCGTCAAGCGAGCGACAATAGCCGCCAGCTCGGCGCGCGTCAGCGTATTGCCCAGCTTGAATTCGCCATCCGGCATTCCGATAATGTAGCGTTGGTGGCTCAGATTGCCGAATCGATCGGACGATACCTTGACCTTGGCCGTCGAATTGGCCTTGGCATCGGCAGCAGAGCTTCCCGTTACGCTGAATTCTCCGGCGATCACGAACTCCTTCTCCGCTTCGTTCAGTTGAGGCCATTCTACCTTAATGGTGTAGCTGCCGGCTTGTCCGCCCGCGAGATTGGTCACATCCCAAGTAATCGTGTTGCCGTTGACCGTGCCTCCCGCGGCGTCGATTACTTCCACGCCTTCCGGCAATTGAACCGTAATCGTTCCCGAGTTCACCGTGCCGGTCGATTCGTTCTTGTAATCGACGACGAACGTCGATTGCGTCCCTTCCTTCACGACATTCTGTCCGGTCGAGATCGCAATCGCTACGTCAGGAGAGACGACCGCTGCGCTCGGAACGTACGGAACCATCTCGATGTCGTGCTTGACGATATCCCAATTCACTTCCAACGTCGGGCTAACATAAGTGTTGTATCCAGCCTTGGCTACGACTACATAGTAGTCCGTCTCCGGATAAACCATGTAAGCATACAGCCCGTTAATATCAGTCAATTGTTCCGGGCTATCGTTGTCATTCGGAGCGAAGCCTACCAGCTTCGGAAGCGTCACCGGCGTACCTGGAGTCTTGCCCACAGCGGCGATATTCCTCGGCGTGTTCGCATAGTACAGAGTTACCGTTGCGCCTTCGATCGGACTTCCCGAAGACTTGTCGGTGACCGTTCCGTACGGGTCGATCAGTTCGGAGACGATGTTCAATTCGCCTGTTGCCGTAACCGTGACGATCGGCAGCGTGCCGACATCATCCAGTGCGTTGATAATGATCTCCTTGTCCAGCGCACGGTTGTCCGGGTCCGCAGCGTTCGGAACGACGAACCGTACTTCCAGCTCGTAGTCGCCGGCCGGGATCTCCGCGTTGAACACGCCGTTGTCCAGCGTGAATGCCGTTGGCGTCGCATTGCCGCCGACATATACACCCGTCGTTGTATTCTTCAAGTATACTTTGATCGAATTTCTTATTGCGCTATTGTTGTCGATGACATATGATCCGCCGGCGGATGGCTTCAGGGCGATAACCCCGCTGACCGTCTGGTTGGAATCGTAGTTGACGCCGATGCCGGTAATGTTGCCGACAGTAGCCTTCTGCTCGAATGTTACCTGCGCAGGCACGCCGTCAATAACGACCGTCTTCGACACTTGCAGAGTGTAATCGACGTTGCCCTTCGGCACCGCAATCGAATAGTTCCCGTTCTCGTCGGTCACGGCTTCCGCCGCGAAATCGATCACTCCGTCGCCATCGAAGTCCTTGACGACGCGTACCGTGACGCCGGCTTGAGCAACGCCGTCCTGCTTGATGACACCATTGACCGAAGTCGGTTCGAAGGTAACGATAATTTGCTCCTGCGCATACAGGCTGCGCTGCGAGTCATCCGCTGTCGCGGTCACCGGAATTTGCTGTGAAATAACTCCTTCGATCGGCTCCGACTTGTAGTAGATATACGCTTCGCCGAATTCGTTGGTCATCACGGTGTTCGCCTGTGCCGATGATGTATCGCCCGGCAGCTTCTCGAACGTGCCCACGCCAGCCGAGAACACAATCGGCACATTCGCCAGTTCGACGCCGCTGCCGTTGCGCAGTACCGCCTTCAACAGCGACCGGGAATTGCCGTCGCCGATGATCGAGCTCGGACTGGCGGTCAATTGCAGGTCGTACTCCACCAAAGCGAAGTCTTGCGTAATAACCGTCGCATCCGGGTCGGCAGGCAGAGTGGTGACCACCCGCTTCTGAGTGCCATAGCCTTGCTTCTCCACGACGATCAGATACTGTTTGGTATCTACGTTCGGGAAGCTGTAGTTGCCGTTCGCATCGGTGCTCGTCTCGGCCACTTTGACTGTGCCGGTCGGATCGTACAAGGTCACCTTCGCACCGGCGATCGGCGCTCCCGGACCTTGTTCGTAATCATAAATATTGCCGCTAACGGTGATAGTCTTGATCACCTTGAAGCCGTTATTGGCAAGCTTGCTGGCCGGTTCCGTCAATTCAGGCGTCCATTCATTTGGCGCAGTCTCGGTATACGCGATGAATGTCGCATGGTATACGCCAGCCGTGAGCGTATAGGGCAGAAGATATGTCGTCGATTCCCAAAGCTGCACGCCATTGCTCGGACTGCCAACCTTCTTCAGTTCAACCGGGGTGGAACCGCCCGCGAAATCGAACGTCGCAGTTACTTTATCGATGGAGTCAGGTGTCGTCGCAGACAGCTTCATCGGATTCCCTGGCGCCGACACCCACAGAGGCGACGTCACTTCATATCCGCGGCTGCCAACCCATCCTTCAAGCTGCTGTACCGTAATGTTTACCTGCGCGTCGACTTCCGCATATTCCTCACCGTCCGAACCGTTCCAGCCGAACGATGTTGTCCCGTTCCAGCCCGCATTCGGGGTGAACGTGAGATTGCCAAGATCGGCAACGGGAATTTCCTGACCAGCCGTCACAGGAACACCGTTAAGCTTAAGGGTGCCGTGCTCCGGCAACGACGTCACCTTCACTTGAGTCAACGGTTGGTCTTCGACGTCCGCGAACTTACCGCTGAAGTCCGCCTCGGCAAACAGGACGTCCGTCCCGTCAGAGGTCTTCGCGATGTCCGCTACCGTCGGTTTGTCGTTCACCGCTTCGATGTCGATCGTCACCATTGCCGCTTCGTCCGCATAGCTCGTACCATCCGAGCCGTTCCAGCCGAACGTTGTCTGCCCGTTCCAGTTCGCATTCGGTACGAACGTGAGCTTGATCAGGTCAGCAGCCGGAATTTCTTGACCAATTGTTACAGCCTCGGCGTTCAGCTTCAACGTGCCGTGCTCCGGCAACGAGGTTACCTTCACCTTGACCAACGCGTCGTTGGTGTCGATGTCCGTGAACTTGCTGCTGAAGTCCGTCGCAGCGAATGTAACGGCCGTATCCTCCGTGCCGTTCTTCGCGATATCCGCTACCGTCGGCTTGTCGTTCACCGCTTCGATGTCGATCGTTACGGTTGCAGCCGTATCGGCATAGTTCGTGCCATCCGAGCCGTTCCAACCGAACGTTGTTTGCCCATTCCAGTTCGCGTCCGGCGTGAATGTGAGCGTTCCGAGATCGTCAGCAACGATTTCTTGGCCAACCGTCACGACTTCGCCGTTCAGCTTAAGGATGCCGTGACCCGGCAACGAGGTGACTTTCACCTTTGTCATCGAATCCCCTTCGATGTCGGTGAACTTGCTGCTAAAGTCCGACTTCTCGAACGTCACAACATCGTCCTCCGCGCCGCTCACCGTGATGTCCGCTACCGTCGGCTTGTCGTTCACCGCTTCGATATCGATCGTCACCGTTGCATCTGTATCTGCATAGCTCGCACCGTCCGAACCGTTCCAGTCGAACGTCGCCTGCCCGCTCCAGTTCGCGTCCGGCACGAACGTAAGCTTATCCAGATCGGCAGCGGCAATTTCTTGATTGGGCGTCACGTCGATGCCATCCAGCTTCAGGGTTCCGTTCTCCGGCAACGAGGTGATCTTCACCTTCGTAAGATTGCCGTCGATGTCCGTGAACTTGCTGCTGAAGTCAGTCGCTGCGAACGTAACGGCCGTATCCTCCGTGCCGTTCTTCGCGATGTCCGCTACCGTCGGCTTGTCGTTCACCGCTTCGATATCGATCGTCACCGTTGCAGCCGTATCTGCATAGTTCTCGCCATCCGTGCCGTTCCAGCCGAACGTTGTCGTCCCGTTCCAGTCCGTGTCCGGCGTGAATGTGAGCGTACCGAGATCGTCAACATCGATCTCCTGGCCGGCCGCCACCGCTCCGCCGTTCAGCTTAAGGGTGCCATGACCCGGCAACGAGGTGATTTTCACCTTAGTCATCGAATCCCCTTCGACGTCGGTGAACTTGTCGTTAAAGTCCGACTTCTCGAACGTCACAACATTATCCTCTGTGCCATTCACCGTGAAGTCCGCTACCGTCGGCTTGTCGTTCACTGCCGCGATATCGATCGTCACTGTCGCGGCTGCGTCCGCATAGCTCGTACCATCCGAGCCATTCCAGCCGAACGTCGCCTGCCCGCTCCAGTTCGCATCCGGTACGAACGTGAGCTTGTCCAGATCGGCAGCAGCGATTTCTTGATTTGCCGCCACGTCGACGTCATCCAGCTTCAACGTGCCATGCTCTGGCAACGAGGTGATCTTCACCTTCGTCAGATTGCCGTCGACGTCCGTGAACTTGCTACTGAAGTCAGTAGTTGCGAACGCAACGGCGATATCCTCCGTGCCGTTCTTCGCGATATCCGCTACCGTCGGCTTGTCGTTCACTGCCGCGATATCGATCGTCACTGTCGCGTCTGCGTCCGCATAGCTCTTGCCATCCGTGCCGTTCCAGCCGAATGTCGTCTGCCCGTTCCAGTTCGCATCTGGCGTGAACGTAAGCTTATCTAGATCGATAGCGGCAATTTCTTGATTTGCCATTACTGCGGCTCCGTCCAGCTTCAAGGCTCCGTCCTCTGGAAGTGAGGTCACCTTCACCTTAACCAGCACGTCGGCGGAATCAGAGTCGTCGAACTTGCTGCTGAAGTCCGTTGCTGCGAACAAAACATCCGTATCCTCCGTGCCATTCTTCGTGAAGTCCGCCACCGTCGGCTTGGCATTGGCCGCCGCGATAACGATCGTCACCGTTGCAGCCGTGTTTGCATAGCTCTTGCCATCCGTGCCGTTCCAGCCGAACGTTGTCGTCCCATTCCAGCTCGTATTCGGAGTAAACGTGAGGGTACCAAGCGCGGCAGCGGCAATTTCTTGATTTGCCGTTACCGTACTGCCGTTCAGCTTGAGTGTGCCGTTCGCCGGCAGCGACGTCACCTTCACCTTGACCAGTTCGTCGGCGGAATCTGCGTCGTCAAACTTGCTGCTGAAGTCCGTCGCCGCGAACGAGACATCCGTATCCTCCGTACCGTTCTTCGTGAAGTCCGCCACCGTCGGCAACTCATTCGGGATATCCGTTACGGCCGTAGTCACCGTATTGGATGCAAGACCCGAGACTACAGCAGTTCCGCTTGTCACCGATCCTTCCAAACTTGGCGCGGTTGTACTGAAGATCAGCTCCGTGCTGCCCATCTCCGTGCCGCTCTTCGCAGGGACATCAACTTCTGTTTGCGTCTGTCCTTCACTGGTAACGCTAAGACCTGTTATATCCTCATCTGTATAATTATAAATCGTAACCGTATAGGTGATAGTTCCGTTCACCGCAACAGTTGCCGGACCCGACTTGACAATGCCCATCTCCAGATCAAGCCTGCCGTTATTACCCAGCTTCATGGTTACTTTGTCATCGGAGGACATAGACTCTTCGGTTACATACTCCGCCGTGGACTCGATTCCATCGGACTTAGGAGTCGTCTGCGTACCGGAGAATTCGTCATAATACGGGCTATCCTCTGGCGGGGTGAAGTAAGCTGCCGTCTTCGCCCCACTGATATCATTGCCGGAATTGAGATAGTAAGCCGTATCAACTACATTCACTGGTGACACCGTGAATGCTGGCTTGACATTATAGTTGAGTGTGAAGGAACCATCGGCAGGCGCCGAATATTGTCCCGCTACCGGGTTCGACCGGTCCGTGAAGCGATAGATGTGCGACTGCATATCCTCCGCATCGATGTACCAGACAAGACTGGTCACGCCTCCAACCGTCTTGATGACGGCCTTGCTCCCGTAGCCAGCGAATTGATATGCCGTGCCATCCTCGATGGACATGCCATTGTCAACCGTGGCAACGGAGCTTCCGATCCGAAGCGTGGACAGATCGACAGCGAAGCCTTCGCCGATCTCGTCCACGAAGACGATGGCGCTGGTCATATCGGCCGTCTCCGAATTGCTGCCAAGCTCTCCGGTCTCCGGTATATTCAAGAGCGGAAGGATACTCGTGGTGCTCGAGGCAGCTTCCACGTCTGCTGCCAATCCGCCGAAGGCTCCGCTGAGAAGGTCATAGTTCGAGGCCCATGTATAGTAATTGCTATAGACAAACGAGTTCACATAGCCGGCGCCACCATAGGTCGATCCGGCAATCTTATCATAGGTATCTTTGGCCGTACCGTTCAGATAAGTGGTGCTTGATTGATTGGCATACACGTTCTGCGGGTCAAGTCCCGCCCAAGCGTACACCTTGGCAGAACCCGTTCCATAAATTGCATCTTCCGATCCCAACCCTACCGTGTAGAATTTAGGGTCCGTAGCGGTGCCATTGTAATTGCTATAAGCGGTTTTTAACAGGTCCTTCATATACATGCCCGTCAGAATAGTTACGGCGGCGACATCCGCGCTTCCCGTGCTGGTATTGCCCGATAATCCGGATTGATTATTATAGCTTGAAGGGTTCGTCGGAGTGCTTGGAAGCGTGCTCCAGGTCGATTGTCCGATCGATGCCGCGCCATCTGACAACACGAATACATACGGCATACGCTGCGGTTCGCTCCCGCGCGTTCCCAGAGCGTTCATATCCGCTATGGTCTTGGAGAGACCGTATCGAATTCCGTTCTGCGTTGGCGTTCCTGACGCAAGCGATTTAGAGACTTGCGAATAAGTATTGCCGTCCTTTTTGAGGTTAGCGCTAGTAGCGATTGTAAAGGTGCTCCCGCTCTTGGTATAAACGAGATAATCCGAGCCGGAGGTAAGCGTATAAGAGCCCATCTCCAACAGAGTACCGACGTGTGTACTGGACGCCGATCCGCCGAACCAATGCACCGCGACCCGGTTCTTGGGATTGGCGTTCATGACGGTACGGATTGCTTCATTGGCCGCCAGCGCCATCGCTTCTACGCGATAATAATTGCCGGATTGACCGGCTGGTTTCGCGATGTCATATCCGCTAGTACCCATCGACGTACTCATATCCAGAATAAACGTCACATCCGCCGCCGGAGGGCTTGAGCTTCCATCTGTCCCGATACTCGTATCGGTCGTGGTCGTCGTCATATACTCCTGCGCCAATGCGGACAGCGTGACGCCGAAGCTGCCGTCGCTCTCTGCCGTAACGCTCTTGTCGGTCCATATGCGTCCGGCCGAACCGGATGTGCCGAAGCCGCTAGGCACCGTGTTTGTCACCGAATCAGCCGTCAGCTTGACCTGGAACTGATTGTAGTTCGCCGTAGTGGACGCTGCCGCCGACGCTACGCCGATAGGAGACAAACCAATCGCCCCCAGTATGAGGGACAAAGAAAGCACAACTGAAATAAACCGTTTCATGCCCTTGATTTTCACCCCTTGATCCTCCGCTCCATAATTAGTTGCAATGATGTCTTGGTTGCATGCAAAACACGCAATGACTGGCTGGCATACGGAATTTACGTCTGCTATCGTCCATCATTGGTGCTTTGCGGGACTTTACTCCTAAGGAATACATGGGTGATTATATAGCCCGGATATGAACAAATTCTGAACAAGTTCCGACAGCATACGCGCTCGGAGCCATGTCGCCTCGAATTCGTCCTTTTCTTCCCTGGTAGTTTCGGACCAGACCTATCGTATCACGCGGCACTTAACAATTAATGAAAAGGGATTAAAGGACCATTGACGAATACTAATAAGATTCCGATATTGTTGATAGCGCTTCCATAATAATGCGATTGCGATTACAAAGACAAAGGACGCTGATACAGCTTGATTAAGCTAAGCACACAAAGAGAACAACAAATTCGATACATCGGAATCGGGGAGGATGACTTGGCTCTGTTGGCGAGCCGATCATCCGAATTCACCGCCATCGTCGATCGTCTGGTCGACCAATTGTACGCTCAGATCGGCAGCCAGCCCGAGCTGCTCAAGATTATCGAGAAGTTCAGCACCATCGAGAGGCTGAAGGAGACGCAGCGATGGTACTTCCTGTCGATGACGGGCGGCTTCTTGAACGACGAATACTTCCAGAAGCGGCTGTTTGTCGGCAGGGTGCATTCCCGGATCGGGCTCACCACCAACTGGTATCTGGGCACGTACGTGCTTTATCTGGACTTGGCGACAACCTACTTGTCGCAGATCGTTCCCGGGGATTGGCACCCGATCATCCAGGCCCTGTCCAAGATGTTCAACCTCGATTCCCAGTTGGTGCTTGAAGCTTATGAAGAAGACGAGAAGGGGAAAATCCAGCGTTTGCTCGACAAGCAAAGGGAGATGCATCTCGGGGTTGGAGCCGCGGTGCAGGAGCTGGCCTCCATGATGGCCCAACTGTACGACAACAGCCGCAAGGTCGCCGCTAGCGCAAGCCGAACCGCCGAGAGCCAACAGCAGGCGCATGCGGGCATGTTGAGCATGGCGGAAGAGGTCGCTTCGATTCAGGAATTGGGGGGAATGATCCGCTACGTATCCGATCAGACCCATATCCTCGGCCTGAATGCGGCGATTGAAGCGGCCCGGGCCGGCGAGCAGGGCCGGGGCTTCGAGGTGGTGGCGAACGAGGTTCGCAAGCTGGCGAGTCAATCGAAGGAATCGTCGGTGGCCATCGAGAGCAAGCTTAAGCAGATCAACAGGCTATTGGCGGGGGTCAAGCAACAGTCGGAGCTGATGACCTCCTATTCTTCGGAGCAGGCGCTCGGCGCCCAGGAGCTCCTTGACTTCGTTCGCATGATCGAGCAAGTGACGGAAGAACTGGAGAAGCTGCAGCAGTAATCCCGTCCCTTATACGAAGAGCCCGCGAATCCCTTCGCGGGCCCTTGCTCATTCTATTCCGGCAGACGCTTGCGACCTCGGAAGCCGTCCTCCATGCTGTGATAGTGGTCGACTCGCTCCTCCCCTTCTTTCCAGCAGAGAAGCACCTCTTCCCCCTCCAGCACGGCAGGGAAGTCGACCAGGCCGGGGTTGATCATTTTCAGATAGACGCCTTGACGCTTGAAGTTCTCCACGAACAGGTCGATCTCCATGCTCATGAAGTCCAGCTTCCCTTCCTCCTCGAAGAACCTCGGCCCCGCGCCGCCCGACGCAATCTTCGAATCCGCTCCAGCCTTCATCTTCTGAAGCTCCATGTATCTCGTCTCATATTCACTCATGATGCCTTGCAACTGAAGCAGATTGCTTCTGAGCTCGGGCAACAACGCATTCGCTTCGTCAGGCGTGAACTGTTTTGTCATTTGGCATCCACTCCTCCCCTTAAGTGTACTCGAAGACGCGGTTAAATTCCATTTTCGGCTAGGGGAATGAAGGGCCGAACAACAAGAAGAGCCGAATGGACACGGCATTACGTGCGTTTGTTCATCTTCTGTTACTTGTTCATCTTCCGTTAATCGTAAATTCACAGAGTTCTGTTATAACCGAATTGTTAGATTAACCCAGCAGTGTTGGAGGGAACAGATAATGAGCGTGAATGGCGTCGGCAGCACGGGCTCGGTATGGCAACTGTATAACCAGGCCGCCTCATCCAACAAGTCATCGAATGAAGCAAGCGGCAACACCAGCAAATCGCAAGACTCTTATCAGATCAGCGAAGAAGCGATTAGGGCGATGCTCGAAGCTTCGGGCCAGTCCGATCCCTCCTTCTGGGAGTCGTCCACCGATTCTTACAGCGCCTCGGATTTCGGCGGCAGCAAGGCGACCCTCCCGCCGCCGCCTTCACAGCCGTCCCTGTCGGAGTTGCCTACGGAAGACAAGCGTTCCTTCCTGTCCGAGCTCTCTCAGTTGACCTCCGAGCAGAGTTCGGATACGACAGCCGGCTCGGGTACGAGCGAATCCGACGAGGCGCTTGCTTCCTTGATCGCCAGCCTGTCCTCAACCGATCTGGACAGCCTGTCCGATAAGGAAGTGGATTCCTTGTTCCAGGAGGCTATCGAGACGATCGGACCTCCGCCGGGACCTCCGCCAGCTCCTTCTTCGTTCGGGAACGGCACGAATACCGAAGAGGACGACGAGATCCAGCGTTTCCTGCAATCGCTCAATAACTAAAGAGGTGCCGGCGCGGACAGTTAATTGTCCGCCCCTCTTTATTTTTGTTCATCTCTGTGTTATACTATTAAACGTTCGCTTCAGATAGCGACACATCGAGACGTGGCTCAGCTTGGTAGAGCGCTTGCTTCGGGAGCAAGAGGTCGCAGGTTCGAATCCTGTCGTCTCGACCATCCAATTCAACGATCCGCAGCCTTCAGGCTGCGGTTTTTGGTTTGTTTTGGGGCATAATGTAGCAACCGTGTAGTAACGGGATGAAAATTGGCTCCGAAACCCGAAGTTCCGGAGCCCTTCCATTTGTTCGATTCAAGAAATTCATAGTTAGAACTTTTTACTCTGCCGCGCATGCTTCAAAGCTGTGATCGTATATTTTGTACCGTCTTCCGATGGACGAAATGAAACGATGAACTGATCGATGTAGATAATAAAAGTGTTCCTAAAGTGGCGGGACGAAAAAACCGTTCCCGTCTGTATAATTTTCTTTTCGATACGTTCCACTAATCTGATTCTGTATTCGTCCGTTTCTTGACTCGAGAAGTACTTGCTTTTAATTTGCGAAATACGCTTTAACGCTGGAACCGTCCATTCTACGATCATTAGATTTCTCCGTTTTTGATCATCTCAATCACTTGTTCGGTCGTATACACATGGCCTTTTTCGATTGCTTGCTCCGATTCTGCAATCATTTGCCGAACTTCCGGATCGGCGTCAAAATCGGCGATCAACTCAGCCATCATCCGTTCGGCGTTATAGTCATCATAGGACGGCTCCAGAATTTCATATTCTTTGCCGTTCAGCTTCACGACTGGCTTATGGTCCTCATTCAGGAATGGGCTAATAATATTTCCATTGCTGTCTTTGAGCTTGAAGTGCATGATGGCCGACCTCCGTTCGAACTTGCGATACAATTATTATACCCGACAACCAATTTTATGGATACTGCCCACAGCTCGCTTCATGCTTCGGGAGCAAGAGCCTGTAAATTCAGTTTAAGTCAAATCTGGCTGAAGAGGCGGCTCCTTTTCCGAGCGTCTTCTTGCTTCATTTCCGTATTCACATGGTCTCCGTATCGATCCAGCGTCGTCTTAACCTCATCGTGCTCCCAAGTCGGATTGCAATGTCTTTACTTCTACGCCGCTCTGTAAGCTCCATAAAGCGAAGAAATGTCGCAGTGAATGAAATCTATCGGGAAGTCCAGCGGACTTAAGAGCTATTTAAAGCTTCTGATGAAGTCGCGCGGCTGCAATGGATTCCCCATCGTGTTCGTAAAGTCAATTTCTCCTTTACTTCAACATAAAGAACCTTATCCAAGGAGTTACGTAGAGTCTCTCCCCTTAATTTGGTATAAAAAGTATATACCTCGCAATATACGCTACAAAGCCACATACTTAATTTAAATTTTTGAAATCTTATTTATCTCTATTTTATTAATTTCTATTTGGAGTGCGGTCAGTAACCCATCAAGAACACATTGCTGAAGAACAAAATATAAGTCTTGTACATCACTGGGCTTCTGTCTCTCTAAATCTTTATTTAGATATTCTAACAACAAGCTACTAACGTTTGTATTTAATTGAATGTGCATATGATCATGTCGATAAATTTTTATTCTTCTGAGTGCATAAAATAACCCTGAATAATTTTGTTGAAACTCATTCCAAAAGAACTTTTTATTTCCTAGAGATTCTCCGTATATTTCAATTGAATCAACAAAACATCTATTGCATATGTTAATAAATTGTATAAAATCCCTCTCGTCACTACAAATCTTAATGTTCACGAATTGGTCTGCTTCTGGAAAAGAATTAGGCCCAAATAGTAAAACCATCTTATTTAACTTAATTAGTTTCTCCAAAAAACGAAAATCCTTAATTACAGTGGATACCCTTCTTCTAAGCCACTCCTCACGTTGAGGTTTAGGTATAACCTTAAGTATTGTTCTCCTTCCCTCTTGGATTGCTAACTCAAGAGCAATATATCTTCCAATAACAGGGATTGGTATATAAGGTATACCATGCTGATCATATGCCAACAATCCATAAGACTGCAAATGCTTAATAAATTCACTGTGAAGAGATAATTCAACAAAGTCTCTTGTATGTCCACCTGCAAGTAATTCTAACATCTCGTATTCATTGGCATAAAATTGTTTTAACTCGGAAACAACATGTCTGCAGTAGAACGTAAGGTCAGAATCTCTTTTATCTTCATCTCTAATTAAGTAATTCTCTGTACAATCAAATGGTCTTGAAACTGCTTGCTCGTTCAAGGAATTATTTATTAAGCTACATGCAATCCTTGTTAGCAGAGGATGACCACCATAGCGGTTAAATATATAATTCATTGCTTCCAGAGAGAAGCTCATTCCCATTTTTCGGCCGAGTTTTCTAACCATTTCTTTCATTTCATCTATATTAAATCCAGTAAGATACCTGTGTGTAATAATCCCAAATAGAGGGTTCTGCACTCCATTAATAGTATCTTGCTCTACGACTATAGGATTCACTCCTGCTATTATAGAAACAATTTTCCGATTTCTACTTTGCGTGGTCCACATTGTTTGCCAAAAATCAATAAAGTCTTCCCCCCAGTGATTATCCAACTTTGCATTAAATGAAATATATTCTATCTCATCAAAAATAAGCACGATTCTCTGTCCTGAAGATAACTCGGACAACACTTTCTGAAAAGTCGATGAAATGTTTACCTCATCAAATTTAAGAACCGACTTGTCAAAATCATATCTCTCGCATACTTTTAAGATAATATTTTCAAGTAACTGATGCCACCTTAATTTTCTGACTGAAGGGTCCTTACAATCAAAATATATAAACAATCCTAATTGTTCTTGATTTCCCATTCGCTCTAACTTATAGAGTATAGATGTTTTTCCAGTTTTGCGTAATCCAAAAAGCCCTCTATTCTCACCGCGTTTGATTGAGTCTATGTACTCCGCAAGGATGTTTGACCTACCAAAAAAATATGTATCCTTTGCTAAAGGAAGCTTGTAATCAAAAAGATCTCTTGTAAAGAACTGTTTACTCAATTGATTTCTGATAAAAAATGAATCTCCTCTACTTTTACGAAGTTCATTTGCGTTAAAAGCAATAATTATTCTTGTTTCTTCGTTTTCTGAAATATACGTCTGAAGCCAATTATGAACACTATCATCTTCAGATATTAGAAAATAGTTGAGAGTTTCAACTCTTCCCTTTGCTGGAGAATCAGTTAGAAATTGTTCTGCCGCTTGTAAAGTACGTGGCTCCATACTTTCATACTCAGTGTACACCAGCAAAACTTCATGATTAAATCCAAAGGCTTCTTTCATAAATTCTTCTGGATTTAATATGTAAACTGAGAGCTCAGAGTTATAAGCTTTTCTTCTGTAACCAGAGGTCACGTAGAATCCGCTCAAAAAGGGCTTTAACAAACTCTCTTCTTTTGGAAAAGAGCTCAGATGCTTCTCCCAAACTTCTCTTCTAATCTCACCCAAAACCCTAGCCTCCAATCTAATAAATTCCTACGACATTCGCTTTAACTCGCTAAGATCGCTTCAGGTTAGTTTCGCTATTTCCGCCTTCTATATTTCTCAAAAATTAGAGCGCTTTCTTGTAGCTATCATTTATAGTACCATGTTTGGGCATATCTTCCTAGCAATTAAGTATTACGTCTAAATGAGGAAAAATAGTATTTCATGCCTTCCGAATGAAAGGTGCTGTCAGCAAGATCGATCGCGCAACACAAATGTGAGCAGCGTGAAAATGAGCCGCAATGCAACAACCATAACACAAACAAGCTCCCCTTCAAGACCGACGATCTATCCGTCGGATGCCGGAGGGGAGCTTGCGGTTTGTCAGGCTCTTCGATGCCTACTTCAGGCTATTGAGCAAATTGTACAGAACTTGGACACTCTCGGCGCGGGTTAAGGAATCTTGCGGAGCGAATTGCCCGTCGCCCCGGCCGCGAAGCAGATCTGCCGCGCCGGCAGCAGCTACCGCTTCTCTGGCCCATGCGCCGACTTGATCCGCATCGGTAAACTCGCTTATCGTCGCGCCTGTCGGCGGGTGGCCCGCTTTAAACTCATAGGCCCGGACGACCATGACGGCCATCTCCTGCCGGGTGACGACACCTTGCGGGTCGAATTCGCCGTCACTGCGGCCGGCGACAAGGCCTGCCTGTGCTGCGGCCTCCACGGCATCGGCATACCAGGAATCGTGCCGCACATCGGCGAATTCGACTGCGGCGCCGACGTCGGCAGGCTGACCGATCCCGAGCAGCCGCACCAGCATCGCGGCGAATTCGGCGCGGGTGACCGCCCCCTGAGGCTCGAACCGGGCATCGTCGACCCCTTCAATAACATGCTTCGCCGCCATCCGCACGATGACGGTCTTGGCCCAGTAGTTATCGTCCACATCCTCGAAGCTGCGGGTATATGCCAGAACCGCATATTGTCCTCCCCGCGGAACTTCAGCGGCAATCTCCCCGTCCTTCCACTGGCCTCCCATATAAACGAGCGTACCATCGGCCTCAACGGCATAAATTCCGAGCAGCTCGGGATCGGCAGTGCCGCCGGGCCGAATAGACAGCGTTATCTTCGCCTTATCCAATGGGGAGGAGGCGACCAACGTATCGCCGTTCTGGTCCACAACCTCCACTTCAATGCTGTACGCTTCACCGGCTGCCGTCCATTGAACAGCTCCCGGAACGGTTGCCTTGTCCATCGCTTGCCGCACCAGTCCGGAATCAACCGCTGCGGCCGTTATCCTGATGAGCGCTTGCTGTGCACCTTCCCCGGCACCCGCCAGCAGTTCGCGCAGCGCTTGACCGCTAAGCTCAAGAGCGATCCGGTCTCTCGACAGCTTCAAGGTGCCGTCCCCTTCAACAATGCCTGCCACATCCGCCGGAAGCAGCAGCGTGTCCTTCTCTTGGCTCCACTGTGCCTTGTAGCCCCCCGCTCCCTCCGGCTTCAGATCCTCACGGCTCAACTGCTGGGTCCCGGCCGGCTGCTCGGATTCGGAGCTCGGCGCGGAAGGCGCCGCAGTCGTCGGATTGTCCCCGCCTCCCGAATTATTCGTCGGTGCGGCAACAATAACGGTGCGGATCGCTTCCGCCGCCGCGTTGCCTGCCGTATCCTGCACATTATAATGGTACAAGTAAGTTCCGGCCACTCCGGTATTCACGGCGGCGACCAGCGCATCGCCAAGGGTAATCGTCGTCACCAGACGATCCGTAATCTCCCCGTCCCGGTCATCCGAAGCCGTGGCCCCGGCATCCGCATACGCCGCCCCATTGGCGACATTCACCGTTGCATCGCCCAACAGCGTAATTACCGGCTTCACCGTATCCTCCTCCGGAGGGGAGACCGCTTCTTTTTCCTCGAAGATCAAATAATCGATATTCCCGACATACGTTCGACTGGTCGAGAAGGCAAGAATCAGATCATGGACTCCCGTCACCGAGTTGTCGATGACTCCTGCGTACGGAAGGTAGGTATTGTAGTTGTCGGGCGTATCCTCATACACGGATGCGGTAACAGAGCCGATCTTGTTGGCCTCGTCAACGCTGTCGGCGTAGAGGGTGACCGCCCCCCCGGAGGAGGTCAACTTCAAGGCCATGTTCATCGTCACGCCTTGAATCCCGTTGGCCCCGAAGTCCACGGCGGCAATCGTCATGCTGCTTCCGTCCACCACATCCCCGATATAATTGTAGCCATTGGTTAAATTATCGGACATGCCCGTGGCCGCGGTCGCCTTCTTCGCATTGGGGGTTTTGCTCGCTCCGGGAGTAAAGGCCGAAGCCCACTCCCCTTCAATATTGCTGAAGGCGGATATTTTATAGTTGGTGGACAAGGGCGGCGAGGTGTAGCTGTCAAATAACTCATAGTTTGAATAAATGGCGGCTTGAACCGTGAACTCCCCATACTTCAACACGTTGATGACGCCGGTGGTCTCGCTTATCGTCGCAACAGCGGGATTGGACGAAGACCATTTGATTGTAAAGTCGGCATCCAACGGCGAGTAGACGGCTTCCGCACTCAGGGTGTAAGTCGTGTGTTCCCGAGTGGCATTCAGCGCGGCGGCTTCCGTCAGCGGTTCGCCATCCAATTGGAAGGTAAAACCGGTCACTTCCGACAAGTCCGCCTTGACCACATACGGATGGAAGACGAAGTAATCCAGGTTGCCCACGTACGTCTTGCCCGAATTCGGAGTGAACACCAGCGTCACATGATGGGTGCCTGTAATTCGTTCGCTGAAGGCGGTCTCGAATTCGCGATAGACACTCCAGTCGGCAGCTGTCGGCGTTGTCGCAAGAGAGCCGATTCGGCGGGCGTTGGCAATACTGCCGTCTGACGTGCCGTCTATATAGATATCGATGGTGCCGGAGGCATTGCTTTGTTTGACCGCCGCCGAGAACGTAACCGACTCCGCTCCGGTCTCCCCGAACTGGACATTGGAGTAGAATGCCCATGAATTGGCGAGAGATCCGCCCAGATTGTCCCCTTCTGCATGAACGAGGTAGTAGGTGTCGTATTCGCCCGCTTCAATTCTCGCATACGCATCCTTGGGTTCGTTGCCGATTCTCGTATCATAGACGCCGGGCGAAGCATACGACGCATCGGTTACATCCGACGCGGCGGCTATCTTCTGGCCTTCAACATATTTAAACTTGAACAACTGGCGCTGCGTCAGGTTGGTCGCTGAGATCGACTTATAGGAAGACACCGAGGCCGTCGGGCCGTTAAACGAAGAATTGGTCGTTTTTTTGGTCCATCCATAAGGTTGATCTTCGCTGTCTTTGGCATAAGCGATACGCATTCCCCTGTCCTTATTGGCTCCCATGGTGAAGGTTGCCGTCTGACTGGCATCCGTGGAAGACACGGAGTACCCTATGAATTTCTGCGAAGTGCCCAGAATAATGACGTTCTCGTCGGTAAGGCTGGTGTAGTAATGCGCATTAAAGTCTGCGACGGTCGGTTCCTGGGCGAATACATTGTCCGCATTATAGGTAAACCAGACAACAACGGAAGCGCCCGGTCGGATGATCCGGCTCTCGGGCAACTCCAGCACTCCTTCCCAGCTAACGGAAGCGTCCCCTCCGATATTGCCCCACAGGAAGGCGTAATCGTCGGTGGACAGAGACTTGGTGCCGACATTGGTCACTTCGAAGTAATTGAAGCCCGGACTCGCATTGGGGAAAATCTCCGAGATGACCGGTTTGGCCTCACCCGATTCCTGAGTAACGGTTAAAGTGTAGGTTGTGGTACGTCCGGCGGAATCCGATACATAAAGCAACAGAGTATTGGTGTCATCCTCCAGGTTTAACTCCAATCCGCTTTGCCCCTCGGCTTCTGCGGACACCGGATACGACTCCCCATTGAGACTTGCCGTAACGGCATACCCGCTGTTGTGATTCAGATCGAGAATCAGATCGCTGTCCGATACAAACAGTTCATAGGCGAAGCGACTGGCCGAGAACCCCGATACAGGCTCATTATTTATAGCAATGGAGTCGAACTTCGGCATCTGATTCAGCGACAATTCCGCATATACGGCCGAATGATCGGACAGGTACTGGTTCTTGATTATGTCATGCTTGTACACGCCCACATTGCCCGCCGAGACAAAGATGTGGTCGATGACGGAGGTCTCGTTGGCATTATAACTCTCGCCGAATCCGGCCGAGCTGGGAAGCGTCGAATAATCGTCGCTCACATATTTGGCATTCAGATAACCGTTCTCCCCATTCGCAAGATAGCGGTAGGCTTCCGATTGCTCCGTGGAGTTAATATCGCCCGTCAGCACCACCGGCACATGATAGATGGCCGCCAGCTCGTCGGCTGTATTCTTGACCTGAATGGCGCACAGTCGTTGGATATAGTCCGAAGCTTGGTGATCGAAGTGGGAATTGACGTGGATGTAGGCCACTTCGTCCGTGCCTTTGTATCTCAATACCGCGTACGACAGGACACGGGGCTTGGACATCCCTTTGTACAGGACGTTGTTCTGAGCGTCCAAGATATCCGCGTACTTGGAGGTGCTGACGCCGGGAGTGTCCGAGAACCAGTATCCCCCCGTCTTCTCAATCTCATATCGATCGCTTCGATACAAGATAGGCGAATATTCGCTGTATCCGCTTACAAGATTGGTGGCGCCGTCCTCCGCTTTATTGCCGGTTACGGCATATTGCGCCCCATTCCGATAGTCATACGCAACTAGACTGCCGGTAAGGTAATTCATCCACGCCTGGGTAACTTCGTTCAGCCCCATGGAATCCGGCTGCTTCTCGTCAACCAGAGCGGCAAGCATCTGCCCCCGGGATTGCCCGTCATGCTCCAGTTCGATCGTTTGATTCTCGCTGGTCAGAACATTGAAGCTCATGATCTTCAAGCGGTCATCGTCCGTTGCCGCACTGACGCTCGCTGCACTCGTGCCGGCAAACATGGGAACCGTCATGGCAATCATGAGCATATAAGTTATGATTCTTTGCCTCACATGAATCCCTCCTTGAATCGCCTTGCTTATCCGCCGCAAACAGAACTTGCCGTGGACGAAGACCCCCATTGCAGCGGGATGGGGGTCTTCCGGTTATCGACTGCTGCCGCAATTTACGTTCAATAAGAATGTCTGTATCACCTTGGCGACGCCGTCCTCGTCATTCGTTCCGGTCACCCAATCGGCCGCGCTCTTCACGATGTCCTGCGCGTTGCCCATGGCCACGCCGAGACCGGCGGCTTGGATCATCTTCAGGTCGTTCAGGCTGTCGCCGCAGGCGATCACTTCTTCCATCCGTATGCCCAGCATCCGGCAGACCTCCCGAAGGCCGCTGGCCTTGTTAATCCCCCTGGGGTTAACCTCAATGCTGTGAGGGCTGGAATTGGTCAGCTCATATCGGCCGACAGCGCTCAGCGCCGAGTGAAGCTCTTGAAGCTTATACGGGTCCGTGCATTTAAATCTGAACTTCAGCCAGGCATCGTCGGGCGAACGTTCGATCCGTTCGGGCCAATTGTTCGCCGTACACACGTCCTTCACCGTGTAGGCCCAGTAGTAGCAGGAGCTCCGCCTCCCCAGCTCATAAAGCTCCTCCACCCACTCATTCGCAAGCGGATGACGGATCTTCAGACAACCGGGGGCGGCCCAGACTTCGCTTCCGTTCACGGATACAAGCGGCGACTGAAGCCCAAGCTGACGAACAAACGGCTCGATGCTCTGCACTTCCCGACCGGTCGCGAACATGACGGTGATGCCGCACTCGGTCGCCCGATGAATCCATTCGCAGGTTGTCTCGGATATCTCGTTCCGGCTGTTCAATACCGTGCCGTCCATATCGAGAGCGAGCAGCTTGTATCTGGTCAACAGCCCATTCCCCCTACTTCTTGAACTCCAGATGCTTGATTCCCAATTGTTGTTGAATTGCCAGTTGAGCAACCCTCATCTTGATCTCGGGGCTATGATGAAGCAGAACGATGTCAAGCCGGACGGCGTCTTCCTCCAACGTATCCATCCTCAGCGACTTTACCCGAATATCTTCCTCGCGGAGCAAATTCAACAGAGGAGTCGGATCGCCATTCTTGCCCAGTGTTACCGTGTATGTTGCGGTTTTGTTATTCGGAAGAATCCGTTTCTCCACTCGCTGCAGAACGAATAGACTGATCAACGCAGCCAGGAAGGTAAGCAGGGTTCCGAAGTAAAACCCCGCTCCGATTCCAATTCCGAGAGCCGCCACCACCCAGAGGGAGGCCGCCGTGGTCAAGCCCGAAATCTTGTTGCCGGTGCGCAGAATCGTACCGGCCCCAAGGAAGCCGATGCCGCTGATGATCTGGGCGGTCAGCCTCGCCGGGTCCATTCGCACACTCTGCTCATTGACGAACTGGCTAAACCCATAAGTGGAGATCAAGGTGATCAGGGTGGAGCCCAGGCAGACCAGAATATGCGTACGGAAGCCCGCATGATGCTGCCCGTGAGCCCTCTCCAGGCCAATGATGCCGCCAACCAACAGAGACAGCCCGACACGGATGCTGATCTCCAGATCGTTAATCGCCCAGATGGAAGACATCGCGGTCATTAATTCCTTCCTTATACAAGTTGGCCGTGACCCTCAAACGGATAATCAATCGCGATTCGTCCCGCTTGACAATCCCCGATCCCGCTGTACAGATCTGCCTTGCCGTCGTCTCTCATCGTGATGCCGGAAGTGAACGCGCAATCGATCAGATGCGACGTCTTCGCCGGTCCCTCCGGGTAGCAGGTGCGGCTCCCAATGACATGAAGATCGAACGACTCTCTCGTCGCGGGATCGAATACGAACGCCATGTTGAGATACACTTTAACGGGGCCTCCCGCTTCATCCGTGGTGCGGTAGCAATGATGACCGATAATTCCGAGCTTGCCGCTATCCAGAAGATAGGCCTGGTTGACCCCGCCCCATTCTCCTTCGCCGAAGATCCCGGGAATATAAGGGGCCTCCTCGATGACCGCAGCGGTCAACTGTTCCAGATTGTCGATAACGGTGAAGCCGATCATCGATTCGCTGCCGTACTTCTCGCGCGTCTCCGGACCTCTGGGCCGGGAGAACACGCCAATCTTGCCGTCAGCCAACTCAACCAGACGAATATCCTTCATTCTGTTCGGTCCGGAAGTGAAGTAATACAAGTTGTGAAGGTCCGTCCCCCGATGGAAGTATCCGAAGTAGGTTTTGACTCTGCCTGCCTCGTATTGGACATGAGTGCCGCCCATGACCACTTCATCGCCGATGATGCTGACATAGGGGTCCTCCAGCGTGTAGATCATGCTGCCCGGCACAACGGTCCACTGATCGGGTCCCGTCTCCTCGAAGAGCCGCACCCACGAGCGTGCCCATTCCTCGCGTCGTTCCACCCGTCCGAATAAATAACGTTTCCCTTCTCTTGCGAATGGAATCGAGATGTTATACACATCGAAGCCATCGACTCCGTGGAAGGCCAACGTCGCGCTCTCATAAATTCTCTTGGTCTGTTCGAATCTCTGTCTCTCGGCAAGCAAGGTCATGTCGTCCGCTCCACTCCTATTTCTTCCGTATTCGTGCTTATTGGGATTGCTTGGCCAGATACTCGTCGAACTGCTTCTGATATTCGGCTACCACTTTATCAAGGCCGGCCTTCTTCATCTTGCCGAGAGCTGCGGAGAAGGACTTGTCGTACTCCTGCACGCCCATATAGATCGGCGTAACGCTTGCGGCCGCTTCGGTCGTAATATTGGTGTATTCCGTTCTTACATTGGTCGGATCGAAGACAAAATTGGCGGCGATGCTGTTAACGGCATCGGCATTCAGCTCGTACAGCACCTTGTTGTTGGCAGGAATGCTGTTGACAAGATCGAAGCGCATGAAGTTGATGTTGCCGAGCTGGGATTCGGAGCCTTTGTACCCCGGCTTGTTGTTGTTGTCCGGGTCGTTGATGGCTTGCATCCCTTTATCGCCATCCTTGGTATAATGCTCGCCCTCAATTCCGTATTGAACCAGATCGTAATTCTCCTGGCTGGCCAGCATCCAGTTCAGGAACTTCACTGCGGCCTCCGGATGTTTGCTGTTGACCGGCACTGCGTTGCCGTTCTTGAAGGTCAGCGGGCGCAGGTATTCCTTCTCGGGATTAAACCATACGACTCCGATATCCTCTACCGTTGCTTCCGGGTTGTTCTTCTGCAGAGCGCCCAAGTTGCCCGCCGTGCCGAAGTTGACAAACCAGTCGCCGCTGTCGAGCTGCGCTTTGGCCTGCTCTGTCTTCATCACCAGAATATCCGGACTTGTGATTCCTTTGGTGTACAGCTCGCGCATGAATTCGGCATCTTTCTTGAATTCCTCGGTCTCGATCCAGGACTTCACTTCGCCATTCTGGTTCACATAGAAGAACTTGTCCTTGACGGTGAACGGGAACGTGTCGTACGTCCGGTGCAGGATCGTCGTATGCAGGCTGATTGGATCGAAGGTTGCAGTTGTCGGAAGATAAGGCTTGCTGCTTCCCTTCCAATTGGCCATCACCGTCTCCCACGCACTGATCAACTCGTCCGGAGTCGTCGGCACTTCAAGATTGTTCTGACGAAGAATATCCAGACGAATGTCGAACTCCCCTTCGCTCGCCATTTCTACCCAGAACGAAGGAACCGCATAATAGCTTCCGCCAATTTTGGCTCCATCGAAGATGTCATCCGGAATATTTGCTTTTAAATTCTCTCCGTACTTCTCAATGGCATCGCTGATGTCAGCCAGAGCGCCGCGGTTGTAATAACTGGAGAACGGCGTGCGGTCCTGCATAATGTGGAACAAATCGAACTCTTCCCCGGTCGACAGCATGAGATTGAGCTTCTGGTCCCACGCATCGCTCGGGATAAAGATCTTCTCGACTTCGACTCCGACACCGTCTGCCGCCAGCTTCTCATTCACTTTCTGGAACACTTCCGCATAGTCCTTCGGCTCCGTGCCCGGTACAACGTATTTGATTTTGACCGGTGCGGCCTGCTCTCCTTGATTGCCTTCCTGTGTCGCCGGTGCGGCTTGGCTTGCGGAGCTCTCGGGAGAACCGACGCTGTTGTTGCCGTTGTTGCCGCCGCATCCCGTCAAGGCAGTCAGACCCGCCATTGCGGCAAGCATCATCACATGTTTCTTCACTTGAAGTGACCTCCTCTTCATATAAGCAAGCAAATATATATAAGCCCCGAAGGGGTTATATCAGCCTTTGACAGAGCCGATAACCAAACCTTTGACGAAGTACTTCTGCAGATACGGATACAGGAAGACGATCGGGCCAATCGTGACAATCGCCGTCGCCATCTTGACGGATTCCGACGGAAGCGTATAATCGTCCGCTCCTGCGATCATGGTCATCTCATTGATCATGCTGATCTCCGACTTCAACTGCAGCAGCATGAATTGCAGCGGGTACAGATCGCGGTTGTCGATCAACATAATGGCGTTCCACCAGTTGTTCCAATAGTCGAGCCCATAGAACAGCGCTATCGTGGCGAGTACGGGCATGCTGAGCGGAAGGAAGATGCGGAACGCAATCGTAAGATCGTTCGCGCCGTCAATCGTTGCCGACTCTCTTAGGGAGTCCGGTATTCCGCTCATAAAGTTGCGAACAAGGAACAGATTAAACGGACTGAAGAGAAGAGACGGAATGATAAGCGCCAGAATGTTGTTCGTAAGTCCCAGCGCTCTGTTCATCAAGTACCAAGGGACGATGCCGGCGGTGAATATCATCGTGATAAAGAAGTACAGAGCCAGCAAATTCCGATATCTCACACTCTTATTGGATAATGTATAGCCGGCCATCGCCGTTATCGTTACAGCCAGCACCGTGCCGACCAATGTAACGACGATGGTGATCATATAGCTGTGCAACGCTTGCGAACCGCCGGTAAAGATCAACTTGTACGCCAACAGAGAGAAGTCCTCCGGGAACAAGCTGTAGCCATTCCTTAAGATCGAATCTTCGTCCGTTATCGAGATCATGAGAACCAACAGCATCGGCAGAAGACAGATCAACGAATAAATCGTTATGCCCGCATACATGATCGTTTGACTTAAAGTGCCTCTTCTCATTTGTTATCCTCCTAGCAAGCTGCAACGACTGCATAGATGAATGGTTCTAATACAGGGCGCCGTCTCTGAAGTACTTACGGGTCAGCAGGTTGGTGCCGAAGACGAGGACGAAGCCGACCGCGGACTGGAACAATCCGACGGCCATCGCCTCCGACGGATCGCCGACCTGCCGCAAGGAACGGAACACATAGGTGTCGATAATATCCGTTGTTTGGTACAGAGTTCCATTGTCGCCGACAAGGGCGTAGATCATGCCGAAGTCCCCGTACATGATTTTCCCGATCGAGAGCAGCGTTAGAATAATAACTGTCGGCATCATTAGCGGAATGGTGATCCTCAGGCACATCTGCCAGCGATTCGCCCCGTCGATCTGAGCGGCCTCATACAGTGTGTCGTCGATTCCGGTAATGGTAGCCAGATAAATAACCGCACTCATTCCCGCCCCTTTCCACACATGCATGAGTGTCAGTATGACCGGCCAGACGGTCGGTTCCGTATACCAATTGACCGAAGGCAGCCCTAGCTTGTTCAGAATCTGATTGATAATTCCCATGTCCATGGAGAAGAAGGCATACAGGACGTAGCTAATGACAATCCAGGAGATAAAATGCGGGAACAGCATGACCGATTGGCTAAGCTTCAGGAAGAGCTTCTTGCGAAGTTCGTTTAGCACAAGCGAGATGGCAAGGGCCGTAAGCGTGCCGAACACAATAAACAAAACATTGAGGAAAATGGTATTGAAGGTAATTGTAAACGCCTTGTTCGATCGGAAGAAAAATTCGAAATTGTGGAACCCTACCCATTCGCCGTTAAAGATCCCCTTCTTATAATTAAAGCGCTGAAAGGCAACAAGCATATAGGGATAGGTCATGTATCCAAATATAAAGGTGTAGATCATAGCCGGCAGGACCAATAGATAGGAAGCCCGATTCCTGACAATATCCATTCCTAGATCCACTATGTGTTTCCTTCGAAGCTTCGTATCCAAATTTGCAGCCTCCTGCTTAACGTAATTGTCCCTTGATCGGTTAACCCAATTGTAGAAGGGAGCCGATTCCGCCGTCTATTTCAAATACCTGTTCCGGCTTTCATTATGCGGCGAGAGGCTTTCAAAATCGCAGAACCGCCTTTCATTTTTGCGGAGGGAGGTACCTTTCTGACCGCATTTATTTTATAGTAAAAAGGCTACGCGCAGAGGGATGGAGGGGGCTTCATGCGATACACGATGAGTCGATTTTTCAGGTACAAGGCATTTCAGAAGCTCGCGGTATCCTACTTCCTGCTGATTCTGGTCACCGTCACGCTGCTGTCGGGAGCGCTCTTTTATCTTTTCTCCAGAAGCGCCGTGAACGAGATCGATCGCAATTCCAAAACCGTTCTCTCGCAAATCAGTTATGCCTCCGATGTGATCTACAACCAAGTGATGACCGTCGGCAACGCCCTTATAAACGATCCGGAGATCATCTCGTTCCTGAACGAACAAACGGAAGACAAAACGAGCAACTACCATATATTCGGACAGCTAAATCAGATCAAGAGCGCCTATCCGTATATCCACCGCATCGGGATCTACCGCGCCTCTACCGATACCAGTGTGGATACCGCCGGTTTGCCGTTCGACAAGAGTCTGTACGAGATTGGCTCCGAGCAGTACATGGAATTCTATCCAAGCGAGGTCACGGTCAGAGGCATGAATAACAACATGCCGTTCCAGCTTCTTACGTTCCTGCTGTATCCGGACTTCTCGTTCCACTCTACCGACAATCCGCTGATCTACATCAGCATTGAAGAGCAATCGTTGTTGGCGACAATCCGCACGATTGGCAAGGTGGAGACGGCCAACAATGTGTTTGTCATTAACAACGAGGGGCAAGTGCTGTCGCATACGGATACCAGCCTGTTCCTGAAGGATTGGTCGCAGGAGGACTATATTCAGCGAATTCTGAAGAGCGGGAACGCCGAAGACAGCTTTACCCTTAAGATCGGACATGTCAAGCATCAGATTGCTTACGTCAAGTCGGTGGATATGGACTGGTTTTTTGTAAGCGTTACCCCTTACAACAGCCTTATCTCCAACATTCACCAGCTTCGCAACATCACCATGGCCATTACCTTGGGAATTGTGCTTGTCGGTCTGCTGGCTTCGATCTTCTTGTCCCAGAATTTATACAAGCCGCTGTTGTCCCTGTTTGAGAAGCTCAAGCTCAGGTCCGTGCCCGATTCCACCACCCCGATTATTGACGAGTACAAAATATTGACGGAAGTGTTCACCACGCTCGAAGAGAAGGAGCGATCGATGCAGCATGTGCTGCACCGCTCTACCCAGACCGTCCGGGAGCATTACTTGCAAGCCCTGATCAAAGGCAGCGTCGGGGATGTCTCGATTCCGGAAGACATCATTCGGGATATCGACGGGCAATTGCCCGGCCCGTATTTCTCCGTTATCGTGTTCAAGATTGATCAGATCAGAAGAGTAAAATCCAGAGTGAACGCAGAACAGCATTCCTTGCTTCGGTTCGCTCTTGGCAATATCGCCAAGGAGATCCTCGGAGAATTCGGGGAATGCGAATTAATCATTACGGACGAGAATGAAGTGGTGGCCGTCTGCCAATACCCGGACAATGAGCTTCCCTTGCATCTTAAAGAAGCGATACGCGGCGTGCAGAGCTTCCTGAAGCGCTACTTTAAGCTCACGCTCTCTGTCGGAATCGGAGACCTGGTCTACGGGAGGAAGAACGTTCAGCATTCCTATACTTCAGCCCAGCAATATGTCAAGTATCGTCTGATTTACGGGACGGAAGCGATTCTGGACGCCGCGGTTATCCGGTCTCATCTGTTGAGCCAAATAAGCTATCCGGTCGCCTCGGAGAAAAAAATTATCGAAGGGGTTCAGGCCAGACACGAGGTGGCGATTAAGGCGGGGATTGATGACTTCATTGCATTGGCGGCTTCCGGGTCCTGCAATCAATTTGTTGCCTACAGCCTGCAGCTGTTATTATCCCTTCTTAAAAGCTTTGAATACCTGCAGTCGATGCCCGAACATAACTTTAACGACTATCTGGATGCGGTGACGTCTATTGAAGAAGCCGAGCATCTGGAGGAAATTCGAGGCGTATTCGAGAGCTATTGTGCCGAGATATGCGTCTTGATCGAGCAGAGGAATAATTGGCAGCAGGCGCAGAAGCACAACAAAGTCATGGAGCAAGTGCAAACCTTTATTCAGGAGAACTACGCCGAGCCCAATTTATCCTTGGAATTGGTAGCCGGGTTCTCCGGGTTATCGTCGAGCTATCTCGGCAAGCTGTTCAAGAGCTCGACCGGACAATCGTTCAGCGAGTATTTAAATCACACACGATTGGAGAGGGCCAGCCAACTGCTGGTCTCTACCGACGCGACCGCCGCGAAGATCAGCGAATCGGTTGGCATGTATAATATCAGCTACTTCTCGACCTTGTTCAAAAAGAAATACGGCGTCTCTCCTTCCGTTTACCGGGAACAGGCACTGTTGAGAGAGGAGCCTCCGATTCGTTGATCGGAGGCTCCCCTTCATCAGTAAATCTTGATTGACGATACGACGTCGTTAAAGCCGTCGTCCGACAGCTTGTTGTCATCCGCCGTCCTGGTTAATACCGCGCCTTGGAAGTTGTTATCCTTATAAAGCTCCACCGTGCTGCCGCCGTACACTCGAAGCGAAGAGAGGCTGTCGTTGGAGATGCCTGCCTCTTGCAGTTGAGCAAGCGTGTAGCTCCCCTTGGGCAACGACACCGCGATGCCGCCATAATCGGCGTCCTTATAGAACGTTGCGCCTTCCTGCAAGCCGAACGCTTCGAATTCATAGATGCGCGCGGCCGTATTGGCAGTCTGCGTGGCATCGGTAATGTAGAGCCGCAGATAGCGGGCAATCAGGTTGACATTGTGTGTCGTGATATTGGCCGTATTGTCTGTCACGATGACAGCATCGGTCCAGCTCGTGCCGTCATTGCTGTACTGTATTTGATAGTCGGCCGTATTATAGCTCTTGGTCTCCCCGCCGCTCGCCGCGTGCTTAACGACGAACTGGTAGACGTTCTTGACCGCTCCCAGATCGATCTTCAGCCAGTGCGGCTCCGCGCCCGATGCGCACCACTTGCCCGTGGCGACGTAACCGTCGGCGCCCAGGGCAGGCTCTTCTCCGGAATTGTAGGCATCGGCCGTCTTCGTTCCGGCAACCGCCAGGTTGACGTAGTCGTACAGCTCAATCTCCGAGATCTGGAAGCTTGTCGCATTGTTGCTCGTGAACGAGAAGCGGATATACTCGTATCTTGTCGTATTGCTCATTCTGAATTCTCGCGTCTGATAGCGAAGCGGGAAGCTCTCGTTGGTCCTTGTATCGATTGTCGTCCAGCTCGTGCCGTCGTTCGAGCCTTGCACCGTCCAGCTCTTGGGGTCCCGAATGCCGGAATTGTCGTTCGCCGACGTAAGCTTGTAACGGTTAATGGCATACTTCCCGCCGCCTCCGAACTGGTATTGGAGCCACACATCCGTACCGTGAGGCACGTAATACTTGGTTGTCTTGTCATTATCGAACGCCTTGCTCATGTCCTCGTTCGCAGGGCTGTCCGTATAGCGGGCCGTTATCGTTCCGCCAGTCGCCCGATCGGCTTGCGGCTCTCCCGTTCGCGGAATATCAACGTTCACCTGCAGCGGATAGTGATCCGAAGGATACAGGCCGCCCTCGTTGTAATAATTGATCTCGACCGAGTTGATCTTCACCGCGTTGCGCTGGAAGATCCAGTCGATGTGCTGGTTCGCAAGATCCTTCTCGCCGGTCCACTTATGACTTGTCCCGTCGTCGGTGAACGGCTTCCCAAGCTGTGCCCACGTGTCCTGGAAGCTCGAATTGTTCAGCGTGCTGTACACCGACGTCGTCTCGTCGCTGTTGAGATCTCCTCCGATGAAGACCGGCGTATTGTCCGGCTTGACGTAACTGGCAATCCGATCAAGCAGCAGATTCGCCCCTTGCAGCTGGGCTGTCGCATTCAGGGAGAAGTGGGTGTTGAAGTAATAGAAGATCGCCTGGTTGTCCGACTTGGCGCGGAACTTGGCCCAGGTCACAATACGCGGATAGCTGCTGTCGCTTGCGCTCTTGCTGCCGGCAACGTCAGGGGTCTCGCTGATCCAGAATTGGCCGGACTCCATGACGTCGAACTTGTCGGTACGGTACATAATGTTCGAATACTCGTTGGTCGTATCCCCGTTGCGAGACTGCCCGATCGAATCGTAATTGGACAATTGATCGATGAAGTAGTCGATCTGCACCTTGTACGCTTCCTGCATGCCGATAATATCCGGTCCGTATCCGTTAATTGCGTTGACGGCTCGGGACTTGCGGTTGTCCCACGAGTTGACGGTGCCGTCGTCGCCATGCAGATTGCGGACATTGAAGGACATCAGCTTGAGGTTGTAGGTGTCCGTTCCGGAAGGATTGGAAGCGGCCTCGGCTACATGAGAACGGTTACAGAACGGGGCAATAAGCAGCGCGGCTACAAGCATGACGGACATCCATTTCCCTCTCCTTAAAGTCATAATCCTCTCTCCTGTCGTTTATGGGATTGAACTTCTTTTGATCCCTTTTCATTTTAGGCCGGCGCTCACCCCGCCGACTATTTCAAATCCTTGCTTTCGCTTTCATTATGCGGCGCAAGTCTTTCGATTTGCCGCAGAGCATTTTCAATTTTACGACAGGACGCAGCTCCCGTCCGCAACGGCGCCCAATAGAAGCCGCCCCCATCCCGGAAGTGGGATGGGGGCGGCTTGCCGTCGATCAATACACTTTAAAATCGTTGTACAGCGATAACGTTCCGGACGAGGTTGTTCCTCCGGACACGAACAGGTTGATTGCCTTCACCGTGCCGGAGGCGACTTTGATGGCGTAGCCGGTGCTGTCCATTCCGTCCGCTCCGGTGTTGTAAATATCGGCCGTACCGGACAGGACGTTCACGGTGACGTTGGCCCCGTAGGTAAAGTTATGCAGCAGGTGCTCGTTGGAGGCGCCATCGATCGTAATCCATGCCAGCGACGGACGGGTCTGCGGCGTGATGACCTTCTCGAACACACGGCTCTCCGTGATCCATCCGGGAATCTCATAGCCCGTGCGGGTCGCGACGTTCCCGTTCTGCAGCGTGTTCTCGATCCAGCCCTCCGAGCTGGCACCCACGACAATTCCCTTCCGGAATGCCGCGGCCACAAGGTTGCTGACGTAATGATTGTGGCTGGCATTCGTCTTCAGATCAATCCCGTTGTACGTATTGGTAAAGCTAATGTTGCGGATGTAGACATCGCTGCCGTTCCCGCGAATCGTGTAGGGGTAAGCATAGACGTTCACGGCCGGATTGTTCTCCGGATAGAACACCCGGAAGCCCGCGGCTCCGGCTCCGTTGCCGTTTAATGTAATGAAGGCCGTTGCCGTATCGGGAGCGGAGGTTCCCTTGCCTTCATACGCCATCAATACTGTCCCGCCGCTGCGCGTATCCGAGTCCCGATGCAGGATTGGCGAGCTGCCCCTCAATTCGACGCCGGAGGGAACGGCCAGATGCCCATTGACGCGATACCAGCCCGCGGGCAGATAGACCATGCCTCCGCCTGCCGCTCCCGCGGCGTTCAGCGCGCTCTGGATCGCCGCGGTCGCATCGACGGTCGGCAGGACGGAGCCTGCCGACGTGTAGGAAGCGTTGTACGGAGCACGAGTCGCATCGTACAGCACCGCATGGGCCGGCTTCCTGGTGTTGGAAGCGTTAAAGGAAGCGGAGACAGGGCTGCCCGGATTGGTTATCGTGATGTTGCTTCCGCTCGTCGCTCCGGTCACCGTGCTGTCGGCGATCTTGATCGGATAGGACGTTTGGTTGCGAACCGAATATACGCTTCCTTGGAGAACGCTGCGGGAGAACGACAGGCCGAGTCCGTCCGGATTCAATTGCTCGACATCGACCGCGATGTCGCAGTTCAGCAGATTCGCCCATGCCAGCTCGATGCTCGGCGTCACCCGCTGTCCCGCGACCAGCTTGATGCCCGTCTTGTAATTCGAAGCCGTAATCTGGAACATCTGATCGAATTCCAGGTCGCCGAAGATGAAGGCGGTCCCGTTCGCCCTTGTCCATGTATCCAGGACCGATCGCAACGGCGCGTTATAGGCGGAACCCGCATTCGCCCAATACCCATTGTCGAGCTTCACCCATTGCGTATATCCGACCTCGGCCCCGTTGTACAGCTCCAGCCCTGTTTGCAAAACGGTGCCCTTGACATTGATTATGCTTGTCGTCTCATGGGTCTGGCTTCCCGCCGCCGTCGCATCATTGGAGGCATGATCGGACGGGGTGATGCTGGCGGAGATGCCTCTGTAGGAATTCAGCATCGTGACGTTCTTGATCGTCGATGCCATGTAATTCTCTTCGCCGATCCAGGCGCGCCCCGGCACCTCGAACGTATACGGATAGGCAACCGGGCTGGATGCGTTCTGATTCGGATAATAGACGGTCAGACCGACAACCCCCGCGCTGCCGCCGATTCGGAACAAACCCGGCGTCAGGCTGGCGCTGCTCGGAACATAAGCCGCGATAACCGTGCCGTACCCGGTGCCCGATGCATCGGGGTCGCGCCAATCGCCGCGCACGGTGCAGTTGGACTTGACCTCCAGACTCGCACTGATTCGATAGGTGCCCGCCGGCAGCCAGACGGTGCCTCCCCCATCGTTATAGCAATCGTTGATGGCCCGCTGAATGCTGCTTGTCGAGTCCGCCGTCCCGCCGCTATCCGCCCCGTAATCCGTGACATCATAGTCGGCTATAATGACGTCCTCCGTGGAATACGTCGTGGAGACGATCTTGGGGTTCCGCTGCCCGGACGGAGTGCCCACCGCTTCGACCAATTGGATGTCGTCCACATACCCGTGGAACAGCCCCGTGTTGCCTCCTTGATCGTAGGCGATCAAGATCCGTTCAATGGTTTTGCCCGCTGCGTAGTCCCCGATTCGGGAGTACACTTCGTTCCAGGAATTGACCGTCAGCTTGCCCCCGGCCCCTTGCCGGCTCGGATGAACGCGTACGCCCCATTGGTCGACGGCGCCCGAGTCGCGGAGCGTCGTTCCGTCGCTGAATTCGAGATCGATGGCGACATAGGTGGCGTTCAGCGATTCGGGATAAATCCAATAAGACAGCCGGGTATCCCGGGTGACCGGAATCGACACGTCGAACACTTGATTGTAGGAGTTGGACACCGTCGCGCTCAGATCGTTGCCCGAATACATCAGTGCCCAAGTCCCGGTGCGGAAAATCTCGTTCTCGCGGGGAGCGGACTCCATGCCGGTCAGGGAGCAGCAGTAACCCCCGATGTTCTGGCTGTGTGCCGCCGTATCCAGCCAAGTCGGCTGAATGTCTCCCGCCTCGAGCCCGGTCGAGAACTTCGCGCGGTTCACCTGCAGATCGTCGATATACCCGCTGAACGTTCCCGTCGAAGCGGGCCGATCGTAGACGAAGTCGATTCGATCGATTGTTTTCCCATTGGCCACGGCACCGATTGTTGAACGAACCTCATTCCATTGGTTGAGGATAAGATCTCCTCCGGCTCCTTGCCCCGAAGGACTTAAGGGATGGCCGTGTTGATCGCTCGCGCCGATATTGCGCAGCCTGGTGCCGTCCGTGAACAGCAGGTCGACGGCTGCATACGTTCCATTGCCGTTAAGTGGGTAGATCCAGTACGAGAGCTGCGTGTCCGCCGTTACGAAGGTATTGACGTCGTACAGCTTGAATACGGCATACGAGGAAGAAGCGCTTGTATCGTTGCCGGTGTAGTAGAGGGAGGAATCGCCCGATCGGGCCTCCCCTCCCGCAACCGGATGCACTGCGAGAGAGCCGACCCCGCTGCTTCCGTCTGTTGTGTCCGTCCAGGTCGGCAGGTTCGCGTTCTCGAAGTCCGTGCCGAACAACTGCTGGGTTGTGCTGATGGACAGATTGTCCACGAAGCCGCGGAACACGCCCGTTCTCCCGCCTTGGTCGTAAGCGATCAGGATTTGATCGATCACTTTGCCTGCGAGCGCGTCTCCAATTCGGGCGCTCACCTGATTCCACTTGCCGATCTGCAGCTTGCCCCCGGCTCCTTGCTGGGCGGGATGAAGCTGGATTCCGTTGGAGTCGACGACACCGGAGTCGCGAAGCGTTGTCCCGTCCGTGAACAACAGGTCGATGGCAACGTACGTGCTGTTCAAGTTGGATGGGTAAATATAATAGCTGAGCTTCGTATCCGCCATCACGGGGATATTGACATCGTAGATCTTGTTGTAGGAATTGGACACCGTGGCGCTCAGGTCGTTGCCGGAATACAGCAAGGACCGGCTTCCCCGGTACGCGGCTTCATTCCGCACGGAGGACTCCATGCCGGTCAGAGAGCAGCAGTAACCGCCGACGCCTTCGCTGTAGGCGACGGTATCGTTCCAGGTGGGAAGCGCATCTTCGGGCTCGAAGCCGGTATAGAATTGATTGGTCGAAGCGTCGGCCTTATGCAGCGGAAGGAGACCTCCATATCCAGTCAGCAGCAAACTTGCGGCAAGAACAATAGACAGCGCCCGCAAGATAAATCGATTCATGATTGTTCCCCTCTCTCGTCAATAGATAATGAACGGAACCGGCGAGAAAGAGACGACGACACGCTTCCTTCTTGCCGGTTGGGCTTGCGATCCGAGGTTTGACACGGTCAACTTGCGAATTCGATTAGGGCCGACTGCTTGACTACTGCTTGACTACCGCTTGACTACTGCTTGGCTGCAATGAACGCATCCACCTGCTTCTGCAGCTCGGCAACGACCTTGTCGACGCCGGCCTTCTGCTGCTTGGAGACGTACTCGTCCACGCTCGCTTCCGGGTTTTTCCCAATTCCGGCTTCGATCTGGACGCCCAGCTCAGAGTAAATCTGATCGCGCTGCACCAGCTCGTTCTTGATCGCTTCAGTGTTGAACGTGAAGCCGTCAAGCGGGCTGTTGATGTTGTTCGGCTCGCTGGCGAATTCCGCTTCCTTCACCCAGAAGCCTTCCCCGTACGTCTCGGTCGGTCTCATGAATTGCGGCTTCCAGAATGCCCATTGGCCGCCCCATTCCATGTAGTTGCTGGTCGTGGAATCCATGCCGTCCGGGTACTTCGCCATGCCGTCTTCGAGCACGTAAGTCTTGCCTTCGATGCCGTATTGCACGAGGTCGTACAGCGTCTGGTCGGTCTCCAGCATGTCCAGGAAGCGCAGGACCCGGTCCGGATGCCTGGAGTTCGCGTTGATGGCCACGACATTGGCAAGCGCCGTGCGGTTGACGTGCCTCTTGTCCGGATAGAGCAACGAGCCGCTGGAGGTAAAGCTCGGATCGCTGAACGTCTCCGTCGCATACGTCCACTCGTGACTGGAATTGGCCATCAGGATCTTCCCGTTGCGATACTTGGTTGCCGCATCCTCCTTGTCGACCAGAACGTCCTTGTTGATAATTCCTTCCTGATACAGCTTGCTCGCATAGACGGCCAGATCGCGATAAGTCTGCAGTTGTTCGATCGGCTTGACCTGGTAGGTCGGGTCGTTCAGATCAATGACGAACTGGTTCGCCCCCATCGAGGACAGGTCGAGCAGCTCGTCGCGCGTCCGAAAGAACTCCATCAAGGCCGATCCCGCCGGGAATCCGATCTTCTGATCCGGAGCCGCATCCTGCAACTGATGAGCGAAGGCGTACAGGTCCTCTACGGTCTGGATCGAGTTCTCCTCCGGTTGAATATTGGCGGCTAGCGCTACGTCCGAACGCCACTTGACGTAAGGACGAAGATTCATCTTCATGGTCCAGGGCAGCGCGACAATGTTGCCGTTCACCGTTGCAGCCGCCAGCGTTCCTTGCTCCTGATAGACCTTATAGAGGTTGGGTGCGTACTCGGGCAGGAGATCGTTGAGCGTCATATAAGCTCCCTTGGCCGACATCTGGCGGTACGCAAGCCAGTCTCCATCGAAGTTGAGATCCCAATCGTCCCCGGAAGAAGACATGACCAGCAGCTTCTCGGAGTACGGATCGCCGAACGGGATCGTATTGATGACGAAGTTGACGTTCAGGCCCTTCGATTTAACATAATCGCTGACGGCCTTCCACACCTCGTCGGTAGCGGACTTCTTGTCCCCTCCGAAGTAGAAGCGGAGCGTCACTTCCTCTTCCGCCGATGCCGCAGGCGAAGCCGCGGCCGGCGACGAGCCGGAATTGTTCGCCGCCGGGGAGCCGGAGGACGAGCCGGCCGTTTGGTTGCCGTTGTCGGAACAGGCCGCCAATCCGAAGGAGCTTAGCAACATTAGCGATAACATGGCATTGCGGGTGCGAACATGCTTCAACTGAATTACCCCTCTTCTAGGAATGATGAGAATGATCTATACCAAACGGAGGTTGCGATCGGAATTGCAGCCGGAGCCGAAGTCGCAGCCTCCCGCTTAGTCAGCCCTTGACGGCCCCCACGACGAGGCCCTTGACGAAGAAGCGCTGAACGAACGGATAGAGGAAAATAATCGGTCCGATCGTCACGATGGTGACAGCCATCTTGACCCCTTCCGTCGGCAGCGTTGCCGCAACGCGCTGCATCTCCGCGGCGTTGCCCGAGTTCTTCAGGAATTCCACATTGCTGACGATCGTTCGCAGCATAAGCTGAAGCGGCTGCAAGCTCTGATCGTCGATGAACATGAGCCCCAGGTACCAATCGTTCCAATAATTCAAGGCGATGAAGAGCCCGACCGTTGCCAGCACCGGCGTCGCAAGAGGCGCGATGATCGTAAACATGATTCGCAGCTCCCCCGCTCCGTCGATCTTGGCCGATTCGAACAGCTCCTCCGGAAGCGACTGCAGGAAGTTGCGGATCAGGAAGAGATTAAATCCTTGCGCCAAGGCGGGCAGGATAAGCGCCCACACGCTGTCCTTCAAGTGCAGATAGTTCACGCACACGATGTACCACGGGACCAGGCCGCCGCTGAACATCAGCGTGAGCAAAGCGTAGATCGATAAGGCGTTGCGGTATCTGAGCGTCCGCCTGGCCATCGCGTAGCCGCCCATGTAGTTGACGAGCAGCGCCAGGAACGTTCCGGCGACCGTAACGAAGATGCTGATCTTGTAGCCGTCGATGACGCGATCGGCCGCGAGGAACAGAATATGATAGGCATCCAGATTCGGATGCAGCGGAAGCAGCCGATAGCCGTACTTGGAGATGTCCGCCTCGGTGCTGAGCGATCCGCTCAGCACCATAAGGAAGGGGATCAGACAGAAGATCGAGTAGACCGACAGCAGTCCGATCATGACGGCTTGGGCCCAGCCCGCTTTGAAGTTGCGCTTCGCGTGTTGCATAAGCTCCTCCTATTCCCGATTCAGAACAGCGCGGAATCCTTGTCCAGCTTGCGGGCGATCAGGTTGCTGCCCAGCACCAGGACGAAGGCAACCGTGGATTGCAGGAAGCCCGCCGCTGCGGACATGCCGACATCGCCGTTGATGCGCAGCCCCCGGTACACGAACGTATCGACGACATCGGTTGTCGAATAGAGCGTTGCCGCGCTGCCGACGACGGCATAGAACATGCCGAAGTCCGCGTTCATGATTCGCCCGACGGCCAGCAGCGTCAAGATGATCACCGTCGGCCGGAGCAGCGGGAGGCTGATGTACCACATCTGCTGCCACCTGGTCGCCCCGTCGATGGAGGCCGCTTCGTAGTAGGAGGAGTCGATGCCGGCCAGAGCCGCCAGGTAGATGACGCTGCCATAGCCCGTCACCTTCCACCGCATGATCAGCGCCAGAATGGCCGGCCACAGCCCCGGGGAGTTGTAGAAGTCAACCGGCTCGTGCCCGAAGTATCCGATAATGGTGTTGACGACCCCGACGTCCGTAAGCAGGTTGTATGTGAATACGCCAACGACGATCCAGGAGATGAAGTAAGGCAGGAAGGTGATGGATTGAGCGACCTTCTTGAAGTACTTGCTGCGTATCTCGTTAAGCAGCAGCGCCAGCCCGATCTCGAACAGCAACCCAGTCGCGATGAACAGAAGGTTCAGCAATACCGTGTTCCGAATGGCGCGGAAGGCGTATTCCGAGCTGACCAGATACTCGAAGTTGTTCAGAAGCGGCTTGGCCCATTCGCTTCCGAACAAGCCGTTCGCGAACTGATAATTTTTGAACGCGACGACGATGCCGGCCATCGGCAGGTAATTGAACAGCAGCAGCAGAACGAACACGGGCAGGAACATGAGATAGACCGACCCGTTCCTCGACATCTCGCCCAGGAAGCCTCGTTTCCTGGCGATTCGCGGCCCCGCCGTCGCCGCTTCCGTTCCTTCGATGGTATTCATGCGGGAGCCCTCCTCCTATCGGTGCATTCACCGATTTCTCTCTTGCTATAAGCTTATCAGAGGGGGGCAGGGCCATCTATGAGGCGATCCTAAACTTTCCGGGGGGATATTAGCCTCTGTCGTCCCTGGCCTGGATGTCTTTGGCGATTTTATATGAATTTTCACATTCATCGGCTTGGATTGCGGGAATTTGCGGCGTTTTATGCGGTTTTTCGTATATATCCGGCACCTCGGGCCGGAATTTTCTCCATGAATGCGGTTTTTCACATATAATCGGGCAAAGCACCGGTGTCCGGCCTGCGCCAATGCGGTTTTTCACATAAAATTCGGCGGTCGCCGCATTGGGCGGGGGCGATGGGGTCCCCGCATTCGGCGGGTTTGGCGGGGAGCTGATACACATGCTGCAAAAAACGCCCGGCATCGGAGCGCGATACCGGGCGTCGTACAGGCAATTCGTACAGAAGCGTCATACGAGAGGGACATGCCGAGCCCATAAGACTCAGGAGCGTCGGGAGCCATCCCCCTCGTCGCCGGCGGAATGGAGGACGGGATGGCGCAGCGTAACGATTGTGCCCTCGCCGGGTTGGCTTGTTATCGTCAACCGGTACGCCTCGCCGAAGGACAACTGCAGCCGCTTGTTGACATTGCGAACGCCGACCCCGCGCAGCTTGCCGGACGGCACGGGCTCGCCCTCCAGGCAGCGCGCGATCTGGTCCTCGGACATTCCGACGCCGTTGTCGCTGAGAGTCAGCACCAGATCGTCCGCCTCCCGGGCGACGGACAGCACGAGCTTGCCCTTGCCCGGATTGTTGCGGACCCCGTGGTGAATCGCATTCTCCACAAGCGGCTGCAGCAGCAACCGCAAGAACGGCAGCTCGAGCAGGGCGGGGTCGACCAGGAACATCGTCCGCAGCGGTTCCCCGAGCCGCTTCTGCTCAATGGAGATGTACGCATTGACCTGCTCGATCTCGCGGCCCAGCGTCGTGATCTCGCTGCCTCCGTTCAAGCTGAGCCGCAGAAGGTTCCCGAGATTGGCGACCATCTCGCTGATGTCCGTCTGATGGTGTGCCTCCGCCTTCCAGCGGACGGCTTCCAGCGTATTGTACAGGAAGTGCGGATTGATCTGGTGGCTCAGCACCTGGAACTCCAGTTCGTTCTTGACCCGCTCCGAACGGGACGCCTCTTCGATGAGCTCCTCGATCCTTGCCACCATGCTGCCGTAGCCGCGATACAGCCATCCGATCTCGTCCTTCCGGTTGACATAACGCGGCAGCGCTTGAACGGAATCGACCTTATGCCTGCGCATGTACTGAACGAGCCGGGCAACCGGATTCATGAACGAGATCGTCAGATAACCGACGACCCCCAGGCTGCTGAGAGCGTATACAACCAGGAAAACGACAAACAAACGATTCACGCCGGCCAGCGAGCCGGTAAGCGAGGAGAGCGGCGTCGTGCCGATAATCATCCACGATTCCTGAGTCAGGTTGGTGTACGTTACCAAGTGCTGCACCCCGTTCAGCGTCCGATTTTCCGAACCGCTTCCCTCCCGTCCGGCTATCTCCGCAAGCTCCTCCTCTTCAAGCAATCGCCCCCGGCTCTCGTAGCCCTTGGAGTCGAACAGCACCTCTCCCTCATCGTTCACCAGATAGATCCGATTGTCGGCCACCCGCGCAGAGGGGGACAGGAATCGCCTTAGCTGATCGTCGGATAAATCCGTCTCGACAACTCCCCGCGGGATGCGGTCGTGCAGCCCTGTGAAGCGGTTGAACTTGGCCAGCAGCGGCACCGAATTCTGATTGTCCCCCGGTCGCAGCAACTGCCATGTCGGCGTAACGGACCCGGCCGCCTGCCGGAACCACTCCGTCTCCTCCGGGGATCGGGCGTACCCCAGCGCATCGTTATAGATCGGGAACGAATCGGGGTGAATCGGGAAGATGCGAACGCGGAAGGCGTCGACCGTGACGCTCTTGCCATATGCGAAGTTGAGCATCTCCAACACGAAGTCGCCTTCATCCATCGTCCCGCCCCCGCCCAGCAGCTCCTGAACCGTATCGTTGCCGATCACCTCGTTGATCTGATCCTTCAGACTCTGCAGATACTGGTCCATATTGCTTGCCGACTGCTCCGCGTAATCGAGCGAGAACATTGCATTCGCCTGAATAATCCCCTCGACGGACCGACTGTGGGAATAGAACGCGAAGAACGCGAACGGGATGATGGTGATCAGGAAGAAGACAACAATCATCTTCGTGCGGAAGGAGAGCGTCCGGCCAATGAATGAGTTACTCATCGTCGACTCCCCGCATCTGGCGGAACTCCATCGGAGAGAGTCCTGTAGACTTGCGGAATATTTTGGCAAAATGGACCGGGTCGCGGTAACCCACTTCTTGAGAAACCTGATACACTCGATATTTAACGTCGCCTAGCATCTCCTTGGCCTGCTCGATCCGGATGTCCGTGAGATGCTCCAGGAACGTTCGGTCCATCTCCTTCTTGAACAGCTTGCTGAGCCATACCGGCGTGACATGCACCTCGGACGCGACGGCCGTCAAGCTCAGATTGCAACGGAAGTGCTTGCGCATATAAGAGTCCGCTTCCTTGAGAATCTGATTCCGCGAGCCGGTCTGCTCCTTGACCTCCCGGGACAACTGGAGCAGCAGCGCCTCCGTCTTGCCCTGAAGCGACTCGAGCGTATTGTACCGTTCAAGCTGCTCCCACAGCAGAATGGGATTGCGCAGCCAGCTCTCGCCCTTCCAGCCCAGTCCCTTGGCCTTCTGGAACAGCTCCATCAGCCAGCCGAACAAGCCTTGCTGCACATCGCTGATCGGGCCTTTCCGCCAGCTCAGCACCAGCCGATCGAAGCGCCGCAGCGCCTCCTTCAGCTCCTGCTCCGATCCGTACCGGATCAAGTCCATCATGGCCGCACTGTCCTGCAAGGCGATCTCGGGCAGCTCCTCCGCTTCCGCCGGCTCAAGGTCCTGGATCAGCCTGTTGCCGCCATATACCGCCTTCTGCTCCAGCAGGCTCAATGCCTCTCGATACATCTGAGGCAATCGGGACAGACGCCCGATCTCCGGGCTGACCGCCGCGCTGGCATTGACCTTGACGAACAGGTTGATTCGTTTGATCGATTCCGCGGCCAGAGCGACGATGCGTTCCCGTTCCTCGTCGCTCCCGCATTCCGCCGTCAGCACCCAGCGATCGCCCGCGCTGGGGTAGAACACGAATCGACCCGGGAACTGCTCCTCCCACGTCTGCTCGACCACGTTGCCGATCCCGAACAGGATCAGCCGTCTCTCAAGCTCCGGATTGCCCCGCTGCTCGGCAACGATATTCAGATCATCGACCTCGAAGACAAGAATCGCCAACGGACCGCCGCCGAGCCAGGACAGCTCCAGCGCGGCAAGCCGGCTGGAGAGCGTGATCTCCTTGAAGGATAGATACGGCGATTCGATCCATTCCGTCAGCGTCTCCGCCCGCAGCCTGGGCAGAGCAAGCCGCAATTCCCCCATCATCCGCTGCTGGAGCTCCATATCGTTCCACTCGGCCCGAAGCTCGTCCTGGGTTCTGCGGATCACCTTGAGCAATTCGTCCGTCTGAATCGGCTTGAGCAGATAATCGGCCGCTCCGAGCTGCAGCGCTTCCCGGACCAGATCGAAGTCGTCATACCCGCTGATAACGATCGTTCGGATGAGCAGCCCCTTCTCTCGAGCCTGGCGAATCAGCTCCAGACCGGACATCCGGTTCATCCGGATATCGGTAATGACCAGATCCGGCTTCTCCCGCTCGACGATCGCCAATCCCTCGTCGCCGTCGGCAGCCGTATACAGGGCGGTCAAGCCCAGATTCTCGCGAGATAGCCGGGCCGCGAGTCCCTCTCGGATCTCGATCTCATCGTCCACGATCAGTATGCTGTGCATGTCGCCTCACCCTTCCGGACTTCATTCGTCGCCATTCTGCGCGTCCCGTGCTGCCCCTTGATCCGTCTCTTGATCCGCCCCTTGATCCGACGGCATCCGATCGCCTCGCACTGATCCGACGGCGGACGCGGTTTTATGCGATTTTTCACATTCGTCGGCTTGGATTCGCAGGAATTGGAGCGTTTTATATGAAATTTCGCATATATGCGGGTCGTTTGGGGCGGAACAGCCTTCACGAATGTGATTTTTCGCATAGAATCGTCCAAATCGCCCGTTATCGGGCAGCACGAATGTGAAATTTCGCATAAAACCCCGGCAACCATCGGCACTATCGCCGCCACGGCTCCCTCTCGCCCCCACTCTCGCCACTCGCCCAACCTCGTCGACGCCACGACCTCACTGGCCTCACCAGCTTCATCGGCAGTTTCGCTGCTCCTTGTAAGGGGCACGCGACACGCTGGCGAACCGCCCCAAAAAAAACAATCCAAACGAGAACGGGCCGGCAGCAACCGTCCTCGATCGTTTGGATTATTAACAGGAGCGACTATTCCAGCTCCGGCTTCAGGCATAGCGTCAGAATCTCGTAGGGCCGCACTTCGACTGTGGCGCCGCCGCTTCCGGAAGCCTCGACAGGAGCGAGAAGCTCCTCGAGAATGTTGGAGCGGTTCCAGACGGCCTTGTCGGGACAATCCAGCTCAAGCTCCGAAGGAGCGTCCGTCATATTAAACCAGCGCATAACGAGCGAGTTATCCTCCCGCCCCGCCTTGACGCCGGTGAGCGCAGCCGAGGCCGAGCTCCAACGCAGAAGAGAGTCTCCCGAGCGCAATGGGCCCGGATGAACTCCCGTCTGCACGGCCGTCCACGGGACCTGGCTCTGGTAGGCGAGATGGAACGAGCGCTCCCGGTCGCTTCCTCCGGCATGGGGAATAACCGTGTACTCGCAGGTATGCTCTCCCAGGCATTGGGCGTCGGGCGTCGGGAACACTCCCCAGTCGCCGAGCTCGCTGACCGCACGAAGCAGCGTGATTGCCACCGTATTGCTTGGGTCGCGGAGAACCTCGTATTCGTTAAGCCCCCGGTTGGCAATCGTGAGCCCGCCCCGCCGGTCGCCGATCTCGACGAATGCCTGCTGATGCTGGCAATTGCTCGGGTTCGTCCACTCGGGAGCGGGCGAATTCGCACGCACGGCCACCTCAAAGACCGAGTCGACCCGGTGCACGTCGGTGTCCGTTCCGCTTGGGAAAAGAACCCGGAGACGGTGGTCGGTCGCTTTATTATCGAAGGAGGTGCGTACGGCCACCCCCTGCGCCCCCGCATCGAGCGTCAGCGTCGTGCGAATCTCGAGCGGAGCCTCGTCGGAGCGGCGCTGCGCCTGCCTGTCGGGGATCGACGTCAGGGAACGGCTCTCCTCGGCCAGCCGATCGTCGGCGCCTGCGGGCACGCTCCACGAATGCACGATCTCGACGACCGTCCGCCGATCGGAGCGCTCAAGACAGGTCACACTTGCGCCAACGCCGAGAGTCGTGCACGGCGCCTCCCCTTCCGGCTGGCGGAAGGTGTATTCCGAGCCGATATCCCCGACATCCTCGTACGCGCCAAGATGCGGGTACAGGCGGCCGGTAAGCTTGTCGGTCATCGTCCAGCTTCCGTCGGAATGAACGAGAACATGAATCCGCTCGTTCTCGAGCGTCGAATCGTTCGGGTCCGGCGTTCCCGCTGCCGCGGCACCCGCTCCCGGAACCAAGGCGAATAGAGCGGCCCCGAGGCGGGGAATGTCGCTGACCTGCAGAGAGATGCGCAGCCTCCTGGCGTAATAGGGAATCCGGAAGCGGGCGTCGGGCAAGTCGTAATTGAACCGGAAGCCCAAATCGACCACGCTTGCCGATATCGCCTCGCCCCGATCGTTAACAACGGTTCCTTCCGGGCTCGGCAGTCCCTTCAGCTCCGACGTCAGCTCCTTAACGCGCGAATAGTCGATGTCCCTGCGGTCCGTCTCCAGCTCGATCTCGACGGTGCCGCTTCTCTCCCAGCCGCTCGTATTGAATACAACGAACGGAATCGCTCCGGCGTGCCCGGCGAACGCGGACGTGTCGAACTGGTCGGCAAGCTCCCGAGCGGCGGAGGCGGCAATGGCCTGAGCCACCTGGCGGGATTGGTCGAACCGCGTCATCATCTCGCGGTGCACCTCGTCGATGCTGCAGCCGCAGATGCTGTCGTGCGGATGGTTCTGCATTAATTTGCGCCATGCGTACTCCAGCTTCGCATGGGGATAAGCCGCGCCGTACCGGGCAGCCCAGGCGGCGAGCGGCTCCGCCACCTTCTCAAGCAGCGTCTGGCCCAACTGGTTCGCCTGCTTGATATAGACGCGGGCGGAGGCCGTGTTGACGAGCGTGCCCCAACCGTCCGTTCGTTGACTGCGAAGCTCTCCCTCCACGGTCGCCAAGTCGTCGGGAAGCTCCGCTCGCACGGCTTCGACATAGTCGACGAAGTTGGAATGGATAAACTCCATGTCCGGGCACACCTCTCGAGCCGTCGCCAAGGCGGCGGCCAGATCGGCCTGCACAGGCTGGTGGTCGCAGCCGTTCATGAACAGCAGATGGCGGGTCGATGCATAGGCTTCGGCCTTGGCGGTCCGGGCCTTCCAGTAGAGGCGGGCTTCTTCCGGATCGGTCGGAATCTCCATCCCGTTGTTGTACCAATTGGCGAAGAGAATTCCAAGCACCGAGCTGCCATCCGGCGACTTCCACCACATCTCCGAGAACGGCGATTCGAAGCTCGCTCCGTCGAACACCTGATTGTTTGCGCCGGTCGGTTTGACTCCCCTGCCGAATACCGCCGTCCGAATGCCTGCTTGAACGAGCAGTTGCGGAGCCTGCCCCATATTGCCGAACGAATCGGGGAAATAACCGATGAGCGCCGCTGCGCCGAACCTCTCCGCATCGCGCCGCCCGATCATCAGATTGCGAACATTGGCCTCCCCGCTCGTCAGGAATTCGTCCTGAAGCACATACCACGGGCCGATAATGAGCTTGCCCGCTTGCACAAGCCGGCGCAGCCGCTCCTCTTGCTCCGGCCTTATGGCCAAGTAATCGTCCAATATAATCGTCTGGCCGTCGAGGTGGAAGCTCTCGAAGCCTTCCTGCCGCTCCAGCAATTCGATCAATTGATCCATCATGTCCGTCAATTTTAACCGGTGCAGTTCGAATGGCATATACCATTCCCGATCCCAATGTGAATGAGAGATGACATGGGCCTTGTGTAATTTCAAGCGATTCACTCCCGCATATAATAGGAATTCGAATATATGATATATCATAATTTATGAAATATAAGAAATCAATCTAAATATAGAATAACAAAAAAAGAACCGGCGGCCCCAAGCCTCCCCGGTTCTTCCTCATCTTAATCGCTCGTCTATTCATGCGGCCGGCCCGAAGACTGCCGCACGATCAGCTCCGTGGCAAGAGTGATCTTGTCCGCCTCCCGGAACGGGTTCTCCTCGCCGCACAGGCGCAGCACCATTGCCGCCGCCTCTCTCCCTTGAAGCGTAAACTTCTGTTCGATCGTGGTCAGCGGCACGTCCAGCATTGCGACGAAGGATAGATTGTCGAAGCCGACGATGGACAGCTCTTCGGGCACCTTGACCCCCGCTTCTTGAGCCGCCTTCAACAGGTATACCGCCGAGTTGTCGTTGATCGCAATGACTGCCGTCGCCTTCTCCTTGCCGTTAAGCGCCCGCGCCAGCCGCTCCTTGGCAAGCTTCAATTGCCAGCTCGGGGAGTCGTCGCATTCGGCCGCCATCCCTTCCTCGTCTTCAAGCAGCCATTCGCTTCGGGGCATGATGCCCGCGTCGATCAGAGACTTGCAATAGCCCCGATAACGATCCATGATCGACACCGCCTCCTTTAACCGGGTGCAGACGAACGCAATCCTGCGATGCCCCAATTGAAGCAGATGCTGCGTGATCAATTGGCCGCCCTGGTAATTGTCGGACACCACACACGGGATATCCAAGCCTTCCAGCGTGCGGTCGATTAAGACGAACGGGAACCGGCGAATCATCAGGCTTCCGAACAGCTCGATGTTCCGGTCGCTGGCGCAAGGATATACGATAGCGCCGCTTATGTTGTCCTCCAGCAGCCTAAGCAGAACCTCGCGTTCCCGCTCCAGGCTGTATCCCGTATTGTGATAGGTAACATAATAGCCCTGACCGGCGCAGAATTGCTCGACGCCCTGCAGAATGTCCAGTCCGTACTCTTCCCCGAACGGCAGCACGACGGCGATGATCCGCAGCCGGCTCTGGCCCGAATTCCCTTGGACCGCGGCGCCCCCGCTTGCATAATCATCCCTGATGAAGCTGCCCTTCCGCTTGATTCGGACAAGCATTCCCCGGTATTCAAGCTCCCTCAGCGCCCGAATAACCGTAATTCGGCTGACTCCGAATTGCTCGGCGATCTCCTGTTCGGTGGGGATCCGATCTCCCGGCTTGAGCTTGCCCTCGTCCGTGAGAGCCGTGAAGTGCTCAATTATATTCTGATAGAGCTTCGGCTTGCTCCCCACATCGAGCCCCCCTGTATCCTCATGTTCCACAATAACGTTATGGCCTATAAATATAGAATAACAATAAACCGACGAATTTGAAAACCAAACTTAATATGTTACATCATATCATGCTGTATTTTGCTTATTCGCTCCGTCTGGCCGGCGGGGAAAGCAGGCGCGATTCCCTATCGGTCCCCGCGTCGAACAGACCCATGAGCTTCCTCATGGGCCTGCCGATTCCGCAATCGATCCGTTACAAGAGTTCAGACTTTGCGACAAACCTCTAAGACAACAAGGACAGTTGCCACTCTCGTATGTGGTGGTCCGTTGTTATGAAACCTACAGCAGTGAGAAGTTGGGCGGGGGAGGCTGGGTGGGCAGAGGTAGCGGAGATGCGTACAACGACACTCTGAAGAGCCGGTTGAAGGGCCCGATGAACGGAAAACCCGCTTATCGACCGTTCGTTCCGCTTGCCACCCCATCCAATCCGATCCCGTCCCGTCCGGCCTCTCTCTCCTCTCCCCATGCGCTCTATTCCCTCTAGCGGCATTAGGTCTCCTCTCCCTTTCGTTCAGGATAAGGATGTGCACGGTGAAACAAGCTGACCTAAGACCAAAGGGCATGATCGGCAAGCAGAGGTTCCTGATCCAAGGGGAGAAGAGGCATAAGTGTTCAGAAACGGACTAGTGCAGGGCAATCTTCAATGCTCATTCTAGAAAATCATGCTCGGAGATTTTCCCGCCGCTCCGCCAGCCCGAGAATCCCCACTGTATCGCGGGCGAGGATCGCCTCGATATCTTCCTCCGGCACGCGGGGCAGCTTCGTTCCGTCCACGATGGCGTTCACGTTCCGGAAGGCCGCCTCCGTCTCTTCGGCCGTGAAGAACGGATAGTCCGAGCCGAACAATACTTTGTGGGCGACCCGATATTCCGTCACGTTCATCATTGCGTTGTAGAACTGCCAAGGCCGGGGGCTCAGCGCCGACATGTCCGCATACACATTGGGGTTCTTGCGAATGACGGACACGCATTCCCCGTGCCAAGGATGGCCGAGATGGGCGATAACCATCTTCAGCTCGGGGAACGCCCGGGCGATCGGGTCGAGCATCGCCGGCCGGGAAGCGTCCAGGAAGCCCTCGGAGACGAACGAAGTGCCTTGGTGCCACAGAATCGGGATTTTCAACTCGGCAGCCTTCGCATACAGAGGGAAGTATTCCGGGCGATCGGGGTAGAACTTCTGATAGATCGGGGCCAGCTTGAGGCCGACCAGACCCAGCTCCTTCACCGCGAACTCCAATTGCGCCGGGGCGTCCGGATCGCGCGGATCGACGCTGGCGAAGCCGTACAGGAAGCCGGGATGCTGCCGGACGTAGTCCGCCACGTACTCGTTGGGAACGACAACTCCCGTGCCCGGGCAGTTAAACGCCAGCACAATGGCGCCGCCCCCATGACGGTATTGCTCCCAATGCCGCTCCGGGGTGACCTCGAGCTTGTAGTCCGCCCCCCATGCCCGCCGCGCGTCCGCCAGGAACGACCCGCCGACGTGGCCGGGGCCGAACAGATGCGTATGGCCGTCGAAGCTCCGGCACCGCCGCTCGCCGCCGCTCTCAAGCCCATTGCCATTCCCGCTGCCGCTCATGCCCTCACCGCCAATTTATCGATCGTGTAACGCTGCACGACTTCCTCGTTCAGCTCGACGCCAAGCCCCGGCGACGACGGCACCTGGAGGTGCCCGTCCGGCTCCAGCCGCAGCGGATTCACGACCAGATCCCGGCTTAAGGGCGTATCGTTCGTACAGAACTCTTGGAAAACAGGGTGTTGCTGATAAGAGTTCAGATGCAGAGAGGCGGCCGTCAGCACATCCGAGGTCCATGCGTGCGGAATGAGCAGCTTGCCGGCCAGCTCGACCCTTGTCACCAGCTTGCGCGCTTCCGTCAGCCCCCCGGCCCGCGAGAGGTCCGGCTGAATGACGTCGACATCGCCTTCCCGAAGCAATTGCTCGTACTCGTAAAGCCCGGCCAATTGTTCGCCGCACGCAATCCGCACGTCAACCGCACCGGCCAGCTTGCGGTAGCCTTCCAGATTGTCCGCGTGAAGCGGCTCCTCCACGAAGAATACGCCGAGCTGCCCCAGCTCCCGGGTGAGCCGAATGGCCAGCTTCACGTCCGGCGTCCACATGCCGTCCACCATAATGTCCATCTCGTCCCCGGCTTCCTCGCGCGCAGCGGCGACAAGGGCGACGACCCGGCGAGGGTCCTCCGCCACGACGCCCCAGCCGAACTTCATCGCCCGGAAGCCGAGCGCCCGGTACTTGCGCACCGCCTCCTTCATCGCTTCGGGCGTGTTCCGGAACAGCGTGCTGGCATAGGCCTTGATCCGCTCGTGCCGACGCGCTCCGAGCATGACGCTCACCGGCTGGCCCGACGCCTTGCCGATAATATCCCAGATCGCGATATCGACGGCGCTCATCGCATGGAGGGCCGCTCCCCTTCTTCCTTGATAGTAGGAGGAGCGGTACATGCGCGACCAGATTTTGTCGTATTCGAACGGATTCTCCCCGATAACGGCGTGCTTCAGCCCTTCGGAGAACGCCTTCAGGTAGCTCGGCGCCTCGATGAACGCCTTCATGATGTGGGGGTGGGAGTCGCAGTCGGCGATGCCGACAATCCCCTCGTCCGTGCGCACCCGCAGCAGGAACGCATACTTCGGCCCGCGCGAATCGGAGTCGCCGTCCGCGACCCCGTAATCGTAAGGACTCTCGAGCACGTTCATCTCGATCTCGGTTATCTTCATGGCTCGCCTCCACCGTCCTCTGCCGCCTTGTATTCGAATAGGGACGCGCGCCCGCCTTCGGGAAGCAGCCTGCGGGACAAGCCCCGGTACCACGCCTCCACCTTGACGAAGCCCTCCGCGTAGCGGCAGCCCGCCTGGTAGCCGCGGAACTTGCCGACGGTCTCGACCAGGTCGAGCAGATCCACATCCATCAATTGGCGGAAAATCCTTACCTGGCTCAAGTGCCTGCCAAGAGCCTCCTTCTTCTTCTCGATCGTGTCCGTAATGTCGACGAATTCCGTCGGCTGGAACCCGACGCCTCCCGTGTTGTCCATGTAGTACAGCGTCACCTGCCGCGAGGTCGCCGGCACGGCCGTCTTCAGGCTGGCGACGCCGGCGAGCGGCAGCGCGTCCCAGACGAGCTGGCCGGTGTACCGATGGTCGGGGTGGTAATCGTTCGGCCCGTGCGTAATGACGAGGTCCGGATCGACGCGGCGGATGACGTCCACGAACGCCAGGCGATGCTCCAGCGTCGGAACGAGCCGCTCGTCCGGGTAGCCCATCCAGATCGGGGCCGCCCCCATGACCGCGCACGCTTCGCGGAATTCCGCCTCCCGGATCGCGGCGAGGCGCTCGGGCTCGACATCGTAGTTGCCCATGTCCCCGTTCGTCGCCACCGCCGCGTACACCTCGTCTCCTTGCTTCGCATACAACGCCAGCGTGCCGCCGCACTGCAGCTCGATATCGTCGGGATGCGCCCCGATGGCCAATACTCTCATGAGGTCAACTCCTCCGTCAGCATCGCTTTGATCGTTCTCCTCGTTCCGCTCACGAGCCCGTTCAGCACCTCTTCCGCTTCCCCGAACGGGACGCGCAGCGACACGATGTCCCGCACGTTCACTTTGCCCGCTTCCACGAGCCGAATGCCCTTCTCCCAGAGCAGCGGAGCCGAGGTGCACGTCACGACGGTCAGGTCCTTGGCCACGATGCGGTCGGAATCGATCGTCGGCACCCCGGCCCCGTGCAGCCCGTACAGCACAACCGTCCCGCCCGGGGCCACGTGCTCGATGCAGGCCCGAACGCCGGCCTCGCTGCCGGACGCCTCGATCGTCACCTCGAACGGCGGCCGCCCGGCGAACAGCTCCTTCATCCCTGTCGTCCCTGCTCCTATCGTCTCTGCTCCTATCGTCTCTGCTCCTGTCGTCCCTGTTCCCGCAGCCGCAGCCGCCAAGGCAATCTCGTCCGCCCCGAGCCGACGGGCCAGCGCCAGCGGCTCCTCGCGCCGATCGATCGCCGTCACCATTGAAGCGCCGTACGCCTGCGCAAGCTGAGCGAACAGCAGCCCCGCCGGTCCCGCCCCGAACACCGCGACCCGGCTTCCCGCCAGCCCGCACACCCGCTCGATCGCTCCCAGCGTGCAGTTGAGCGGCTCCATCATCGCCCCTTCGGCATACGTGAGCGTATCCGGCAGGCGGTACAGATTGCCGGGCCGCGCGACGACGAATTCGCCGTAGCCGCCGCCCGGCAGCGTCGTGCCCAGCTCGCCGCCCGCCGGGCAGTGATGCTTGCGGCCCGACTGGCACATCGGGCACTGCCCGCAGCCGACGACGGGATCGACGACGACCCGGTCGCCGACCCGCCAACCCGCGACTTCGCTGCCGACCCGCTCCACCGTACCCGCCAGCTCATGCCCGAGCACCCAGGGCGGAGAAGCGAACCGCAGCCGGCCGGACACCATATGCAGATCGGTCGCGCACACGCCCGCCGCCCGAACGCGCACGAGCACCTCCCGCTCGCCGACAGCCGGCTCCGGCCACACGTCCGTCCGCTCCAACCGGCCGTTCTCCCTCCATACGATTGCTCTCATGCCGTCCCTCCTGCCCGCCTCACAGAACGCCGTACTTCTCGTACACCTCGCGCAGCAGCTTGCCCTCGAGCAGCTCGCGGCGCGAATGGCTCTCGCCCGTCGCCTTCGCGGTGGCCAGCTCCACCACCTGCTCCAGCAGCGCCTGCGGGATGACGGCCACCCCGTCCCGGTCCGCGAAGATGACGTCTCCCGGCTGCACGAGCACGCCGCCCGCCTCTACCGGGCAATCGTAGTCGATCACCAGGCCGCGGCCCTGCGAATCGACCGGCTTATAGCCCGTGCAGTGCAGCGGGAAGCCCAGCTCGAGAATCTTCTCCGTATCCCGGACGAGGCCGTCGACGATTGCGCCGCGGGCGCCCCGCATCTTCGAGGCTGTCGACAGCAGCTCTCCCCACATGCCGTTGCGCTTCGATTCGTTCGTCGCGGCGACGACGACCTCGTCCGGCCGGATGCTGTCGATCGCCGCAATCTCCTTGTCGTAAGGGTTCGCGGGAATGTGGTACACGTCTGCGGCCAGAATCGTTTTGGCGCGGCCGACCATGCGGGCCCGCTCCGCCGTCAAAGGCCGAATCCTCTCGTTCATCGCTTGGTGGCGATAACCTAGCTGATCGAGACTGTCGCAGATCACCGCCGTGTACAGCACCTGTTGCATATGGTCGAAGAGCTGTGAATCCGTCCAACCGTTCATCCTCTTGCTCCCCCTTAGGCCCCCGGTACGAATACGACGTCCCGGAAGTAGCCGTTGTTGTTGTAAGACGACGTCGGCATCGCGCCGAGAGTCGTCGAGAATACGCCGCTGCCCGCATACGTGACCAGATTGCCATTCGCGATCGGGCTGTCGAACGCATGGCCCGTCGCTGCATACCACTGGTCCGTGCTCGTCGATACCGAGACGATGTAATCGGTGTTCGCGGTAATCGCCAGCGCCGTAGGCAGCGTGAATTCCTTCCAGCCCGCTGTGCCCGCTGTGATCGACCACGTGTACGGCCCTGCGACGACCGTCGCGCCGCTCGCGTCCCAGATCCGGACCGTGTGGCTGCCGCCCTCCGAAGCGTTCGTATAAATCCGAACCTTCGCGATCGTCCCGTCCACCGTGGCGTAGAACTTCGTCCCGAGCTCGTATTGCGCATCGTTGTCATACAGCGCCGGCGTCTGCGTCGTGTAGATCGTGCTCTCCGTCCCCGACACGAACACGATGTCGCGGAAGTAGTTGCCGTTGTTGTAGGACGAAGACGGCATTGCTCCGAGCGTGGTCGAGAACAGCCCGCTGCCCGTATACGTGACGAGGTTGCCGTTCGCAATCGGATTGTCGAAGCCATGGCCCGAAGCCGCGTACCATTGATCCGTGCTCGTCGACACGGCCACGATGTAGTCGGTGTTCGCACCGATCGCCAGCGGAGTCGGCAGTGTGAACTCCTTCCAGCCCGCCGTGCCCGCTGTGATCGACCACGTATACGGCCCTGCGACGACCGTCGCGCCGCTCGCGTCCCAGATTCGGACCGTGTGATCGCCGCCCTCCGACGCGTTCGTGTAGATTCTTGCTTTCGTCACATAGCCGTCCACGACGGAATAGAACTTCGTTCCGAGCTCGTATTGCGCGTCATTGTCGTAGCCGGTCGGCGTCTCGCTCGTGAAGATCGTGCCGCTTGAGCCTCCGCCTCCCGTCGTCAGCGAAGCGGAATCGATTCGCGCCCATGCGGCGGAAGCGGTGCTTCCGTTGCTGTCGATGCCGAGCCGGTACGTGCCCGCCGTCGCGACGGTGAACGTGATCGACTTGGCCGACCAGCCCGTATTGTTGAACGCCAGGCTCTGCAGGACCGTCCCGGTCGACGCCTGGGCCGCGAACAACCGGCTCGAGACGCCGCTGCTCTGCACCGATGCCGCGAACGTGTACGTTCCCGGCGTCAGGTAGACGCCCTGGTATACGCTGGCCGTTCCGAGGTCGAAGTTCCGAATGTAGCCGTAGTTGCCGCCCGGCTGCCCGACCGATGCGTTGTCCGCCCCGGCGTCGCCGACCGTTGTCCAGAAGGAGTCCCCTGTGTAGACGGAATTGCCGGTATTCGCGCTGTCGAAGTTCGTATTCAGCAGCGTCGTCGAGCCGGTGATGCCCGCGAAGGCCGCGTCGCCGGAGAAGTCCGTCTTCGGCATGCTCGCGAAGCTCGGCTCGAGATCCGAGCCTCCGTTGACCGCGGTCAGCATGTTGTCCTTGAACGTGATCGCGTCGGTCGGCGTTCGCGGCCCCGGCGTGTACGGGTCGTCGATCAGCGCGCCGATCGGGTACGTCGCCTGAATCGTGTTGTCGTGCACGTACACGTTCGACACCTTGACCTGCGACTGATCCGGCGCCCCGCCGGTCCAGTTGATGAACAGGAAGCCGTGGCAGCCGCCCGCGCATTGCACGTCGATGTTGTTGTTGTCGACCTCGATGTTCCTCGTCGGAATCGGATTCGCCGTCGACCACCACGTGCCGCCGCGCGGGTCGTCGTACGAGGCCCACACGTAGATGCCGTCGTCGCCGGTCGTCAGGTCGTTGCCCGTGACGCGGATGTTCTGGCAGTTGGCCAGGCTGACCCCGTCGCTGTTGAGCGTTCGCGGATTCGCCGTCGTGACGCCGGTGACAATGCCGTCCGTCGATTGGCGAAGGGCGATGTTGTACATCGTCGAGCCGTCGATCGTGATGCCCGAGATCGAGAAGTCGCTGACCTCATAGAAGCCGATCCCGTGGATGATAATGCTGGCCGCATCGCCGCCGTTGTACGTCATCTGGATCGTGCCCGAGCCTTCGATCGCCACGTTCGTCGTGCCCGGCCCCGCGAAGATCAGCGGATAGTTCGTATCCGCCCACGCATTCCACGGGATCGTGCCCGAGATGAGCCGGCCGAGCGACGGCGTGTGCGCGTAATCCGCCGGGTCCTGGCTCTCGAGCAGCACGGAATTCGCATTCAGATTAAGCGCGACGTTGCTCTTCAGCGTCAGATCGCCGGTCAGGAACGTATAGCCCCCCGGCAGGTTGACCGTCCCCCCGCCCGCCGCGTTCACGGCATCGATGGCCGCCTGAATCGCCGCCCGGTCGTTCGTCGTCCCGTCCCCGACGGCCCCGTAGCTCAGAACGCTGACGTCCAGCGCGCTCGCGATCCGCGGAACCGACGAGAACCATGCCGCAGCCAGCACCAGCGCTAGAAGTACCGTCCGCAGCGTCCTCCACCCATCCGTTCTCCCGAATACCTTCATGAATGATCCCTCCTATTTTCCAATAATCGTGACCGTTATTCCTTCATTCCGGCCGTCAACCCTTGATCCCGCCCGCCATAATGCCCTTGACGAACGACCTCTGCATCAGCAGGAAGAACACCGTGATCGGCAAGCAGACGAGCAGCGTTCCTCCGAACACCAGGTCCCATTGGCCGATCTTGGACGAGCTGAACACGTACAGCTGGATCGGCAGCGTGTACATGGAATTGCGGTAGAGCACCACAAGCGGAGCGAGCAGGTCGTTCCATACGCTGACGCCGCGGACGATCATGACAATGCCCGTGATGGACTTCAGCAGCGGCATGTAGATGAGCAGGTACGTGCGAAGCATCCCGCTGCCGTCGATCTGGGACGATTCCGCGAGCTCGCGGGGGATGGTCCTCATGAAGCCGACATACAGGAAGATGACGAACGGCAGATACATCGCGGCATACACGAACGCAACGCCGAGGAAGCTGTTGATCAGCCCGAGCTGCTTCAGCAGTCCGACAAGCGGGACAATCGTGATCTGGAACGGCACCGAGATGAGTGCGACCAGGAGCGTGTACAGCCGATTCATGAAGCGGCTTCTCGGAATGACGATGCCGTAGGCGGCCAGCGACCCGAGGGAGACCAGCAGCGCAAGCGAGAGCACGAGCAGAATCAGGCTGTTCAAGAACGCCGTGGGAAAATGCAGCATCGCATAAGCCCGTCGAAGATTATCGAGAGTGATGGACTTTAGCGTCAGCGTGAACGGGTGGGTGGAGATCTCGTCGGCGTTCTTGATCGCGTTGTTCGCGATGTACCAGAACGGAAGAAGGTAGAACAGCGTGATCGCCAGCATGACGACGTTGGCGAGCCGCTTCGGCTTGCGCAGCCGGGACGTTCGCGCCGTACGAAGGCTATTCATCGGTGACCTCCTTCCTCCTCAGAGCGGTCAGCAGCGCCAGCGCAACGATCATCGTGATGACGGTGAGAATAACCGCGAGCGCCATCGCGTGGCCTTGCTGCATGCTTTTGAAGGCGTAGATGTAGACGGAGATCGCCATCGTCTGGGATGCGAAGCCCGGTCCGCCGCCGGTCAGAATAAACGGCAGATCGAAGATCGTCAGAATGCCGATGATCGAGAGCACGACATTGATCGTCACGGACTGGGCGATCATCGGCAGCGTCAAGCTCAGCAGCTGGCGCCGCCAGCCGACCCCGTCCATCTCGGCGGACTCGTAGATCTCCTTCGGAACCGTGCTCAGGCCGCCGAGGTAGATCAGCAGATAGAAGCCGACCGCATACCAGACGATGCTGAGGCTTAAGGCCGGCATGACCGTGGCCGTCTGGCCGATCCAGTCCTGCACCCAGTCGGGCTTGCCCAGCTTCTCGAACAAGTAGGCGAGCGGGCCGAACACCGGGTTGTAGATGACCTTCCAGATGACGCCCACAACGACCATCGACAGAATGTTCGGCAAGTAGAGCACGACCTTGTAGAAGTTCGCGAGCCGCCCGACGTCGTAGATGACGACGGCGAGCAGCAGCGCGATGGCGTTGAGAACCGGCACGTACAGAACAATAAGGAACAGCGTGTTCGAGAGCATTCTCTTGAATTGGGGGGCCTCGATCACTTCCCGGAAGTTATCGAGACCGACGAAGCGGTAGTCGGGGCTGATGCCGTTCCAATCGGTCACGCTCAGCCGGAATGATTGAATGGCCGGATAGAGGAAGAAGAGCGCGATCACGGCTAGGGCGGGCAGAACAAAGGCGGCTCCGGCAATCGTCATTCGATGGCGGACGTACCAACGGGTCAAGCGGCCTCACCTCGCTGTCAGGACTTCAAGTCGCAGTCGGTTGCTTCCGGCATAGTTGCTTCCGGCATGGGTCACTACTTCTTCATGGCTTGCTCATACGTCGTCTGGGTGAACTCCGCAGCCTGCTCGGGCGTCAATTCGCCGGTCAGCACCCGCTGGAACGTCTGCACCAGCGTCGCCTGAACCTCGGACGGCAGGAACTCGAACCAGAGCGGCCCCGTCTTGCTGTAGGACTTCAGATCGTCGATGTAGCTCGTCACGAGCGGGTCGATCTTCACCTTCGCCGGGTCCGGGTTCACCGTCATCGGGACATTGCCCTTCTTGTTCTGGTAGATGTAGAACCCTTCGTCGTTAATCATGAAGTCGAGCAGCTTAAGCGCGGCGTCCTTATGCTTGCCTTCAGCGACCGCGAAGCCGGTCTCCGTCGCCACGACCGGGACGCGCTCCTGACCTTCGACGTTCCACGGCGGCATCATCACGCCGGTTCCGAAGTCGCTGCTGAGCATCGTGCCGGCGAGCCAGACGCCGCTGAACGACATCGCCGCCTTGCCTTGCAGGAATTCGTCGTTCGCCTGGCTGTATTGCAGGCTCGTCACGCCCTTGATCAGATAGTCCTTGTCGAATAGCGTTTTGAACTTGCCGTAGATATCCGCATATTCCGGCGTGTTGAAGTTGAACGTGCCTTCCGCGATCTTCTTGACGGCGTCGGGGTCCTTGCCGATGACGTTCGTCGCGAAGCCGTTGCTCCATACCGTGTTGTTCACCGTGCCGTCGGCCCCCGCGACGATCAGCGGCGTAATGCCGGCGGCCTTCAGCTTCTCGCACACGGCGAGGAACTGCTCCCAGTTCTGCGGCAGCTCGGCGATGCCCGCCTTCTCGAACAACTGCTTGTTGTAGAAGATCAGCGTCGTCGACAAGCCGCCCGCGATGCCGAACAGCTTACCCGTGCTGGAGGTGAAGACGGGCTTAAGCCCTTCGATCGTATTGTTCGCGGCTGCCGTATCCGACAGGTCGACCAAGAGGCCGTTGTCGGCCAGTTGGGCGCCGAAGGTGCCGCCGTCGATCGTCATGAAGTCCGGCAGCGAATTCGCCGCCGCCTTCGGCTGCAGGTATTCCGCGTTCGTGTCGTTGGGCACCTGGGAGAAGTCCACCTTGATGTTCGGGTACTTCTCGGTGAAGCGATCCATGATCTCCTGCGCGGCGTCGATCCAGTCCGAGCTCATGAGCGACACGGTGAGCGTAACCTTCTCTTCCTTCGCCGGCTCCTGCGACGCCGATGCGCCCGATGCGGGAGCGCTGCCCGAAGGCGATTCGGCCGCGTTCCCGTTCTCTCCGTTATTGCCTCCGCAACCGTACAGCACCGTACCGAGAAGACCCGACATCGCGACAACGGCCATCGTCTTGCTTCGCTTGGCTGCCATCCATTTTCCCCCTTGTAGGTTTGGCTTACCGAGAATATAGCACATCCCCGAACGGCCAATAAGGCAACAAAATTCATATACCGTCTCATATCTTCACAACTTCGCCACAGACGCCTCCCCATCCCCGGAGTTACATGTTATATTTAGTTACATAACCTCCGACAGGCGGTGAGTTCCCGGCATGCCCGTTCGCTCATACGTCCGCAACCTGAGCATTCGCTCGAAGCTGATTCTGTCGATTTACAGCTCCATCCTTCTTATCTCTGGAAGCCTCGGCTACTTCTCTTACAAGATCAACGTCGACAACGTCGTCAACAAGGTCGGCATCGCCAATCAAGCGACCGTCCGTCAAGTCAACAGCAACATCGACTTCCTGCAGCACGAGATCGACGATATCTCCATGCAGCTTGAGCTCCACAATCTGGTGCAATCGTTCCTCAAGAACCCGGACGGCTCCCTGTATGCGGATAAATCCCTGATGTTCACCCTCAGCCTGATCGCAACGAAGAGCTACATCAACCTGATGATTCTGTACGACCTGAACGACAGCCGGATTCCGTATCACAAGAGCAACGACGGAAGCAACGGGATCTATTCATTCAGCGACTTCGCCCGCAGCTCCGCCTACGCGAATATCCTGCGGTTGAAGGGCAAGCCGTACTGGTTCCCCGCCGACGAGGCGGACCTGATCCAGAACAACAAGTACCCCAAGCTCGCGATGGGGCGGATGGTGCGGGACCTGGAGGACTTCCATGACATCGGGCTGCTGATCATGGCCATCAACGAGAAGCATCTGCGGGACCTGTACGCGGACAATCTTCAAGGCAACGACAGCAGCGTGGCGATCGTGGACGAGGAGGGACGCCTTCTCTCCAGCGGCGGTCCGGCGTTCTACCTTGAGGGCGACTCTTCATCGCGCTATATCAAGGAAGCCGGGCGGAGAAGCGAAGGCTCCCTGCAGGAGACGATCGGCGGCCGGGAGCTGCTTATCAACTACATAAGCAGCAACGAGATGGGGTGGACGATCTATTACGCGGTTCCGATGGCTTCGCTGACCAAGGAAGTCAACGGCATCCGGATGCTGACGATTGTCGTCGTGCTGGCCGTGCTGCTGCTGCTCCTGCCCTTGATGCTCGTTCTGTCCTCGCTGCTGACAGCGCCGATCAAGCGGCTGCTCGGGTCGATGAAGAAGTTCCAGGAGGGCAACTTCGAGGAACGGGTCGAGGTGCTCGGCGGCGACGAGATCGGGCAGCTCGGGTCGGGGTACAACCAGATGGTCGCGAACATCAAGGAGCTGATCGACAACATGTACGTGCTGCAGATTCGGGAGAGGGAGGCGGAGCTGAACGCGCTGCAGGCGCAGATCAACCCTCACTTCCTGTACAACACGCTGGATATTATTTTCTGGAAGTCGCAGGCGTCCGGCGACCGCGAGCTGGCCCGCATGGTGTTCTCGCTGTCGAAGTTCTTCCGATTGAGCCTGAATCGCGGGGAGGGGATGACGACGGTCGCGAGGGAGAAGGAGCTGATCGAGCACTACCTGCTGCTCCAGCAGATGAGGTTCAAGCAGAAGCTGGCGTACGAGGTCGAGATCGAAGACGATCTGCTGCCGTGCGCGATTCCGAAGCTGATCCTGCAACCCTTCGTGGAAAACGCCATTGTACACGGATTGGAGCCCCAGAAGTGCGGAGGGAGAATCCGGGTATCCGGCGGCCGAATCGGCGGACGCTTCGGAACGCGAATCCGGTTCGTCGTCAGCGACGACGGCGCCGGCATGGACGAGGAGACGCTTCGCCGGCTGTTCGAGCCCCCGCCTTCGCCGCCCTCCTCATCTGCCGACAACGACAACGAATTGTCCGGGAGCGGAGGCTATGCGGTCCGCAACGTCAATGAACGCCTTCGCCTTATCTACGGAGAGGACTATCGGTTAAGCTTCTCGAGCATTGTGAATTCGGGAACCCAGGTGGAGCTTGAAGTGCCCCTGCGAACGGTTCCGGACCAAGGGAGGAATTCCGATGATCAAGCTGCTCATCGTTGACGACGAGGAAGAGATTCGCCGGGGAATCCGGAATCTGATCGATTGGCCGGCCAACGGCATTGAAGTATGCGGGGAGGCGGGGGACGGCGGGCAAGCGCTCCAGGCGATCGATCAGCGCCGTCCGGATATCGTCCTGCTCGACATCCGGATGCCGGAGATGAGCGGCCTGGAGGTGGCGCGGACGATGCGGGAACGCAAGCTGGCCGCGAGGCCGATCATTCTGAGCGGCTACGACGACTTCTCCTTCGCCCGGCAAGCGATGGCGTGCGGGGTGTCGGACTACCTGCTGAAGCCCTGCCTGCCCGAGGACATTCTCGGAACCGTGCTCAAGCTGAAGCTGGAGATCGAGAGCGACCGCCTCGAGTCGGAGCGCCGGCAGGCGCTGCAGGCGAAGCTGAACGAGAGCCTCCCGCTGCTGCGGGAGAAGCGGCTCTCCGATTGGCTGCGCGGAGAAGCAGGCGCCGCCTCTCCGCTGCCCGAATGGCCGGGGACGGGCGGCATCCCGTCTGCCGATTGCCGGTGGATCGCGGCGATCGTGCGGATGGACGAAGGCTGGCCGTCCGGCGCGGAATCGCCGCTCGAGCCGGGCAACGAGAAGCTCGGGCCGATCGTTCGTCAGGGGGTCGCGGCAGCGCTTGCGGCCGGCCGGGCGAACGTTGCGGTCATCGACGACCGCGACGGCATGGCGGTTCTGGCGGCGCTCGGGCCGGGCCGGGACAAGATCGATCACGTTCGTTCCCTGACGGAGCTGAAGAACGACATTCAGGCGCTGCACGGCTTCACGGTATCGATCGGCATCGGCACCGCCTGTTCGGGAATCGCGGGGCTGCGCCGCTCCTATGAGGAAGCCGTCCAGGCGATCGAGGGTCGCTTCCTGACCGGCGGCGGCTCCGTCCTGACGTTCAAGCCGTCCGACCTGTCCCGCTCTCCGCTTCCGGAATACCCCGCCGAAGCGGAGAAGCAGCTCCTCGCCGCGATCCGCTCCGGCCGAACCGCTCCGGTGGAAGCCGCCCTGGACACCTTCTTCGCATCGCTGCAGCCCGGCCCCGCCTCGCGGGAGCGCGTGGCGAAGTGCTGCACCGCCCTGCTCATGTCCTTGTATCGGCTGTGCATCGAGACAAGAACGGACCCGGACGGCATCTTCGGCCCGCGCATGTCGTCGATCGACCGAATTCTGAAGCTGCAGACGCTCGGGCAGATGAAGAGCGTCGTCCGGCACGCCGCCATCTCCCTTCGCGACAAGCTGAGCGCCAAGCAGAGCGGGCACAAGACGATCGAGCAGGCGCTGCGCTTCATCCACGACAACTACGACAAGGAGCTGAGCCTCGAGCTCGTCTCCAGCCATCTCTACGTGAACGCCAACTACTTCTGCCTGCTCTTCAAGCAGCATATGGGCGTGGGCTTCATCGACTACGTTCACCGCGTCCGGATCGAGCGGGCCTGCGAAGGCATGCGCGACTTCCCGTACAAGACCTACGAGATCGCCGCCAAGGTCGGCTATTCCAACGAGAAGTACTTCTGCCGCATCTTCAAGCAAGTGACCGGCATGACGCCTTCCCAATACCGCGCCAGCGTAAGCTAGGCGCGGGCAATGCTGCCAGGTTGGTATAACGCAGACAGCCAGGCGATTCCCATATTAGTACATCTAGCGCGAACAACCTCCCCTTTCCGCGCATTATGCCTCTTCTCCCCTTGGATCAGGAACCTCTCCTCCCCGGCTCAGTGCTCTCCGCTCCGGCTCAGCCTTATCCTGAACGAGTGGGAGAAGAGCCATAATGCCGGCAGAGCGGATAGGGTGCTGGGAGAGGAGGCAACAACGCATGTTGGGTTAGGCCCTAGCCCCCGCCCGCTCGGCGACGGCGGCGCAGGAGCCATGCGGCCAGCTCGGCGACAAGGCCGACTGCGAAGCCGATGGCGGCCAGCTCCATGAACGCGAGGATGCCGATCAGATCCTCCCAGCCGCCCGCCTCCTTCCGCGAGTAGACAAGCATGGCGAGCAGACCCGCCAGCGTCCCCGCCGTGAATGCCAGCCAGAGCAGCCTTGCGCCAAGCCACCCCGCCAAGGCCGCGACCAGCGAGAGCGCGGCGGCGAGCAGCACGAAGCGGAACGCATGAACGAAGCGGAATGCCTGCCCCAGAACACCGAAGCGAATCGCCAGCAGCAGCACCGCGAACAGCGCGAACTCGCACGCCCCCCAGATCGCCCATTGGCCGCTGCGAGCGGCCGGCACCGCGAATTTGCGTCTCGTCGCCATCGTCCCATCCTCCTCCTAAGAGCCTGTTCCGTTCGAATTCCGTCATTTTGCACAGCATCCGGTCGATTCCTGATTATTGTAGCACAGCATGGGGGGGGAACTGGAAGAATGCCGGGCCTGCGGGGGCGGTTGACATTTAGCTGACATCTTGATCCTGTATATTCAAGGTGCGAACGTTGCGATATTTTGAGGTTAGGAGGTTGGGAGAATGAGTTCGGAGAACGAGAACAATGGCGCCCAGAACCGGTTGTCCGAGTCCGAGTTGAACCAAGTAGCGGGAGGCAGCCTTCTCGGTTCGATCGGTTTGAACGGCAAAATCGACAAGGGCAGCGGCACGAGCGAGAAGCCGCCTTTCACGACACTGCCGATCGATATTAAGCCATCGGAGTAAGCTCGAACGCGGCGGCGGGGGCCGAACCGATTCCGTCCGGTTCATCCTGCGTCTCCGCCGCAGCTTCGGCTGCGTTGTCCCCGCCGCCGTCCAACCCATCGGACCGCGTTGCCCCGAACGTCCCCCTCCCGCCTTGTTCCCGAGTTCAATGCACCCCGAGTCGAATAAAGACGCCGATGTCGGCGGACATGACGATCGGTCCGCCCTGCAAACCATATAAGAAAGGATAGTCCGGCTGTGAAGAAAATCCTGATTGTCGAAGACGATGTATCGATCTCCATGGTGTTGAAGGCATTCCTGGCCAAGGCCGGCTACGAGACCCTGCAAGCCTATGAGGGCGGACAAGCGTTGACGCTGTTCGACACGTCGAATCCGTCGCTTGTCCTGCTCGACGTTATGCTGCCCGACGTGGACGGCTGGGCGATTCTGCGGCAGATTCGCCGACAAAGTGCCTGCCCGGTTATTATGCTGACCTCGCTCGACGATATCGACAGCCGGTTGGAGGGTCTCCGCGGCGGCGCCGACGATTATATCGGCAAGCCGTTTGTCGGAGACGAGGTGGTTGCCCGCGTCCAGGCGGTGCTGAGACGGCTGCCTCAAGTCGTGACCAAGAACACGACCACCATCGGCAGGCTGACCATCGACTACTCCTCGCGGGAAGTGTGGCTTCAGGGAAGACGGGTGGCGCTGACGCCGCGGGACCTGGACCTGCTTCTGTTCCTGGCAAGCCATCCGAACCTGACGTTCGACCGCGAGCAGCTTATTCACTTTGTCTGGGGCGCCGATTACGAGGGCAGCGACAGAGCGGTCGACCTCGCCGTCAAGCGAATCCGTCAGGCGCTGGCCGGCTGCACGGAGGATGAAGGGGAGATCGTGACGTTCCGGCGGGTCGGGTATCAATTCCGCGTCAAGACCAATTCCATGTACGTATCGGGAGGCTAACTGCATGACGGCGATCCGCCAGGATCATCTGTATGGAGGGTTTAAGCAAGTCGTTGCTGTCAGTATCGGGCTGTTCCTTGTATTCCTGGACACGACCATCGTCAATATTGCCTTGCCCAGCATGACCCGGGATTTGCAGATCGGGCTGAGCACGGCTTCGTGGATCATCAACGCGTTTGTAATTACCGTGGCCGTCTTGCTTGTAGCGCTCGGGAAGCTCGCCGACATCTTCGGAAGCTACCGCACCTATATGACAGGGCTGCTGCTGTTTACAGCCGCTTCGCTGCTCTGCGGCTTCGCGCCGAACGCGGCCAGCCTGATCGCTTCCCGCGTGCTGCAGGGAATCGGCGCGGCAGCGGTCGTGCCGGCCAGCCTGGTGCTTGTGCGAGCGGCGGTGCCGCCTCGGCAAGTCGGCGCGGCCATGGGCATATGGGGAGGCGTCGGCGCGCTGGCCATTGCCATCGGCCCCAGCCTGGGCGGCATTGTTACCGAGTATTGGAACTGGGAATGGATCTTCTTCGTCAATCTGCCGATCGTGGCCGTCTCCCTTCCGATGACCACCTTGGCCTTCTCGAATCACCGCGATCGGCGCGCTCCGTTCCGCCTTGATGTGCTCGGGGTAGTTACGCTCGGCATCAGTCTGTTCGGCTTGACCTATGCGATCCTGCAAGGTCAGGAGGCCGGCTGGGGGGCGCCCCGCATTGTCGGTTCGTTCGCGATCAGCCTGGTCAGCGCGCTTCTGTTCCTGTACATCGAGAGCAGAACCAGGGAGCCGCTGATCGAACTGAGCATGCTGCGCAGCCGGGTTTATCTGGCCGGCATGGCAGCGAACTTCCTGAGCGGCGTCCTGATGATGGGGACGCTGATCGTGCTTCCGCTCTACTTTACCAATGTGAAGGAATTTAGCGTCCTGACGTCTTCCTTGATGATTACTCCCCTGTCCGCGGTCATGCTGATCGTTGCCCCGCTGGTCGGTCGGCTGATCGACAAGGTGCGCTATTATATCCCGATGCTGATCGGCTTCGGCTTCGCCGTTGCGGGCTTCCTCCTGCTGTCCGGGCTGCAAGCCGATCTGAGCAACGGCTATCTGATCGGGGTGATGGCCATTGCCGGCACCGGCATCGGCATTCTGATGGTGACCAGCGTGACGATCGGCACCGCTTCCGTTCCGGAACCGCAAGTCTCGCTGGGATCGGCGGTTTATGCCACGGCGCGCAACATGGGCGGAGCGGTCGGCGTTGCCCTGTTCGTATCGATCATGCTGAATTCCGCGAACGGCTATGCGGCATCGGCGGCAGAAGAGGCGATTGCTTCCGTTCGGCAGGCCGAGCTTCCCGCCCCTGTCGAGACGAAGGCAATTCAATGGCTGAACGAGCGCCAAGGCAGCCTCCTGAGCGGCAGCGGCACGGAACAGGAGCAAGGCACGGCTTGGAGCCTGGAGCTGTCCGAAGCGGAACGGCAGCAGCTTGACGACAGCGGCCTGTTGGCCGAGACGACGGCCAAGCTTCAGCGCCTTGAGCAGGACCTGAAGACATCCGTCAAGGACTATACGGTCAAGGCGATGGCCAGAGCCTTCACCGTCGGCCTGATTCTGTCCGGCCTGTTCAGCATCTCGCTGCCATTCCTGCGCGAACGGAAGGAACGGTTGCCGCACACAGGGAATTCCACCTATTCTGTCGAATAACAAGGATGACAGGATAGGAGACGAACGCGAACCGATGATGGGGGGATCTGCACCGTGTCCGATACGATTCGCCGGAGAAGTCTCCTCCGTTACTGGTCGGTTCGTTACTTCCTGCTCCTGCTGGCCGGCATGGCGGTCGTCGGGGGCTCTGTGCTCGGTTATCTTCAGGTGGATGCCGTCGCCCGGCAGAAGCAAGGAGCAACCGGTCTCGTGCGCGATGTTGCGACGGCGGCGGCCGCCAACGGGGGACGGATTCCGGGCAATCCGTCAGCGGGACGCTGGCTGAGCGAGCGGGTGAACCAATACAACCTGGATATCAGGCCGATCGTCCTCATCTTCGACCCGCAGGGCCAAGTGATCTCGCAGTTCCCTCCTGTACCTCCCCCGGAGATGGAGTATCTTCGCTACGATCTGCAGGACGTCCTGAACGACGAGCCTCGACTGTTTACGATTCGTTCGGCTCTCGACGGCACGGTATATCAGGCGGCCACGTATCCCGTGTCCGAATCGTCCCGGACAATCGGGTATGTCCTGTATTTAACGCCGCGGGTCGACATTGTGCAGGGAATACTGGAATTCAAAGTGTTGATCTTCCTGCTGTTCGCATTCGTATTGGCCGGCTGGGCTGCCATCTATGTAATGACGCGCCGCGTGGTGCAGCCGATTCGGCAAGCGGCGGACGCCGCGAACCAGATGATCACGGGCAATTATTCCCTTCAATTCGCACGGGAGTATCGAGAACAAGAGATGGTTGAGTTGATGGAGTCGTTCCAGGAGCTGGCGGACAAGCTCAACCGGCTGGAGAGCCTGCGCTCCCAACTGCTGGCCGGCGTCACGCACGAGTTGAAGACGCCGGTCACTTCCATCAGCGGCTTGATTCAGGCCGTGAAGGGGCAGGTCGTGTCCGGGGACGAAGCGGATATGTTCCTGGAAGTCTGCCTTAAGGAAAGTGTACGCTTGCAGAAAATGATAGAGGATCTGCTGGACTTCAACAGCTTCGCGGACAGCACGATTGCGGCGGTGAACGACCGGTGCGAGCTGAACCGGGTCCTTGCGGGGATCGTGGAGCGATGGCGGATGGGTCAGGGCCGCTCCGAGCTGGAGGTAATCCTTGAGCTCCCCGAGCGGGAGGAAGGCTGGAGCGTGCGAACCGATCCCGGCCGGATCGAACAAATTATGATCAACCTGCTGAACAATGCCCGGGACGCCTCGGCTCCTGCCGGAACGGTGTCGATTCGTCTCGCCGCCGCCCCCGATGCCTTCCATATCCGAATCCACGATACGGGGAAGGGAATTCCCGCAGCCGAGCAGGCGGAGATCTTCGAGCCGTTCTATCGCGGCAACAACAAGAAGACGCGTGTCCGGGGGCTCGGGATCGGCTTGACCTTCAGCCGAATGATTGCCCGGTCGCTGGGCGGGGATCTCGTTCTGTCCGACAGTTCCCCTGGAAGTACGACGTTTACGCTTACGGTTCCTTCCTCTTGAGAAGCGCCGCCGGATTCGATTACGCTTGCGATCACTCTATGGAGATTGGGGTACCCACACCGTGTCCATTCCTGCGCGTCACCCGAATTTGCTGCAATACTGGTCTATCCGCTACTTCCTGATGATCTCCGTCAGCATCGCCGTGATGTTGATCGCTTCGCTATATATCGTCTCGTATTCCGCAGATAACAAACAAATCCGCAGCTTGGCGGCCATGGCGCGCGACATCGCGGCTGCGGCTGAGGACAACGGCGGCATTCTGCCGGAGAACCCTCCTCTGCAGAATATGTTGGAAGCTATGGTCAAGCGGCACGAGCTGACCGGCAGACCGATTCTGTTTATTCTCGACCGCGACGGCGGCATTCGCCAGCAGCATCCATCCGATCCCCCGGACGGGATAATGGAGTTCAAAGAGCGGCTGGCGGAGATTATGACAGGCTCGGCCCATGTCCTGGACTTCAAGCCGAAGGCGAACGGGCTGTCTTATCGGGCAGCCGTCGAGCCGATGTCGACCGGTTATGTCGTGTATCTCGAGCGGAAGCAGACTCAGCTCAAGAAGCTGTTTACCAGCTCCACCAGATTTATATTGTTAAGCATGTTCCTGCTGCTTGGCTGGGCCGTCGTCTACATGATGACGCAGAGGCTCGTCAAGCCGCTTCGGGAGGTGGCTGCGGCAGCCCAGCAGGTCGTGGCCGGCAGCTACGACGTCAGCATCGACAAGCAATACCGGGAAGCCGAGATTTACGAACTGACGCATTCCTTTAACGAGATGGCTCGCCGGATGGCCCGTCTGGAATCGCTGCGCTCGCAGTTGCTGACGGGCATAACGAAGGAGCTGAGGACGCCGGTCGTCTCCATTCATCACATGATTCAAGCGGTGAGGAATCGCGAGGTTGGCGCAGAGGAGGCGCAGGCGTACCTGGAGGCTTCGTTCGAGGAGAGCAAACGGCTGCATCGTATGATCGAGGATTTGCTTGAGTTCAACCGCTTCGCCACAAGCAGCATCCCCGTCGCCCAGACAAGCTGCGAGCTGAAGGAATGGCTGGCGGACACGATCGATGGATGGAGAGCCGATCAGCCTAATCTCAAGCTGAGGGTAGATCTGCATGTATCGCCCGATCGGAACAATTGGCGGATCTGGACCGACCCTGTACGTCTGGAACAAGTGCTGGTCAACTTGCTGAACAATGCTCGAGACGCCATGCGGGGAAGCGGCACGGTCAAAGTGCTGCTCCGCTGCGAATCCCAGGCCATCCGCATTCAAGTCCAGGACGGCGGCAGCGGCATCGCTCCGGAGGAACTGGACGCCGTGTTCGAGCCGTTCTATCGCGGCAAGAACAACACGACCGACCGCCGGGGACTGGGCATCGGCTTGCCGTCCGGCCGCTTGATCGCCCGGGCGCTGGGCGGGGATCTCGTCCTGTCGGACGGCACGCCCGGGCAGACGACGTTCACCCTGACGCTTCCCGCCAATCATCCGGCATCCTGAGCGAGCGCGGCGGCGTTCCTCGGGATGCCGTATTTGCCCAGCAGCTCGGACACCTTCGATTCGTTGGTCTGCAGGTAAAGATTGACCCAATTCAGCAGTTGCACATGATCGGGCGATACGGCCACCGAGATCGGGTCGATCTGATCGTTCATGATGATGAGCTGAAGCTCGATCGAATGGGTCGGATTGCTCTCGACCATGCTCTTCAGTTGCAATTCATCATAGAATATCGCCGTAACGTCGCCCTTCAATACCGCCTCCAGCATGTCCTGCGCGGTCTGGAACGTCTTCAGCTCGGCATGGGGGAACAGCTCGCCCGCGAACCGCACATAGGAGGTTCCCGCCACCGCGCCGATCTGAATCGGCGTCCGGCCCTGGCGGATCGTGTCCAACAGGGAGCCGTCGGTCTTCCCCAGCCGGGCGGCCTTCAGCCGATTGACCAGCAGCCCTTGCCGAAGCGTCAGATACGGCTGCGAGAACAGCGTCTTCTTCGCGCGGGATAATGTGGCGCTCAGCTTGGAGACGGCAATGTCCGCTTCGCCGGAGGCGACTTGATCGACAACCTGGTCGAACGACTGCGCGGTGCGGACGAATTCGACGCCTACGCCGAATTGCGCCGCCAGATCGGTCGCCAGCTCCACATCGCTGCCCGTCAGCACCCCATCCTCGTTCGTGTAGAAGAACGGTTCGCGATCCTGAGAATAGACAGCCACGCGCAAGACGCCGCGATCGTAGATCTGCCTCATCTCCGGGGCGTATTGGGCCAGCTCCTCCGGAGCCACCGCCACCTTCTTCGGCGCATCGGCAGGGGCCTCGATTGCTTCCTCAGCCGAAGCCGAGGGGGGAAGCGATGCCGCGGCATCGTTCCCGGCAGCCGGACGTTCCGGTATCCCGCACGATGCCAATACCCACAAGAGGACGAATACCGACATCGCTGCAGCGATTTTCCTCATGTTCCGGCTCCTTCCTTCTCGACGATAAGCATAGCGGCCGCACTGTTGATATGAATATTGGATACGGTGACGATCGGGTTGATCAAGGAATTGACGGCCATCAGCAAGATGACCCCGGTGCTGTAAGGCAATTGCAGCGGAATCGCCACGAGCGAGATCATCGAGATCGCTACAATGCCCGGCGTGCCGGCCCCGGCAATCGCCGTCAATACCGAGCCGACCCAAATCACGATCAGCTCCTGGAGCCCGAGATGCACTTCGTACAATTGCGCGATAAATATGAGGCCCAAGGAGTAAATCATCACCATGCTGTACCGGCAGATCACGATGCCGAGCGGCACAACCAGATTGACGGAATCGGTATCGAGCTTAAACCGGTTGCGCAGCGCATCGAGCACCGAAGGCATGGTGGCGATGCTGTTCTGCGTTCCGAACGCGATCGTCAGCGATTCCTTCAGCCCTCTGAGCGATTCCGAGAAGGACAGCTTCGACTTGACGGAGATGAGAATTCCGCTCGCCGCCATCATCGCCAATGCGACGACATGGATCAGCCCGGTGAACTTGAACATCGCCAGCATAAGCTCGACACCCGTTCCGGCAATCTGTCCCGCTATAATGAACAGAAGGCCGAACGGCAGGATGTACATCGACCAGGAGATCACCTTCTGGAACATCTTGAACAACAGATCGACGATCGATAAGAATTGATGGTCGCCGGAGCGAGCCGAGAGAAATCCCAAGGCCGACCCCATCACCACGGAGAAGAACAAAATCTGCAAGCTGTTGCCTTGACCCAAGGCAATAAATATATTCTCGGGGATCAGATTAAAAATAAAATCCATCAGCCCGTTGCTGCCGCTGTCCGTGTCGCCGGCGCCAACGCCGGAGTAGCCTCCGGTCTCGTTGTCCAGCAAGATCGTGCCGAGCACCGCCTTGTTGCCCGCAGAGATGGACGCCCCCGGCTTGGCCAACAGGCCGACCGCAATTCCCAGGGCGCTGACCATAAACATGCTGCTTATAAACACCAGTATCATTCTCACTAGCAGGGAGGTGGAACCGTTCGACATAAACAGCCGCCCCACACTCGATACGATCGCGGTGACCATGATCGGAATTACGCACATTTTCAAGAATGACAAATATAAATTGCCGTAAGGCACCAGCTTCAGGGACAACTCCGGCTCGTACAACCCAAGCCATATCCCCGCGGCAATACACCCCAATATCGTCCACACCGACTTCAGCCATCTCATTGAACGTTGCACCTGCACTTCGCGAATGGATAATGGGCGTAAATCCGACTGCAGCAGGATATAGCCACGCCAGCCGCAAGGAAAGAACCCCGATCCATCCGGGGTTCTTCCTCTCCGCCGCGAGCGGGCGGTAAAACAGACGATTAATAGATTGCGTCGCCGGCCTTCTCGGCCGTGCCCGTCACCGCGTCAGCAGCGCCGTTCGCGCCGCTCTTCGCCTTGTCGGCCACGTCGTTCGCAGTCTTCTTGACCGCCTTGCCGATGCTCTTCAGAAGCCCGCCGCCTGCCACCGATTCCAGTTCGTTCTCGGACAATTGACCTTGTTTGTTGTCGCTCATTGAGAATACCTCCAGTTGTGTTTTATTTATCAATTCCCGTTGTATGAACCGGGAGAATGACCGTTCGGCCTGGGCAATCGTCTCCGAGGGATTCGTCTCGGGAGGAGCGAGAGACAACTGACAGCTTGTCCCGTCGACTACATAGACCATCAGGTCCAGCGGAGCTTCCGGATCCGATCCGTCCTCCGCGATCGGCCGGATGTCCCGAATGTCCCGGATATCCCGGAGCATCCGTTCCCGGAACGCCGCATCCCGGTTCGCCGCATCCGCCATTCGCCGGATGTCCTCCTCTGACGCATGCTGTGTCCGGCTCATCGCTTGCCCTCCTTGCCGCTTGCCTCAATCTCTTCCACAACTTGAGTGTACTCGACAATGATGTCAACAAAATGTCGAAAACTCCTAATACAGGATAAAATATGATATTTTACGATAGCTGCCGTTCCGCCAGCCCGCGGAACAGCCCATCCGGCTCCATTAATTCCTCGTATGTGCCAGACTGTACGACATGCCCCTTGTCGAATACGAAGATCCGGTCGGCGTTCCTGATTGTGCTGAGCCGATGCGCAATGACGATGCGGGTGGCCTTCAACGCCTCCAGGCTTCTGCTGACAATCGCCTGCGTACGGTTGTCGAGGGCGCTGGTCGCCTCGTCGAACAGCAGAACCTTCGGCTTCCCGGCAATGGCCCTGGCAATCAGCATCCGCTGCCGCTGTCCTCCGGACAACGTGCTGCCGCCTTCGGCCACCATCGTATGCATGCCCATCGGCATCTGCCGAATATCTTCGTCCAGCCCTGCCATCGCCGCAGCTTCCCAAGCCTCGTCAATCGTCAGCTTCGACGAACCGGCAATATTGGTGAAGATGTCGCCGCTCATGACTTTGCCGTTCTGCAGAACGACGCCGAACTGCCTGCGCACGGCGCGGATGTCCAACGTCTTCAGATCTTGTCCGTCCACCGCGATCGACCCGGATTCGGGGATGTCGAACCCCAGCAGCAGCCGCATCAGCGTCGACTTGCCGCAGCCCGAGGCGCCGACCAGCGCCACGAATTCGCCCGGGCGAACATGCAGGGACATATCCTGGAGAATAAGCGGCTGATCCTCCTTGTACCGGAACCGGACATGCTTGACCTCGATCTCCCCCGCGAGCTCGCCCGGATCGTCTCGGACCTCCGCCGCTTCGGGAATCGTCTCGAGAATCGGCCGCGCCCGTTCGTACAGCGGTATGATCGTCAAACTTGATACGACGGCCGACGACATCGCGAGATTGGCGCCAAGGAATGTCGTGAAGGCGGCGAAGAATGCGATAAACCCGCCGGGACTTAATGTGCTGGAGCCTGTCGCCACCATGTAGAACAACACGATTGATGTCGCTGCGGGGAAGAAGACATTAAAGACGGCGTGCAGATTGATAAGTGTCCTTGCCCGGAAGTCCGTCTCCTTGATCTCCCCGAACTGCTTCGCCCAGATGAAGAACGCCCGCTTCTCCGCAGCGGCCATCCGGAACTTGGCAATGCCGTTAATGAGCTGGAGAATCGTTCCGGCCAGCTTGCCTTCCAGTTGCAGCAGAACGCGCTGCCGCTTCACCTGCACCGTCCCGAAGCCGACCGTGACCGCTGCGGCGACAGCGACCATCGCTGCGGCGACAAGCGCCATCTTCATGTCGTAATAGAACAACAGGAAGAAGTTAAACGAGGAGAAGATGCCGCCGAATATCGCCGTGACCGCAACCCCGGAGAGCGACTGCCGAATGGCGTTGATGCTGCTCGCCCGCATGGACAAGTCGCCGGCGGAATAGTCGCGGAAGAAGGACACCGGCAAGCTGAGCAGCCGATCCCATACCGCCGCTTGAATGGAGCTGTCCAGCCTGCCTTCGAGCCGCAGCAGCGCCATCGATTGCGTCAGTTGGAACAGAAACAGCGAGACCGTGACCGCCAGCAGAATAAATCCCATCTGCAGCAGAAGCCCTCTGTCCGAAGCGGGAATAATCGTATCGAACAGCAGGCCGCTCGCAATCGGCATGAACATGCCCAGCACCCCGCCGACAAGCCCCATAAGCAGCAGCAAGCCGAGGTCGCGCTTGATCGACGGATGCCAACAGAACTTGGCGAGGTCCATCACCTTAAGCGGCTTGATCGGCAACGGACGATAGAGCATGTAGGCCGCGGGAGCGATCGTTCGGGCGATCTGCTCCGTTACCGCCTGCTCGGTTCCGGCCTCGGGATCGAGCAGAATATACGAGTTGGAGCTCTGCCGAATAAGCGCCACGGGCGATTGGGTTCCTTCCATGAAGCCAAGCAGAGATCCGTTGTCGTCCAGCCACCATCGGCCCTTCAGATCAACCTGGCGGGTGCGGAACCCGGAGTGCGCGGCGATCAGCGCCACGGGATCACGCGCACTGCGCAATTGATGCTCGGAGGGCGGCTTCACCTTGATTCCGACGGATTCGCCGAGCAGCTTGCAGGCCGCATACAGCGCGCTTCCGCTCAGGCTCATGGAATCCGCCTCGGCCTGCGGACGGCTGCTGTCCGTCACCGCCGCCAACCGCTTCAGCGCCTGCTCCATAACCGCCCGATCGTGCTCCCGCTTCCGCTTGAGCTGCTGCCGTTCCGCTTCCCGTTCCGCCGCACGGTTCCGAACATAATGGAGATGAACGGTCCGATGGAAGTCGGTCAATTGCTCGTTCACCAGCCGGCCCGACAGCAATGGCGGCCGATCCGCCAGCTTCAGCGCCGCGGCCAAGCCCTGAACCCACAATTCGGCTTGGCCGGACAGGGCGGCTTGCAGCTTCGCGTTCTCGTTTGCTTCTCCGCCTGCGCCTGCGGTTGCGGTTGTGGCTTCGGCCGCAGCGAACAGCAGAGAGCGGTCCGCCCGCAGCAGCACCGTTCCCGCCGTTCCGACAACCAGATGGCCCGGGGCATCGCCGGCCGCCGCCGCATCCGCATCGGATGCGGGTGCAGTATCGGTTTCGGTATCGATATCCGCATCGGATTCGGATGCGGTATCGGCAGCCGAATGATAACCGAACACAAGGCGCCCCGCATTCAGGCCCAATAAGAACCGCCGCCCGCTGGCCGCCTCCCCCGCCCGCAGCGTAACGGCGAACACATCGACGTGCCCCGACCGGATATACCAGACGGAGCTCTCGTCCATTACGACCAGCGGCGCATTGCCGCCGGCGTGGACGACTTCTCCGTGTTCCGCGAAGAATTGCTCCAGCACTGCATAATCCGACTGTGTCATATGTGCTCCTCGATCAGCTTGACGTATTCGCCCTTCGCCTTCATCAGCTCCTCGTGTGTCCCCCGCTCGACCACTTTGCCGCCCTTTAACAGGATGATCTCGTCGGCATCGCGAATCGTGCTTAACCGGTGCGCAACAATGACGCAAGTGCATCCCCGCCTGCGGAAGCTGGCATCCACCTGTTGCTCCGTCTTGGGGTCCAGCGCGCTTGTGGCCTCGTCCAGCACCAGAATCGAAGGATTGCCGGCCAACGCCCGGGCAATCTCGAGGCGCTGGCGCTGCCCGCCGCTGAAGTTGCCGCCGCCTTCGGCGATCCTGTAGTCGTACCCGCCGGCCCTGGAGCTGATCTCATCGTCGATGCAGGCGTCCTTGGCCGCGCGAACCATGTCCGTCTCGGGAATCGTTGCATCCCACAAGGTCAAGTTGTCGCGGATCGTCCCTTCGAACATCTGAATATCCTGATCGACCACCGCCAAGGAATGGCCGATCAAGCTGCGCGACAAGGAGCGGCGGCCGATTCCGTCGAACAGAATCTCGCCGGACCACGGCTGATAGATGCCCGCGATCAGCTTGGCTATCGTCGACTTCCCGCTGCCGGAGCCGCCGACGAACGCAACGCGCGAGCCGGGCCTCAGAGTGAGACTAAGGCTATCGATTAACGGTCCCTCCAATTTGTTGTAGCCAAACGTCACATTCCTCAGCTCGACGGAGCCCGCCAGCTTGGCGCCAGCCGCATTCTCCGCCCCGCCGTCAGCGCGCTCCGCTCTGCTCGCATCGTCTGCGACGTCCGCATCGTCTGCGCCAACCGCACCTTCAGCACCGTCTCTGCCGTCTGCGCTGGCTGTGCCATTCGCGTCATCCGCTCCGTCTTCCGGGCTCGGCTCATGCGATGCGGCCGCCTGGCTGTCCAGCTCGTGATTCAGCACATCGTCCAGCCGCTGCAAGCCGCCCTTCGCTTCCTGAAGCGAGCCTCCCAGCCCCACCATCTGATGAACGGGGCCGATAAAGCTCGCCGTCAAGCTCTGGAACGCCACGAGCATGCCGATCGTCATCATCCCCTCCGTTACCTGCAAGCCGCCGACGGTCAGGATCGCCGCCGAGCTGATTCCCGCCAGCAAGGAAGGGACGGCGCCCAGCACGCCGGAGGACACCCCGATCTGCTGCTCCGCATTCATCAGCTTGCTCTGATAGCCGGCCCACTTGGCGAAGAAGTCCGATTCCGCGCCGCTTGACTTCAGCGTCTCGATCATCTGCAGCCCGTTCATGGCAACGCCGTCCAGCTTGCCTTCGTCCTGCAGCAGCTTCATCCCCTGGTCGACCCGCCTGCGGGATACGAACCGCAGGAATGCGACGTTGAGCAAGGCGGCCGCAACCGCGATGAACGTAAGCAGAACGCTGTATTGGAACATCAGGAACAGGTAGAACACGATCATGACCGAGCTCAAGGCCGCGATGGCCAACTCGCCCGACAGCAGCTGCGCGACCGTGTCGTTGATCGCGACCCTGCTGCCGATCTCCCCGCCGAACCGTTGGGAGAAGAACTGCACCGGAAGCCGCAGCACATGCCAGAAGAAGCGACTGGACATGCTGAGCGACAGCTTCGTCTCCAGCCGCAGCAAGTAATACCTCTGCAGCCACGCGAGCGCCGAGCGCATCAACGCCGCCGCCAGCATGCCGATCAGGATCGGGAGCAGCCAGCCGTCGTTGTGTCCGAGCAGAATATGATCGATAAAGACCTGCGTTAACGCGGGAATAGCCAGCCCGGGCACAACGAGGAACAAGCCGGCCAGAATGACGTACAGCAGAGCCGATTCCGAGCCCTTCAGGCGCCCCCGCAACGAACCCGCGATGCCGGCTTGCTCGCCCTGCGCCTTGTAATCCGTCGAAGGCTCCAACGTCAGCACCACGCCGGTAAACGATTGGTCGAACTCCTCGTAGGATACGGTCCTCGGCCCCGTTCCCGGGTCGTTCAGATATACCTTGTCGCGCTTGAAGCCCTCCAGCACAACAAAGTGGTTGAAGTTCCAATGGATAATCATCGGCCCCTGCATCTCCCGCAGAGCGTCCGGCTCCTTCTTGAAGCCGTTGGCGGAGAATCCGTACTTCCTGGCCGCCTTGAGGATGTTGCTCGCTTTGCTTCCATCCCTGGACACGCCGCATTCGACGCGAAGCTGCTCCAGCGGAACGAAGCTTCTGTAGTAGCCGAGGACAATCGCGAGCGAAGCAGCGCCGCATTCCACGGCTTCCATCTGCAGAACGGTCGGTGTCTTGACCCGCTTCGGAGAGTTCGTCACAACGTTAAGCTCCCTCACTTCAACTGTGGAATGATGGATGCGATCGGCTTCTGCCGCTTCACGGTAATCGAGGCAGATACCAATGTGCCGCTGTCCATCTGCTGCGGCGGCCCATCCGACGTGGACCACTTGTAGCCGCTGACGGTGGAGGAGTCCGGAATCAGCTCCACGCTTACTTCCAGCATCGCTTCTCCCTCGCCGGCCAGCTCGCGAACAAGCGCCTCATTGCCCAACGTAAGGAACATCGATTGTGTCGTTAATGGGAACTCGGAGACGGAGGCGACACGGCCGATCATAAATCCGTACTCTTCCTTGTTGACTGAGCTTGGGGTCACATCCACCGTCATGCCCGGAATAATTTTTTTCCCGGTCTGCACGGGAACGTACAACACCGTCTTGAGATTGTTCGCCCCGGTCTCTCCCGATTCCAGCGAGATGACCGAGGTGCCCGCCTCAATCGAAGAGCCCTTCTTCACATTCACTGCCAGCACTCGCCCCGTATAGGCGCTGACAATGCTCGTCTGGTAGAGATAGTCCTCCTTGGCATCCGCAATCGTCTGCCGATAGCTTGCGATCTGCTCCTCCAGCTCCTCGGACGGCTTGTTCGCATAGGCGGCCTCCAGAGCCTTCCATTCGTTCGTTAGCCGCTCAAGCTGCTGCAGCAGTTGCGGCTGCTCCATGCGCGCGATAACATTGCCCTTCTGAACGTAATCGTTCTCCACGACACGAATGTCGGTCAGAAGTCCGCTTGACGACGCATAGACGGTCTGCAGGCCGCCGGGCTGAATCAGCACGCCTTCCGTGGCGACCTTGGTGCTGACCGTACCCAGGAATCCCCACACAATCGCGGCGGCCAGCAGCAGCCCGAGAGCGGCCAAGGCCAGCCAGCCTCTGGGGGAAGTCACCTTCATCAAGGTATCCAGTTGTTCCGGCGAAGACAGGCGATCCAGCGACACTTTACGGAAAACATGGTTGTTCATCCTGTGCTGCTCTCCCTTATCTCATATACTCGAATGCGCCATTCGCGACCCGCTTCAATACGATGGACATCTGCTGCACTTCGCCGTCGGCATCGAACGAGCGGAGGCCGGATACGCCAGGCCACGACGACTGCGCCCGCAGGACGGCGGCGATGTCCGCAGGCTTCCACGAATTCGCCAGGCTTGCCGCCTCGGCCAGAATGTGCAAGGAATCGTACGCCTGGGCGGAGTATTTGCGCGGAGCCTCGCCGTACTTGTCCGTGTACTTGTCGACGAACGACTCGACAAGCTCGCCTGCGCCTTCCGGATTAAACACGGATGCCACTACGGCATTGTCCGCATCGTTCCCGGCGATCTCGAGCAGATCCGGCGAATCCATCCCGTCTCCGCCCATCACCGGGACGTCCAGACCGGCCTCGCGGAGCTGAACGATAAAATCGGCGCCGTCCGGCATCGTCTGCGCGATGAACACGGCATCGCAATCGAGCAGCTTCCACTTGCTGACCAGCCGCTTCAGCTCCGCGCCGTCCTTGAAGTCCGAGAGGCGGTCGATGATCTGCAGACGGTTGGACTTGGCGCTGTCCTCGAACGAATTGGCGAGACCTCTGCCGTATTCGTCGTTGGCGTAATAGACGACAATGTTCCGATACCCTTGGGCTTTGGCGTAATCGGCCATGACCCGGCCCAACTGAGCGTCGTTCGGGATGAGACGGAACACATGCTCGGCTCCCCCTTCCGTCAAACTCGGCGATGTGGAAGACGGCGCAAGCAGCAGCAGGCCGGCATTCTCATACACCTTGGACGCAGGAACCGTCACAGCCGAGCTGCGGTGGCCAATGACCGCGGCCATATCGGAGCGGTTGGCGAAGGCTTGGGCGATCGCCAGCCCTTCGGTAACCGAGGATTGATCGTCCTCCAGCACCAGCCGGAGCGGATGCCCCATCACCCCGACCTGATTGATCTCCTCCAGGGCCAGCTCAAGCCCCTCCTTGAATCCGTCGTTTCTCGTTGCGAACGGCCAAGCGACCCCGATCACAGCCTCTTCCGGATGGCGGCTCAGCAGCTTCTCCCGCTGCGCGCCCGGATCGTCCGTATTGGCGCATCCTGTCGCCAGAACGGCCGCCGCCAAGACCACGAGCATCGTCCTAAGTTTCATGCGCACCACCCCCCTCTTTTTTGGACCGATTCGGATTAATCCCTGGTGTTTAGTCCCCTATGGTTAAAGGGTAGCATCGAACTGTGTCAACAAGAAGTCAAGCGCCGACATTCGATCGACACATTGGCGTGCTAGATTCAAGCTGGAGATGAACAGTGCAGAGAGAGGAAGGGAATGGCATGAAGATACCTCTGAAAATGTTAAGCGTGCTTGCCGGCATCGGGATTGTGTGGGGAGGGAGTGCGCTGGCGCTTCCCGCGGATACTGCGGACAACGTGATCAAGCAGTTGACGGCCCCTCTCTCCAGCGGCGGCGTTCACGATCATTCCGATCACGATCATTCCGAAGAGGACCTGACGAAGCTGCCGCTCGGGGACGGCAAATACACGCTGACGGGGCCGAAGAAGGGGTACATCTATCTTCAGAGCAAACCGCAGGACGGCAGGGGAGCGTCGAAGGACGGCGAATGGATCGACAAGGCGAACGGGACGTTCGACCTGACCCGGAAGGCGGTCGTGGACGGAGAGGTCCATTGGCAATCCGAGCTGACCATCGAACGGAAGGGCGACAAACGAATTCTCACGGGCAACCGCTTGCCGGACCATCCGACAGGCAGCTTCCCCATAAGCAAATCGGACGACGCTTATCAGTACGACCAGAATCCCAATTCCATCCGGGAGCAATTGTTCCGGGTCGAATTGCCGGCCAACCCGACGGCGGCGAAGATGGCCTCGCCCGTTAATTCGGGAGCGATCGGCATTATGCTGACAGGAAGCCTGATCTTCAACGGTCTGGACGCGTCGGGCCGGGATGCCGTAGCGCACGAGACGCAGGACGCTGTTACGGGCACCCCGAGCAAGGCGGGCAATACCACTATCACAACCTGACCGCTTGCCTGGACGACCCGTCTACGGGGGAGCATTCCAAGCTGGTAGGGTACGCCCTTGACGGCTTCGGCATCTACGGCAAATACGGCGAAGGCGGCGTGCTGCTCACCACGGACGACCTCGACGAGTTTCACGGCCATACGCATCTGGTCGAATGGGACGGGAAGATGGTCAACATGTATCACTACCACGCCACCTACGAGTACCCTTATACGATAGGCGCCTTCAAGGGGATTCCGGTCAGTCTGAAGCTGAACCAATAAGGAATGAACAGGGACCGGATTACGGCACGCGCAAGGGCAACTGCACAATAAACTTTGTCCCGGCTTCGGGGGCGCTCTCGATCCGAATCGTGCCCCCGAGCTCCGCCGCCGACTTGCGCACGGCCGATAGCCCGACGCCGCGTCCCGACAGCTTGCTGATCGTTGTTTTGGTACTGAAGCCTTCGTGGAAAATACACATCATCTGCTGCTGTCGGAACATCGAGTCGAACACGCGGGGCGGGTAAAGCTCCATGGCCAGCACCCGCTCCCTCAATGCCGCCAGATCGATCTCGCTGCCATCGTTCGCCAGCGTCAATTCGATGGCTTGGCCGCGCGCCGCAATGACGCAGCGGATCATTCCCCGGCGATCCTTGCCCTTGGCGGCCCGCTCCTCCGGCTTCTCGATGCCGTGCTCCACCATATTGCGGAACATATGAATCAGCGTCCGCACGAACCCTCTGTACACGTCCGGATTCACCAGCATATCCCCGCCGACGATGGTGATCGGATAGATGATCTTGCCGAGTCGTTCGGCCAGCTTCACCGTATAGTCCGGATACACATCCAACAGCTCGCGGAACGGCCGGTAACGCAGCTTGTTCAGCTCGCCGGCGATCAAGGCCGCCTCCGGGCTGGGCAGCATCATGTACACCTGCTCCTCCAACCGCTGCAGCCTCTCCAGCTCGATCGTCACCGTCTCGTCATTCCTGTCGAAGTGCTCGCCCAGAATATCGCGAAGCACCCCGATATCCCGGCTTACGCACTGAAGCAGCTCGGCGGTGCCGATTCGCAGCCCGCCGCCTTCCACCGGATCGGCGAGCGCGTCTGCCGCGTGAAGCTGCCGCTGCCACTGCTCCAGCCGCGTCTCCAGCTCGTGCAGCTTGTCCGACGTATGGAGGAATTCGATCTGGGCGAAGTTCCCCTTGAACGTATGGACAGCACGAAGCAGCTCGGCGCACTTCTCCGCATCGGCCATCTCCTTGCCCAGCAGCTCCGGCATGTCCTGTGTCACGAACGACCGGTACTCGTCAATCATCTCCCGGAAGTCCCGATAATGCCGGATCACCCATACCACCGTATGCAAAATGCTGCGCTCCGTCTCCATCTGCCGCTCCAACTGGCGCTGGTCCGTTCGATCCGTCAGAATAACCATCACCTTGCCTTCCTCGTCGCCCGGCAGCCATCTGTATTGCAGCTCGACATAGCGCCCGTTGATCTCGGCGCTTGTCGGAAGAAGCGACAGGCATACCTCCCGCTGCAAGTCGTCCTCCTGGAACACCTGCTGCAGGATGTCCTCGTTCAACATCTGCTCGGCCGGATTGTCGGGATACATCAGCTCCGTGTATCGGGCGTCGGCAATGCTCCTGCGGAATAAGCGGCTGCATTCCAGACTGTGCTCCGCCTGTACGAGCAGACGCTTGTCGAACGACAGGAACCCTTGCCCGGCATAATCCAGCAGGTTCTGAAGAGCCCGCGTCCGCTCCTGCACCCGCTGCTCCAGCGCCCGGTTCCAGCCGGCGATCCGCAGGTTGTTGTCGTGCATCTCCCGATAGATCTCCTGGTATCGCCTGAACGAGATGATTGCGAAGAACGCAGTGCTGAACAACAAAGCATAGTCCAACCCGACGTTGAGCATCTGCACGAACCGGATCGGCTCCTCGACAATAAACCCATGCTTCCGCTCGATCCAGTAACGCAGAGGAATGCCAATCGCGTTCATCAGCAAATAAATGGAGAATCCGCCGATTAACCACTTGGCATCGCCGCTCGCTTGCCGCCGCCGGCAGCCGACAACCATCGTCAGGAAGCACGCGGCGCACAGCGCGGAGAAGCCGAAGCTGCGGACGGCCGACAGGAAGCCGCTGTAGCGGTCCAACGCGTCCGATGCCGCCCAGCGGGCAACTGGCATGAGCCACGCCGCGCACATGACGGCCAACCCTGCCCGGCGAATCCAGACGGCATAGGCCGGCCGCATCGTCATGACGAAGTAAGAAGCGAATAAATAAATGAGGATGCCCGCAAGCGGATCTTGCCCGTACGTTCGCAGCAGGGACATGTCCGCGAACAGCATCGGGAAGCGCAGAGACATCGCCACATTCAGCGCCAGCAGCAAGGAGAACAGAGCGAAGACGAGGTTCGCCCGATGCCCGCGATTCAAGAAGTACATCATGATCGACACGAGGCCGACAATAAAGAACACGAAGGCGCCGATGGCATTCGGAATGTCGCTGCGCAGCAGAGACATCCGCAGATCGGTCTGATTCCCGTACATAACCGGACCGATACGTCCCGCGAGCACCGAGTCCAGCTCGCTGTGAATGCGAATGTAGATCGGCTGACGCGGGTCAAGCCGATCCAGCGGCACCATCACCGGCTGCCCCGCCCGCGACGCGGTGCGCTCATCCTGCAGGTCGCCGTAGCGATATATCCGCTCCGTGCCCGAGAATACCTCAAAGTCGTAGCGGGCGTCGGACAACAGCAGGTGCGGGTCCCTGACGCGCTTGCCGTCCAGCTCCGACGGAACCTGCAGGGAGAACCACGCATACGACAGGTTGGCTTCGCGGCTTCCGGTCATCGGCATACGCGACCAGCCCTCCGCGGCGTCCGGCTTCGTCCACTCCATCGCGCCTTGCCCGTCCACCGGGGAATCTCCGAGCCGATAATAGGCCAGCGGGATCTCGACTCGGCTGCCGGACAAGGCCGCTGAACCGGCTGGCGCCGACGGGGGACTGCCGGGTGTCGTTGATGAACCGCCAAGTGTCGTTGAGGGGCCGCCGAGTGTCGTTGAGGGGCCGCCGGGTATCGGAGGGGGCTTGCCGGCAGCCGATGAGGGACCATCGGGCGCATGCGCCGGACCGCCGCTTGGGACCGCAGCGCTGCCGCTCGCCGCGTATTCGCCGAACGCGCCCATTCCCCATGCCGCGACGATTCCCGCCATCATAAGCCATTGCAGCCATTTACGGATTGCCGCTGTCTTCAAGCCGAGTCCCCCTTCTCCCTGCCGCTCCGCTTCGGGTGCGTCACCACTGAATCTCCTTGTAGGAACGGTAGATCCCTCTATCGAGCTTCATGCGCAACTGCGTGAAGAACATATCGTTATCGGTAACGATGCCGATGGTGCCGCCTTGCTCCCGCACCGCTTCCACGAAGCTCACGAGCATCTGGAACCCCGCCTCCTGGACGACAGGCTCCCAGCACTCCACCACACATTTTAATTTCCGCTGGTACAGCAGCCCCTGCAGGCATGTATGCAGCGTCTTCAGATTGCTCGGGCGAATATGCCGCTGGATAACCAGAACGGTGCGATCCTCCTTGCGGGACAGCTCGAACGGCAGCGCCGAGAAGAGAGTGGGCGTCAGTTTCAAGCTCGCTCCGGACCGTTCTTGCTTCTGACGGGCGGCCGCCTCCCGTTGAACAGGCGCACTTGCAGCGGCCGATTCCAGGCTTGTCGTCGCACCGGCCTCGTCGTCGGGCCTGCGGTTGCCGCTCGCTTCGGACGGCCCGAGCACGGCGTTCAGCACCTCCCTCACCTTCTCCTCCGTGAACGGCTTCAGAATGTAGTGCCTCGCCCCCATCTTGATCGCATCGAATATTTTGGCGCGCTCCTCCACCGAGCTGACCATCACAATAGCCGCTTCCGGATGGAGTCGGCGTATTTGCCTTACCGCTTCTATCCCGTCCATCCGCGGCATCTGAATGTCCATCGTCACGAGATCGATCCGATTCGGATCGTACAGAGCGACCGCTTCCCGGCCGTCTCCGGCTTCCGCCGCAATCCGATGCCCCATCCCTTCCAGAATCGCCCGCATCCGATTCAGAATCATTGCCGAGTCGTCGACAATCATGATATTTGCCACAAGGCATCCCTCTCCTTGCCTGCTGTTGATTCCAAGCCGATTGATGAAGCCAACTTTTAATCTAACAGCGAAGTGTGTCAGGAATGTGTCAGAGCAGTTCTATGCGATTTTTCCTATTCGTCGGCTTGGATGGGCGCGGCCGGCTCAGCCTGTCTTGCTCGCACACAAAAAAACAGCCGTCTCAAGGCGCTTGGGCCTTAAGACAACTGTTCTGGAGAGCCGCCGCGAATGCGGAGGCTTCGTTCGTGTTACATCGCGTCCATCGAGAAGCCGAACAGGCTGATCAGTTCTTCCAGCGGAATAACCTCTTCCGCCTTCGGCTCGCCGCCGATCTCGAACTTCGGCTCGCCGTTGATATCGGTCTGCTCCGAGACGAGGCTCAGCGTGCCGCTGCCGCTCTGATCGCCGTCCGCAGCTTCGAACTTGATCGTGGAGCTGCTGTAGGAAGCATAGCCGTCCTTGTCGATGCCGATATTGGAGACGACGTCGAACGTCTTGACCGACTTGTCGAATTCCGCAAGCCCATCCTTCAGCTCCGTCTCGTCGAGCTCCGACAACTGCTTCTTCGCCTCATCGATCTGTTCCGGCGTCAACTGCGTCAGGCTCCGGTACTCTTCGTTCGAAGCAAGAAGATCCAGCATCTCCGGCGCGATCTTCTCGATCAGCGTCTGCACGAACGGCTCGACTTGGTCCTTCTCGATGTGAAGCTGAACGACATCCTTCACGTTCGCCGAATCGGGAATGCCCGCATCCTTCGCGCTCGGGCTGGACAGATACGTCTTCTCATCCACATGCTTGAGCACGATGCCGAACAGCTCCTTGGCGAGCTCCATCGCCTTGCCTACATCGAGCGCGGCCGGCAGCTCCGCCCCTTGCTGTTCCGCCAGCTCCTTGAGATCGAACTCGATGTACTTGCCGACGATATCGGCCGGCAGGGACAGCATCGGAATGTTCGGAACCTTGATCCACATCTTCTCTTGCGTGATGATGAACGGAACCTGGAACGATATCGCCAAGTCCCCGCTGATGCTGATCTTCAGCGTCAGCTCCATCATCATCGGGTCCGCGCGATAAGCGCCGGTCCAGCTAAGCTCGGCGTTCTGGAGCATCGCCAGCGCCGAAGCCGCTTCTTCTTCCTGCAACAGGGCATCGGACAGCTTCAAGTCCTTGATGGACAGGCTGCCGTTCAGGTTGTAGGATTTAATATCCGCCGACTTCTCGAACGACGAGAGCAGCTTCTCCGAAGACGACTTCGAATCGCTGCTGCACGCCGACAAGACGAGCGCGATCGATACCAGCAGTGACAGGACAACCGTAATGCTCTTCTTCATGATTTTCTCTTCTCCCCTTCGTCTGAACGCCGGCGAGCCGCCGGATGATTCAGGCTAGTTAATGCAGGTTAATTGTAGCTTAAGCTCCTGCACGGGGGAAGACTTATCAGCTAAAAATCAGCTAAAATACCTACAAAACCAGTCGCTTCTGTTAATGAATGTCTTTCTTCTTGAATCGTCCGCCCCGCACGTCGTGGATATTGCCGACAGCCAGGAAGGCATTCGCGTCCATCTCGGTGACGATCGACTTCAGCTTCGCTTCTTCCATACGGGTGACGACGGTGAAGATTACTTGCTTCTGGCCGCCGGAATAGCCGCCTTCGCCGTTCAGGTACGTAATGCCGCGTCCGAGACGACTGACGATCGCTTCGCCGATCTCGCGGTAATGCTCGCTGATGATCCAGATCGACTTCGATTCGTCGAAGCCTTCGATCGTCAGATCCATAACCTTGAAGGCGATGAAGTATGCGATCAGGGAGAACATCGCGTTGTCCCATCCGTAGATGAGGCCGGCGCTTCCGAGAATAAACAGGTTGATGAACATGATCATCTGGCCGACGGAGAAGGGCGTTCGCTTGCTGACCATGATCGCGACCGTCTCGCTGCCGTCCGTTGTTCCTCCGAACCGGATGACGATGCCGACGCCGATGCCAAGCAGGATGCCGCCGAATACGGTGGCGAGAAGAGTCTCGTCGGTGAAGGGATCGACATGGTGCAGCAGATAAGTCGTAATGGATAGGGTACTGACTCCCAAGAGGGTGGATAATGCGAAGGTCTTGCCAATGGATTTATATCCGACGATAAGGAACGGAAGATTAAACAGGAATAGGAAGATGCCAAGCGGAAGGCCGGTGAGATGCGCAACCATAATCGATATGCCGGTGATCCCGCCGTCGATAATGTTGTTGGGGATGAGGAAGACCTCAAGGGCGGCACCGGCGAGGAAAGCTCCGAAGACAATCAGCACGATCCGGGAAGCAATCTCCAAGGGCTTGAGCCTTGTATGGTGGATCGGCTTGGCTTGCGGGGCTTGTTGAACAGGGACTGGACTGGTCATAGGCACCTCCTACAAAAGTAATATTTATTTCTATTATAACAGCCGATCCGTTCTCGGTCTAATGATAGCACTTATAAAATGAGAGATTCTCTCACACAGCGGCCAGCCGTCAGTCGACCGCCCCGCGCCTGCAGGCCGCCACTCCGCAGATTCTCATCTGCCTGTGGCGGCCTGCAGGTATTGTCGAGCTGCGGCGTGTTGCGGGACCGTCCCCGTCAGCCTTGAGGATTATGATGGCTCACGTGATTGCGATTCTTGACCTTCTTGGAGCCGGACAACGGTTCATTCGGCTGCCCTTGGCTTCGTTCCCGCCGTCCTTGCCCCTCGGGAACGCCGGAGCCGACGGACTGCACCTTCGGTTTGCTCATGCTCGTATCCCCCTCGTATAGTATGTTTTGAAAGCACTTGAAGGCTAGTTCCCAGCCCCCGAGGGGGCTGGGAATCGGTCGCCAAATTCCCAGTACTTCGTTCTTTGAAAATCAAAAAGGGACTGGACTTTCCG
>NZ_SSOB01000022.1 GCF_004801405.1 Cohnella fermenti
GTTCGCGCCGCGAGCGCCGGGCGCGGCTTGGGCGTGCGGCGCGGTGCCGGGGCTCGCGGACGCGGGCGCTTGCGCCGCGATCAGCGGCGGCTGTGCGTGGCCGCGGGCCGAGCGGCCAGCGAACGAAGTTGCGTCTGCGATGGAGGCCGAGCGCATCCGGCGCTGAGCGACCTGCAGGCCGAGCGGAGGCAGAGCCGAGTGGCGCGAGGTTTGCGCTTGTTGTGCAACAGGCACAGTGGCAGCTCCTCCCGGATGCCTGCCATCCCCCCGCGTGTCTCTCGCGGGCGCGGCCGCGGCGGCGGCCCGCTCCGCTTGCGCAGCAGCGGCTTGGCGGCGCTGCGGTTCGAGGCGAGCGCTCGCCCGCGCCGGGTGGCTCAGCGGCACACGAGGCGCCGCCGAACGTGCCGCCGGGTCTGCGCCGCGAGGCGAGCTCGCCGGAGCCGCAGGCCGTCGTCGGACGGCGGTCGCGGCCGGCTCGATGGCCGTCCGGCGCGATACCATCGCCTGCGCAGGAATTGCACCCTGCGACGGCGAACGGGGCGCTTCGCCCGAAGCCTGGCGTCCAGGCGCAACATGCAGCGGCGTGCCTGCTTGGTCCCGGGCCGCGTCATGCGACGGCGAACGGTGCACAATCGGCGAGCCGGGCAGTGTGCCCGTCTGTGCGGCGTGGGGAGTTGCGCCGGTACCTTGCGCGGACGGCGAGCTTGCGTCTCCCGTCTGCGGAGCAGAGCGCGGTGCGCCCGGTCTAGGCGCCGCCCCGATCCTGGCCGCCAACTCGCGAATCGCGCCGCGTCGAAGCGGCGGCCCGCTCCGCAACATTGCGTAGCGCAGCGTGGCGCGCTGCTCCGTGAAGCGCTCCGGCGGCGTATTACCCGAAGCGGAGATGCCCGGGCGGCTTGCCGCGCCTTGCCCCTGCGACGGACGAACCGTCGCCGTCTGCCGTGGAGCGGCTGCGTCCCGTTCCCGGCCGCTTGTCGCCGCAGATCCCGTTCGGCCGTCGCCGCGGTCGCTTGCCGGGTCGGCTGCCGACACATGCCGAAGCTCCACGCCCGATGCGCCCGCACCGGCACTCGCCGTTGCATGGCCGGTCGAGCTTGCTTCCGCTTCATAGACCGTGCGGCCGCTATCGGCGGATCTGCCCGGCTCCCCCGGTCTTGCAGCATTTCCCGATCCGTTAGCGCTCGCCGCGTTGCCGTCATTGCTTGCGTTCCTGTCGGATGCGGGCATCACGCTCTCCGTCCCGCTGCGAGCCGTCTGCGACTCTTCCGAGCCGAAGGCGGCAATCGCTTCCCGGTCAGCGACGCGAACCCTGCCAACCTGCCGATGCTCCTGCCTTGCCGCCCCTGTCCCTTGCCGTGCGCCGGCGCCTTCCGCCGCCGTTCGGCCGGAACTCCCGATCAGCGGCGCCCGATCGGCGACGGGAGCGACACCCAATCCCGTTCTCGCGATGCTGCGCAGCACCGTCTGACCGAACGGCGTACTGGCCCTCGGCTGACGGACAACGGCAACCGCAGTCGCGGAACGTGCGTTGCCGCCTTCCTCGCGGGCGGCCGCTCGCGTCGTCTCCCGGTCGGCGCGAGCTTCGCGCCATTCGAGAGATCCGCGCGTTGCCGACTGCGAAGCAACCGACTGTGCAGCTGCCAGTTGCGCGCCGTGCCGCTGCTCGATCTGCTCGCGAAGACGGCGGGCGTACCGGAGCTGGCCGATCGCCCGCCCGAGCAAATAATCCTCTTGACGCGGCCTGGCCAGAACCATAAAGGCCTCCCCGCGATCTTCCCTTGCCGGGCGCAGGCGTCCTGCCTGCCTAACGCTCGGCAATCGCGCGGAATCCTCCGCTTGAAGCGGCAGCTCGTCCGCCCGCGTCCTCCGCCCCGGCCTCGCCTGGGGAACCGCTGCGCCAGGGACGCGTTCCTCCCCGCTCGCTCCTCGCTTCATCTCGGCGGCGCGGTCCATCTCGCGGATCAGCGAAGTGCTCTGCCCCGGCATGCGAACCACGCTCGCCGCGAGCGGCAGAAGCTGCCGCAGCACCGCCTGCGCCGGGTGCCAAGCGGCAGCTCCGCCGCCGTTGGACTGGCGAGCCGCGAGACGATCGCCATCGGCGGGGCGCACGGAGTTCGCCGCAGACCAACTCGCGCTTCCGCTGCCTCTTGCCCTATCACTCGCTCCATCTCTCGCTCGCTCGCTGCCGCTTCCGGCTGCGGCGACGCCGAGCCATTCGCGCAACTGCTCTACCGCAGCCCCCGTCCTCCGAAAACCCTGGGCCAAAGAAGGAGTCGTCCGATGAACGATACCGAGCCCCTGCCATGATCTATATTCAGGAAGAGCCATCCGCTCGTAAGCGGGCTGGTCTCTCCAAGCTTGATTGCGAATCCAATGGGTAACTTGCCGAAGCGCGCTCGCCATCTCCACCCGCGCGGCGAAACCCTTCGCGAGCGTTCTCGGCGCGAACGCCTCGATATAATCGACGTGCAGCGGACTCATGCGATCTGACATCGCCCCGCCGCCGTTCGCCTCTCTTGCGACTGGTCCCGAAACTCCGAGATCGATAGTCTCGATCCGGCGTACAAGCCGCTCCAGCCGCGCAACCTCTTGCGGCCTTGCTTGCCGTTCTCTCGCTTCCCGTTCCAGAACCTGCTCGACTCTCTCCTCCGCAGTCCGTCCCTCATTCGGGTCCGTCGGCTTCGGCGAGCCGTTCGCATTCCGGATATCGCGCTGTTGTCCGCGACGCTGTTCCGTCTCTTGCTCGGTGCGGCTCTCCAGACGCCGTTCGATCTGATGCTCGATCGTTCGTTCGACGTTTCGTTCCACTTGTCGTTCGATCCGACTTTCTATCTGTCTTTCTATTTGTCTTTCTACTTGTCTTTCTATTTCTATTTCTCTTTCTGTCTGTCTCTCGTTCCGTCGTTCGATCTGCGTTTCGATCTGCTTTTCTAATTGCTTTTCTATTTGCTTCTCGATCTGTCTTTCGCTTGGCCGCTCGATTTTCCGCTCGGCCTGCCCGTTCGCGGCCGGTTCCGCCGACTTCTCCGTGCGATGCTGAAGCGGCTCCTCCGGCTTCCGGGCAGCTTCCCCGCTCGGCATCGCTCGATGGCGATCCTGTCCCGCTTGCCCAGCTTGCCCCATTTGCCCGGATACCGCGTTCCCGCGAATCTCCTTGGCCTCGCGAACGCCTCTGCTTGCCGGAGTTCGATCCGTCGCCGGCAAGCCCAACGGCTGCTCGGCTCTCGCGGCAATCTCGCGAATCTCCCGCAGAATCTGGCGTTCCGTCGTTCGACTCTCCGCCCGCACCTGCTGCTCGATCGTGTTTTTCACATTTAAATTGACCATCTTAAGCATCGAGCGAATGTGCTTAAGATGCACATCAACGTGCAGAGACACCTCGGAAGAAGCGCCTGCAGGCGATCCCTCGCGATGGACCATCAAGCCCCTCGGACTGGAGGATTGCCCGACCAGCCATCCGTACTTGCCTATCAAGCTATTGGCGAACTTCGCATCGGACAGCCGAATCGATCGCATCGGCGATTCCTCCTCTCCTGCTATCTGGCCTTGAAGCCGTTATGCGTAAGCTCGATCGCCTCGACCGCGATCTCGCTGCTCGACGCGTTCAGGTCCGGCCCGGACCACCTCGTCGGATACGCATCATAGAAATTCCAGCGACGGAACTCCTGGTCCTTCTCGTTGTATAGAATAATCGAGCCGCTCTTGCGCTCGATAGTGCCCATCATCACGTCGGAATACCAGTTCCACAGCTCGTTCGTCATCGTCATGCCGCGCTTCAGCACGAGAGGCTGGAGCTTGACTCGTCCCGGCAGCCGGTGCGTGTACTGGTTCAGCCCGCCCTCGGCCACTTCCTCGAACTCGACCTCCGATTCCAGCCCCGTTACCTCGGAGAAGCCGGCAACCAGCATCCCGTCCAGTTCCACCATGAAGCGGTAGGCTCCGACAACGTAAGCGCGGGACGAATCCGATTTATTCGCCACTAGCCGATCACCTCTTCTTGAACACGTCGAACGGATTGTTCTTGTCCGTCTCGTCGTTCATCTTGCGATTGATCCTGGAGATCTCCTCGCACCACTTGCGCCGCTCCTTGTGCTCCATGTTCATGATCTCGTCATGCGTCCAATGGAAGTAGTAAGCGATGAATCCCGCCTCTTCGTAGAGACGTCCTTCCGGATACAAGCTTAAGCCCCTTCCATCTCGGACAAAAAAGAAACGTCCACCTCATGCTCATGCTCGCACTTCGGACAGATCGCCTTCACCGTAAGCCGCTCCGTCTCGTTGATCTCGCGGTACAGATTCTGCAGGTACGCAAGGTCCGCGGTAAAAAGCCGCTCGATCGTCTTCGTGTCGACCGCCCGCAGATCGCCCAGCTTCGTCACAACGCGAGCGAGCAGGATGATCGTCAGATAGCCCGGATTCTGCTGCACCCGCTGGTCGCGCATCGGCAGAATCTCGTCGGCCGCCGTCGCCAGCCGCATCGTGCCCCTGCGGTGCAAGTTGCCATTCTCGTCCACATACCCTCTCGGCAGCTCGAATTCGTATTCCGTCTTAAAAGACATAATGCTCCTCCTCGAATGTCCATGTTCCTTATGCGTCCCTTATGCGCCCCATCGTTCCGCCCGCCCCACACAACGAATCGGCGGTTTCCGCGACTTTTATGCGATTTTTCACATTCATCCGCGCCACCGAGCCGGATTCCCGCGACTTTTATGCGATTTTTCACATTCATCCGCGCCACCGAGCCGGATTCCCGCGACTTTTATGCGATTTTTCACATTCATCCGCGTCACCGAGGCCGTTTCCGCGACTTTTATGCGATTTTTCACATTCATCCGCGTTCCCGAGGCGATTCCCGCGACTTTTATGCGATTTTTCACATTCATCGCACGTTCCCGAGGCCGTTTCCGCGACTTTTATGCGATTTTTCACATTCATTCGCGTTCCCGAGGCGATTCCGGCGACTTTTATGCGATTTTTCACATTCATCCGCGTCACCGAGGCCGTTTCCGCGACTTTTATGCGATTTTTCGCATTCATCGCACGTTCCCGAGGCCGTTTCCGCGACTTTTATGCGATTTTTCACATTCATCCGCGTTCCCGAGGCCGTTTCCTCGACTTTTATGCGATTTTTCGCATTCATCCGCGCCACCGAGCCGGATTCCCGCAACTTTTATGCGATTTTTCGCATAAAAACCGCTCCGACGCTTCCCCGCAGACGAATGCCGTCCGCCCTTGCTCCGCACACTCGCCGCGCCGGCCTCAAGGGACCCTCGGGTCCCTCCGGCATTGCTACCATTTTCCACATCGGGAGCGAATAATGACTAAGGAACAACACAAAAAACTGTTGTTCCTCAGCCTCAAGCACCTCTTATTGGGTTCTCAGCATGCCTTCGTGCGCGAGCTCCAGCAGCTCGATCGCCACTTCGGAAGCCGTTGCGTTGAAGTCGGGCGCCGTATACTTCGTCGGCCAAGCTTCGATGACCTGCCAGGTGGCGACGTCTTCGCCTTCCTCGTCGATCGCGATGATCGTGACCGTCTTGCGCTCGATGACGCCTTCGACGATGCACTCCTGAATCCATTCGAACAGGTCCATGGATTCGGTTGCGCCCCACTTCAGGCTGATGTTGCCGTACTTCGCCAGGCCGGGCAGCTTGCGCGGCGTGATGACGTCCGTGCCTTCGCGATACTCGATAACGTCGAGCGACGCGTCGAAGCCGGACACTTCGCTGAAGCCGGCTTGCTCAATGCCTTCCACCTCTACACGGAATCGAAACTTGCGATAGGGATCGTTGCGTTCGCCTGCCATCTTCTATTCGTCCTCTCCTGTCTTTAATAGGTTATAAGCATTGCTAGGCTGCCGGGCGGACCTGCCGGACGAGCCGAGCCGGGTCGCTCCGCGAAGCTCCCCGCTCCGAAGAGCCTTGCGGCGCTCCAGCTCCCGGTCCCTCTCCCGTCATATCCGTCCGTTATCCCGCTCTTATTGCTCGTTCGTCTTCTGCGTAATCCGGAAGATAACGAATTCGGCCGGCTTAACCGGCGCGATGCCGACTACGCAGATGAGGCGTCCGTTGTCGATGTCGTCCTGCGTCATCGTGTTGGAGCTGATGTCGATGAAGAACGCTTCCGAAGGAGAGGAGCCCTGCAGTGCGCCGCCGCGCCATACGCGGGTCAGGAAGGCGTCGATCGTACGTTGCACGCGAGCCCACAGACGCTCGTCGTTCGGCTCGAAGACGACCCAGTTCGTGCCGGCCTTGATCGACTCTTCGACGAAGATGAACAGACGGCGGATGTTGATGTACTTCCACAGCGCGTTGGACGAAGTCGTGCGCGCGCCCCAGATGCGGATGCCCTGGCCGGAGAAGCTTCTGATTAGGTTGACGCCCTTCGGGTTAAGTACATCTTGTTCGCCCTTGTTGTACTGGACGTCGAGGCCCGTTACGCCGCGAAGAACTTCGTTGGCCGGAGCCTTCTCCACGCCGCGCGTGCTGTCGCTGCGAGCGTAGACGCCTGCAACCGAGCCGGACGGAGGAACGAAGATGTTGCGCTTCTCGAGCGGATCGAACACTTGAAGCCAAGGGTTGTACATAGCGGCATAACTCGAGTCGAAAATATCGCGGTGAGACAGCACGTCCGGAATCTTCGTCTTGTCGCGCGGAATGTCGAGGATGGCGAAGCGGCTGCCGAGGTTCTCGCAATGAGCGACCAGCGACAGTTGCACGACCGGATCGGTAACGCCCGGCACGGACATGATGCTTACTTGGTCGTTATCGACGAACGCCTGGATGCCGGTGCGCTTGCCCGGACCGTTGTCTTCCCCGACATAGTCGGAAGCGCTGAGGCCGCCTTGCGAGCCGTCGGAACCGCCGAACAGGGCGATCGCATACTTGCTTCCTTCGGAGAACAGAACTGCGATGCTGGCGTCGCCGGCAGCGACGATCGACACGAGCGCCGAGCGGGAAGTCGCCTTGTCCACGTAGTTGGCCGCAGCCGCGTTGAACGAGCAGTTCTCGTACGTCTCGGACTCGTCGCCGTAGATGACGTGAACCGTGAATTCGGAGGTGGAGAGAACCTTGACCGCAAGCAGGCCGTTGTCCACGACGTCGTCGCCGAGCGAAGCGGACAGCTCGATCACGTTGTCCTTGACGAGAACGACCGATGCGGACACCTTCTCGTCTCCGTTCACGAACGTAACGGAGTCGCCTTCGTTGAAGCCTGCCGCGTTCTTGACGCGATACTTGCCGTCGCCGAGGTCTTCGAAGATTTGCGTCTTCGCCTTGCTTGATGGAACCAAGAGCAATTCGACCGAATTGCCCCATGCGCCGGGGTTCTTCGCCGTTACGGTGAGCAGCTCGCCGGAGCTTGCCGCAGGAGCCGCGTCCGAAGGAGCAACGCGCATGATGTAAGCGCGGGCGCCGCCGTTAACGAAGAATTGCTCGACGGCATACGCCAGGAACCGGTAGGAGCCGAATTGGTTGTCCGACAGGTACCCGCCATAGTTCTTCTTGAAGTCGTTCATGCTCGTGACGAGCACTGGCAACCCTTCTACCGGACCGCGTTCTGCGAGTCCGATAAATCCGGCCGTACTCGTGCTTACGCCGGAGAGAGGCTGTCCCGCGCTGTCGAATTCCTCCACGTAGACGCCAGGTGAGAGATATTCCGCCATTTTGATTCCCGATCTTCCATACAGCCTCATTAACGATGATTGCGGCTGCCGAGACCGGTTCCTCCTTTCGGGGTTTGAAATATGCAAGACCGTTCCGCCTTGCGGGGTCGGTCGATGCGACGCTGGTTACGGCTTCTGGTGCAGCTTGACTTGGCGCTCGCGGACGCGAGCCGCCGTCTTCACACGATTCGAATCCAGGTAGACGGGTCCAACCCTATAGTTGAGAGAGAGCTTGTACGGCACGTCGGGGAACAAGCTGATCGCCGTGTCGAGAGGAATGTCCTCCTTGACGATCTTGAACGCTCCTTCCGTTCCGGCCAACGCCCCTACCAAATCAGCCCCTTTCAGCACGTTATGATCATGCAGCGTCTGCAGCGTCTTCCCGATAATCCGATGCTCGTCGATGGCCCTGGTCAACACGTCGGCCGCGGAATGCGCGGTAATCAGATAAGACAGGTCGAGAGCGACGGGCGGATACCGAAGCTCGCCCCCCTCGTCGACGAGATCGCTGCTGCGGTAATCCGGATTCTCCATGATCTGATATAAATAAAGACTAAGGTTCATGTCTCCCTTATCGTGCGGATGGGCGAGCCCGACCCCGTCGATGTGCGCGATCAGCTCCGGAACGAGAGCTTCCCTCAGCACCTTGACGAGGGACAATCCGACGTCGGAGATGACGCTGTAATCGGCCGTCGTCCTCACCCCTTCCAATAGTTGGCGTACGCTCCCAAGCGATCCCTCAGCAGCACCTTGCCCGTCTTTTTGTACTCTTGAACGACGCCTTCGATGATCTGCTTCATGGACACCGGGACTCCCTCGCTTGCCGCCAGGAACGCCGCCGTCACGACAACGTTCTTGATCGGACCTCCCGAGAGCTCGAACGCCTGCGCGAGGAAGGGGAAGTCGATGTCTCCCTGGACGGGCAGCTTCTTGGGGAAAACAGATCTCCACAACTGTTCGCGCTGGACGGCGTCGGGGAACGGGTACTTGACGATAAACGGAATCCGCCGGGTGAACGCGTCGTCGAGGTTCTGCGAGAAGTTCGAGGCCAGAATCGTCAGGCCGTCGTACTCTTCCATCTTCTGGAGCAGATAGGACGTCTCCATGTTCGCGTACTTGTCATGGGCGTCCTTCACCTCCGAGCGCTTGCCGAACAGGGCGTCCGCCTCGTCGAAGAACAGGATCGCTCCGCTCAGCCTCGCCTGATCGAAAATCTCGCTCAGGTTCTTCTCCGTCTCGCCGACATACTTGCTGACGACCCGGGAGAGGTCGACGCGGTACAGCTCCGCGTTCATCTCCCGCGCCATGACCATGGCCGACATCGTCTTGCCGGTGCCGGGCGGGCCGGTGAACAGCATGCTCGTCCCCTTGCCGTACGGCAGCTTGCTCTCGAAGCCCCACTCGTGGAGCACGGTATGGCGGTAATGAACCCGGTCGCAGGCGCGGCGCAGCAACTGCACCGTATCCGGAGGAAGCACGAGATCGTCCCAGCCGAACTTCGGCTCGAGCTTCGTCGCCTTCTCCCGCAGCCGATGCTGGATCAGCCGGTATGCCGTCTGATAGAGCAGTTGCGGCTCGGAGGCGGCCCCTCCAGGGTGCGAAGCGCCCGCCTGGTCCCGCTTGTCCGCTTGGCCCGGATCGACCGTTTGGCCCGTCCCGTCTGCGGTTCGCCGCCAATCGGCGGTCTTGCGCATCTCTTCGATCACGGCTTCGATCTGGCCCGGAGTGAGCAGGAACCGCCCCGCAAGCGCCTCCGCATCCTCCGGGGGAAGGCGGAGCGTTCCCTCGGCCATGTCCGCCCACAATCGCCGGCGCTCCCCGATGTCGGGCATGTCCAGCGCGAGGGGCACAACAACCATCGAGGACGAGGGCGGAAGCTTAACCTTCGTCTCTTCCTCCGCGAACAGGAACAGCAGCCCGCGCCAAGCGTCCAGCCGTTCGAGCAGCCGCTCCAGCCGGCGATCCTCCGACCGGCGGTCGCCGGAGCTCCCTTCGGAAGCCGGACGCTCCAGAACGTTTATCCGGTCGAACGCCGGAACGGCAGCCCGCAGCTTCGCCTCCAGCAGCAGCCGATCGACCGCCTCCAGGAACGGCCCCTCCTCCGCGGGAGCGTCCCGCAGGTCCCATTCCAGCAGCGGCTTGCCGATCGCCTCGCAGGCTTGTCCGGCCAGGAACGTCTTGCCGCTCCCCGGCGGCCCGTGAACCATAATCGCCGAAGCGGCGGCCGGACTCGTCCCCCGCTTCGCGAACTCGATCACGCGGCTGCGCAGCTCCCCGTTCAGAAGCGGCGCCGCCGGCCTCTCCTCGGCATTGGAAGAGATCCGATGGAGCCGTATGCGCGCCAGCGCTCCCCGCTCCGCCCAGTCCAGGCCGAGCAGCTCGTGAACGATCCGCTTGCGCAGCCGGACCTCTCCGGCCAGGAGGGACGAGGCCGGATCGTCCTCCGAAGGCGTCTTCGCAACGAGAAGCTCCGCAAGAGGCGAGCTCGGCTCCGTCAGCAGCGCAAGGAGGCGCCGGCGCTCGCTTGCATCGTCCGCGCAAGTTCGCAGCAATAAATCTATCGATAGGAACGGACTGCTGTAGTCCTCCTGCAGATAGCGGTACAGCTTGTCGTAGCGTCGGCTGACATGGGGAGCGGCCGTCGCGAGCAGGCAACGGAAGCCAAGCTCGCCCAGGCCGAAGGCATCCCGCAAGCGAATGAGAGGCGGCTGCGCCAAGCCTTGTCCGGCCGTCTCGGCCAGCCTTGCGGCAAGCCGCGCATCCAGTTCCTTCAGCCGCTCCTCCTGATCGCAGGCGTACACTCCCTCTTCTTCGGGCTCGTCTGCCAGCGAACGGATGTCGGAGGCGGTCAGGAACAGGCCGGGAAGCTCGTTCAAGGGCAGCTCCGCGGGCGGTGCCGCATTCATGCGCAGCGCCTCCATCTCGAGGCGTATCTCCCATCGCCGCAGTTCGTCGGTCAAGTGTTCCAGCGGGTCGGCGTACGGCCCAAGCGAGTCTGTCAATGCCGTCACTCCTCGAACACGGGCCGTTCATGAACACGTATTCTAAAATCTATGTAAAAAATGGCTTTCTACCTACATAATCACATGTAATCGGACAAATATCAACTAGAACTGATGAATTTCGCTAGGATTTAGGCCTCAACTCCTTTATTCGACAATATTCACGACCATGATCGCGATATCGTCCGATTGCGGGTGGCCTCCGGCGAACCCCGAGGCGGCCTCGAGCATCGCTTGCGCGACCGCCTCCGGCGCCCGATCCGAGGAGGCTGCGAGCGCCTCGCGCAGCCGGTTCATCGAGAACCATTCGCCGCGGCTGTTCTCCGCCTCGGTGATGCCGTCGGTGTACAACACCAGCGACTCCCCGGGCGCAAGCGTCGCTTGCCGAGCCTCGTATTCCTCGTCCCCGAAGATGCCGATCGGCAGCCCCTTGGCGGTGTCAAGCTCCCGCACGCCGCCTTCCGACACGACCAGCGGCGTGCAATGCCCGCCGTCGCAATAGCTCAGCTCTCCGGTCCGCGTGTCCAGAATGGCGAGGAAGATCGTCGCGAACATCGTCGAGTCCTCCGTGCTTACCTCGCGGTTGATCTCCATCAGAATGTCGGCCGGGCTCGGCGCCGCCTTCGCCTTGGCGCGAATCCAGATCATGAGGCCGGACATGAACAGGGCGGCGGGCATCCCCTTGTCGGACACGTCGCCCAGGCAGAGGAGCAGCTTCCCTTCCTCCAGCTCCATGAAGTGGAAGAAGTCGCCGCCCACCTCCCGCGCCGGAATGAGGCGGGCATGGAGCTCCGCTCTGCCGGATCGGCAGAATTGTCCAGGCAGGAAGCTCATCTGGATATCCCTGGCGATCTTCATCTCGCTCTCCATGCGCTCCTTGGCCGCGGTCGTCACCCGCAGCTCCTCCATCGACTTCACGAGCGCTTCGTAGAGCAGCATGTTCTCCAGGGCGATCGCCGCCGGCGAGGAGATCAGCTCGAGCAGCCGCAGGTCGCGCTTGTCGAACGGCCTGCTGCCCTTCCTATTGATGACCTGCAGCACCCCGAGCGTCTTGTCGCCGGAGACGACCGGCACGCACAGCATGTTGCGGGTCGGAATCTTGGTCCGGACCGCCACCCGGTTCGACCAGCGCGGATCGTTCGCCGCGTCGGCGATGAGGACGGACTGCCCGGAGCCCGCGACCCAGCCGGCAATTCCTTCTCCCGGCTTCAGCCGGACTTCCTTCACCTCGTCCGTCTTGTCCCCGGTCGCCACCTCGAAGTAGAGCTCCCCGGTCTTCTGGTCGACGAGGATGACCGACGAGCCTTCGGCCTGGAGCTCCCGCGAGGCGGTCTCCATAATAATCTCGAGCAGTTCCTTCCGCTTGATCGTGGAATTCAGCCTAAGGCCGATCTCGAACAGCCGGGTCGTCCGCCGCTCCTGTCTGCTCACGATCCGCAGCCTTGCGAGCGACCCGAGCAGAAGCGCCGCCAGTCCTCCTATTGCAATTCCGCCTATCATCCGAATGCCCCCAGCCCGCTCAGGATACGAACGCCAGCGCTTCCGCGCTCGTCCCGAACAGCGAGAAGATCGTCGAGAAGCCGGAGATCCGGAAGATCTCGCTCACGTTGTCGTTCAGGCCGTACAAAGCCAGCCTGCCTCCCGCCGCCTTCGTCTTCTTGACGGCCAGCAGCATGACGCGAAGCCCCGCGCTGCTGATGTAATCCAGCTCCGTCAGATCGAATACGAACCGGGAGCAGCCGCTGCCCGCCAGTTCCAGGAACTGCGCCTCGAGCTGCTGCATGGTCGTCCCGTCCAACCGCCCGCCGATTCGGATGATCCGAACCTCGCCTTGCTTTTCAATGGTTACATCCATCGTTCGCCTCTCCCTGCTCTGCACGCCGACAAGCCTTGATGTGCATCGTGAATTCGTTGCGGCCGTCCGCTCTGCGATACGAGCAGCCGTCCATCTTGTTCTTGATCAAGTAGATGCCGAGCCCCCCGACCTGGCGCTCCTCGGCGCCCAGCCCCACGTCCGGGTCTTGCCGCTCCAAGGGATTGAAGGCGCCTGCGCCGTCGCGGAACACAAGCGCAACCCGGTCCTCGTCGTCCAGCGCAAGCTCGACCTCGACGGGCGGGGCGTGGCCCGGCTGGATGCCGGCCTCCTCGAAGCCGTGAACGACGATGTTCGTGAACCATTCCTCGCAGACAAGCAGCAGGTCCATCCGTTGGCTGTCCGCCAGCCGATTGCCTTCGCAGAACCCGTCGATCACCCTGCTCAGCTTCGCCCACTCCGACATCAAGGGCACGAGTCTCGTCTTCGCTTGCCGCATGGCCTTCTCCTCCTATCGGATTTGCCCGTTAGCCGAGCTTAAGCACCATATCCTCCATCAGCCGCAGCCGATTGCCGATCGAGCGCAGCAGCCCGACGCCGACGTCCGGATACAAGCGCACAAGCTTCGCCGTCTCCTGGCCCTCGATCTCGAGGACGCGCGCTTCGTCGAAGATGACTTGCGCCGACACGTGGGACGGCCGATCGTCGAACAGCCCCGCTTCGCCCAGCGTCTGGTGCGCGCCGATAATGCCGATCGTCCCCTCCGAGCCGTCGTCGCTCTTCCCGCCGATCTCGACGTGCCCCTCGACGACGACGAACATCGACGAGGCCCGCTCTCCTTGCTTCACGAGGTACTCTCCCTCCCCGTAGACTCGTTCGTGCGCAATGCTCGCGATTCTCCCCAATTCCTCGATCGAGATGTCCTGGAACAGCGGGATCTGCTTGAGGAAAACAATCTTGTCGAGCGTGCTCAGGTACTCCCAGTTGTTCGTCAATATGCTCGCTCCTTCCGCTGCACCGGATTTGATGGCGATCGCCTGCAGCCAGGGATCGGTTAACGCGTCGAACGGATCTTCGGACGACTCGGGCGCGGCGTCGGCCGCGCGAGCCGTCATCGTCGCCGAATCCGTCGCATTCTGATAGTAGGACAGCAGCGCGGCCGCCAGCTTGGCATTGCCAAGCCCTTCGGACAGAATCTCGAGGCCGTTGTCCCGGGTCTCTTCGTCCTTGCCTTCAAGCGCCCGTCTAAGCTGCGGAATCGAACGCTCGTCCCCGAACCGGAGCATGACGGTCCACACCGTGTCCAGCAGAATTCGGGCCAGCTCGTCGCTCCGCATCCGGGCGAGCGCCGTCCATTCCTCCTGCCCCATGTCGCGGATGCGGGCCACGACGGCGTGGTTCGCGCCGAGCTCCCGCAGCTTCTGGACGCAGGAAGGCACGATCGTCTCGTGAACGTCCTGCTCCGTGCCCAGCGCCATGATGGCGTCGACCGCGGCCTTCCACACCTCGTCGTGGTGCGAGACGAGCAGCCGGTGATAGACCGGCAGGCCGGCTTCCCCGATGTCGACGAACGCCCGCTCGATAGCCGAACGAAGCTCGAGATCGGCCCCGATGAGCAGCTCGGCCAGATTCGTCGCCGTCTCCCCGTCCCCGATCCGACCGAGCGTCCGCACCGCGGTATGCCGCAGGAACGGGATCGGATCGAGCAGAATCATCATGACGTCGAAGTAGAAGTCCGTCAGCTTGCGATCGCCGATGATCTCGCAGGCGAGCACCGTCGAGGCGCTCCGTTCGCCGAGCCACTCCTTCAGCTCTCTCGTCAGCTCGCCCGACGGCGGCATGATCCGCAGCGCCTCCGCCTGAACGAGCCGGCTCCCGTCGTATCTCGCCTGCCGAATCCGCCGTTCGCGGTCCCCGGCCAAGCCGGCGGAGACGAACAGCCGGCGGAAGACGACCGCTCTCACGTCTTCGTCCGGGTCCTTCAGGAAGGGCTCCAGCCGCTCGAACCGGACCGCATTCCAACTGGCCGTCGAGATTGCGCCGAGCGCTTCCGCCCTCCCCCGCTGCCCGCGCTTCTCCGCGTATTGAAGCAGCCCTTCGGTCGCGGCCGGGTCGGGATGGCCGGCGAACAGCTCGATCGTGAGCAGCCGCACGGTCTCGCTCTGGTGGCGAAGCTGCTCGAGCAGCGTCTTCTTGATCCGGTCGTTCTTCATCGATTCGACGAACTCGCTCATGAAGTCCTTGACGGACGACGCCCCGATCTGAATGTAGCGGACCAGTTCCTTGATATAGAGGTGGCGATCCGCCCAGGCGAGGGCGAGCAGCACCGCAGACATGCCGAGGCCGACGAGCGCCTGCCACGTCAGGGACATGCCGAGGCCGTGCAGCAGCGACGCCCCCGACCCGATCAGCACGCCGGCCGACGCCGCAACCCCCTGCGCAATATAGCGAATCCCGTCTCTCGTTCTCATAGGCAGCATTTTGAAGAAAAACTGGTAGCTCGGTTCCGCAAAATAATAGAGAAGCAAGTAACAGAGACAGTAGCCGAACGAGGCGGCGAACAGCGCGTATTCGCTGCCGATCAGCAGGCTGACCAGGGCGAAGCTGCCGAGGAACAGAGCCGCGATCGCGAAGACGGTGTTGCTCGCACCGAGCCAATCGATGAGCCGGGCCGCGAACAGTTGCAGCAGGAACGCCGCGCAGAACAGCACGATAACCATAAGCCCGTAGAACGAGGCCAGCTCCGCTTCGTCGGTGTAGACCGCCTGGGCCGAGGTGAAGTACTGGTATTCGATGAGAAAATAAACCGCCGGCATCAGCGTCATGATGCCGATAACGGTCATCAGGAACGGGGACCGCAGCGCTTGCTTCAGATAATAGATGGTGGAGAGCTTCTCTTCCTGCTCTTCTTCCGCCTGTCCCTTGAGGGTAAGCGGAATGAGGTACAGCTTGATCGCCCGGAGGAAATTCGGCAGCCCGGCGAGCAGCAGTCCTGCCGCCAGCAGGTAGAGCAGCTCCGGCCCGATCAGCGGGGCGAGCAGATTGGAGAAGACGCCGGCCGCGACGCCGCCCAGAATGGCGGACAGCACGAACACGGGCATGACGCGCTTCGCCTGCTGCGTCGGGCACAGGTCGAAGGCCGCGCTCCACATGAGCAGCGTCTGCTGCCGGATGACGAAGTTCGAGCAGAGGAACAGAATGACATAGAACCCGAGCCAGCTCAGATCGAGCGCCCGGTAGACGAGCAGAACGGCGCCGTTGACGAGGCCGAGCGCGATGAAGAAGGCGTACATCGAGACCATGAACCGCGGCTTGGACAGCCTCTGCGAGAGAGCCGAGAACGCCCAGCCCTCGAGCGGCATCAAGAGCGCTTCCGTCAGATACATATAGGGAAGGTACGATGTGCCGACACGACTGTTGAAGAGAGCCATGAACGACGTGTAATTGATCATCTCGGACATCCCCGCCAGGAAAAAAACGGTGCCCATGATCCACACCTTGCGACGATCCTCGTACCGAAGATTGAATAACGCCTGGAGCTTCGCTAACACGTGCGCTTCCACCTTATCCGCCAAATCATGACTTGTGTAGTTCCATCATACTACAAAACGCGGGCGATATTCGATCAAGTTCCTATTTTTCCTATCAAATTCGAGCGCAATCGGTTCTTCCTCATGTATAATGGATTCCATATATGGATACCGGGGAGGTAACGCCGTGTTCGCCGGCATGTTCAAGAGGGGAAGCTCGAAGACTCCGCAATCCAATCAACAGCAGGTACAGGCTCCGGTCACGCCGGTCAGGCAGCCGTCGCAGCAACAGCAGCAGCAACCGCTTCAAGCGACGAAATCTCCGGAGGAACAGCGCAAGGAAGACCTGGCCGCGGCCAGGGACCAGCAATTGCCGCTGATTGCCTCCCAGCTCTATCAATCGTTGCGGGCCGGAGCCAACCAGCAGGCCGAACAATACCTCCTTACGAGCAAGGAAGCGCTCGCCCTGCGCGATTCGGTCATGCAAGCGGCGACCGCCAAGGTGGAGGCGAACATCGACTCCGATGGAACCGCAACGGCGGAAGAGAAGGCGGATGCGAAGAAGTACGCGAAGGAGAACGTGGAGAAGGCGCGCATCGTCGAACAGTCGCTGAAGAAGCTCTCGCTCGACACGGTCAGCGGCGTCGTCGACATCGCTAACCGGCAGATGCTTCAGGACAAGGCGAAGGAAGGCTACGATTCCGTCGCGCCGAAGATGAAGACGGCGCTGGAGAAGCAGAAGGCCGAGGCCCAGAAGCAGGCGATCAAGACCGGCCAGAGCGCGATGGAGAGCAAGCTGTCCGAGTTGACGACGCAGATCAAGACCGGCCTCGCGCAACGCATCAAGGCGGACGCTTCGTTCCTGAACGGCAGCATCGACGTTCAGGACACCGGCAAGAGCGAGGTCGAGCAGCGGCATGCCCTGAACGACACGCTCGTCGCCGATAGCGTAATCGACACGCTGTACACGAACAAGCTGTTCGACCCGATCAAGCTGGCCGTCGTCATGAAGCTCGGCTATGAGCGCGGCTTCTTCAGCACGACGTCCGACGAGACGAAGGCGTTCGTCAAGAAGCTGGCGACCGCGGCGAACGACCAGGCGAGAGCGGACATCGACAGCCAGTTGGACACGGATACGAATACGTCGGGCAAGTCCGAGCTCGGCAAGAAATACTACGGCATGCTCGCGAAGGTTCAGGCGCAATCGCTCTCCAAGGGCTCGGTCAACACGGTCGTCGAGAACAAAGCTATCGAGATCGCGAAGCAGGTGCTTCCCGAAGCCGGAACGAAGGGCGCGCTCAAGACGGCGGCGCAATCGTCCGCTTACGAGGTGGCGAGAGCGAATTCCGGCGACGCGGAGAAGATCGCCGCCGCCGCGAAGAAGGGCGCGCAGATCAAGGCGATCGAGCTGCTGAAGGCGAAGCAGACGGAAGCGGTCGCCGCTGCGCGGGCGATTACGAAGGGCAAGAAGGACGACAAGGGCGTTACGGTCGCTCCGGCGGACACGGTCAAGCAAGGCGAGATGGCTCAAGGAGTCAAGGACCAGGTGAAGACCGACGAGATCGGGAAGAAGTCGATCAAGCAGGCCATCGAGTCGGATACGCTGAACGGCGGCTTCGCCAAGGTCGGCAAGGTCATCGATCTGGCCGTGCCGAACGTCGGCGATTCCAGCTCGTTCGACTTCGAGCTGAAGATCCCGGTCGACCAGACGGGCAGCGTGTACGTACTGTTCGGCCTTGCTGCGGAGGCGGAGCGCGAGCAAGCCGACGGCGGCAAGACGGACCTGACGGTGAACGCCCAGATCACATTCGGCGCCGGCTTCCAGACGTGGGGACTCGACGCCAACTTCCGGGCGGGCTTGTTCATGGAGAGCCAGGCGAAGGATTCCGTCGGCGTCATGAAGCTGCTCTCCTACGGCATGTACCGGGAGATGCGCAACATCGCGCCGCGAGCCGCGGAATTCTTCTGGGGCGAAGGCGGCAAGTCCGGCATGTCGAAGACCGACGAGTCCGAGCTGTGGGCGGCGATGGTCGAGCAGACGCATATGAAGGAAGGCAACTATGTCGACGTCGGCCTCATGACCAAGCTGCAGGGCGACATCAATGCCGGCGTCGCCAAGATGGGCGGCGAGCTCGGCTACAAGCGGCTGCACCATTACGATCAGGAGACGATCGAGGATCGCGTCAAGGATCACAATACCGCCAAGGGCATCGCGAGCCCGGTCGGCAAGACCGGCTTCGGGGATAACACCGACATCGACAAGCTCGGCGAGAAGGCAAGCGCTCTCGGCTTCAAGGCGAACAAGCACGTGTGGGAGGCGGGCGCCACGGCCGAGGTCAAGCTCGGCGGTACAAGCGTCGGCTTCGGCCTTGAGGGCTCGCTCGCCTTCGTGAACGGAAGATTGCGGAACCTGGAGATCTCCGCCAAGGGCTCCATTCCGTTCGCTTACGGCGAGGATGTGTCCGAATGGGCCAAGATCGCTTCCAAGTGGGTCACGCCGATCGTCGGCGGAGCCAAGAACGTCGCCGGTCTGCTGCAGAGCAAGATGCGCACCGACCAGGAGGGCGTCAAGAAGGGCATCGGCGGCGCGCTTGACACGGGCTCCGACATCATGTTCACGCTCCCGCAGTTCGACTCCGTCGGCAAAGGCCTCGTGGAGAAGATCCAGGGCGACGAGACGATCAACGACACCGTGCGCGGCTGGCTGACGGGCAACCCGACGACGAGCGCCACGGAGCAGGTCAACAAGATTCTGCTGTCCAGCACGCTCGATCTGTCGCTCGGCTTCGAGAAGGAATGGAAGAAGGACGGAACGCCGAAGGAATGGGAGATCGCGCTCGAAGCCGCCGAGACGAAGACGTTCGAGATCGACGCGGAGATCGTCAAGGTGTCCGTCGAGAAGTCGAAGAGCCTCGGCAAGCTGGGCTTCGGCACGAACGAGCAAGGCGAGCTGGAGTTCAAGGGCGCGTTCCTCGGCTTCGAGACGTAATAGGCGGGGTTGCGGCTGGAATGCGGCTTGGTTGCGGGATCGAGCCTTCGTTGCGGTGAATGAATGTGATTTCTCACATTCATTCGCGGCGCTGAAGGCCATTTGGCTGATTTTATGCGAAATTTCATATAAATGACGGCCGTCCCTCGGCTTAATCGGCCTATAAATGTGAAAAACCGCATAAAAACGTTAATTTCGGCGATATCTGATAGTGTGTATGTGAAAAATCGCATAAAAACTGGCGCTGTCGTGTTATTTCCAATTATACGGCGCTTCGAATAGACAAGGAGACCTGCCTGCTATGGCGATTCAGCATTCTACCATCAAGACGAGCTTGCCCGTTCGGTTCCTCGCGTTGGACGGCAGCGAGCTGCGCGCCGTCCTGAACCGGATCGAGCTGCGGTACGACGATGCCGCACCCGGCGACCCGATCGGCTCCTGCGAGCTGCTGCTCGAAGTCGACGAGGCGGCGCGCCGGGCGATTGCAGAGAACGAGTGGTTCCATCTCTTCCGCGGCGTCCGGCTGAGCGAGGCTTCGTTCGACCCGGAGCATCCCGCTCGGATGACCGTCTCTCTGCGCCCTGCCCTTCTTCGCCGCCTCGCCGCCCAAGGCTTGGACGCAGAAGGCGTGCTCGACGCCTTTATTCCGTCGAATGGCGCAGCGCCCCTCTCCGCCTTGCTCCAGCAGACGGAGAGCTGGCTGGCGCTCGAACTGAAGCAGGAAGTCGCGCTGCCTTCGGAGCTTCAAGACGAAGGCGCGTTGTCCGCAAGCCTTCGCACAAGTTGGCGCGATGCGCTGGGCGGCGAAGGGGGACAACTCTCCCCTCATTCATCCGACTCGGCTGCCGCCTCGTCTCTGTACGATCAGATGCTTCACTATCTCGAAGCCAAGGGGCTGACGGTGGAGCCCGTCAACGACTCGCTCATGAGGATGCGCTTCTATACGGAAGAAGCCGAGTGGGGCAGCGTCATCCAGGTGGACGAGGATGCGCGCCTGCTCGTCCTCTACTCCGTCTTCCCGACCGCCATTCCCGCTCCTCTTCGCGAAGAGACGGCACTGGCGTTCATCGGCGAGAATTACGGAAGCCTGCTCGGCAGCTACGAGATGGATACAAGCGACGGCGAGCTGCGTTACCGCACAACCGTCCCTGCCGACCGGGAACTGAACGTCAGCCTCGTCGCCGCGGCATTGTCCGACCACCTGAAGGTCATGAAGCACTTCGTGCCGATCGTCGCAAGCGTTATTGAAGAAAGCGGGCTGTGAAGCCCGTTTTTCTTATTCTCAGGAGAGTGGAATCTTCGTCAGGCTTGCTTCGATTGGCTCCATGAGAATGTCGACCCGGACAGCGGCTTATGGAGGCGAGACTGCGTCGGCCGGACTACAGGACAAGGTGGAGCGCCGCTCTTCCACCATAAACGGTCTAAACCGCTTGAGAGAAGCGGATCAGTCCGAGGATCGCGAACAGGAATAAGGAGGAGCCGGCCGCAATTCCGGTTATCGCACTGCTGGCAACCTGCATTCTCCGGGCGATGAACGGAGAGAACAGAGAAGCGGCGATGAGCAATCCGGACAGAACGTAGAGACCGGAATCCTGGAAGACGTCCTTAAGAGCGATAAAGTGAATGCCCACGATAAAGGCGATCCAAGGGGCGACGAAGTCATGGCGCTTGCGACGAATCCAGAAGTACGACCCGATGGCGCCGATAGCGAATTCGGCATAGAAGGCGATCAGATAGGCTCGGAAGGAATCCGAGTCGTTCAGGGCGCTGGCCCCGTCCCAATGAGTGACGCTAAGGTAGACTCCGATCAGGCAGACCAGCAATCCAAGCGAAGCGCCGATTCCAAGATAGATTCTCCAACTGGATCGCGGATTCTCTTGTGCCCATCCGAACCATGCCATGCTAAATAAGCCGAAGACGGAAGCGTACATCGCATAATCTCTTACGTAATCCATACGAGACCTCCACTTGTAAAAAGTAGAAATTACCCAACAACTACTTTTTACTATAACATGGAATGTTACGTTGCTCGCCTTCCATTCCGTATCGTATACTATCGATAATTTAATGACATGGGAATAATAGGTGGGACAACGTGGAGATTAAGATTATTGTCGACGATCTTCGAGGGCCTGAGGCGGCGGCGCTGCTGGAAGAACATCTGAGGGGCGCGGGCCATCCTGGCTCACATCATGGACGAGGCGCAGAGGCGTGGCTATTCTCGGGTAAGTCTCGAGACGGGCTCGCCCTATTCGTTCAAGCCGGCCGTTCGCTTATATGAGAGCTTCGGCTTCCAGCTATGCCGCCGCGTTGCCCAACCAGGTGCCGCTCTTTTTGTAAATGGGTGCCCTATCCCCTCTGATCAGTGCCCTAATTATTGGAGAATCCAGGGCCTGAACAGCAGGGATAAGGCACCCTTCTTTGGAATGGCAGCAAGTACGCATGAGGAATTACCATTTAAAGGAAAAATTCAATATTCCATGACCGAGATTGCTCGGGTTGCCTCACTAAACATTGCTTCACTAAACATTGCCGATCGCTGAAGTGTATTAAGGACGAGCGACAAGCCTTCAGTCCGCAAGCTCATACACCCGTATACTCGCCACCGTCATGACTCCGGGCAAAGCCGCCTCGTCCACCGGGACACGGTCGTACCAGCCGCCGACGGCGAGGTTGAGAAGCAGATAGAACGGCCGGTCGAACGGCGTCTCGCCCGGAGCCCAGCGGCTCTCCGCGTAGCAGATCTCGTCGACGAACCAGCGAATGGCGCCATCCTCCCATTCCAGCGCGTAGTCGCGGAACTCGCCGATCGTTCCGTGCGGCAGCTCGTAGACGTGCTCATCGGTCACCTTGTTCTCGATGTCCTTCCCGTAATGCAGCGTCCCGCCGATCTGCCGGGGCAGGCGCCCCCGCGCCTCCATCATGTCGATCTCTCCCGACGCGGGCCACGAGCCATACGCCGACTCCTGCGGCATCAGCCAGATCGCGGGCCACAGCCCTTGCCCGACCGGCAGCCGCGCGCGCACAACCAGCCGCCCGTAGCGGAAGAAGAACTTGTCCCGGGTATCGATCCGGGCCGACGTATAGGCGAAGCGCCTCCCGTCCGCCGCCGACTCCGCTTCGAGGCGTGCGCACAGGTTCAGGCCCTCCTCGTTCCAATACAGGTTGCCGGCCTTGTCTGTATAGAACTGCTCCTCCCCGTTGCCCCACCCGGGGCAGATCGGGTTGCCGTCGCCATCGAGCAGATCGTTGCCGATTCGTACATTCCAGTAGCTCAGACGATCACCGACGCAGTCGCGCCCGGCATACGCACTCCCTCCGCCGCCGGCGAAATCCTGTTCCCACACGAGCTTGCCCATCCTCTGCACTCTCCCTTCTTTTCCACCAGAATACCGGAAGCTTCCCCCCAGTCCAATCGAATCCAAAAAAATGGGATACCGTCAAAAACGATGGCATTCCAAAGCCATGCGGGAATTCGCTAGGATGATGATGAAGGAGGCGCAGCCGATGGACCAACGCAAGACCGGAATCATGAAAGCGCTCGCGAGACAATGGCAGTTGCAGAGCATGGTCGTTCCGGGCATTATCTGGATGTTTATCTTCTGCTATATCCCCATGCTGTGGCTCGTCATCGCCTTCATGGACTATAGCATCGCGAAGCCCATGCTCGAATCGCCCTTCGTCGGCCTGAAGCACTTTGAAGACTTCGCGACCGACGACCGGTTCTGGCGCTCGATCCGCAACACCTTGGGGATGAGCTCGATCAAGCTTCTGCTCGGCTTCCCCATCCCGATCCTGTTCGCCCTGCTGCTGAACGAGATCCGGAGTCTCAGGTTCAAGCGCACGGTGCAGACGATCTCGTACCTGCCGCACTTCGTCGCCTGGACGATCTTCGGCGGCATCGCCCTCAACTGGCTGGGCGAAGGGGGCGTCGTTAATCAGCTGTTGATGGCGACAGGCCTGCAGGATCGCGAGATTCTGTACATCAGCGACCCGAAGTACTTCTGGTGGATCACTTACTTCACCGACACGCTGAAGGAGACCGGCTGGAGCGCCATCATCTACATCGCCGCGATCGCAGGCATCGATCCGGAGCTGTATGAGGCGGCCGAGCTGGACGGAGCGGGACGCTGGCAGCGAATGTGGCACATCACGGTTCAGAGCATCCGCCCGACCATTGCCATTCTGTTCATTCTCGCCATCGCCGGCATTCTCGGCAGCAACTTCGAGCAGATCTTCATGCTGAAGAACAACATGAACATGAAGATGGCGGAGAGCCTGGACCTGTACATCTACAACATGGGTCTCGTCTCCGGACGCCACTCCTTCTCGACCGCCGTCCTGTTCGCCCGCTCCATCGTCGCACTGGGGCTGCTGCTGCTGGCGAATTATTCGTCGAAGAAGCTGGCTAACGAGAGTATTTTCTAACCTGCCCTGATGGCAAAAGAAAGGAGGGAATCGGCATGGACAAACGCGGTAGAGCGAGACGCGGCGGATCATTCGAATTCGTCAACGCTCTGCTCATGCTCGCGGTCTGCTTCCTCACGCTGTACCCGATGTGGTTCGTCTTCATCAATTCGATCAACGCGCCGCAGCAAGCGATGCTCGGCACGGTCAACTGGTTCCCGAAGGAGCTGTCGCTGGACAGCTACAGCGTCGCGTTCAACGACAAGAGCCTGATGAACGGCTTCCTCATCACCACGCTGCGAACCGTCATCGGAACGGTGACCCACGTACTGTTCACGGCCATCGTCGCCTACGGCATGAGCAAAACCCAGTTGATCGGACGCAAGCTGTACATGAGAATCGCGCTGATCACGATGCTGTTCTCCGGCGGGCTGATCCCCACCTTCCTGCTGATGACGAAGCTGGGGCTGTACGACAACTTCTGGGTGTTCATTCTCCCGTCGCTGTACGCCTTCTTCAACATGGTCATCTTCATGAGCTTCTTCCGCACCATTCCGGACGGACTGGAGGAATCGGCGAAGGTCGACGGAGCCTCGGACTACGGAGTCCTCTTCCGGATCGTGCTTCCGAACAGTATGGCCGTGCTTGCGACGATTGCTTTATTCTCCGCGGTGTATCATTGGAACGATTATTACCAGGGCGTCATCTACATCCGCTCGCAGGACCTGCTTCCGCTTCAGACCATCCTGTACAAGATCGTCGCCGAGAACTCCATGTCGTTCATGCAGCAGCAGGCAATGGCCCAGTTCGGCGCCCGGCTGCCCGGCAACTCGATCAAGTTCGCTTCCATGATGGTCGCCACGGCTCCCATTCTGTTGTTCTACCCCTTCATCCAGCGCTATCTGGTCAAAGGCGTTATGATCGGCGCGATTAAAGGGTGATTGCATAAATACCGATAGACCAATTAAGAGAGGATGATCCCGTCCATGACACTCGCATCACGCCTGCTGAACAAACCAAGCACCGCCCTGCTTCTCGCTTCAAGCCTGCTGCTCGGCCTGACCGCCTGCTCCGGCAATAACAACAATAACACAGCGTCCCCCAGCCCCTCCTCCTCTCCATCGGCAACGACGCAGCCGTCCGACAGCGCTTCCCCCTCGGGCGAAGCGGGACCGAATGCGGACGAAGCCGCCTGGAAGCTCGATACGAGTCCGGTCGATCTGACTTGGTTCGTCGGCGCCAACTGGTACGCCCACACGTGGGGCGACAGCCTGACATCGAAGTACGTCACGGAGAAGACCGGCGTCAACGTCAAGATCGAGGTGCCGTCCGGCGACGCGAACGAACAGATGACGCTCATGATGACCTCCGGGCAACTGCCGGACCTGATCTCCATGGGCTCGTGGGAGACAGCGGTCAAGAAGCTGTGGGAAGGCGGCCACGTCTATGCGCTCAACGAGCTTGCCGACCAGTACGATCCTTACTTCTTCAAGGTGGCCGGCGACGGCACGCTGAAGTGGTATAAGCAGGCGGACGGCAATACGTACGGCGTGCCGAACGACTCCTACAGCCCGAATCTGATGCACGAGACCGGCATGACGGCGGCCAACCAGACGTTCCTCGTGCGCAAGGACTTGTATGAAGAGATGGGCAGCCCGGACCTGACCACGCCGGAAGGCTTCCTCGGAGCGCTGCAGTCGCTGAAGGACAACTATTCCAAGTACAAGGGCCAGACGATCAGCCCGTTCTTCGCCCAGGGCAACGTCCCTTACGGCATGACCGAATACTTGCAGAACCTGCTCGCGATCCCGTTCGAGAAGGACGGCAAGGTGTATGACCGCATGACCGATTCGGATTACATCAAGTGGCTCAAGACGTTCCGCACCGCTTACGAGCGCAAGCTGATCAACGTCGACTTCCTCGTTGACTCCGACACGCAGGTCGAAGAGAAGACGAACAACGCCCGCTACTTCATGATGGTTCGCGAATGGACCGGCATGACGGCCGTCAACCCGATGCTGGCCGCAAGCGCCAATCCGGACTCCTACTACATCGCGGTGGACGGACCTCAGAACAGCAATGGCGACAGCGCCAAGCTTTTCCCGGGCAATATGGACGGTTGGATGGTCACGATGATCAGCAAGTCGACGAAGAATCCGGAGCGCGCCATCCGCTTCCTCACCTACCTGGCCAGCGAAGAAGGACAGCGCGACCTGTTCCTCGGCAAGGAAGGCGAGACGTGGACGACGGTGGACGGCAAGCCGCAGCTTAACGCCGACCTCGTTCAATTGGCGGATACGGATATCGCAACGTTGGAGAAGGACTACGGAGTGCTGGACACGTACTGGATGATGCGCAACCCCGTTATCGTGAACCAATGGCGGCCGGAGAAGGCTCCCGTCATCAAGCAGATGGAAGACTTCGCCAACGCCCAGGCCGATATCGACAGCGGCATCTACAAGGGGCTCGACCCGCTCGGCGATTCCGATGTCGCGGTCGCCTGGTCGAAGATCTCGCAGAACTGGGAGGAAGTGCTCCCCGAGCTGATCACCGCGAAGGACGAGGCTGCTTTCGATAAGATTTTCTCGAGTTTCCTTGAGCGCCGCGACAGCTACGGCTTCGCGCAGGTGATGGAATATCGCCAGACCGAGCTTGACGCCCGCAAAGCCAAGATGGCGGAATAGGGAAACTGCGGCAGCAATAGGACCGGCCACCATCAGGTGGCCGGTATTGTCGGCTTGTCGTGTTTGCTGGCTTGTCGTGTCCGTCGGCTTGAACCGCCTTCCGGCCGGTTTGCCAATTATGGTATATTACGGAGGTGGGAGGCGTTCGAATGATAGAGTCGTTGGCTCGAATAAAGAAGCTGTACCGCAATTCCCGCATCTCCCGCAAGCTGATTCTGGCGTTCGGCCTGGCGATCGCGGTCCCGGCCCTGCTCGTCTCCTTCCTGTTCATCCGCACGCAGGAGACGCAGCTCTACAAGGAAGCGATGGCCGAAGGAAGCAGCCACGTCTCCCGCCTGAACGAGCAGTTGCGCAACCGGATGGATATGCTTGCAAGCGCTTCCTCAACCGTTCTGACGCAGAAAGCGTTCGTGGACTTCATCCATTCCGATATGAACGGGGACGGTCTGCAGCTCGTCAAGTTCAAGCAGAACCAATACGAGCAGCTTCACAATATCGTCGAGAGCCACGAGCTTGTCAGCGAGCTCAGCTTCTACGTCGACAACCCGAATCTATACGAGATCTGGCCCGAGATTTATCGATATGACCGCTTCGAGCCGCAGGACTACTGGCTGATGCTGCGGGAGGAAGGCGGCGCGGCGTTCCGCCTGTTCTCCTGGAAGAACGGGGAGCATACGCTCTCCTACTATCGGCTGGTTCGCCTCCCGGATAAGCAGCGAACCTTCCCGACCGTCATGGAGATCCGTTCGGAGCACGACGTCTTCTTCTCCGACTTGCTGGTCAAGAACGAGGGCGACTTTTTCTCCGTTGTTATTGATGCTTCGGACCCCTCCAGCGCCGTCTACAACCCCAACCATGCCTTCGCGCTCGACGCCGGAGACAAGCTGGGGAGCATCCTCGGCGGCATCCACAAGCGGCTCGACGCGCTGCAGCAGGACCGTCCGCTGAAGGTCCGCGTCGGGGACCAGACCTATTATGCGCTGTACCGCTATATCGCCCCGCTGAACGCTTACGTGATGGATATCGCTTCCCATCGGGTTCTGACGGAAGGGCCGCGCAGTTGGTATGCGAAGGTCGTCCTGATCGCGCTCGTCGCTATGCTGCTTATCATGCTTCTCGTCTCGACGACGACGAAGCGGATTTTCCGGCGGTTGGAGCGTGTTCTGGTCGCCATGCGCCAGGTGCGCAAGGGCAATCTGGACGCGAAGATCGACACGGGACTGGGCGCCGGAGACGCCGGCGACGAGATCGACGAAGTGGCCGTCAGCTACAACGGCATGCTGGACGAGATCAAGCTGCTGATGACGCAGGTGGTCGATAAGCAGTTGATCGCCAAGAATGCGCAGCTCCACTCCCTGCACTCGCAGATCAATTCGCACTTCCTCTACAATGCGCTGGAATCCATTCGGATGAGGGCGGAGGTCGAGCGGCAGCCGGCCATCGCCGACGCGCTCGTGTCGCTCGGCTCGCAGCTCCGGTACAGCATGCAATGGCGCGGCGACACGGTGGAGCTGGGCGAGGAGCTGGCCAATATTCGCAGCTACGTGCAGTTCATGAACTTCATGGAAGGCGACCGGATCGACCTGTCGGCGGAGCTTACGGAGGAGGCGCTGCAATGCCCGATTCCGAAGATGTGCCTGCAGCCGGTCGTCGAGAATGCGGTCCGTCATGCGGCTCCGCCGGACGGCAGCGTTCGCATCGACATCTCCGTTCGCACGGAGGAGGAACGCCTTGTCATCGAGGTCCGGGACGACGGCGTCGGCGTGGAGCCGGAGCTGCTCGAGCGGCTGCAGGCCGCGCTGCGCAGCGAAGCGGATACGCCGATCGTCGCGAGCCGCAACGGGCTTGGCCTGGAGAATGTGCACAAGCGGCTGCAGCTTCATTACGGCAAGGACTGCGGCGTCCGGATCGAGAGCGCGCAGGGCCGATATACCCGCGTCACCTTGCGCCTGCCTTGGGAGCAAACGAATCTGGGAGGTTGGTAGAGCATGTTCAATGTGTTGATCGTAGACGATCAGAAGCAGATCCGCGACGGCCTGCAGGCGATGCTGCGGCAATTCCCGCTTCCGATCGACGGCCTGCACAGCGCCGCGAACGGCCTGGAGGCGCTGGAGCTGCTTCGCCGCCAGCGGATTCAGCTCGTCATCACCGACATTCGGATGCCCGACATGGACGGCCTGACGCTGATGGAGCGGACCCGCGAGGAAGGCATCAAGGTCGACTATCTCATCCTCAGCGGCTACGGCGACTTCGCTTACGCCCAGCGCGCCATCGCGCTCGGCGCCAAGGGCTACCTGCTCAAGCCGGTGAAGCGGGACGACCTGCGGGCTGCGGTCGAGAGCGCCTGGGAAGAGATCCGGGCGCGCAAGGAGCTCTCGCTCAGCATGAAGCACGCCTCCCGCCGCGCCCGCGAGACCGACCGCAAGGAGCTGCGTCTATTCATGCAGGGGGCGGCAAGCGACGAGGATTGGATGGTCCGCACCGAGCAGAACCATCCGGAGCTGTGGCGCAGCTACCGCCTGGTCCTGCTGCGGGAGGAGCGGCGCGCGAGCCAGCCCGGCGCCGGCGATTCGCAAGGGGCGGAGAATGCAGCCTGTCAGGTCTACGGCAAGCACGGCTGCCTCATCCTGCAACGGCAGCCTCAGCTTGTGATTGCCGTCAAGGCGGACATCGATCCCGGAGCGCTGCCTGCCGCGCTTCAGAGTAGCCAGATCGAGGCCGCTCTGGCCATGACCGATCCCCGGCAAGGGCTGAAGGAGCTGCCCGGCGCCTACGCGCAAGCGCTTGAGCTGTACCGGCACAGCTACCTGTTCCCGGAACTGAGCTGCCTGCTGCCCTCGCACCTCGAGCGCCTGGATTCCCAGTGGCAGCTTCCTTACGAGGAGCTGTACGCGCTTTTCCAACAGCTTGGCACCTCCAACGGGGGACGAATCGCTCAGGATCTCTCCGCGCTCTTCCGCAAGGAGGCGCTTCGGCGGTATCCGATCCGCTATACGATCCAGCTCTGCCGCGCCGCGGTCCAGATGCTCGAGGAGTACGAGCGCGTCATCCGGCCTTACCTGGGGGAAGAGGCGCTGGACATCGAATGCTTGCGCAACCTGTTCGACTATCCGGGCATCCGCGACTACATTCAAGCGCTGCAGCGGCAGTTGCTCCGGCTGAACCAATTCTACTACGAATACAAGTGCAGCTATCGCCATTCGCAGGACCTGAACGAGGCGATCCGCTTCATTCACGAGAATTACCACAGGCCGCTCGATCTCGCGATGGTGTCCAACCACGTGTCGCTGAACTATGCCTACTTCTCCAACCTGTTCAAGAAGAACGTCGGCAAGGGCTTCGCCGAATACCTGCGCGACGTGCGCCTCGACAAGGCCCGCCGGCTGCTCGCCGAGACCGACTACAAGATCGTCGAGATCGCGTCCATGGTCGGGTACGAGAACTACAAGAGCTTCACGCGGGCATTCCGGGACGCGACGGACCTGCAGCCGACGGAATACCGGGAGCGAACGCGACGCCGGGAAGAGAGCGAGGAGGAAGCTCGGGGCACGGCGTTGTGAGAGCTTGCGAGGATAGCGCGAGGGCTCTGCTGGCGGTGTGTTGATGGTGTGTTGGCGGAGTATTTGCGGTGTGCTGGCGGTTTTGGCGGTGTGCTCGCTGCGATGGTGATGTGTTGATGTTGTTGGCGGTGTGTTGGCGGTTTTGGCGGTGTGCTCGCGATGTGTTGGCGGTGGGTTTACTACGTTTTTGACAACTCCACTGAGATCACGCTGTCCTCCCCCCCTGGTCCGATGCCGCTGCGATTTTACGATTTTATATCATTTTTCACATTCATCGGCCCGGAATGGAAGGAATCGCGGCGTTTTATGTGATTTTTAGCATATATGCGATGTCACGGGCCGGAATTTTCTCTATGTATGCTATTTTTCACATAGAATCGTTCAACCTGCCCCTTATCGCGCCGCACGAATGTGAAATTTCACATAAATTCCTGGCATCTGGCGGTAGGAGGGCGGGATCTGCGGTCGATATAGGAGCGCGGAACCGGAAGGGGGGATCGGAGCGCAGGATCGGACAGCGGAATCGAAGGACGGGATCGAACAGCGGAATCGGCGGCTCCCCGCTTTATCCGAGCCCCGCCCCCCTCGCTATCCCCACCACATCTACGTTCGGGCCGCGTCTCGTGGCCGCCCCGGACGCGATTGCCCCCGGATGCGATTGCACGCGGTTGTTCGCATCAGAATAGCCCAGAATGGCCCGGAGCAGCCCGGCCTGCTGCGCTCAAGCGGCTCCACCTCCCCCAACCCAAAATAATGGGCCCCCATCCAAACTGTCGCACCTATTCATCCTATTGTCCCACTCGCTAGAATAAAGATGTTCCCCTTTGTAAGCGGTTTCCATTGCCGCTCATCGGGCGAACATCATTTTCTATCTGAGGGAGGGCAATTATGTATCGTTCTAACCAACCGGGCCAACGAGTCCGGCAAAGGGTGCTGCGTCTATTCCTGGCTATCGCTCTGCTGGCGGGCGGCGGCCTGCTTCCGTCTTCTTGGCTCCAGGGAGCCGAGGCGGCCGGAACGACCGTCACGTCGATGGCTTACTTCTCGGCTTCGGACGGCCCCGTCATCTCCAAGTCGGGCGTCGGCCAGGCAAGCTACGGCTTCGTGATGCCGATCTTCAACGGGGGCGCCGCTGCGTGGACCGATGTGTCCGACGACGTGGGCGTCAAGGTGAAGTCAGGCGGCAACTGGGTCGATATCGACAGCGTGAGCAGCTTCGTCTACAACCAGAACTGGGGACACTGGAACGACAGCGGCGTGTACGGCTATTGGTTCGTTCTGTCCGCGACGACGGAGATCAGGCTGTATTCCAAGGCCAACAGCTCGGTGACGCTCGATTACACGCTCGCCTTCACGAACATCAACACGACGACCATCACCTCGATGACCGCGACGCAGGGGCCGCAGCTCACGGCCGGCTATACGGGCGGCGCAGGGTTTACGTACCCGATTTTCAACAATAATTCTTCCATCCCGTATGAAGCCGTCGCCGACGACCTGAAGGTGTACGTCAAGCCGGTCGCCAGCAGCACGTGGATCGACATCGACAACAACGCGGCCAGCGGCTGGATCTACGACAGCAACTTCGGCCAGTTCACCGACGGCGGCGGGGGCTACTGGTTCACCGTCACGGAGTCGATCAACGTCAAGCTCGAGTCGGTCAGCTCCGGCGCCAACCTGATCTATACGATCACCTTCAACGTCCCCGTCCGCAACTCCTACGTTCTGAGCGCTTATGACGGAACGACCTACACGGCCGACAACAGCGGCGCGATCGGCATTCCGCTGCCCAAGATCGACGGAGGCGCCCCGATCGGCACCGAGCTGGGCAAGTACGTCTACCAGATCTACAAGGGCGGGCAATGGGTCGAGCTGAGCAATTCCGCCCTGAGCAGCTTCGTCTACTCCGGCAGCGGGTACAACAACCTGTCCGACGCCAACCAGTGGGGCTATTGGGCCGACTATATTTACGGGCTCTGGTTCCAGCCGATTCAGGAGGACATGCAGCTTCGGATCGGCTATCCCTTGGATGGGCAACTCGGCGGCAGCGTCGGCAGCAACTGGGTGACCTACACGTTCATCGGCAATCCGAACGCTCCCCGCCCCGACGTGTCCGACCAAGACGATATTACCATCGGAACGTCAAGCGATCCTTCCATCTCGGGCATGGACCTCGTCTGGCAGGATGAGTTCAGCGGAACGGCGCTCGATACGAGCAAGTGGAACTACGAGCTCGGCTACTACATCAGCAGCGATCCGAACAGTTGGGGCTGGGGCAATGCGGAGCTGGAATATTATACGAACAGCACGCAGAACGTCTTCGTGGAGAACGGCTCGCTGAACATCCGGGCGCTTGACGACCCGCAATCGTTCCCGCAGGACCCGACCCGGTATGCCCAATACTCCTCCGGCAAAATCAACACCAAAGGAAACTTCTCCTTCCAGTACGGAAGAGTGGACATCCGCGCCAAGCTCCCGACGGGAGACGGCATCTGGCCGGCGCTCTGGATGCTTCCGGAGGATTCCGTCTACGGCGCCTGGGCCGCATCCGGCGAGATCGACATCATGGAAGCGAAGGGACGTCTGCCCGGCACGACGAGCGGAGCCATCCACTTCGGCGGCCAATGGCCCGTGAACCAATACCTCGCCGGCGAATATTACTTCCCTTCGGGTGAGACATTCGACAGTGACTACCACGTCTATTCAATGATTTGGGAAGACGACAACGTCAAGTGGTACGTGGACGGCAAGTTCTTCTTCAAGGCAACAAGCGCCCAATGGTACTCCGTCGCGGCTCCGAACGACCCGGACGCTCCGTTCGACCAGCCTTTCTACCTTATCATGAACCTCGCGGTCGGCGGATACTTCGATGGGCTGAGAACCCCGGACGCGTCCGATATTCCGGCGACGATGCAGGTCGATTACGTGCGAGTCTATGAGGAAAATGGCACCGGAGGACAAAATCCGGGGAACGAAAATGTATCCGTTACCGGGGTGACGCTGAACCAGAGCACAGCGCAGGTGGAGGTAGGGCAAACCGTTCAGCTTAACGCCGCCGTAGCTCCGTCTAACGCGACGAACAAGCAAGTCACCTGGTCCGTCTCGAACTCTTCCGTTGCTGCCGTCAGCTCGAGCGGCCTCGTCACCGGCGTCGCTCCGGGCACGGCAACCGTCACGGTCACGACAACGGACGGCAGCTTCACGGCCTCGTCTGCGATTACGGTCGTGTCGCCTCCGCCGACCACCTACATCATTGGAGATGAAGTGCGCGGCATCAAGAAGACCGGCGACAACCTGCTCTTCTACGTGAACGGAGCCACCTTCGCCGATCTGCACTACATCGTCAACGGAGGCGTCCAGCTTAACGTCGCCATGAGCACGACGGGGAACGGCAACTATACGTATGCGGTCAACAACCTGCAGGCCGGAGATACGGTGCAATACTTCTTCACGTACAATCCGGGACAAGGCGCGCTTGACACCGCTTGGCAGACCTATGTGCATGGCGTGACGCAGGGCGTTCCGGAGGAATAAAACCATCCTAAGAGAAGGGAAGCCGCTGGCTTCCCTTCTTGCTGCGAGGAACGGCCATATTCCCATTCGCCCGCGCGCTGTATCCTTCCGTCAGCTTCCCCGCTCTCCGCACTCTTCCCGCCACTCGTATTCCATCGTCCTCGCCGCACGCTCCGCCGTCTCTCGACCGATCAGCCTCTCAACCAAGCGCAGCGACAGATCGATCCCGGCGGAGATGCCTGCGGATGTCGCCAGATCGCCGTCGTCCACGTACTTTACTCCCGATACCGCCTGTACCAGCGGATGCCGCTCGGCCAGTCTGGCGAGACTGGCCGCGTGCGTTGTCGCGCTTCGCCCGTCCAGCAGCCCGGCGCGCGCCAGAAGCAGCGCCCCAGTGCAGACGCCCGCCATGATCGGCGTGTCGGCCCGTCTCGACGCCAGCCATGCGACCAGATTGTCGCGCTCCGATTCCTGCCGGGCTCCGGGCCCTCCCGGTACAATAAGCGCATCGAATTGCGGCGAGTCCGCGAACGAATAATCCGGCACGATCCGCAAGCCTCTGGCCGCACGCACGACATTCCCGTCCTCCGACAACGTCGATACGCGGCACGGATAAACCCATGGCTCCGACTCTCCCGGAACCCGAGCCAACGAGAACACCTCGTACGGCCCTGCGAAGTCCAATACCTCTACTCCGTCAAACAAGACGATTCCGATCGCCAGCTCTCTCATCGAGTCACCTCCGGGCTGCCCGTCCCGACAGGCGGCAATCCGTAATGGCTTCGCAGCGTGCAGCCGTCGTATTCGGTTCGGAACAGACCGCGGTTCTGCAGCTCGGGAATGAGCCGATCCACGAAGCTGTCCATTCCCCCCGGCAAATACGGGAACAGCACGTTGAAGCCGTCGGCCGCACGCTCCTTGAACCATCTCTCCATCCGATCCGCCACCTGTACCGTGCTTCCGCTCATCTTCAGGTGAGTTCCCTGCGCAACAAGCTGTCGCACGCTGAGCCGCTGATCGCGAATAAGATCGAGCACGAGTTGCACGCGGCTTCTCATGCCGTCGCTTGTACTGACGGCCGGAAGCGCTTCTAGCGGGATCGGCTCGTCCGGATGAAGCGAGGTCAAGTCCGTCTCCAGCATCTGCGACAGCCGCTTCGCTCCGCTCTCCACGCTAACGAATGTATTCAATTCGCGTTCGAGCTCCTTCGTCTCCGCCTCCGTTGCTGCAACGATCGGGACGAGCCCCGGCAGGATAAGGACGTGCTCCGGTTGGCGTCCGAGCGCCGACGCCCGCGATTTGACATCGCGGTAGAACTCCTTGGCGGCATCCAGAACGGGCTGCGCCGTGAACACAACTTCGGCATGACGGGAAGCGAATTGCTTGCCGACCTCGGAGGAACCCGCTTGCACAAGCACCGGCCGCCCTTGAGGCAACGGCTGCGCCCAGCGCTTCCACATGCCGACGGCTTCCAGAACGACCCGTTCGGCACGCTCGTACCGCAAGTCATGCTCAAGATGAGATTCCCGGCTGTAGTTGGCATGGACGCTCTCCACGGCCGTCGTCACCATGTTCCAGCCGGCGCGGCCGCCGCTTAAGTGGTCAAGCGATGCGAAGGCGTTCGCAAGATGGAACGATTCATTGTAGGTGGTGGATGCCGAGATCACGAGCCCGATTCGCTCGGTGGCGCCTGCCAGCGCCGCGAACAGCGTCAGCGGCTCCGTATGCGGAGAAGGCGAGCTCTCCACGCGGTCGCTCGCCGCATAGAAGTCGGCAGCGAACAGCGCGTCCATTTTGCCCCGCTCCGCCGTCCGGGCAAGCTCGATTAAGTAGTCCAGGTCGCCATTCCTCTCCGGCTGTGTCAACGGCAGCCGCCAGACGGGGCCGAAGCCGAGACCGAGCGCACAAGCGTTCAGATGCATTCGCCTCTCGTGCACCGTCATTGAACTCCCTCCCCCATCCATACGGCCGCAGGCCGACTCAAGCCCAGCTTCTCTCTCAGTGTGACTTTCTCCGGGGGAGAGCCGAACCAACCTTGCCGCCGCAGGGCCGGAACGAGTTCGTCCGCTACGCGAACGATATCGGCCAACGGCTCGGCCAGCTCAAGATGGAAGCCTTCCGTCGCATTCCCCTTCACCCAGCGGCTCATCTCTTCCGCCATGCGTTCGGCGCTTCCCCGGAACGCCAGCCCTGTCGGCTCCTCATCGGAAGGCCGGCTGCCTTCGAACACCAACGATGCCCGATGGCTAATGCGCAACTGCGCGCCGTCGCGTCCCGCAGCTGCCGCCGCACACCGGATTGCCGCAGATTGAGCCGCCGCCTGCTCCGGGCAATCGGCTTCTGCCACGATCCAATCGGCCTGCCCGGCAGCGAAGACGAGATCCGCTTCGTCTTGGCGGAGCGCCCGAGCCAGAACCGGATGACCTTGAACCGGCCGGACGACGTTAAGCGGCCCGCGCACTTGATAATACTTGCCGCGGTGATGAATCGGCTGGACATATCTCGGATCGGCGAATATGCCCGCTTCCTTGTCGATCCGGATCGCGCCGTCCTTCCAACTGTCCCATAATCGGCGCGTCACGCCGAGCAGCTCCTGTCGCCGCCTGTCCCTATCAATAGGACTCATCGCGTCTATGTCCGCATGGTTGTCCGCATGGTTGTCTGCATGGTTGTCTGCATGGTTGTCCGCATCGCCGCCAGCTCCTGCTCTTCCCGAAGCCAACAGCCACCCGCACCGGCCTCCGCTAATGTTGTCGAGCGAAGCCGTCGCGCGGGCAACGTGATAAGGCTCGTAATCGTCGAGCGAGATCGCGGCGACAAGACCGATGCGCCGGGCGACGGAGGCCAGCGAAGCGGCGGCAACAACCGGATCGATTCCTCCCGGCTGATCCTCATCCCTTCCCGTCGCGCCTTCCAGCCAGACGGCGGTCATGGACGCCCGCTCGGCCGCCAGCGCCAGCTCGCGATAATAAGCCAGCCGATAACGCGAAGACGGCCACCTCTTCTCCTTGACGCCGCTGTCGCGGCAATGGATCGACAAGCTGAGCAGCATAGGTCGTCATCCTCTCCTCTGGCTACGCCATAATAAATAGAACAAGTACGGAGCGCCGACCATCGCCGCCACTGTCCCCGAAGGAATCTCATTCGGAATCATGATCACTCTGCCGATCACATCCGCGCCCGCCAGCATCGCGCCGCCGATCAGGCAAGCAAGCGTCAGCCTTCTGCGGAACGAATGGCCGACGAGCCACTGGGCAGCATGCGGAGCAAGCAGACCGATAAACCCTACCGTGCCGACCTGCGACACGGCCAGCGCGGACAGTGCGACCCCAAGCGCAAGAGCGCCCAATCGGGCAAGCGAAGGGCGAAGGCCCAGACCGGTCGAAGCTTCGTCGTCGAAGCCGAGCAGCTCGAGCCGTCGCCCATGCAGCCAGGAGAGCGGCAACAGAATGACGGAGGCCGCCGCCAGCACCGCGACCGCTGTCCATCGCATCGCATACGTGCTCCCGTTCATCCAGATTTGCGCCGAGATGCTGTAGGGCGTCTGCAGAATCAGAATCTGAATCAGCGCCGAGAACGCCGCCGACACCGCAATGCCGATCATGATCAGGACGCCCGGCTGGAACCTGGCGCGCCAACCGAGCAAGAACGTAATCGCCGCCGCCGCGAACGCTCCGATCAGCGCGGCGGCCGAATATTGCCAGGCGGACGCTTCCGGCTTCAGCACGATAAGCAGCAGCACCCCGGCTCCCGCCCCCGAGGAGATGCCGACGATCGACGGGTCTGCGAGCGGATTGCGCACCGCCCCCTGCACAAGCAGGCCCGATGCGGCGAGCATCGCTCCCGCCAGAATGGCGCCCGCCATTCGGGGCAAGCGGAATTGCAGGACGATCTGCTGAGCAAGCGGCTCGCCCTGTCCAATCAGAGCAAGAAGCACCTGCCGGGGAGACAGCGCGAAGCCGCTCGCCAGCGTGCAGCCAAGCACGAGAACGAGGAACAGCACAAGCAGCAGCACGCCGGCGCCAATGCCGTACGCGAATCGCCCCTTGGCTCCGTATTGGCTCATCTGCAGTTGCCGCAGCCCCGCGCCCATGCCGTGGCTTCGAGCCATCCGCAGCGCCAGAACCAACAACCAGGGAGCGCCGATCAACGCCATGACGGCGCCGACCGGCACTTGATTCGCAATCGTATCCGGCCGATAGGTGAGCGTATCGGCCGCTACCAGCAGCAGCGCCCCGCAGAGGGCGCTGGCCGGCAGCAGAGCCGCATGTCGGCGGAAGCCCGCCAGCTTGACCACGTGCGGAGCGACCAGGCCAACGAAGCCGATCGGGCCGGTAACGCTGACGATCAGCGCCGACAGGAACACCGACAGCAACACAATCGTCAGCTTCACTCGTCCGACACGCTGCCCAAGCGACCGCGCCGTATCCTCGCCGAGCGAGATCGCGTCGAGATGCCGGCTGAACAACCATGCCGCCGCCAGGCAAGCCGCAATCGGCGCCCATACGCTGCGGACCGTCGTCCAGTCGTTCTGCGCCAGCGAGCCGTTCCCCCAGATGAGCAACTGACGAGTCTCATTCTCGAACAGAATCTGAATCATATTCGTCGCCGAGCCGAGCAGCATGGTCACGATCAATCCCGACAGCACCATGCGCAGCGGCGAATGGGAGGTTCGCCCCGCCAACGCATAGACAAGCGCAACCGCGAGCAGCCCTCCTGCGAACGTCAGAAGCAAGGGATATCGGCCGACCCAGGCCGGAAGGAACACCGTTGCCGCCACAGCCGTCAAGTAAGCGCCGGCATGAATGCCGAGCGTTCCGGCGCTGACGAGCGAATTGCGCAGCGTCGTCTGAAGCAGCGCTCCGACGAGCGCAAGCGCCGCTCCGGCCAGCAGGCCGACAAGAGCGCGCGGCAGCCGGAAGTTCATGATCACTTCGTATTCGGTGCTGTGCCGGGAATGAGCGAGCACCCTCAGCACCGTGCCGAAGCCGATGTCCGCCTGCCCTCTCGCGATATTGGCGATCACAACAATCGGAAGCAACGCCAAGCCGAGAACGAGCAGTCGGGCTTGCTTATTCATTCGTTAACGCATCGACAACCGTATCGGCGAACACCTTGGCCGTTGTCGGCCCGCCGAACATCCAAATGTACTTATCCATCCGATAGGCGCGATTCTCCTTGGTGAACGTCAGGCTCTGCCACACCGAATTGTCCTTGAACTGCTTCTCGTAGACGTCTTCCTGCCCCTGCATCATCATGTAGATGAAGTCGGCCTCCTGCAAGGCCACAAGCGATTCCACGGTCGTGTTGACGCTTCCGTCTCCCGCCCCTTCTTCCGAGCGATAAGCCGCCTTCAGTCCGAGCCGCTGAAGAATCTGCGGCGCCTGGGCGTTATCGGTGTACAGCTTGATCGCGGCGGACGTATTGCCGTTGCCGTTCATCAGCAAGCCGAGCACGAACTCGGTGCCGTCCTTGCCGTGCTCGATCAGCGTTTGCTTCAATTGCGCGAAGTGCTCGTCCAGCTCCTTCAGAATCCGTTCGGCCTCGTCTTGCTTGTCGAAGATGCCGGCAACCGTCCGGAAGGTGGCCTCCATCTCCTCCAATTGGTTAAGCCCGCCTTCCGGGAACGGATCGAACGCGATTGTCGGTGCAATGTCCTTCAGCAGCTCGTAGTTGTCTCCCATGAAGGAGACGTTGCCGATAATCAGATCCGGCTGCAAGCCGGCAATCACTTCAAGATTCGGCTCGCTTCGCTTGCCTACATCTGTCGCCCCGTCCGTCAGTGCCGGGTTGTAGTCCATATACTTCTTGTAGCCTGCCGTATCCGCAATCCCTACCGGCGCAATGCCGAGCGCGACCAATTCCTCGACATAACGATAGTCCATGACGACAACCCGCTCCGGGATTCCCGCGATCTCCGTCGATCCCTTCGCATCCTGAATCGCAATCGTTCGTTCGGCCGCGCCTTCGTTCGCGCCCGAGGATGACGTTGCCGAAGCGGCAGGCGATGCCCGGCCCTCCGACTTGGTCGCATTCTCCCCGCAGCCCGCCAGAAGAATGACGACTGCGAGCCCGGCGGCGGAAGCCTTCAGCGCTGCGCGGCCGAAGCGTCGACGGAGCGGACGGGCGGAGCATGCGGCGACTGCCGGACTTGCGGCGTCCATTGACTTCTGATCCCGCCTTGTCTTATGCTTGTTGGCAATTAATGATACGAAATTGAACAACGGTATTCCACCTCTCGTTGACTGTGATAATCATTATCAGTTAGCATTATAGTAAATGGCTTGTTCCCGGTAAACCGCCAATTCGCTGCGACGTTCACCAGCCAATTCGCCGTTCAAGCCTACAAGGAGGACAACTCGCCGTGCCGTTCACCCTTAATCGGGACAGCAAGGAACCCTTGTTCCGCCAACTCGTCCGTCAGATGGAATCTCGCATCCTCTCGGGCGAGTGGCCTCTGCATATGAAGCTCCCTCCCGAGCGCTCGCTCGCGCTTCAGCTCGGCCTGAACAGAAGCACCGTCACCGCAGCCTATCAGGAGCTGGCGACACAGGGCTGGGTGAGCAAGGTGCAAGGAAGCGGCACCCGCGTGATCGCCTTGCCGGAAGACGGGGCGGCTGCCGTCGCCATTGATTGGAATCAATATTGGAACAAGAGGGCCGATAACCCCTTATTGCCCTTGAAGAAAAGCCTGCACAGCATCGCATCGAGAAAGGGAACGATCAATCTGGCCATGGGCGAGCTGTCCGGCGAGCTGCTGAGAGGGCTTCCCTTGTTCGGCCGGCCGGAGTTGCCCTCCATAGCCGAACCGCTCGGATATGTGGGCCCTCCTCTCGAACGCCGCTACCGGAGCATTATTGCTTCGCATCTGGAGCGTTACCAATCCATCGATACCGATGCCTCGCGGATCTTGCTGACCTCAGGCGCCCAGCAGGCGCTCTATCTCATCGTGAATTGCCTGCTGAAGCCGGGCGACGCGATCGCCGTCGAAGCAGCTTCTTACGCCTATTCGCAGAACCTGTTCCTGTCGGCCGGGCTGCGCGTATTCCCGATCGCAATGGACGAAGACGGGCTCGTCCCCGAGCATCTGGTCCGCTTGTACGAGCAGCACAAAATTCGCATGGCCGTCGTCAATCCAACGTACCAGAACCCGACCGGAACCGTGCTTAGTCTGGAGAGGCGCCGACGGCTGTACGACATCTGCGCCGCTCGCCGCATTCCGATCGTAGAGGACGATCCTTACAGCTTGCTCGGCGACTGCCGGGGACAGCAGCCCCCGCCTTCGCTTAAGGCGTTGTATCCCGACAGCGATCTGATCCTGTACATCGGCACAACTTCCAAGGTGCTGACGCCGGCTCTGCGAACGGGCTGGCTGGTAGGCCCGGAGGAGGTCATCGCCCGGCTTGGCGATCATCGAAGAGAGATTGACAACGGCCTCAGCCCGATTCTGCAAGGCATCGTCCACTCGCTGCTCGACGAACGCGTGCTGGAGCCTCATCTGTTGCAGGTGAGGACTTCTCTGGCAGAGAGACGGGATCGGGCGTTGGGGCTGATGCGCGGGCATATGAGCGGTCTTGCGACCTGGAGAGAACCGGAGAGCGGCTTCTATGTCTGGTGCCGGCTGAATCCGTCCATCCGGCTTCCCGATGTCATGCGCGAATGCGAGGCGGAGGGCGTCCTGATCATGCCGGGCACCATTCTTGGCAATGACTCGCGCCGCTTCCGGATTACTTACTCCCGCGCCTCGCTCGCGGAGCTTGAGGAAGGCTTGCTGCGAGTCGCCCGCGCGATCCGCAGGGCCGCAGAATAGCGCAAAGCCGCCGCACGAAGAGCTAAGCGGACGGAGTCAAGGATCGATCGACGGCTCCTTCCGGTTCCGATACGAGCTTGGCGACACGCCGTTCATCAGCTTAAACATCTTGCTGAAGTGGAATTCCTCCTGGTAGCCGCACAGCCGTGCGATCTCCCGGACCGGGCACTTTGTCCAGCACGAAGTGAATATGCAGCGTCAGACGCTCAAGGCGATACATCGCCCATCCCCTCCTCTCAGGAGCGATTATGACAGGTCAAGCGGTGATTCTTCCATTCCTGCGCCAAGCGGCGCGTGCTATGATCCATAGTATCAGATCACGACCTGGAGGAGTAGACAATGAGAACGTTCCGCGAGCATTGCATTCGTCAGACGGAATGGCTGGACGGGCCCTGGAACTTCGTCAAGGACCCCGGCGACACCGGAATTCGGGACCGCTGGTTCGAGCGATTTCCACAAGACAGCCGCGCCCTGTACGTTCCTTCCTGCTGGAACAACGAGCTGTCTCTCTATGACTACGAGGGAATTGCCTGGTATCGGAAAATCATCCGCACTCCCGACACACGCCACATTAGGCTGATTTTCCACGCGGTGTTGGGGCATGCCGACGTCTACCTGGACGGTCGTCATCTCGGCTATCACTACGGCGGGTATACGCCCTTCGACTTCATTGTGCCGTCCTTGGCCGAGGGGGAGCACGAGCTGATCGTCCGCACGGACAGCCGCCTGGATCGCCTGACGATTCCGACCGAGCATGTCGATTGGTTCCACTACGGCGGCATCATCCGCTTGGTGGAGCTGCAGCGGCTGCCCGATCTGCATATTCAGCGGGTGGACATCGGCTATGAGCTTGAAGGAGCGGACGCGGACGTCACGATTAAGGTGCAGCTTCGCTCGCTGTCGCAGGAGCGAGTCGCAACAACGCTGACTCTGTCCGAGGGAGGGGCGGTGTTCCATACGGGGACGGTCTCGGTGGAGAGCGGCGAGACGTTCGATTATGAGGTCAAGCAGCGGTGGCCGGACGTTCGGCTCTGGAATGTCGGCCGCCCCGAATTGTACGAGATCAAGGCGCGGACCGACTTCGACGACAGGACGGAGCGCATCGGCTTCCGCAGGATCGAGACGAAGAACCATCGCGTCCTCATCAACGGCTCGCCCGTCTACCTGAAGGGCGTGAACCGGCACGAGGAGCATCCGGAATGGGGGTTCGCCTTCCCGCCGAAGCTGATGGGCAAGGATCTCGATATTATTCGGGAATTGGGCTGCAACGCGGTGCGGGGCTCGCACTATCCGCAGAGTCCGTATTGGCTCGACTTGCTGGATGAGCAGGGACTCGTCTTCTGGAGCGAGATTCCGATGTGGGGGGCGGCCTTGCCGAACGACACGGTGAAGGAGCCGTTGTTCCGGGAGCGCGCGCTGACCATGATCGAGGAGATGGTGAACCTGCACATCCACCACCCTTCCGTGATCTTCTGGTCGGTCCACAACGAGATCGACTCCCGCACGCAGGACGCCTACGAGATGACGGAGCAACTGGTGGCGCTGGTCCGGCGGCTCGATTCGTCGCGGCTTGTGACGTACGCGACGATGCACCCGCTCGAGGATGTGCTGCTTCCTCTCTTCGACGCGATCGGCATCAACAAGTATTACGGCTGGTACGAAGGGGAGACGGCGGGCTTCGGAGAGATGCTGAGGCAGTTCCACGAGCGAGCCGAGGCGATGGGCGCCGGCGATCGGCCCGTGCTCATGACGGAGTTCGGCGGCGCGGGCATCTATGGGGATACGGGCTGGGAGCCCCGTCTGTTCAGCGAGGATTATCAGGCGGGGATCGTCTCGGAAGCGTTGTCCATCTTCCGGGACGATCCGAAGATCGGCGGCACGTTCGTCTGGCAATTCGCCGATGTCAGAGCCGACCTGCACAGCAACGGCTCTCACTTCCGCGACCGGGCGCGAAGCTTCAACAACAAGGGCCTCGTCAACGAATACCGCAAGCCGAAGCAAGCCTACCGCGAGGTGAGGAGCCTCTATCAATCCTGGAGGGATTGACGGCTGCCGCCCGGCACTTCGACGATCTCTCCGTCTACGCTGAGCCATACCGACGAAGCGCCGGGATTCCACACGAAGCGGGTCGACGCCGCGAATTTAAGCTGGCGGAAGGCGTTCAGGTAATCGACGATCTCCATGTTCGTCGCGTACCAGATGTCCGATCTTCCACCCGCCAGCCGGCAGAAGCTCTCGATCAGCTCCCAATTGCCGTCGTTGTCGAATTCATAGCTGTGCCCCCACACGTACATCAGGTACAGGTACTGCTGCTTGTGGAAGCCGACGAACTGCTCTCCCAGCGCCATCAAGTCCTGCTTGTGGTGGCATGTCGGCTGCCATTCGAACAGGTCGTCCGGCAGGCCGAACTGCCCCGTGCTCTTGACCACCCGGGCATATTCGATGCCCAGGTGCGGCAGCATCGCCTTGATCTCCGGGCTGTACGAGCCGTTCGGATAAGACATGCCGCGCACGGGATAACCGGCAATGCTCTCCAGCCCTTCCCGGTCGTCCATAATCTCCCGGACAATCGTCTCCTTCGGGCAGCGCGCGATCGTCGGATGCGTCACCGTGTGGGCCGAGATCTCGTGCCCCTTATACAGATCCGCCGCTTCCTCGGCGGCGATTCTCCCCGGCTCGCCCATGAGGCCGGAATTCAGATGGAACGTCCCCTTGATGCCATGCCGGTTGAATATCTCCACGAGCTTGCGATCGGCATACACGCCGTCGTCATAGCTCATCGTCAGCACTTTGATCTTGCCTTCCGGGAATGCCAGGTTGATCTTGGACATAATGATAGCCTCCTGTCGTTATAAGCGGAATCCGCTATTCGATCGTCTTCACGCCAATCAGTCGAGTGTTCTCGATAACATCGTCGTTGTAACGGACAAGCTCATGGTACCCTTGAATCTCGAGTGTCGCCGTTCCCGACGGCTTGTCGCCGAATAATGCGCTGGCCTCTTGGTTCAAGAAGTATAGCCGGACTTCATAATCAAACAGATTATGTTTAGGGAATAGAAGCTGGGACTCGGCATCCGGAAGGAAGAAAACGATGCGCTTGTCCAATTCGGGATTGACGAACCCGTTCTCGAACGTGCCCGTCACCTCGAACGGCTCCGAGTCGAACGCGATATCGACGATGGGCTGATCCTGCGCATTCTCTCTTATGTCCACGCTGCCGATCGTCATCGCACCGATCCTATCTCCCGCCTTCACCTCTCGCGGATCATACGTTTGAGGAGCTTCGGAATCGGAGCCGTTGTCGGAATTGGCTGGGGAACTGCAGCCCAGCAACAGCATGAAGCCGAGAATGATCAATAACAGCCTGCCGCTCATGCGCCTTCACCCCTCCCGGATTATGAACCTTGCACAGAGAATCGCAACACCGTCTTTAGCTTGGCCGCTTTCGTCTTGCGCGGGTCCGACAGGTAGATTTCCCGATGAAGCTTGCTCGTTCGGGTTACCCCTTGCTCCGCGCAGAACTCTTCCATCCGCGAGAAGCTGGCCGGCTCCTCATCGAAGCTGCCCGCATGCAGCATCTGACAGCTCAACCCATCCGCAGCCTGCTCGAACCGGATTTTCCCCAGGAATGGATTGGCCTTCTTCTTCATCGTCGCTTCCAGGAAGCGCTCGAACCCCGCTCTCGTCACAAAATCGGGCTGGCGAATCATAATCGTGTACTTGAGGTTGCTCTTGTCCGTCGCGGGCTTCGTGTAATCGAGCAAGTCCCATACGCCCTCGAGCGGGAACACCGTGTACTCGTAATACCCGTCCGGCACGTCGCTGCTCCTGTACGACATCTTCACCGCATAGCTCAAGCTGTACAGAGCCTCGGTCGCCTTGACAAACTCCTCGCCGTTGGGATCGCCGGAACCGCTTACCATAAAGAACGGCATGCTCGGCACGTCCACGATCTCCGGTGTCGGCTTGGGCAGGTAGAGGTGCTTGAAGTCCTTCTTGTAGTTTATCGGGTTCGGCAGGGGGGAATCTCTCCTTATTTTATGTGATTTATCACATTCATCGGCTGGGGTTCGGCAGGAATCAAGGGGTTTTATGTGAATTTTAGCATAGATGAGGGCACTCCGAACCGGAATGCCCCCCATGAATGTGAAATTTAGCATATAATGGTCCAAATACCCCGTTATCGGGCAGCGCGAATGTGAAATTTCGTATAAAATCCCGGCACGAGCCGACAAAAGCGCTATCGCAGCGAGGCGGCCAGTCGGCCGGCAACCAGGCGGCGAGGTGACCAGGCGTCCCAGCGGCCAGCCAGCCGTCAAAGCCTCAAGGATTGACGACGCCCGGGACGTGCCGGATCTCCTTCCAATCCAGCACCTGCCCGTCCTGCAGCAAACGCTCGCGCAGCTTCGAATAGTCCAACTCCTGCAAGGCGCAGCCGTGTTCCAACGCCATGGCGGCCGCCGTTCCCGCAGATTGCCCCAATATCATAAATACCGGTTCCATGCGAATGGAGCCGAAGGCAATATGAGAGGACGACAAGCAGACCGGAACGGCCAGATTGCCGCACTCCTCCGCTCGGGGCACGATGGAACGATACGAGATGGGATAAGGAGCGGACGGAGCGACCTCGACATTGCCTTCGTTGATGCAGCGCCCATCCGCGACGATCCGCCTGCAATTGTGCGAGTCCATCGTATAGGCCGCCAGACCGACGGGATCGTCGACGACCTGGAGGAATCGACAATGATGCTCGGTCATGACCAGGTCGGCGATCATCCGTCTTCCTTCGCGGACATACAACTGATGCGACCAATGTCCCGTCTGCGGGTATTCGTCCAGCGGCAGCCCCCAGCGGGAAGCTTGCCGCCGCACCTCTGCGGACAGGCGCTCGTCGTTGCCGAGGAAGTACAGCAGCCCCAGCGTGTAATTGACATGCGCTTGGAAGATCTCCTCCCGCTCCGCATACCCGGCTTCCGGCCACCGATGATTCATTCCGATCATGTCCGTGCTGAAGGCTCCGTAGTTGTTCAGGTCGGTTTTGCCATTCGGCATCAGACTTAACAGGTCCAAGGCATCCCAGATTCCGGAGCGAATATATCGCTCTAGCAAGACGTAATGCTCCGGGTCATAGCCAGCGGGCATCGGGACCGGCAGCCGGTTCCCGGGAACATCCGTCAAGCAGATTCGGAAGTTGTACGCCTGCACGGCCGAATCGCCGGCTCCCTGAACGCCGGGTGGCTCCTCCGTTACGCCGAAGACGAGGCCGCTGTCCGGCTTGCCTTCGATCTGATAAGGATCGATCCAGGTCTTGAAGTTATGATTCGGGTGGCCGAAGTGGATGCCGTTCAGCGTCTCCTTGTAGACGGAATTCGCTTCTCTGCCGACATGGTACGACACCCCGGCCATGGCCATCAGATCGCCTTCGTACGTGGCATCGATAAACATGCGCGCTTCAACGCGGTTCCCGTTCTCCATTGTCACATAAACGATAGTTTCCCCTTGCTTCCCCACTTCCGCAAGCTGCTGTCCATAGTACACCGGGATTCCCGCTTCCGCTGTCCAATCGTTGAACAGACGCTCGGCCGCGCTTGGCTCGAACTGCCAGATGGCTCCGTCGCCGTCGATCCGCCGATCCCCTTCGTAACGGCGGCCCAGCTCCCGGTAGAACTGCCTGGCAATACCTCCTATCGCCGCTTTGTTGCCGATATCCGTCTGCCCCAGCCCCCCGGAGGACAAGCCTCCCAGATGCTGTCCGAATTCGGCAATGACCACCGACAAGCCCATTCGCTTGACCTGCAGCGCCGCTGCCACGCCGGCCGAGCTTCCTCCGTAGACGCATACGTCCGCCCGAATAACTTCGCCCATGTTATTGTCCGCAGAGGGCCGATAATAGAACAGATTCTCAGAGATCATCGCCATTCCTCCCCAATTTATGCGCAAGCACCCGGGGCATCTGAACATGATGGCTTCGGTACAAATGCCCGGTTGGCTGCGGCTTAAGCAAGACGGCTATCGCCATCTCGCCGTCTTCCGTCGCGACGCTTGCCCTTGCCCATTCTTCGTCAGATTGCAGTGCGACCTCGGACGCCGACAGCGCATCATCGAGCGATAACCTGAAGAGCCATGCCGCCTGTCCCACGCTGTGAAAATCAAACTCTCGTTCTTCTCCCGCCGCAATGACGTAATCCAGCGCGTATCCGTCGCTCGTGCGCTCCGCACACATGGATAGCGGCCCGTAATCGGAGCGTTCCAGCACGGCTTCCATCTGCAGACAACGCTCTCCGAGCTGCGCCTCGAACCGCTTGGCCGCCTGAAGCGTCTGTATATTCGGGGCAACGTCGTCGCCGCCGATCCATAGACGTATGCGCAAGTCGGATGCGGAGAAGCGGCCGTTGATCATGTCCAGGTCCTGGTGCCAAGCGCCGTTATCCGTAGCGAAGCTGATGGCGAACAGAGCTTGCTTGCGCGACTGCACGCCGGTGAATATCGCGGAGCAGAAGTCCTTGCCGTTCATGAGCGCCTGCAGACGGATCGACACCGTCTTGCCGCCCCCCGCATCGGCATAAGCGATCAGGTTCCGACGCTGATTCCACATGCTCCCCATGCTGAAGCTGCCGAGCGTCAGCTTGTCGTTCTGATAAGAGGTCGCATAAATCTGGTATCCCGTCTCCGCCTCCATCAGCGTCGGCTCGGCATCGTACCTCTCAGCAGACGAACGGAACCATTCGCGGTACGGACGCGGACATGGAAGGAAGGAGGAATCGGCTTGCATCGCGCGAGCCAGAAACTCCTTCTCGTTCGGGCGCAGCAGCGTGCTGTACGTGCGGCTGTGCGGTCCTCCCCAAGCGCCTGTCGCGGGATGATAATGCCTGGCAACCATGCGCCAGGCCATGTCCAGCAGCCTGCTTGCGGTGTGCACGGCCACGGCGGATTCGGACAACTCGGCCAGATCGCGAAGCTCCTCGATCGCGATCGGCGTGTAGCAGGGGCTGTTGTATTCGGAGAAGGTGCCTACTTCCTTCGTATAGGCATAGAAGGCTTGAATTCTGCGCTCCCCGTAGATTCGCAGCTCCTCGTCCTCCAGCAGCTCCCCTCCAACAATCGTCACCATCGCTCCCATAATCGCAATGTTCGTATAATGGGACCCGACGTCCCGTCTGCGGATGGCCTGACAGGCGTGATACAGCGCTTCTTTAAGCTTGATCACCAACGGCCGGGGCAATCGTCCGGCATGCCGCTTCACGATCAGCAGCAGCTTCTTGCCGTGGAAGTCGGCCATGTTCCAATCGGGGCGATCCATCCGGTCAAGCGGCTCTTCGTAGAAGTAAGGCCATATCCCGTAGGTGTCCCGCGTCGGGTCCTGGTCCTGACAGGATACGACCGCTTCAATAATATCGGCTGCCGTCCGCACCTGATCCTCCTCCTGGCATTCGAGCAGGTCGAAAGCATAACAAACGGAAGGATACAAGGCGAGGACAAACGGGTGTTTATCCGGTTTGAGTGCGGTATGATAGGTCGCCGTAAGCGGCGTACGCAGAAGCTTGGCCCGGGAATCGAAGCTCCGGGCAGAGGCGCGGATTCTGTCCGTTAATGCAGCCTTGTCCATGTCTCATCCTCCTCTACTGCTGTCTCTTGTATCGATAAACGCCCGAGCTCAGCTCATGGCGCTCATGGCCGTATTCGAACGTGGCCGTTATTCCCTGCGGCAGTGTCAAGATTAGGTTCTCCTCGTCCCAGCCAAGCTCCAGCCGCCCGAAGGGCGTACGATGCCAGGCCGAGAACCGGCCGATATCGGCCGGCGAATACGGAGCGATCCGGATATGCCGGAATCCCGGCTGCCTATCGTCGATCCGAAACCCCGCCAGCGCCTTGTAGTACCAAGCCCCGATCTCGGAGAACATCGGATGGTTCATCGAGGAGCCTCCGAACCAGTTCTCCCCCAACGTCCCTGCGCACAGCTTCGTCATATACCCCCACCCGGGAAAATCCTCCTGCGAGGCAATCCGGTAGGCGAGTTCGATGTGTCCATGCTCCGTCAGTACGTCCAACAGCATCTTCGCACAGAAGATGCCGCCAACCAGGTGGCCGCGTTCCTGTTCTATCGTCTCCAGCAATCGTTTAAGCGCATAGTCCTTCTCTTCGCCTGCGACCAGATCGAAATAAAGCATTATCGCGTAGAACGTCTGGCTCTCGCACGGCATCCCGACGAATCGGCTCCGGAACGCGACGCGGATGGCCGCGGCGAGCTCGCTCCCCTTGCGCTCGTTCATCTTATCCTGCAGCAGTCCCGAGATGCGGCCGTACAGGTCCGCCATGCAATAGGAATAGGCGGTCAGCAGCGACTCTCTAGGAAACGGCGCCGCGTTCGGCGGGGCCGACCAGTCGCCGAGACCGTTGCGGCAAATCCCGTCCTCCAGAATCGATTGGAGGTAATCCACATAACGCGCCATCGGCTCGTGATACCTTCTCAGGCAGTCGACGTCTCCGGTATACCGGTATAGCTGCCACGGAATGACGAACAAGGCCGCATCCCAAGCGGGGCCGGCGAACAAGCGATCATACCCCCATGTGCTCGTGGGGGCGATACACGGGATGCGGCCGCCGGGAAGCTGACAGTCAACCAGATCGTCCAGCCACTTGATATAGGCGTCGCGCATATCGAAGTTAAACAAGGCCTGCTCGCAGGCCAAGTGCGCGTCGGCTGTCCAGCCGTTCTTCTCCCGGTGCGGACAATCCGTCGGAAGATGATGGAAGTTCGTCAACGTCGATCGCCGAACCGCCGCCTGAATCCGGTTCACCAGAGGGTGGTCGCAGCTCAAGCCGCCCGCATCGGCCAGATCGGTGTGGAAGCATCTTGCCATAACCTCGATCGTATCGTAATCGCCGTACACCCGTACGTAACGGAAGCCGTTGTAGCCGAATTCGCTGTGCCATACTTCGTCGCCTTCGCCCGATAGAATGTATTCGTCGCGCTGGAAGCGATCCTCGTAAACATGCTGCTTGTACCGTTCCAGATCGGGGGTCGCTGTCGTGCGCAGCGCCTCGAAGTATTGCAGGATGACTCGGCTCCCGCGCCTTCCGCTCACCTTGATCTGCACATTGCCCGACAGATTGACCCCGAAATCATAGATGACCGGCGTCGGACTCGGCACGATCCGTACCGGCGGATAGGTCTCCCTGAGCCGGATCGGCGGAATGGCCTGTTCCTTCAGGATGCCGCCCGGTGCAGGCACGACGGTCGCGCCCTCCCAATGCTCGATCCGATAGGCGGCGTCATACGTCTCTCCGCAGCGCAATGAATTGAAGAGAGTGGCGCTGGCCGCACATTCCCAGCTCGAATCCGAGACAAGCGCAATTCGACCGTCAAGCTCCAGCTCCAGGATGAACTTCGGCCGATCGCGCCAGAGCGCATGCTGGAATTCCCAGGCGGTCGGCTGGCACTCATTGTACCAGCCGTTGCCCAGCTTCACCTCGAACTTATTGTCTCCCTCGATCAGATAGTCGAGAACGTCGTAACGGTTGAACAGCACCGTCTTGTCATAGCTTGTAAAGGCAGGCTGCAGCAGCTCGTTGCCTAGGCGGCGCCCGTTGATCTTCAACACGTAGAAGCCAAGTCCGCTAATCCGGAGGCGAGCCTCCTTCGCCTTGCCCGGCAACCGAACCGACTTCCGGAACAACGGCGCGGCCTTCTCGTCGCAAGTGCCGCAGGCGATCCACCTCGCTTGCCGCAGGTTCGATTCGATCACGACTCGTCGTCCTCTCTCTTAAGCTGCTTCTCGCGATATTCCGAAGGCGTGAGCGCGGTCAGCTTCTTGAAGATGCGAACAAAGCTGTTCACGTTGCTGTACCCGACCGCCTCCGCGATATCCTTGATTTTCCCGTCCGTATCGGTCAGCATCCGCTTCGCCGTATCGATGCGCAGATTCATCAGGTAATCGATAAAGTTGCTCTCCGTCTGTTCCTTGAACTGCTTGCTCAAGTGCGATACGCTTACGCGGAATTCGTCCGCCAGCAAGTTCAGCGACAGCTCGGCCTGGCCGAAATTCGTCCGAATATAATCCAGCACCTTGACGATTAGATCACTCTTCTCGCGATGGCCGCGCTTGCTCCGAATCCGCTCCGCATAATCCTGCAACACCGACAGCAAGAATTCCTTCATATCCGTTAAGCTGTCGGATTGATTCAGCATATCCCGCATCTCCTGAGGCATGCGGAATTGCTCCGGATCAATCCCCGCCTCGCCGGCCACCACCGACGCCTTCATCAAGCATTGCAGGCTCAATTGCCGGATCATCTCCGGCGGAACCGCGGACTGGGCGAGCGCCTCGAACCAGCGATCCGTCTGCGCCTTCAGCTTCTCCACATCAAGCAGCTTCAGGGAATCCATCATCGCGTCCGTCATGGCCACCAGGCGGTAGAATCTGGACGATTCCTCGCCCTGCACATCTTCCCACGCGATCACCGTGTTCGTTCCGAGCACCAGACGATAGCTCAGCGCCTCGTTGGCTTGCGCGAAGCTCAAGTGAAGCTTCTCCGTCGAATCGGCCAGGCCGCCTACTCCTATCGTAATCGTACGTCGCAGCGTCTCCGCCGCGTAGTTCTTGATCAGATCCGCCAGCGCTCCGGCCCGCAGCTCGGCTTCCGCGTCATCATCCTCGAAGCTCATGAGAATCGCCACGCAGCCGTTCTCCAACTCGATGGCCACTCCATTATGCTCGGCCAGAATAAGCTCTTCCGCCACGTTGCACAGAGCGTAGTTATACAGATGCTTGTCGCGGGGAGTCAGCGTATCCTGATCCTGGCGCTGGTCGAACTCCGCCACCAGCACGACGAACCGGTTGCCGTCCAGCGGCATGCCCAGCATATCCATGTACTGCCTGGTATTCGCAATGTTAATCTTGTAATCGGACAACAATTCGATGACGAGCTGCCACTTCAGGATCGGCTTGGTCTCCCGAACCTGCTGCTGCAGTCGTTCGCTGTTCACCAGAATATCCTCGAAGCGGGACTCCAGCAGTTGGAACCGATCGCCTCCCGCGGAAGCGCCGGGCTGCGGCGACAAGGCGTTCAGACGGGAGGTGATCGTCGCCAGGAAGCGATTAAGCGGACGGAAGGTCCATCTGCCGAGGGCTAACGCCAGCACGGCCGCCAGCAACAGCAGCACGCCGGACAAGACGGCCAGCGTATTGCGGACCACCGTGAGCGGCTTGTTCAGCTCAAACTCCGATACGATGCGCACCATGGTCCAGCTCGTGTAAGAGCTTGTCTGGTAGAACACCATCACCGGATTCCCCTCTGCCGTCGCCCCGAACGTGCCGGAGCTTTGCCCTTGCAAGGCCGCCTGCGAGACCAGCTTCTTGACGAAGGGGACCGTGCTCCAGTCTTCCCCCAGCTTGGCCTGATCGGGATGAAGCACGACGCGCCCCTCCTTGTCCAGCACCAGGTTGATTCCTTGATCGTCATCCCGAGAATGGATCAGAGCGAGCAGCAATTCTTCCTTCATATTGAAGGCGACGGCCCCTCGGCGGTCCTCGGCGGAATGGATCAGCGGATAGGTGCGGACGAAGGTGACGACATTGCGATAAATCGGGAAGCTGGAGTTGCGAAGCAGCAGCTTGCGGCTGCCCATCCAGTCCGAGTAGCCGTCGAACCCGGCGAAGCGGCCGATCCAGTCATAATTGCTCTGCCGACTCTCCTCCGTCAGAATATCGCCGGATACGAGCCTGTCCTGCGAATACGAGTACAGGTCGACAGAGAACAAGTATTCGTCGCTGCGGATGAGGCGGTCGAGCCGTTCCCCGATCCGGTAGTCGGCGGTCGCGCGCCGGTCCTCGGGCAGATTGTCGTCGAAGAAGTTCTTGACCTCATCGTCCTGCACGAGCTGGATCGCTTCGTTGTCGATATTCTTGAACACCAGCTCCAGCTTCTGATTCATATGCTCCATCAACGCTTCGTTTGTCCGAACAAGCCTTGTCTTGAGATCGGACGTGAAGGTGAAGTAGAAGATCAGAGCCGATACCGTTACGATCAGGAACAGGAACAGAATCAGGCTTGTTATGAGTTTGATGATCCATCGGTTGTGTTCGCTATTCATCATCGTCCTGTTCCTCTCGTAAGCCGTTGTCTTCCGAATGCGAAGCGGTCAGACCCGGTTGTTATTCAAACGACGCCTTGTTGGCCTCGTACCATTCCTGGGCTTTGGCCTCTACCGCTTCGCCGCCGAGACGTTGCCATTCCTTGCGAATCTCCTCCAGGCCCCAATCGGCCGTGTAAGAAGCGCCTTGCGTCGTTACTCTGGCGCGAATCTCTTCAATAAACGGCTTCATGGCCGTCTGAATCTCGTTCACTTCCGTGAAGCTCGGCTGATAAGGAATATCGCGGCGGAACTTGTTCTTGGTCGCCGTCTCCAGTCCCTTCTCGCTCAGCCCGGCCAGACGCTGGGACAATTCGTCGGACGCCGCCTTCGCCGGCAGATCGGCGGGAGTGAACGAATCGTTGCGCAGCACCGCATACTCGCCGGCATAGGACACTTCCTTCTTGTACTTCTCGGAATCGATAACTTGGGCGACGCCGTTCACGTCCTTGTAATGCACGCCCTCCGTGCCGTACACGAGCGACTTCCAGCCGCTGTCGACAAGCCAGTCCAAGTACTCGACGGCCGCCTTCGGATTGCCCATCTCCTTATTGAAGGCGACGAAGATAAACGGACTCGTCTCCTGATAGAGGCCATACTTGCCGTTTGACGTGGAGACCGGCTCCAGCGGCACCGGATTGGCATCGGGGACGTTCTTCAGCATGTCCCGGATATGATTCTCCATCGCGCTGCCGCCCCAACTGCCGACGAAGATGCCGGCCTTCCCCGTCGTCCAGAGCTGGATGGCGCGTTGGAAGTTCTTGTCGGTCAGATATTCCTTGTCCACCAGTCCTTCTTCGTACATCGTCTTCTCCCAGGCCATCGCATCTCCGAAGCGATCCAGCGTGGCTCCGTACTTCATCTGCCCGTCCTCGAGATACCATTGGTTGGAGATCGCGGCGTTCATCGCGGAATACGCGTCGAAGGTCGTGCTTCCGACAAGCGCGGTCGTGTCCGCTTTGCCGTTGCCGTCCGGGTCTCCGTCCTTGAACGCCTTGGCCACCTCGATAAGCTCCTCCATCGTGGTCGGCGTCTTCAGATTCAACTTATCCAGCCAGTCCTGCCGAATCCATATGCCATGATTGGCAATCGAATCAAGCGTTCTTGCGGTGGCAACGGCGTACATCTTCCCGTCAAATGTGAGGTACGGCTTCAGTTCGGGATGCTCCTGCAGATAAGCTTTGTAAGACGTACTGTACTTCTCGATATAGTCGTCGACCGGCTGAATCGCCCCTTGCGTGACCAGCTTGCCGATGTACGTTCGGTCGTATTCCCAGATCAGATCCGGCGCCTGATTGGAGGCGATGAGGACGTTCAGTTTGTCCTGGGCTTGATTCCTCGGCACAGGCACGATGCTGACGTCGATGCCGGATTGCTCTCCGATCCACTTCGTCCAGCGATTGTCCTCGTAGGTGCCTTCATCGCTGGATACCGCCCCGCGGTCGAACGTCGAGATGCTCACCTTCTTGGGCAAGTCCGCGTACGGATCTCCGGCCGGCGTACCGGAGGAAGACGCTTCCGGGGCCGGCGAGGCTTGCGAATTCCCGTTATTCCCATTATTCCCGTTGCCCGAGCACCCCGCCAGCAACGCACCAGCAATCATGCACAACGCCACCGCCGAAGCGGGCTTTTTTATTTTCCAATACAAATTCGAACTCATGCGATAAACCTCCCAAGAAGATTATAGTATATCGAAGCTGCCGAGACAGCCTGTGATCGTCAGCCCTTGACGGAGCCCAACAAGACTCCCTTGACAAAATGCTTCTGGAGCAGAGGGTACACGGCCATAATCGGCAAGACGGCCAATACGATCGCAGCGGCCCGGATTCCCTCCGGCGTTATCGTCCGCTCGCTTACTCCTTCGCCGCTCCGGAGCATCTCCGGGCTGACGAGGTCGATCATCTGATACAGCTTGACCATAAGCGACATCTTGTCGGTGCTGCGGATGTAGATCAGAACGTTCATGTACGAATTCCACCATCCGACCGCATAGAACAAAGTCAGCGCCGCGATCACCGGCATGGACAACGGAAGAATGATGCGCAGCAGCGTCACCCATTCGTTGGCCCCGTCGATCGCAGCCGATTCCTCCAACTCCGAGGGAAGCCCTTCGAAGAACGACTTCATGACGAACATGTTGTACACGCTGACAAGCGCCGGCAGCCAGAGGGCCCAATAGGTGTTCACAAGGCCAAGGCTGTTGACGAGCAGGAAGTGGGGAATCATGCCGCCGCCGAACAGCATGGTGAACAGCACCGCCTGCAGCATGTACCCGCGCCCCCGCAACCGGGGCTTCGAGAGCGGATAGGCCGCCAGGATCGTAAACGCCATGTTGAGCAAGGTGCCCATAACCGTAAGCTGGATCGTGTTCTTCATCGCCACGAGCAACTGTCCGTCGTCGATCAGATTCCGGTACGCATCCGTGTTGAGATCGATCGGCCACAGCAACACTTCGCCTGCGGATATGGCCCGACTGCCGCTGAAGGAGACCGCAATGAGATTAAGGAATGGAAAAACGGTAGCAGCGGCGCATAGAGCCAACAAAAGGTTGTTTATCCAATGAAACAAGCCGGCCGAGCGTGAGCCTTTGATCTGCACGGCATTTACACTTCCTCTCGTGTGGAGCTACCAAAGCCCTCTTTCTCCCATCGTCTTGATCAACCGGTTGACGCCTACCACGAGGACCAGGGCCACCGCGGACTGGAACAGACCAAGGGCTGTGGAATAGCTGTATTGCAAATTCTCGATTCCGCGATTGTACACATACGTGCTGATGACCTCGGCAACGCGGTTGACGGCGGGATTCTTCAAGGTGTACACCTGCTCGAACCCGACATCCATCATTCGTCCCACCTGCAAGATAAGCAGGATGGCCGCCGTACTGCGAATGCCCGGCAAGGTCACGTGCCAGATCCGGCGGAGCTTGCTTGCGCCGTCTATCTTGGCCGCCTCGTAGAGCGTCGGGTCGATGCCGGCCATGGCCGCCATATAGAGGATCGTGCCGAAGCCCGCCTCCTTCCAGATGCCCGACAGAACATAGGACACCGGCCACCAGAAGGTATCGGCCATAAAGTAGATCGGCTCAAGCCCTGCCAGCTTCAATACGGCATTCACAATTCCCGTGGACGGCGAGAGCATCGCGATGACCATGCTGCCCAGAACCACCCACGATATGAAGTGGGGGATATACAGCAGATTTTGCAGCGCTCTGCGGTACCCGCTCCAGCGGACCTCGTTCAACAGCAGGGCAAGAACAATCGGGACGGGGAAGGCGAAGACCAGGTTGTACACATTCAGCAGCAGCGTGTTGCGCAGCACGGTGTAAAACTCGCGGTCGGAGAACAGCTTGCGGAATTGCTCCACCCCCACCCACTGACTTCCCCAAATCCCGTCGGCCAGCCGATACTGCTTAAAGGCGATGACTTCTCCGAAGAGCGGAGCGTACTTGAACAATAGAAAATAAATGGCCACCGGCAACAGCATCAGGTACAGATGCTTATCCCGGGCAAGCGACTTCATGGGCCGCCCTCCTTTTGTATAATGAGTGTCGGTCGAACCTCCCTTAACGCTTTGTTTGTCCGCTGCAAGCGACGATGCGGCAGGGGCCCGGCTCGGGCATGGCACCGCGACTCCAACGCTATCACGGGGAATGCGGCCAAGGTAGCTTCACCTTTTGTTCGCGTATGCTTCGCCTGCATTCCGGCCCCTGCTTTTTTTGTGGAGATACGCTTTTTTTATTCGATCAGGAGCAAATCCCCGAATTCGTCGGTGTTCTTCACTTCGCCAATGCCGCTCATATATTCGATCCAGCCGCGTCGGCCCGTGCCGTCATTGTCGTTAATCAGCAGCGAGAAGCCGAAGTCGGCGCCGACAGCCGCCGTCATTCCGTCCGGCAGCAGCGCGTCCCAAGGAATCGCAAGCTCGTACACGGTAGTCGCCTGACTGTCGTCGCGCGCGACGGCATAAGCGGCTCCGCTTAGATTCGCCGTCCTTGTCGCGGCGGTCCATCTCCACAGGATCGCCCCGGAATTCGGATTCAGTCCGAGCCCGATCTCGTTGTAGCCAAGAGCGGCCCCGCCCGCCTTGCGTCCCGGTTGCAGCGCGAACTGAATGCTGTCACCGCCCCAAATATCGCTGCCCGAGCCGCTCTGCACATGGGTATTATCCTTCGCCTTGACGGCGAGATAGAAGTTGTCGTCGTCCCACCGGACATACCCGGTGCCGCTGAGATCGCTCGTGCCGCCCCAATCGCTCAGATGCGCCTGCGAGGCTTGGTCAAGCTCGAAGGAGAAGGCATCGTCCCATTCCCCTGCCGATAACGAACCATCGATAACAGGCGAAGTCGAAGCCTCGGGTGCGGCAAGGAAGCTCATTTTGCGCCGGACGACGACACCGGCCCCGCCGGCCAGCTCGGTCTGAATGTCGAGCGCGTACAGTCGATCCTCCGGCGTTCCCGGCCAATCGAATGTCAAGGTTGCGGAGCCATTGGCGGCAGCGGCAAACGATTGCTGCCCGCTCCAAGGGGACGAGTCGGCGGAGAGCTGCACCGTCCCGGCGATCGCCTCATCCAACTGATTGTCAATCTGGACGGCCACCTGCCAATACGCTCCCGAGGATGTTCGCTGGAGCTGCGGGTAGGCTTCGATGCGGTAAGGATCTTCAATGTCGATACCGGATGCGAAGCTGCCCTCCACATAGACGGGAACCTGCGAGATCGGCAGTGTAATCGTCCCGTCTCCCGCTGCGGTCAAGCTCGTCCCATTGCCGAACCGGTCGTAGGCCGTCGCGGCGGAGGTGCCGAGGCTCAGAAGCAGGTTCTTCTCATCGCCCTTGCTCCACAGCACCAGCACGTCCTTGCCGTCGGAGTTGCGATGGAAGCGATGCGCCTGCACCTGGTCCCCGGCATTGTAGGATTCAACGAAGGCCGCTCCGGCCAGCTTCGCGGCCAACGTTCGATAGGCCGCATAGTTCTCCTTGGCCGACCAAGGAGCCGCTTCGTGGTCGCCCCTCACCAGGCCGAAATGGCCTTCCAGGCTCGTCGACGGTTTGTCGTCATTCTTGAAGTCGTACCAGAACACTTTGTCCGCCAGCCCGCTGCTCAGGGCGAGGGTATAGGCCTGAACGGCGTAGACGCCCGACATTCGCTCGCTGACGCCGCGACTCAGGCTCTCGTTTGTCGGCCAACCGATCTCGGTTACCCAGATCGGCTTGGCGGGCCCGTAATTGGCAAACAGATTGTGAATGGTCGTCAAGCTCGCCGCAAACCCTCCGTCCTCAGGGCCGACAGGGTACATATAAGGATGGATCGATACGGCGTCCATGTCATCGTATCCTCCCGCCTCCAGCACGCGTTCGATCCAGGCCGCGTCGGCGCCGGACGTCGCACCGCCGATCACGAACGCATTGGGATTGGCCGCCTTGATCGCTGCGTAGGCCGCATGCAGCACCGTGGCGTAAGCTTCGGGCGACAGATGCTCAGGGTTGCCGCCGCCGATATTCCATTCGTTCCATATCTCGAAGTGGTCGACCTTGCCTGCGAAGTGCTCGGCCAGCGCGCCGGCATATGCCGCATATGCGGCGATTCCCTCCTCGGTGTACGGGGCGTTCCCTCCGTCATACAGCGGGTTGCCGTAATCGACGATCAAGAGCGGCTTAATCCCTTTGGCGACGGCCTTGTTCACATACATATCCCAAGCGGCCGGAATATCGATCTGTCCCATCGTCGTCTCGGCCGCCGACCAGCGGGCATCGTCGCGAATCCATTGAATGCCAGAATCGGCGATCAGCGACAGGTAGGTGTCCACATACGCCGCATCGGTTCTGCCCAGCAGATGAATGGCCGTCCCGAATGCCTCCGAGCTGTCCGCCGGAACCGCCAGGCTGAAGGGGAAGCTCCCCTCCTCGTCGATGTCGGCAGTCCCGCCGCCGCTCCCGGTCACATGCAGATCCAGCGTATACGTTCCATATCGCTCAAGCCCGCTAAGATCCAGCGCCTGCTGCACCGGAATGCCGGAAGGTACGACTGCGGTGAAGGAACCGTTCGCAACCCCCGCACCTTCGGTATCGCTGACGGCATAGACAACCTGCACCGAATGGCTCTGCGGCATCGCACTCTTGAGCACAACGCTCAGGCCGTCCGATTCGCCGGGGACGACAATGTTGCCCGTCGGACCGGAGACGCCGATCACGAAGTCCTTCAGCTTAAGCGAGATGTCGTCGAACCAGACCGTGCCTTCCGCATTCGCGTCCAAGCGGACATAGATTCGGACGGTTGCCGTCCCTGCGGCCAACCGGTCCAGCACAACCCGGTAGTTCGTCCAGCCTTGCGTGCCGCCGGTCTGAATCTGCTTCATCGTATTCCGATACCAGCCCAGCGAGCTGTTGTTGGCATCGACCATCAGCACATTGACGCTCGCCGCGGCATCCGTCGACAGCGCATCCGTCTTGATCCAGGCCGACAGCTCGTATACTTCGGCCGCATCGATCGGAATCAGACTGCTGCCGACATACTGGCTTGCCGTCCCTCCGATCATGACGGCGCTCTGGTCCCCGCTGTGCTTGACCGTCGTATCCAGACCCGCTCCGGACCTGGTCGGCCAGAGGCCGGATTCGAATCCGGCGTTCGGCAGTCTGTTGCGAGCTACGTTCAGCGCCGCATCGTCGAACCAGGCCGTGCCTGTTGCATTCCCGTCCAGCCTGACGTATACCCGCAGATAAGCCGTTCCCGTCGCGAACTGACTGATCTCGGTCGAGTACGGCGTCCAATCCTGCGTTCCCCCAGTCTGCAGCAGCTTCATCGTCCGATACCAGCCGAGAGCGTTATTGTTGGCGTCCACCATCAGTACGTTCACGCTCGCCGCGGCATCCGTCGACAGCGCATCCGTCTTGATCCAAGCCGACAGCTCGTATACTTCGGCCGCGTCGATCGGAATCAGACTGCTGCCGACATACTGGCTTGCCGTCCCTCCGATCATGACGGCGCTCTGGTCCCCGCTGTGCTTGACCGTCGTATCCAGACCCGCTCCGGACCTGGTCGGCCAGAGGCCGGATTCGAATCCGGCGTTGGCTATCATGTTGGGCTCCGGCATTTCCGCCGCTTCTCCCCCCGCCCTCACTACCCCTCCGGGAACAAGCCATTGAAGCAACATGCCCCCCAACAGCAGCAAGACAATCAAACCCCGTTTTTCCCTTGACATCCGCATAATCGACATCCGCACAGCCCCTTCCGTCTCCGTTTTTTTTCGTTAGCTCAAACCGAACAAAGAAAGCGATTTCACTATTTTACACAGCGTATGTTGATCTTCCCTCCTTCCATTTGAATTCGGTGAAGCCACTCCGACACTAGCACGCGCCGAAGAGCCGGCGAAATCTTCATTTCTTGACCGAGTATGCTTTCTCGGCATCTTCCTGCCCGCTTTTTTTGTGATCCTCAACGTTTTTTGCTGCCCAACCTTCTCGCATGCCAACAAAAAGCGGCCTTCCTCTCGTTATCCGAGACAAAGGCCGCTCCGTTGATCCCCCTTGATCAACGCCCCATGCGATTTTAAATGAATTTTCACATTCACCCCCCTGGAATCGGGGTGGATCGCGGTGTTTTATGTGATTTTTAGCATATATCAGGGAATTCTGGTCCGGAATATCCCCACGAATGTGATTTTTCGCATAAAATCGGGCAAATGCCCCGTTCCCGCACCGCACCAATGTGAATTTTCACATAAAATTCGGCTGACATCGGCAGCAACAGGCGAACCGCGAATATAGTGTTATATGACACAGCAGCGTGGAGGAATGGAATCGGCTCCGATGGGTGGAGGGGATGGACGGCTTACTCTTTTCTGGCGTTGCTCATCATTTCATTAACATGGTATATTTCAATTTTTTCACTTTCTTCCCGTTTATCTATACATTCTTTTTCGTGTTCAATTTTCAGTTGATTCTTTTGAAAGAATTCCAATAGTCTATTAGCTTCAGCATTAATCGGCTGGCAATATTCTCTAAATTTATTTGGATCATGGTTTAGTATTTCTTTATATTCATCAGAAGTCGTTATGTATGTAAGTGCAATAAATCTCAAAAAATTATAGCCATTGCAGTAATCATCATATAATGTCGCAATTATTGATAAATACTCATCAGAGCATTGTGTCAGCTTCACTAAACTATGTACAATTCGTTCTTGTTCAAAAAAACCAATATGAATTAGTCTTCTTATTTGTTTCTCCGTATCTTGATAGGCATATTTGTTTTTATAGTTACGCGATACAAATTCAAAGTAATCTGTTTCTCCGAGAAGTACTTCAAGTTCATCATTGCTGTACAACCATTTCTCAAGCTCAATTAGTGTTACTTCCTCCCTAAGGAACTTATACAAAAATCTCTGTGCTTCTACCTTGTCCAGCATCTTGATTCACCAACATTTCTATGTATTCGCCGACTCCTCATATTCTCAAGAAATCACTTCACCATCGCTGATAATAAGCCATAAGTTCTCTTCATCAAATCCAGAGATGGTTCCTCGTACTTTATTCCTTGGATAAATCCGCCTGCTTCCTGATTTCTTGCAAACTGCTTTATAATCCACGACACCATAGATATCGTCATTTAGATTAATAACAATTCCATGAGGGAAGATGCACTCTATTTCACCTTCTATTAAATCTCCTTTAGAGCATCGCACCTTGATCTCTTCCCATCTGGAATAGAACGGTTGATTTCCTCTTTTCCAGATAGCTTCGAAGTCTTGTTTTCGAATTGCTTCCTGCAAGTTAAATTCAATCGGACTCTCGGACAATATAAAATGCCTGCTTCCATAAGGGCGATTAGAGACGTATATTAATCCATCAATTACAGTAACTTGTCTATATACAACTCCTTCACCATCGATTTCAAAATAGTAAATACGGCTATTGTCTTCTTCTGCTTCGCTCTTCATGTATTTATAATTCATCTTTGATATCGCTTCCTATCATTAGCAATTTCACTTAACACCATATCTAAGAACCTGCAACCACTCCTCCTCATCACAACACGAATATGGAATAAATTTACATAATCAATTCAAGCCAACCCGCCGCTGAAGCTCTCTCTGTCGCCCTTCCTCCCCTGATTCGACGGCCATTTTGCGTTTTATATGAATTTTCACATTCATCCCCCTGGAATCGGGGTGGATCGCGGTGTTTTATGTGATTTTTAGCGTATATGCGGAGAATCGTGCCGGAAATTTCTCTATGAATGTGATTTTTAGCATAAAATCGGGCAAAGTGCCTGTTTTGGGGGTGCGCGAATGTGATTTTTCATATAAAAAACGGCAGCTATGCGGGTTCGGTGGTCTTTAGCAGCAGCGGAGGGTTCTAGCGGGAACCAAAATCCCCCTAACCGCCATAATGAGGCAGCAGGGGGACCAACTTCGCCGCTTCGCAGATACGGCCGTCGGCCATTCCGCAGCTCCGCATTCAATCAATCCTCGTCCGCATCGAAGCTCTTCGTCACGCGGCGGGGGAGGAGCCAGCCCGCCCAGAAGAGGGCCGCGATCAAGGCCGCGCCCCACAGCACGGGGGAGAACGGCCAGTTCGGAAGGCTGGCGACCAGCCACAGCAGCGCGACCAGGAGCACTCCGCCTATGCGGGCGATGGAAGCGATGCTCCGTCCCCGCTCGTCCTGAGCGAGCGGGACGACCGAGGCGTTCTCGGCGAAGCGGACGCGGCCGAGTTCGGTGATCTGCAGGCCGCCGACCAATACGGCGATGACGAAGGCAATCAGGTCGACGATCGGGTGACCGGAGAACAGCAGAACGAGCATAAGCAGGACGCTCCAGCGCCAGAGGGCGCCGAACGTCTCGCTGCGCAGCATCGTCTTGGCGTAGAGATAACGCCAGGCGTTGCCACGCTTCCACGCGAGCCGATCCACCGTCCAGGCGATCCAGCGGCGGCGGGCCGGGCGGGCGAATTCGGTCGGCAGGTCGACGAACCAGCCGAGGAATCGGTTCCAGCGGCGGCGAGCCGCGCCTTCCTCCGCGATCAAGCGATCCCAAGGAAGCGTATGCTTCGGCACCAGGCGCGACAGCAAGTACCACACGGCGACGATCAGAGCCGTGAATCCGAGCGCGAGGCCGAACGACTTGAGCAGCAGCGCCGCGACGATGGCGACGGATGCTATCCAGCGCATCAGCAGCAAGCCGATGCGCCATGCCGTATCGGCCATGCGCCGCTCCGTCCATGCCGCATGCACGTTCCACACGGCCGCCCCGGCCAACGCGAGCGCGAGCGCCCAAGGCGAGCGGGAGTCCGCGGCCCCCTCGGTTATCGGCGCCAACTGATACAGCGGCACGAAGCTCCCGAACGCAACAAGAACCCGCACCGCGCTCATGAGCATGGCCCTGCGGACGAGCGGCCTCAGAATGCCGCTTAGCATCCCTTCTTCCAGAGGCAGCACGAACACCGTGTCCGAAGGCTGCAGGTACGTCCGGAGCGGCGTATATAAACATAGAAGCGCGAGAACGATCCAGCCGACCAGGTCGGCCGGCCAATCTGCCGGCATATCCTTCAACGTCCGTATGTATCCCATAACCAAGGTGATTCCCAGCGCCGACACGACCAGGCCGAAGCCGCTCTGGAACACGTACCGGGAATGGGCCGCAATCTCCCGGCGGAACGCCTGCGCCCGCGACGCTCTTAAGCGGCGCAGCTCCTCCAGCCTCCCGCCGCCGACCGTCGCCTTCCGTTCAGCGTCCAAGCTTCGCTCCCCCTTCGCTCTCCGCGTCCAGGACAAGCGTCTCGAACGCGTCGTCGAGCGTTGCCGCGCCGTTCGCCATCCGCTTCACGTCCTCCGGCGTCCCGGAAGCGATAATGCGCCCCTGGTGCAGCACGACCAGGCTGTCCGCCCTGCGCTCCAGCGCCGGCAGAATGTGCGAGCTGAGCAGAATTGCCGAGCCCTGCGCGCGGGCGTCGTCGAGCGCCCCCGTCAGCGCCCGCGTCGCCAGTGGATCGAGCCCGAGGAACGGCTCGTCGATAATAAGCAGCGGCGGCGAGACGAGCAGCGCGTTCATGAGCATGACCTTCTGCTTCATCCCCTTGGACAGCGTATCCGGCAGGCTGCCCATCGCCTTGTCCATGCGGAACGTCTCCGCCAGCTTCGCCGCGCGGCGCTCCGCCTCGCCTTGCTCGAGCCCGTACGCCATCGCCGTCCAGCGCAGGTGCTCGGCGACGGTCAGGTTCGGGAACAGCGACGGCTGTTCCGGCACATAAGCGCAAGCGGACCGGTACTTGTCCCGGTCCTCCTCCAGCTTCACGCCCGCGACGCGCACCTCGCCGGAATGCGCCAGCATCAGCCCGAGAATATGTTTGATCGTCGTGCTCTTGCCCGCCCCGTTCAAGCCGATCAGCCCGGTCATCCGGCCGGGCTCGACGGCGAAGCTGATTCCGTGCAGGACAGGCCTTCGCTGGCTGTAGCCGCCCGTCAGTTCCTTAATTGTAAGTGCCGGCATCATGTCGCGATCCTCTCCTTGCCTCGTTTTCCCATATGGGACCATTATAAACGAGCGGAGTCCCGCGTTCAAAAAAAAGAAAGAAGCCAACCTAAGCCCTAAGCCCCAAGCTCCGCCGCCCCGCCGCCGGGGAACCGGATCGTCGACACCGTGCCTTCCCCGATCGAGCTTCGGATCGAGACGCCGTACGCCTTGCCGAACTGCAGCTTGACGCGCTGATCGACGTTGCGGATGCCGTAGCCGATGCCCTTCTCGGAAGGGTCGAGCACCTGCCGGGTCGTCTCTTCCTTCATGCCGAGGCCGTTGTCCTCCACTTCCAGCACAATATCGCTCCCCTCGACATACGCCCGGATGACCAGATGGATCTCGTCGTCGTACCAGGCGTGCTCGATGGAATTTTCCACGAACGGTTGGAGAATGAACTTCATCGTCTCGTGCGGGAAGGCCGCCTCGTCGAGCTCGTAGCGCACCCGGATGCGGTCGCCGTACTTGATTCGCTGGATGTCGAGGTACGAACGGACAATCTGGAGCTCCTTCTCCACCGTAATGATCGTCTCCCCCTTGCTCAGGGTCAGGCGATAGAACTTGGCGAGCTCGCGGATCATCTCCTGCATCGTCTCGATCTCCCCAAGCTTCGCCATCCGGCTGATGGAGGAGAACGTATTGTATAGAAAATGAGGGTTCATCTGCGAATGCAGCACTTGGAGCTCGACGTCTTTTTTCTCCAGCTTGCTGATGTACACCTCGTCGATGAGCCGCTCCATGTTGGACGCCATGTCGTTGAACGCCTCGGCGATCTGGGAGAATTCGTCGTTGCCCGGAACCGGCATCCGCTTGTTGAATTCCCCGTCCTTGAACGCCTTGAGCGAACGGATCAGCTTCATGATGCGCTTGGCGAAGAAGCGCGACATCATCCAACTGATCACCGCCAGCACGAGCAGGCTCGCCAGACAGATCAGAATGGTCAGAATGCCGACTCTGCGCGAGCTCTCCTGGAACGAGGAGGTCGGAATCCAGGCGACGAGGCTTGCGCCCATGCCTTCGATCGGCTGAACGATCTGCAGGTAATCGGCCGGATGATCGAAGCCGTCCACCCGCGGCTGCGGCGAAACGAACGTCTCGGCACCCGAGCTTGAATAGAGCAGGCTCTTGCCCTTGTCCATGACGAACAGCAGGCTGCCCGCCCCCAGCTTCGAATCATCAACCTCGTAGAAAATATCCTCCAGCTTGACGCTAAGCCGGATAAGTCCGATCGTGGTCAGCGTGTCGTAGTTGATAATGGGGCGCAGAAGCGAGATTCGGCCGGCCACCGCTTCGCCCTCGACCTGCTTCCAGACGCTCTTCTCGTAGGTCAATCGAAGGCTCTTGTACCAGTCGGCCCCCTCGATCCGGTCCAGATGATAGATGGAATATTGGCGCCCTTCGCCGGCCTTCGGGTCGCGATCGAAGTAATAGAATTCGCTGATATTCGTGTTCTCCACGTAGATGGACAGCTTCGTGTCGAGGTTCGGAAGGTTGACCGCCGACTCGATCTTCGGCAGAATCTGCTGCGTCATGATCGTGTACTTCTCGTAGTCCAGGTAGTAGCCGGACAAGATGCGGGAGAGCGCCTGATCCGAGAAAATCGCCTCGGAACCCCGGTACACGTCCGCAAGCCGGTAATCCACGTTGCTGCCCATCTGGCTCACCGCCACCTCAAGGTTGCTGCGGGTATGCTCTTCGCTCGAGCGGACGGACGACACGTAGGAATAGCTGCCGATTACGATAACCGGAGTCAGCACAAGCACCAGGTAGGACAGAAGCAGCTTGTAGCGGATGGGAACGTAGTCGTTTGGTCGTCCGATGGCCATGGCGAATCACCCCATCCTGCGGTAGTCTCCCGGCGTGATGCCGAATTGGTCGCGGAACAGCCGGCTGAAGTACGCGAGGCTCTTGTAGCCGACCCGATCGGCGACCTCGTAGATTTTGAGCTTCGGGTCCCGAAGCAGCGCCTTGGCCCGCTCCATCCGGTTGCGGACGAGGTAATCGTTGAAGCTCTCGCCCATCTGGTCCTTGAACAGAAGGCCCATGTGGTTCGCGGAATAGGAGAACCGGTTCGCCAGCTCGCGCAGCGTCAGCTCCTCCGCCAGATGCTCCCGGATGTAGCTCTCGATCGGGTCCATCAGCCTCCGGTTTTTGCCTTGCTTCTTGAAGAACAACCGCTCGGAGATCTCGAACAGCGCCCGGCGCAGCCACGACTCGATGTCCCCCGCCGTCTCGAACCGCCGGACCGCGTCAAGATGCTCGAAGTCCCAGCCAAGCAGGCTGTAGAACGTCTCGTTCGCAGTTCGCAAGTAAGCCTCGAGCTTGGAGGCGACATGGATCGAGAAGCTGTGAACCTTCAGCGGATGGTCGAACGAACGGACGTTGTCGAACAGCTCTTCTAGGCAATCGCATATTCGCACCAGGTCGTACTGCGCAACGGCGGCGAAAATATCGTCCAGAACCGCATTGATGTCCTTCGCATCGATGGACGATTGCAGCTTGGCGTGGGCGGGGGCGATGACTCTGTTTTTTCCCAGGAACATTTTGTTGCCGATGAGTTCCTTCGCTTGGGCGAACGAGCGGTCGATTCGGGCGGGGAAGGGCATCGCCTCCCCGTAGCCGGCCGTTACCGTGAACGAGGTGGACGTTCGAATCCGGTCGTTCAGCTCGTGCAGGAAGCGTTCCAGCTCCCAGGCGTCGCCGGAATGAAGGAACGCAAGCTGTGTCGGGGCCAGGAGACACCACGGGCCGAGTTGGCCCCGCTCCAGCTCGCGGACGATCGTCTCCATCGCCGAGCGGGCGGCCGCTCCGCCGTCCCCGCTCTTCCAGAGGACATCGTCCAGCTCGACGATTGCGGCGTGCGCCGTGTCGCCGATCGCCTCCAGCTTGAACTTCTCCATCAGCGGCGGAATCGCCTCTTCGCCGATGGCCCCTTCCAGCAGATGCTGCAGGAAGTCGCCGCGCACGTATTCGAACGACTCGTCGAGGCGCGACTGCTCCCGCCTCCGCTTGTTCGTCTCGTCGAGATCGGCGACGACCTTCCGCAGCAGCGCCTCGATCTCGTCGTCGTCGATCGGCTTGAGCACGTAGCCGTCCGCCTTCAAGTGAAGCGCCTGCTTCGCGTACTGGAAGTCTTGGTAGCCGCTGATGAAGATTGTCCGCAGCTCCGGGTTCCGCTCCTGCGCCTTGCGGGACAGCTCAAGCCCGGTCAGCACCGGCATCTTGATATCGGTGACAAGAATATCGATCGGATACTCCTCGATATAGCTCAGCGCGGCGAGCGGCTTGTTCTCGCTGCACACGACCTCGATGCCCAGCTCCGCCCACGGAATAAGCCGGCGCAGCCCTTCCAGATCATACTTCTCATCGTCGACCACGACGGCTCGATACATGGGTTCTCGCTCCTTCCGGGAGAGTTGGATTGGAATGTCGGAGTAGCTCGAAGGCCGGGGCAGCTCGAAGGCCGGACCGGAGTCGCCTCGAAAGCCGTACCGGAGTAGCTCGAAGGCTGGAGTAGCTCGAAAGCCGGAATCGCGAATCGCATGGATTAGCACTGGAATTCGACGCTCCCCGCCAGGTTTCCTTCCTTTGCTCCTGCGTTCCTTGCTCACTTCCTCCTTCGCTCCTTCGCACTCATTCGCTCCTTCGCACCGTGCTCTGCTCATTGTCTCTCATTTGCTCCTTCGCACCGTGCTTTGCTCCTTCGCTCTCGCCTTGCCTCTCGCCGTCCTTTGCTCCTTCCTCGCTCCTTCCCCGTTGCGGCTCCCCCTCCGAGGATTTTATGTGGTTTTTCACATAAAATCAGCGCTCGAGGCGCCCGGAGGCGATTGTATGTGGTTTTTCGCATAAAAACGGTCGTACAGAGAGGGAACGTTAAGGAGTACGGACGGTGGTGGCGAGAGCAACAACTACGGAAGCAGCGGCAGCGGAACGGGTTGTCGTTATGCTGGTTTCCCGCACATCTCCCTCTCCAACCGCCTCTTCGGAGCGGCGTTGTGCCGATTTCCCGCACATCTCCCTCTCCAATCGCCTCTTCGGAGCACCGTTATGCCGATTTCCCGCACATCTCCCTCTCCAATCGCCTCTTCGGAGCGGCGTTGTGCCGATTTCCCGCACATCTCCTCCTCAAACGGCCTCTTCGGAGCGGCGTTGTGCGGATTCCTCCACTAACTTCGCCTCCCCAGCCTCTTCGCAGTAGGCTTTTCATAACTACGGATGGCCGCTATACGGAAAATTTCCATTGTAGAGGGTAGAAAGTGACAACGTCCTCTGTTGGCATAGAGGTTTCTCGCATCATAACGTTCGTCTGCGATGGTTCGCACGTGATGGCCTTCGCCCGTTGCGGTGGGGCGCATATAGCAAACAAGAAGGCATGAACGGCACGCCTTCTTGTCTCTCATCCCTGCACGCTCCCCGCTCCTATTGTCCCGAGAGCTTCTTCACGTTCGCCTGCCAGACGTCCGTCTTCCACGCCAGCAGCTTGTCGTAGCCGATCTTCGTCGCTTCCTTGTCGGCCTTCTCGATCAGACTGAGCACTTCGTCATCGGTCTTCGCGAAGATAAGTTTTGGAATGAGCGCCTTGTATTGGTCTCTCAGGCGCTGCATGATGATGCCTTCCTGCGTGCTCGGCGCCGGGTCCAGGTTGGAGAACTGCGTCACGTCCATCGACGTCTTGAACGAGAAGTTCGCCTGGGCGACCGTTGTCCAGTCCTGCGCCTCTTCCGGCAGCAATAGCTCGCGCTTCGCCTTCGTCGAGTCGACGTAGGACGTGTTGCCGTTCCAGTTGAACTCGCCGATCTTCAGCTCGTCGTACTTCTTCGGATCGCGGTTAATGTACGCGTCGTTCGGAATCGGCACGCCGTCTTCGACCGTGTCGTAGAACAACCCCGGAGGGCCGAAGAAGATGATCTGCTGTCCTTCCGGACTCGATGCCCAGTTCATATAAGAGAAGATCGCTTCCGGGTCCTTCGCGTTCGTCGTGATGACATTGACGTTCCAGCCGAGCGTGTTGTAGCCGCCCGGGTACACCTTGTTCCGGTCGACGCCCGCCTTGTGAACCGGCCAGATCGGCAGGTAGCCGTCTTCCGGGTCCTTCGCCTTAAGCAGGTTGTTCGCTTCGCGGCCGATGCCCTCGACGACGGAGTCATATGCTCCGAACACGGCGATTTTGCCCGTCTTCAGCTTCTCGAGAATCTGGTCGCGGGTCTGCGTGAACATGTCGCTCGATGTGAGCCCCTGGCGGAAAAGCCTGCTGCTGTAGACGGCAGTATCCTTAAAGCCTTGATCCTGGTAGATCGACGTCAGCTTGTCGCCGCTCGGGATGCCGAACGTGTTGCCCGGCGTGATGAAGCCGTTGTTGAGGTTCTCGCCCGAGCCGGTGTACAGCATGCCCATCATCTGCACGTCCGTGCCGTCGCGGATCTCGCCGAAGTCGAGCGGCACGACGTCCGGGAACTTCTCCTTGACGAGCTTCAGATAGGCCTCAAGATCTTCCCACGTCTCCAGCGACGGAGAGCCGAGCTCCTTGTAGATTTTTTTCTCGACGATATAGGCCGCATTGCCGTTGCCGTTCTCGCCGTTGATGAACCAGTTCGGAAGCTGGTACAGCTTGCCGTCGCTTGAGCGTAGCATGTTCAGCGTCTGCTCCCCGACCGCCTCGACGTATTCCGGATACTTCTCCAGATACGGATCGAGAGCGACGAGCTTGCCCGCTTGCTGCAGGCGCTCGACGTCCTTGCCGCGGTCGAGCACGATGACGTCCGGAAGCTGGTTGGAGACGATCATCGTGTTCAGCTTCTGCGCAGCGGCGCCGTTCGATTGCACCGGCTCGAGCGTCACCTTCAGGTTGTCGGTGATCCACTTCGCATGAGGACGCTCCTCCCACGTCGGGGCCGTATACCAATCGTAGTTGACGAAGAGCGAGAATGTCACCGGCTTCACCTTCGCCGCCAGGCTTCCGTCGGAAGCGCTTGAGGGAGATTCCGAAGCGGATTCGCTCGGCGAAGCGGCGGGACTCATCTGCGCGGAGCTTGCCGATTCGGACGGGCTCGGGGCGGCTGCATTGCTGCCGTTATTGCCATTGTTGCCATTGTTGCCGGAGCAAGCGGACAGAAGCAGGGCGAGGCTCAGTGCCCCGACTGCGGCCGTGCTGGCGCTTTTGTTGACGGACATATCGATTCGTTTCCCCTCTCTACTAGCTTCATTATATATGTCATTAGCGAGAGCCGCATGCGGACTTCGCGAATAACCGTTCGCCAACCTGCTGTCTTCCTGTGTCATCCTGCTGTCATCCTGCCATCTTCCTGTGTCATCCTGCTGTCCCCCTGCCGTTAACCGGCCTACTCCTTCAAGGAGCCGACCATCGCGCCCTTGACGAAGTACTTCTGCAGGAACGGATAGACGAGCAGGATCGGCAGCGTCGCCACCATCATCGTCGCCATCTGGATCGACTTGACCGTGACCGAATTCTGGATTGCGCTCTGGGCGTAGGTGCTCAGGTTCGCGATCATCGTCGACGTCGTCCCCGCGTTGACGATCTGCACAAGCAGCGTCTGGAGCGGAATAAGGCTCTGGCTGCTGATGAACACCGCCGGAGTGAACCAGTCGTTCCACAGCGTCACCGCCGTGAACAGCCCCAGCGTCGCCATGACCGGTCCCGAGATCGGCATCACAATCCGGAAGAAGACGCCGAAGTTCGAGCACCCGTCGATGCGGGCCGATTCTTCCAGTCCCTCGGGCAGCTCCTGGAAGAACGTTCGGAAAATAATCATGTTATAGACGTTCACCATACCGTGAAGAAGAAGGAAAGCGAACGTGTTGTACAGGTGCAGTTGGTAGACGAGAATAAAGTAGGGAATCAACCCTCCGCTGAAGTACATGGTGACGACGCAGAGGATCATGTAGCCTTTTCTGAAGACGATGCCCTTCTTGGACAGGCCGTACGCGAACAGCGACGTGAAGAGCATCGCGACGAACGTGCCGAGAACGGTACGGGCTATCGTGACTAGATAAGCGTTATAGATGTTCTTCTCCTGGAACACGATCCCGTAATTCTCCAGCGTGAACTTCCGCGGCCAGAACGTAATTCCCCCCGTCGAAGTGTCGCTGCCCACGTTGAAGGAGATGGCGAGCGAGTTCCAGAACGGATAGAACGTAACGAAGGCAAGCAGGGCGAGCAGGACGTAGATGACGGCTTGCAACGCCTTGTCGGATCGGGTGAGTCTCATCGCATCGCTTCCATTCCTTCAAGTTGTCGTTACCATAAGCTCGCCTTGCCGAGCCTTCGGGCGATCGAGTTGGCGATGAACAGCAGCAGCACGCTCAGCACCGACTTGAACAATCCGGCCGCCGTCGCATAGGAGAATCGCTGGTTGATGATCCCCATCTGGTAGACGTATGTGTCGATGACTTCCGCGTAAGGCATCACGATGCCGTTGCTGAGGTTCTTCGTCATGAGCAGGATGTCCTCGAACCCCGCGTTCAGCGTGTTGCCGACGCCGAGGATAAGGAAGATGATAATGACGGGCGAGATGCTCGGAAGCGTAATGAGGAAAATCTGCTTAAACCGGCTGGCTCCGTCGAGGGAAGCCGCCTCGTACAGCGCCGGGTCGATGCCTGCGATGGCTGCCAGGTAGACGATCGAGCCGAAGCCGATCTCCTTCCAGACGTTAACCGAGACAAGAATGCCCCAGAAGTATTCCGGGATCGACAGCCAATTGATCGGCTCCCGGATCAGGTTGAACTGCAGCAGCACCTCGTTCACCGGACCGTTGTCGACCGCGAGCATCGAGAACACGAGACCGGAGACGACAACCCACGAGATGAAGTGGGGGATGTACGTGATCGTCTGCACAATCCGTTTGAACGCCATCAGCCGTATCTCGTTCAGCATAAGCGCCAGCAGAATCGGGGCCGGGAAGCCGATCGCCAGCTTCAGCAGGCTGATGCAGATCGTATTGCGCATAATGTTCCAGAACTCCGGCGACTCGAAGAAAATCCGGAAGTGTTCGAACCCGACCCATGGGCTGGCGCCGAAGCCGGTGAACAGGTTGTACTCCTTGAAGGCGATCAGCACGCCCCACATCGGGATGTAGCTGAAGACGCCAAGGAACGCCAGCGAGGGCAGAATCATCAATTGGTAGTCCCATTGCCGAACGAATCGCCGCCACGTTCCCGCTTCCCCCGGAGACGAACGGGGTCCTTCGGTGCCGGCTGTCCGGGCGGATAAGCCGCTTCTCATGCCATCCCTCTCTTCAACGTTGTGGTACCTTAATGCTACGGGATGCGGCCGGCGATATCTACGCAACGGATCAACGATTGTTTGACTTAATCAATGATGTTGTTTGACGAGGCTGTTTGCGGAGTTTGTTTGGTGAGATTGCTTGGTGAGGTTGCTTGGTGAGGTTGCTTGGTGAGGTTGCTTGGTGAGGTTGCTTGGTGAGGTTGCTTGGTGAGGTTGTTTGGTGACCGTTGCGATTTTATGTGGTTTTTCGCATTCATCGGCGGGGATGGAGGGGGAATCGCGGCGTTTTATGTGGTTTTTCGCATACATCCGGCAGTTCGGGCCGGATTTTTCTCTATGAATGTGGTTTTTCGCATATAATCGTGCAAAGTGCCCGTTATCGAGCCGCGCGAATGTGAAATTCCACATATATTCCTCGCAGTTGGCGGCATCGGTCGGGTACCGTTGTCCAAAGAAAATAAAGTTTGGACTGAAAAATTAAGTTGTAGACTCGGAAAATAAAGATGTAGACTGAGAAAAAAAGTATTAGACTCACGCGCCGGCGTTGAACGGGCAGGATAACATAAACCAAATATTGGTTAAATTCCAATACTGAAGTGATAGATACACACATAAGGTGAGCGAACAGAATCGGTGGACCAGACTAGAGACACGAGATAGTCGTCTTCACTTGAAAGAGATCTTTTCAGTTATCCATAATGATTTTCGAAAAGAGGGTTAAATATTGAGTAAATCATATAATACTATATTCGGCGCATATAAATTTAAAATTGCTCCATTTATGTTCATGTTAGCACTCATCCCGCTCACCGGTTGCACGAAGGTCGCCGCCCCCCCTCCGACCGGAATGACGCCCCAGACAGCACCGACAGTTGCGATTGACCGAGATTTTGTTCAACTCGAAAGCAAGTTTAGCGCTCATCTCGGTGTCTATGCTATTGATACCGGTACGAAACGAATAGTCGCCTATCGACCTGATGAACGTTTCGCATACGCATCTACCTTTAAGGCTCTTGCCGTAGGCGCAGTACTGCAGCAAAACTCGATTGACGAACTCGACAAAATGATCACCTACACAGACAAAGACTTGGTCAACTATTCGCCCATTACAGAGAAACACGTTCATGCTGGGATGACCCTTAGGGAACTCAGTGAGGCTGCTATCTGTTACAGCGACAATACTGCGGGGAACCTCTTATTAAAAGAACTGGGAGGCCCTAATGGTTTCAGATCAGCATTGATGAATATCGGTGATAGCGTAACCAACCCTGAACGCTTCGAGACGGATCTGAACGAAGCCATCCCGGGAGACATTCGTGACACTAGCACACCGAGAGCACTTGCCACCAGCCTTCAGGCTTTCACTTTAGGTGGCGTGCTCCCGACCGATAAGCGTACGATCCTCACGGATTGGCTAAAGGGGAACATCACTGGAGACAACCTGATCCGTGCGGGCGTGCCTGAAGGCTGGAAAGTCGGGGATAAGACCGGAGCCGGAGGCTATGGAACGCGAAACGACATTGCCGTCGTTTGGCCGCCGAATAGAGATCCCATCGTTATCGCTATTCTATCCAGCCGCAATACGCAAAATGCGGCTTATGACGATGCGCTTATCGCGCAGGCTACCAAGGTGGCACTTGATGTTCTGAAGTAAATCATAAGCAGACCACATCTCGCTATACATTGAATAGACAAATTATCCAGTTTGCAGATACAAGGTTTTGAAAGAGCGCATATAGGCAACTCCCTCAGTACGTAAGTTCAAAGACAACAGCGGCAGTCTAAGACTTCATTTTCGTTAAACAACCGTCGCATCGCCGCTGTCACCAATCAAACGGCCGGCCCCCCGCCGATCCGTCGTGGGATCGAGCAGAGAGCCGGCCGGCTATATAGGCATCAGGCCAAAACTAGCCAAACTGGCAATTACGCTTGGATCGCAATCGCAGTCACGACTCCGTTCACGAGCGTCAGGCTGACGACCTTGTTCGGGGAGATCGTGCCGTCGCCTCCGGCGATCTTCACGTCCGCAGAGACATTGTAGGTGACGTTGGAGCTCACTCCATTCACCGTCTTCACGAGAGTCAGCGTGGAGAGCTTGCCGCTGGCGTTCAGCGTGAACGAGTTCAGCGTGCCGGCATCCGCCGTTACGACATCTTCGTGCGCGGCAGTGAGCACATCGATGAAGACGACCTTGCCTTCATACGTGCGGATGAACAGTTGATCGCCCGCCTTCAGCGCGGAAGCGGCCACCTTCGTATTCTCGCGGAAAATAAACACGTCGCTGGCAAGGGTGAGAGCAGCCGTCGTGCCGTCGGCCTTCTTCACCGTAAGCGCGGAACCGGACAGGCTGACGATCGTGCCGCTGATCGCTTGCGCGCTCTGCTCCTCCGGCAACTGCTCGTCCGCGCGGTCGAGCAGTGCGGCCAGCTCGGCGCGGGTGACGGACTTGTTCGGCTTAAACGTATTGTCCGAATAGCCGGTGATAAGTCCCTTCTCCACCGCGACCGCGACATAGCCGACGGAGCCGGCCGGGATGTCCTTCGCGTCCTTGAACGTCAGCGTCGTTCCCATCTTCGCCTTCGCTTCGTCTTCAAGGCCGAGCGCCTTGACGAGCAGAATCGCCGACCACAGGCGATCCGCCGCCTTCTCCGGCTGCAGCGCCGTCGTCGATTCGTCGAACAGATCGTTCTTCAGTGCGACCGCGAGATAGCCGACCGCCCAGGAGTACTTCTTCTCGATCTTGTCGGCATCCGTGAAGTTCAGCTCCGCCTTCATGTTCGCTTCCGATTCCGCCTCTTCCTTCAGGCCGAGCAGTCGAACCGCCGCGACGATCGCTTCCACGCGGGTTATCGTATTGCCCGGCTTGAAGCTCCCGTCTTCATAGCCGTTGAACACCTGCTTGGAGGCGAGACGGATGATGTGGGAATAGGCCCACTTCATGTCGTTCTCCGACACGTCCCGGAAGTTGAGGTTGAATTGAACCTTCGATTTGTAACCGCTATTATTCGAATTCGAGCTCTGGCTCTGGTTCTTATTCTGGTTCTTGTCGTTCCCGTGTGCGAAGGCCCCCGTTGCGCCGCCAACCAGCATCGCGACAGTCAGCGTGCCGACGATCCCTCTTCTCAGGATTGGGCTCGATACGACATCTCTCTTATTCTCGTTTACTCGCTTCATAGTGCAACACACTCCCTCATCTGATATATAGGGGCGCCCAACTTGTCCAGCCACCTTGGACTCGTTCTCGCCCTTGCCCTGATAACGTTCGGGGCTTCTTCGGGAAGTCGTAGGGTCCACTTGGCAAAATAAACCGATAGTCGCACAAAAAAAGACCTTATCTCCACAATAACGCTGGGAAATAAGGTCTTTAGTCCCGATACGAGCAATTACGAAGGATCGACCGGATTCGAGGCGTTGCGTTTCTCCTTCAGCCAACGGGGAGCCCCCTTGTTCTTGCTGTCCTTCTTGCGATCCGCCTTGGCCTTCGCCTTCGTCTGCGTCTGCGGCTTGGCAGCAAGGTCCGGCTTGGCCTGGGATGCAGGCTTGGCTTCCTTCATCGGCCTCGCTTGCCCCCCAGGCTTCGCTTGAGGAGCCGCCGCCTTCGCCTCCGGAACGGGCTTGGCCGGCGGAGCGGACTTCTTCCCGGGAGTAGACTTGGCCTGCGATGCAGACTTCGCCTGAGTCGCAGACTTGGCTTGCGAAGCGGCCTTCGCCCGAGGCTCCTCCTTCGCTGCGGCAGCGCGCCCACCCGAGCGTTTCTTGCCCGCGGCAAGCAGCTTGCCCTCCCGCAGCCGCAGCTCCTCGAAGGCAATGCCGAGCTGCTTGCCGAGCTTCGTTGCGATGAACGTCTCCTGCGGCGTCATAAGCATAATCGATTGGCCGGTCTTGCCCATCCGGCCCGTTCGGCCCGCCCGGTGCACGTAGTGCTCCGCGTCGAGCGCCGGCTCGTATTGGATGACAAGCGGCAGCCCCGGCACATCGATGCCGCGGGCGGCAACGTCCGAAGCGATAAGCAGCTTCGTCTTCCCTTCGCGGAACTTGCGCATCACCTCGCCCCGCTCCTTGCCCGGCGTGTCCCCGTACAAGGCATCGACGGAGAAGCCCTCGTAGCGCAGCTTGCTCAGCAGCTCCCCGATCCGTTCGATATCGTTCACGAAGATCAGCGCGCCGGACGGCTTCAGGTTCCGCGCAATCCGGCGGATGAGATCGACCTTCTCGCGCTTCTCGCCGACCATGAAGCCGTGCTTGATGGAGCCCGGAAGTCCGTGCTCCGCCTCGCCTTCGGCCGCTCCCGTCTCCACCGGCCCGCGCAGCCAACGGCTCTCCGCTTCCTTCATCGCGTCCGTGCGGGTCGCCGAGACGAACACGATCTGCCGCTCGCGGTCGATTCCCCGCAGCAGCGACTCGACGTCGCCCTTGCCGCCGAGGGAGAAGATCCGGTCCGTCTCGTCGACGACCGCCATTCTCACCTGATGCAGCGGGAGCTTGCGCAAGGACGCCACCTCGCGCACCCGTCCCGGCGTGCCGACGACAAGCTGCGGCTTCGTCTTCATCCGGTCGAGCTGGCGCGACAAGGCGGCCCCGCCGATGAGCGCGACCGTGCGAATGCCGAGCGCTCCGCCGTACGTCTCCGCGACGCGGACGATCTGCATCGCGAGCTCCTGCGTCGGAGCCAGCACGATCGCCTGCGTCTCCTTCTTCGCCGCATCGATTCTCTGCAGGAGAGGCAGCAAGTACGCAAGCGTCTTGCCCGAGCCGGTCGGCGAACGCAGAATGCCGTCGCGTCCCTCCAGCAGCGCAGGAATCGCTCCCGCTTGCACGGAAGTCGGCGCCCCGATCCCCTCTTCCTTTAATTTAAGGACGAGCCGCTCGTCCAATCCGAGCGCCGCGAACGCGGCCTCGATCGCCTCATTCGTTTTGTTCGCCTTGTTCGCTTCGTTCGTTTCGTTCGCCTTGTTCGCTTCGTTCGCCTCAATTGCTTCGTTCGTTTCGTTCATCTATACGAACTCCCTTCGTATCGGAGCGTGTTCCGTCCCGTCACTTCTTATTCAGAATGCCCGATAACAGCTTGTCCGTCAACTTCGGGAACAACTGGAACAGCTTCGCCCCGAAGCCGCTGATGAAGGGCATGTCCTTCTCTTGCGTGCCCCGTTCGATGACCTTCGCGATGGCGCGCGCCACTTGCTCCGGCTTCAGCATGAAGCTGCCGAGGTTGCGCACATACGTCCCTTCGGGATCGGCCCGGTCGAAGAACGGCGTGTCGATCGGTCCCGGATTCACCGCGGAGACACGGATTCCGGTCCCCTTGCAATCCTGGCGGAGCGCGTTCGTGAAGCCGAGCAGCGCGTGCTTCGAGGCGGCGTATGCCGTGGACTTCGCCGTCGCCAGCTTGCCCGCGATCGACACCACGTTCACAATGTGGCCGCTTCCCGCTTCCTTCATATAAGGGAACGCCGCCAGGCAGCAGCGGACCGCGCCCAAGTAATTGACGTCCATCATCTCGCGGAACTGCGCAAGCTTCGCGTTGTCGAAAGCGACGAACTCGCCGAAGCCGGCGTTATTGACGAGCACGTCGATGCGCCCATGCGTCCGATAGACGCCGCGGATCGCCGCCTCCGTCGATTGCTCGTCCGTCACATCGAGCGCCGCAACGTCATGCTTGCCCGGAAGCGACGCCGCCACCCGGTTCAGCTTCTCAAGCGACCTCGCCGCCAGCACGACGACGGCCCCCTTCTCGGCCAGAACCCGTGCCGTCGCCTCTCCCACGCCGCTGGAGGCTCCGGTGAGAACGACGACTTTGCCCGCGATGGAGCTCTTCATGGACCGGTCCCCTCCTCATTCCAAACAAAAAGCCCCGTAAGGGGCTTTATCTCCGCTCAAACTATGCGACTAATCTATATCTTAAGCGATCATGACCTGAATCTCAAGCTCTCCGATTCCGTCCATAATGAGCGGAACCGCTAATGCCCTGCCCGATGCGAGCGAATCGAACACCGAAGAATGGACCACGCGCGGCGGCGTAATATCGACCTGAACGCCCTGGTTGTACAGCATCGTGCTCGCGTTGCCGCTGATCATGTTGCCAAGCTCGGAGATGGCGCTCTTGCCGATCTCGTCGATCTCGGTAATCGTGAACCCGCCCATCATGGCCGAGATAATCTTAAGCGCGACAGTCTCGCTCAGGCCGAAGACGATGTTGCCGCTCATCTGACCCGTCATTCCGATCTGAATCCAGACGTAATGATCGATAAATTGAATGTCCTTTACACTAAGCTGTCCAGTGCTGGGCTTGATTTGGACCATCTGCTCGATGACATGACGCGCGGATTCAAGAAACGGGTTAATGAACTCAGCCTTCACGACTGATCGCCTCCTTGCCGTATTGGCTGCCTAATTCCGAACCATCATTTTCCTATTAAGCTCATTATACTGAATGAACGGGAACAAGTACACTTTTTTTTACTGTCCCAAGGGCTTTATGCATAGAAAATTGTCGACAATTGGCGCCTCATGGTACTTTATGTCTAGTCTAATCTCTCCCCCGCTCAAGCTCCTCTGTCCGATCCACGCGCAGCGGAGAGGGATCAAGCCGCCCCGCTCTCGCATCCTCCAGCACGTCCGCCAGCCACTTCTCCTCCGCCCGGCCGTAGCCGATCATCCCCTCGATCATCCGCACCGAACCCGTCGGCATCTTGCGGCCACGAAGCTCCAGCGCCTCCTCCAGGCGGGCGATCCGCCGCCGGCAAGCGTCCAGTTGCCGGCTCGCGACGTCTGCGACGACGCTTGGCTCCGCGTGGCGCAGGAACGGCATCGCCATCATCATCGGATGCTGCGGGTATGCCTCCTTCTCCATCTGCTCTTGCATCAGCTCCCGCAGCACGCCCCTGCCCTTGTCGGTGATCCGATAGATCGTCCGGTCGCGGCGCGGTTGCCCGGGAGCGGCTTCGACCGCCTCGATGCAGCCGCTCTCGCGAAGCTGATCGACCGCGTAGTAGAGCGAACCGTCTTGCAGCCGGAACGACGCGTTCCAATTGCGCTTCTTCATCGTCTGGCGAATCTCGTACGGGTGCTGCGGGTTCTCCATCAGAAGACCGAGCACCATCAGCTTCATCGACATCCCTTCACCCTCGCTTCGGCGAAGGCTCGCCGGACCGGGCGAGCCGCGCGCTTCCCATCAGCAGCGCGAACAAGAGCGCGGCGGCGGGAAGGATAACCGACCACTGGAAGATGAACAGAATCGAATTGCCCAGCTTGTGCAGCAGCTCGCCGAGCACCTCGTCCGGAATTCCCATCTTCGCCTGGGCGACCGGGTCGAGCAGAGCCTGTCCGCCTTTGATCTTCTCGGTCATCTCCGCGCCGGCCCCCGGCATCGCCCGCACGCTCGACTGGAAGTGCTCCTTCTGCAGCGCCCCGAACACCGTCACCCCCAAGGCCGAACCAATCGTGCGGAAAAACGTGATAAGAGAAGAAGCGGAGCCTTTGTACTGAGGAGGAACGGAGTTCAGCGTCGAGATGTTCAGCAGCGAGAACGAGATGCCGATGCCCAGGCCTATCACGATCATATAGAGCGTAATAATGAGACGGGTCGATTCCAGGTTCATGACGAAGCCGAGAAGGAAGCAGCCGAGAAGCAGCGTCAGCGCCGACAGCAACATCGAATTGCGGTAAGGGAACTTCGACGCGACCCTTCCGCCGATCTGGCTGCTTACGACGACGCCGAGCATCATCGGGGTCAGCACCGAGCTCGTCTCGGTCGCCGTCTTGTGGAACACGCCCTGAATGAACAGCGGGATGTAGGTAGCCGCCGCAATCATCACTCCCCCGTACAGGAAGCTGATCATCATGCTGCTCGTGAACACCCGGTTCTTGAACAGGCCAAGGGCGATAATCGGCTCCTTCGCCATGCGCTCCCTCGCCAGGAATGCCAGCAGCAGCACGCCGGAAGCGACGAAGAACGAGATGATTTTCCACGAATCCCATGCCCAGCCGTCCGAGCCTCCGAGCTCCAACGCGAACATCAGGAACAGAACGCAGGCCGCCAGCAGAATCGCTCCGATCCAGTCGATCATCGCCTTCCGGTGATTTGGCGACTCCTTGTACCCCCGCAGAACGAACAGGAATGACAGCAGGCCGATCGGCACATTGATATAGAAGATCCAGCGCCAACTGATGTTGTCCGTGATGAGGGCGCCCAGAATCGGACCGAAGACGCTCGACATGCCGAACACGGCGCCGAACAGCCCCATCATCTTGCCGCGCTTCTCCTGAGGGAACAGGTCAAAAATAATCGTGAATACAATCGGAGTCAGCGATCCCGCTCCCACCCCTTGGATGGCCCGATAGACAATCAGTTGCTCCATGTTCGCGGCCGTGCCGCACAGGACGGAGCCGAAGACGAACAGCGTAAGCCCCATGAGGAAGAACCGCTTCCTCCCGTACATGTCGGACAGCTTCCCGAAGATCGGGGTCGAGACGACCATCGCGATCATGTAAGCCGAGTACACCCAGACGAACTTGTCCAAGCCTCCGAGCTTCTCGATAATGCCGGCCATCGCCGTCGAGACGATCGTCTGATCGAGCGCCGAACAGAACAGCCCCAGCAACAAGCCCGCGATGACGAGCTTGACATTGCTTTGCGATTTATCCATGGTTCCTCCGCCTTTGCCGTTCAATTTTACTCAAATCAATTTTACTCAAATTTGAATGATCACCTTGCTAGTATAACTAATTGTTGGAAGGAAGCAACGATTATTTTTGCTCCTTGGCACGGGATCACCTATAATAAAGGAAGCATATAAACTTTTTTTGTTGGACGAGGCTCGACGATAAATTTATTTATGAGGGAGAAAGGGGCGGTTCATTGAATATTAGCCAGTTGGAGACGCTGCTAACCATCTCGAAGACGCTCAGCTTCCGCAAGGCCGGCGAACTGCTCAATCTGACCCAGCCCGCCGTATCCGCCCAGATCAAGAGCCTGGAGGACGAATTCCGCGTCACCCTCGTCGATCGCAACCATCCGGTGACGCTGACGGACCGGGGCAAGGTGTTCCTCGAGCACGCCGAACGAATGCTGACGATCGTCGAAGAGCTGAAGCAGAAGCTGTCCGATCTTGAGCATGTCCCCCAAGGGCACATCATCCTGGGCACGACAACGTCCATCGCCATTCAGATTCTTCCGCGGGTGTTGTCCTACTTCCAGAACCAATTCCCGCTCATCAAGACGTCCATCCAATCGATGGTCTCCACCCAGGTCATGGCCAGCGTGGAGAACGGCACCATCGACATCGGCATCGGCTATCTGAACGAGAAGCACCCCCAGGTCGAGACGTCCGTGCTGTACTACGACACGTTCGAGCTCGTCGTCTCGCCCAAGCACCCGCTCGCGAAGCTGCCTCACATCACCATCGATATGCTGAAGGATGTGCCGCTTATCCTGCTCTCTCCGGACACGCTGGGAAGACGGTTCTCGGACCGGGTGTTCCTCAAGCACCATATGCAGCCCAACATCGCGATGGAGCTGAGCAGCAGCGAGGAAGTGAAGCGGATGGCGGAGCTTAACCTTGGAGCCGCCATCGTATCGAAGCTGTCGATCGCAAGCGAAGTGCGCAACGGCACGCTTAAGATGATTCCCGTCACCGAGCTTGAGGTCGCGCACCCGGTCGGCGTCATCACGAAGTCCGGCCGCTACAAGAACAGCGCCATGCGGCAATTCCTGAACGACCTCAAGGGAATGCCGGAAGACCAGTTTATCGGCAGCGAATAGCTTTTAAGGTAAATTTATTTGGGAAAAGCCGAGGAGGAAGCGCCACTATGGCCAAGTTCGACCTGCACACGCACCATGACCGCTGCGGCCACGCAGACGGCGTCATCGAAGATTACATCCGTTCGGCGATCGAAGCCGGGATGACCGCGATCGGCATCTCCGATCATTCTCCCTACTTCGCGCATCCGGAGGAGCAGCCCTTCCCCGGAATCGCCATGGCCCGCAGCGAGTTCCCGAATTACATCGCCCAGGTGCTCGAGCTGAAGGAGCGCTACAAGGACAAGATCGACGTGCTGCTCGGCGTGGAATCCGATTATTTCCCGGAATCGATCGAGCTGTACCGCAGCGAATACGCCAAGTATCCGTTCGATTACATTATCGGCTCGGTCCATCAGACAAGAGGCATCAGCATCTTCAACCGCAACCGCTGGAACAACCTTGAGCCCGCCGTGCAGACCATTGAGAAAAGGCATTATTACGAGCTGATCCGCGACTCCGCGAACACCGGCCTGTTCCAGGTTCTCGGCCATATCGACGCCATGAAGGCGTACTATCCCGCGTTCTCGGACATCCGCGGGGCGGAGGCCGAGATCGACGAGGCGCTTCAGGCGGTCGCGGCGAACGATATCGCGCTCGAGATCAACACAAGCGGCAAGACGAAGGACGTCGGCGGCTGGTATCCGTCGGACGCCATCCTTGAGCGTGCGCTGCACTTCGGGGCGGACGTGACCTTCGGCTCCGACGCCCACAAGCCGTCCCGCGTCGGCGACGAATGGGACGACGTCCGCAAGCGGCTGAAGGAGATCGGCTTCGCGCGCTGGGTGTACTTCAAGGAGAAGCGGAAGATCGTCGCTCCTCTGTGACATCGCCGGGGCGGGCGCGGGCGGATGCGACCATTCCCTCTGATCACCCCTGGCGCGGGCGGATGCGACCATTCCCTCTGATCACCCCTGGCGCGGGCGAATGCGACCATCCCCCTGATCCGGCAAGCCGTCCGATTTTATGTGATTTTTCACATTCGTCGGCCCGGATTTCGCTGGATCTCGGCGTTTTATGTGATTTTTCGCATACATCCGGCATTCCGAGCCGGAATTGCCGCCATGTATGTGAATTTTCACATTCGTTGTACCTCGCAGCCCCTTTTTCCTCCGACTGTATGTGATTTTTCGCATATAATTGGTCAACTGTCGCCCCCTAAACAAAAAAAGAGAGCTCTTCGCCGGGAAGAGCTCCTCAAGAATATGAAAAGGGGGTCTTGAGAACATTGTAGCCAAGGAGTGCAACAGCGGAGTAACAGCTATATTTCAATTGTGTAACAAAAGCGGACTTGTACCAAAAACAGGCCTTCTTATTCCCGCCGGGGCGGTGTTGCAAGTTGTTATGGTTTCTTAGCGCGATAGGCAGCGCCCTCGTCTTCGGACTGGCGGGCCTGTTCATGAAGATCAGCCAGATGCGAAGCGGTTCCGCCGGCTCGCTGCTTCTCGGGCTGTATACGGCCGGCACTCTCGGCTTCTGGGGACAAGCCCTGCTGAATCATCATTGGACCCCGCTTGACTGGCGGATCTGGATTGCCGGAGCGATCGTCGGCCTCGGCTCCGCCTGGGGCAATCTGCTGTTCATGAAGGCGCTCGACTACGGCCCCGCCAGCTTGACGTCGCCGCTGACGAACGCCAACATCCTGCTCGTCATCGCGATGGGCGCGATCTGGTACGGCGAGCCGCTCCAGCCGATCGCCGCCGTCGGCGTCGTCTGCCTGCTCTTCGCGGTGCTGCTGGCGATCCGCAACGAGGGCTCGTACGCCGTGAAGAGCAGCCGCTGGTACGGCCTCGTTCTGCTTGCTATGCTGCTGTTTTTCTTCCGTAACGGCGGCTTGAAGGTGACGGACGCGCTGGGACTCGACAACACCAATGTCCTGTGGTCGGGTTATCTGTTGTCATGGCTCTGGTTCGCCGTTAGCTCGCGCAAGGAGGCTTCGGGTTCTCGTTCGGACGCAGAGTCGCGTTCGAGCGTGAGGGCGGGGTCGAGGGCGGAACCGAAGGCGAAGTCAAGGGCGGGAGCGGATGTAAGCGCGGGGGCCTCTCCCGCTCGCACCGGCTTCCTCTGGGGGCTTGTCGCCGGCGTATGCTCCTATGGGGGCCTTCAGCTATACGCTTCGGCGCTCGGCGAAGGCCCTTCGCACCTGGTCGCCCCCATCTTCGCCACCAACGGCCTCGTTGTCGCTCTGGGCTCCGTGCTGCTCTACCGCGAGCGGCTTACCGTCCTCCAGTGGGGAGCGTTCGCTTTCCTCATGCTCGGACTGGTGCTTGTCCGGATCTGAGAAGCAGGAAAGCCCCCCCCCCTCCTTTCGACGCTCCGTCCCGACCGTGTGCGCAGTTAAACTGCCTTCTTCTCCTCTTCGCCGCTCCTCCCGGCTCAGATGCGCAGGTTGGTTACTCTCTTTCTCCATCCGACGCTCCGTCCCGACCGTGTGCGCAGTTAAACTGCCTTCTTCTCCCCTTCGCCGCTCCGTCCGGCTCAGATGCGCAAGTTGGTTACTCTTTTCCTCCAATCGACGCTCTATCCCGACCGTGTGCGCAGTTAAACTGCCTGCTCTCGTGCAGCTCACGCTGTACCGGATTCCTTCCGGTTTCTTTAAGGCCCTTCTCTCTCATTGTCCACTTTATTTTTTATAGTATCTTCTTTCTTTTCTGCAACGTATATGCTATGATATTGAGAGAAAGGGGGGAGTCCGATGGACTATACCAAGATGTGCTCCAAGTATGAATCCGCGGCAGAGCTGCTGGGCAAGAAGTGGACCGGTCTTATCATCCGAGTCATGATGGGCGGGCCGAAGCGATTCAAGGACATCAAGGAGCAAATCCCCGACATGAGCGACAAGATGCTGACCGATCGAATGAAGGAATTGGAATCGCATGGCATTATTACACGTACCGTGTATCCCGAGATGCCGGTGCGTATCGAATACGAATTGACCGACAAAGGCCGGGATCTCGAAGGCGTCACCAATTCGATTCAAGCGTGGGGCGAGAAGTGGATGTAGCAGCATGTCTTAAAAGGAACCGTCAGGGCGCTTGTCCCTGACGGTTCCTTTTATTTTCACTCGCTGTGCTGCCTGCGGGTTACGATTTTTATGCGGTTTTTCACATTCGTTGGCTTAGAGTTGGCGGGAATCGAGACGTTTTATGTGGTTTTTCGCATATATACGGCAACGCGGGCCGGAATTTTCTCTATGTATGTTATTTTTCACATACAATCGCTCAAACGGCCCGTTATCGCGCTGCTCGAATGTGAAATTTCACATAAATTCCCGGCATCCGGCAGTATAGGCGGCTGGCGGCTTCACCAGCTTCAGCAGCGGCCGTCCCTAGCTCGAATGGGCCGCCGCCGCGCCGCCTCCATCGCCGTCACTTGAAGCGGTTGACCGCCAGCCCCAGCTCGTGAATTCTCCGGGACAGGTCGCTCATCTCGTTCGCGACGCGGCGAACGGCGCCGAATTGCGAGTCGGCGATCTCGGCGACGTCCTGGGAGCGGTCGGCGCTCGACTCCGAGATCGCCTCCGTCTGCTCCACGAGCGCGGCCAGCTCTTCCGTCTGCGCTCCGATCTCCTGCCCTGCCGCCGCCATCTCCTTCAGCTCGCCGCCGATGCCCGAGATGCCCGAGCGGATGTGCTCGAACGCCTCGCCCGCTTCCTTCACCAGATGCAGACCGCCCTGGACTTCGCGGTTGCCCTCGTCGATCCGGCTCATGACCGCCTCGATCCGCTCGCGGATGTGCTCCACCTTGACGGCGATGTCGGCGGCCGTCGCGTCGGACTGCTGAGCGAGCTTGCGGATCTCCTCCGCGACGACGGAGAAGCCCCGTCCCTGCTCGCCCGCGCGGCTCGCCTCGATGTTCGCGTTCAGCGCAAGGATGTTCGTCCTCGCCGCGATCTGGGAGATCGCCTCGGCCATCTTGCCGATATCGGCGGACTGGTCGACGAGCAGCTTCACCTCGTGCACGGACGAATCGACGGTGTCCGCGATTTTGCCCATCTGGCCGATCGCCCCGACGATCGTCCCGTTGCCGCTGTCGGCCTTCTGCTTCGCCGCTTCGGCCGTGTCCGCGATCGACGACGTTCTCTCGCCGATCATCAGAATTCCGTCCAGAATGCCGCGAGTCACCTCGGCACCGCGATTCATGCCTTCCTTCTGCGACTCGGCGCCGGCCGCAACCTCCTGGATCGATTCCGCGATCCGGTTCGCTCCTTCCGCAGCCCTCTCCGCCTCCGAAGACAGCGTGTTCGCCGTCGACGAGGCGACGGATGCCGTCTCGCGAATTCCGGCCACGATGCCCTTGAGCTGAGTGACCATCTCCCGCAAGGAGCGGGCGATGGAACCGATCTCATCCCGGCGCGCCAGATCGCCCTGCTGCAGTACGCCCTGCAGGTTCCCGTCCGTTACTTCGCCAAGGAACCGCTCGAACCGCGTCAGCGGCACGATGACCCGCCGGCGCAGGATGTACGAGATCAGAACGATCAGCGCGATCGCTGCGATGCCGGCCACCAGGCTGAGGCGAATCATCTCCGAACGCACGGTCGTGCTCGCTTCCGCCGGAAGCAGCACGTACGCATCGGCGATCTGGCTGCCGGAGAGTCCCTCGTGCTTCGAGCGCACCTCGCTGTAGCCGGTCCCCTCCCGCTTCAGCGAGCGGAACTTCGGCTGCCCGGCTTCGAGCGGCGCGCCCGGATCGGCCAGCAGCGCCGCGTCCGTCGTCAGGAACTGCCCGCTCGCCGAACGCAGCGCCAGCTCCCCGTTGATCAGCTCGCCGATTCCGGAGAGCGCTTCCTCATCCAGCAGGCGGCCGAACATCAGAATGCCGGCCGGAGGCTTGGAGCGTTCCTCGTCCGTGACAAGGGAGAGCGCGACGATCGCCAAGCCCTCGGACGTGTCCACCATTCCGAACACGTCCTCCTGCTCCGTCACCTTGGCGAGAAGGCTCTCGTCGGACAGCTTCTCGGAGAATTCCGCGATGTCTCCCACCGAGTTGATGACCGTTCCGTCCAGTTCAAAGTCCGCCATAAAATCGACGTTCGGGATGATTCCGACGGAGACGTCCATATTTTCCGCGAGCCATTCCCTGTCCATCGCTTCGAAGGCGACTCGCCCGTCCTCCCAGTTCGCGTTCGTGATGACGCTGCTCGACAACTGCTCGCCAAGCTGGTCCAGCAGCATATGCGCGGAACCGCTTACGTCCAGCGCGTGGGAACGTTCGATCCGCCCCAGATCCGAGCTTAATGTCGAATAGTAATAATACCCCAGCACGCCCAAGGGAAGCATAAGGACGATCAGCATGAGGATCAGCACTTGTACCCGTAGAGAGCGGAGCCCCCTCTGACTTCGCATTCTGCCAACTCCACCTTTCTCCATTCATCTCCTTTGTATTTGACAATAAACAGCTCGTTTCCTTCTCGGTCAACCAAGTTTTCCGACAAAAACTTGCTTGATTCCAACCCGGACCGCGCATTCGACAAGCATTGCCATGATAAATCGACAATATCTACGAAACTTCTGCACGCCGCGCATCGTCTTAATAGATACAGAGAGGAGTTCGATCACATTGGGTACCAAAGCAAAGCTGCTCACCGCCGTCGTCGCCGCCGGCGTTCTTATCTGGGGATTCACGCAGATCGGGGAATGGGACGTATGGGCGCAGAAGGGTTCTTCCGCTTCCTTGGAGCCGAGCGCTTCCGCGCCGTCTTCTCCATCGGCTTCCGCATCGCAGACTCCCGCACAGTCGTCTCCCGAGGCTTCCGCTCCCGCCTCCGCGGCTCCGTCCGACGATTCGGAGGAAGGGACAAGCTCTCCCGCTTCGACGCCGCCGGCCCCCCCTTCCGAGGAGCCTGACGCGCTCACGGCGATGCTGCTGCAGAACGCGCCGGCCGTCACGACCAAGAAGAACGAGGACGGGCTGGCGGTCATCACGAATTCGGACAGCCTGCTCGTGCTCGTCAACAAGAAGAGGAACCTGCCCTCCACCTATATCCCGGAAGATCTCGTCGGTCCGAATGTGGAATTCTCGTTCTCGGGCGATTCGCCGAAGAAGCAGATGCGCAAGGTTGCCGCAGGCGCCTTGGAGGAGCTGTTCGCAGCGGCGAAGAAGGACGGCATTACGCTGAAGGCCGTCTCCGGCTATCGCTCCTACGCGACGCAGAAGTCCATCTTCGACCGCAACGCCGAGCTGAAGGGCGCCGACGTGGCGAATCAGACGAGCGCGCATCCGGGACAGAGCGAGCATCAGACGGGCCTGGCGATGGACGTCTCCAGCTCAAGCGCGAACTACGAGCTGGAGACGAAGTTCGGCGACACGAAGGAAGGCAAGTGGCTGGCGAAGCACGCGCATGAGCACGGCTTCATCATCCGCTATCCGGAAGGCTTGCAGGACATTACCGGCTACACGTACGAGCCTTGGCACGTCCGCTACGTCGGCCAGGACATCGCCGATGCCGTCTACGACTCGGGGCTGACGCTCGAGGAGTACATGGAGTCGTACGACCAGCAGGCGAAGGAAGCGCTGGCAAGCGCGAAGTCGTAAACCGTACGGGAGAAAAACCTACCACAACCTCAATCGATACTCCTGGCGCAAATACGAAGGGTACGTGAACAGCTTGAAGGTTAGCGGCTGCACATATGGCTTATCCTCCAGCATGAAGTACATCCCCTGCTCGCTGCCGGCCTGCCCGTCGACATTGTTCGTCCAGCCTCCCGAGGCGTCGAACGAGAATGCGGCTCCCGAGGCATCCGTGTAGCCGGAGTCGAAGAACGAATAAGACATCATGTCGTCCGCAGCGATCCCCTTCAGCGCCAGGGTCAGCTTTACTCCTTCGCTTGTTCGTTTGACCCCGCCCATGCTCAGCTTGTCGTCGGGAGCTTGAACGATTCTCAGGGCGTCCAGGTCGATCTGGACGTCCAGCTTGCTCTTGTCCAGCGCCCGGAACCAGCTCCCCTCCAGGGTCAAGCTCTTGGGCGTGCGATAATAATTGCTCTCGAAGAACAGAATCGGCTGATCGGTGTCGTTCCAGCCGCCCGTGCTCTTCCATTCCTCGCCCTGGTCGTCGACGAGCCGCATATCGCCCGGGTCGAACACCTGCATCGTGTTGGCCGGGTCGAACGACAGGTAGACGGCCACGCGCAGCGGCGAGATGACCGCCTTCTCGAACGTAATGGACTGATTCTGCGGGGAGATGGTCTCCTTGATGGGAATGACTCTCTTCTTGTCAACGTATGTCGCGGGATCAATGGGGAAGCCTACCTGGAACAGGAGCTCTTCTCCGGTCTCCGTCCGGCTCTCTTCTCCCGCCTCTTCCACGTTGGTCATTCCCTGATCTTCCGGCTTCAGGTGCAGACGCATATGCAGCGTCACGTGCTCGGGCCAGCGCGAATCGTTCGAATTCTGCCAGACATCTATGTTGCCGGAGACGATATTGTTGCCGTCCTCCCGGACCGGATCGCCGCGGCCGTATCCGTATCCGACGCTCAGCTTCTCCCCTTGCTCGTCCTCGAGCCAGACATCTCCCATCTCCAGCGGGGTCTGGTCCGCACGATTGCGCCATTCGTAGAAAATCACCATACGAGACTCGTCCACCAAGATGCCTTGAACAGTTACGCTCATTCCGTCTATCTCATCGGTTGCCCCGATCGACTGATAATCGTCGTTCTCCACCGCCAGGCGAATGCCCCGGTCTCCGTTCTCGATCAGCTCCACGAACCGCTCCAATCCGGGAATATCCCGCAGCATCGCGGCGAACACGGGAGAGACGCGGATCGAGAACAGGCAGACTAGCATGAGCATACAGGCCGACGCCAGCGTGATCCAGCGCTTCGCCGACCGTCTGCGGCGGCGCGCCCGTTCGGCGACGCCGGCCTCGATGCCGGCCCGAATCGCCTCGCCCATTCTCGCGTCCAGCGACGACTTTGCGTCAGACGCCTTCCCGCGCTGCAACTCTTCCGCCGAACCCGTCTCTTCGATCCGCCCGAGCTCCTCCTTTTCCTCCTTAGGCATGTTCTTCTCCCCCTTCTCCCCCGCATGCGGCCCTTAACTGCTTCAGAGCCTGGTGCAGCCATGTCTTGACCGTCCCCTCCGGCTTCTCCAGCAGGCGCGAGATCTCGCTCAGCGTCATGTCCTCGTAGTACTTCAGCAGGATCACGTGCCTTAGCTTCGGCTTCAGGTTGTCGATCTCCATTCCGAGCCCGATCCGGCCCGCCAGGTCGACTTCGCGCGACAATCGCTCCGGAACCTCGTCCACGGGCAGCATCCGCCTTCTGCGCTTGCGTTCGTCGAGGCAGTAATGAATCAGGATTCGAATCAACCACGTGTGGAAAAAACGCGGCTCCCTCAGCTTGCCCAGCTTCAGATAAGCGCGGTACGTTGTCTCCTGGATCGCTTCGACGGCGTCCTCTTCGTTCTTCAGATAGGTGCAGGCGATGCGGAAGAGTCGCTGCCTCTCGGCGTGAATCAACCCGTAGAACGCCTGATCGTCGCCGCGCTGCGCCGCCCGTACTTGCTCCTCGATCGTCATGCTGGCCCTCCCCTCACATTCATTAGACTTGCGAACGGCGGAAATGGTTTTGGGGATTGGGACGGTTGGCGGGATTTAGGGGATTGGAGATGTTGGGATGTTGGGATGTTGGGCGGTTGGGCGGTTGGGCGGTTGGGCGGTTGGGCGGTTGGGCGGTTGGGCGGTTGGGCGGTTGGCGAGAATGGCGAGGTTGGGGCGATTAGTGTGATTGGGGCGATTTATGTGATTTTTCGTATTCGCCGGCGCGTTTTCCGGATGGATCGAGGTGTTTTATATGATTTTTAGCATATATGAGGGCCGTTCGGGTCGGAATACTCCTTATGTATGTGGTTTTTCGCATAAAATCACGCAAAAGACCCGTTACCAGGACGCGCCAATGTGAAATTTCGCATAAATTCCCGGCAGCTATCGGCAGCCACGGCACCAGACCCTCCCGATAAGCGCGCCAAAAGCCGCCTCCGAAGGTCTTGCGACCTTGAGAGACGGCTTTGGCGAGGTGGCTGAGGATGACATGACAGCCCGGAGGATCAGCCTTCGAGCAGAAGGGTCTCCGGATCTTCGAGCAGCTCCTTGACCTTGACGAGGAATTGCACGGCTTCCGCGCCATCGACGATGCGGTGGTCGTAGGAGAGCGCGATGTACATCATCGGACGGATCGCGACTTCCGTGTTGTTGTTGATCGCAACCGGACGGTATTGGATCTTGTGCATGCCCAGAATGCCCACTTGAGGAGCGTTCAGGATCGGCGTCGACAGCAGGGAGCCGAATGTGCCGCCGTTCGTGATCGTGAACGTGCCGCCTTGCAGGTCGGACAGCGCCAGCGTGTTGGAGCGAGCCTTGCCGGCCAGATCGACGATCGAGCGCTCAATCTCGGCGAAGCCCAGCTTGTCCGCGTCGCGCACAACCGGAACGACGAGGCCTTCCTTGGCGGACACGGCGATGCCGATGTCGTAGTACTTCTTGGCGATGATGTCTTCGCCGTCGATCTCCGCGTTCAGCAGCGGGAACTTCTTCAGCGCGCCGACGACGGCCTTCGTGAAGAACGACATAAAGCCGAGGTTGACTTCGTTCTTCTCCTTGAAGGAGTCCTTGCGGCGCTTGCGCACGTCCATGATCGCAGTCATGTCGACTTCGTTGAACGTCGTCAGCATGGCGGCCGTGTGCTGGGCTTGAACGAGACGGTTCGCGATCGTCGCGCGGCGGCGGGACATCTTTTTGCGCTCATGCGGCTTGTTCGACGTGAACGCCGGCGCCGCTGGGGCCGGCACTGCTGCCGGAGCCGAGGCGGCTGCCGCAGCAGGGGCCGCCGTCGCCGTCGCTGGAGCCGCGCTCAGGTCGATGCCTTGCTCGCGAGCGTTCTTGCGGGCGGAAGGCGACCCGAGCGTAGCCGGGTTGGCCGCCGCTGCCGGAGCGGAGGCAGGGGCCGCAGCCGTTGCGACTGCCGCCGGAGCCGATGCTGCTACCGGCGCTGCGGCTGGCGCGGATGCCGCCGGGGCGGATGCTGCCGGAGCAGGTGCCGCAGCTCCGCCGCCTTCGCCGATGCGGCCGACGGCTTCGCCGATGCGGACCGTGTCGCCCTCGTTGCTGATGATCTCGGCGATCACGCCGTCTGCTTCGGCGCTGATCTCCAGGTTGACTTTATCGGTCTCGAGCTCGAGAAGCAGGTCGCCCTGCTTCACCGAGTCGCCGACCTTCACTGCCCATCTGGCAATCGTTCCTTCGGTAATCGATTCGCCCATTGCTGGAACAATAATATCTTGCACTGCTGTTACCTCCCCAGGTTATGAGCCAAAGTCGGACTCGGCTTTAGCGATTGGTGTAGGATGAATTGCTGCTCGAGAACGTGAATTTGCTGGAAGCCCGTAGCCGGACTCGAACGGTCCGGACGTCCGATATAGCGCACTTCGACGCCGGCCGGCGCGAGCTCGCGAACGCGCGGCTCGGCGAAGCTCCAGGAACCCATGTTGCGCGGCTCTTCCTGAACCCATACGATCTCCTTCAGGTTCGGGAAGCGTGCCAGCACGGCCGCAATCTCTTGGGCCGGGAACGGATAGAGCTGCTCGACGCGAACGATGTGCAGCCAGTCCATATTGTTCTCTTTCTCCTTCTCGAGGGCATCCTCGAGATCGATCGCTACCTTGCCGGAGCAGAGGACGAGGCGTTCGACGCGATCGGCCTTGCCGCCGAGTCCCGGCTGCTGGACGATCAGCTGGAACGAGCCCTTCTCAAGCTCTGCCGGAGAGGATGCGGCGCGCGGATTGCGCACCAGGCTCTTCGGCGAGACGAGCACGAGCGGCCGCACGTCTTCCGTTCCGAGCATGCTCGCCTGACGGCGAAGCAGGTGGAAGTACTGCGCGGAGCTGGACAGGTTCGCAACCGTCCAATTCTCTTCGGCGCACAGTTGCAAGTATCTCTCCAGACGAGCGCTGGAATGCTCCGGGCCCGCGCCTTCGTAGCCGTGAGGCAGCAGCATGATCAGACCGGACTTCTCGGACCACTTCGTGCGGCCGGAGGAGATGAACTGATCGATCAGCACCTGCGCGACATTGCTGAAGTCGCCGTATTGCGCTTCCCAGATGACCATCGTCTCCGGAGCGAACACGTTATAGCCGTATTCGAAGCCGAGAACGGCCGCTTCGGACAGCGCGCTGTTGTGGATCGCGAACGATGCCTTCGCCTGCGGCAGGTGATGCAGCGGGCAATACGTCGAGCCCGTGTTCGGATCGTGCAGCACCAGGTTCCGGAAGGCGAACGTCGCGCGTTCCGCGTCCTGACCGGTAATCCGGATCGGCGTGCCGTCCGCCAGAATGGAGGCGAACGCCAGCGTCTCCGCATGGCCCCAGTCGAGCTTCTCTCCGTCGTTCATCGCGTTCGCGCGGCGCTCGAGGATGCGCTGCAGCTTCGGATAGACGGTGAAGTCCTTCGGCCAGTTCAGCAGCTCCGAATTGATCTCGCGAAGCGTCTTCAGATCGACGCCCGTCTCGACCGCCTTCGCTTGCTGCGACGCCTCCGGAGTCTGGTGAACGGCCTCTTGGGTCTCGCTCTTCTTCATCTCTTCGTATGCAGCCTTCAAGCGATCGACGACCTCGTTCTTGATGCGGCCGTACTCTTCCTCGCTGAACCGGCCCTTGGCGATCAGCTTGTCGGCGTACAGACGGCTGACCGTCGGGTGAGCCTTGACCTTCTTGTAGATAAGCGGCTGCGTCGATTCCGGATCGTCCGTCTCATTATGGCCGTACCGGCGATAACCGATCAGGTCGATCAGGAAGTCCTTCTTGAACAATCTTCTGTATTCGCTCGCCATGCGGGCGGCAGCGATGACCGCTTCCGGTTCGTCCGCATTGACGTGGATAATCGGAATCTCGTAACCCTTGGCCGGATCGCTCGCATAATGGGTCGAACGGGAATCGAAGCTCTCCGTCGTGAACCCGATCTTGTTGTTCGCGATGATGTGAATCGAGCCGCCGATGCGGTAGCCGTTCAGTTGGCCGAGGTTCATCGTCTCCGTCACGATGCCTTCGCCCGGGAACGCCGCATCGCCGTGAATGACGATGGAGGCGGCCAGATCCTCGTTGCGGACCGGGTAGCCCGTCTTGGAGCGATTCTCTTGAGCCGCCCTTGCGAAGCCTTGCACAACCGGATTGACATATTCCAGATGGCTCGGGTTATTCGCCAGCGTGACGCGCGTAACGGCCGTCTCGCCGGTCTTGATCGAACGGTTGGCGCCCAGATGGTACTTCACGTCGCCCGACCAGCCGTAGTTCATGCCGATGGAGCCTTCCGCCGGAACGACGGCCTTATTCGTGGAATGATAGAACTCCGAGAAAATCTTTGTGTAAGGCTTCTCGAGCACGTGGGCGAGCACGTTCAGGCGGCCGCGGTGGGCCATGCCCATCGTGATCTGGCCGACGCCCGCGTTCGTCAGCTCGTGAACGATCTCGTCGACGAGGGCGATAAGCGCGTCGTTGCCTTCGACGGAGAAGCGCTTCGCCCCGACGAACGTCCGCTGCAGGAAGTCTTCGAACTGCTCGGCTTCGAGCAGACGCTTCACGAGCTTGCCGCGCTCTTCCGCGTTAAGCGACTGCGTCGGAACGAGCTTCTCGGCATAATCGTTCAGCCACTGGCGCTCCGCTTCGTCATGCACGTGGCCGAACTCGTAAGCGATCGGACCGGAATACACCTCGCGCAGCTTGGCGATCGCGTCCCAGCCGTTCCGCACCTCTGCGGGAGCTTCTTCCCAGACGAGGCTTGCCGGCAGAGCGGCCAGATCCTCTTGCTTCAAGCCGTACGTGTCCGGCTCGAGCACCTTCATGCTCGGCTTCCCGTCGATGCCGAGCGGATCGATATCGGCGGCCAGATGGCCGTAAGTACGAATATTCCAGACGAGCTTGCCTGCGTCTACGGCATGCTTCAACTGCCGGGCACTCAATCCGGCGGACGGCGCTGCGGGCGCGGCTCCGGAAGCATGCTCAAGAAGAGGAGGCGCTCCTCTTGTGGCGAACAGCTCACGATACTCCTGGGACACGGATTCCGGGTTCGTCAAGTAAAGTTCGTATTGCTCTTGGATGTAGCCCAAATTCTGCCCATAATACGTTTGCCAGTTAAACGGCAAGTCACGCTCTTCAGTTGGCATTGTCCTACCCCTCAGTAAACTAATTAGTTAGTAAGGTTAAGTTGTCGATTCTCATATCACTTGAAATTATAGTATATCCTGCGCCATGATAAAAATAATCAATTCCTATCGATATCATCTCAATCCGAGATAGGTCAACCGAAAGATTGCCTAGCGATGCGAGATGGATCGAGCCTCCGCACCATTTTGTGGAAGCGATTCCACCTGGAGTCGCAACAATTCAACGCTCAAATCTCTGGGGGCGGCGCTTCGGATCGCCATCGCGCATCCGCTCTCGCCGCCTCCTGCGCAACCTCATCCCGATGATTACGACTTCGACTTGAAGGCGGCCTGGTAGCATCTTCGGCAGACGGGCTTGTAGTCCTCGTTCCCGCCGATCTGGATCTGGTCCCCCTCGTTGATCGGCACTCCGTCCTTGTAGCGAATGACCATCGTCGCTTTCCGGTCGCAGTACCAGCAGATCGTCTTCACTTCCTCGATCTTGTCCGCATAGACGAGCAGGTTATAGCTGCCTTCGAAAAGATTGTTCTGAAAGTCGTTCTTCAGCCCGAACGCCATGACTGGGATACCGAGCTCATCCACGATTCGCGTCAACTCCACCACGTGCTGCTTCGTGAGGAATTGCGCTTCGTCGATCAGCACGCAATAGATTCGCCGATCAGGGCCGGTGTGCCGCTGCACGCATTCGAAGATGTCGGTGGCTTCGTCCACCGGAATCGCCTTCCTCGTCATGCCGACGCGCGAGCCGATCTGGTCGGCTCCGTCCCTCGTGTCGATGGCCGGCGAGAACAGAAGCACCTGCTTGCCCTGCTCCTCGTAATTGTGGGCGACCTTGATGATCTCGAACGATTTGCCGCTGTTCATCGTCCCGTATTTGTAATAGAGCTGTGCCAATCTTGTCCCTCCAACTCCCGATTCGTATCGCCATCATCTGTCGCCATTTATTATACAGAACATTCCCTGCCAACCCAACCGTCGGGGAAAATCGTTGGTACGACCGGCCCTGACGATTACGCGGTGGATGGAGAATATCCGAACCTCTGTAATTTTATATGTTTTTTTACATTCGTCGGCTTGGATGGGGAGGCAATCGCCCAAATGATCCGTTATCGGACTGTGCGAATGTTGTTCATATAAAAGCCAGTGGCTGACGGGTTCGGAGGTTCGGTCGGAAGCTCCAAGCACAAGCGCAATCGCCCCCCGCCCGGCTTAGTTGGCCGAACGAGGGGCGATCTCTGCTCCTTCTATAAGCTCGCCTCTTCGGCGGCTCTGCGCAGCACCCAGCCTTGGGCTCTGCGGCGCTCCTCCCAGAAGCGGCGGTAAATCCCTCCGCTTGCGAGCAGCTCCTTGTGCGTGCCGGCCTGCACCGCCCTGCCTTCGTCGATCACAACGATCTGATCGGCACGGCGCACCGTGTGCAGCCGGTGGGCGATGATCACGACCGTCCGATCGCGCGCCAGCTCCTCGAACGCTTCCTGAATGTAGCGCTCGTTGTCCGGATCGACGCTGGCGGTCGCTTCGTCCAGCAGGATGATCGGCGCCTCCTTCAGAATCGCGCGCGCAATCGAGATGCGCTGCCGCTGGCCGCCCGACAGCAGCCCGCCGCCTTCGCCGACCTTCGTCTCGTAGCCGTCCGGCAGCTCCGTGACGAAGTCGTGGCACCGCGCCTTGCGGGCCGCCTCGATGACCTGCTCCATGCTCGCATCCGGATTGCCGTAGCGGATGTTGTTCGCGACCGTATCGTTGAACAGATACACATCCTGGAAAACAAATGCGAGCTTCCGCATCAACTCGTCCGAGCTCATGCTGCGCACGTCCGCGCCTCCGATCGTCACCGAGCCCTGCTGCACATCCCAGAAGCGCGCGATCAGATGCAGCATCGTCGTCTTGCCTCCGCCCGAAGGGCCGACAAGCGCCGTCGTTCCCTTCTCCGGGATGACCAGGTTCAATCCGTTGAGAACGGGCTTGTCGTCATACGCGAAGGTCACATCGCGGAATGCGATCTCGTTGCCGCGGCCAGCCTGAGCGGCGGACGGCAGCACCGCCATGTCCTCGGCCTGGATAATATCGTTCATATGGCCTACCGTCGTCGCGAACATCCGCTTGAACATGGCGTAATCCATAAGCGGCAGCGGCTCGTAGAAGCAGATCGCAAGCACGAGGAAGACGAGGAAGCCGGACGGCTCCAGCGTTCCCTGTCCCACGAAGATCCCGCCGACGAGGAGCACCAGCGACAATCCGAGCTCGAACGCGACATTGTAGATCGCCGTGTAAGGCGTCAATTCCCGATTGATCGCGATGCTGGCATCCCTGTATTCGCGAATCGTCTCGTCGTAGCTCCTCATCCGGCTGCCTGCGAGGCCGAAGGAGCGGATGACGGCGATGCCGCGAATATACTCCAGAATCCGGCTATTCGCCGCCTGGCGCGCGACGGACAGCTTCTGCATAATCAGCTTGAGCTTCCGCTCCGCCAGCCCTGCGGAGATAACGCTTAGCGGAACGCCGACCAGCGACACCAGCGCAAGCCGCCAATCGATCCACAGCATGGCGAGAAGAATGAGCGGCGGAATGACAAACGCTTTGATCAGGCCGACGACAATCGACGGCACGTAGATGTAACTGCCCGCATCCGTCTTCACTCTCGATTCCAGCACGGAAGCGTCTTTTTGCAAGAAGAAGCCGTAAGGAACCTTGCGCAGCCGATCTCCCAGATACAGCCGAATGTGCGTCAAGTAATGGCCGAACAGCGGGAAGCTCCACCGATTCGTCAGATAGTAGAACAGCCCCTGCCCGACGAACATGAGCGCCATCCAGCCGACCGCTTGCCATGCCTTGTCCGTGTGTCCGGCGAGCAGCTCATGCAGAACAACGATTACGGCGATGGACCCAAGCGCGGCGAAAATATTCTCGAAAAACGAAAATACGAGCGCCCCCTTCAGCTTGTTCCCCTTCTCCCCGGCCAGCAGCAGCGATTGCTGCAAGGAGGACATCTGTTCCAGACGGCGGTGAGGATCGTCCGCTTCCGGCTTGCCGGATTGTCCCTTGCCCGCCGATGCCGTGCTCGTGTCCTGCGGTTGCGCAACCGCCGTTGCCGCCGGCCTGCGCTCCGTGCGTTCCGCGTCGGGAACGAGCCGCTCCTCCTCCAGGTCCTCCGTACCGGCCTCGTACGATTCCCACATGCGGCGATACAGCTCGCTGGTCTGCAGCAGCTCGTCGTGTGTCCCGGCTGCCGTCACGCGGCCTTGGTCCATAACAACGATCTGATCGGCGTGAATGACGGTTCCCAGCCGGTGAGCGATCGCCACAACCGTCTTCGGTTCGCCGGTAGCCGGATGAAGCAACCCTGCAATCGCATCCTGAATGCGGGCTTCGTTCTCCGGATCGACAAGCGCCGTCGCCTCGTCGAGCACAATAATCGGAGAATCCTTGAGCACGGCGCGCACGAGGCTGATCCGCTGCCGCTGCCCCCCGCTGAGCGTCATTCCTCCTTCGCCGATCATCGTGCGATAGCCTTGCGGCAACTGCTCGATGAACTCGTTGCAGCCGGCGCGTCGGGCTGCGACCATGACCTCCTCGTCCGAAGCGTCGGGCTTGCCGAGCCGAATGTTGTCCATGACCGTTCCCCGGAACAGATACGCCTCCTGGAAAACAAACGATACAAACGACAGCAGCCGTTCCTCGTTCATCTCCCGCACATCGACGCCGCCGATCGTCACGCTGCCGCTGTCCGTGTCCCAGAAGCGGGGGAGCAGCCGGGCGATCGTCGTTTTGCCTGCGCCGGAGGGCCCGACCAGCGCGGTCATCGTTCCGGCGGGAATGGATAGCGACACATCGCTGAGCACCGTTTGCTTGTCATAGGCGAAGGTGACGTTGTGCAAGCGAATGCTCGCATCCTTCGGCGACTGAGCTTGCTCGGCTGCGGCCATCTCTTTTTCTTCGAGCATTTTGCTGACGCCTTTGAGCGCTGCGGCCAGCCGGAACGCCGTCATGCCGCTGGAACGCAGCATCTTGAACAGAGCGGCGCCCACGCCCAAGGACATAAGAATAAAGAAAACAAGCACGGGAATCGTCATCTGCTCGCGAGCGATGAGCCATACGCCGGACGGAACGACAATGAGCAGCGCCGTCCGCGAGAGCACCACCGCGATCGTCTTGAACGGCATCCCCTTTCTCTCGATCTCGGAGGAAGTGTCCGAGAAGCGGCGGACCGCCTCCGCATACGTCCCGAACGCCAGCTCGGTCCGGGAGAAAGCGCGAATGACCTTCATGCCGTACACATACGTCAGAATCGCGCTGCTGACCGCCGCTCCCGCCGGACCGAATCCGGCTTGCAGCGGCTTCAGGAAGGTCATGACCACCGCATAGCCGCCCACCGTGACGGCGATGAAGGCGAGCACCGCCAGCCCCATCCGCCAATCCATCGCGAACATGATCGCGAAGGACAGAATCGGCAGCGCCGTGCTGGCCGTCAGATCGGGAAGCAGGTGGGCGATGCCTTCCTCAAGCTGCTCCACATCCTCGTTCAGCGTATGCTTGATTCTGCCGCTGTCCGTCCGGTCGAAGTAGCCGAGCGGCAGCCTCGCCAGCTTATCGGCCAACGCCATGCGAACCTCGTACACGACATCGTAAGCGACGCGGTGCGTCCAATTCGTCGACAAGGCCGTCAGCAGTCCTTTGAGCACAATCGCCACCAACGCCGTGGCGGCGAGCGTGGTCAGTTGCGCTTGATCGTCCAGCAGACTGCCGTCGACAAGCCCCACGCCGATTCGGTAAATCACCCAATAAGGAACAAGCCCCATCAGGGTAGCGATAACCCCCGTCGCGATCGAGCCCGCGAGCGCGGCCTTCCGCTTAAGCAGGAATGGCTTCAGGCGCGCCATCGGGGACGGCGGCTTCGCCCGCTTGGCCTTGGGGGTGCCGGCGTTGGAAGCGTCAGCCTTGGAGGTGCTGGCCTCGGATGCGTTGGGCTTTGTCGCGTTGGCCCTGGAGGTGCTGGCCTCGAACGCGTTGGGCTTTGTCGCGTTGGCCTCAGACGCGTTGGCCGTAGATGCGGCAGCATTTGTCGCATTGGCCTTTGCGGCAGCATCGGGTTTGGCTTGCGTTTGCTTGTGCGTTTGCGTTTGTGGTTCCGTAACGGTCACCTCTCGCAATAATATTATTGATAATCATTATCAATGATAACAAGAGGATATCAGGAACACAATGCTTTCGCTGGAATTTGTTGCGGGCAGCTTCGTTCCCCCTCCTCCGCTCGCCCCCTCCTCCCGCCCGTAACGCTCGCTCTCCACTCCCTCGTTCCTCGCCGCTTCCGCACCTCTTCCACCGAATACCGTTCCTGTCCCCGCCGCACTCTGCTGCTTCCTCTCGCTTCCTCTCCCACCAGTAACCTTGTTCTCCACTTCCTGGTTCCTCGCTACTTCCGCTTCCACGTCTCTCTCGTTCCTACCATCCATCGTTTGCTGGCACCCAGATCGGCACGAGGGGCGGGACGCTAGGCGGGATTCTTCGCGCTCTCGCCCTATCCCGCGCCCACAAGCCGCCAAAACCCGCCCGGCCAGCGGCCGAACGGGTTTTGTGCGAATGCAATGTTACATGCCAAGCCACTTCTTGAACATGTGCTTGGTCGTGTCCTTGTTGATCGCCGCGATCGAGGTCGTCAGCGGGATGCCCTTCGGGCAGGAGCGCACGCAGTTCTGCGAGTTGCCGCAGCCTTCGATGCCGCCATCGGTCATGAGCGCGTCGAGGCGCTCGTGGGCGTTCATCTCGCCCGTCGGGTGGGCGTTGAACAGGCGCACCTGCGAGATCGGCGCCGGGCCGATGAAGCTCGAACGGTCGTTGACGTTCGGGCACGCCTCAAGGCAGACGCCGCACGTCATGCACTTGGACAACTCGTATGCCCATTGGCGCTTCGATTCCGCCATGCGCGGGCCGGGGCCGAGGTCGTACGTGCCGTCGATCGGAATCCACGCCTTGACGCGCTTCAGCGCGTTGAACATGCGCTGGCGGTTGACGACGAGGTCGCGGACAACCGGGAACGTCGTCATCGGCGCGATGCGGACCGGCTGCTCCAGGTTGTCGATCAGCGCCGAGCAAGCCTGACGCGGCTTGCCGTTGATGACCATCGAGCAGGCGCCGCACACTTCCTCGAGGCAGTTCGATTCCCAGACGACCGGAGTCGTCTTCGCGCCGTCGGCCTTGACCGGATTGCGCTGGATCTCCATCAGCGCGCTGATGACGTTCATGTTCGGGCGGTACGGAATATCGAACTCTTCGGTATAAGGTTCGGAATCCGGCGTCGCCCGACGGGTAATGATAAACTTGACTGTACGCTTCGCAGTAGCCGTTGCCGTAGCCGTTTCAGCCATCTTTTCCCCCTCCTCCTCAGTGCTTGTTCGTCGTGTAGTCGCGCTTGCGCGGCTTGATCAGGGAGACGTCTACTTCCTCGTAGGAGATCTCCGGCCCTTCCTTCGTCCACTTCGCCAAGGTCGTCTTGAGGAAGTCTTCATCGTTGCGTTCCGGGAAATCCGGCTTGTAGTGGGCTCCGCGGCTCTCGTCGCGCAGCAGGGCGCCCTTGGTCATCGCCTCGGACAGCTCGAGCATGTTCCACAGTTGGCGCGTGAAGGCGACGCCCGCGTTGTTCCACTGGGCGGTGTCGTTGATGTTGATCTTCGTGTAGCGCTGCTTGAGCTCCTTGATCTTGCCCAGCGTCTGCTCAAGCTTGTCGTTGTAGCGAACGACGGTCATATTGTTCGTCATCCACTCGCCGAGCTCCTTGGCGATCACGTAGGCGTTCTCCGTGCCGTCCATCTTCAGGATGGACTCGTACTTGTCGGATTGCTTCTTGCCTTCGCGGGCGAAGACGCTCTCCGATACGTCGTCCGCGGACTTCTTGAGGCCCTTGACGTATTCGATCGCCTTCGGTCCCGTCACCATGCCGCCGAAGATGGCGGAGAGCAGGGAATTCGCGCCGAGACGGTTCGCGCCGTGATATTGGTAGTCGCATTCGCCGCAGGCGAACAGACCCGGCACGTTCGTCATCTGGTTATAGTCAACCCACAGTCCACCCATCGAGTAGTGAACAGCCGGGAAAATCTTCATCGGAATTTTGCGCGGGTCGTCGCCCGTGAACTTCTCGTAGATCTCGATGATGCCGCCGAGCTTGACGTCCAGCTCCTTCGGGTCCTTATGCGACAGGTCGAGGAAAACCTTGTTCTCGCCGTCGATGCCGAGCTTCTGGTTGACGCACACGTCGAAGATCTCGCGGGTCGCGATGTCGCGCGGCACGAGGTTGCCGTACGCCGGATACTTCTCTTCGAGGAAGTACCATGGCTTGCCGTCCTTGTACGTCCAGATGCGTCCGCCTTCGCCGCGGGCCGATTCGCTCATCAGGCGGTTCTTGTCGTCGCCCGGAATGGCCGTCGGGTGAATCTGGATCATCTCGCCGTTCGCGTAATGAACGCCTTGCTGATAGACCGCGCTCGCCGCCGTGCCGGTGTTGATGACGGAGTTCGTCGTCTTGCCGAAGATGATGCCCGGTCCGCCCGTCGCAAGAATAACCGCGTCGCCGCGGAACGTCTTCACTTCCATCGAGCGCAGGTCCTGCGTCGAGATGCCGCGGCAGATGCCGTCGTCGTCGATGATCGCGGACATGAACTCCCAATGCTCGAACTTCTGCACGAGCCCTGCGGCTTCCCAGCGGCGAACCTGCTCGTCCAGCGCGTACAGCAATTGCTGGCCCGTCGTCGCGCCGGCGAACGCCGTGCGGTGGTACTGCGTGCCGCCGAACCGGCGGAAGTCAAGCAGGCCTTCCGGCGTGCGGCTGAACATGACGCCCATCCGGTCCATCAGGTGGATGATGCCCGGAGCGGCTTCGCACATCGCCTTGACCGGCGGCTGATTCGCGAGGAAGTCTCCCCCGTATACCGTATCGTCGAAGTGCTCCCAAGGGGAGTCGCCTTCGCCCTTCGTATTGACAGCTCCGTTGATGCCGCCTTGCGCGCACACGGAGTGGGAACGCTTGACCGGGACAAGCGAGAACAAGTCGACGCTCATGCCGGCTTCCGCCGCTTTGACGGTTGCCATAAGTCCCGCGAGACCGCCGCCGACTACGATGATTTTACCTTTAGCCATTGCTACTCCTCCTCTTAACCGAGCATTGCCGGGCTCAAGCTGTCGATGGCTGCGGACGCCGAAGCGAACTCATCGCTGCGGAAGGCGAACAACGACAGGATGAACAGAACGGCAACGATGACGAAGATGCCCATGCAGATGCGCGAAGATACCTTCTGGGCGCGCGGACCGATCGTGATTCCCCAACTGACGAGGAATGCCCACACGCCGTTGGCGAAGTGGAAGGTCGCTGCGAGAACCGCCACGAAGTACAGAATAAAGAAGCCAGGCTGCGTCACGATGTCGTGCATGTGCTGGCCGATCTCTTCGTTCGTCGTATTGCCGAGGGCGACTTGAACCCGCGTCTGCCAGATATGCCAGATGACGAAAATAAACGTGAACACCCCGGTAATCCGCTGAAGCGCAAACGCCCAGTTGCGCCCGTAGTTGAAGCGGCCGACGTTCAGATTCGACGTGAAGGCCAGGTACAGGCCATAGATGCCGTGGAACAGAATCGGCAGCCAGATCATGAAGAGCTCCAAGAAGAAGATCAGCGGCAGGTCATGCAGCCCGCTCACGCTGTCCTGGAAGCCTTCCTTGCCCCCCTCGAATGCCGAGTAGTTCGTCAGGGCGTGCTCGATGAAGAACAATCCCAACGGGATGACTCCGAGCAACGAATGAAGCTTGCGGGGTAAAAACGAGTTTCCGCTCATGTCGTTGTGCTTGCTCCTTTCAAGTCCGTCCGGTTGACGCGCCTGGATCGCTTATAAGTCCAAATTTGGCCATAAAGCGTCCAACCGTCACCATTTCGTCACGCTTTCTAGGTTAACCTATTTTCGCTTATAATGGAATTGCTAATTCCTTATTACTTCTTATAACTTATTAACATAAGCGAAGGAGGAGCCCCATGCTGGAAGATATGAAGCTGTTCGCCACCGTCGTCGAACATACGAGCCTGAACCGTGCCGCCGAGCGACTGAACGTCACGCAGCCCGCGCTGTCCCGGAGAATCGCGCGCATGGAGCGCGAGCTTGGCGTCGACCTGTTCCGCCGCATCGGGAAGCGGCTTGAGCTGACGCCCGCCGGCCAGATCACCTATGAATTCGCAGTCGAGCTTCGCCATTCCTATTCCGACTATCTGCAGAAGCTGAACGCCTATCGTTCCGTCGATACGACGCTCGCGACAATCGGGGCCAGCCTGACGACGCTCCAGACGACGCTGCCCGGCCTGATTGCCTCCATGACCGAGAAGCATCCGCACATCGAGATCAAAGCCATCACCGGCAAGTCCCACGAGATCGCGACTCTGGTCAAGGAGGGCAAGGTCGACTTCGGGATCGTCGCCTCTTCGGTCGAAGACGATCCTTCCATTACAAGTATACCCTTATTCGAAGACACGTTGATGCTTGTCCTTCCCAAGCTGCATTTTCATACCATTGAGCGCAGTCCCTTCCCGGTGGAAAACCTAAACGGAATGCCGATGATCCTGTTCTCCCCCGGCACCTGGTACCGGACGATGACGGACGAGCTGCTGAGGAGGTACGGACTGAAGCCGGACGTGCGCATGGAGATCGACTCCTTCGAGGCGATCATCCGCCTGCTCGCGCCGCTTCGCGCGGGCACGCTGCTGCCGCGATCGTACATTCGCCCCGAGCTGATGGAGGACAACGGCCTTCTCGTCATTCCGATCTCGGAGTTCGAGCTGACCAAGCGGACGACTTCCCTCATCTACAGTCAGCCCGTCTGGATGACCGCTTCGACGAAGTACCTCATCGAGGAGACGATCGCTTACTTCGGGAGAGCCGGGACGGCCGCGGCAGATTAAAGTCCTCTAATGGGCGCAGTTCCCAGTTCCGCCGCGCGGACAGGGTATGGTATCCTCGGATGGAAGCAGCCCGGACCATTGCCATTCCGTGCCATTCCGGCCGGGCGCCAAGGAGGACTCATCCATGAACCTGCACAAGCTCGGAAGACGGGCCGCCGCGCTCGCTCTCGGCGGAGCCCTGATGCTTCCCGCCATGAACGCCTTCGCCGCAACGACCTATACGGCAACGGACAACGACACCTTCTGGACGCTGTCCAAGAAGTTCGGCGTCCCGCTGGCGTCCCTGATGAACGCGAACCCGAAGATCGACCCTCTCAACATTTATAAGGGACTTAAGATTGCGATCCCGTCCGGCACCGCAGCCAAGACGACGACGGCGAGCGCAGCGAAGGCCGCGGCAACGACGACAACCGCAGCGACGATGAAGGCCGCGGCGACAACGTCGACCGCAGCCAACACCGTCACGACGGCATCCGGCGCCGTCCTCGGCTACTCCAAGGCGATTACGATGAAGGCAAGCGCTTATTCCGCCTCCATCGAAGAGAACCCTTGGGGAGCCGTCGACTACTTCGGCAACGCGCTGAAGCTCGGCACCATCGCCGTCGACCCGAAGGTCGTCCCGCTCGGGACGAAGGTGTACATCGCCGGCTACAACTTCGCCGGGCTCCCCGCGGGCGGCATGATCGCCACCGCCTCGGACGCCGGCAGCGCCATCGTCGGCAACCGCATCGACATCTTCATTCCGGACACGCCGGCGAACGTCTCGGAATTCGGCTTCCAGAACGTGAAGCTGTACATTCTGGAATAGCGCGACCAAAAAAATCCGTTTGGCCTTCAGCATACATCCAGATCGGGTCCGGCGCGGTCGGTTTTGTCGCTGTGAGGCGAGACAGAGGGGAGTGGCGGGGTTCGCGATCGGTGATCCAACGAACGTTCTCATCCCGCCGTGCGCTATCTCTTCTTCTCTCCGCCTCCTCGCCAGATAATTCCCATATTATGGTAAAGACAAGGCCGCTATCCCCCTTCTGCGCGTTTATGCCTCTTCTCCCCGCGGCTCAGGAACCTCTTGGCTCTTCGCCGCACCCCGACCGCCGCCGGGTGTTCCCCACTCCTTCCGATCCTGAACGAACGGGAGAGGAGACCTAATGCCTCCAGAGGGGGAAAAGGTGCGGGGGAGAAGGCGCGCGGGGGGAGGAGGTGCCGCGTACCGGATGCCTGGCAAGCTGATCTCTAGGCGTTGTGCGCGGCGCTCCTCTCCCGCTCCGTTGGCCCGTATCGCAGGGGGGACAACCGTTCGGGTTGTCATAGCGGTTTTTCGCATAAGGATGACGGTCGAGACATCGCGCCCTGACCGTTCCACCCCACGCTGTTCGTACCTCCGGTCCGACGGCTTTTGCCCTCTGATCCGCCGGCTTTTGCTCGATTTTATGTGGTTTTTCACATTCATCGGTTTGAATGAGCCGCTATCTCGGCATTTTATGTGATTTTTAGCATATATGCGGCAACTGAAGCCGGAATTTTCTCTATATAAGCTATTTTTCATATAGAATCGTCCAACCTGCCCGTTATCGCGACGCTCGAATGTGAAATTTCACATAAATTTCTTGTATCGGCGAGTCCGGCGAGATGCCCGGCCCCCCCCCTCCCGCACGATTCAACTTATAGGTGATTCTTCGCATAAAATCCCGCCCGCCGCGCTACAATTCCGCCCCGCACTCGGTATCCGCGCACTTCATGCCGCTTCGCGCCAATATACGGTCTCAGTCGCTCTTGCTCTCGGGGAGCTGGAGCAGCTCCGGCAGCGTCACCGGCTCGTAGCCGCTTGCGCGCAGCCATTCGATCAGCTTCGGCAGCGCCTTGACCGTGCCGTACAGATTCTGCCCCGTTCCTCCGCCCGCATGAAGCAGAATGATCGAGCCCGGCCGGACCGCGCTTGTCACGTTCCGGAACACAAGCGGGGCGCTGAGCTGCCGCCAGTCCGACGAATCGACGTCCCAATTCACGACGGTGTAGCCCATCTTCTGCGCCCAATCGAGCTGCGACAGCCGGATCTCGCCGTACGGCGGGCGAATAAGCCGCGGCGCGAACCCGACCGTGCTCTGCAGCGCAGCCTCGGTGGCGCGAATCTGCTTCCTCATTCCCGCGATTCCCAGCTTCGAGAAGTTGGGATGATCGAACGAATGGTTGCCGATCGCATGGCCTTCCGCATGAATGCGCCTCACCAGCTCCGGAGCTTGGAGCGCCCGGCTGCCGACGACGAAGAACGTCGCCTTGACGCGCTGCTGCTTCAGCACGTTCAGAACAAGCGGCGTATAGCGCCGATCCGGCACGTCGTCGAACGTCAGCGCCACCTGCCGCGACGGCTTCGGGGCGGACAGCACGAACGCGCCCTTGTAGCGCCGCTGCATCTCCGCCCAGCTCGCGCCGGAGGGCTTGTCAAGACTTCCGGCTTCCCGCCCGCCGGCGGACGCCTCTCCCATCGGCAGAAGAAGCAGCAGCGCGCACAGCATGCCCGCCAGCGCTCGTCTCCATCCTCGTCCCCAGCCGCTTCTCCATCCGCCAACCCAATCGCCTAGCATCCGGCCATCCCCTTTTTCCCCCCGCATGGACATTGCCCTTAGCGTGAGCGAAGAGGAGGGTTCTCATTCAATGGAGACCAACATTCCGCCAATGGAGACCAACATTCCGCGGAGCTTCGCTTATTCCCAGTCCGCTCAGGAGCCGATCGACTCCTGGAACTGCTCGATCGACTCGTTCGTGCCGATGACGACCATGACGTCGCGCTCGGTCAGCACATCCTCCGCGTTCGGGGCAATGATGATCCCCTTCGGCTTGTTGATCGCCACGATGCTGCAGCCGTACTTCCCCCGCGGATTGACGTCCGCAAGAGACTTGCCGGTCAGGCAGCCTGGCACCGCCAGCTCGGCGATGGTGTACTTCTTGGACAGCTCGATATAATCGAGCAGGTTCGGAGATACGAGCTGATGCGCGACGCGTATGCCCATGTCCCGCTCCGGATAGATGACCCGATCGACGCCGATCCGCTCCAGCACCCGGCCGTGCAGCTCGTTCACCGCCTTCGCGACGACCTTCTTCACGCCGAGCTCCTTCAGCAGGATCGTCGCCAGAATGCTCGCCTGGATATCGTCCCCGATCGCCACGACGCCGCAGTCGAAGTTGCGCGCCCCGAGCGAACGAAGCGCCTCCTCCTCCGTCGCGTCCGCGACAACGGCGTGGGTGAGCACCTTGCTCAGCTCCTGCACCGTCTCCTCATTCCGGTCGATGCCGAGCACCTCGTAGCCGAGCTGAATAAGTTCCTTGCCGATGCTCGAGCCGAATCTTCCCAAGCCGATGATGACGAACTGATGCATCTTCATGTAGTCATCCTTCTCCTACCCGATAATAATCTTGCCTTCCGCATAGCGGAACAGCACCCGCCCCGGCTTCCGCCCGAGCGCATAGCCCATCGTCAACGGTCCGATTCTTCCGATGAACATCAGAACAATGATGACAATCTTCCCGAACATAGTCAGCTCCAGCGTCAGTCCCATCGTCATGCCGACGGTGCTGAAGGCGGACGTCACCTCGAACAACAACTTTAGAAAATGATGGTCTTCCGTCGCCGACAGCAGCATCGTGGCCAAGAGGATCAGCGTAAGCGACAGGAGCGTGATCGTCAGCGCCTTGTACACTCTCTCCTGCGCGAGCCGGTAGCGGAACAGGACGACATCGTCCTTGCCCCGGATCATGGCGATCACCGCGCCGATCAGCGCCGCGAACGTCGTCGTCTTGATCCCGCCGCCCGTCGAGCCCGGGGACGCCCCGACGAACATCAGCAGCACAAGGAAGAACTGGGTCGCCTGCCGCAGCGAGGCGATGTCGAGCGAGTTGACGCCGGCCGTTCGCGGCGCCACCGACTGCATGAACGCGGCGAGCAGCTTCTCTCCGAAGCCGAGCGGCTGCATCGACGCCGAATTCGTATACTCGAAGACGAAGATGACGAGCGCCCCGAAGCCGATTAGGAAGCCGGTCGTGGCGAGCACAACCTTCGAATGCAGCGTAAGCCGCCGCGTTCTCCGCCAATCGATCAAGTCAGACAGAACGATGAAGCCGAGGCCGCCGAGAACGATGAGCAGCATCGAGACGATATTGACGGCCGGATCGCCCGCATAGTCGGTGAGGCTCCTGTACTGGCCCATAATATCGAAGCCGGCATTGTTAAAGAAGGACACCGAGTGGAAAATCCCATAGTATATCGCGCGGCCCGGACTCATATCCAATAAGAAGCGGACGGACAGGAGGATCGCTCCGGTCAGCTCGATGACGAGCGCGTATACGATAACCCGCCGGACGAGCCGCACGATCCCTTCCATGCTCGTCTGGTTCAGCGCTTCCTGCAAAATGAGCCGTTCGCGCAGCGAGATCCGGCGCTTCAGGAAGAAGGCGAACAGCGTCGCCATCGTCATGAAGCCGAGGCCGCCGACCTGGATCAGCGCCAGAATGACAAGCTGGCCGAACAGCGTCCAGTGCGTCCCCGTGTCGAGCGTCACGAGCCCCGTCACGCAGGCGGCGGACGTCGCCGTGAACAGCGCGTCGATCACGCTTGTCGTCTCGCCGGCGACCGTTGCCGCCGGGAGCCCGAGCAGCAGCGTGCCGACCGCAATGATGGCGGCGAAGCCCAGCATCAAGAGTCTCGGCGGAGATCCGTAGATCCATCTCAAGCTGCTCGCGAACATTCGGTTCTCCTCCTCTTGGACTCTCTCTCGTATGCTGGCGCTTTTTTGAGGGGGCACCCTTACCCGATGATGATCTTGCCTTCCGCGTGCCGGTACAGCGGCCGACCGTGCTTCGGCCCGACCGCATAGAACAGCGTGAACGGCCCGAGCCGGCCCATGAACATGAGCAGGATCAGAATCAGCTTGCCCGCGTCCGTCAGCTCCGGCGTAAGGCCGGTGGAGAGGCCGACCGTCGCGAACGCCGACGTCGACTCGAACAGCACGCCCATGAACGTATGATTCTCCGTAACCGAGAGCAGCATCGTTCCGGCCACGACGATGAGGAACGAGAACAGCGTCACCGTGATCGCCTTGTAGACGCGCTCCCGCTCGATCGTATGACGGAGCAGAACGACATCCTCGCGGCCGCGGAACACCGCCAGCACCGCAACGATAAGCACCGCGAACGTCGTCGTCTTGATGCCCCCGCCCGTCGAGCCCGGGGAGACCCCGATGAACATCAGGATGACGAGCAGGAACTGCGTCGCCTGCCGCAGCGACGACACGTCGATCGTCGTAATGCCGGCCGAGCGAGGCGTCATGGAATGGAGCAGCGCCGCGAAGATTTTGTCCGCCGTGCCGAGCGGTCCGAGCGTCTTCTCGTTCGTGAACTCGAAGAGCAGGATGACGATGGCGCCAACGACGAACAGCAGGAGCGTGACGCAGATCGCCACCTTCGAATGAAGCGACAGCCGCCGGTTGCGCCGATATTCGACGAGGTCGGCCAGTACAACGAAGCCGAGGCCCCCGAGAATAATCAGGATGATCGAGAGAATGTTAACGAACGGGTCCGATATGTAATTCGACATGCTCCGGTAGTCGCCGAACAGGTCGAAGCCCGCATTGTTGAAGATCGACACCCCGTGGAAAATCCCGTAATACAAAGCCCGGCCCGGAGGCATGTCCAGCATGAAGCGAAGGGTGAACAGGAGCGACCCGGCGAGCTCGATCGTCAGCGCATAGTTGATGACGCGGCGCACGAGACGGATAATGCCTTCCAGGTTGTTCTGGTTAAGCGATTCCTGCAGAATCAGCCGCTCCTTCAGCGATACCTTCCGCCGCAGGAAGAGGGCGAACAGCGTGCCCATCGTCATGAAGCCGACGCCGCCGATCTGCACGAGAACAAGGATGACCCAATGCCCGAATACGGAGAAGAACGTGCCCGTATCGACGACGACAAGGCCGGTGACGCAGGTGGCGGACACCGATGTGAACAGCGCATCGATCCAGCGGATCGATTGCCCGTCCTTCAACGAGATCGGCAGCTTCAACAGGATCGCGCCGACCAGAATGATGGCGACGAAGCCCAGCGTTAACGCCCGCGGCGGGGATGAGGCGAGCCATCCTTTGGCTTGCTTGTACAATTCGCTCTCCCCCCGATTCTGCCCTGTAGTCGTGATCTCTCGGCTAATATTAATCTCTCCGCAAGGGAGAAGAACAAAACAAAAAGCACTGGAGCTCCAGTGCTTAGACACGAGTCCTGTTCCAATAGCAGCCTACGAGGTTAGCTGACGGGTTCGGGCCTGAAACAGTGAGCCCTATCCGATAACGCCGGGAGGCGCTCGGAATTCACCCCGGGTGCCGCGTGCGGACGGGCCGCTCGCGTGCGTTTGGTTCCCCCGTTTTCTTGCAGAAATTCGGCTGGATAGTATGATGGTAAGAGGCGCATTCGTTCGCGCGATTCGCGTGCGGCAGGCGCACGGCTGACAGCGGCAATCCGCCTCAACGAATTATAGCCCCCTTGCCCGGCCGGGACAAGCGCGATATTGGGCAGATTTTGCCCTATTCCGCTTCGCTGGGCGGCTGTACGGCCCTTAATGGGGAGGATGACGATGATTCTTCCTCATTCTCTCGATCATACAACCATTTAAAGAGTTTGGCCACGAGAATTGTAGCAAAAAGGGCCTGCGCCCCGACTGTATGCGTTTACTTGCCGCGATGGCGAACGGAGTGATCATCCTTGTTCTCGAGACGTTGGGTTGTTGTATCCATAATCGGCTTGCTCGCCTTCCTCTGGATTCAGGTCGGGCCGGGCATTCGCACTATGTTGACGGAAGAGAGCACCGGCGTGCTGTCCCGCGACGACGCGCAAGCAGCCGCCTTCGGCTTGGCCGAGTCCCGCTGGGGGATCGAACGCGGGCAGGTGGCGGCGACCCAGCTCACGCATCGAAGCGACAACGATGCGATCGCTTATCTGTCGAGGGAGAAGCTGCTGGGCGATTACGAGGAGCAGTGGGACGCCAGCTATCCTACCGACGTGTACCGGGCGGATCTGCAGCTCGCGGACGGACGCTGGCTCCGCCTCGAGCTGCACATGCTGACCGGCAAGCTTGTCGGCTGGGCGTGGTTCGGGGAGGCCGGTGGGGCCGCAAGCGATCCAACCGCCTCCAATTCGCCCGTCTACGACGACGCCCAGTCCGCCTCAACTTCCGCTTCTCCTGCTTCCGACTCTCCTTCTGCCTCCGACGTGAAGGCGTTCCTGAAGACGTGGGGCTACGAGCCTGCGGAGTGGGAAGCGACGGGCGGCGTGACCGAGAACGGCGACTTCGTCTACCAGTCGAGGAAGGCTCCTCTAGGGGAAGCTCGCCTGCAGCTTCTCGTCAAGCCGAACGAATCGATCTCATACCGACTTCTGCTGCCGGACTCGTTCACGGCTTATCTCGACAAGCAGGAGGAGCGCGCGACGAAGTGGTCGCTCACCGGCTACCTCTTGCCGATGATCGTGCTGTTCGTCCTCTCGATCGCGTATGCCATCCGCTATCGCCGCTGGACCTCGCTGCGCCGGGGCTGGCTGCTCTCGCTTGCGTACTTCGGCCTCTACGCGGCGTTCACCTGGAACATGATCGCCGGATTCCGCTCCCAGTCGGATGGCCAAGGAGCCCCTTCGACGGACGGCTCCGTGGAGGCGCTCATTATTCTGAACGTCTTCATCCTGGCGGCCACCGCCATCCTGACGTCCTTCTCCGCATCCGGCGGAGACGGCCTGTGGCGCTCCATGGGCTTCAAGCTGTGGCCCTCCTGGCGGGATGCCGACTTCGGCGGTCAGGTGCTGCGCAGCATGAAGACGGGCTACGGCCTCGGCCTCATCATCCTCGGCGCCCAGTCCGTCATCTTCCTCGGCCTGGACGGCTGGCTCGGCTCGTTCACCGGCTCGGACGCATCGCAGTCGACCTACAACATGACGTACCCGTGGCTGCTTCCGTCTCTCGCCTGGTGTGCGGGCATCTCGGAGGAGCTTATCTATCGCTTCTTCGCCTTCGCGCTTTTCCGCCGCTGGCTCATCGGGCTCGCCCGCCTTGTGACCGGGCGGGAGCCGGGACGCCTCGCCGCCGGGGCGCTCACCTTCGCCGCAATGCTGCCACCGTCGCTGTTCTGGGCGTTCGGCCACGTCGGCTATCCGATCTATCCGGTCCAATCGCGCGTCATCGAGCTCATGATCATCGGTGTCCTGATCGGCTGGTTCCTGCTCCGCTTCGGCCTCATGGCCGTCATCTTCGCCCACGTAACGCTCGACGCCATTCTCATGAGCGTGCAGCTTATATTCGACGGCCTGCCGTACGATCCCGTCAGCGGCCTCATCAGCATGACGATGCCCGCCCTCGTCGGGCTCGCGCTATGGAAGCTGCACGGCCGGTTCTCCAAGAGTCGGCCCGGCGTGGAGTAGGGCATGGAGTAGATAGAAATGAGGATGCTCCTGGCCCGCACATCGACGCGCTGTCGGGGCTGTCGGCGAATGCGCGGTATCCCGAGAGGGCCAGATGAGTCGTGGTGACTCATCTGAACACCTTGCCGGCCGGTTGGCGGGGCCAGTTGAGTCACCATGGACCCAAGTTGACCGCCAACCGTCGCGTGACCGCCCCGAGATGAGTAACCACGACTCATCTGATCGCCAACCGCCGCATGTCCATCTCGAGATGAGTAACCACGACTCAACTGAAGCAGCATTAGGCGCGTGGAGGGACCAAGATGAGTCACCATTACTCAAGTGCGGGCGTCTGAGCGAGCATGATGGGTGCAGATGAGTAACCACGACCCAACTGAAGCGTCGACAGGCGCGCAGAGGCACTGAAATGAGTCACCACGACTCATCTGGCCGCCCCGCTCGCCGGTTACCGGGGCCAGTTGAGTCACCACGACTCATCTGCCCCTCTCGTCGGCCCATCCCTCTAACCGCAACCGCCCGAGCCTTCTCCGCAGAGAGAAGCTCGGGCGGTCATTGCTATTCCGGCTGGGCGGCCTCCGGCTTCGACTCGGCCTCCCGCTCCCCCTCGCCTTCGTTCAGCGCGTCCAGAATGCGGCGGGCCAGCGCCTCGCCGATCGAGACGGCGCGGAAGTCCTCCACGCTCGCCTCGCGAATCGCCTTCAGCGAGCCGAAGTGCTTAAGCAGCTGCTTGCGGCGCTTCTCGCCGATGCCGGGAATCGCGTCAAGCTTCGACGCGATCATCGACTTCGCGCGCTTCTCGCGGTGGAAGGTGATCGCGAAGCGGTGCACCTCGTCCTGGATGCGCTGCAGCAGGTAGAACTCCTGGCTGTCGCGCGGCAACGGGATCTCCTCCGGCGGATCGCCGACGAGCAGTTGCGATGTGCGGTGCTTCTCGTCCTTGGCGAGGCCGCACACGGGAACGTCCAGCCCGAGCTCGTTCTCGAGCACGTCGATCGCCGACGCGATCTGCCCCTTGCCGCCGTCGATGACGATCAGGTCCGGCAGCGGCAAGCCTTCCTTCAGCACCCGCTCGTACCGGCGGCGGATGACCTCGCGCATCGTCTCGTAGTCGTCCGGCCCCTGGACGGTGCGGATGTTGTACTTGCGGTATTCCTTCCGATCCGGCTTGCCGTCCGTGAACACGACCATCGCCGACACCGGGTTCGAGCCCTGAATATTCGAGTTGTCGAACGCCTCGATCCGGCGCGCGGACGGGATGCCGATGTGCTGCGCCAATCCCTCGGACGCGCCGACGCTGCGCTCCTGGTCGCGTTCGATCAAGCGGAACTTCTCCTCAAGCGCCACCTTCGCGTTGCCGCAAGCCATCGTGACCAGCTTGCGCTTCGTCCCGCGCTTCGGAACGTGCACCTTGATGTTCAGCCAGGAGTGAAGCGACCGCGAGAAGTCCGTGCTCTCCTCGTCTCCCTCGCGGCTCTCGTCCTCCTCGCGCTCCTCCGCATCGCCCTCGCGGGCGACCTTCGCCGCCGCGATATCGCTTGTCGCGGTCGCCGTCGCCTCTACGGCCGCCGGGGCATCCGGCAGCAGCATCTCGCGCGGCAGAGCGGGATTGTCGCTGTAATATTGCGCCACATACGTCAGGAAGTCCTCGTGCGCTTCCCCGTAGAAGGGGAATAGCGAGACGTGTCTTTGGATCATTTTCCCCTGGCGCATGTAGAGGATCTGCACGCACATCCAGCCCTTGTCGACCGCATAGCCGAACACGTCGCGGTCCATCGTATCGTGCATCGTGATCGTCTGCTTCTCCATCGTCGCCTCGATCGCCGCGATCTGGTCCCGGTACTCCCGCGCCCGCTCGAACTCGAGTTCCTCTGCTGCCGATTCCATTTTCCGCTGGAGTTCCTTCTTGATCTCGCCGTGCCCGCCGTTCAGGAACCTCGAGATCTCGCCGGTCATCCGCTCGTATTCTGCCTTCTCGACCGGATACTCGCATGGCGCGAGGCATTGTCCGAGATGATAATAGAGGCACACCTTGTCCGGCAGCGTCTTGCACTTGCGCAGCGGGTACAGCCGATCGAGCAGCTTCTTCGTCTGCTGAGCCGCGAACGCGTTCGGATACGGGCCGAAGTACTTCGCCTTGTCCTTGACGATGCGCCGGGTGACCTCCAGCTTCGGATGGGCCTCGCTCGTTATCTTCAGATAAGGGAACGACTTGTCGTCCTTCAGAAGCACATTATACCTGGGAAAATGCTGCTTGATCAGATTACATTCGAGAATAAGTGCTTCCATGTTGCTGGCGGTGACGATGTATTCGAAGTCGCGGATCTCCGCAACGAGCCGCTGCGTCTTCGCGTTATGGCTTCCCGTGAAGTAGGAACGGACCCGGTTCTTCAGCACCTTCGCCTTGCCGACGTAGATGATCGTTCCTTCGCCGTTCTTCATTAAGTAACAGCCCGGACGCTCGGGGAGAAGGGCCAGCTTGTGGCGAATGTTCTCCGCGGCCTGCTCCGCGCCGATAACGGAACTGAAGCCCCCTTGCTTCGATGTCTCCATCCCGGAGACCTCCTTGTATGCGGTAATCGATCGGCCGTTCGCCGACCTGACTTCTATTGTAGCACAGCCGGAAGGGGAATGGGTGTTCTTATTGCCGTCCACAACTTGTCAAGTCCACGCTTTACAACGAAATGAGAAGTTGGTTATACTAGGAATAATGATCGCTTCAGGAGGAATCCCTATGGAGAATACTCAAGCTCAAGACCCGCGCTTGCACATTAACGAAGAGCCACGCGACGATCTGAAGGATCTGGTCTTCGGCTTCGGAGGCATGTTCGGCTTCATGTTCGTCGTCTTCACGATCGCGGTCATCGTCAAGTTCCTGAACACCTAATCGCACCGCATGTCCCTCGCTTGCTTGCTCGCAGGCGAATAACGCAGAAGAACCCGGCGCCCTCCTTCGAGGATTCCGGGTTCTTCTGTTTGTCACGTCCCCTGGCGCTCGGACACCGGTCCGAGCGATTCGCGCTGCGGCTCCCGCGGCTTCGCCTGCTCTCTCGGATCGCGATGCGGGCCGGCGGCGCGGCGTTCGTTCACCTCGTCGAAGCGACGGCGCTCCGTCCGTTCGATCTGCACGATCCTTCCGTCGTGCACGACGATCTGCACCGATCCGTATTGCAAGCCGGACACGGCGTCCGAGATTCTCTCCAGCCAGCTCTCGTTCAATTCCAACGGCTTCGCCATCGCCGATCTCCTCCTTCATCTAGTCCCCATGCTTGCTTCGTTCCAGCTTGCTCTCGATCAAGCTTTTGATAATCAGCGTAACGATCGCCAGCAGCATCAGCAGCGAAGCCACCGCGAAAGCGGCCGTATACTGATACTCGTTGTACAGAATCTCGATATGAAGCGGCAGCGTGTTCGTCTGCCCCCGGATGTGGCCGGAGACGACCGAGACGGCGCCGAATTCCCCCATTGCCCTTGCGTTGCACAGGATGATCCCGTACAGAAGACCCCACTTGATGTTCGGCAGCGTCACCCGGAAGAACGTTCTCCAGCCCCGCGCACCGAGGCTGACCGCCGCCTCTTCGTCCTGATTGCCCTGCGTCTCCATAAGCGGGATAAGCTCGCGGGCGATGAACGGGAACGTGACGAACATGGTGGCGAGAATGATGCCGGGCATCGCGAATACGATCTTGATGTCGTGGTCGATAAACCACCGTCCGAAGATGCCTTGCGCGCCGAACAGCAGAATGTACACCAGACCCGAGATGACCGGCGATACCGCGTACGGCAGGTCGATCAGGGTGATCAGCAGGTTTTTGCCGCGGAAGGTGAACTTCGTAATCGCCCAAGCCGCCGCCACGCCGAAAATCGTATTAAGAGGAACGGCGATCAATGCGGTCGTCAGCGTCAGTCGGAGTGCGGATATCGCGTCGGGATGCTTGATCGCGGCCCAATACGTATCCCATCCCTTGCGGAACGCCTCCAACAGGACGGTGACCAGAGGAAGCAGGATAACGACGCCGACGAACAGCAGGGCGATACCGATCAGAACACCCCGAACCCAGCGGGCTTCCGTCAGGTGCTTCGGCTTGGCCTCATTCGAGACGGCGGTTACGGTCGTAACGGCTCCAGCCATGCGCTTTCCCTCCCTAGCTCGACCGCAGACGGCGATTGCTCCACCGTTGCAGCGAGTTGATGACCAGAAGCAGCCCGAACGAGAGGATAAGAAGCACGAGCGCAATGGCGGTTGCCTGGCTGTACTCGTACTGTTCCAGCTTCGTGACGATAAGCAGCGGCGCGATCTCCGTCTTCATCGGCATGTTGCCGGAGATGAACACGACGGAGCCGTATTCGCCGATGCCTCTCGCGAAGGCGAGCGCGAAGCCCGTCAGCAGCGGGGGCACGAGCTCCGGCAGAATGACCTTGCGGAACGTCCGCCAGCGATAGGCGCCGAGCAGAACCGACGCTTCCTCCATATCGCTCTCCAGCTCTTGAAGCACCGGCTGAACGGTCCGGACGACGAACGGCACCCCGATGAAGATGAGCGCGATCGTAATGCCGATCGGCGAATACGCGATGCGGATGCCGAGCGGGTCGAACAGTTGGCCGATCCAGCCGTTCGGCGCGTAGATCGACGTCAATGCGATGCCCGCAACCGCCGTCGGCAGGGCGAACGGGATGTCAATCAGCCCGTCGACGAGCTTCTTGCCCGGGAACCGGTAGCGCACGAGCACCCATGCGACGAGCAAGCCGAAGACGGCATTGACCAGAGCCGCGAAGAAGGAGGTCAGGAGGCTTATCCGGTACGAAGCGACAACGCGCGGACTCGTCACCGTCTCCCAGAATTGCGGGAGAGTCAGGCCGGCGGTCTTCACGACGAGGCCGGCCAACGGGATGAGAACGATCAAGCTGAGATACAATACGGTGAAGCCGAGCGTAAGCCGGAAGCCCGGTAGAACGCTCTTGCCGCGGCTCTTCGCCATGTTCGATCTTCCCTCTCTTATGAGTTAGGAGCCTTGCTGCTTACGTTGCTAACGGAGCCGATCGTCGATTTACCCCTTCGTGTAAATCTCGTCGAACGTGCCGCCGTCGCTGAAGTGCTTCTTCTGCGCTTCTCTCCAGCCTCCGAACTCCTCGTCGATGGTGATCAGGTTGAGCTCGGGGAATTGGTCCTTATACTTGTCGGCCACTTCCTGCAGCCTTGGCCGGTAGAAGTTCTGCGCCGCGATCTCTTGACCTTCCGGCGTGTACAAGTACTTCAGATAAGCTTCGGCGACCTCGCGGGTCCCGCGCTTGTCGACAACCTTGTCGACGATCGCGACCGGCGGCTCCGCCAGAATGCTGATAGACGGCGTGACGATCTCGAAGTCGTCCCCGTACTCCTTCTTCGCGAGGTAAGCTTCGTTCTCCCAGGACAGCAGCACGTCCCCGATCTTCCGTTCCACGAACGTAGTTGTCGACCCGCGCGCTCCGGAATCCAGAACCGGCACGTTGGCGAACAACTGCTTGATGAATTCCTTCGTCTTCGTCTCGTCTCCGCCGTTCTGCTTCGCAGCGTAGCCCCATGCGGCGAGGTAAGCCCAGCGAGCTCCGCCGGATGTCTTCGGGTTCGGCGTGATAACCTCGACGTCGTCGCGGATCAGGTCGTCCCAGTCCTTGATGTTCTTCGGGTTGCCCTTGCGAACGAGGAAAACAATGGTGGACGTATAAGGAGAGCTGTTCGATTCGAACTGGTTCTGCCAGTCTTCCTTAAGCAAGCCTCCGTCCGCCAGAGCGTCGATGTCGTACGCGAGAGCCAGCGTCACCACGTCCGCCTCGAGACCGTCGAGCACCTGACGTCCTTGCGAGCCCGATCCGCCGTGCGATTGGTTGATCGTAACCGTCTGCCCCGTCGTCTCCTTCCAATACTTCGCGAAGCTCTCGTTGAAGGCAACATACAGCTCGCGGGTCGGATCGTACGAGACGTTCAGCAGCTCGACCGGGTCCTTCTTCGGGGTCTCGCTCGGGCTTGCGCTTGGGCTGGCCGAAGCACCCGAGCTTGCGCTCTCGGACGGCTTGGCACTCTGCGACGGCGAGGCATTGGAGCCCGAATTGCCGTTCGATCCGCAAGCGGACAGCACCGATACGATTAACGCGAGGACGAGCAGAAGCTGGAATGAATACCTTCTCTGTTTAGCATGATTCATCATAAATGCACCCCTGTTCCAATTGTTTTTTAAAATTACTATTCCTACCTAATTAATTGGTATTGGGGAAATCATAGCAGTCGGATGAGTTTAATGTCAATAAAGGATTTCTTTATTAATTATAAAAAAGTCTGATAACCAGCGAGTAAAAAACCGCCTCCATTCTCCCTCCGTCGCCCCAAAGTGCCGATTCCAGGTGAAGGACCGCATTAACTCCCTCGCTCCTTCGGCTTATTCACTCGTCCACCAACTCCCGACACTCACTCATTCACTCCTCCAACTGCTCCCCCTCCCCGCCAACTCCCCACCCGCTCCCTCCTCCTCCTCAACTGCTGCCAACTCCCACCCGCTTCGCCACTCCCCCGACTTCCAACTCGCTACTCACTTCTCCTGATCCGGATTCGATGGGTTTTCCCCCCCGTGTCCGATGCCTTGGCAGTGTTACTTTTGCGTTTTATATGAATTTTCACATTCATCGGCTCGGATTGGAGGCAATCGCGGTGTTTTATGTGATTTTTCGCATACATCCAGCCGCCTGGGCTGGAATTTGCTCCATATATGCGATTTTTCACATTCATTTCGCGCGAAGCCCCTTTTTCTTCGGCACGAATGTGATTTTTCGCATATAATCGTCAAACTGCCCATCCTCGAGCTACACGAATGTGATTTTTCACATAAATTTCTGCCATTCTGCGGCATCCGTGCGGTATCGGTTGGCCTCGGTGAAGCATCGGCGCGTTATCGGTACTGTCGGTGCAGTGTCCGTGCGGTATTGATGTGTTTGATGTGTTGTTGGCGCGCTATCGATGATGTCGGTGCGGTGTCCGTGTGGTATTCATGTGTTATCGGCGCGCTATCGGTACTGTCGGTGCAGTGTCCGTGCGGTATTGATGTGTTTGATGTGTTATCGGCGCGGTATCGATGATGTCGGTGCTGTCGGTGCGATATTGGTCTGGTATTGGTGTGGTATTAGCGCGACATCGGTGAGGTATCGGCGCAGCTTCGACAGCTTCGCCGGCTTTTGCCACCGCTTCCGCCCCTCTGCTCATCGTTCGAATAGGTGCCGCGGCGGTGCCTATGGCTTAAGCGATAACTGCCCCCTCCATAGACAGTCAACGATTGGAATCATGCCATGCCATGACGCACCGATTCACTCCGATTCGCCCCGACCCGGCCAGCTCCTATGTGCATCGAGCATTATGATCGAAATTTCGATCATACATGGTTCCCGTCTGCCCGCTTCAGGCGAATAAGATCGAATTTTCGCCTTTATTTCGCGGTCGACCGTCCGCTCCAGGCAAATAAGGTTGAAATTTCGACTATAATTTGCGTCTGGCGCCCCCTTTGTGCAAATAAGATCGAAATTTCGATTACAATCTACACTCCGGTCCGCCGCAGGAGCTTTGCGACATCGGTGTCAACTGGCATAAGATGATCCGAGATTGATCCTTTCTTCAAAAACGCAAAAAAGCCGCCGTCACGGCAGCCTTGAAGCAAAATGCACCAATTTGTTCTATTGCGTGCAGATACGGAGCGCCCCCCCGCTGCTGCGGGCGGGCCTCCCCCTGCTCAGAACGGCTCCAGCACTTCCGTCACCAGCTCGCTGTAAGACGGATCGAAATACGCCGTCAGGCTGACGCTGATCGTGATCGGCTTCAGCTTCTCTTCGGCAGTCGTCGGCTGGGCGAGGGTGAACGAATCGATATTGGTCAGCCGCTCCATCTGTTGAAGCCGGTCGAACCACGCGAGCAACTGCTCGTACGTCCCTTGCAGCACAACGGATGTCTTCAGCTCGTGTACGGTTGGATAAGGGCTTTGCTCCCCGCCGACGATCGTCTGCAGCTCGTTCGACTCGGAGGCGGAGAACGTCACACTGCTCGTCTTCACGGCAACGGCGCTGCCGATCTTGTTCAGGTCCATCAGGAGCTGCTCCGTGTTATCCCAGAGCGGGAGCGCCTTCTGGATCTCGTCCATGTTCTCGCTCCCCTTCTCCGCCAGCTTCTCGTTCAGCTTCTTCGTCAGCAGATCGCTCTGCTTCTGAAGACGGGAGACCTCGTCCTCCTGCTTCTTGATATCGCCAGTCAAGGGATTGACCTGGAGAAAATAAAATCCGAGGAGGAAGACAAACAGAAGCAAAATCCCGAGTGTGCCCAGCGTTCTCTTATTGGTTGCCGTCTGCAGCATTCTTGGCTCCTCCTTCCGGCTTCTTGAACGGCACCGCATAGACGGCGGTCAGCTTCGTCGCCGACAATGGGGATGTCTCAAGGTCCGCAGCCGCGGAAGCAGCCTTCTCTTCGACAACCGACTGGAGCGTCGCATCCTCCGCGAATGACATGCGGCGCAGCTCATACAAATACCGCGAGACGTCTTCCGGCCGGTTCAGCGTGACCGTAAGCCCGATCTGCGACGACGCATTGTAGTTCAACGTGCGAATGACCGCTCCTGCCGGCAGCTTCTCCTTGAGCTCGGCGAGCACATCGGTCACCACTCGCCGATTGTTCCGGATCGCGACGACCGCCTGCGAAGGGTCGGTTGCCCCGTCCTTCGGCTTCTGTTGGGCGATGATGCCGTTCTCCAGGGAGGCGAGGTTCAACTGGAGCTCGTCGGCCTGCCGCTTGCCGGCCTGCAGCTCCGAGCGGCTATCGTAGTAGTAGTACAGCATCGCGGCCAGGCAGAGCACCCACACAAGAAGCGTCCCCGCGAGCGCATACGGAGCCACCTTCGCTTCGCGGTCGACCTTCGGAAGCAGGTTGATCCGCTTCTCCTCGTTCGGCCACAACGCAAGGCCGATCGCTACCCGTTGCCCGTCCGCGTACGACTCGTCCCGCTTGCCCGGGGCATACGGCTGGAACGATATTGTCCGCACGTCCATGTCCGGCTGCAGCTCCTGAAGCGCGGCGCACAGTTGATCCCTGACCGCCTTCGATCCGGCGATGCGGGCTTCGGCGATGCGGGATTGCCCTTCATGAATACTGAACTGATAGAAGTTCAGCATTCTCGAGATCTCGGCGGTCATCTCGCCAAGCTGCGACGGGCTCAACTGGCCCCCATCGTCCAATGCGCTGAACAGAGAGATCGACCGCACGAACACCGGCTGTCCCTGGTAAAACATATAGATCTCCAGCGAGTCCGGCTCCTGATTCACAAGCAGCGTCTCTTGGAAGGAGCTCCTGTCGAGGGTCCGGATCGCGCGGGCGAGCGCAGTGGCCGACAGCTCCACACCCCGCACTTTAAGCCCGGCGGACTCGACCAGCTTCACCTGCTGCTCGATCAATTGGCGCGATGCCGCGAACACGAGCACCTGCGTCGCATTCTCCTCCTCGCCCACGACAACATAGTCGTAGACCGGGTCCTCGAACGGAAGATGCAGCGCCGTCTCGACCTCCAGCGCAACCAGTTGGTGAAGATCCTTGCGGTTCGTCGTCTGGATCTGGATTCGGCGAATAATCGCCTGCGACGTCTGAATCGGAATGACCACGGGCGATCCGGTCAGCTTCATCCGCCTGACCCACCGCTTCAGTTGGCGACGCAGATCGTCCGTATCCTTCAGTTGCTCATCCGCGTATGCATCCGGAGACAGCGGCAGCACGCCGGAGCTCTCGATCGTCCAATGTCTCTTCTTGCGCAGCTTGACCAGCCGGGCTCCGGAGGGACCGATCGTCAATCCTATCCTCTTGGAGCTAGAACCGAACATTGCCTTCTCACATCCCAATAGGAAAATAAACCTTGTCAATCGAGTCATACGAAGAGAAAGCTTGTTAGCGGAATAGAGATAAGTAGAAGTCCACGATAGAAGCTCCGTATCCATATGCGACCAATGCGCCGAGCCCCAGGAACGGGCCGAACGGAATTGGCTGCTTGCGGCCGCCCCGACGCGCGGCTCCGACCAGCAAACCAACCAGACTCGCAACCAGAATCGCGAGCAGCAGATAACGAAGCCCGACCACCCAGCCGAGCAGCGCGAACAGCTTGACGTCCCCGAGCCCCATTCCCTCTCGCGAGAGCAGCGCAACGGCCAACAATCCTCCGCCCCCGACAGCCGCTCCGAGCAGATGGCTCCAGATCGGCTGCGAATGCGCCAGCAGGATCGCCGCGACGAGCAAAGGCGAGAAGCTCAGCAGCACCTTGTTCGGAATGAGCATGTACTTCAGGTCCGACACGGCCACGATGACGCACACGCTTGCCAGCAGCGCTCCGGTCAGCGCCTCGAGAGTCAGGCCGAACCTCAAGTACATAAGCACGAACAGCAGCCCCGTCGCCGCCTCGCCGAGCGAATAGAGCCGCGATACCTTCGCTCCGCAATGCCTGCACTTCCCTCCCGACAGCGCCAGGCTGACGATCGGCACCAGGTCTCGGGCAGCCAACTGCCGCCCGCAGCTCCCGCACCGCGACGCCGGCCGCACCACCGACTCGCCGACCGGCACCCTCAGCGCAACGACATTATAGAAGGAGCCGAGCACCGCCCCTAAGCAGAACAGATAGATGGAGAGCAAGATCGTCATGGGTCAGGTCTCTTTCGGTGGGAGATTACGGACTTAACAGGTTTTTAGGCAAACAGGAACCGCAGGGCGGTTCCTGTTTTGCTTAACTTCATTAAGAGCTTGAACTCAGGTTAAGGAGCAGTCGGTTCAGTCGCCGTAGCTGAGCCCGTACTTGCTAATACATCGGAGCCTTTATAGTACTGCAAATCAGTTGTACCGCCAGTCGTTGTCGTCAAGGATACATAAAGTAATGCACCATCACTTTGCCTAAACACTACAGACCCGCCAGTAATTACTTTCTTCGTGCTAGGAAGAACTAAGTTGCTATCTAAATAGCCTTTACCTTGAAGACCGGTAGTTCCAACAATCGGAATGGTGAGATTCCCAGTAACACCAGTATTTTTGAAGTCTCCGCTCAATTCCGAAGTAACATAGATTCTAGCCGCATCATAAATCTGGCGTGCCGTAGCAACGTCCGAATCCGACTTTGACTTACTAATCACATTCCCAATCAAAGGAACCGCAATCGCGGCGATGACGGCCAGGATGACGATGACGGCGAGAAGCTCGATCAGGGTGAAGCCTTTCTCTTCCTTGCCGAGACGCCTCAGAATAGCTGCTTTCATGTTCATTTCCCCCTACACACTTAGAATTGGTTGCTTGTCCACTCGCGTACTTCTATCTATCAGAAGCCCCTCCAGGTCGCGGGCTAATGAACCTTCCGGCGAACTTGCGTCATCCCATCTCGCCGTACAGCGAGAACATCGGAAGCATAATGGCGGCGACGATCGTGCCGACGATTCCCGCGAGGAACACGATAAGAAGCGGCTCAAGCAGCGACTTGAGTCGGTCGACGGTGTTCTCGACGTCCATCTCGTAGAAGTCGGCCACCTTCGAGAGCATCTGGTCGAGCGCGCCGGTCTCCTCGCCGATCGAGATCATCTGCGTGACCATCGGCGGGAACACCCAGGCCTTCTTCAGCGGATCGGACAGCGGGTTCCCCTGCCGAAGCGAGTCGGCCGCGCTGTGGATGTAGCCGCCGATGACCTTGTTCGCGACGAGCTCCTCGACGATGCTGAGCGATTGCAGCACCGGCACGGCGCTCGCGTACAGCGAGGAGAGCGTGCGAGACATCTGCGCGATGGCGCCCTTCTGCTTCAGCTTGCCGAAGATCGGCACCTTCAGCTTGGCGTAGTCGATCCAATAGCCGCCCTTGCGGGTCCGCTTCGCCGCCTGGTACGCCGCGATGATCGCGACTATGCCCAGCAGCCAGAAGAGCCACTGATGCTCGATGCTGTTGCTGAGCGCCAGCACCATTCGGGTGATGGCCGGCAGCTCCGCATTCATCGATTCGAACATCGTCACGAACTGCGGCACGACCGCCTTCAGCAGGTAGATGCAGGCGAGAATCGCAATCGCACCGACGACGGCCGGGTAGGTCATCGCCGACTTGATCTTCTCCTTCGTGACGTGCTGCTTCTCGAGGAACAGCGCAAGCCGGTCCAGCGTCCCCTCGATATCGCCCGTCTCCTCCCCGGCCCGGATCATGTTGACGAAGATGGCCGGGAAGATTTTCTTATGTTCCACAATCGCCTGGGAGAAGGCCACTCCGCGAAGAAGCGAAGTATGGACGTCGGCCAGAGCTTTCTTGAGCGGCTTGCTCTCCGTCTGCTCGGCCAGAATGGCCGTCGCGTCGACGATGGACACTCCTGCCCGGATCAGCGTCGCGAACTGGCGGCAGTACATGATGAATTGCTCGCCCTTGACCGGGTTGCCGATGTAGATGTCCATCGAGAGCAGCGTGTTGCGCTGTTCGACGAGCGACAGGACAACCAGGTTCCGCTTGCGAAGCTCCTCCATGGCGGCCGACTTGTCCATCGCCGACAGCTTGCCCTTGATGTGCCGGCCGGCCTGGCTCTTGACCTGGTAGATGAAGTCGGCCATCAGTACGCTCCCGCTTCAGCGAGGTAAGCTCGTCCGGCCGCGGGTTCGATGGCTCCAATCGCGAGCAGATCCTTGATCGACGTCTCGAGCGTGTGCATGCCCAGCGCCCGCCCCGTCTGCATAACGCTCTTGATCTGATGAATCTTCTCCGTCCGGATCAGATTCGCGACCGCCGGCGTGTTGACCATAATCTCCGTCGCGCACGCGCGCCCCTTGCCCTGCATCCTCGGGAACAGCCGCTGCGAGACGACCGCGAGCAGCACCGCCGCGAGCTGCGACCGGATCTGCCCCTGCTGATGTCCGGGGAATGCGTCGATGATTCGGTCGATCGTCTGGGGAGCGTCCGTCGTATGCAGCGTCGCGAACACAAGGTGCCCGGTCTCGGCGGCGGTTACGGCGGCCGAGATCGTCTCCAGGTCGCGCATCTCCCCGACCAGAATGACGTCCGGGTCCTGCCGCAGCGCCGCGCGCAGTCCGTTCGCGAAGCTTCGCGTGTCGCTGCCGACCTCTCTCTGGTCGATAATCGACGTCCCGTGCGAATGCAAGTACTCGATCGGGTCCTCAAGCGTGACGATATGCTTCCGCTCCGTTGTGTTGATGTGGTTGATCATCGCCGCCAAGGTGGACGACTTGCCGCTGCCCGTCGGTCCGGTGACGAGAATGAGCCCCTGCGGCTTCAGTGCGAGAGTGGAGAGAATCGGCGGCAGTTGCAACTGCGCCATCGTCGGGATCGCCGTTGGGATGGTTCGCACGGCGATGCTCACCTTGCCCCTCTGGCGATAAGCGTTCACGCGGTAGCGCGACAGCCCATCCAGCTCGCAGGAGAAGTCAAGCTCCCCCGCCTGCTCGAAGCGCTCCGCTTGCTCCGAGCTCAGAAGCGACAAGGCCATCTGTCTGGCCTGTTCGGACCCGATCTTCTCCTCGCCGATGGCTTCCAGCTTCCCGTGAATCCGCATGACGGGCGGAGACCCCGCCGTGATGTGAAGATCCGACGCCTTGGAGTGGTGCGCCCGCTCCAGAAGCGCGATCATGCTGTCGTAAGCTCTCTCGATGATCCTCGACCTCCTTCTAATAAGCTACAGTCTCGCGAATGACTTCCTGGACGGTCGTGATTCCTTGAAGAACCTTGTCGAGCCCGTCGTCGAGCAAGGAGATCATGCCCTGGCGGTCCGCCGCCTTCCGCAGATCCTCGACGGTCGAGGAATGGTTGATGAGCTGCCGGACGGAGGAATCGATCGCCAGCACCTCGTGGATGGCGACCCGCCCCCGGTAGCCGGACCGGTTGCAGTTGCCGCAGCCCGCTCCCTTGTACAGCTTCTCGACCCTGCGCCCGCGCCCTTCGAGAAGCGACAGCTCCTGCTCGGTCGGAGTGTGGAGCGTTCGGCAGTCCGGGCATATCCGTCTCACGAGCCGTTGGGCGACAACGCCGATGAGCGAGGACGCGACCAGATACGGTTCGATCCCCATATCCCGCAGCCGCGTCACCGAGCTGACCGAATCGTTCGTGTGCAGCGTCGACAGCACCATGTGGCCGGTGAGCGAAGCGCGGATCGCAATCTCCGCCGTCTCGGAATCGCGGATCTCCCCGACCATGACGACATTGGGGTCCTGACGAAGAATCGACCGCAATCCGGCGGCGAACGTCAGCCCGATGGTCGGATTGACCTGCACCTGGTTGATGCCCTCAAGCTGATACTCGACCGGGTCCTCGACCGTGATGATGTTCGTGCTCTCCTGATTGAGATGATTGAGCGCCGAGTACAGCGTTGTCGTCTTCCCGCTTCCCGTCGGCCCGGTAATGAGCAGAATGCCGTACGGACGATCGATCATGCCGCGGAACAACTGCTGGTTGCGAGGGTGGAAGCCAAGGTGCTCGATCGCCTTTACTCCGCTGCTTAGGTCGAGGAGACGCAGAACGATTTTCTCCCCGTAGATGGTTGGAAGCGACGAGACCCGGATGTCGACGGCCTGCAATCCCGCCTGCATCTTCATCCGCCCGTCCTGCGGCAGCCGCCGCTCGGCGATGTTCAGCTTGGCCATAATCTTCAGCCGCGCCGTGATGAAGCCCTGCATCTGCTTCGGAATCGTCCGCTCCGTGCGGAGCACGCCGTCTACCCGGTAGCGGATCGCAACGTGGTGCTCGCCCGGATCGACGTGGATATCCGACACCTTAAGCTGCATCGCCTGCTGGATCATCTGGTTCACCAGCCGGACGACCGGCGAATCCTCATTCGTAATCTCGGTCTCGCGGATGTCCTCCTGCGTCGGAAGGTCGCCGAGCAGTTGGCTCATCGAATCCTGAAGGCCGTAGTGCCGGGCGATGGCCCGCTGCAGCTCCTCCTTGCTCGAGATGGCCGGCTTGATCCGGAAGCCCGTGCTCATCCGCAGCTCTTCGATGGCGAAGTAGTCGAGAGGGTCGGCCATGGCGACGAGCAGACTGCCTCCGTCCTTCTCGATCGGAATCGCCTGATAGCGTCTCGCCAAGCTCTCGGGAATGATCTGCGCGATGGAAGAATCGATCTGGTACTTGAACAGGCTGACGTGCGGGATGCCGAGCTGGAACTCCAGCACCTCGATCAGTTGCTGCTCGGTTATGTATCCTTGAGAGATGAGCAAGTCGCCGAGCTTCTGCTTTGTCCTTCGCTGCTCCTGGAGCGCCTCCTGAAGCTGGACGTCGGAGATGATCCCGCTCTCGACCAGCAAGTCTCCCAATCTTTTCTTAACGACCGCCATAACCGCCCCCCTTTCCGATATAGTCAGTTATACCTAGTTAATAGTTTTATACTTAGTTTCCGTTCGATCCAAGCATAGTTCCGAAAACCTACTGTTTTTCAGAAAATGAGAGACGGAAATTGGAAATGCTTACATTTGAATTTCGGCTGTTTTCATGTCACTTTGTAGGAACAAAGCCCCCATAAATTGCCTGAAGGTATTATATAACCAACTGATTCGAGAACACAACAGCGGATTTTCGCGAAAAAACAATCTTTTTGCAATTGGTAAATTTTCAGTATTTGTTCAGATGTTTATGGTAGAATAGGGCAAGAATGCCTAGTTCTTAGAACCTATTAAAATTCAGCTTACATAGTTAATGCAGAGTTAACAAATGAGGGGGATATTATGGTTCGTTCTATCAGGGGGAAAATCAATCTGCTGCTCACAATCGCGATGCTGGTCTCGCTGTTCGCTTCGATCGGCGGAATCGCGAAGATCGCGGCGGCGGCGGATTCGACGGTTACGGTGACGTTGAAGTCTTCGGCTACCGCGTCGAAGAAAGAGAAAAACAAAACGGTGACAAGCACCGCTGCCTTTGTTACGGTCAGCAACTCATCTCTTTACGCCAATTCGTCCACATCCAGCGGCTCCGCTCAACAGTTCGACTTGAAGATATGGAGCGACGGCACGGTCTCCTTCCTCTCCAAGTCCGGTACTAATCAATACGTAACGGTATCCAGCAGCGGCACGGTGTCCATGACCACCATCAGCAACGGCAGCATGACAAGCGCTGAGAAGTTCGCTATGATCCCGTCGGACAATGACTACACATTCAAATCTTTGAAGAGCAATAAATTCCTGTCGGCAAGTACTACTTATGACGACAACTTCAGATTAGCCGCCGATCAATCCTCTAATACAGGCACAGCTCAGTTGTTCACCCTGAAGGTCGTCTCCTCCACGAACCCGACCTCAACCCAATCGGAGATCCGCATCCTGGAGATCACCGACAGCGGAGAGTCCGATCTGAGTTCCCTATTCGCTTCTTACACGAGCCCGAAGATTACGGTCGAGACGCTCCGCATGAAGCAATTCGTCGCTCTGCGCGATGACCTCGACGGCAAGTACGACGCCATCTATATCGGCAAGGGGAGCTACAATGCGACTCTGGTCGGCACCGATCAGAATCACAACACTACCGATCTCATGAACGACATCACGGACCTTAAGATGAACGAGATCAAGGCAGATTACATCGAGCGGGGCCTTCCGGTTATCGTCTACAGCCAAGGAGCGAACAGCAGCACCAGCGGCAGCGGCGCTTACTTCCAGAACACGGCCGGCAAGCTGAAGACCGCCTTCAAGGCTTATGTCGGCTCAGACTCAACCCCTTCCGCGTCGACCTCCTATGTTCCCGTCTCCAGCACCGACAACGTGATTTTCGTAGGGGACCTTAATCTTCTCACGGCGAAGACCTTCCTGGACAAGACGGATTTGTTCGCTTATGCGGCAGCGCGGCCACGGCTGACGATCAGCAGCAAACCGACGGATTACACGGCCAACACGAACTATCTGTACAAAGCCGGAGACACGATGGACTTCACCTTCTCCGTCGGCAACATTAGCGACATTAGCAAGCGCAGCCTGACGGCCAAGCTCTACATCGGAATCGACTATGTGCTGACGTTCGGCGCCGAGCAGCTCGTCACCGCCCAGCCGGTGGCGCAGCTTGCCGGCAACACGCTCAGCTTCCGCTTGCCGAAGGGATATTCCGGCGTCCATTATTGGAAGCTTGAGATCGAGGACACGGCGAGCGGTCTGAAGGACGCGCAGTTCGGCGTCATCCGCTTCCGCGACGAGATTACGAAGATCAACGTGCTGCAGATTCTTCCGGGAACCGGCAGCGGCCAGGACGCGAGCAGCCTGACGAAGTCGGGCAACATGAATCAAAGCTACTTGAAGTCGAACGATTACGAGATCACGATCACAACGACAAATATCGCCGCCTTTAACAGTACCGGATACAAGCAGCTTAACGGATATTATGACATGCTTATTTTCGGATTCGCCGATGTGTACAATGAGTTGACCGCCATCGAAGCGAACGCCGCCAAGGCGGTTCAGGACTACATCGCGACCGGGCAAAGCGTCATGTTCACTCACGATACGGTCTACCGGGCAACCTCCAACTGGGTCTCCTACTTCCAGCAAGCGACGGGCCAGACCGGCAAAAACACGAATATGGGCCTCAACGCCAAGGAGCCTTCCACGACGACGAAGAAGGTCAATGAAGGTCTGTTGACCCGCTTCCCGTTCAATATCAGCAACTCAACGCCTCAGGTCAACACGACGCATGACCAGTACTACACGCTGAACCTTGAGGATCGCAAGCTTATTCCCTGGTACAACATCACCGGGGGCACGCGCGACGTCGACGACAGTTGGAACCACTATTATACGTACTCTTACGGCAACGTGACCTACTCGGGAACCGGTCACACGAACACGGGCTTCCCTGCCTGGGAACAGCAGTTGTTCGTCAACACGATGTACCGGGCCTTTATCGGTTCGAATCACGCGCCGACCTTGAACGTGGAATCGCCGACGGATTATGCGGCGACGAACCGGATCATCCCGTCCTACAGCGACGTCCTGGTCAGCTACACGGCGGAAGACTACGACCTGATCGACCGCAACTTGTATACGTCCGTTGCCTTTAAATACAAAGCGACAGGCGCATCGGCTTGGACAACGAAGGTCGTCAAGCCGGAGACGCTGGGGACGACCGGCAGCATCATCACGGATTCGTATGCCAACCCGCTTCCGAACGGCGGCGATCTGGAAGTCACGATTACGGCCAAGGACCTCAGCGGCGCTGTCGTCACCAAGGTAATCACGACCAAGGTCGTCAAGGTGACCGCCAACATCGACATCTCGCGCACCCTCTCGAGCAATGTCGTCAGCAACCAGGTGGACAAGGATACGGCGTTCACGATGACGTACTCAATTACGCCGAAGTCGATCGCGTACCAGAACGGAATCGACGAGAACGATCTGGTCGTGAAGGACATCGCCTTCGCGGAGACATTCCCGGCGAACCTGGAAGTGAACCTGAGCGACGTCTCTTCCCTGCTCTTGAATCCGAAGCTCACCGGCTCGCTCTCCACGGGTTATACCTTGACGGGAACCTTGGCGAACATTCCGTTCCGCAAGGACGGGAGCCTGTTCAAGGCCGATCCGGTCAGCTTCACGGTGAAGGCGACGCCGAAGCAGAACGGCAACTACCTGTTGGATAAGAGCTCGCTGGACTTTAAAGACTTCTATGTGAGCGGCCTGACCGTTCAGACGGATATCGATCGGACGCTGCAATTCCCTTCGTTCGCGATCCAGGCCGTCACGAAGCTGGCCAGCCTAAGCCTCAGCGACACGATTATCGCGCTGAACGACGAATCCAAGCTGATTCCGGTCTACACGCCGGATGACGCCACGAACAAGACGCTGACCTGGGCTTCGGCGGATTCGAAGATCGTCTCCGTCTCATCCTCCGGCGTGATCAAGGGCCTGGCGGAAGGCAAGACCCAGATTACCGCGACGGCGACGGACGGCAGCGGCCTGATCGCCGTGGCGAACGTGACGGTTATCGCTCCGGGGCTCAACATCGTCGGACCGACGACCGTGAACGTGAACGATACGATCAATCTCGAAGCGGTCCTCAAGACCGTAGGCGAGAACGTCTCGACCGTAAGCTGGGCGCTCGGCACCGGCCAGAGCGGCAAGGCCGAGCTCGCTGCGGCGGCAGGCAGCCTGAAGAGCGATCTGACCGGCCTTAACGTCGGCACGGTCGACGTCACTGTCACGATCACGACCGACAAAACCAAGACCTACACGAAGACGGTCTCCATCAGCGTCATTCAGCCGATCCAGTTGACTCTTCCGTCCGAGATTCGGATCGGCAAGGGAACCGCTCTGCAGCGGGATCTGTGGGCAACGGCGCTGATTGTTGCGCCGACGAATCTCGCTTCCGGCATCCAGAGCTACACGACTTGGAGCAGCAGCCAGTCGGCGGTCGCGACAATCGGCTCTGCCAACGGCGTCGCGACCGGAGTCGCGGCCGGCTCGACAACGATTACCGCATCCTATCAGAAGAATGCGAAGTCGGACCCGGTAACCGCATCGACAAGATTGATTGTCGTCGAATTGAGCGGCCCTGCCCACGTCACGATTGCCAAGGGCAAATCGGCCGGCCTCAAGTCGAAGCTGACCGTCGCGCCAAACGATGTATCCTATGATGTGCTGAACAATCTGAAGTGGTCGACCGACAACGCCTGCGGCTGCATCGCCGTCGACACCTCCGGCAACGTGACCACGACAGGCAGCGGGACCGCAACCGTTACCGTCTCCTATCAACAGACGATCACCCGTCCGGACGGGAAGACGGAGACCGTCACCATCGCGACGAAGACGATCGAGATCGCCGTTATCGATCTTGGCGCTCCTTCGACTGCAACGATCATCCAGGGCAAGCCGACCGATCTGGCCGAGCTGCTGAACATCGCCCCGGATTCCGTCGCTCCGACCGTGAAGGAGTCGCTTGCATGGACGGACAATACGGCAGACAACACCATATCCGTCACCGGAGGCGGCATCGCAACCGGAAGCAAGCCGGGCACGGAGACGATCACCGTGACCTATACGCCGTCGGACGGCAGCGATCCGATTACGGCATCGGTCGCCATTCGAGTCGTCCCGTCTCTGGGCTCGAACAGCACGATGACCGTCCGCTACGGCAAGAAGGGCATCGACCTCGCCGGTCTGCTTCCTTCGGAGCTGACGGCCGATGACCTCTCGCATATTTATTGGAGCGTATCCTCGACCGGCAGCGACCGTGTGAGAGCGGCGAGCGCGAAGGGCACGTACGACACCGCAGGCACGGGCGAGGCCCAGATCGTCGCTTCCTATAAGGATTCCTCGACGGGGCCGGCGCTGACCTCGAGGACGTTCACGATCAAGATCGTCGATCTCGTCCTGCCGACAAGCTTGACGCTGACGATCGGCGATCCCGCCTACAACCTGTTGCTCACGAGCAACGCCGTATCGTTGGCCATCTACCCGACAAGCGGGACGCTGTACACAACGATCAAGAACAACCTGAAGTGGTCGATCGTCAGCTCGGCGAACGCCGCGACCGTCAACAGCGGTCTCGTCACCGCCAAGAACGCAGGCAGCGCGGTCATCACCGTCACCTACACGCCGACCGACGGCGATCCGATCACCGCATCCATTAATGTCCTGGTGAAGAAGGCGAATACGACAACTCCAGGCAAGAATCGCTACTAATCGCCAGATGAAAAGAAGAACCGTCAGAGCGCGCCCCTGACGGTTCTTTATTTTATGCGGTTTTTCACATTCGCGGGCTTTGAATCGAGGGAATCGCGGCGTTTTATACGATTTTTAGCATATATGCGAGAATTCGATCCGGAATTTCCTCCATTTATGCTATTTTTCGTATAGAATCGCTCAAACCACCCGTTATCGGGCATCGCCAATGTGAATTTTCGCATAAATTCCTGGCATCCGTCAGTCCACTCCAGCAGTCAGTCCGCTCCAGCAGCCTCCATTAATCCGCGAACCGCTTCTTCCCGATGGCCATGTTGATCTGCCGCACCCTCGGAAGACCGACGTTCTGATCGCTGTACACGTCGCTGTTGTAATCGATAACGAAGCGCGATTGGCGCTTAAGCGCGGTCAGGCTCGAGTTCTTCTCGCTCACGTCGATCAGCTCTTCGGTGGACAGCTCGTTCCTCGCATCGAACATGAGGTCGTCCGTTCCCTTGTCCGTGTTGCCGAGCACCGCGTTGATGACCATATCCCCCTTGGAGAAGAACCCGCCGCGAATCCAGAACGCAGAGCCGACGCCATACAGCTCGGCGGAGCTGTCCGTGTAGAAGAAGGCGTTGAGCACGGGCGGGGATTGTGTCGTATTCGTCGGTTCGGGATCGTACGGATTCGTAATCTCGTTAAACGCTTCGACCCGGTTGATCAGGATCGGCCCCTTGCTGATGAGCACGAGCTCCGAACCGTTTAAGCCTTCGATAGCCGCGTCCTCGATCGTCGTCTCGCCAAGCGTGAAGATCGTTGCGTCCATCCGAACGTCGCCCCGGATCAGCACATCGCCGGTCACGAGAATGTTCCCTCGCACATCCAGCGCTTCCGCCTCGTTCTGGTTGTCGATCGCCAAATCCCCTTCGACGATAAACCAGTTGCTCTTGTAGACGCCGACTTCCTCTCCTCTCTCGTTCTTGCTGCCCGCCGAATAGAGCAGCCGCGCATATTCCTCCCCCGTCACGGCGAGATCGCCCGGGAAAACATAGGAGCCCGTCAGCTCGTCCGTCCGGAATTGATCGTAATAATCGTTAAGCGCATTCTGGTATTCGAGCTCTTCATCCTCGTCCGGGTCGGCCGGTTGTGCCGGCTTAATCATCCGGGGGATGGACAAGCTGTCGATCAAAGCTTCCGCGCCGCTCTTCAAGTCGCTTCCCAGAGCAACCGTTCCGCGGGCAATCCCCGCCGCCTCGTACAGCTTGTCCAGGAACGACTCTTCGACGTTGACCTCGACGAACTTCTTGCTGCTCCGAATCTCGATCATCGACTCCGGGATGCCGAGCACCTCTTCCACCGACTTGTTCCCGCTCGCATCGCTCAGCTTGATCTGCCGATAGTCCCCCGGCCGGTCGTTCTCGCAGCCCGAGGCTCCCGCGTTCTCGACATAACAATACTGGATGCTGTCCGGGCTCTGGACATAAGCGGAGCCGCGCAGCGCGGGATAGACCGTCCGCTTCGTCTTCTCGCTGTCCTCGTAAATATAATCCGCTTCATTCTTAATGTAGAGCTTCTTGCCGGAATAGAGGTTCCCGAGAATATACGGCGAGCCGTTGATGTAGAGATTCCCCTCCGAGCCGAAGGCGTACTGGAGGAATTCGGGGAAGGAGTTCAGCACGACCTGCTGCTCCAGCTTGCGCGTTACGCCGTCCACATCCGCCGTGGACGTGATCTTGATCGTATAGTTCTTGCCGTAGCCGGAGCCTACCTCCTCCGTGCCGACAAGCTTGATCCCGTCGATTGTACCGACCGCCTTGTCGATACTCGTGCCCACCGTAGACGACAGATTGATCTTCGACTCGATCTCTCTGATGTACTCGCCGACTTCTTCTTCATTAATATCTTCCTTGCCGTCGAAGTAAGCCGCGATCTGCGCAACCGCCTCATTCAGAGCCATCTCCGCCAGGTGCAGGCTCTGCACATCCTTCTCCCTCGTCATGGACCGCTGCGCACCGCCGACCGTCGCACCGATGACCGCTATCCCGAGCATCGTGAACACGATCAGAATAAACAGGGTCAGCAGCAGGGCAGAGCCCTTTTCTCCCTCTCTCACCAATGTCCTCCCTCCTCTCTCTATCAGAAGCCGAACTTGCTGCTCAGCTCCATCGTCTGCTCGCGCCCTCCGTAGGATTGGGCCAGCTCCAGCTTGATCTCGATCAGCCCGCTTCCGCATTCGGAGATGCCGGACGGGCAGATGACCGCGATCTCGGAGCTGTCCAACACCTCGGACGCCGTCTCGATCCTCCCGTCCCCGCCGGAGGAATCCGAGATATGAAGCGCTCCTTCCTCAATCGAGATGCGGTGCGTCAGCCCGTCCCGCTCCAGAAGCACCTCACCCCCGACCTTGCTCACCTTCGTCGGCCCGAGCTCATACAGCTCCGCAATAATCGAGGACATGAGAAGGTCCCCTTCGTCTCTCAGCGAATTCTCTATCGTTATTTTATGGTAGGAATTGAACCCGAACTGAACGACTCCGTACAGCACGATCATGACCGTCGACAGAATCGACAGCGAAGCGATCAGCTCGATCAGCGTAAGGCCCTTCTCTTCCTTCCGCAGCCTACTCGCGAATTTGTTCATCCGTGATGTACCCCTCCACTTCCGCGGAGTTCCTTCCGCTCTTGCGCGAGCTGCCGCTCTCCGCCACCGACACCTTCACCGGAAGAAGGTACTTCTTCACTCCCGCTTCCTTGCCGTCCAGCACACTCTCGTTGTACGCCACTTCGACCTCGTACTCCTTGCCGTTGACGACCGGCTTCAGGGCATCCCACAGGAGAGGCGTCTCTTCGAAAAGCGAGGCAAGCGAAGGTGAACCCGGACAAGAGTAGCTGACCCCATCTACAAGCTTCTCGCAGCCCCGCGTCGAGATCGGTCCGTTGCCCGAGGTTGTCAGATAGACGAGGAACCGGTCGAAGTCCTGCTTCCCCAGGAAGAACAGCGCGTTGCGCGCCAGATTGACCTCGATCGTCTTGTTCTCGTTCCCCTTGGAATAGGTCATCGCATGGACGAAGAATGATGTCATCGCGAGCGATACGATGGATAGAATCACAATCGCCGCCAGCACCTCCAGAAGCGAGAAGCCGCCTTCCCCACGGCGTATGGTACTCATTTTATCCTACCTACTTCCTATATACTAATGATCCCTAAGACCCAGTTTGCTCTATTCACATAGTAGCATAGAAAACAAGATTTAGACAGAATTATCCATGCTGACGGAGGCGGAATCGCGCATGCAGAACAAGCCGGCGGGGATCGCCGACTTGTTCTTGTCATGATAGTTCAATAGGGAAGACTATTCCCTATTCGCCATTCGCCCGCCGATCCGATGTCTGTTGCCCTCTGGTCCGATGTGACTTTTGCGATTTTATATCAATTTTCACATTCATTGGCTTGAATTGCATGGCAATCGAGGCGTTTTATACGATTTTTAGCATACATCCAGCACCACGAGCCGGAAATTTCTCTACGAATGTGATTTAATACGAAAATTAACCTCCGCTAATGGCACATCGCCCTCGCCAACTGCCTCTTCGGAGCTCCGTTATACGGATTTCCCGCACATCTCCCTCTCCAACTGCCGCTTCGGAGCGTCGTTGTACGGATTTCCCGTACATCTCCCTCTCCAACTGCCTCTCCAGAGCTCCGTTATACGGATTTCCCGCACATCGCCCTCTCCAACTGCCCCTTCGGAGCGTCGTTGTACGGTTTTCCCGCACATCTCCCTCTCCAACTGCCTCTTCGCAGTTGGCTTTTCATCACTGCGGATGGCCGCATACAGAAAATTTTCATGGCAGGGGGTGACAACTGTCCTAGTTGTCATAGAAGTTTTTCGCATAAAAATCGCCCAAACTCCCGTTATCGAGCTGCACGAATGTGAAATTTCACATAAATCCCCGAGCCCCGCGCCGATTCACACATCCCCCGACGGATTGATCAGCGCCAGCACCTGATGGTCCTCCCACACGCCGTTGATCTTCAAGTTGCTGCGGGAGATGCCCTCCCGGTGGAAGCCGGCCTTCTCCAGCACACGTATCGAACCCGGATTGCGCGGGGACGCTTCGCCGACGATCCGGTGCAGCCCGAGCTCCTCGAACGCATACCTCGCCGCCAGCTTGACCGCTTCCGTCATATAGCCCTTGCCGCTGTGCCTCTCGTCCAGATTGTAGCCGATCATGCAGCTCTGGAGAACCCCTCGCTTGACGGCCGAGAGAGACACGTCGCCGATCACTTGATCGTCTTCCTTCAAGCAGACAACGAACGAATACCTCCGGTCCTCGGCCCGGTCGACCCTCCCCTTCCGAATCCGCTCAAGCTGCTGTTCCTCCGAATAGCGCTCGTCCGGGGCGATCGGCGAGAAGCGCCCGAACAGTTCCCGGTTGCGCACGTAGATATCCGCCAACTGCGCGGCGTCCGACTCTTCGGGGAATCGGATGTACACCCGTTGTTCCATTGATCTTACCAACTCCGCAAGCCAGAATGTCCGAGTATTATATCATTCGCCGGGCTTGAACGCCACGATGCGGAGGCGGGCGGTGTCCATCGTCCATCGGCCGTCCCGCTTCAGCTTCGGCTCCGTCTCGGCTTCAACGGAGGCGAAGATCGATTCCAAGTGCTCGGGAGCAACCTCGGCGCCGAAAATCCGGGAGAACCCGTTGAGCCAGTGCCGCAGCCCAAGCTCGTGCTTGACCGGGGTCGGAGCGTCTATGTGCTGGGCGAAGGCGACACGGAACCCAATCTTCTCCAGCAAGCTTGCGTGTTGGCCGATCGAAGGCAAGTACCACGGATTCCATCCCTCGCCGGCATAGCCATGCTCCCTGAGCGCCCGCTCGATAGCATCGGTCACTGTGGCGACATTGCCTTCGGCGGCGAACTCCGCAACGAATCGTCCTCCCGCCCGAAGCGCCTGCCAGACGGCCGCGACCGCCTGCTCCGGCTCCGGAATCCAGTGCAGCACCGCATGGGAAAATACGCCGTCAAAAGGAGATGCCGCACGATAGCTGCGAGCGTCCGCAACTTCGAAGCGGAGGTGTTCATGCCTCATCCTTGCCCGGGCGATCGCTTCTTCCGACGAATCGATCCCCATTACATCCGCTCCCGCCGCCGCGATCCAGGCGGTCAAGTCCCCGTTGCCGCAGCCGAGATCGAGAATACGTTCGCCGGGGCGAGGATTCAGCAGCTTCCCGATCTCTCCCGCCTCAATCATGGGCTTCCCAATCCTCCTCCGTCAGCTCGCCGATAGCGGACATCGCCGCTTTGCTCCCGGAAGCCGCCGCGTAGATCAACTGCGAGGGCATGACGTATGCCGCGTCGCCGGCCGCGAAGACGCCGGCTGCCGTCGTTGTGCCCATCGGTCCCGTCACGATCTCTCCGTTCTCCCCGACCTCGTAGCCAAGCTCCTCGGCGAACCGCCCGCTGGGCGTCTGAACGGGAGCGACGAAGCCCCCGCTTCGCTCGATCGAAGTGCCATCCGCGAAGGTAATCCGCTCCAGCAGACCGCAGCTTCCGGCGAAGGAGGCGACAGGCGTATCCACGATCCGTATGCCTCTCGCCTCCAGCTTCTCCCGCTGCTCCGCCGTCAGGTGACCGCTTCCGTTCGTGCACAGGACCAGATCCCGGCTCCAATTCTGATACAGCAGCTTGAGCACGTGGAACGCCGCCGGATGGCTCGACACGACGGCAAGCGGCTTGTCGCGCATCTCCCAGCCGTCGCAGAACGGGCACACGAAGAGGCTCTTGCCGTAGAAGTCGCGGAAGCCTTCGATCTCCGGATACGTGTCCTTGAGCCCGCCCGACAGAATCACCTTGCGCGCCTTGACGGTCTCCCCGGTCGAAGCGGTCAGCTCGAAGCCTTCCTCCGTCCTGCGAACGGACACCACTTCCGCCGGGTAATGCCGAACCGATGGATACCCCGTCACTTCCTCGTAGGCGATGCGCCGGAACTCCTCCGGCTTGACGCCGTCTCTCGTGATGAACCCGTGGGAAGCGTGCGTAACGCCGTTCCTCGGCTTGTTATCGTCGAACAGAGCCGTACTTTTCCTTGCCCTCCCGAGCACCAACGCCGCATTCAACCCTGCCGGACCGCCTCCGATGATCGCACAATCGTATCTCATTCGTCTCATCCTTTCTTTTTGCCCAACTTTCTCGGCCCAATTAAAGATATTATAGACTTCTTATGTCCGCGATTAGAACACAAGAAGACGCGACAACCATCGCCTCCATGCCCAAGTCCCGTCCCGCACCGCTTCACCCATGCCGATGACTATGCTCCAGACGCTTCGCCAGATCGATTATGCGCGTGTTCCTCAGCTTCTCTTCCATCGCCGCCTCGGCAGACAGCATCTCCTGGTGGATCAGACACTCGGAATTCACGGACCCGCAGCAATCGAACAACGACGCCGTCCCCTCAACCGCATGGATGATGTCGAGGAACGAGATGTCCTCATAGCGCCCCTTCAGCCGATAGCCCCCGTTCGCGCCCGAAGCGGACTCGATCAGGCCGGCCTTCACCAGCTTCGTGAGAATCTTGGACAAGTACGTCGGCGACACGCGCTGCGCTTCGGAGAGCGACTGAACGCCGATCGGCTTGTCCGGAGAGGCCGCCATCATATGCATCATCGTATGGAGGGCGTAGTTCGTCGCTTTGGAATACTTCATGTCTCTCCCCTCCTCCAGCCGCGCAGGCGTTAATTACAGACTTCACATATCCATGATAGCCCGGATTCGAATGAATTGTCAATCGCCCGCGTTGCCGGGCGGTGCGGCGGCGGTGTCGCGGCGATTGCGAGGCGAGGCGGGGCGGCGGGACGGTTGCGCGGCGATGCGGGTTCGACGTTGCAGCCGTCCACTGCGATTTATGCTGTTCTCCGCATTCGCTCCGCGCCACAGTCCCGCTCCTCCGCGTTTTATGTGATTTTTCACATTCGCTCCGCGCCGCAGTCCCGCTCCTCCGCGTTTTATGTGATTTTTCATATTCGCTCCGCGCCACAGTCCCGCCCCTCGTGATTTTATGTGATTTTTCATATTCGCTCCGCGCCACAGTCCCGCCCCTCGTGATTTTATGTGATTTTTCGTTACTACTTAGGTACCCCCTAACGGAATATTTAGCTCAGCTGTAACAATTGACCTTTCAACAGCCGACAAAGTAGAAAGAAGTTATGACGGACAGAGGAGTGAGCGCAAATGGAGCAGACAAAGTTGTCCCCTGAGCAAGTCCTGGTGATTAGTAAAGGCGATACGGAGATTGCTGCATTCATTCACTCCCTCCTCCACACGATCGAAGCCCAAGCTGCCCTAATCGAAACGCAAGCGTCCCAAATTAAGAAATTGGAAGCCCGTGTTCATGAATTGGAGCGCCAACTGGATCGAAATAGCCGAAACAGCAGCAAGCCTCCTTCTAGCGATGGGTATCGCAAGCCGGTGAACCTGCGCTCAAAAGGCGGCAAGAAGGGGGCTCCGAAAGGGCATCCCGGCACGACGCTGGAGTTCGTAGCCAACCCGGATCACATCGTGGTGCACAAACTGACGACATGCGCCGACTGCGGACATTCGCTCGCGGATGCGACGCATAAAGGGTTCGAACGTCGTCAGGAAGTTGACATTCCCCTGCCTCGGACGTGGACCACGGAGCACCGCGCGCAGACGGGGTGTTGCGCTCACTGCGGACGCAAGCAAGTCGCTGCTTTTCCACCGCATATCAAAGCCCCTACGCAATACGGTCTTGGCTTCGCCGCGTGGGCAGCCTATTTTCATGCGTATCATATGATACCGGTTAAGCGCATCGCTGATCTCTTTGAAGATATGACGACCTATCGGCCGAGCGAAGCCACCGTGCTCTCCCTCTTGCAAACGTCCTATGAGGTGCTGGAGCCTATAGA
>NZ_SSOB01000023.1 GCF_004801405.1 Cohnella fermenti
TTCGGAGAAGCCAAAGAGTTGCATCAATACCGCAGGAGTAAATTCAGAGGGAGAGCCAAGATGCAAGAGCAGGCTCTCCTGACGGCGTTTGCCCAAAATCTGAAAAAGATAGCTCGATACCTTGCCAACCAGGCAAGACGAGAGTTGGGTGGGGGCCACTTCTTTGCTGTTCGGCTCATTTTCGTACCTGCAACCTGTTTCATAAGGGGTTATTCAACAGCCTGATTTTTCACATTCATTGGCTTGGGTGGGAGGGGAACCGCGGCGTTTTAAGTGATTTTTAGCATATATACAGAAAACAGGATCGGAATTCCCTCCATTTATGCTATTTTTCACATATAATCGTCCAAACCGCCCGCTATCGGGGTTCGCCAATGTGAAATTTCATATAAAATCCCGGTATTCCGCGGCACGTTGACGGCCCCCTCGCCAACCACAATCCCCCTAATCCATTGTTGGATTAGGGGCGTTTAAAGAGCCCCTCTGCCGAGGCAAAGTCGTCGCCGGCTAATCGGAGCCCCTGCCGGAATCCCGGTATTCCTGCGGCGTGCATCCCGCTTTCTTGCGGAACAGTCTTGTGAAGTACGGCGCGGACTCGAGGCCGACATCCACCGCGATCTCGTGGACTTTCCGATTCGTCGTCTTCAGCAGAACTTTCGCCTTCTGAATCCGCGTCTCGTTAATGTACTCGAGCAGCCCTTGCCCGGTCATCTGCTTATACATACGGGAGAAATAAGGGGGACTTAAGAAGACTAGCCCCGACAGCCTCGTCAGCGAAAGCTCTTCATGAAGGAACTGGCGAATATAGTTCTGCACCTTGCGGATCATTTCATGGGAACGCTCGATATGGTTGCGTTCGTTGTACGCTGCGATGGTAATGCCCAGATCGCGAAAGTAGGCAAGCATCTCAAGCATGCCGGAATGCTCGTCGGGGCTCGTCATCTTCTCCGTCCGGATTCGCTCCCCGACCTCCTCGAACATCTCCCTCGTGTTTAAATAAGATAGGAAGAATGCCGATAACCGTGAGAACAATTCGAGACCGAACCACTTCTCTTCGCCAACCAGCGCAAGCGGGCGTTCCATTGCGAACAGTTCGTCAAACAGCGACGCGAACTCTGCCGTCTTGCCGTCGTCCAAATACGACTCCAGCAAATCAAGCTTGTGCGTCATTCGTCTCAGCCGTTCCGTCTCCAGCAGACTCCGGCTCGATCGGCGGCTCTCCGTCCCTTCGCTGTCAGGGTCGAAGATCATCATGCCGTTGCCCGGTCCCATCTGGAATGCAAGCAACAGCTTGACCGCCTCAATCCTCCCTCCCAACCTCTCCCAATCGGTGCGTCTTGCCGAAATCACGATCGAGATCGGCGCTTTCAGCAATGTCTTGCAGGACAATTGCACATGCTGCGCACAATCGGAGAACGACCGGAACGCCTCCTCGCCGGATTGCCCGAGCTCTTCCTGCACCAACCAGACGATTCTGGCTCGGTCGTACTGGAACGAGAGGAAGCTCAAGCGTTCCCCTATCGTCTCTTCGGCGACGTTCTGAATCGAGTACAACAGCAAGGCCCTGTCCGCGGGAGCGGAGAATGTCCCCCATTCGTCGATCCGGACGAGGGCGGCGAACACGGGGCGATCCGGGTCCAATCCGATTGCGAGCTTGCGGAACGCTTGCTCGCGAGTCTCCGGATTGTTCGATTCCCCGAGCAGAACGTCCATCAGATAGTTCCGGCGCAGCGACGGAAGCGCCAGCTTATACTGCTGCCTCGCGCGCTGTAAAATTTGCTCTTCCCGCTCCTGTGTCTCTATGGCGACGATCGCCTGACGAATGGCCCGCACAATCGCTTCGTCCCCTTCGGTTTTGAGAACGTAATCGACACCGCCTTTGCGCAAAGCCGACTGAATGGCTTCGAAGTCGCTGTATCCTGTGAGGAAAATGACTTTGCATCGCGGCCAGCGCATGAGCGCATGTTCTGCGAGCTCGATCCCCCCCATACCGGGCATCCGAATATCCGAGAGCAGAAGATCGACCTTGCCCTCATCCATCGCCGAGATCGCTTCCTTGCCGGAATAGGCCAGTACGATATCCAAATCAAGGTCGGACAAGCCTCGCAGCGCATCGGCTAAGTAATCGACGGCGAACGGCTCGTCGTCCACGATCAGCAATCGCAGCATTTAGATCCTCCTCTCCTCCGGAACCCCTGCTTCTCCGCCTGCCTCCGGTCCTTCGTTCAACGGAATAACCACCGTCGCAATCAGGCCGGATACTCTTCCCCTTTGGATGGCAAGTCCTGCAAGCGAGCCAAACTTTAGACGCAAGCGGCGATGTACGTTCATTAACCCCGTCATTTCCCGGTCCCCGTGCTCAAGCCGAGCTTGCAACTGCCGGAACGCCGCATCCGACATGCCTTTTCCGTTGTCCTCCGCTTCGATGCGCAGCAACGACCGACCGGCCTCGGATTGCGTTTCGTACACGCGAATGCGCAACAAACAATAGTCTTGCTCGAGATCGAAGCCGTGTTGGTATGCGTTCTCGATCAGCGGCTGCAAAATCAGCCGCGGCACGGTCAAGCTCCGAATCCGCTCGGGCACGTCCACGAACTCCGCGAAGATACGGCCGCGGAATCGTATCGACTGGATTTCAGTATACGCCTTGACGTGCTGGATCTCGTCCCCGAGCATCACCTCGTCGGCGCCGTTTCTCGTAATATATTGGAAGTAATCGCCGAGGAACTTCGTGAACATCGTTGCATGTTCGAAGTCCTTCGCCTTCGTCATTCGGTACAGCAAATAAAAGCTGTTGTACAGGAAATGCGGATTGATTTGCGCCTGAAGCTGCTTCAATTCCGCCTGCTGAAGATGAATTTTCTGTTCGTACACTTCGAAGATGAGCTTATTCAGGTGAGCGACCATGTCGTTAAAGCGCCCGTACAAATAATGGAACTCGTCCCGGCTGCTATGCTGGATATTGACCCGCATGACGCCTGACTCTATCTTCCGGAACGCTCCGACAAGCTTGCGAAGCGGTTGATGGATGATCCGATAGATCCAGTAGGCGAAGATAACCAAGATGGCCAATGCGAATAACGAGATGAGCCACAAATACAGCTTGTACTTCTGAATCGGCCCCATCACTTCGTTCTCTGGCACGTATACGACGAGAGCAACATTCAATTGTTCGGAAAAGGCGTATTCCATCAGATAAGTTCCGTCGGACAGAGAGAAGCTTGACGCTTGCCCGTCTCCCCCTTCGGAAGAAGGATCGACGTCCCCCACCCATTTGCCTCGCAGGGCTTCTTCGATCTGTCTCGCCGAGCGCGAATCCGAGTCCCCCACAATCGCCGTTGTCCCCGTCAGAAGAGCGGCCCCGCCGCTTTCGTAGCCCGGCAAGCGTTTCAAGAATTGACGAACCGCCGGAACGGATATTTCCAGTTCGAGGATAAACGTCGGCTCACGCCTGCCGAGACTGTACGGACTCGGATAATATTCCCGTATGAAAAGCCGATCCCCGCTATGCAGCAACGGAGGAATGTAGCCTTCCGCGTCTTGCCCCAATCGCGAGAGCTCTTCCCGCGTCAGCACGGATACCGCGGTATTGGAAGATATCGTCCGCTCGACGGCGGGAATGTAGGCTTTGACTTCCGCAATATAGGGGCTGGACTCCTTAATAAACCTCGTCCTCGTTTGCAACCGATTCATAGCGGCCAGGCGCTCGTACACGGTCAGCCGGTCCGACATAATGGATAGCGACATCAGATCCTCGTCGTTGATGAATTCCCGCTGCAATACCGTCATTCGCTCGATCTCAGTCTCCAAGGACAACAGGTAGAAATCCGCCTTCTGCTGCATGGATTTAGATATATCCTCGTGAATGATCGCCGAGCCTTTCTGGTTCATGATCGCTCCCAGCAGGTACAAAGGCGAAATCACGATCACGAACGCAAGCACGAGCTTCGTGAAGATGGAGAAGCGTATTGGCCTCCAATTCATGGCTATTCCTTAACACTCCCCAGCACGATGCCTTTGGTGAAATGACGCTGCAGAAACGGATAGACCAACAGGATCGGGAGCGTGCCGACAAACAATTGAGCCGCCCTCGCCGTCCGGTCGGACACGAGCAGCAGCAGCTCAAGGTCCGTCGAGCTGTTGATCGCCGCCTGCATGCCGGATACGACGGTGTACAGATAGCTCTGAAGCGGATAATGGTCGGGCGAATTCATGAACAGAATGCCGTCGAACCAGGAGTTCCAGTGGCCGACGATCGAGAACAGCGTAACCGTCGCGATCGAGGCCGCAGACAACGGTACGAATATACTTCGCATGATCCTCCAATGGCCTGCGCCGTCGATAAGCGCGGCTTCCTCGAGTTCTTTGGGCAAGTTGCGGAAAAAGTTAAGCAGAATCACGATATTGAATACAGGCACCGAACCGTGCAGAACGAGCCCCCATACCGAATCGAGCAGCCCCAGCATGCGCATCGTCATGTATAACGGGATAATGCCGCCGCCGAACAGCATCGTGAAGACGAATATCCAGATGTATACGGTACGGCCTTTTAACACACTGGAATCCTTGGACAGCGGATAGGCGACGAGAATCGTAATCGCCATATTGATCAGAACGCCAAGCAGTACCCGCTCCAATGTAACGCCGATCGACTTAACGAATGCGGATTGCCCCAATACGAATTCGTAGGATTTCCAGGTAGAGTCGACCGGCCACAGGAACACCTTGCCGGCCGCGGCGCTGGCGTTCGAGCTGAGCGAGATCGCGAATAGATGCACCACGGGCATGACGCAGAGTAAGGAAAGCAGAACCAGGAAGATCAAATTCGCCGTCAGGAATACCCGGTAGGCGCCGCGCGGTTTGCCGTTCAAGAGAGACACCTTCCTTCTTTTAGAAAATGCGATAGTTCGCGAATCGATAGGCCAGGAAATAAGAAACGGCGATCAGGAGCATCGACACGGCAGATTTTAATAGCCCTACCGCCGTGGCCAGCCCGTATTGGGCTTCAAGCATGCCGGTCCGATAGACGAACGTATCGATGATATCGCCGCTTTGATAAACGACCGGACTATACAAGTTGAACACTTGATCAAAGCCGGCGTTCAAGATGCCCCCGATGCTGAGCGTCGCCATCAGAACGATGAGCGGAGCCATCCCCGGCAGCGTAACATGCCAGGTCTGCCTCCAGCGGCTCGCGCCGTCAACGATCGACGCTTCGTACAACGAAGGATTAATGCCGGCGATAGCGGCCAGATAGACGATCGTGCTGAATCCGAATTCCTTCCACTCATGCGAGAGTACGAGCGTATAAGGGAACCAAGCGTTGCTCCCGAGGAAGAAGATCGGGTCGAAGCCAAGAGCCTTGATCATCCCATTCACGATGCCCTCGTTCGGCGACAGGATGTCGACCAATATGCCGCTGAGAATAACCCAAGATAGAAAGTGCGGCAAATAAATGAGCGTCTGAATCGACCTCTTGATCGCTTCTTTGCGGACTTCGTTGAGCAAGACAGCGATCGTAACCGGAACGACCAATCCGACGATGATTTTCATGATCGCAATATAGAACGTATTCCATATGATGTTCCAGAAATCAGGCAGGTCGAACATATAGCGGAAGTTGTCCAAGCCGACCCACTTGGAACCGAATAAGCCTTTGGCCGGGATGAACTTCTGGAACGCGATGACGACTCCGACCATTGGCACGTATTGGAAGACGAGCAAGGCGAGCAAACCCGGCACCAGCATAAGATGAAGCGTCCATTCATTTCTCTTGATGAATCTCCACACGTCGCCACCTCCTTGCATGAAATGAAAGAAAGGCGGGCGAACCCGCCTTCCCGATTCGATTATTTCCGGCTGGCGTACCAAGCGTTAACTTCCTTCGTGATGTCGTCCCCGCCAAGCTTCTTCCAGTCCTCCACGTACTTGTCGAAATCGCCGATGGGCGACTCTCCCATAATGATCTTCGTGAACGTCTCCGCCTCGAGCTTATCGAGGGAGGCGCCCTTCTCGGCCATCGTCGTCGTCGCTGCACCTTGGAATTTGCTGTAGACGCCAAGCTTGTTCTTGTCGTAATAATCAATGACACTGTACGAGCCCTTGGCGCCGAAGACAGCATTGGAGAACCACATCGTCTTGTCGCCCTCAGCGAATTTGGACAAGCGATCATAATGAACGCTGGCCGGGAACCCAAGCTGGCTGCCGTCGCCCTTCGCCAGCGCGTCCTGTACAAGACGGAATGCGTCGAGGTTGACGTTGAGCGGATCGATCGTGACCGGCTGATACTTGCCCGGATAGACGCCATCCGCTCCGGAGATGAATGGATTCGGGTCCGGCGCGTAGTTCGTTTCGTAGTAGTGCTTCAAATAAATGTCGGCTAACTTGATCATCGCCTCCGGATGCTTCGAGCCTTTCTTGACGACATAGAAGTTGGAAGCCGTGTCATTTAACTGCGGCGATACCGGCTGTCCGGTGAGCGAGACAATCGGGTACATCGCCCAATCCGCGTTCGGGTTGTTGTCCACACTCGCCTTCTGAATGAAGCCTCCATCGGATACATAGCCGTATGCGAGACCGAGCTTGCCCGCCGCCACCTCCTCGGACAGCTTGGACCAATCCTTGACTGCGAACTCTTGATCGATACCGCCGGAAGCGTACAGATCGCGCAGCTTCTCAAGCGCCGCTCTCATCTCCGGTTGAACGGAACCGTATGCCAGTTCGCCGTCCGCACCCTCGATCCATGTCCGAGGATAGGCCTGGTACCCGTTGAAGAAGCCGGTCAGGCTGCCGTGGCCGACGTACAGGTCTTTGTTGACGCCGAGGCCATACGTGTCCGGTTTGCCATTGCCGTCCGGATCGTCCTTCGCGAACGCTTCCGCTATCTTGATGACATCGTCAATCGTCTTCGGCGCGGACAGGTTCAGCTTCTTCATCCAGTCGGAGCGCACGTACAGCATCGAACTGGTGCTGACGCCGCCGTTGACCATCATCTGCGGCACGCCGATCAGCTTGCCGTCAATTGTCGCCGCGCTAAGCGCCACGCCGTTATCCTGCTGCAGCAACTCATTCAGATAAGGCGTCGCGTATTGCTTCAACAGGTCCGTCAAGTCTTCGAGCTGCCCCGCTTCGTTCATGCGCAGCATCTCTTCCTTATTCACGAGCATGAAGTCCGGAATGTCGCCCGATGCGATTGAGATGTTCAACTTCTGCCGGTATTGCGACTCGTCGACGACCCACAGGTTTTTCACTTTGATGCCGTATTGTTCTTCGAAGATTTGGGTCCAGATGTTGCTGTCGATCGAATCCCCGTCCTTGTACTTGAACGACTGGTTGACGGCGCGTACTGTGGTGACTTCGATCGGCGTCTCGTACTTGGCCAACGGATCGTCCGGCTGCGGCGCTCCGGCCCCCGGCGCTTGTGCGGACGAAGCCGGTGGCTGCGACGCAGCTACGGACGGCGAAGCCTCCTCGTTGTTGGCATTGCTGCACGCGCTTAGCGCGAGAGCGGCGGCCGCTGTGACGGCCAACAGGTTGCATTTGCCCGATTTCATGCATTCCCCTCGCTTTTCTATCGTTATTGTTCTGATGCCTCTTCATTATAGAAAGCGCTTTATCGTCTTCGATACGAGACATTCTTGCGACTCTTGCCTAATCTTGCGAACCTTGCCGTCACTGGCCCGCAATGGACGAACGCAAGCTGACAAGGCGATCCAAGTTGACGGAGCGATCATGGAAGCAATTCCGACAAGACCCCGGCATACAACGCATGTCCGTAATCGTTCGGATGGTTAAGATTGTTGAGCAGCAACGACTCGTACGTCATGCCTGCCTCGAGCGCCTCCCGCAACGCTCGCTGCGCCATCTCCATGAGCAACCGCTCGAATTCGGGAAGAGGCGTCGCATTGCCGCCATCCGATCCCGCCACCGTAATACCGCCCGATGTCCTCGGCGCGCAGCGCAGCTTCCGCGGCATCTCGCCGACGAAGGCGACCGTCTCCTTCTCCAGCGTCATCCTTGCTCCTCCTTACATCACGTCTACCAAGTAATCTCGATCGTACCGGTCAATCCGCCCAGCACAAGCTTGTCCCCTTGGCGCGCACCGGCCAGAGCCAACGAACGCTCGCCCAGCTTCACCTCGACGCGCCCGTCCGCGAGCGCTTGCAGCGGAGGATAGATCGCGATCCGCGCGTTGCGCAGATTCGAAACCGTCAGCTTGCGCGTCGTAAGATTGTGGAGGAAGCGCTTGATGTCCGTCGGCACAGCCGACAGCTCGCGGCAACCGACGAGCGACGGCTCGGCCTGATCGACGAATACCCGGCACTCGTCCCGGAATGTCCGGTTCGCTGCGTATTCGGCCTCCCCCGGACCCGCTTCCGTCGTTTGGCCGATCGGAACCGGGACGCCGTCGGGGAATCGCAGCGACAGCTTCACGGACGTATCCTGCTTGCAGCCGGCGAGGACGAATCCGTTATCCTTGCGCGAGACGAACAGCAGCGCGGAAGGCGATTCGGCCGCGCGCTTCTCTTGCCGGATCGCATAGCCGAAATCCCGAAGCAGAGAACGGGCAAGCGCCGCAGTGTCGGCATAGCCGCCCTCCTGGCGAACCGGAAGGTGCGTGACTCCCGCGTCGCGATAAGGCAGCGAACCGCGAATCCACGCGACGATGCCGCCGTTCCATTCCGGCCGCGCGCGGCTAAGGGCGAACGCCCGACTTTCGCCGCCTTGGCGAGCGATCGCCCGAACGTTCGTGAACGGGTCCGGCGGCTCGGCGCACGTTTCCCCCAAGCCGCCGGAGGAGATGTCCTCGCGATGCAGCAGTGTCGGGAACTCCTTTGCAGCTCCCTTAACCCTGTCCCCCGGAAGCTCGACGACTAATTCGCATTCGCCCGATAACGGTGGCGCGGCATTGAGATTCAACAGCTTTCGCAGCGTTGCGTCGCGAACGGGTCCGTACAGCAGTGCTTTTCCGCCTCTTTGCACGAAACGTGCGATTCGCCGAGCTTCGTCGCCCTCTAGCCACCCCGTTGACGAGACCGCGATCGTCCCCCGCAAGGCGTCCTCGTCCGCGCTCGTCAGCCGGCGGAACGCTTCCGAGCTGATGACGGTGTTGAGCGGAAGACCTTCGTTAATGGCGTCGCGCGCGAACCAGTCGTGGAAGAATACGTCGCCGGCGCGCTCGGAACCGGCCGCCGCGGCCTCGTGAAGCTCGTCGAACGGATAGATCCAGGTCAGCAAACCGGGAGCGTCCGGGAAATCCTTCAACGCCCGGCGAATATGAGCCGACACCTCGAGCGCCGTATCCTCGGGCAGCTCGCCGCGTTCGGTGTCGATCGTGAGCAGTTCGATGATGCGCGGAGGCTCCAGCTCGCCCTGCTCGTTGATCCGGGCGGCGCTAAGCGGGCAATAGATATCGTGTGGTTCCCGGTCGTACAGGTCGGTCCATGGATTTTGCCAGAACCACGGGTCGTTCGGATAGAACCGGTAAGGATAGATGTCGCCGGGCAGCACCGCAATTCTCGACAGGTAGCCGGCCATCTCCAGCCCGAAGTCGTAATTGAGCGCTCCCCACGGCGAGTTCGGAGGCGGGTATTCGAGATAGCCTCTGCGATAAAGCTCCCTCAGCGGAATGCCGTCCTTCGCCAGATCCATGCCCGTCCCAAAGTTCGTGCCCCGGATCTCAGTGCGATACTCCGGACATTCCCGTTTAAAGCAATCCCAGAACGAGAGCACCTTGGCGGACAGCTCCTTCTGATCCGCGATGCCGAGCCGGCTGCCGTTATAATTGGCTCCCAAGTAAGTCCAAGGAAAATACGAGAGGGCGAAACCGTTGGAAAACCAGATGTAATCGAAGCCCATTGCCGGCAAAAAGCTCGAACATTGCTTGCCCAGAAACTCGCCAAATGGCGTGCCGTCCGGTATGCCTTCCGGATACGCGGCGTAACGCGTCTGATCGCCGTTAAGCTTCGCCCATGGGCAGACGACGGTATAGTCGGCCTTCAAGGCAACGAACGAGCCGCCGAGTTCGGCGCGATTAATCTCCGGATGACGCTTGTACTTGAAGTCGGAATACGCGAACTCGGGACCCGCGTCGAACGTCGCTCCGACTTCCAGGCGCAGGCCGTATCGCTCTGTCGCGACGCGTTTGAGCGTCCCGACGATCGTTCGAAGATCCGCGTAGGTCATCGCGACCGGATCATCACGGTAGACAATAGCGGTCTTCGGATCGTCTTTGCCTTTTGTAATGTGGGAGAACGTCCATTCGTTGGCGAAGCCGATATACTTCGCCCATTCGAGTTCCCTGCCCGAATCGCCGTCCCATTCCAGGATCTCGCTGCCGTCGGCCGTCCACAGCAGCACGGACGCCGCCTCCGATAACCCGATCAGGGGCAGCCATTGGCGTATCGCTTCCCCGCAGACCCGCTCGATCGCTTCCGGCTCCAGACTTGTGAACGGCTTCAGGCTCATCTCCAACGTAATCCGCCGCAGCAAGCGCCGTGTCTTCTCTACATGCATCTTCGCTCTCCTCCTGGTCATACGACTTGCCCATTGTTCAACGAATTCGGACACGCTCCGGCGGCTTTCCTCGGCAGAAGTCCGGGTCGCGCGCATGTCGTAGTTTAGTATAAAAGCAGTCAAGAGCGGCCGATATGTTCCATTTTTGCGATCGTTGCTCTATATTAACTCTTTGTTACACAACGCCCAAGCGCATTGCTCGACTAGCTAATAGATCAACAAAATGTTAAGGCTTTATCGTTTACGGGCCGATTCCGAGAACTTACGGTTAAAGGGAAGCGTTCGCAACGCGATTCTATCCCTAGGAGGCAAGATAATGAAAGTGCTCAAGCTTATGAAACCCGCGGCACTATGGCTGTTCTCCGTTTCGTTGGTCGTCGGCTCTGCCGCAGCGAGCATCGGCCGTATGCAGACGGCCAACGCGGCGCCCGACACCCCCGCGACAGTATTGACGGTGGATGCATCAACGATCGTCGCTCCGCTTAAGAAGGAAATGAGGGGCACCAACATCGGCTTATGGACGAGCAGTTCGTTCTACCCCGTAAGCAGCCGTTCGCAACAGTACGTCAACATGATCAAGGAAGCCGGCATCTCGTTAATCCGATTCCCTGCGGGAGCCGAAGCGGATTACGCATATTGGGACCGAACCAATGCCTCCCCCTGGTACGAAGCCCCAAGTCCCTATACTCGCACGATAACCGCCGACATGCTCGACAGCTACATGAGCCTCGTTCGCGAAGTGGGGGCTGAGCCGTTCATCACGGTCAACGCCAAATTCGACGACAAGGCAATGGCCGCGGACATGGTGCGTTACGCCAACGTCGAGAAGGGGTACGGCATCAAGTACTGGGAGATCGGCAACGAACCTGAATTTTTCGCTGCTCCGGACAATGTAACCCCTCTCGAATATGCGGCAAGAATCAAGGAATACAGCGACGCAATGAAGGCGGTCGATCCAAGCATCGTCATCGTCGGTCCGGCCAACGCGCAGCCTACTCAATTCGAGGACTGGACGAAGCCGATCTTGTCCTATTTGAACGATAACGGCTCCCCGGTGAATGCAATCTCGACGCACTGGTACCCGCTCTGGGGCGGCCAGACGAATACCGCCTCCTCATCCTACCCGTCAATCGACAACTTGCTGGCATTCGACGGGCCGGATTACGCCAATTCCTATATCAGTTGGGCGAACAAGTTCACCGATACGACGCCGACGGACAATCTGGTCAGCTACCGCGATACGTATACGGACAACGCGCTGATCGGAATAACCGAGCTCGGCCAAGTAACCGGCGGCGAAGAAGGCGCCGGCATAGGCAACACGATGGCCGGAGCGTTATGGCTTGGGGACGTTATTGGCCGGCTCGCCTATCATCAGGTCGACTTCCTCACCCAGTTCCTGCTGCAAGGCGGGCAGGCTTACGCCCTCATGGACGACAACAAGAACGTCAGGCCCGCTTATTATCTCTACCCGATGCTGAAGCGCTATTTCGGAGATCAAATGGTTCAGTCGGCCTCCGGCGACGATCAGAACTTCACGATCTGGGCGACGAAGCGCACGGGAGAGGACGACAAGCTGTATCTCATGGTTATTAACAAAAATCAAACCGAAAGCCTTCCCGCCGAGATCGACTTATCCGGCTTTGCGCCCGAAGCTACCGCCTCCAGTTGGGTGCTGAACGCACCGAGCATCAATTCCGTCTCCGGAGCAAGCATCAACGGCATGCAGATCGGAGCGGACGGTACCTTGCCGGACATCTCGGGCAATATCGTCTCCGGCGTATCCGACAGCTTCACCCAAGCCTATCCGGCACATTCCGTCACGATGATCGAACTGACGAGAGCCGGCTCCGCACAGCAGAAGCCGGCTCGTTTCTTGGGCCAATATGCGGAGGGCGTCAACGAACGAAAGACGGCGACCGATTGGCCCGGAACGGTCGGGGATACACCGCAAGGATGGGGCAAAATCTACCGGACTGCAACCGCCAGTTGGAACGTCAATCTCCCAGCCGAAGCCGAATACACCTTCTCAATCCGTGCCTATGGCGAAGGAGACGCGCCGTCCTTCCAAGTAAAGCTGGATGGAGAGCCCGTGCCTGACGCAACATTCGCTGCCGGAAGCGGGTGGCAGACATATGAAGGCGGCTTGGGCACGGTTGCGGCCGGACCGCACACGTTCGAGGTCTATAATAATAGCGCCGCAGGACAAACAAATATTGATATCGCATATGCGGATATCGCCGGCGCTGCCCCGGGAGCATTCGGACTGACTGCTCCTGCAGATGGAGCGACCGTACCGTCGACGATCGTCACGCTGGATTGGAAGCAATCTGTCGGCAGCCTGGCGTACGCCCCGCAAGGCGCGGACAACTACACGCTGATCGTGGCCGACAACCCGCAATTGACCAATCCGGTCCTGCATACGACCGTGCAATCGACATCCTATGAACTGAACTCCCTGGACGGAGAGAAGACTTATTATTGGACCGTCATCGCCTCCAACGCCAACGGCGCAACACAAGCTGATTCCTTGTATAGCTTCACGACGCCGGAACTGGTTGTGCCCGACTCCCCGGCTCGTTACCCCGGACGGTTCGCGAGCGGCATGAACGAGCGGAAGCAGCCGACCGACTATCCGGGATCGGCCGAACAAACGCCGCTTGGCTGGGGTAAGCTATGGCGGACCGCGACCGCGGAATGGCCGGTCTACATCCCGGTAACCGGACAATACGACTTCGTGCTCCGTGCCTTCGGCGAAGGGGAATCCCCGTCCTTCCAGGTCAAGATCGACGGTCAGAACGTGACCAACGGAACCTTCTCGCCCGGCACGAGCTGGGGCAGCTATAGCGGAAGCTTCGGCACGATTCCCGCGGGCTTGCACTTCGTGCAGATCACGAACAATAGCGCCAGCGGCGTTACGAATATCGGTATTGCCCATATCGATATTCTCGGCGCAGCGCCCGGCAAGTTCGGGCTGACTTCGCCGGTCAACCAATCGAACGCATATTCCACAACCGTTACGCTCGATTGGACCCAGAACGACAACGGCGGACCGCACGCACCGTTCGGAGCCGAGAGCTACAAGGTGCTCGTGGCGGACAACGCGGCGTTCAACAATCCGACCGTCGACGCCACGGTGACGGGAACGACTTATCAGGCGGACAATCTTCAGCCCGATACCGACTACTATTGGACCGTAATCGCCGCGAACGCGAACGGGACGACGAGAGCCGTCTCTCCGTTCAAATTCACGACGCCCTCCCATTATGTGCCTGTCGGCCCTGCTCGCTACTTCGCGCAATTCGCCGATGCGATCAATGAGCGCCGAACGTCTGCCAATTATCCGGGCACCGCGTCGGAGACGCCGCAGGGCTGGGGCAAAATTTATCGAACCGCGACCGGCACGTGGACCGTGAACTTCCCCGCCGCCGGAACATACGCCTTCACCGTCCGCGCTTACGGCGAAGGATCGACAGCGCACTTCCAGGCGCAGCTCGACGGACAGACCTTGCCTAACACGGATTTCGCACCGGGCGCCGCCTGGTCCGACTACTCGGGCAACGTCACGGTCGACGAGGCCGGCAATCATACGTTCGGCTTGCTGAACGACAGCGCGACGGCCGGTCATAACATCGACGTTGCGTACATCGACTTCATGGGCGCCGCCCCCGCTCCCTTCTCTCTGACGGCGCCTGCGGACAACGAATTGATCAACGTACCGTCGGTTACGCTCGACTGGACGCAACACTTGGGGGACTTGACTTACTCGCCGCAGGGTGCGGCCGATTATACGGTCTTCGTTGCGGACGACGCGCAATTCGAACATATCGTTGCGCAGGCGACGACAAGCGCGACAACGCACACCTTCGAACACTTGCCGAGTCTGACGACTTATTATTGGCAAGTAACGGCAACCAACGCCAACGGTTCCCTAGCGTCAACTCAGACGTTCCGGTTCTCGACGGGGGATTACGTGCAACCGTCGCTCGCCACGCTGACCGGTCCGACCTCGGCGCTCGTCGGTCAATCGCTGGACTTCGACATTGGCGTCTCCATCGCCAGCCTGCAATCCGACGGCACCGCCGCGGAACCGAACTTCAGCCCGCCTGGCGGTACGTATACCGCGGCTCAAACCGTATCGATCGCGTCGGCGACGCCAGGCGCGGAAATTCGCTATACGGTGGACGGAAGCACGCCGACCGCTACTTCCGCCTTGTATACGGGCCCGATTCAAGTGTCGGAGACGAAGACGCTGACAGCCATCGCCTTCAAATCCGGCATGAGCGCTTCGACCGCGGCCGCCGCGACGTATACGATCTCGCTGCCCCCAAGCGAGCCGGTCGGCTATACCTACTGCGCGAGCGAGTTCGGCACGTGCGCATTCGACGGTACGGCCAGCGTCGCCTTCGGCGCAAGCGGCTCCTATTATTACGGCACGTTTACCGATAGCGTCGTCTGCTCGACCGGCAACTTCGGCGGAGATCCGGCGTATAACAAAGCCAAAAAATGCTATTACAACCTGCAAGATGAGACGCAGGAGGTAGCCGTTCTCTCCTACGGGCAACCGAACGATGCGTTGACTTCCGCCTCCGACGGGTTAGGCGGTCTCTTCTCCATAATGGAAGCGATCGTAGATTACGACCCGGCCTATATTCAGTTCGCAACCGAGACGAATCTGGACGGGGATCTGGTATTGAGCGATCAAGCAATCGGCAATCTGAAGCCGGGCTTCCAGGTACTCGCAACGGGAGTCAAACCGCTAGAGGGCGAGTTATATATCGTCATCGCGCGCACGGAAGCCACAGAACCGGTGAACGGCACCATGTTCGCGCTGCACGGCAACGTCCGGCCCGATCTCTCCGCCTCGGGCAATACCGTCGTCGCCTTGGCGAAAGCCGACGTCTCCAATGACGGGGACATGACGGAGCTAGGCGTCGGCTCGGCTTCCATCCAGCTACATGTCGCTCTCGCAGACAAGAACGCGTTGGAAGCCGTCATCGCGAGCGCGAACCAATTGATCGCCGCGGCCGTACCGGGTGCCGCTCCGGGTCAATACCCTGCCAATGCCATCGTTACGTTCCAGGCTGCCATTAGTGCCGCCATCGCTGTGAAGAACGATCCCAACGCTTCGCAATCGGCCGTATCCGCCGCAACCGCGGCGCTGCAAGCCGCAATGCAGGCATTCTCCGGCAGCGTCGTTCCGCCGGCGCTCGCGGACAAGACAGCGTTGCAGCAAACGGCTCAGCGGGTGCAAACCAAGCTCGCCGCCGCCTCGACCGGAACGAAGATCGGCCAATATCCGGCAAGCGCCATTCAAACGTTGCAACAAGCCTTGCAAGCCGCGCAAGCCGTTCTTCAGGCATCTGGCACGACTCAAACCCAGGCCGACGACGCCGTCTCCGCCCTGAACGGGGCATGGAACGATTTCGCGGCGCAGATCGTCTCCTTGATTCCGGGCCAAGGCGCCGTTACGATCCGAGACTTGTCGATCCTCGCCAAATACTATGGCATCACATCGGACGACACCGAGCACTGGTCCTACGTAGATAAAGCGGACTTATTCGGCAGCGGAAGCATCTCGATCGTAGAACTGGCTGCCGTCGCGCGCATGATCGTATCGCAATGGCTCGAACAATAACGGAAGCAACTTGTATAGGAAGACAAAGCATCCGGCGAATCGCAGCGGGATGCTTTCCTTCCAATCGCAGATAATCGAGAGGAGCTTGCCAGCATGATCCGAAGAAGCGTCGTCCCATTGTTCCTGACCTTGCTCGTCTGCATTCAACTTGTGTTCGCCCCAGCCGCTTTCGCGGATGACGAAGAAGCCGTCAATTGGAACGCTGCGTTCCGGTTACAGCTTGAGAATAGGCAAGACGTCATCGAGTTGTCCCTCTGGGGTGATCAATTGGACGACCTTTACGCCTTCGAGATCGAATTGCTATTCGATTCGGAACGGCTTCACTTCGTTGGAGCCGACATGGCCGGCCAAGGATTTGACTTAGCGCCTATCGTCGACGGCGGCTCTCTCAAGCTCGTCCATACGAAAGTCGGGGCAGTCGCGGGTGATCAAGGCACCGTCAAACTGGCGAATCTTCAATTCGAAAGGAAACGAGGAGGAACCGCGACCATATCCGTCAGCCATGCCAGTCTGGTCGATTCGAAGCTTGCGCGACGAGACTTGGGAACCGACGCAACGACGACCGTTCCCGCAGCCGTCGGCAAGCTGGTCTGGTCCGACACGAAGGGGCACTGGGCGGCCTCGGCGATAGCCGAGGCTGCGGCGATGGGATGGATCAACGGTTATCCGGATGGCACCTTCAAGCCGGATCAGCCGATCACACGTGCCGAATTCGCTTCGTTGCTCGTTCGCGCCCTGAACTTGCCCTCGAACGCAGACGGTTCGCTTCCGTTCTCGGACCGCATTCCAGAATGGGCGAGCACGGATATCGCGACGGCGTCCATGAACGGCATCGTTTACGGTTACGAAGACGGCACGTTCCGTCCAACGAATCGAATCGACCGTTCGGAGTTGGCCGTTATGGGTTGGCGATCGTTACTTTCTCCGCCTGCCGTTCCCGAGTTGTCCGGGACGGACTTCGCAGACGAAGACCAGATCCCGCCGTGGGCCAAACCAGCCGTCGCTTACCTCGTGCAAAAGAAGCTGTTAATCGGCAAGGGCGCGAGCCGCTTCGACCCGAAGGTCGATGCAACGCGCGCCGAAGCGGTGACGATACTGCTCAGGATCGTACACGCGAAGGAAGAGAGAAATTATCTTTGACGATAGTCCTGGGGCGTCATACCGAACCATTTCCGGAACACGGAGCTGAAGTATGACTGATTCCTGAAGCCGATTCGTCCAGCAATTTCATAGATTCTGCAGTCTTTCTCAAACAGCAGCAGCTTGGCAGCATATTCCATCTTGATCCGCAGAATATAATCGCTTAGCCCTTCCCCGGTCTTCTCCTTGTAGAACTTCGAGAGATAAACCGGGTGAAGGTACACTTGCTCCGACAGGCTCGCCAGCGAGACATCTTCCCCTAAGTGATTGCGCACGTATGCCTGAACGGCGCCGACGATATCGGGCGGTGTTCGCCCGGATTGCCCGTCGGCCGTGTTTCGCGAAGCCTTCTTGTCCCGAATGGCTGGAAAATCCTGCAACACCGAGCGGTAGACGTATACCAGATGAGCGGAGAGACGGGTTTGAGGGCTGATCGCGAACGAGATTTTGCCCTTAAGCAATGTTCGGACTCGCACCAGAATCCGTTCCGCCGCGTATCGAAGCGTCCTCGGTCCAAGCTCGTGCATGAGTAGCGCAGGGTGACCGCGCGACTTCACCAAGTAGACGAAATGACCGTAATTGTCTTTGCACCGCAGCCAATCGAACTCCGGCCGCAAGTTTTCTTCGATGATATTGGCCACCGCGAACTCGAGCGTCGCATCTTGGAATGTCTCATAATCGGGAAACCCTTCGTCGAGCCGAAAGAGCAAGATCGAACAAGGTTCGCCCGCTTCGAGAGGTATGTCGTACAGTTGCAGCGCCTCGTCCAACGCGCGAATGTCCCATCCCGTGCCGGAGATCAGTCTTTGAAGCACGGATTGCTGCAAAAACGGAATATGCTCGTCCAGCAGCCGCGCGATTCGATCCGAATTCACCACGGCTTGAGCCGACGCGGCCTCCCGCGCCGACGCTCCAGCCCCGAACTCCCTGTAGTAAGCCACCGTGTTCCGCCTCCCCGCTGTCGACGACACCGACGATCTCGATTTTCATCCGGCACGCCGAGACATCCGGAAGCTTCGTTCTCGCCGTCGCCCCCCGTAAGGCGATCTGCTTCGGGTTTGTCTTATTTGGAATCCAACACCAATACCCAATCATTTCCCCTGCCTGAAGACGGCGGGGTAAATGCCTGTTCGCCACGGTTCGGATAGGTACCGACAGGATGGAATTCACCTGTCCGAGGATCGAACCAGGAGGCTTCAAACTCTTCCCCTTGAATTTTCTCTAAAGCGACTTTAAGCGTTAACCCATTCGGAGAGTAACAGTATGCGTAACTTTCCCCCCGCGTGGCCACCGCGTAGTTCGCGCCCTCGTGGTTTTCATTCAACAAGGTTTGATCAGGCACGCGGTCGAGAAAGGGTCTGGATTCCATCAGGGCCCTAAGATGCTTCATTTGCGCAGCGCCTGGTTTCTGAAGAGCGCTTTTCCAATCATTAATAAAGTAACTGGACGGCTCCGTTGTCATCGACCAGACCGCGTGATGGCCGTATGTGTGACCGAAAGCGCCTGCAAAAACCGCATAGTACGCAACTCGCCGAACATCCGCCTCGTCAAAGTAACCGTTGACGGCATTAAAACCGCGAGGATGATCCTCATAACACGGCTCCGCATCCAGTGTCGGCTTGACCGGCTCCAGCGCGTAGTCTTTGGCGACCATCTTATAGTTGTCCCTGTCTGCAAGTCCGTGGCTGGACTGAATCATGTTGAAGTCAAGCCATGGCTGGTCGTGTACGTGCAATGAGGAGGACTGTTCTCCATCTGGATGGAAGGTTATGAGATGCCTTCCGCCGTCTCCCTCTTTTAATCCGGCTGCCATTGCTGCGATGACTTCAAAATGGTTCTGCTTGACCAACGGACGATCGCCCCCGAGCACCCATAAGATATTGGCCCGCTCCTTGTAGCGTTCCCCGAGCCAACGGCCGTAAAGTTCGGCGTTTGCGGGATCGAAAATCTCCGGCCCCGTGCCCCAAGCCCGATTGAACTTGTCGCCCCAAGTCGGCAAAAATGCAATATATATCCCAAGCTCTTCGGCCCTGTCTACAACGAAATCGACATGGTCCCAATAATTGTAGTCCGAACGAACATCCGGTCTTGTACAATCATACCGTCCAGCGCTCTGCGTCAATGGCAGCTTGTCGTATGCATTGCCCTTTGTTAACCCATCCAACTCCGCAAGAGCGACAGCCTGGACGACGGTGAAGCCTTGCGCTGCACGGGTTGTCAAATACAACTCGGCGTCTTCACGGCTCAATCGGTGAAACAATTCCCATGCAGTATCTCCAAGCCAGAAAAACGGCGATTCGTCCTCATAGACAAGGAATCGTCGGTTCTCGCTCACCTTTAACCATCGTGCAGTTGATGCAGTTCTCATTTTTGTCGTCTCCTCAGCACAGCTTGCACGTTTAGCTTGCACATTCCCTAATGCATACCCTCATATTCCGATATCGCCATCGTGGGCTTGCCTGCGGTATTCGTTCGGATTCAGTCCGGTGAGCCGTTTGAACACTTTGCTGAAATACGTATATTCCGGCGAAAATCCGACTTCGACTGCGATATCGTACGATTTCTTGGAAGTCATAATTAACAGTTCCTTGGCGCGTTCCACCCGATACCGGTTCAAATAATCGATAAAGGTCATGCCCAGCTCCTTCTTGAACAAATTGCTCAAGTACCCGGAACTTAGTCCGACTTTGCGCGCAACCCGCAGCAAGCTGATGTTCTCCTGATAGTGCAGCTTGATGAACTGCACCGCCTTGATTATCTCGGGACTCATCTGCAATCGGGACCGCGCCTCTTCCGCCAGCTCGCGGACATGCCGTTCGATCAGATCCAGCATCTCGGGCAATGTATCGCACTGTTCAAGACCTTCCGGAATTCCCCGAAGCAATGTAATTTCGTTATGGTTATATTCGTACAGCTTGGTATGAATCCACTGAACCAGTTGATAGACCAGAACCCGAACCGTTTCAGGTTGCTCATGCAGCGAAGAAGTCAGCGTCTGCACGAATCCTTCGTAAGCCTCGATCCCCGATGCGGGCAGCAGCCCCCGCAGAGGCCCGAGCTGACGCAGGCATGCCAGTTGCTCCAGCAATTCGGAGGTATCGACCGGCTCCGAATTAACATGAATCAGTCCCGGACCCGACAGGAACCGGTTCTGAACGACGCGTCTGGCTTCCTCCAACAGCCGGGGCAGCGAAGCATAGCCGTTGCTCAAACTGCTGACGCCGAAGGAGACGGAAGTGTTAAAGTAAGACTTCATGACCTGACGGATCTGTTGAAGCAGGCCGTGAAGCTCTCGGCGGATCGACATTTCCGAAACGACATCCCCATAATGAAGAACAAGCAAGTAGCTTTTATCCTCCAGAGCTGCCGCTTCGCCGCGATTGAACTGTCCGACGATCTCGGTGAGCAGATTTTGGATCGTCATCTTTACGAGATGACCGTGGTCGTCTTTGAATTTACTCCGTAACTGCGCATAGCGGTCGATCTCCATGACGCCGACGATCATCCGTTCTGGAGACAGAGCGAGCCTGTGCACCTGCACGAAGCGCTCGAACTCCTCCGCTTTGCGGATGCCGTAGAACAAGAAGTCCTTCAGCATTTTTTCCTTGAGCAGCTCCGTATCGGCGAGCGTCCTGATGCCCTTGCTTTCGGCCGAACGCTGCGCCCGCGCGAGCAACTCTCCCTCGACGCCGCTCAGCACAGCCTCTATCTCTTCGTCCGTCATCGTAAGCTTGAGAATGTAGTTGGAGACACCCAAGGCCATCGCCTTTCGTACTAGATCGAATTCCTCCAGACAGGACAGGACGACGATTCGAGTCGATTTGTCCTGTTCGCGTATTCTCGATATAAGCTCCATACCATCCATTCGCGGCATTTTAATGTCAGTGATGATCAGGTCCGGACGTTCCCGACCGTAAACTTCCCATGCCGCCAATCCGTCCGGCACATCCCAGGCAACCTCCATACCGAATCGGTTCCAGTCGACGGCGTTTTTGAATCCTATGCGAACCAGCATCTCGTCCTCGACAAGCATTACTTTGAACATTCGGATCGGCCCTCGCTCTCGATTTTGGAGGCCATCTCATTTTATTATGAAGCTGCATTTATCAAAATGAACATAATAAAGATCAATTTGAACAATTTGAATATCTATCAAAAAAAGAGACTGTCCATTCGGATCAGCCTCCGTATTATCAGCTCGAATTAGCTATCTGCTCCTTCTCCCCAGGACCTCTTGCGGAAATCGTTGGGATTCAGCCCCGTTACCTTTTTGAATACCTTGCTAAAGTACGTATATTCAGGCGAGAAGCCGACCTTGACGGCGATATCCGCGGACTTGAGCTGCGTACGGATCAGCAGCTCCTTGGCCCTCTCAATCCGATAACGATTCAAATATTCGACGAAGTTGATTTGGAGTTCTTTGCCGAATAAGCTGCTTAAGTAGCCAGGGCTAAGCTTGACATGATCGGCCACGATCTGCAAGCTGATATTCTCTTCATAATGCAGCTTGATATACTGGATCGCCTTCATGATCTCTCCGCTCATCTGCAGCCGGTCGTGCGTCTCCTCCACCAGTTGCCCGAGATGAAGCAGCAGGAGATCCAGCTTTTCCGGAAGCGTATCCGCACGATCCAGCCGGCCGGCAACGTTCATTAGCGATGCCCGTTCCTCCGCACTGTCGGACATGCTCGCATGAATCCACTGCACGAACTGATGCAGCGTCGTCTCGATTGTTTTGCGATCCTCGCCAAGCCTATCAGCCAGTAGATCGATATAGTGCTCAAACGCGCGAAGGCCCGAATCTGGAAGCAGTTGTCGAAACGGCTCGTACACCCGAATCATCGCCAGCTTGCGGCGAATCGTTTCTTCTTCGACGACCGTGTCCGCGCTGATGATCGCGCCTGAGCCGGCGAGATATCTTTTATCCAGCGCCCTAAGCGCCTCGCCGTACATCCCCGCCAACGAAGCGTAACCGCTTCTGATCTCGCTGATGCCGAACGAGACGGACACGTTGAAGCAAGTCCGCACAATCTCGCGGATCTGGTGCAGAAGCTCCAGCACCATGCTCCGGATGTCGCGTTCGGACAACATATCCTCGTGATGCATCATCAGCAAATATCTCTTCTCGTCGACCGCGACCGCTTCTCCTCTCCTGCGCGAAGTCATGATCTCGTTCAGTATATTCATGATCGTCATCTTGGCGAGATGGCCATGCTCATCCTTAAGCTTCTCCTTCAATAGCACGTATCGGTCGATCTCCATCACGACGACGACCATGCGGACCGGCGATAAACGCAGTTTCTTGCATACCGCGAATCGTTCAAATTCTTCGGGCGTGTATATGCCGTAGAACATGAAGTCCTTCAGCATCTTTTCCTTTACGAGCTCCAGATTTTCGATTCCTGCCGGAGCATCCGTCCTCTCAGCCTGCTGTGTCTGCATCCGCAACTCCTCGGCCGCTCCGTGCAGCACGCTCTCGATCTCCTCTTCGGTCATCGTGAGCTTTAATATATAGTTGGATACGTCTAGGGCCATCGCCTTGCGCACCAGCTCGAACTCCTCCAGACAGGACAGCACGATAATACGCACCGTCTTGTCGATCTCGCGAATCTTGGCGATTAATCCCATTCCATCAAGCTTCGGCATTCGAATATCCGTCATGACGAGGTCCGGTCGTTCGCGCTGGAAGTATTCCCACGCTGCCAGACCGTCCGCATAGTCCGCAGTTACCTGCATGTCGAATTTCTGCCAGTCCACGGAACTTTTCAGCCCGATCCTCACCAGCATCTCATCCTCGACGATCATGACTTTATACACCATGCCCCGCTCCCTCTGCTGCCCGCTTGCCCTTCGGCTATCTCCAGTATAGCCGTTAGTAAAATAAAGAGGCAATGCCGAGCTTAAGACGTGCAAGCATAGTGCAGCAGCGATATGCGCAAGTGCCTCCAAGCTGTAAAAACCGCCCGGACGGCAATGTCGTCTGGGCGGCAATCATAGCGAATTATGAGACTGAATCGGCGCTAGCTCAGCTTGGAAATCTCGACGGCATCGATAAAAGCCGTCTGATCGCCCGTCGGAGCCGTACCTGCGAACTTGATCGTATGCACTCCGGCGGTCGACGCGAATATATCCGACGTGTATGCCGCGAAGCTGCCGGATAAAGGTACGATTGTGCCTACGAGCGTCGAGTCGAGATATACTTGAATCGTCTGATTGCCGCCGTAGTTGGTGCGCTTCGCGGCCTGGAGAGCAATCTTGTAATTCCCCGCCTCGGCGAACGTCACTGATTGGCTAATCTCGCCGTGGCTGCCATTCTGGCTCTGAATGAACGCCGTCTGCGTACCCTCCGGCGCGGATGCTGCGCCGAACGAACCGCCGTTCTTCTGCACCCCGGCCTTATCGTTGAACGTCCAGCCGCTCGTCGTCGGCCCATACGTATAGTTCGTCGTAGCTGGCGCCTCAAAACCGGCATTAAGCAGAGTCAGTGCTGAACCGCCGCCGCTGTTCAGCTTGTAATAGCATTTCTTCGCCGTGTTATAGGCCGGATCGCTGCCGAACGTCCCCGTCGTGCAGACTGCGCTGTTCGTGTAGTTGCCGTACAGGAACGAACCGTTCGCGCCGTAGGCGACGCTTGCCGCTCCGCTGAAGGTACAGGTGCCGAATTCGTCGGCGCAGTATGTGTAGCCGGCGGGTCCTCCGCCCGAGATCGTGAACGTCGCCGAAGACACCGCCGAGTCGTTCATCCCGGACTTGATCGCGATCGCCTTGATCGTCGTCGTGGCGGATACGGCGATTGGCGAGGCGTACAGCGTCGAAGAAGCTGTCGGCGCGCTGCCGTCCGTCGTATAGCGGATTTGCGCATCGGCAGTCGACGTCGATATCATCACCGTCTGTGCGCCGCTATAGGAGCCGCCAGCCGGACTAAAGGTGGGTGCCGCAACCGTCTCGCCCGTCTGCAGCTTGAAGTAGCAAGCTTTGAACGTACCGGATGCGGGATCCCCGCCGAACGCGGTCGAATTGCAGGCGACTTTCTTGACGAAGGTGCCGTACAGGTAACTGCCATTCGCGCCGAAGGCGACCGAGGCAGTGCCCGGGAAGTTGCACGTCTGCGTCTCCTGCGAGCAGAATTCGTAGCCGGCAGGACCGTTTGACGGCGGTACGATCCGGTAATACACGGCCTTAAGCGGCGAAGCCGCGAGGCCGGACTTGAACGCGACGGCCTTCAGATAGGCCGAGTCGGACAGCGTGATCGGTCCCGTATACGCCGTCGAGCTCGCCGTCGGCGTGCTGCCGTCAGTCGTATATCGGATCGTCGCGCCGGATGTCGCGGTCGTCATCGTGATTGTCTGGCTACCATTGTACGATCCGCCCGGTAGCGAGAAGCTCGGGATATCGCCCCGCCCGGACGTCGATGCCGGAGCGACGCGAACGAGCGATATTCCGAAGCTCGACGGATTGCCCGCGCTGGTCGCCTTGACGGCGATCAGCTTCTCCTCCGTCAGCGAAGGCGCCGTGTAAAGACCACCGCTCGTTATCGAGCCGTTGCCGCTGCCGATCACGCTCCACGTGACGCCGCCGGAGCCGTCGATCACGTTTGCAGCGAGCTGGACAGACGCTCCCGCCGCTGCGGAAGTATTCGCCGGCGACATCTGTACCTGCGTCTCAGCCGGCAATGTCGTATAGACGATGACGTTGCGGTTGCCGTCGATTGCGTTGTCGCTGAAGGAGGAGCCGGCGGAGATCGCGGCGGACTGCGCCGGCAGTATGCCGTTCTCTTCGGGGACGATCGTGTCATTGTATACGAATTTGTGGAATGTCTTCCCCACATTGATGCCGCTGAAGTCGAACGTGACGTTGCGGCCTTCAGACGATTCGTTGGTCTCCAGCACAATCGTGTAATCTCCGCCAGTCGTCTTGAAGGCGGCGGCGCGCAGGTCCGACGAGCCGGTGTTGACCGCGACGATCGTGCTGTGCGCCGGAATATATCTCGTCAAGAGGCCCGCTTCGTAGTATCTCGTGTTGGGCGTCTTGGAGATGACCAACGAGTCCCACAGCGTATAGGTGCCGTTCGTATCCGTCGTCTCGTTCGGATCCTCTACCCAGACGCCGTTGAGTTGCCAGATGAGGCCAGCCTTGATCCCTTCGTTCGCCATCTTGATGACGTAGTTGGCATAGCCTGCGTCCCAGCCGCTGTCGTAGCGTCCGGGGAAGCCGAACTCCGACAGGACGACGGGCTTCGTGCCTGCGATATTTTTGCGGGAGGAGATCTGGCCGCTTAGCTCGTCGTAGCCGCCGCCGTATACGTGGAAGGTAAAAGCATCGATGGCGCTGTTCGCGTTGTCCTTCATGTACTGGGTCCAAGTCGTGTCGTTCCACTCCTCCGGTCCCCAGATTTGCACCAGTCCGCGCCGGCCGTCGGCCGTCAGCTTGTCGTTAACCTTCTTTACCATGTCGGCGTAGTAAGCGCGCTGCTCGCCGGGCGCTTCAAAGTCCCAATAGCCGTTCGGCTCGTTGTAAAAGGTCAGGTATTTGATATTCGAGTAATTGCGGTTCGTGATCAGCTCGTTCAGTGCCGCAGACGCCGACGCGGCGAAGGCATCGAGATCGGCCGGCGCGCTCGTATCCGCCGGGACGCCGGGAATGCTGAACCATTCCTGAATGCTCCGGCCAGCCTTCCAGCCGAAGTTCAACTCAATCTCCGTTCCCGCTTCCTTCAAAGCGTCCAGATACTTGTAGAACGCCTGCATCTTCGGACTATCCCAGGTATAGACGCCTTTAGTCGTCTCCATCCAGTCGACTTGGAACCAGACCCGAGCGACCTTCGGCTTGATCGTCTGTATGCGCTTGCGATCCATGTCCCAATATGCTTCTTCATAGCCTTTGGACAGATTGTTCTCCATCAGACTCGTCGGTATCAAGTTGACCCCAACGCCGAGAAAATCCGATTGCACGGTCTGATTCGGATTGATCGTCACCGTGTGACTCGTCGCAGCGTTCGCCTTGGGTATGTCTCCAAACGGCTGGACGGACACCGAGAGGACAATCAGCAGTGCCCATAGCGCATGACTCCATTTTCTACTGCCCGTTTTTTTCATTAATGCGTCTCCTTTTGTCGAAAATGTGCAGCGTAAAAATGCCAGAATGCAAATCCTCGATCGGCGATTCCGGTCGTGCGTTCGCGGCTTATGTCTGCCATCCCCCCTCCCTTCGCGAAGATGTTCCCAGATTAAGCGAAAAAGCGAACAGTCGGAATGAAGGATTTGAAGATTTGGTTGAAATGACCTGCCGAATTTTCTTCATGAAGATACAAATTGTTCGCAATGGCTTATGCGCACCCATCTATGCTTCACGCGTCGCTCACACGGCGGTTTTACTCCTCTACTCCATCGCCTCCTCCTGCAGGTTCAGCAATTGCCGCGCAGGAGCCCGATCCTCCGCGCCCTTGAGCAGGAGCGTGTAGAGTGAATTCCATTCCGGATGGCCTGTCGCTTCAAGTTGCAACTGCATCCTGCCAGACCCTATGGCCGGCATTCTGAAGCGCGCCGTCGGTCCCCGGCTATTTTCCCCGGCCCCGGCTCCCTCGTGCTCCCAGCGCATCAATAGCCGCCGTGTCCCGTCCGGCAGTCGCAGCCAAGCCTCGATCGAGCCCGGCGGCAAGGCATTCGTACTGTCGTTCAGCAGCCATAGCTCGGGCTCAAACCACTCTCCCTCTCTCCAGTCGAAGCGAGGGATACGGGCGCTTGCCAGCACGGGTCGGCACGCTGCCTGCACCGCATAGTAGCCGGGCTTCGGCACGGCCGGCCAGCAGACGATGCTGTTGTTCGCCGCAGCGGGCCATGGCTCGTTGTAGCACCAGTTCAGCGCCATCGCACACTTCGGCTTCTGCCGCCGCGCTTCCTCGTAGATCGCCGTGTAGCCGACCGACTGCAGGAGCTGACCGCGCTCGACGAGCTGTTCCAGACTGTCGGAGGGGCCGAAGTAGTGTTCGAGATGATCCTCCATCAGCCACATGTTGTCCGATAGCGCCTTGAAGGCATGATGGCTCTCCCAGGACGTGCCCGGCCTCGGCGGGAACCATTCCGCCTCCGGAATGAAGCGGCGGATCAGCTCAGCTGGAGCAGGGGCGGGCATGCCGAACTCGGTATAGGCAGTGTTGTCCGCTTCGATCATCGCCTGCAGCACGTCCTTTGTCTCGCTGTAGCGGAACATATAATGCCCGTGCCCCATGCCGTCCAGCGGCGACGTCATCAGGAACGGCGTACCGGAATCCAGCTCAAGGCAGTTGGCGTTCAGCAACCGCAGCGGCAGCGACTGATCGGTCATGCCCGACCATGCGTTGAACAATTCGTTGCCTCCGCACCAGAGCACGAGCGAGGCGTGGCCGCGCAGCCGCCTGACGATGGAACGGGATTCCCGGTCGAGCACCGACAGATAAGCGGGGTCGTCAGGGTACAGATTGCAGGCGAGCGGGAATTCCTGCCACACCATCAGCCCCATTTCGTCACACAGTTCGAAGAAGGACTTTTTGTTGACAACGCCTCCGCCCCAGACGCGCAGCAGATTCATGTGCGCATCCTTCGCCAGTTGAAGCAGCGCGCTGTACATCTCCCTGTCGAAGCGACCGGGGAAAATATCCGGATGCACCCAGTTTGTCCCCTTCCCGAATACGCGGCGGCCGTTAATCTCCAGCGTCGTCGGCGGATGGCTGCGGCTCTTCGGAAAGGTCGATGGCTCCCGCCACGCGCCTTCGTGCATGACAAGCCGCACGCGCCTGAAGCCGATTCGCTGCACGCGGATGTCAGTCGCGAGCGCAAGATCGCTCGGCAACCACATCACCTCGGATGTATAGAGCGGCTGTTCCCCCTGATCATGCGGCCACCATAGCATCAGTCGGGCCAACTCGGCCCGGTCCGTCGCAATCCCGCGGTCTGCAGCGCTAATCGGCACAGTTCTCCGCAGCACCTCCTCGCCGTTCGGGTCCCGCACAACCCACGCCAGTTCGCCGTCCGCCGGCGCACCGAGACACGCCGTCAGCGTAAGCGAAGCGGTCGTAAGGTCCTCGCTCAGTGTATAGATAACTTCAGCTTCGGTGAGGCGGTGGGAAGGAATTGATGTCAGATAGGTCTCGTCCCAGATGCCGAGCGTGACGAGACGCGGATGCCAGTCCCAGCCGTAGCTGACGGCGGGCTTGCAGGAGTGAGCCGCCTGCGAGCGGTCGTGAGGCGCAGTTGTCCGTTTGGGCGCCGGATCGACGATAATCTCCAGTGTGCCGCCTGCACCCGCCGCATCCGTGACGTCCAGCTCTACCGGTGTGAACATCCCTTCCTGGCGAAGCAGTTCCTCGCCGTTCAGCAGCACGCGAAAGCTATAATCGATGCCTAACGATACAAAGATCAGCCGCTCTTCCGCAGACAGCAGGGTCGGCTCAATCCGCGCCCTGTACGTCCAATATTTATCCTCCATCCAGCCATACTGCCGCCAGTTTTCTCCGTACGTATGGTCGCCCCAGCCCTCCGCGCGCGCCCAATCGAGTTGCACGGCTCCCGGCACCTGCGCCGGAACCATCCGCGCCGGCGCCTCGTCCGCCGAATCGCTCCAGCCAACCTGCCAATTCAATACGGTTTTCTCCGCCATTGTCCATCCTCCTGATTTGTTTGTCTATTCGCCGCTCCTCAGCCGCGCTTCAGTCATGCGCCCGCAGCACGCGTCCGATCGGCAGCTCGCCGGCCAGCTTGGCCACGAGCAGGCCGGCCGTGAATTCAATATCGCCGTACGTATTAACGATCGTGTCGATCGAAGCCTCATATTCCTTGTGCACGAATGGATGATAATGCGAGACGAAGACGACCGGTGTGCCGAGCTTCATCCACCCGCCCATCATATTGCGCGCAACTTCGTCATGCAGCCGGATGACATTCAGTCCGTAGCTCAGTTGACTCCCGATAGAACAGAGAATCAGATCGTAGCCGCCATCGTTCGCCGCGTCGAACAGCCTGTCCGGCCCCGGATCGATCCATTGGTCCACATGGCCGCAGCGCTGCCGCAGTGCTTCCGCGAGTCGGGCATACAGCGCCGAGTATCGGTCCGGGTTATTCATGACGACTGCGTGCAGTACGCGAGTCCCATGCCCGAGCGACAGCGGCAACGTTCCCTCGCGATCTCGTACGACAGTGATGCATGCGTCGGACGCCCGACGGGCAACCTCGAGATTGTGCTGTCGGTCCACCGCCTGCTTGCCTCCGTCTCCCGCTTTATCCGAAGCTGCTCCCGCCAACAGGCCCATCTGCGCTTTCAACGCTACGATGCGAGCCGCCCTGTCGCGCAGCGCCGCCATCGTCAGCATGCCATTGTCAAGGCGCGACTCCATCTCTGCATAGAACCGCTCGTCGACTCGAGGAAACAACAGCACATCGCAACCGTTCTCGATCGTAAGCGCGCAGGCGTCGTAATAATTCATATATCCGACGATGCCTCCCATTGTGATCGCGTCCGAGACGATCAGGCCCTCGAAGCCGAGCTCGCCGCGCAGCAGATCGACGAGCAGCCGCTTCGACACCGTTGCCGGCGGATACAGGCCGCGTTCGTCGGGCTCATCGAACGCAGGCAACGCGATATGTCCCGGCATGACTGCCATGACGCCTTCTGCAATCAGCTCGCGGAATACGCGGCCCGGACCGGCGAGCCACTCCTCGCGGCTGAGCGGGATGACAGGCGTCGTCAGATGCTGATCCCACGTCGTGAACCCGTCGCCGGGAAAGTGCTTGATCGTCGCCATCATGCCGTTATCCTGCAAACCGCGCATATACGCGCCCGCCATTCCGACGATCTGCTCCGGAAGATGGCCTGCGCTGCGTGCCCCTACGACGGGCGAATCCTGCTCGATTGCCATATCCGCTACCGGGGAGAACGTCCAGTTATAACCGATCTCTCCCGCCTCGGTAGCGGCAATCCGCCCAACTTCATACGCAAGCTCGGAATCTCCCGTCTGACTTAGCCCCATGAAGGTCGGGAAGCGTGCCGCTCCCTTCACCATGTCTCCCGGTCCGCTCTCCATATCGCTGACGATGAGCGGCGGTATCTTGCATGCCGCCTTGAATCCGGCGATGTCTGCGTCGAGCTTCTCCCGCTCCTCCGGGTGGAAAAACATCGCGCCGTATTCCCGTAGCGACTGACCGCCAGCCGTGCCGATATTCGGGCACATCACCTGGCTGAGCAGCCTGCGGAAGTCCCAGCCCGCAACCTCATCGCGAATCGCTTGGCCGATTTGAATCCGATATGCCATCTGCCTTCTCTCCTTTATCGATAGAGTTCTGCTAAAAGAACAAGCAGAGCCTCGGCCGCCTTCGACCGTGGCTCTGCTTGCGACACCTCCATTTAATTACTGCAGGCCGTTCGCCTTGCGGTTTTCCGCATACTTCTCCGTATAGTACTTCGTAACGTCGTCTGCGCCGGCCTTTTTGAATGCCTCGAGCGCTTCGCTCTTCGCCTTAGCGAAGGCGGCATCGTCCTTGGCCAGAATGATCTTGCCCGCATAGCGCATGGCCAGTTCCTTCAGTTGGCCATCGACCTTCTTCAGATCGTCCGACAGATCCGGAGTGACGACGGTGTTCTCTGCGATGACCTGCTCTTCCGGCATGCTCTCAAACCGGGAAGTGAAGTTTTTGAGCTTGCCTTCCGCGACCTGCTTGACGAAGACCTCGCCCGGCGACGTGACACCGTAGAACGAACTGAAGTCCTGCTGTAGCTGATTGAGCCCTTTGGATAACGCATCCTTCGAAGTGAACAGATCGAGCGGCTCGCCATCCGTCGGATCGACATTCGCACCGCCCAGACCGATCAGGTTAATATCGAGCGCTACGCCCGTTTTTTCCCAGTCTGTGCCGCCTGCGTTTTTAAGCGCAAATGTCTCTTCCTTCAATTGCGGCTTGCCGTCCACCATATCCCATTGTACGCCCTTCACGCCGCTCCACAGCGTTCTCGCGCCTTCGTAGGAGTAAAGGTAGTTGAGGAATTCCATCGCCTTCTCCGGGTTCTTCGAGCTCTTGGAGATCGAGTAGCTCTTGTCGCTCCAACCGAGCGGCTTAATCTCGCCGAACCAGGCATACTGCCCTACTGGAACGACCATGAAGCCCTTGCCGTCATTCGCGTTTTGCTTGTTGAAGTCGCCCATCGCCCAGTCTGCCGGACCCATGATGATCTGGCCAGCCGTCGCCTTGGCCATATAGTCGTTGTTCTTCATCGTAAGGGCATCCGGGTCAAGCAATCCTTTGCGGTTCGCCTTATTATAGAATTCCATTGCAGTCCAGTAAGCGGATGACTCGTCCGTCAGCATATTCGTGAATTGCGTATCCATCGCACCCTTGACCATGGTGTTCGTATTGGCTCCCGTCTGGCCGGTCAAGAACTGGAACGGATAAATGTAAGGCCATACGTCCCAGTCCTGCCACATGGAGACACCGTATACTTTTTTGCCATCTTCAGTTGTTGGATGCTTCGCTACAATCTGCTCGAGCACATTCAGCACATCGTCCGTGCTGTTCATCGCCGGTGCGCCAATTTCTTTGTAAAAGTCCCAACGGATCGTGGCGCCGATCGACAGCGGGATGACATTGTCGGCCGGCTTCGGCTGAATTTGCGGTGGCAGGAAGTACAGATTGCCGGTCCCCTGGCTCCAGTTTTGCTTGCTGAAGTCGAGGACGGTAGGCACGTTGGCTGTAATATCCTTGCCGTATTGCGCAACGAGATCGTCCATCGGGATGATCAGATTGCCCTCGATGAGCTGCTTGCCGTACTTGGTAGGATCGGCCCTCACGATATCTGGCAGATCGCCGCCGGCCAGCAGTACGCCGAACTTATTGTCGTCCGCTTCGACGTACTCGATCTTGACGCCAATTTTTTTGGCGATTTCCTGCTGGATGGCGCTGTCAGGGTAATTATTCCATTTGGAGCCGGTCTCGTTGATTAACAAGCGCAGCGTGACCGCATCCTTGGACTTATCGACATCGTCGGTAGCGGAAGCGCTTGCACTCGCCGTAGAGCCAGAACTTGCTGATGGAGATGCTGATGAAGTGCTTGGAGACGCGCCGTTGTTGCCGTTATTGCCGGAGCATGCAGTCAACGCGGCGGTCAGCGCCATCAGCGCCGCACCTGTCGATAGAGCCAGTTTCTTCTTTCTCATTTAACGAACCTCCCTAATATAATCGTACTGATTTATATAATTATCGGAGCGAACCCGCACTGCGGGCCCATGGGCCCGCTCCGGATAATTCCGGTGCTCCGGGGCGGCTAACCCTTGACTGCGCCGAGCATGATGCCCTTGACGAAGAAGCGCTGCAGGAACGGATATACGAGCACGATTGGCAGCGTGACGAGCATCGTGATCGTCATCTGGATGGATTGCGGTGTCATGACTTTTTGTGCGCCGGCTCTCGTCAACTGCTCGGAGGTCATGCTTGACAGATTGTTCGACTGATTGAGCAAATTGTACAGCAGAAGTTGAAGCGTTTGAAGTTTCGGATTTTCCACAAGAAAGTAATTATCGAACCATGTGTTCCACTGCCCCACGGCTGCAAATACGGCGATCGTGGCGATGATCGGCATCGAGAGGGGGAAGATGATTCTGCTGAAAATCACCATATAGCCTGCCCCGTCGATCTTTGCCGATTCTTCCAGCGATGCCGGCAGTTGTTCCATGAACGTTTTGATCAGAATTACATAGAAGCCTATCAAAGCACTTGGAATGATATACAGCAGGAAATTATTCTGGAAGCCGTATGCTTTCATCGTGAGATACCACGGGATAAAACCGGCGTTAAAATACATGGTAATCAGCACAAACCGATAGATGACTTTGCGGAAGGGCATCTCCTGCTTCGTAATCAGATAGGCGAAGAAGGAACAGCAGACGACCGTGATCGCTGTGCCGAAGATGGTCCGCAGCAATGATATGAACGCAGCCTGCGAGATGCCCCGTAAATGGACAGCCGCTTTGTAGCTCTCCAGAGAGAAGCCTGCCGGCCATAAGTAGACCCCGCTCTGCGCCTTGAACGAATCGCTGATTGAATAGATGAATATATAATAGAACGGATAAATCGTCGCAATGACAAGTAAGGTCAGCAGGAAATAGTTGACGATGTTAAACAGCGCATCCGGCCAATGAATCGTTTTTCTGGTCATATTTCAGTCCTCCCGGCGGCTATACGATGCTCTCGCCGCGCACCTTTCTGGAGAATAAGTTGACGGTGAACAACAGCACCACGCTGATGACGGTCTTGAAGATGCCGACGGCCGTCGAGTACGAGTAATCCTGCGTGATGAGACCGAGGCGGTATACATAAAGGTCGATGACCTCAATGCGGTCCGCGACAAGCATATTATTGAACACCAGGTATTGCTCGAAGCCCGCCGACAGCAGATTGCTGATCGAGAGCAACAGCAGCACGAGAAACGTAGGCATGATGCTCGGAATCGTGATGTGCCAGATGCTGCGGAACCTGCCGGCGCCGTCTACTTTGGCAGCGTCGTACTGCTCGCCGTCAATGCTGACGATCGCAGCCAGATAGATGATCGCGCTCCAGCCGACCGTCTTCCATATAAGCAAGCCCGTCTGGAAGCTCCAGACGCGGTCCGCGTTGCCGAGCAGGTTGATCGGTGTATCGGACAGACCGAGCTTCATGACGATCTGGTTCAGGACGCCATCGGTGCTGAATATGCTGAACGCGAGCGAATACACAATAATCCATGAGATATAGTTCGGCAGCGTCGAAGTTGTCTGCACGATTCGTTTGAACCATCCGCTCTTGACCTCGGATACCATAATCGCCAGTACAAGCGGAATCGGCGAGCAGAGAATCGACAGTCCGCTCAGGGAGATCGTATTGATCAATACGCGCCCCATGCTCGGATCGTTGAACATCTCAACGAAATTCTCGAAGCCGATGAATTCCGTCTTGCTGAGCGGGATGCCGGGCTTGTAATCGTAAAATGCGTATATCCAGCCGAAGAGCGGAACATAGCTGAAAGCGAAGGCAATCAGGATGAAAGGCAGTACCATCAGAAGCAACTTAATGCCGTCTCGATGGAGCTTGCGCTTCGGAATGACGGGATTAACCTTCGCAGCGGTTGTAGCAGCTTCCATAAGCTTGGCTCCTTTATTTAATGTTGTGTTATGTTTTCATTATAAAGGCGATGATTTTGTTTCCAAATGAACAAATTACGGTTCGATTTGAACATTTATCGAAATAAAAGACCGCGTCTTCATAAGAGAAGACGCGGCCTGAACAATTATCGAAAAAACTTGAACAATACAAAGGTGGCGTCCCGACAATCGTTCACATCTCCGGAATTCGAACGACAACGCTTGCTCCAGTCTCTCGTCGGACGAACCGAAGCCCATAGCGCTCGCCGAAATACAGTCGGATTCGTTTATTGACATTGTGCAGGCCGATTCCGCTGCCCGCTCCTCCTGACGGCGTCTCCTCGCCTCGCTCCAAGCGCCGGTTCAGCTCCTCCAGCCTGTCGGGATCAAGACCGGCGCCGGTATCGTTCACTGATATAAGGAGATCTCCCGCCTCTCGCGTCACGCCGATCGTGATAACGACGATATGATCTTCGGTCGCACTCCCCGACGCGATTGCATTTTCCACAAGCGGTTGTAAAATAAACCTCGGAACCTGGCAACCGAGCAGATCCTCCTCAGCCTTGACCTCGAATGCCACACCATTGTTGAAGCGCCAGTTGATGATCTTCACGTAGTTCTCCAGATAATGAATCTCGTCCCGAAGCGCGCACATCCTGCTCTGGCTCGCGAAGGTCGCGCGCAATATCGTACCTAGCGCCACGATGCTGCCGACGATATTGTCCGCCTTGATGATCGAGGCCATCCATCGAATCATGTTCAGCGTATTGTACAGAAAATGCGGATTGATCTGGTACTGCAGCGCCTCGATCTCCAGCACCCGCTTCTGCTCCTGCATCTCGTTGTTGCGCTCGATCTGGGCGGCAAGCCCCAGAGACATCTCGTTGAAGCGACGGATGACCGTGCCCAATTCATTGTCCGGCACCTCCGTGACCGTGACGCCGAATTCGCCGTTGCTCATGTTTTTCATCGTTTGAGACAGGACATGCAGTGGCTTCATCATTTTGCGGAGCCAGAAGTACGATAAGGTAAACATCACAAGAATACTGAGCAAAAAGACAATAGAAAGCAGGCGTTGCGCCCTGTTGATCTGATCCGAATATTGGCTGAGCGGCACTTCCTTCATAATATACCAGCCGCTGTTTTGCAGACGGTAATAGACGTATTGGACCTGGCTTGCGCCTCGCCGCTCGTCGTGGCTGCCGTACAGCGTGCCCTCAGAAGGCATATAAGGGCTTGAGAGACCGACGCGTCCGGGCTGGTCTGCGGATACGATTCTCCCCTCCGCGTCTACGATGAACGTATCGCCGCCTTCGGACGGATCGGTAGCATAAATGGAAGAGAAATAGCGCTCTTCGACATTAAAAATCAAAAGCCCTTTCAGCCGCGGATTGGATACAGCATTGACCCCCCTCGCCAGGCTGATCAGATCTCCGTCAAGTTCCCCGGTCATGTACGGGTTATAATCCGACTTGGACCATAGCCCCCATACACGCATATAAGGAAACGCCCGCTGTGTCTCACGGTAGGTATCGGAGACGGGAAAGGATTCGTTCCAATCCTCTGCCGTGTTGACGAGCGTCGTAGCGGCGCTTCCTCCGATCAACCCCGTCTCCTCGGAGAAGAAATAGATCGACGACAAGTAGGTGTAGTTGAACAAATAAGTCTCGATGACGGCGTGAAAATCATTCTTGGCCTTCAAATAATCGTATTCGGACGGATCGGCGCGCGATGTGAGCAGATCTTGGAGACTCTCATCCATCTTAAGCAGATTAGAAAGCCTGTCCACGTCGCTCACGAGCGATTGAATGTTATGGTCGAGCTGCTGGAACTGCTGGTGGAGCGTACGTTCGTTCTGTTCCTTAATCAGCCCCAATACGAACGAATACAGCGCGTACGAAGATGCGGCGAATACAATAAGCGAGATGAGCATAAAGGAGATGACGAGCTGAGTACCCAAACTTTGTAACTTGCCCTTAAGCTTCATGTCCCGTTCTCCTCCATGGCCGACAGGAAGCCGGTGTCATGACTCAATCATAATGGAATACATTGCTCCAAGATATATCATATATTACCGACCGCGACGCATGGCTTGAATAATTTAACGAAAAGCTTGAAAAACGATAGGAACGTGGGCTTGCGGTTCTGCTATCGACTTCAAATAGCCAGTTAGCGGCATGGGGGATTAGTCCCGAGTTCCACCAGACTGGCATGTGCTTTAACGCGAATGATAAATTTTTCCTATAAAAAAGGCTTGATCTGTTGATGCTTCTAATCAATATGCCCAATCTCACCGTACAGGAGATCATGGCCTCTCTTGAGTTTACAGCAACGCGATCAATTGTTCCGCCCCCGGCTGCTTGTCATGATCCACGACGGCGGATACAAGGTGAAGGAGGGCGAGCAGGCCGTATGAAGCCAGAGGAGTTTCCCGGCCACCCGCACGCCAGACTCATCGCTGTGCAGGACAGGTTCTCCCGCCCGATCGCAAGAAGCAACCGGAAGAGGCGCCCAGGTCCGCACTGCGGACAATGGGTTGCCGCGTTATTCCCGGTCGCCGGTCAACGGCCTATGCCCAATATGCTCAAGGATGTTGATCAGCTTGCCGAACGGGTCGCGGACATAGAAGCGCCGAACTCCCCATGGCTCATCTGCAGGTCCATACTCGATCGCATACCCCGCATCTCTTATTCGCTCGAACACCGCGCCAACATCGTCGACTTCGATAGACAGATCGGGCACAGGCGTATTCGAGCCGCCCTGTGAGGCAAAGCTGATTTGAGCGTTCGCCTCTCCGGGCACACCGTAGGTTTCAATCCAACCGTGATCCATCAACAAATCAAGCTCGAGCATATCCCGGTAAAAGCTTTTGGCTGCCGCGACATTCGGAGTATGGATATTGGCGACGATTCGTTTGACTCGCATGTTCAAGCCCCATTTCTTTTGATCCCTCCGGTCGGAGGACTTTTTCCTATTTTATACGATTTTTCACATTCGTTGGCCTGGAAAAAGGGGAACAGCAGCGGTTTATGTGATTTTTCGCATATATGCGGCACCTCGAGCCGAAATGTCCTCCACGAATGCGATTTTCACATAGAATCGTCCAAATCGCCTCCTAGCGGGCCGCTCCAGTTTGAACCGAAGCGGGGGCAAGCTGCTATTGATTCCCGATCCGCTGCGAGTTGCCGGAAGCTGGAAAGTTGGTTAGTCGGAAATGCCGGAACGCCACATCCAACCAAAGCTGGATTAATTGCACATCCGGGTGCATTGCTCTATAATAAACTTAATAACAAAGAAAAAGGGATATGACTATGCCGATCGAAAAGCCGGTTTATCTTCAGAAAGTAAAGCAGGACAACATGTCCGTGCTGCTGCAGCAAATTTGGAAGCATGAAGCGATCTCGCGGGTGGAGCTGGTCGAGCTGACCAAGCTCACTTCCGGAACGGTCACCAACCTGACGCAGGACTTGATTCAGCTTGGCTTGATTCAGGAATCCGAGACCTCTTCCGGCTCCGTCGGTCGCAAACGCGTCATGCTGAAGTACAACCTCGAGCGGTTCCTGATCATCGGGCTCGACATCAGCCGGACTTCCTACGAAGTTATCTTGACGGATCTGACGGGACGCATCGTCAAATCCGCGGAAGGCAATACCGTGGGCATTCACCAGCCCGAGCAAATTCTCGATCTGATCGAGTCGCATATCCGTTCCATGAACCATTACGCCGCTTCCCGAGGAACGCCTGTGATCGGTCTTGGCGTCAGCATCCCCGGACCGATGGATCGCAAGGCCGGCCAATTGCTCAGCCCCGTCAACTTCCCCGGCTGGGAGAACTTCCCGATCGTCTCCACGCTCGAGAGCCGATTCGGGCTGCATGTCTTCGTCGAGGATGACGCGCGGGCATCCGCCCTGGCCGAGAGATGGTACGGCCTCGGCCGAAGCGTGCAAGACCTGCTGTTTATTACGATGGGGATGGGCATCGGCGGCGGCGTGATCACGAGAGGAGAATTGGTGGAAGGAGCGAACGGGCTCTACGGCCAGGTCGGGCACATTACGCTTGTGCCTGACGGACAACTGTGCGCTTGCGGCAACCGGGGCTGCTGGGAGACGGTAGGCTCGATCCCGGGCATTCTGAACCGCTGGTCCGCCGGTCATTCGATCGACGAATTTTTCCATGCCGTCAGGCAAGGAGATCCGACTGCGCAGCAATGCCTGACCCAGACGCTCCGCGATATGGAATCGGCCTTGACGACTCTGTTCAACACGTACGACCCCGAGATCATCGTTATCGGAGGCCGGCTTTATCCTTATCTCGCCATGTATATGAATGAGATAAGAGCCGGCGTCAAAGAACGAATCTACTCCTTCGTGCGCAATCGCTTGACCATCGAGCCGGCAACGTTCGGCTCTTCCCAGAACGCCATCGGCGCCGTCGCATTGGTCTTCGAGCACCTGCTGATGGCTCCCCTGCAGATTTTAACGGCGGTAAAACCGGCCCAGGAGTAAACCTTCTCGCCTCCTATGCCCCATGAAGCTCGCCAGCCAGGCGACAGCGATGAGGCCGACGAGGATGTATCCCCACCAGCTCAGATCGATCCTCCCGATCCACCGCTCCATCGCTCCGCCCGCGCTTCGCCCGGGCAAGAACGTCTCCAACAATTCGATCGCTCCGATCGAGAGCGCGGCGACGATTGCGATAAACGTGACGACGAGATTGTAACGGAGCTTCCGCAGCGGCTCCCGGAGCGCCCAACGGTAGGCTTTGACCGCCATGACGCCGTTGGCCGTGTCCATCAAGGTCATGCCTGCGGCAAACAGCAGCGGCAGCGCGAGAATGCCCGCGATCGGCAGCGCCTGGTTCGCGGCCGTGCCGGACATCGCAAGCAGCGCGATCTCGCTGGCGGTATCGAAGCCGAGGCCGAACAGGAAGCCGAGCGGGTAGACGTGCCAGCTTCGGCCGATCAGCTTGATCAGCGGCTTCGTCAGCCAGGCGAGCAGCCCGCGGACGTGCAGCGACTTCTCCAGCTCGGCGGCGGCAAGCTCTCCCGCCCGGTATTTGCGGCGAACCTCGAACAGATTCATCAGAATGAACAGATTGACGATCCCTACGACGATAAGGAACACGCCGGACACCGTCGCGCCCGCGACGCCTCCGATATCCTGCAGCAGCGGCAGCTTCCGCTGTGCCCAGCGCATGGAGATCGTTGTCGCGATTACCATGAGCAGGACAACGGAAGAATGTCCGCAGGCGAAGAAGAAGCCTACGCCCAGCGGATTCCGGTTCTGCTGCGTCAGCTTGCGGACCGTATTGTCGATCGCGGCGATATGATCCGCATCGAAGGCGTGCCGAAGCCCGAGCGTATAGGCAATTACCCCCATCCCCCACAAGGCGGGATAGTGGCCGGCCGCCCCTCCGAGCATGACGGCGCCGACGCCATGAAGAACCAGCAAGGGAATAATGTATTTCCATAAATCCCGCAGCCCCGCAGTATAATCGCTTCTCATTCCAACTCGCCCTCCTTGTTCTCCTTGTTCTGAACGCAGGTCCAATACGCCTGCCTTGCCGCCTCGTATACCGTCTTCAAGGGAATGCCGTGCGCTCTGGCAGCCGCTTCGCAATGCGCATATTCGGGGGCGAATTGCACGGTTCTCCCGCCCATGACGCCCACCTTGACGCCGATCGCCCCCCAGGGGGTGGCGACATCGACCATATGGCGCTCCAGCCGTTTGCATTCCGTCAAGATGTACCTCATGCCCAGCGTCGTCGTCTCTTCGAACACGATGGACTCCATCGCAGGAAGCCGGTCGGCGTTCGTCAAGACGTTCAGCAATAAACCCGGCCGCCCCTTCTTCATCAGGATCGGAATCCAGAAGACGTCGTGGGCGCCCGCCGCCAGCAGCCGCTCGCTCACGTACGGGCAGAACTCCGGGTTCATGTCGTCTATGTTCGTCTGCAGCATCACCATCCCGTCTTCCCGGTGCTCCCGCTTATGCCCCTCGAACATCGGCATCCCCCTCGGCTTCCATCCCGTGCCGATCGCCGAAGAAGTCCTGCTCGACCATCATGCATAAGGTGTGGTAGATCGGAAGATGGCGTTCTTGGATGTCGGGCGTCGACGTCCACGGCACCCGGATCGTCCTGTCGCACAGGTCGGCAAGCCGCCCTCCCCCGCTTCCGGCCAGTCCGATCGTCGCCGCCCCGAGCGCGCGCGCCACCTGAACCGCCCGCACGACATTGCCGGAGTTGCCGGACGTGCTGATCGCAACCAAGACGTCCCCCGGCTTCGCAAGGGCGTATACCTGCTGGGCGAATACCATGTCCGCCGCAACGTCGTTCGCATACGCCGTCATAAGGGCGGAATGGCTGACCAGCGAGATCGCCGGCAGCGCCCCTTGCAGATGGTCGGCAAGATAGGCGCCGTCCTCCTGGAACAGGGATTCCAGCAAGCCGCGCCGGCCCGCGGACAGCGGCCGCTTGGACATGAACCCCTTCATCAGTTCGCCGACGATATGCTCGCTGTCGGCGGCGCTTCCGCCGTTGCCGCACACAAGCAGCTTGCCCCCCGCTTCGTACGCCCGCGACAAGCAGCGGTAAGCCGCCTCGATATCTTCCCGACATGCCGATAAATCCGGGTATTTGGCCGTCAAGCTTGACAGCCATCGATCAATGATCGGATTGGATAGCATTCTCGTGCCCCCTTCAAAATGACGTTGCCTTACGAGTTATCCGGCATTCGCCGAACGAATCTCATCCGGCGAAGCGGTTCCGGTCGTGCCGAGCTTCCGGATGACGACCGAAGAAGCGCAATGAGCGAGCGCAGCCGCCTCCGGCCCCGTCCCTCCGGCGCCGAGCGCGCATAACGAAGCCGCGGCGAAGGCGTCCCCGGCCCCGACAATATCGATCGGAGGCGGCACCGCCCGGGTCGGCACGAACACGCAACTGTCCCCTTCCACCCAGATCGCGCCCTCGGAGCCCAGCGTCATGCAGCAGACGCCCTGCACTTCTCCCGACAAGCGGCGGGCCAGCTCCGCCCATTCCTCCGGCGATCTTGCCGTCGCTTCTTCCCGGAACCAGCCGCTGGCCTCCACCTCGTTCGGCTTCACGATCATGCCACGGTACAACCCGATCCGCTCGCGGCTGTCCACCACCACGATCTTCCCCTTCGCCGCCCATTCCTTCAGCTTCCCGCGAATCCCGTCGCCGATGACGCCGAACGGAAGCTGGTCGGTCACGGCGATGATATCGCACTGCGAGGCCATGGCATCGAGCATCTCGCCAAGCTTCTCGGCAAGCGCTGCGGGCAGCGGCCCGAAGTTCTGGAAGTCAAGCCTCGCATCCTCCTGCTGAACGTTCTGCAAGCCGGTGCGGATCGGCTTGCAATACGCGGGCGTCGTCCAATTGCGGTCGGTGATCAAATAAGACGTTCCGATGCCGCGAGCCGCCAGCAGACCCTTTAACAGCTCGCCCCGCCAATCGTCGCCCACAACCGAGCAGATCGTCACTTCGCTGCAGCCCAAGGCCGCCAGATTGGCGGCAACGTTGCCGGCCGCGCCGGGCGAATACCGTTCGTCTACAATAGGCAGCGTATAATGCGGCGTCTCGCGCGACAGCGTGCTGCGCGTCAGGTCCGCCACCCAATAGGCGTCCAGGCACACATCTCCGATCACCCCCGCGCGAAGCGAACGGAACCCGTCCAGCAGTTGGCCCATACGCGCCTTGGTGATGCCATCGGCCCGCCGAACCGCCGGCTGCGTCACACGGTTTTGCTCCATGAGTTCCATCACTCTGCTCTCCCTCTGTCTCTATGATTCGTCAATGCTTGCCACAGGGCCGGAATCGTCTCCCGATGCAAGCCTTCGAAGTGAAATCCGTCCCCGCCCAGGCTTGTCGGACGATGTATGATGTTCTTGCGCGGACGGTAGTAATAGTCCCAATCCTCGTAACCGACCTTGCGGCGATAATCCCCAAGCTTGACGATATCGAAGTTCGCCGTCGTGATCCGGCTGACGTCATGGCCCAGATTGCGCGCGATCGACAGCGCCTTGAGCAGCACCTCCGGTCCCGTAACCGTCGAACCGAAATTCATGTAGACGCCCCCGTCCAGACGGGTCACCGTGCCGGCGAAAATCCGGAAGTCCCGGCCGCTCGCGCCTCCCTGCACAGAGAAATCGACGTCCGGATGCTGCTGAATGCTGTCCGTCCCCAGCGTGACGTGGACGGTGCACGGGATGCCCGCACGGCCGCAAGCATGCAGCAAGCTGAATCGGGCGTGCGGATACAGCTCGGGGAACCGGTTCATATGATCGATCAGGCTCTCTCCGTAACCGAGCCCTCTGCCGTACCCTTCCCGCAGCGCGCGATGAACGAGCGCCCCCGGCTCTTCCCACATGCCGAGCTTGCCGCCGCTCAGCGCCCCGGCATCCAGCTCCTCCGTCTGGCCGAAGGCGGCGAGCTCGGCGTCCTGGAAGGCTCCGGCGCCGTTCAGCGCCAGATGGGTAACGACTCCCCGCTCGATCAGCTCGATCAGCCCGGGCGATACGCCGCTGCCGATCACGTTGCCGCCGAGCGAGACGATCACCTCGCCTCCTTGCTTGCGGGCTTCCTCGATGCGCTGAATGAAGAGGCGGAATGCCTCGTCTTGTTGGCCGGACCAGCCGGATTCCTTGCGCTGCGGCGGCCTCTCCAGCATCCCGACGCGAAGGGCTGCCGGCCGCTCCGCGACCGGATACAGCTTCCGGCCTTCGCGCGGCAGCCGTTCCGCGCGCTCATAGCGCGGGAACGCCGCGCCGAGCTCCCGCTGGCGCCGGAGCACGCCGTGGAACAGATTCGGAATCGTCGCTTGGTGAAGGCCGTGGAACAAGTATCCCTTCCCGCCGATCTGCCCGAGACGATCGATAAAATTGCGGCGCGGGCGATAGTAGAATTCGGAGGCGGTTGGGGGCGGCACCTCCTCCGCGTACACGGGCACGATATCGAAATTCGCCGCGACGATTGGCGACATCGGAAGCTGCTCATTCCGGCAAATACTGACCGCCTTCAGGAAGATCTCCGGCCCCGATATCGCGGAGCCGAAGTTGAGGAACACGCCGCCGTCCGCCATCTCCGCCACGGATTGGCACATCGTCGCGAAGTCGTTGCCGCTCGTTCGCCCCAGCGCCTCGAAGTCGACGATCGGATGCTGATGGATAATATCCGTGCCGATCGAGATGTGGCACGTATAAGGCACGCCCGAACGCTGGCATTGGACGAAGACGCAATCGTCGTAATGGGGGAACCGTTCGGGGTAACGGTTCAAGTAGCGATACAGGCTCTCGCCGTAGCCGAGGTTGTCCGCGGCGCCGAGCTGGATCGCTTCGTTCATGTAACGGCCGGTCTCCTCCCACATCCCGAAGGAGCCGTCCTCGATCGCAGTGGCCACGTCCTCGGACGTCTCTCCGAGGAAGGCCAGCTCGAAGTCGTGAATGCTCGTCGCCCCGTTGCCCGATACATGCGTTACGATGCCGTGCCGCACCATCTCGATGATGTAGCGGGACATGCCGTTCTTGATGACGTGGGCGCCCATCGACCAGATGACCGGCTTGCCCGCCGCTCTGGCGGCGACGACGGCATCGATCAATTGCTCGAAAGCTTGCCGCTCTTGACGCGCTTGCGGCCACGCCTCGGGCGCATCCGAATAAGGCCGGGCCATATTGCGGATCGTGACGAGATTGCGCCGGGCAAACACGGAATTGGTCTTGATCGCATCGAACGGCAACCGCTCATGCCTCATCCTCGTTCCCCTCCTCGCTCAATTCGAACTCCAGCCACGCGGCCAAGCTGCCGCTTGGACCGAGCTGCAGGGCAGCCCCCCGCTCCGCCGCTTCGGCCAGCGTCCACTTGGACGGCACGTTAAACGGCTCCAATCCGATGTTGTACTCGCAGCCGAAGAACGGAGCGTCCGGATCGGCCGCGAAATTTTGCCAATACCACACGTAAGGCCATACCGCCGCATCCCAACGGACCGCCAGCGAGAGGCCGGAGCCGTTGCCGGCCGTCAGGCGGTATTCCCCCTCAGGACACTCCACGGCCAGCAACGGTCGCGGCGTGCCGGGCGCGGCCATGACGGAGAGATCGATCGGCCCCGCCATCCCCGGCATCGCCGGCCAGGCGCTGCGCTCCCCGCTCTCCATATTCGTCACCGCCAGGCCGGGCCGGAATGCGATGCGCGATCGTTCGCTCAGGAATGGCGCCCCGTAAGCCAGGTGATGCCCCCAATTGAATTCCATCGGCACCTGCGACTCGTTGTACACCGTTTCCTCCAAGCGCACCGTCGTTTCTCCACGCCTCATAATGAACGTTTTCTCCACCTTCAGCGGCAGCGAGCGAAGGCGGTTGGTCAACCGGACACGAAGCTCATCCTCGTCCTCGCGAACCAGCGCGTAATCCCAAGGCGTGATCGACGTCTCCCCCCGGTGCACCGTCGTTCCCCGGTACTCATGGGTCCGGCTCACCTCAGGCAGCATCTCTTGCCAGCCGCCCAAATAAGTCATCTGGTAATCGGGATACAGGCCGTGCGCCGGAAGCAGCCCCGTTCGCGTATGCCAGATCAAGTCGGTATCCGTCGGCTTGTGCAGCCAGCGGACCGGCTCCCCTCCCCGATCCAGGAGCAGCATCACCTGCAGAAGGTCGTTCTCCAGCATCAGGGCGCGATATCCCTTGTATTGCAGGTCTTCCGTAAGCCGACAGCCATGATTGCGATAAGGTTTGTAGTAGGATGACATTCGGTTATAGCCCCAATCGCGACAGCCAGTCTTCAGGTCGGCTGAAGTCTCCCGCGATCCACTGCGCGCCGGCCGCCTCGAGCCGCCGCTGCTTCACCGGATTCAGCCCTTCTCTTCGTTCCTCGTCGCTCGCCAGCCCGAGCGCAATGCCGCCCGCCTCTCTGCCGAGCCGTATCTCGACCTTGCCGTCCCCGATCACGGCCAGCTCCGCTCCGCTGAACCCCTTGTCCCGGATCAGGTCCTGCAGCACCTTCTCCTTGGAGCATTCCGCCTTGCCGACCGGAGCTCCGGCAATCTCGGTCATATACGGAGCGATGCCCAGCACCTCGGCTTCCCGCACGACATCGGGGTGATCCGTTCCGCTTGCCACATACATCTCGATGCCCCGGCCATGCAATTCCCGTATCAAAGCGGCCGCTCCCTTGATCAGATAGTCTTCCGCCTGCAGCTTGCCTTCGCCAAGCCGCTTGACGCGCTCATTCACTCGCGCCAGCAGCCTCTCGTTGTAGATCGCCTTGTATTGCCACGGGTCCAGAACGGACTCGTTCCAGCCCTTCTCCTTTGCCTTATCCGCCAGCCATTGCATCTGATAGATCGTCTGAATGCCGGTCGACTGGTCGATGTAATCGTCGATTTCGCGCTCCAGCTCCTCTTCCTGCGCTGCGGTCAACGGTTTGTCGCCTGCAATGGATTGTTTCATAAAAGGTCTCATGATTTCTTCCCACCCCGCGCGGAGGGTGGAGACGGTTCCGTCGAAATCAAACAATACCGCTCTCACGGACGCCATGCGATCGCCACCTTTAGCTTAATCATTAAGTTTTTATGTTAAAGCAAGACCTTGACACAACTAGTTTAACAAGTCCGCGAGCAAATGAAAAGCATTTTCTTATTAAATAAATTATTTACTTAGCCCCCCGTCTCTCTTATAATCAATATCGAGCGCGGAAGCCTGTCGGCCAAGCTCGCAGGGTATTTTCTTAATGATTATGATCCATCATCTATCGCTTCATGAACAGGAGGATCGCCATGATTGAAGATGTCGCAGCCCCGATCTTACGCGAAAAAGACGCTCGGCTCGGATCGCTGCTCCGCTCGCTCGGAAGCGCGCTTGTCGCCTTCTCGGGAGGAGTGGACAGCACGTTTCTGCTGAGGCGGGCGCAAGAGGAGCTGGGAGAGCGCGTGACAGCCGTCACCGCGGCCTCCGAGACGTTCCCGAGCCGGGAATTCGAAGCCGCGGTGAAGCTGGCATCCGATATGAACGTCCCTCATCTGCTGACGGAAATCTCCGAGCTGGACAATCGCGAGTTCGTCGCCAACGCGCCCGACCGGTGCTATCACTGCAAGAAGGGCCTGTATGCGCACTTGAGACGGTTGGCAGCGGAGCAGGGCCTGCCTTATATTCTGGACGGCACCAACCTTGACGACCTGGGCGACTACCGTCCGGGCCTCAAGGCCAAGAGCGAAGCGGGTGTACGCAGCTTGCTTCTGGAAGCGGGAATGACGAAGGACGACATTCGCGCCTTGTCCAAGGAGCGGAAGCTGCCGACCTGGAACAAGCCCTCCTTCGCCTGCCTCTCCTCCCGCATTCCGTACGGCACGCCCATTGACCGCGAGAAGATCGAGATGCTGGACAAGTCGGAGCAATACTTGCTCGATCTCGGGTTCTATCAGGTGCGGGTTCGCCACCACGGCGATATTGCCCGTCTGGAGCTGATGCCCCAAGACATGGCCAGAGCAATCGAGCAGCAGCGTGCGATCTCCGCGGCGCTGCAAGGCTTCGGGTTCAAGTACGTTACGCTTGACCTGCAAGGCTATCGAACCGGCAGCATGAACGAGTCGCTGCCGAAGGGAGGGGCGTGATGGCCGACCAACTGGGTGTGGAACCCGTAAACGATTATGCCCTTCTGGACATTGACCGAGAGAAGCGACTAGGATTCCCGGAAGTCGTCTTCGGCGAGAACAAAACCTCCGCACAGTTGATCGGGATTGCCGAGCGCATGAGCGCGCACACCTCCAGACTGCTTATGACTCGCGTGGACGCCGCAAAGGCGGAGCAGATAACCGCCTGCGTTCCCGGGCTGCACTATCATGCGGAAGCCTGCATGCTGACCGGGTTCGGCCCCGCTCCGAAGCCGGAACGCGGCGGCTATATTGCCGTCGTCTGCGCCGGCACCTCCGATCTGCGCGTCGCCCAGGAGGCGGCGGTTACGCTGGAGATGATGGGCAGCCGGGTAGAGCGCATCACCGATGTCGGCGTGGCCGGCATTCACCGCCTGTTCGCCCGGCTGGAGCTGATCCGCGAAGCGGACGTCGTCATTGCGATTGCCGGCATGGAAGGAGCTCTGCCGAGCGTGCTCGGAGGGCTGGTGGCGAAGCCGCTCATTGCCGTGCCTACGAGCATCGGCTATGGAACCGGCCTGAACGGCCTGATCGCATTGGGCGCGATGCTCAACGGCTGCGCCCCCGGAGTCACCGTCGTGAATATCGACAACGGCTTCGGCGCCGCCTATGCCGCCGCCTCGATCCACAAACAAACCCGAAGGGAGACCTGACCGCATGAGTATTCTTTATCTGGACTGCATTGCCGGAATCAGCGGAGATATGACGCTCGGGGCGCTCGTCGACGCCGGCGCCGATCCCCGCTACATCGAGACCGAGCTGGCCAAGCTGGCTCTGCCCCCCTATTCCCTGCGGTGGAGCCGCGTGAACAAACGGGGCATCTCCGCCATGAAGGCGGACGTCTTGCCGGACCCGGACGTTCGGCCTGCCGCTCATGCGCATTACGGCGACATCGTTAAGCGGATTCGCGAGGCCGGCCTGCCCGAGCGCGCGACGGCCAGAAGCCTGGCCGTCTTCGAAGCGATCGGCAAGGCGGAAGGCAAGATTCACGGCATTCCGCTCGAGAAGGTTCACTTCCATGAGGTCGGCGCGGTCGATTCCATCGTCGATACGGTCGGCGTCGCGCTCGCGCTCGAATCGCTGGGCATCGACACCATCGTCTGCTCGCCCGTTCCGCTCGGCTGCGGAACCGTCGTCTGCGCCCACGGCGTCTATCCCGTGCCGGCGCCCGCGACGCTGGAGCTCATGAAGGGCATCCCGCTGGCATCCTTGCCGATCGCCAAGGAATTGACAACGCCGACGGGAGCCGGCATCGTCCGTGCGCTCGCCGACGAATTCAGTGCGGCGCTGCCGCCCTTGATCGTGCAATCCGTCGGCTACGGCGCCGGAACGCGGGATCTGGAGGAACGGCCGAACGTGCTGCGCGCCGTCGTCGGGAATCTGGGGCATGATCATCATCGTCATCCCCACGAGCACCATGAGCATCACGAGCACCATGACCATGACCACGACCATCATCATGACCATTAACGTTCAAGGGGCTTGGAACGGATCACTCCGTTCCAAGCCCCTTCTTCAGCTATAATCCACTATCTCCGACTCCGACTTGATGAATCATATCTCCGCATATAGCGCCATCACTCGGCCAATTCATGCTTCAAACTTTCCACCAATGCAAGAAGCGCCATCGATTGACCGTAAGCCATGGGACATAACGGCACGTCCTTGTAACTTTGCAGCGTGCTGCCCACTGCCGTTCCGTAGGAAACTCCGTTTACGACGCCATTCTCGTCAATCTGAGCGAGTACGGCATTCAGCGCCTTGACCGCTACCGGTTTGAAGGCCGGATCGAGATAGCCTTTGCGCACCGCCTTCAGGATGCCGTAAGCGAACCCAGCTGTAGCCGAAGTCTCGACGTAAGAAGACGGATCGTCGATGAGCGTATGCCACATGCCCGATTCCGCCTGAAGCTCGGCGAGCTTGTGCGCCTGCCGCTCCAGCGAGGACAGCAGAAACACGCGCACCGCTTCCGGGATGTCAGCCATGTCCAAATAATCGACCAGGCCAGCCGTGTACCAGGCATTGCCTCTGCCCCACAGCGCTTTCGCGTAGTGATGCTTCTCGACGAAAGTCCACCCGTGATAAAATAAACCGGTAGCCGGATCCGTCAAATATTTCAGATGGACGAGAAACTGGCGCACGCTTTCCTGAACGTAAGAGTCGTCCTGGAGCAGCCGGCCCATGCGCGCAACGAACAACACGGTCATGTACAAGGTATCGTCCCAAAGCTGACCTTCATTGAGATGGCCGGAAACGGTATGCTGGAACCCTCCTTCCTTTGTTCGCGGCTGCTCGTTCATTGCATAATGGCCCCATTCCCGGCACAGCTTCAGGTATCGTTCGTCCTGCAGCTCTTCGTACAAATAAGTCAGCGTCAGCATCGGGCACATGGTATTGATGTTCTTATCCGGCAGTCCTTGCGCGATTTGATTGTCAAACCATTGCCGAAGGTAATCCAGAATGTCCCTGCGCCCCGTTTCCTTATAGTACAGATACAGAGAAAACAAACCCACGCCCTGGGGCCATTCCCAGTTCTCCATCGAGATGATTCCGATCGGACAATCCTCGAGGATCGAGTCGCTCTTCAATTCCTTCATCTGATCGATTACTTTGTCGATTAAGGCAAGCCTGCTGGTCTCGGAAGAAGTCGTCATCGTATAGCCTCCTGGCCCTTGCGAATCCCTTATTGGTTATGCGGCACGGTAACGATACAGGTTGCCGTAGATTGATTGCCGGCATTGTCGGTTATCGTATACGTGATCGTATATACACGTCCTGTTCCGGAGCCCGATCTTGCGGCGCGCAATCCGAATGAAGTCGCCCCTGTGCCTAGGGCAGCCTCAATATCGCCTTGACCGCCGCCCGGTTCATTGCTTGTTATAGAAGTAAGAATCACCGATGCAACGCCGGATGCAGCATCGCTCGAATTCAGCACGGCATGAATCGTCACCATTTTATGATTGGGCGGCCAAAGCGACGTTCGATCCAATTGAACATTCAGCAGCGGAGCCGTCTTGTCAATCTTGACTATGGTCGTATGCGGCGCTTCTGAGTTTCCTGCCTTGTCGATACTCCAGTAGGACAGTGTATACACTCCCTCGGCCGCAATCAATACGGATGTTCCTTGATGCCAAGCCCCGCCGTTGATCGTGTAGTACGTGTCTTCCACGCCTGAACCTGTGTCACTCGCAGCGAGCGTGACGAGAACGTCATTGTTCATCCAACCGGATGGCGCGTTATCTGACGTCAGCGGCGGTATCATGTCCTTAACTGTAACCATCACGACCGCGCTCAAGGAGCCGTATATCGCCTGCACGACCGAAGTCCCATAGCTGCCGCCAGTCACCACGCCGTTATTTATGGCGGCGATGATCGGATCGTCACTGATCCAAGTTACAGGCGCATCGCTCATAACCTGATTGTTCTGGTCATACACCGTGGCCGTGACGGACTGCGATTCTCCAGGAAGCAGAGACAGGCTTGGCGGATTGACGGTCAGAATCGTCGCCTGCGGAGGCTCCTGCCTGATCATGCTGACATCGTCGATGTTAAAGTCAACGAGCAGCTTCTTGGTATCCACATACAGCAGCGCCTTCGTCAAGGTGCCGGTCCACGTCACATTCGCCGAGCCGGATAGTTGCGTGAATGCCGCAGAATTCGCCGTTCCGCTCGCCAGCGGTATATATTTCACACTTTGGCCTGTCGCGTATATGGCCAACGTCAGCGTGGCTGTATCCGATCCCGACGCCAGTTGCACCCAGGCGGACGAGTCGTAGGTGCCCTGCCCGCTTGCGTTCAATGCTTGGGTAATGTCCTGCTGCGGAGCATTCCATATGGCGGTTCGGCCGCTGATTCTGCCGGAAGCGTCGCCGGAGTGCTTGACGGAGGTATCCGGCATCAACACGGCCGTCGTCGGATTTGCCAGCCATGAGGCGACTCCGTTCTCAAAGCCCGGATTGTGCGCCAAATTCGGATCGACCGTTACGGATACCGCTGCCGATAGATTGCCATAGCTTGCCTGAATCGTCGTGGCGCCCGCATGGACTCCGGTAATTACGCCGGTGTTGCTAATGGCGGCAACGCTCGGGTCGGCGCTGGACCACGCGATCGCCAACCCGTCGATTGCCTCTCCGCTCTGGTTCAAGACAGTTGCCGTAACCGTCTTCGTTTCCCCTAGCGACAAATTTGCCGTGTCCTGGCCCAACGAGATGGAAGTCGGAATCGATTCCACTTGTTTGATCATGCTGACATCGTCAATGTTGAAGTCGACAAGCAGCGCTTTGGTGTCGACATACAGCAGCGCCTTGGTCAAGGTTCCTTCCCACGTGACATTCTTTCCTCCGGATATTTGAGTGAAAGAAGCGCTGCCCGCGGCTCCTGCCGCCAGGTTGATATACTTCGTTGTTTGACCCGTTGCCGTTACGGCCAGAGTGAGCGTGGCTGTATCCGCCCCCGATGCCAGCTTGATCCAGAAGGAACCGTTGTAGGTGCCCTGTCCTCTCTCGTTCAGCAGACCCGTAACGTCTTGCTGGGGAGCGTTCCAGATAGCGGTGCGGCCGGTGATTCTGCCCGAAGCCTCTCCGGAATGCTTGTCGGTTGAATCAACAGTCAGTACCGCCGTTGTCGGATTCGGCGCCCACGAGGTTGTACCGTCTTCGAAGCCCGGATTCAGCACCAGATTAGGGTCGTCGCTGGTCAGATGGGGATACCACGAATACGGCGTGTTTACGCTTATCCAGTTGGCCGGATTCGGCGACGTCGCCGAATCCGGACCGAATTGGAAATTCCACGAATCAAGTTGAACTTCTTCGCGAACGACAGCATCCGCATACGTCGGCGCCGCGAACAGCGGACCAACCGTCAGGGCAAGCAGCAAGGATATTAATGAGATAATCCTACTTCTCATGGCAATCTCCTCGTTTCATTTGGATTTACCACGCCGTAAAGCCGTACACATCGTCTTCTTTCTTCAACGAATCGGCGTACAACAGCGTGGCGTCGACAGGCTCGGACCGAAGCGACTCGGCCGGCGGCAAGTCGACAGGCGCAGTTGTCGGAGCCGTTACCGAGGCCGAGACCCTCAGGTCTCCCGGATCGGTCACCGTAAACCAGAAGCCGAAGGCACCGCTGCCTGACCCGACCTTCATCTCTACCTTGTTCCACCCTTGCTGCAGCGGAACCTTCACATTCACTTCCCCCGGATTGGCGGCGTTGGGGGTTCGGCCGGTTACGCTTTGATCCTCGTATGCCGTATCGTTAACCTTCAGGACGAACCACCAGTCGCTGGACAAGGAGAAGGTTGCCTCTCTTGCTCGGCTGCTATATAGATAGGCTACCGCGACCCCTGCTTTGCCGGTCTGCGGAGCGGCGATGGAGGAGAAGCTCAGAAATCCGTTGGCATCCATCGTCTTGGTCTCCCAGGCCAATCCGTCGGGCAGCGGCTGCTGCGGATCGTTCAGCCAGGTTTCGGCCTCGAGTTCGGCGCCAAGCGCAGGCAGCGCGGTCTTGCCATTAACAGTCGTTGTCGAGGCGGATATATCGTAAGCCTTCGACGCCACCATCCAATCGGAGATGTTTACCGGTTCTGCAACTTCTCCCGCGTACATCTGCTCCGCGACACCCGGTCCGGTCTGTGCGCCTAGATTGGTGAGCAGTTGTCCGATTAGTCTCTTCGCATTCCAACGAGTCCGCTTCAGATTGGCGCTGCCGTCATCTAGAGCGGAAGCGTCCAACTGATCGAACAGCCATAAACCGTTGCCGTCGGGAACCTGAAGCAGCAATCCGTCCAGCAACTTCTGCGCGGACGGCTGGCCGGTAATACCGTCCACCGGGTTCAAGTCCAAGAAGGAACGCCAATGGAGCAATTGGGGGCCTACTCCCTGAAGAAGCGGCGTTGCTTGAATGCTGGACGGAGCAACTTTGGTCAGCGTCGCCGTCTTCAACGTAATGTCCCACGCCAAGCCGGCATTTGTCAGATCAGCCTGGCTTTGCGGGAGGACAAACGCCGTGCCGCCGGCCTGAACGTAATCTCGAATAGCCGATATCTGGCTTGGGGTCAGGCTGCCGATCGAGTTGCTGCCGATCGCCAGAATATCCTCGTCGCCGGCAAGCGTGCCAAGTTCATCGCCGGCAATGGCGGCGTAACGGAAGCCGGAATCCGAGAGCAAGGCAATATCTTGCGCATTCCCCCCCAAATAAACGATCCGTTTCGTCTGTTCCGTCTGCGCAGCAGGCTGGTCCAAATCGCGAATCAGATTAACCGCAAGCTTCGTGGCCACCGGCTCCACGCCGATTCTGCCGGACAGATCCAATTGGGAGTAAAGCACCTTCCCCGCGCCGTCCTTCCATTCCAGCAGCGGACTGTACGCCAGATCGAATTCGGCTTCGATTAGAGGCGTGAATGCGCCTTTCTGCGGCGTTTCGATAACGACCGAAGCAACGGAACCATCATTGCCGACATGCACCGCGTGCTTCCAAGGCCACACGCGCATCCCTTCGGAGGTAGTCGGCAGCAATTCCCCTGCGCCGCGCCAGTTCGTCAGATCGGCGTCATCAATCCCTTCAAGAATAGGAGAATCCTTAACCCGTGCAAACGCATAGCGCGAAACGACATCCTGAGCCCGAAATCCCATATTCTCCAAACTGTCCAGATCTTGTTCGAAGAAGAGGACTCTCTTCCCTGCGCTGATGTCCTCGGGCTTAAACGGCAGCTCCTTGTTTGCGCTCAGCGCCTTGTATCCGATCACAAGCACGTCGATATTCGCAAGATCGTCTCCGAGCGCAACCGGCGTTGCCGACACGCCGATTTTGGCCAGCTCGGCAGTCGTTATTCCTGTCGGATCGTAGATCCCCCACCGGGATTGCAGCGTACCGGCGCTCCCTTGCACCGGGAACAACGTCATTGCAAAGTTATCTGTCGTCGTATCCGCATTCATATCGTCGTCGTGAACCGAAATGCTCACTTCCCCGGAAGTCTTGACGCCGACACTCGGAACCGTGAACGCGATTTCTCTTTTCTCGACCGAACCGGCCGACAGATTGAACGTTTCCTCGCCGTCAGCGAATACCTGATCTCCCGATTTCGCCTGCCAAGCTACGGTCAGTTGCTTCGATCCGGGGCCGTCCCAAACGACGTCGATCGTCTTATGGACGGTTTCTCCCGCCGTATAATTGTGATCCTTGGCCGTAAAGTTGTTCTCGGGCCCTCCGATGTACACCAGAAGCGGCTGCATCGTATCCCGGAAGGCGTCATAGATCGGATTGGCCCATTCCGGCCTGTTCTTGAGCGTTGCCTGGTCCGCATTCGCCAGCTCGTTGTAGGTGTAATTGATGCCTCGCGAATCCACATGTCCGGGCGGAATGCCGAAGCCCACATCGAAGATCCATGGAAACAGCCCTCCGTTAACCCCCCAAGTCCGCCAGGATTCATTCGTGTTTCTGGTGAATAAATCCATCATTTTATAGTAGGAGGTGTAATTGCCAACCCGGGCGGCATATCCCTTCTGCGCGAAGTAGTCACTGCCGGTGAAGGCGTTGACGATCGGCTGCTCAATCGTATCCAGCGAATAGTCGATATAGGAGTCTTTCTCATCCTCATAAGCCTGATCGCCGAAGTAGATGGCCGAATACTCGGTGTAAAGCGGGACGTTGGCCGGCTTGAAGAAGTTGGCGGTAAACAACGTGCCCATCTCGATGGCTCCCCAGGGCTTCGTTCCGTTCTCGCTCCATTCGGCCAAATAGTTCTCCCGCTCCTGCAGCGGCATGAAATTCAGATAGAGATTGGTCGCTCCCATATCCGCCGTCTGGCCCCCGTCGTGATTGTAGACGAGCCGGGTAGGATCGACCGACTTGATCAGATCCACAACCTTGTTAAGCCATGGCGGCGGCGTATACTTCGTCGGCTCCTGGCCCAAATCATCGGGTCCGCGCACCGGACCGGTATCCTTGTTCATCGAAGGCGACCACATGAGAATGGAAGGACGGTTCTGCCGGTCCAACTCGCGCGACCACATCTTGAAATAATCGAGATATTTCTGCTGGGCGACGGGGTCTTCCACATCCACCTTGTCATAAATATGGTTGATGCTCGGCGCCGGACTGAGTACGGCCCATCCGTTCTCGTCCGCCGCGTCAAGCAGCTCCTTGCTTCCCGCCTGCATGATGTCCTGGGGGAATAGCCCCTTCTCCCCAAACCACCACGTATCGTTCGGCTGAATGACGATCGCGTTGAAGCCCATGCCCTCGTAGAACTTCATCTGCGATACGCCCAGCGTGAAATAAGCGGGCCGCAGCTTCAGCGGATGCCCGTTCAGCATCAATTCCTTGCCCTCCGTCCAGATCTCGCGGAATCCGAATCGAACGGGGTCGACGATGTCGATCGCTTGGCCTCCGGCATCGATGAGCTGCACCTGTACCTTGTACAAATAAGCCGCTCCGACTTCCCACAGATGGGGATCGGACCATGGAATCACAAGCTGCTGCTGAATCTCGCCGCTCGCGGCCCCTGTATCGGCAACCGGAATTTCCACGGCCGGCAAATCTTCCGAGCTGCCGTCCGTTTCCGTCACGTTCACCTTAAACCTGGCGCCCGGAATGGCTTCATGCGGAATGTAGTCCACATTCAGCTTCAGCGCGCTCTCCCTGTAGCTTGGCTGCACCAGAATATTGCTGATTTCCGCCGGATAAGGCACGGCCTGCAGCGAGATGCTTCCCGTCACGCCAGCGGGAACGGTCTTCATGTAGGCGCTCTCGTCATTTTGATAACGGCTTTTGGCGACATCTTTGATCGTATTGTCGCGGAAAGGATCGCTTTGGCGACTGCTTTCCGTGCCGATCCAGTAATTGGTGACCCACAGCCGAATCTTGGCGTCGGTTCCGGGCACAGCCGCGCTTGTGATATCGATTCGGGTATTCGGCCCGCTGACCTCACCTATCTCGTTATCGTTCACCCATACGATCGCGTCTCCCTGAAGCCCGGTAAAATTCAAATAAATTCGTTTTCCCGTCCAGTCGGCCGGAACTGGCTTGGTCATTTCGAACCAACCGGAATGGGTCTGATAGGTCGCCGCATAAGATGACACGCCTGGCACTAACCCCAAGCAGATGCAGAGAATCAGTCCTATGATTTTATTCAAGCGCACACGATTCACAACCTTTCATCGTTTGATGGCTCGATCATTCGTTTCCATTCACAAGAAAGTGCGTGAGGTGAAGCCGATTGCCTTTGCTGCGCGCATCCTTCGATTCAGCTGCGCGAACGTCCAGCCAATGCGGTCCGTCGGCCAATCCGTCAGCCAGCAGCACTGCTTTGGGTCTGTAAAATTTCTCGCAATGCGAATCGAAAACTCTCCTCAACAGGTAAGGCCCGCCGTCAATGGAATACTCCACATCGCCGGTCTCCATGCCGGCCAGCATGACGATGCCAGCCGCCGTACCGACGAAGCGAAGACGGAAGCTTGCACCAGCCCGTTCTGCGAGAAAGATATTCGCTGGAGGCGTCCAGTTGCACGCTTGCTCATTCGTCCAGTCGTAAACCATGCGGCAGCCGGATACGCGCTCAGCCAAGAGCGGTTCTTTAAGACGCGCGCGGTCGTAGCACATCGGATCCAAGAGTTCGGACCGCAGCGGAACGGCGGTTCCTTCCCCCCCGTCCGACCGCAGCATATCGTCCATCACCTCCCTCAAATATTGCGCATACAGCGAATAGCCATAATCGTTGGGATGGACGGAATCGCCGCTGATCTCTTCCCAACGCAAGTTCCCTGCCGCAATCATCCTGTAAATCCGGCTGGCGATATCGACGGATGGAAGCCCGTAGTGAACCGCCGCTTCTTCATGATGGGCAATGTTGATCTGCGGCTTTCCGGTTTCGGCAAACGATTCCGCAGCCTTTCTGTTTGCCGTATAAACGAATAGAATGTCGACAAGCGGATTGATCCGTTTAGCCTGCCTGACGATGCCTTCCATCGCTCTGACCGATTTCGTTCGGTTACCGTCATCGTTTACCGCGAATTCCACGACCAGCAGGTCGGCCCCACCGCCGCCGAATACATGCGCATTCAGACGAAACGCGCCGTATACGGAATCCGTCCCGCCGATGGCGGCATTGACGAATGTAAATGGAGTTCCGGGAAACCTCTCTCGCAAATAAGCGCAGACCAGCGCCCTGTAGCTTGTTCCTTCCGCATCCGAAGCCCCCTCGCCGGCCGTGACCGAGCCGCCGAGGAAAGCGACTGTGGTCGCCTCTCCTCGGTTCATTTTGCCATAGCAAGATCTCAGCCCGTTGCGTAAGGTATAATCGGAGAAACGTTCTTCCTGCGGCGCTCCGCGCATGCTCATGCTCCCTTCGCGAATCTGTCGGCTACAGTTTTACAGCCCCGCCGGTGAGCCCCTGAACGAACTGCCTCATTCCGAGCGAGAACAGAATGACTAACGGGACGCTGGCAATCACATACCCGGCCATTAACGGACCGTATTCCCCGACATGCGTGGTGGCGAGATACGCAAGACCGGTCGTGATCGGCCGCTTGTCGAAGGATTGGATCGTCACCAATGGCCAGATGTAGTCATTCCACACGTTAATAAATACGTTAAGCGCCGATAAGGTAAGCACCGGCCGGAGCAGCGGCACAGCCAGGAACAGGAATGTGCGAAATTCGCCGGCCCCGTCAACCTTGGCGCTCTCGAACAACTCCTTCGGCTGTCCCTGCACGAAGGTCCGCATGACGAACACCCAGAAGGGCTGTGCGCCTCCAACGGCAAAAAGAATGACCGCAAAATACGAGTTCAGCAGATTGAGCTTCCAGGCCAGTACGAAGGAGGGAATCAGATTCAGCACGCCCGGAAGCATCATTTTGGCAAAGATCAGCCAATACAGAGGCTCCTTGCCGACAAACTTCAGCTTACCGAATCCGTAGCCGGCCAGCCCGGAGACGAATACGCTGATCATCGCGCTTCCTCCCGCCATGACCACGCTGTTCCAGATCATCGGGCTGACTTCCTCCCAGGCTCGCGCATAGTTTTCCAAGTGGAAAGGACCGGAAAGTCCGAAAAAGTCGTAGACGATTTGTTCCGTATTTTTGACGGACATCTGCAGCATCAGGATTAGAGGGTACAGCAACAGCAAGCCAAGAACGATCAGGAATAGATGCTTGCCAAATTCGGCGGTGTTCTTCATCATTCTTCGCTCCTAATAAACTTCATGGACAGCAACGAAATGAGCAGCGCGATCAGGAAGAGGAGCAAGCCGACGGCCGAGGCATACCCGTAATCCGCATTGACGGAGCCGAACGCATGCTGATACATGTACAAGCCCGGCACGGTAGTCGAGAAGCCGGGGCCGCCGTTCGTGACGACAAGCTGAAGGTTGTAGCCCGTAACGGCGCCGGCGAGCACACTGATCAGGTTCAGTTTGAATTGCCCCTTCAGGAGAGGAATTTCAATGGACAACGCCCGCTGCAAGGGACTCGCGCCATCGATCGCCGCTGCGTCCCATATGCTGCTGTCCAAATTTTGCAGCCCGGCCAAATAAATCAACAGGGCAATGGAACCGATCCATGGAAACCCGATGAATACGAGACACCACTTGACCATCGCCGGATCGCCGAGCCACAACTGTTGAAGATTTTCCAAGCCCCAAGAAGCCAGCAGTTGATTCAGGAATCCGTATTGCGGGTTGTATAAGAACTGCCAAAGCAGCATGATGACAATGCCCGGAATAAACATCGGAATGCACATCAAGACCCGGTATGCGTACTGCCAGCGCGAATGCTTGATGCGAAAGAGCACGATGCTTGCCACCAGCGTCGGAAGCATCAGCACGATGTTGCAGACGAGAAAAAAGAGCATGTTGCGGACGGATGTCCAAAATACGCTGTCACTCAAAATTTCTTTGAAATTGCCGAGACCGACGAAAATTTCGATATTGTTTCCGTTCCATCTATAGAAGGAATGCCAAATGCCGTCCAGCATCGGAAAATAATCGAATATTGCCGTGAACAGAACGGCCGGCAGAACAAAAGCATACCCGACAAACCGGGCCGCCTTTTTCTTGCTGGTTACCGCAGCTAACGCGCTCATGATCTTATAGCACCTCTCTTGGATGAATAAGGGGAGGCTTCCCTCCCCTTTCTTCCGAGCTTACTTGGCCGCGTCGGCAAACTGCTGATAGAACTCCAGCTTAAGCTTGGCAACGGCCAGGCTGTCTTCCGTGGCTTTCTTCACGTTCTCGGGAGCATTGGTCGAGTTCAACTCTTCAAGCTGGGCTTCCAATGTCTTGATTTGCGAAGGAACGCCGACTTCATTATCCAGCGCCTCGACGATTTTTTTCTTGACGTTGTTTACCGCCTGTTCATGAAGCTTGTTCATCGTCGCTGCCTTGTCCGCCTGACCGGTCAACCACAGCTGCAGGATCGCCTTGCCGTCGGTGGACTCGTTAAACAACGGAACCTCGTTGAGTTGATTCGAAGCAATTTTATTTTTGTCGGTGGCAATGAAGGCCTGGATTTTGCTCGTGACGTCTACATTGTTGACGACCGGTACGAATACGCCTTCGTCCGACATTGTTTGCTGATTTTCCTTGCTGGTCAGGAATTGGAAGATGTCGAGGACGACCTTCAGCTTCTCCTCATCCTTCTCCAGATCCTTGTTCAGACCCCAGCCGCCGCTTTGCTGGTCTCCCGCCACCGGCAGCATCTCGGATGCGAACGGCGTCGTTTCTTTGGTGATGACAGGGAAGGGCATGACGTCGAACGTGAAGCCCTTGATATTTTTCTCGAAGTACGAGTAATCCCAGTTCCCGTCCATGTAGATGGCTGCTTTGCCGAGCAGGAATATCTGTTTGGCCTGATCTTCGTTGATTGCTGCCCAGCCTTGCTGCCAATACTGCGAGAACTCTTTCATTAGATCGAGCGAAGCGGCTTCTACCGGATCGTCGGCTTTGTACATGCCGGTTGCGATGGCGACTCTGCGCAAATCCACCTTCATCTCTTTGATTCGGTACTTCTCGTCGAACAGATTGGCCACGTGGCCGGGCTCCAACTGATAGCCGCTGAATGCGTCCATCCATTGCAGGAACCGGTTGCCGTCAGCCGCGACCGGATCGATTCCGAGATCCTTGATTTTTTGGCACGCTTCCAGCAATTCGGCCCACGTCTCCGGCACCTCCGTAATGCCGGCTTTGTCGAATATGTCCTTGTTGTAATAGAACGGAATCAAGGGGCTCGAGCCCGGGCCGCCGTCTACGGGAATCATGATGATCGCGCCGTACTTGTTGCCCGATTTGGCGCTGGAGAAGCTGTTCTCTCCACCCTTGAACGTATCCAGCCAGGTTGCCTGGTCGGAATTGTACGCGGAGGGCAATTGCAGGTAACCGTCCAATGTCAGCAGATAGTCCTGGTTCGCATATTTGGCGGCGTCCTGATTGGGGAGCATCATCGCATCCGGCGCTTCATGGGATACGAACTGCGTGTCCAGCAGCTTCGTATATCCATTGTTGGCGTTCGGCTGATACAGGTGCTCGATCTTCACGTTCGGATGCAGCTTCATGTATGCCTCAAAGGCGTTATTGTAGGCAGGCCCGTACTGCTCCTCTCCCCCGTGCCAGGACATAAGCTTGATCTTGAACTCCTTGTCGGACGGAATCGAACCGCTTGCCGTCGGCGAAGCCGAAGCGGATGATGCCGTAGGCTGCGTCGAGGAGGCGGAAGGAGATTTCTCCTCCGTTTTGTTAGAGCTGCAGCCGGCCAGCATAACCGTCAAGGATAATGACGCTGCAAGCACTAGCCGCCCTCCTCCGGCTCTGTGCGAAAGCGATTTGGATTTCTTGATAAGACTCAATGCATTCATCCCCTTTGTTATATCTGATAAGCAAGGCAGCGCCGCCATTACATTCCAAATCGTAATCGTTCGCATGTAATCGCTTCAAGAAGAAAAATAACGGCAAGGTGTAAAATTCAACACCTTGCCTTCCGCATGATTGCGCTTCCATCTCCTCGGTGGTAATATTCTTTAAAACAAACGTGATCCATGGTCATGTCAAGAGAGGAACAAACGGATGCTGAATGTGCTTATTGTAGATGACAAGCCTGCGGTGATCGAAGGCCTGCGCGAGATGATCCCCTGGTCGGATATCGACGCACGTATCGCCGGAGAAGCTTCCAATGGACAAGAAGCGTTGGCGATTGCCTTGGACGAGCGTCCGGACATCGTCATTACGGACATTCGAATGCCCGAGCTTGACGGCCTGCAGCTATGCGAGATTTTATCGCACAAGCTGCCGAATACAGCGTTCATCATCCTAAGCGCTTACCAGGACTTCGGCTATGCCCAAAGCGCCATTCGTTTCGGAGTCAAGGATTATATTCTGAAACCGATCGATTACGACAAGCTGGACGGAATTTCGCAGAGGATTAAGCAGCTTGCCAGACAAACCTCTGTCAGGCACAGCATGCAGGCAATGATGCACGATTCGTCCATGCAGGAGAAGCTTCAGACGGCCTTGAGGAACGGGGATACGAACGAATTGGCGCTCTTCTTCGATCGCGAGTTGTCCGTCGAGGATATGCCGCCGGAATGCAGCGATCTGTTTGGAAGCCTCTTCCTGAAGCTCCATCAAATTCTGCTCGAATTTACAGGGAAGACCGGCTTAAACCCGCATTCCCTGACGGAATTCCGACAGATTGACGATTTGACAGCCATGAAGGCGTTCATCCGTGACCGGTACATGCAAACAGCCGAACTTGTCAAGCTCCGGACAGCTTCCCGAACGGAGGCGCTGATCAACGGGATCAGATCTTATATTTTGGAGAATTATCAAAATCCGGATCTGACCGTATATACGCTCGCCGACAAATTGAACATTACCCCCAATTACGCCGGTCTTATTTTTCATCGGTACACAGGAGAGCATATTAGCAGCTTTATCGCTCGGCTCAGAATGGATAAAGCCGCGGAACTGCTGCTTGACCCCCGAATTCCCGTTCAGCGGATCGCGTTGGAGGCGGGATATATGGACGCCCATTATTTCGCCAGAGTGTTTAAGCGGGAAACCGGGTTTACTCCGTCCCAGTACCGGAACCTGCATGTGAAGGCCGAGGAGAGGGCGCCATGAGAAACAAATTCGTCAGTATAAGCGTCAAAAACATGCTATTGCTAACTGCACTGAACCTCGTTCTCGTTGTGGGCTCCGGTTCCGCGCTTTATTCCGTGTTCAATCGCATATTCTATCATCAGGTCATGTCGGATATGGAGCAGATCATGATTCAGAACGCCACCAATCTGGATCAGATTCTAGACAGCATCAGCAAGGCCACTTTGCTCCTGTACACGGACAAAACGATTGTCGACAATATCGCGGCAAGCGATATATCCGACCCTGTCGCCAACTACAACAAAAAAGACATCGTCCTCGGCCAACTGGCCAAATATATATACGTTCCGCTTCACGACAAACTGACTTCCTATCAGATCACCTTCTTCGTGGCAGACAGTCAGCCGCTCGCACATACGCTGTCCCCCTCCGACGCCAGCTTCGCGGGCTTGTACACGGACAAGGAGGTTTCTTCCGAGTCGTGGTACCAACAAACCTGGAGCCAGGACGGTATCCTTTGCTGGTTTCAGGACCCGGAGCAACCCAACCATTTTTTTGTTTCCAGACTCATCAAGTACTTGCTGGACGATCCGAAGAACGACCAAAACACCCAAAAAATCAATTTGGGCGTACTGGTGCTGAAATTCGACATGAATCAGCTGATGGCAAAATTAGAGCCTTCCAAAATGACCGAATCATCGGAATTTCTTGTGCTCGACAACAATTTTCAGACGCTCTACGGAGAAAACGATGCGCTTCGACAAGCCGTTGTTTCTCTCGCTGAAGCCCGCGGCAACCATTCCGAATCCTTCCAATCCGGATCGATTGCGATCGACAATGCCTCCTACTCCATTCATGCGCGCAAGCTAACCAACGGATGGATGCTAATCGGGGCGACACCAGACTCAGAGATATCATCGCGGCTGTCCATCGTCAAGAGCGTCATCGTCAGAACGGCTCTGATCGCCATTGCCGCCGGCATTCTGCTGTCGCTCTTCCTCTCCTTCAGGATTTCCCAGCCAATCAGAAGACTCGCGTTAACGATGCGGAAAGTTCACAATCAGGATAACATCGCCCAAATGATCGTGCCCAAAACCGGCAATGACGAAGTCGGCATTCTGTATAGCAGCTTCCATCTTATGATGCACCGAATCGACCATCTGCTAGAAGAATCCTATAAAATGGCGATTAATGAAAAAGAGGCCGAGTTTAAAGCATTGCAAGCGCAGATTAACCCTCATTTTCTGTACAACACGTTGGATTCGATCAATTGGATGGCCATGAAGCTGGATGCGAAGCAGATCACGAATGTCGTCTCCTCGTTGTCCAATCTGCTGAGATATGCGATCAGTAATTCCGACCAGCTTGTGCCGATCACGGAGGAGATTGAACAGGTTAGGCAATATATCGTTATCCAGTCCATTTGCTATAGCCAGCCATTCTCTGTCTTCTACGACATCGATTCGACCCTGGATGGCCATAAAATGCCGAGGCTGATCCTGCAGCCGCTGGTGGAGAACGCGATTCTGCATGGTGCCGGAAAAGTCGGCGGAGACGGGAGACTCGGCATTATGCTCTATGCCGAGGGCGACACGCTTCGCCTCGCCGTGAGCAGCGGCGGAGACGGCCAATTGGCCGGCCAGTTGAATGACTATTTGCAGGGCTCGCTGCTGTTCCGCAGCAAGCCCGATGGCAATGGAATCCGCAATGTCAACCAACGTATCAAGCTGAAGTTCGGCGACATGTACGGTCTGTCTTATGAATCAGATGCAGAAGGCAGCATTAAAGCGATCGTCTCCATGCCGTTGAAATCTGTGAATCAGGCGTCCCTATCCCCGATTGCGTAAGGCCAATCTCCCCACTCCACCTTGAAATCCTTCCAAGGGAAATAAGGAGGTATCGCTGCGTACGGCTCGCTCACAAAGGGAAGATTCTCCGCTTGAAGCCCATCGATCTCCGCAATCGGACAGTCAACCCGATTGCCGTTGATGGTCGCATAACGCTGCGTCGCGGCGCCCGGACTCCAGGACGCTTCCAGATCCAGCGCAGGTCGCACGATGCCGGCGGGACGCCGGTATTGCACCCGCCTTGTCGTCCAGAAATAGTCGGTGAACCGGGCCGAAACGCATTCCTTCGCAAATGCGGCTAAAGACGGATACTCCGACAAGCCGGAATGCTCAGCCGCGAAGCCGCCGAAACAATGGCTAAGCTCCGACCGGGTGAATAGGCGCGGCTCCCCTCTATAAAATTCGATACGGATGAACCTGTAGTTGCCATTCGACTCAAGCATAATCCGGACAGGACCAATCGTTCGGGTATAAGCCAGCGGACGGAAAGCTGCGAGCAGCCTTCCCGTGCGGCACACAATCCATTGACCGCGCTCGACTTCACCGGACCAGCGTTCGCGAGGGATGCCTCCGACGATAAGCTCCTCCACATCGCCTCCATGCGTCGGAAGGATGATCAGTTCGTCTAGTCCGGTCAGCGGCTTCGCCGGCTCGGCTCCGTCGTCCGAACCGCCAAGCGACAGGTGCGGATGCGTGAGCACCAGCGCGGTCGATTCTGCTTGAAGAGTAAATGTATTGGCATGGGAAGCCAGACAATCCTCTTCGCCAGCATTGGCATACACCTTCGGCGTCCGGCGCTCCCTATCCCGATACTCTTCTCCTGCGGCTGCGATCTCCGCCGCGCGGGATACGTTGCCCGGCACTTCGCCGTTCACCGACATTTTCGCAAATACCGTACCAATATCCCGAAAAGAAGTCACCTGCTCTGTCCGTTTATACGTCACGAAATAGCTGCAGCTTTGCGAACCGTTCCCCATCGGCGTGCTGGATGTGCCCAAAGCGTATTCCGGGTACAGCATCGTCTCGATCCGGCAAGCGCGCGCCGGGAAATCAGCTCCCGAATCTCCCAGTTCGTTGGTCGCGACCGCGCGAAAAGGATACATTTTGCGATCGAACATCTGCATAGCTACATCCGGGATATGATACACGCCGCTTGCCAGGAAGCAAAATTGCGCCACATTAAAAGGAATATCCCCCATATGGTGCAGAATAAGCTCCTCCGGCTTGGCGTACAAGTCCATCGGCGATGGGTTAACGCGATCGCCGAGACAAAACCAGAGCAAGCTGGACATGCAGCTTGAGTGGGCGATCGTATCGACCGTATAAGCCCGCGAATACGGTCCCGCCATGACGCCGAGCTCCGGATGGAACCGGGCGGCGATGTCGATCCACAACCGTTCTTCAATTCCAAGCGCCAGCCTCCGGGCCTCCACATCCCGCGCATGCTCGGCGATTTCACTCATGGCATGAAGCGTTGCCCCGGCATAGGTCGGCGAATTGAATTCGCTGATCGTGCCATTGCGCACCAGCATCGCTCGAAGCTGACGTAAGTTCCACAATCCGTGTTCCACAGCATCCCTGCAATCCAGCATCTCTCCGCCTAGAATCAGACCAACCGTCGCCTCCGCCGGCATATTGTCGTTATAGCCGTGAAATTGATAGTCCGGCTGACGGTTTCCCGGCTTGAAAGAAAAGCCGTCTCTAACAAGGCATTCAAGCCGTTCTCTAACGGCAACCGACATCTTGCCGCGATGCGCAAGCAAGAGCGCCACTGCAAAGTTCGTGTCAAATATGTTAAAACGAATGTTCCCGTAACGGGCCGTCTCTCCTTGGGCTACCACGGCGTCCGCCCATGTGTTCTCGCCTGCGGAATACAACGCTCCGGCAAGCCATAGCCGCTCTCTCGTCTCCGCAGGCTTCGTATCGGCGATCCATTCCCCGTCCAGGTCGTACCAGGCCCGGGCTGCGACAACCGCCGCAGCCATGAACCTCTCCGTCCGTTCCCTAACTCCTTCCGCCGAATTGCCGAATCGTTGTTCATGCCCATGCTTCTGCGTCATTGTAATCCTCCGTCCAGTGTAATTCATATGTTCGGCCAGGCGTGGCTTCAAACCGAAGCGATAAAGCGTCCGGCCTCTCCACGATCACGGGTTCTCCCATGCTGCTTACAATCAAGGGAACATCTGCACGCACGCGGCAAGATCGACAGCCGACAGAACGAATTTCTGCCGACCGCAGCTTCCCGCCGCTCCATTCCAACCCGATCTCGAAGCCTCCCCTGGCTTGCATCCCGCTCACCGAGCCTTCGGACCACGCTTCCGGCAGCGAAGGCAGCAGATGAATTTCGCCTGCATGGCTTTGCAGCAGCATCTCTGCGATGCCTGCCGCGCCGCCGAAATTCCCATCGATTTGAAACGGCGGATGCGCGTCGAACAGATTCGGATACGTAGAGCGGGTCAGCAGCGTCCGGATAAAGTCGTAGGCTTGCTCCGCCTCGCGCAGGCGCGCCCATAGGTTCACGATCCAGGCGCAGCTCCATCCGGTGTGTCCGCCTCCGTGCAGCAATCTTCGCTCCAGGGAAATTCGGCTTGCCGCAGCCAGCTCGGGAGTGCCGTCAGGCGTAATCAGATGCCCTGGATATAAGCCGTATAGATGGGACAAGTGCCGATGGCCCGGGTCCTCCTCATCCAAATCAAGATACCATTCCTGCAGTTGGGCATACCGTCCGATCCGGTACGGATACAATCGCTCGAGCGCATTATTCAGTCTCATCTTGAATTCATCGTCCTCGCTCAGCAACCGGGAAGCTTCCAAGCAAGATTGGAACAACTCGCGGATAATGGACATATCCATCGTTGACGCCACGCTTAGTCCGCACGGCCCTTCTTCCGTCAGGAACAGATTCTCTGGCGAGGTCGAAGGATTCGAGACGAGAAAGCCGTTCTCGTCCTCCGTCAGCCAATCCAGGAGAAACAGCGCCGCTCCCTTCATGAGCGGATACGCTTTGTTCGCGAGAAACGACTTATCCAGCGTGTATTCGTACCTCTCCCACAGATGACGGCACAGCCAGGCGCCGCCTAGCGGCCAGAAAGCCCAGGGGGAGGGAGCGGTCGGTGTGCTTTTCCGCCACAAATCCACATTGTGGTGCGCGGTCCAGCCGGAGCATCCGTAATGCCTGTCCGCCGTCTGCTGTCCCCGCTCGGCAAGCTCCCCGATCATCTCGAATAACGGTTCGTGGCACTCGCTGAGATTCGCCTGCTCGGGGAGCCAATAATTCATCTGAACATTGATATTGGTCGTATAGTTGCTGCTCCACGGCGGTCTGATCTCTTCGTTCCATATCCCTTGCAGATTAGCAGGCTGCGTGCCCGGGCGGGAGCATGCGATCATCAAATAGCGGGCGTATTGGAAAAAGAGGGCGAACAGGTCGGGATCGTCTGCTCCGTCCGTCAGTTTCTTCAACCGGACATCCGTAGGCCGATCGACCGCGTCCGGCGTTCCGAGTCTCAGCTCCATTCGTCCGAACAGCCGCCTATAGTCCTCTATATGGCGATCCTTGAGCTGCTCGTACGTCCGCCCATCGCAAGCGCTTAATCTCTCTTCGCATATATCGCCGGGATTTCTTCCCGCCTCGGCGGGTTGCGTTCGATATCCGGCAAAGCTAGTGGCTCCGGCCACATAAAGCGTTACCCTGTCCGCTCCGCTGATTTGCAGCTCCCGTCCCTGAACCGCGGCGATTTCTCCCCCGATGGCTTCGACCCGAATGTGCAGGGCACAGACGATCGTTTGGCCCGGTTCATAAAGAATGGGCTCGGCACACTCCTTTACATATTCGGGCTCCACGTGGCTTGGACATTCTCCCGTTAACTTCAAGGTGTTGCCTTCGGCCGACACCTGATAGGGCAGCTGACTGTCCGCCCTCAAGGTGAAGCTAACCCCGCCAGGGGAGTCGCAGGCCAATGACGCGATCATTAATTGGTCGGGCTCGCTGCAGAACCATTGTCTGCGGTGCATTCCGTTATCGGAACGGAACTCGGTGGAGACGACCGCAGTGTTCAGATCGAGCTCTCTCCGGTAATCCGTTACCTTGTCTTCCAAATCCATAAAGATCAAATGAAGGTCGCAAAAAGGCATGTAAGACTGCGACCATCCGCCCAGCATATTCGCCTTGAGCGTCTCCTCCGCCTGCACGTAGCGCCCTTCCGTTGTGAGCCTCCTCACCTCGCCCAAAAATTCGCTGGCCCTCTCGTTGACTTCATCCCGAGGATACCCGGACCACAAGGTATCTTCGTTAAGCTGGATCCGCTCACGTCCGATTCCGCCGAACGCCATTCCGCCCAGCCGACCGTTCCCGAACGGCAGCGCCTCCGTCCATTTCCCGGCCGGCGCCGTATACCACAAACGCATACGCTGCTTTTCCCGCATCGCTTCTTCTCTACCTTTCGTTTGGGGATTCCCCCGTTGGGCGGCACCCTTCACGATTCATACTAACGAGATTGCAGCAAACGCTTCAAGGTGAAAAAACACGGGCAACGTGTATTATTCAACAATCGATCTGGATCTCACCAATGGTCATTTAACCGAGTGCTTATGGACAAAGAAGCGAATCCCCGGACCCGTTGTCCGGTTCTGATCGGGACGGAACCAGTCCGTACCCACATTCTTTGATACTAATTCGAGCCTTCCGACGCCAAGCGGAATCTGCCGGGGGAGACGCCGATCGTTCTCTTGAACAGGTTCTGGAAGTACGTCTCGCTCCTGTAGCCGATCTTGTCCGCGATCTCCGCCATCGTCAATTCTGTCGTGGTCAAATAATGCTTGGCCACCTCCATCCGGTACCGGATCAAGTACTGAATAGGCGTAAGGCCAGTCTCGGATTTGAACACGTGAATGAAATGATAGGCGTTCATATGGGTCAAGTTCGCCAACACGCTCAAGTCGATCTCGGTATGATAGTTCTCCTCCATATACCGCTTGGCGATCGGCACGAATTCCCTGACGGGGCGCTTGCGGACCTCGACTTCGCCCGCATAATGAATGATTCGAACGAGCCGCCCCAGCAAGGCGCCCAGCCATTGATCGGCGATTGCGGCGGATTCCGGCAGTGAGCTGTGCCATTCCGCAATCGTCTCCTGGAACAACTGTCTGACGGGAACGAACTGCTCCTTTAATTCGACCATAGCCGGCCGGTCCCTTCCCATCAAGTAATTATCCGGCAGCCCTCTGAGCTGCAGCCCTTGATAGCCGACGTACAGCGCGATAAATTGATCGTTGCTGGACTGCTCTTCATGCCAGATTCCCTGGTTGTAGCACATCAGGCTGCCGGGCCGGGCGCGGTACGGCTTGCCGTCCACGCGGAAGTCGCCTTCCCCCTTCACGATCAACAGCAGCTCCGAGCTGTCTTCATGCGAATGAAGCGGAAAATAAAAGCGTCCCCCCGGCTCCGCCTTGCACACGTTGCAATTGGCAAGCCTTGGCATCCGCTGGAACATCGAAGGATACATAGCGACTCCCCCCCACCCCAATTTTCAATAGCCAATATTCGCAACTATGAGCATTGAACTTTATTTTAAACCTATTGTAGAGTGAAGACAACGGCGGATGAGAAAGCACTTTCACAAATAATGAATATAATCCGCTTGGAGAGGAGCTGCGTGTGAATGACTTTGCACTTCAAAAAAAGACGGTTGAGCGACGAGACCTTCGAGGCTTGTTCCGTATTCGACGTCAACGGCGACGGGATACTCGACATCGTCAGCGGGGCGTATTGGTATGAAGGACCGGACTTCGTCACCCGGCACAAAATCTGCGACATCGCCTCGCACGCCCATTATCGGGACGACTTCTCCGATTACCCGTTGGACGTTGACGGCGACGGACGGATGGACATCGTGACCGGTTCATGGTGGAGCGAAGCGTTGAAGTGGCGCAAGAATCCGGGGGACGGCGGCGGCGAGTGGGAAACGTTCGTCATCGCGCCCACCTCCAATATCGAGACGATTCGTTACTTCGATATCGACGGCTGCGGCGTGCCCGAGATTTTCCCGAATACGCCGGGAGAGCCGCAGGCATTCTACAAGCTGATTCGCGACGAGCACGGCAGAGGGACCGGGCAATTCCGCCACACGGTCATCGGCGACCGGCCGAGCGGACACGGGATGGGATTCGCAGACATTACCGGCAATGGGAAAATGGACATCGTCCTGTGCGACGGTTGGCTTGAGCAGCCCGACGATCCGTTCTCGGGTCCGTGGAAGTTCCATCCGGAATTCTCGCTCGGCTCGGCCAGCGTGCCGATTCTCGGACACGATGTGAACGGCGACGGGCTGTGCGATCTCATCGTCGGCCAGGCGCACGACTACGGCTTGCATTGGTACGAGCAAGTGCTGGACAAGGACGGTGCCCGCAGTTGGATTCGCCATGAGATCGACCCGACGGCTTCCCAGTATCACGACCTCGCGCTGGTCGATCTCGATCTCGACGGCGAGCTGGAGCTTGTGACAGGCAAACGGTACCTTGCCCACGACAACGATCCCGGATTCGACGACCCGCTCGGGCTGTACTACTTCAAGATCAACGGCGGCCGATTCGAGAAGCACGTCATCGATTACGGGCCCGCCGGGGAAGCCTCCGGCAACGGAATTTACATGTGGATTGAGGATATCACGGGCAACGGCTACCCCGACATCGTCGCGCCGGGCACGGAAGGCTTGTATCTGTTCGAAAATTTGGGACCTGGGGAGAGCGAAGATGAGTAAACTTAGAATCGGTTTTGTAGGCGTCGGCGGCATGGGCCAAATGGCGCATCTGTCCAACTATGCCTTGCTGCGGGAGGAGTGCGAGATCGTCGCGCTGGCCGACCCGCGCGTGAAGCTGGGGCAAGCGGTCGCACAACGGTATGGCGTGCCGCAAGCATTCGTAAGCCACGAAGAGCTGCTCAACGGCGCGAAGGTGGATGCGATCGTCGCGCCGCAGCTCTATCGCACCCATTATGCCATCATCCCGGACATTGTGCGGGCGGGCATTCCGGTGTTCACCGAGAAGCCGCTCTCGCTGACCGTGGAGGCGGGTGAACAACTGGTCAAGCTCGCGGAAGAGCACCGGGTCCTGCATATGGTCGGGTATCACAAACGGTCCGACCCGGCGATGGAATACGCCCACCGGCGGATTGAGGAGTGGAAGGCAACCGGGGAGTTCGGCAAGCTGCAGTACATCCGCGTGACGATGCCGCCGGGCGATTGGATCGGAGGCGCCGACGCCCCGCTCGCGTCGGACGACCCTTATCCGCAGTCCCCTCTGGAGCCGGGACCTTCTTATCTGACGGACGATCAGACCCGACAACTGGATACTTTCGTAAACTACTATATTCACCAAGTCAACGCGATCCGCTACCTGCTGCAGGAGCCCTACCGGATCACGTTCGGCGACCGCCGCGGCGTGCTGCTGACAGGCGAGAGCGACAGCGGCGTTACCGTCGCGCTGGAGACGGCCCCCTACCAAACGACGATCGAGTGGCATGAGAGCCTGTTGGTGTGCTTCGAGAGAGGGTTCGTTCGCGTCGATCTGCCGCCGCCGCTCGCCCGCCAGCAGGCAGGGAAAGTGACGATCATGAAGGACAACGGCAAGGAGCCGCCTTCGTACGAATGTCCGGTCATGCCGAACCGTTCGGCCATGCGCCAGCAAGCGATGAACTTCATCGCCGCCGTGCAAGGCCTCCGTCCGGCTCCGTGCGAGTCCAAGGAAGCGCTGGAGGATTTGAAGCTGGCCCGGGACTACATCCTGCTGATGCAGAACTACAAATAATCATTATCGGGAAAGGATGGTCCATATGAGAAGAGTTGCGATCATTGGCGCCGGAAGCATCGTATTCTGCAAAACCCTGATTCTCGACATCATGGCGACGCCGGACATCTTCATTCCGCCTAACGTAAAGCGTGCTGAGGTGCCGATCGATCCGGCGCTTGCCGTGTTCTCCCGCTTTGGAGAATTGGCGAAGTAAGTGAGAGCTTCTGGACATCGTGAACGAATATGCGGAGAAGCACGGCTGGCGCAATGATCCTGCTGACAGGGTATCGTATGGGTTCATACGATACCCTGTTGTCATGCATATTCTTGGGCTGCGTCACACCTGAATGGAGAAGCGTTCCTTCATTAATATAAGAACTTCGTCCCGCGGTCGATCCCAGATGTCGCGATTGAAGATCTCCACTTCGATCGGGCCCTTGTATCCGGCCGCTTCCACCGCTTCCCGAATCCGCCGGATCTCGATGACCCCGTCTCCCATCATCCCTCTACCCATCAAGAGATCCGGTGTGGGCACAATCCAGTCGGAGACATGGAAGCCGACAATCCGCCCCTCTGCCCGGGCAATTTGCTTGTACAGCCCGGGGTCCCACCAGACATGGAACACATCGACAACGACACCCACATCCTGCGAGCTATGCCGCTCGGCAAGCGTAATCGCCTGATCCAGCGTAACGATAACGGAGCGCTCGGCGGCATACATCGGATGCAGCGGTTCAATGCCCAGCTTGACGCCGTGGTCCAGAGCGAACGGAACGAGCCGTTCGATGCCTTCGGCCACCCACTTGCGGGCGCTGTCGATATCGCGATCCGGAGCCGGCCCGCAGACGAGAACAAGCGCTTCCGCCCCAAGCTCGGCAGCCTCTTCAACCGCACGCCGGTTATCGTCCAGATTGGCCTGCCGTCCATTCGCCGTTGCAGCCGGGAACATCCCGCCCCGGCATACGCTGGACACGCGGATGCCCGCATCGCGCACAAGTCGTTTGCTCTCCGCCAGGCCGGTCTCGGCAATCTTATGGCGCCATAATGCGATCCACGGAATGTCGGCCCTGCTGCAGCCTTCCACTGCCTCTTCCAGGCTCGACCGATCGATGGTAATCTGGTTTAAGCTAATCCGGTTCAACATCAGATTCCCCCTCCAATTCCGGCCAAGTCAAGTTGCGCCTTCATCCGTCTGGCAGCCCGCTCCGGGTCCTGCAGCAGCCCCGCTTGGTCGGCGAGAACGAAGAGCTCCGACAGATGGATGATCGATCGCGCGCTCTCCGCACCGGCAATCATTCGGAAGTGCTTCTGGTGACCGTTCAAGTACGCCATGAATACGATCCCTGTCTTGTAGGAATAGGTTGGCTTCTGGAAATTGTGACGTGATAGTGGAACCGTCTGCTCCATAATCTCCGAGTAGCTTGCCGCGTCTCCGGCATCCAGTGCAGCAATGGCGGCTGCGGCCGCGGGTGCGATGGCATCGAAGATTCCGAGCAGGGCATGACTGAATCCGAGCTCATCCCCTTTAATCAACTCCGGGTAGTTAAAGTCATCGCCGGTATACATCCGCACCGAAGCCGGAAGACGCCGACGCATCGCCACCTCCTTGGCTGCATCCAGCAAGGAGATCTTGATCCCGTCAATCTTGTCGGCGTGAGTGCGAATAATGCGAAGGCACACGTCCATCGCCGCTTCCGTGTCCTCGAATCCCCAGTAGCCTCGCAGCGACGGGTCGAACATATCGCCCAGCCAATGGAGGATAACCGGCTTGGACACCTGCCGCAAAATATCGCCGTACACCCGTTCATAATCGTCCGGCCCTGCCGCGCAGGCGGCCAACGCGCGGCTGGCCATCAGAATGATCTGTCCGCCGTGTTCTTCTACATGCCCGCATTGCTCTTCGTATGCGGACTCGACTTGTTCCAGCGTCACACGGGATGCCGCCTTCAGGTGATCCGTCCCGGCGCCGCAAGCAATGCGGCCGTTCACGGATTTCGCCTCGGCAAGCGACCTGCGGATCAGCTCCTTGGCCGAAGGCCAATCCAGTCCCATCCCGCGTTGGGCCGTGTCCATCGCTTCCGCAACGCCCAGTCCGAGCGACCACAGATGATGGCGGTAAGCCAATGTAGTCTCCCAGTCAATCCGGGCGTCGCTTAAGGGGTCCGTATCGGCCAACGGGTCGCTAACGACATGCGCCGCGGAGAAGGCGATCCGGCTCCGGAGAGCCCCTCCGCTTGGTAATTGGAACGGAGTGGCATTCGCCGGTGTATAGGAATATAGCGTTCCTCCGGCCTTGGGCAGTTGCAAGGGTTGAAGCATCGCGATTGCCTCCTTGGACAAATATCCGATTAAAGGGTCAAGTCGGGCACATCGATCCAGCGTCTCTCGCGCCACGATTGCAGCCCAAGATCGGATAGCTGAGTTCCTTTGGCGCCTTCCAGCAGCCCCCAAGGGAACGGGGTGTCGATCACGATATGCTTTAAGAACAGCTCCCACTGCACCTTGAAGCCGTTATCGAAGAGTTGGTTGTCCGGCACGTTCTGCCACTGCTCTTGAAAGTGATACGGATTCGGGATATCCGGATTCCAGACAGCCTTGCACGTATTGGCGCGATGCTGAGTCTTGCAGTCGCGAAGACCGGCCACCGCGCTGCCCTCCGTCCCATCGACTTGGATCGTCAGCAGATCCTCGCGATTCACTCTCACGCACCAAGACGAGTTCGCCTGCACAACGATTCCGCCTTCCAATTCGAACGTGGCGTAAGCGGCATCGTCGGCCGTGGCGGCATAGGCGAAGCCTTGTTCATCGACGCGCCGCGGAATATGCGTCATGCCCAAACAGCTTACCGCGCGTATCGCTCCGAACAGATTGTCCAGCACGTACCGCCAGTGCGCGAACATATCGACGATAATGCCGCCGCCGTCTTCCTTGCGATAGTTCCACGAAGGCCGCTGTCCGGGCTGCCAATCCCCTTCGAATACCCAATAGCCAAACTCCATTCGCACGGACAATATTTTGCCGAAGTATCCCGCGTCTACCAGTCTCTTAAGCTTTAATAGTCCGGGAAGAAACAGCTTGTCCTGCACGACGCCGTTCTTCACGCCGGCCGCCGCTGCCAATCGGGCAAGCTCAAGCGACTCCTGCAGGGTGGCTCCCGTCGGCTTCTCGCAATAGATATGCTTGCCTCTGGCAATGGCTCGCTTGACGCTGTCCGCGCGATAGTTCGTCATCTGCGAGTCGAAGTAAATCCGGTTGCTCGGATCGTCCAGGCATTCGTCCAGATTCGTGCTCCAACGCGATAGCTGGTGCGCTTCGGCCAAGGCCCTCAGCTTATGCTCCTGACGGCCGACCAAGATCGGTTCGGGCATGATCGTATCCCCGTCTGCAAGCTTCACGCCCCCCTGCTTGCGAATCGCGACAATCGATCGAATAAGATGCTGGTTCGTGCCCATTCGGCCCGTGACGCCGTTCATAATAATGCCAACCTTATGCTCTGCCATCCCAATCTCTCCTTCTCGATCAAACTCCGACTCTTCCACTTAATCGTTCGTGACTTCGACTTCCCTGCCTGCTCGCGCCCATGGGATACCGGACTCTGCCGGCAACTCTCCCTTGTCGTAGCATCGCTTCAACTGTTCGACAAGATCCTCCACATAGTTGCCCGTCTCTCCGCCCTCCATAACGGCGCCCCGCCTCACGATCGTCTCCGGGAACGGGACGATATCGGGCGATGATTGCTGCATCATGTTGATGCATATCGTTTGGGACAGCGCGGCTTCCAGGCCGCACGCGACAGGGCCCCCTCCATGAGCCGCTGCAAGGGCTGCTTGCAGCTTGGCGCTGTCGCCGTTGCGATTCGGATTGCCGTAAGCCATGGTCTCGCCGCTGTGGAACCGCGCAACGATCGCCCCGCTTCGGGCATTGTCGTCGTAGATGACATCGGCTTGCTCGAATTCATAGCGGAACAACGCTCCCAGCGTGTCGCGAACCGCATGCGAACCGTAGTACAACAATTCCACGCCATCCTCCGTATAAGCTCTCATCGCCGCCGTGTCATAGTTCTCGATGCGGTTCGCCCGGTACAGCTCCGCCTTGACGCGGACAGGGAGGGCGCTCGCGCCCTCGCCCCTGCCCAACACGAAGAACATATTGTGAATGTAGTGCGCTGCGGCATTGTTAGCCACACTGTCAAGAATCATATTCCCCCGGTCGTCTCGCAGCTTCCCGGCCCACCCCCTGGAATAATACCGCTCCGACCTGGGCCAGAGCACCAGCGTTCGGAACCGCTTCGGCTTGCCGAACAATCCGCTTGCGATATCCCGCTTCAACGCTTGCATGGCGCTGCTGTAGCTCCATTGATAACCGACCGCTACGAATTTGTGCGCCCTGTCCCGAGCTTCGATCATCCGGCGGGCATCCTCCATCCGGGCGCACAGCGGCTTCTCCAGCAGAACGTGGCTTCCATGCGACAACGCCAGGCACGTCTGCGGGCCATGATATTGGATTGGAGACGAGATGATCGCCAGATCGGCGTCTGCCGATTCGTAGAACCGATCAAGCGAATCATAGACCGGGATGCTGCGAGCGGCCAGTTCCACCAGGAACGGACTGTTCGCCGGATAAGGGTCAACCGCGCCTACCCATTCGTACGGATATTCCCCTTCGCCCTTCAACAACTCCCTCACGTAGTGCGCTCCGTAACCGCCAATCCCCGCCAACACAATTTTAACCGGCCTCAACAGGTTCATCTCCGCTCTCTAGCTCGCATGCCATTTAAGGATTTATTTTGTAAATAACCATTCCGCCTGCCGATAAGCTGTAATTCAGCGAATAAGCTCCTCCGCTAACGGTAATGGACGATGAGCTGGCCGCAGTTCCCGTATTATCGGCATATTGGCTCAAGGAATAAGCTCCGTCCGTCAAGCCGGCGGACATACTGCCGCTCACCGACGCGGCCGAGTGGTTGGCGATCACAACATAGACTTCATTGGAGCCGTCGTCTGCATGGATAATGACCGCGTGCACCTTGTCTTGGGGAGTGACGAACGTAATATTGTTATCCGCCGAATCGTGCCACTCCTTGGCCGTCGAATAGTCTTCCAGTGGGAAAAAGACGGCATTGTAGCTCATCGTATCGTCTGCGTTCATCGCGCTGTAAGGCCCCCAGGTTACTTGGCCGCTCACGGCTTTCTTCTGAATGGCCAGTTGGGTGGTGCTGCGGAATCCGCCGCTGTTGGACCGGGTTCCCGGCTCCGTGCTATCCAGCAGACCGGTGTTAAATTCCCAGTTGGCCGTCGTTTCTTTGCTTACCCAGAAGCCCAGGCGGTTGTAATTGCCATACAAGTCGTCTGTCAGCACCTCCGTATTGAACACAGCGTTCTTGATAGGACCGAAGATCAGACGGGATCTGGCGAAGTTGTCGCTGCCGGCGTTCAGCTCGGTATTCGTATCCTTCACGCTCATCGAGTTCATTCCGATAAGACGATTGTTGAAGACGATCCAGGTCTGCCGCACATTCCAGTCCCACTTGGCGGTCGTATCCGACTTCACCAACCAGTCATAGGCGGGAATAGGAATGTAGCTCACCTGCTGGGCACCGATCTTGTTATTGACATAAACCTGTTGAACCGATAGATCGGGTTGCACGAAGGCATCGCCCGTAAGGGTGTCTTGGTTCGGGAATAGATAGGCGTAATCGGACGGACGTTCGCCTGTCAAATTCCCTTCCTTGGACTCGAAGTTCACCTGGCTAAGGGCGCTGTTTGCCAGAGCGTAAGGGTTGCCGTTGTCATTGATCATCGTCGAGACAAGCGTCGGCTGATTTTTGCCGGCCGTGATCACCGCGCTGAAGTCCCCCCATCTGGCTCGCAAGCCGCTAATATCCGCATCCTTGACAACGCCTTGGTCCGTTAGTTTGACCGGCGTTACGGACGGTGTCGTCATATTGCGGCCGGCCGCAATGAAGTAAACCTGCTGCATATTCGACATTCCCTGCGGATAGATTCTCGTTAATCGTTCCTTGATCGTATTGGCCACCATCTTATTGCGGCCGTCGTTGGTAAAGTACGCAACCGTATCCGCACCTTGAGGCGTGTTCCAATTCTGCCAGTACGCCTTCAACTCCGGCGAGCTGCCAGATTCCGATACGCCGCCGGTCTCCATAACAAGCGGATAATAATCCGTCAATTCCGCGATCAAGGAAGGAATCTGCGAATCCCCGGTCAATTCGTAATATCTTCCCCACAGAGAAATCAAGTTCTGATACCACGGCGAAGGGTTCGTTCCTACAAAATAGGACAGTCCCCCGCTGCCGTTCGCAGTCAATTCATTCAAGCTTAACGGAACGACTGCCGCCGCCGCATTCAGGAATACCGCTTTATTCGGATTGCCGCTGTCCAATATCGAACCGACAGCGCCAAGAGCCAGCGCGAATGCCTGATCTTGGTTCGGATAATTGCCGAATGTCGAATTGGCATCCGGAAGGTTCTGGTACGTATCAATCTGGTACTGGGCGGCGCGTTCCATAAAGCCGACCCACTTATCCTGCTGCACCGCAGTGAGATACGGCTCCAACATCGGATACGTCTCGGCCAGCGAATCAAGCACAAACCGATCCATATTCGGGTCAAGATCCCGCTCCCGCGCCCATGATCCGGTCGTGCCAACTTCATTGTCGACGACAGCATCGAATGCCGCAATGGCTCTGCTCAGCGCAATCGAATCGCCGTAATAATCGTTCCCCGGCGTTGTGTACAAGTACGCCAATGCGAACGAATACCCTGACGTATTCAGCGGCCACAGCGGATTGGTCAAGGAATCGTACGTGAATCTGCCGGTCGAAGGATCGAATAAATCAAAGGTAAGCTTGATCGACTTCTCCGTGAAATCCTCGTAGAAGCCGCTCCAATCCTTATCGTTCTCCAATCCGCGATAGCCTGACGTGTCTGCCGCGTTTACGATAATCGATTTGTTGGAGGTGTAGGTCGTTCCGCCGATGTCCAGGGCTAATCCGGCGGTATAGGCTCCATCGGCCACCTGAACGCCGGAGTCGTTCTTGCCGTCCCAAGCGATATCGCGTTTGCCCGGCGTCTGCGCATCTGCGCTATAGATCGTCTTAACGACTTGGTCTGCGGAATCGCGAATCTCCAACGTGACAACAGCCTCATCCTGAAGAATGTAATCAAGCGTTGTTCCATCATTGGCTCCGTCTCCATTCGGCGTGAACGTATCCGGGAAGGCCTGCAGCCTCTGGACATCGAATTGATGAAGATTGCCGTAGGATGTCGTGATATTCGATGCGTCCGTCGTTGTGCCTCTCGCATACCAAGTTCCATCCTGCACATTCACAGGCAACGTATAGCTTGTCGTCAGCAGCCCGCTTACCGTCGTTGACCCGGAGGAGAAGGTCGGGTCCTGAGAATATTCAATCGTCGTGAATGCCATATTATTGGAATTTCTCCACGACAGTGTCGGCCGCCCTTCTTGAACGACGATCCCCAGGTCCAGGAATTTGGTCGATTCTGCGGCGATCTGACTTCCGGGAAGCAAGTCGGCCTGATCCCACCACACCGTGCCGGCCGCATTCCATAATTGAAGCTCGATCTTCAGTTTCTTGGCGCCTGCTGGCGGAATAAAGCTTTTCGACAAGGTGGCCCACATGGCCGAACCTCTCGCTCCAATCGCATACAGCGGATTGCCTACAGCGGCGTCGCCGGCGTCAAGGAACGATAACTTCATGCGAGCGCCATACGTGCCCGCATCCGCAATACCGGAGTCAACCGTTACCTGGCTGATTTTATAGTTCACCGCCATCGTGCCTCCTTCCATAAATTCGGAGGACAACGGGACGATCTGCGACAAGCTCGCCTGATCCGTCTGCGTAAGGTTCGTTATCTTGAATGATTTCGCCGCATGGCTATTCCGTCCGATATTATAGTAGTTTGCGGTGTCCATCGCTTTAACCGGGGTTCCGCTTGTTGCGGCGAATTGCCACTTGTCAGGGACATTGTCGGAATTGTCGTCCGTCTCGAAATCTTTGTTGTCGAGCAGGAGTATAGGCGTAAGCTTAACGGAATCCCACCAGATCGTGCCGCTGCCATTGAAGTACTGCTGCACAATCAGTCTGGTTGCTCCATACGGCACGCTTGCCACCTTATCGATCGACGTCCAATCCTGCGTGCCTTTGGAGGCTCGTACCTGGATCGTCGACAAGATCGCATTGCTGCTGTCTCTGAAGCTAAGCTCCATGAGGGCGCCCTTCGTATCGGATTGCACATTATCCGTTTTATAGACGGCGTGGATCTTGTAGCCCCAAGCGGATGTCCCCGCAGAGGAAGCTTGCAGGTTCAACGTTTGATTGACGTAACCGACACTGCTCTTGCTCGTCCCGGTCATCTTGAGAGACTTCGTCCCTTCATAGACCGTCCCGTCGTCAAACGCTGAAGCAGCCCCATTAATGGCATTGCTTGCCCAGCCATCGGCAATGCCATTGTTGTCTTGATCCTGCTCGAAGCCGGAATTGTTCAATAATCGATAGGGCGTAATGTCCGGCTGATCCCACCACACCGTACCCGAAGCGTGATTCAGGAATAAGTACACCCTGATTCTGACCGTACCGGACGGGACGAGGAACAGATTCTCCAGCTTGGTCCAGTCAACGGTTCCCGCAGCGCCCGGAATCACCACTTCATTCGCGGTGAGACTGCTGCTGCTGTCATAGAAGGCCAACTTGACCGCAGCTCCGTATGCGCTCGTCACGACGGAGTCCGTCTTGTACCAAGAGGTCAGCTTGAACAGATTGTCCGTATAGCCGGCCGGTATCCATATATCCTGATAAATATTGATGGTGTCGGAGGTTGAGGTTCCTGTCATCTTGTAAGATTGATCTCCGTCGTATCGGGTAGAGGAGTCGAATGAGGACGTGGGAGAACCCGATACATCTCTCAGCCAGCCGTATGGGAGATCGGCATTCTCGGAAGGAGTCTCGAAGCTCGAATTGACGAGCCACCCGTCCGTAAACGGCGTCAGTTGGACATCGTCCCACCAGACCGTTCCCGTTGCAAGCCAGAGAAAACATTCTACCTGAACGTAGACAACCCCTTCGGGAATGGCGAAGCCGGTTGTCAACGACGTCCAATCCGTTGTTCCCTTATTGCCGGCCACATACAAGTTCGTACCGATATTGACGTTCGAAGCATTCAGAAACAATACTCTTATTGCCGTGCCGTATTCCGACGACACCACATTGTCGGTTTTCTCGTAAGCGCTAAGCGTAAAGCGCTTGCCCTGGAAGGCGGATACGTCGAATTTCTGAGAATAGTTGCTTCGGGTCGTCGCCGCCCCGCTCGTAATCCGCGCCGATTGGGAACCGCTGTACTTCGTCGCGGTATCCAGATCGAAGGTTGCATTGGTCGTCCCGTAATTGATTCGGGTCCAATTATCCGGTACGCCATCGGCCGGAGCGGCATCCGTCTCGAAGCCGGGATTGGTTAATACGTTCACTTGATTCAGCGAGGGGCTGTCCCACCACACCGTTCCGGATGCGTACCATAATCCGGCTTCCAAGACGATTTTGACGGTTCCGTAAGGGACGGAGAATGTAGTCTGCAACTGCTCCCATCCCGCAGTTGTTCCTGTCGCCCCCGGTTTATTCAAGAGCAGCTTAACCGAGCGATTGTTCTCGTCCAGGAAGTTGACGCGCAGCGTCGTTCCGAGATTGGAGCTGGTCACGCCTGAAGTCTTCTGGTAGATAGAGAACGTGTAGCTGTTGCCCGCCAAACTCGACGCATTGTTATAGGTATAGGAGATGCTCGCGCGATCGGTTGCAGATGTTCCGGTGATCTTGACCGACTTCGCGCCGTCGTAGAACTCGGAAGTGTCCAGCGCAACGGTCGGGCTGCCGGAATAAATAAGCTTGGCATAGCCGTCCGGAATGCCGTCGGCGGGGGCGGCATCCGTCTCGAATCCCGCATTCGGCAATAAATTGGCATCGCTTGCATAACTGTGCGATGTTGAGAGCATCAACAGAGACAAGCCAAATAACGCACAGATAAAGAGAAATTTCCTGATCATTTCAATCTCCTCCTTTTATCATTTGCCGGTCATTTGCTAGTCACTTGCCGGACTCCGATCAAGCCTGACCGCCAACAATGTAGAACAGTTGAATGTCTTCCATTTTGCACGCATGCACATAATCGGTAATTTCCACGGTTACCTCATATGCGCTTACGGTAGGGAAAACGCAGATCGCTTTATGACCGATTGTTTTGCCTTCGTATACGCAGATGGGAGGCATATAGGAATTGGCTTTGATATAAATGCCGAATCCGGTGACCGCTTGTCCTTCCATCAGGTTCTCCGAGAGGATGACATGGTTGAGCAGGAAGGGCTCCGGCTTGCTGAACGAATACTGAAGCTCCGTATGGGCAAAGTCCGCTCCCCGGGCGAACGGACGGGCGAATCTTCCTCTGATCTCCCTTCCGAATTCAAGCAGCCTTGCCGTATCCTTGTCCGGCAGCAGGCCTCTTCGGTCGGGACCGATATTCAAGAGCAGGTTGGCTCCTCTTCCTACCGAATAATAATAGAGCCCCATCAATTCATCGAGGCTCTTGACGGTCTCCTCGTCGCTATCGCTATAGAACCAATTCTCCTGCCTCATTCGGAAGTCGCATTCTCCCGGAAGCCAGAGAACGCCGCCGTCATTCGCAACCTGCTCCTTCTTGTCGGTCCGGATGGAATAGGGGAGCGAGTCGACCTCGTTCCAGTTGCGAAGCGGGGCGATCCCCGCCTCGTTCCCGATCCACCGGATATCCGGGTCTCCCATGTTGAATATTCGGATTCCCGGCTGCATTCGGCGGATCTCTCCGATAATCCGTTCCCAGTCGTATTCGTGCTCCTCCGAACCGCAGCCGTCGAACCAAATAATCTCGATCGGACCGTAATTCGCAAGCAGTTCGCTCACCTGGTTGAGGAAGTACTCGTCATAATCGTCGGCACTCCATTCGGCCTTAAGCAGCGACGGCTCTGCCGGGGAATAATACAATCCCGGCTTTACCCCGTGTTGATGGCAAGCCTCGATAAATTCCCGAACGACATCTCCTTGTCCATCCTTCCAGGGAGAGTTCGCTACCGAATATCCGCTGTACCGGGTTGGCCAGAGGGCGAAGCCGTCATGGTGCTTGGCCGTCAATACCGCATAGTTGAATCCGGCTTCGCTGGCGGCTTCCATCCACTGACTGCAGCTCAATTCGCTGGGCATGAATGCTGCCGCATCCATGTCGCTGCCATCCCAGTCCTTAACCCCTTCATAGAACGTTCGAATGCCGAAGTGCAAGAAGAGCCCCTGCTCCCAATCCATAAAGGCGAGCTGCTTCTCCGTAGGCTTCGGTCTTGGCGTTGCTGCATCCATGTCACAGCCTCCATTGAATGAGTTGATCTATTCCTTGATCGCTCCAATTAATACGCCCTTCGTGAAATACCGCTGAAGGAAGGGATAAATAAACAAAATCGGAACTGTCGCAATTACGATCGTCGAATACTTGATCGATTGCGCGACGGCTGCCGCATCCAGGCTTGCCGTGTCCGTCGTCATATTATCCGTGCTGTTCTGAATCAGAATCTCCCTAAGCACCAGTTGCAGCGGGAATTTGTCGCGATCGTTCAGATAAATCAGAGCGTTCAGGAATGCGTTCCAATGCCCCACGGCGTAGAACAGAATCATCACCGCGACGACGGGCATCGACAAAGGCAATACAATGCGGAACAGCACCGTATATTCGTTGGCTCCGTCCATCTTGGCCGATTCCTCCAGACTATCGGGAAGCGAGAGGAAAAAGGTGCGCATCACGATCAGGTTGTACGCGCTGATTGCAGTCGGAATGATCACGGACCAGAGCGTATCCACCATATGAAGATTTTTGACCACCATGAAGGTCGGAATGAGCCCTCCATTGAAGAACATCGTGAACACAATCATCATGAGAATCGGCTTTGTAAACAAAACGTTTCTGCGGGACAAGCAATATGCCCCAAGCGACGTTAGCGCCACATTAATAAAGGTGCCGACAACCAAGATAAAAAGCGTATTGCGATAGCCGATCCCAATCATCGGGTTCTTGAGCACCATGCTGTATGCGTCCCAACTGAAGCCGACGGGCTTGTACAAGAAGCCGCTATGGCGAACCAACAATACGGAATCGCTCAGCGAACCGAAGATAATATATAAAATCGGGTACAGCGTGCAAAAGCACAATAAGGTCAGAATACTGACATTGGCGATATCAAAGGCCCGTTCGCCGAAGCTCTTCTTCCTGTTCATGGATAATCCCCTTACCATATGCTGGACCCGCTGGCGCGACGGCTTAACGAATTGGCGCAGACAAGCAATACAAGGTTGACAACCGAATTAAACAATCCGACTGCGGAGCTGTAATCGAAGCTGCCATCCAGAATTCCTTTGCGATACACATAGGTAGAGATGACATCCGATGTCTCGTACACGACGGGGGTATACATAAGCAGGATTTTCTCATAACCCACGTTCATGACGTTGCCGAGACGAAGAATAAGCAGAATAATAATCGTCGGCATGATGCCCGGCAACGTGATGCGCAGCATCTGGCTCCATCTGCCGGCTCCGTCGACCCTCGCGGCTTCATATAGAGTCGGATCGATTCCGGTTATCGCCGCGATATAGATAATCGAACCCCAGCCGATCTGCTGCCAGATGCCGGAACCGACATACAGCGTCCGGAACCATTCCGGACTCTGCAGATAACTTACCGTTCCCAGCCCGATCGAGCTTGTCAGTTGATTGATGATGCCGCCTCGGGCCAGGAAATCGAACATCATCCCAACCACGACAACGACGGAGATGAAGTGCGGCATATAAGTCAACGTCTGAACCAGATTGCGAAAATGTTTACGCCCTACCTCGTTAAGCAACAAAGCGAGAATGATCGGCGCCGGGAATCCAAAGACGATATCGTACAAGCTGATTAATAAGGTATTGCGCAGCGTTCGGTCAAAATAATAACCGCCGAAAAAATCGCTAAAGTGCTTAAATCCAATCCATGGACTGTTCCAAATTCCTTCCATGATGGAATATTGCTTAAAAGCGATTTGAACGCCGTAGATGGGAAGATAGTAAAATAAACCAAAATACATCACGACCGGAGCAATCATCATATAAATGTGCCTGTTCCGTCGCAGGTCCTTGCGAAGCGTTCTCACATGCTCTCCCCTTCCATCCGGTGCAGAGCCGGAAGAGAATTCGTCCTCCCCTCCCGGCTTCCGCGACAACCAAACTACGGTCTGCTGTTGTATCTGTCGAGCGCTGCTTGTTCGATGCTTATGGCATCGTCAATCCCCATGCTCTTGAGCGTCTTCACGTACTTGTCGAAGTTCTCGATGGGCTCGGAACCCATAACGAACTTGTCGAACATCTCCGCAATGTAGGTGTTCACGTCATTCATCACGGAAGCGAATCTCGCGCTCTCGTCAGCCGTTACGCTTACCGGAGGCATCATCTTCTCCGTTCCGCCCTGCATCCAGTTCTTCATCGATTCTTGCTGGATCGGAAGACCCGCGAATTGATCGAAGTACCGTTTGTCCTGAACGAATGCGCCATTGGCTGCCGGCAGCGCATATTTGGAGAGAGCTTGAGCAAACGACAGATTGTCCGGAGCCTTCGTCACGGCTTCCGTATATTGCGGATTGCCATCCACCATATTGTAGCTGACGCCCTCTATGCCGAAGTTCATCAGCAATGAACCGGCTTCTCCATACTTGTAATCCATCCACTTGACGGTCTCGATCGGATGCTTATTCGCTGCCGTAATCGAAGCGCCCAAGCCCGTGTATGGGAAGTCCCTCTGCATCAGTTGCAAGGTATCGCCTTCCTCAAGCACCGGTAACGGCGCTCCCAAGACCTTATAGCTAGGATCGATATCGGCCATCAGTTGATAGAGACGACCGATGCCGCCGCCAATCGAAGCGAAGCCTGCCCCCAACAGATTCCCGGTGATCTTGGCATCCATCGCTTTGGAGTCCGTCAACGCATAATCGGGATCGATTAACCCTTCCTTGTACCAGGTTTGCAGCGTTTGCAGGAACGACTTGAATTCCGGCTGAATCGCGCCGTACTTCACTTGGCTATTCTCCTGATAGAACCCCGTGCCGATTCCCCATGCCCCGATAAAGGCGCTCGTACGGTCGAACCAGAACTTGTTCGCATTCGGCTGTCCGAAGTTAAACGGCAATTCGTCGGCTTTGCCATTCCCGTTAGGGTCTTGTTCCTTGAACGCTTTGAGAACGGTATGCCAGTCTTCCACCGTCACCGGCATCTTCAGTCCCAGCTTGTCAAGCCAATCCTGGCGAATCCACAAACCTGCCGACGTTAGCAGCGAAGGGTCTCCCCGCAGGAACGGGAATGCGTAGATATCTCCGTCATCGTTCGTAATCATCTTCTTGTATTCGGGGTGCTCCTCAAGCAGCTTCTTGAAATTCGGAGCGTACTGATCAATCAATTCATTCAAGCGGATCGCATTGCCTTCCGCGATGGCCTTGGCCGCTCCCCCGGGGTATCCGTCCGTCCAATTGTATTCGATGATGTCCGTCGGATTGCCGGAAGCCATCATGAGGGATAGCTGCTGTGCCTCCTGCCCGGCCACAGGGTGCTTCCACTCAATGTGAATTCCCGTTCTCTTCTCCAACTCCTGATAGGCAGCGATCTCGTTATAGTCTTTGACGACAGGTGCGGCGTTCGCAGCCAACTGCGTAAAATAAGTAAGAGTGAGAGGTTCGCTCACAATCGGAAGCGCTTCCGCTTCGGTGCCGTTCGCCGGTTGCTCGGAGGCAACCGGCGAAGAAGACGAGGTTGCCTCGGACGATGCCCCGGACGATCCGCCAGGCGATGAATTCGCCGCTTCGTTCTTATCGCTGCATCCTGACAATACCGCGACGAACGCCAATACTGCGATCATTAGAACAGTCAGCTTGCGCAGCTTGCTGCTTGTAACGTGTTTGTTGTTCAACCTTTGTAACCCTCCTCGATTTTCTGTTCGATCTTTCTGTTCGATCTTTCTGTTCTATCCTTCTGTTCTATCGGCCGACACATCGATTGTAAGCGACCCGTTCGCGGAAAATATACGATACATCCTTGCGAATGGCTATATCGTTTCGTGATTTATGCCCCTCTTTGTTTTGCTATTCGCTATACAGAAATGCGATCAACTGCAATTGGCGGCCAGAATACAAAAAAACGCCACGAGTGATTGCGGCGTTTTTGACTCTGCTACTTAACGATCAGGTTTGCTCTGTACTTGCCGGGAGTAACCCCTTCATACTTCTTGAACATCCGGATAAACCCAATATCGTTCGCGTAACCTACGCCATGCGCAATTTGGGTAATCGTCAGCGCAGAATCGGCAAGCATGTCCTTGGACTTCTCAATACGAACTTCGGCAATGTAGTCGGATACGTTCTTGCCCGTCTGCTTCTTGAACAAAGTAGATAAGTAAGAGGGCGTCAATTGGAACTGTTCGGCGATCAGGTTCAAGCCAAGCATGCCATCCATGTAGCGATTGCGAATAAACTGATCGATATTATCCATAAGCTGCTCGTTGCGGTCCGACTTATTCGCACGAATATATTCGCAAATATAGCGATAATATTCCTTCAGTTCACCCAACATCTCGTCAAAGGTGCCGCAGTCGGATAGTCGTTTGATGGGAGCCGGTTTATGATCCATTAGCCCGGGGTGCTTTAAGCTCGCCGAGTGAATAACCTTGACCAACGTGCCGATAACGTCGTAGAACAGGCATTTGGCCAATTCCGGCGTTAATTGCCTTAACGCGACATTATCGATAAAGTGCTGATTCAGAATGCTCTCCACGTTGTCATAATCGCCGGATTTGACGAAATTAACGATCTGAGTCTCAATCTCGATCGGATACGAATAGAAATCTTCCGACTGGCTGACTTCGTTATAATGAATAGCTTGGCGGTGGCCTAATAAAATACGGTAGTCGACCGCTTTGAGCGCCTCGAGGTAAGCGATCCGAATGCCTTCGAGGCCCGTGTGAACCGAACTGACTGCAATCGTCACCGTTGTTTTAAATTTGTGATGGATGGTCTCGACAAGCTTATTCGCAATCTGCTGCACCTCATCTTCCACACGCGTCTGCCGATTATTTTCCAAATTCAACAATACCCCGATTCGATCCTTATCCAACTCGGTTGTATAGCAACGGCACCATTCACTCGTCAGGTCATCGATCAAGTTGGAGACGACAAAACGGATTAACACCCATTCTCTCTCCGAATCATCCTTAATAAACTGGCTGCAGTCATCGATATCGATCAATAACACCATGAACTGATTGGATATCAAGTGAATATCCATAAAGGCCAGCGTCTCCGTCGTTACCGCCGCGCGGTCGACATAGCCTCTAATCAGTCTGCCTAAAAAGTTGGCGCGGATAACCGGAACTTGGGCGTCGATCGTGCTCCTAAGCCGGGACTCTTCCTTCAAGCTATGGAGAATGGAGTGATTGATGTAGTCGTACTCATTCGCAATCCCGCCCGGCGATTCGCCTCTTCCCGCCTGTATGGTTCTAACCATCTTCTTGATCGGATTGTATTGGCGATAGGCAAACAAATAGATGATTATGCTTCCCAGAATAAAACAGCAGCCGAGCAAGCTTAACGCCCAGTTTCTCAGCATATTCACATTATCGAGGAACACAGACACCGGAATGACCGACACATACTTCCACCCGGATTGTTGGGAGGTCGTATACACAGCCACCTGATTCCTGCCTAGCTCCGCGCTTTTTATCATCCCGCTCTCCCCATCGAATTGGCTCTCCGTTATCCGGAACGGCTCAGCGGCAGTCGTCAGAATAATCTCGTTGCGGTCGTTAATCACATATAAAGAGCCCCGGCTTGCCCATTCAATCTTATTGATCATCTCCTGAATCTGCTGCACATTAATAAGAATGACGAGTTGACCTTTAATCGCCGTCTTCTCTCCCAAGGGCAGGGAAAGAGTGTACGGAATCACTTGTTCCGAACTTAATCCGTCCACCAACACAACAGAGTTCCCGTAGGTCTTGTAATGATAGCCGGTTAACAAGTCGGACTTCCATTGCGCGTAATCGACACCCATGAATCGATGAATCTTATCATAGAAGATGGACGAGCTTAATTTGGATGTGGGCGTCAGGATCGTATCGCCGCTTGCGATGTAGACGTAGAAGTCGTCAATGATGCTGCCTGCGTTCTTATACCGCCATAAGTCCGAGGCAAAATCGAGAAATTTATAGGCATTCTCGGATTCGTCCATCGCATTGCCAAGCTGGATCAGCTCCTGCAGCTTGGGATTCCAGGTCACCTCGTAGGCCAGTTGATCGACTTCATTAATCCGGCTATCCATGACCCCTCTCATCTGTTCCAGCATGGCCATATTGTATCGAATGGCATTATCCTTCATCGCATTGGTTGCTTTCTGGTACAGCAACGAGCCAATCCCGATCGGAACACACAGGACAACAGCGTAAGATACTAGCAAGGCAATAAGAATGCTTTTGCGATTATATTTTTGGAATCTTTTTAATTTATCGCTCATGCCTGAGCCCCCTGCCTCGTTCCGAATGCGCTTTCACAATTGTATCCGATTCCCTGTCAATCGAGAATATCAAGCTGCCGTGCAGTCCGTCAAGCTCGAGTGAACTCCCCAGCATGCAATAAGCCCCCGAACCGTCGCAAGGACAAGCTCGGGGGCCTGCAATCGTTTTAATTTGCCTGCAAAGCGTCGATAATCATCTTGAAAATGCTCAAATCCTGTTTGAAGTCCTCAGGAGTTGTTTTTGGCGTCAAGTCGTTTACGATAACGTCATGCAAGTATTGAAGCTCGGAAGTGTATGGATCGGTGAACGTGGGACGGATCACAGATTCCGTATATTGTTCCCCTGCCGTCTCACTTAAGAACAATCGAGTCGGAAGATGCCGGATATAGGGAGTGTCGAACTGAACCTTCACCGATTTATCGCTTGCATATACCTCTACATGCGCATCGAAGCGTCCTTGTTGGTCGGTCCCCGTCTCGAAGGTAACAGAGAAAGGGCCATAATCGAATATAGCGCTAAGAAATACGCTGCCATTGTCAGTCGCCCTGGCGCCGGCCACGCCATTCGGCATACCAAGAGCCTCGCGCATAGCGGAGAGGTCGTGACTGGACAAGCCGCACAGCAATCGATAAATGGAATTGTGCGGCGAATCGGGAGCCAGTCCTGTTGCTTCGCTAACCAGCGCTTTCGCTCGTCTTTGTTTCTCTTCCTTTAACGCCTCGGGAATGTCGTCGTAGGAGACGACCCGACTCGTCGGTTGAATGAAGTAACGATTAGGGCCGATAATATCTCTGACTCTCGCATATTGAATACGATCCAGACCTCCGATTGCACTTGCCGCTCGCACGAATGAAGCCGCATAGCGCCTCATGTAACCGACCATGATTTTGACATCGTTACGCGTCTGCGCGCTGACGATGGCATCCGCCTCCGCCTGCGTCAGACACATCGGCTTCTCAATAAAGACGTGCTTGCCGCGATCGGCTGCCGCAATTGCATACTCCGCATGATATTCATCGCTGTTCAACACAAAGACAACATCCAGTTCGTCCTGCTTTACAAGGTCGGTGTACTCGTTATAGAGATGCTCGACCCGATATCTCTCGCCCATGTGCTCAACCAGCTTAGGCGAAATATCGCATAATGCTGCAATTCGAAATTGCTGTGGAAGCGACTCCAGTACAGGCAAATGAATAACCTGCGCCACCTCGCCTAAACCGATAATGCCTACGTTTAAAATTTGTGGTTCCATCGACTCTCTCTCCTTATTGGGAAGCGGGCCACAACAAGCAAGCCGTCAGCGCTGCCGTCCAGTGATAGTCCCGAATCGAATCATATTTCTGCCGGATATCGTAGGGCAGTTGACGCGGCCCCTTCCGATCGCAAGCGATCGGGGGCCGTCCGTCTGCGGAATCGTAATATTCGAACGTCACGCCATATTGCTCGTAATAAGTTTGAACAAGCTCAATCGTTCGCTCCGACAGGAAGTCCGCTTCTTCATAACGTTTATGCTTTCTTAAACCCAGGATAATCAAATAATTCAAGTTGATCCAGACCGGCCCTCGCCACATATCGGTCGACCATGTCGGTTCGGAGATGGCAAGGCTCGGAAGCGGATATTGGGTTTGAAAATGCCGCTCGTCCTTCATCCACTTGACCAGCCGATCGATCTGATCCTCCCGAATCCCATCAAGCAGCAAAGGGACGAAGCCGCTCACCGCCAATACCTTCGAGAAACTTCCGTCGAACCTGCGGTCATAAAAGAAGCCGTCCTCGTCGTCCCATAACGTCTCCAAAATTTCCTTTTCCATCTTAAGCGCCGATTGCTCCCAGACAAGAGCCTTCTCTGCATGTCCCAGCTCCCGGCAGATGGAGGCTGCAGCGGCCATATCCTGCACCATAAATACATTAAAATCGACAGCATCCAGCTTGCAGGCTTCATCGAACCGACTGGAATTGTCCATCCCCGATTCACCCGACCGGCAGTTGACATCCCCCTCAATATCCCATTCCAGCAGGCCGTTGCCGTTCAGATCGCGATGCTTCAGATTCCACAACAGATAGGATTCAAGCCGGGGAAGCGCCTCTTCCAATAAGGCTTCTTGTTGGTGATGCATATAATTCTGCCAAATTCCCCAGGCCATTACAGGAGGCTGCGTGATAGCGGATCGCCTGCCTTGCACCGACACCTGGTGAGGCAGCATGCCGTCGCTCCTCTGCGAATCCAGCATACTCGCCAGGCATTCCCAGGCAATAAGGGGCGACAAACGATTCATGGCAAGAGAATGGAAGACGGTATCCCAAAGCCACATATCCTTGTGAGGCACACGGTCCGGCGTGGACCAAAATCGTTTATGCGCACCTTCGGGACCCAGAGTATTAACCTTCATAACGCTTACGCATTTGTGCAGGAGCTCTGTGCGACGATCCGATGCCAAGCGCGGGACAAGGGTATGAATGCGCAATCGCTCTTGTATGGCCCCATTGACATCGAGCTTGACTCCCTCTCTCGCTCTCCGACAGGCTTCTTCGACCGAGTTGCCGAAGGCCAAAGCAAACCGGCTTCCGGTCGCAAGCACAACGACAGCATCGCCCTTGCGCTTGTCGCAAGAGATTTGGCAACCGTCCTCGCGAACCACGCCGGACTCCTCCCCGTTTTCTTCCAACAGCCTGCATTCTTCAGCCGACGAATATACGCCGATGATGGTATGCCAGGCGGCAAAAACAAGCTTTGTCTCACCCGCATCGCCCTCGAAGAGACAGGCGTCGCCTGTTGCGAATCGAAGTCTGGCTTCGTCATCCAGGGGAATGAGCAGCTTCCTTCTTAACGGAGTATGTATCAGAAGGGATAATCGCTCCGCCCCCCAGGTTGCTGCAAAGTCCGAGCTTGCGCATGTCTCGCCATCCCAACCGGAGAACGCAAACAGTCCTCCCTCACCCAGCACTTGAGGCAATGATGCAAGGTCCAATAATGAAGAGTCCAAAGACATAAAATTTGAAGTTTCCATACGTTTGCTCCTTATGGCTCAGCGATTGACAAGCACTGTCATCTCGTCGCTTGATACGCTTCCTGCCGCGTTGACGAGCTCCGCGCGGTAAACATACGTTCCATTCGCTCTGCCCGTCAACGCCAGCACCGCCGACTGCGCGGCCGGGGTCCGGCCGTTCAACACCTGCGAGTAAATCAAGACGCCATTCTCATACAAATTGTACGTTGTACCGTTTGTTCCCCACCACATGTTCATACTGATCACATAATTCCCGTCGCCATCCCAGTTGTCGTTCATGAGCAGCGGCTTGCTCGGACGATCTTCCGCAGAAGCCGGCGGCGGAACATCGTCATCAAGAACAAGCGTGCCGAATTCGCTTGTGTTCCTGTAATTATCGCTGGTACCGGACCATACGATGACATTCTCCCGATTGGCGCCGACATCCCGGTCGTCATTGGCCAGATCGAAGCCGATCGCAACATCCGGAGCCGGCACAACCCCAAGGCTGGTCCACGGAATCGCCACCTCTACGGTGTAGCCGTCCTCCGTGTCATGCCATGCCGTTTGATAAGCTGCGCCCGTATTGACATACATGCTGTCCCTGTTCGCTGTGTATCCGATAAATAATTGCTTGTCCAGCCCTGCGTACGCCCCCGCCTTCTCGTTCGACGGATTCACGAATATCTCGATCGCATCGTTGTTGTATACGTTCGAAGAACCGAATTTCAGCGCTTCATCCGTTACCTTCGCTGCGATGTACAGATTTTGTGCGTCCCATTTCGCTCCGAAGTTCACGATATTGTTGACGGGAAGCTGATTGTTATAGATCGTTTTATTCGCTTTGGTCGTCAACTGCCAATCCTCCGTCAACAGCCCGTCTACGACAACCTCCTCCGACGTCTTGGCCGCATGAACGATTCTGTCGGACGACACCTCGGGTGTCGCAGCCGTCTTCGTAAATATCGCGTTCACTTCTTGCGTGCCCTCATTGTCGAATTCATCCTTGGCCGCAATGACAAATGTGTTCATGCCTTCATTTAATGCCTGTTTGATATAGAAAGAACGGTCGGCACGAAGCGCATAGCTTGCACCATTGATCGTGAAGCTGGTTACGTCCTCGCTCACTTGACCTGCCACTACAAACTCGGAATCCTCCGTCTCGACCGAAGCTTGGGCAACAGCAATGATCGGCTCATGCCAATCGCTTGCTACCGAGATCGTGACCGGTTCGGAGACGTTGCCATTGGCATCGGTGGCGATAAGCGTAAAGGAGTTTGTCCCCTCCGACAGCGTCACCGTATGCTCGAAGGTCAGATCGTCTCCAACCGGGACCGAATCGGAATTGATGCTGATCGTCGCGGGCGCATTCACTTTACCTTTAATTACGTATGTCGGGATGTTGACCTTATCCGCCAGTTTATCAAGCGTAATGGCCAGATAAGCAGGATCGTAGACGATATTAAGATAATGCCACGATGTATTGCCGCTCGCATCCGTCGCCTCGATCTGAATTCGGTTTGCCCCTTCGGTCAGCTCAACCGCTGCCGAGAAGCTGTTGTCGGAGCCCAATGAGACCGTCTGTCCATTCACCTTGACTATAGAAGCTTCATCTACAGTTCCGGCAATCTCGATATCCCCATCCCGACTAATATACTTTTTGCCGTCGTAAATCAGGCTCGCCGGTTTGCTGAATTCGATAGCGGGACCTGTCGTGTCTGCGGCGGACGTGACCGCGATCGTCACGCTGCGCGCCGGAACCAGCACATTGGCAATCGCACCGCCTATTACATTTTTGGATTGCTGCAGGTTCGTGTCGGCGATGGTATACACGCTGGCGCTGGCGCCGGACAGGCCATTAATCGTGAACCGCTTGTCGACAGCGGAAGTGTTTACGAGCACCGCCACTGTGCTGTCGTTATTTTCAAAGGCGACCATATCGCTGCGATGGCCCATAGCGTTTACGATCGAGCTGTCAGTCGTTGACATCCGCTTGACTGCGGTGCCAATCGGCACGTTGTTAAAAATCTTCTCGAGAATATCGAACATTTTGCCTTTTCTGACGGAGTTGACGCCATCCCCGTCGATAATCGTCTGCTGCGCGGTGTCGTCAATGGAATACCTGGGGTCCCATCCCCACCACCAGAACCAATAATTGTTCGCGACCCAGGCCATATCGGCGGCAAAAACTTGCGCGGAAACGATAGCTCGATCGATCTGCGTCGGCGCTTCAAGCTGGCCGGCCGGACTGAATTCCGTCATCCACCGGTCCTTTCCGGGGAACTGATCTGCGCCGTCCACATACGCTTGAACCTCCGAATCCGAGTCGGTTACCCGGGTGTACGAATGAACGGCGAACGCGCCAATCGCATCGGCAAAGGCAGAATCGGCCTGCAGTTCGGCAAATTGATCTCCTAAGAAGTGTTTGACCTCTTTATAAGCCCCGGCTTCCGGAGCGATCAGCAACAGATCGCCGTAACCGGAATTATCCAGCTTGTTGCGCAGCAGCTTTAATACGCGTTTGTATTGCTCCTTCTCATAATGAGCGGCCTGGTACTGCACAATGGCATCGGGCTCGTTCTGCATGCTGAATGCGACGGGAAGCGGGAGACCCTGGGCGCCAATATAATCCAACGCGTTCACAACATATTGAGCGAAATCTTGTTCCTTACTCTGAAGCAGCGTAGCGGGCGTCCCATCCGCATTGACGCCGGATATATCATTGTTGGACTTCATGCCGGGAGGCGGAGAAAAAATGTTGAGCAAATATTGAGAAACACCGTTATCGACAGCCGTCTGAATATTGGAGGCGAGCGAATCCATAGCGCTCGTATTCAAGGACCCATCCGCATTGCCGGCCGTTCCTCTCAGTTCAATGCGGAACATCGTAATGCCGAGGTCTTGATAAATCGCCTGCTGCGCAGCATACTTGGTGTTAAAGTCCGGACTTTGGCTGGACGGGTTGATTCCCCAGCCTTTTACCGTTTGATAGGTTTGGGGCAATACCGTCGCCGCAAAGGACGGAAGCGAGTCCATATCGTCTCTCGGCTTTATATTCAGCAGCATGGACTTGGCGACCGTATGGCTCTCGCTATCCTCAGCCGTGACATCGACCGTGAACTCTCCTGCTTCGGCAGGCGTTCCCGACAACTCTCCGGTAGCGGCATTGACGCCAAGTCCTGCCGGCAATCCCGCTGCACTCCAAGCATAAGGCTGAACACCGCCGTTCGCTTGAAGGATCGTATGATAACCTACATTCAGCAGGCCGTCGTTCAAGCTATCGCTCGCGATGGTTAACGGTGCTGCAGGCGTGTACGAAATATACTTCACGTCGTCCAAATGATAATAGATGGCGGGAAGACCGGCTGTAGAAGCCTTAAAGCTGGCCCCCGTGAAATAATTCCAGTTGAACTCCGATGCGTTGGCGCTCTGCGATCCGTCCGCCCCTTTATAAAAGGAGCCATGATTATAAAATTCGTTAAGAGGAATAGTAACCAGCTTCCACTGCTGCAAATCCTCTGTCCCGATGTAATCGGATAAAGAGAGCCTGCTCTCGACGGTGTCCGATCCGTTTAAGGAAAGAATCCCTACCCCCATCTGTTGACGGAAAGCCTCTTCGGCCGAGTCGATGTAAATCCAGAACTGCAGCGCCACGTTATCCCTGCTAGGCAAGATGCTGAGATTGACCGAGCCGATTCGGGTCAAAACATTTGCGGTGTCGGCATTGGCTTTCACTCTTAGCGAATAGGCGCCTTCTTGAACTTTGCTCGTGCTGGCGACCTCGTGGCCAAATCCTGTGCCTTGCATCCAGCTATTGATCAGCGAATCCTTATACAATTGCCGCAGCACCTTGCCGCCGGTCCCAATGTGAAGCTCAATAACCTTCGTATAGCTGTTCCCGGAGTCGTCCACGGCTACGGCCGCAATGGAATAATCGCCTTGCGGCGCATTGTACCAGGACCGCAATCCGCTGCCGTCTGCGCTCTGGCCGATCGACGTGCCGTTCCGATAATATTTTACTGTCGCAACCGTCCCGTCGCTATCGCTTGTAGCTGTCATAAAGTATACGGTAGCTTGCGTCGCATAGGTCGCATCTCCGTCGCCCGGATATATGCTGCTAATGACAGGCGGTTGATTGCTTGCCGAGGACCCGGTCTCCACTGGAACGATTACCGCTTCGGACAGCGTTGCCCCCGTATAAGCTCTCAGTTTATAAACATAAGCTGTGCCAGAGGTCAAAGCGGAATCCGTAAATTGTGTGTCAGAGGTTACGTCGCCCACCTGTTGATCGTTCCGATAAATATAGTAACCATCGGGTGCCGTTCCGCCCGCGGGGGCGGACCAGTGCAGTATAGAGGAGGATGCGCTCGTTGAAGCGGTTACATTTTGAGGTTTTCCAATACTGCCCGCTGCTTCGGTCCTCGCAGGAAGCCATGTGCCAAGCAAACTAAGAAGCAACACGCCAACAATCCATGATTTCAAGCTGCTGCGTTTTTTCATGTCCGTCACTCTTCCCCTTTTAAGATTCAGCTTCTTCTTCGCGCCTGATCTTCAATCGATATTCGCCCGGGGCCATGCCTGCATTTTCCTTAAAAAAATAAATAAAGGCATGCACCTTGCCGTAACCGATCCTTTCGCCGACTTCGGCAACTGTAAGCGAGGTGCTCACGAGCAGTTGCTTGGCCTGTTCAAATCTGATCTCGTTAATATAAGACTTGATGGATCTGCCGGTCCCCTCCTTGAATAATTTCCTCATATAGGCCGGACTCAAGTGCACCTGAGCCGCCAAGACAGCCAAGCTAAGATCCTTATCGATATTGTCCTGAATATACTGCTCGAGAGACTGCACGAAGCCATACGACTTCATGCTTGTCCGTTCGTTGATCTTCCGGCTTATTCGAACGAACAATTCCTCGAACCAAATGCGTACCTCGGTGTTGCTGCTGCATTCCAGAATCTCCCGATACAGGTTGCCGCCAATCGTCATATGCTCCAGATTAACGCCCATCTCAAAGACGAACTTCACTGTTGAATTCAACAAATGCATGTAGTAATAAAAGACTTCGCCGTACTCCCCTCCGCTCATAAAGGCGGTAAATATCTCCCCGTTGTGCTTTACAACGACGGCTTCTTCGCCTGTCGCAAGCGCCTCCAGCAGTCTTCTCTCCAGTTTGAACGGATAATTGAAGTGGGCGTCCTGCATGCTCTTAATATCGGTGTAGAACAGAATGCTCCTGTCGCCCAGCAGCATCTGGTATTGCAGTGCGCGCTCCGCCTGTTCGTACGACTCGGACAGCCTCGTAAATTGTCTGGTCGGCTCGCCGATCCCGATGGCGGGCATATAACCGATCCTCTCGTTCACAACGTTCTGGATGTTCAAGGCAAGCTCCGGAATCGCATTCCTTCCTTCCGTCGCTCCATCCTCTGACAGCTCCACAATAATGACGATCTCATCCGGCTTGGTGCTCAATACGAGCCCTCTGCGTCCGTTATCCAGAAATTCGTTCAGCATCTCGATCAGATAGACGGCAAGCATATTCATCTCTTGCTCGGAATGCTGACCCGACTGCCTGCGGAAATTCGCCAACGGGATGATACAGACGTTATGCCATGCGTCGGCATTGTATTGAACGTCATAATAGCCCAGCCTGGCTTCCAGCTCCTCCTGCTCCGGCACATGGCCCATAAGGATGTGCATCAAAAAATTGTTTCTAAGCACCGGCAGATGTTCGGACATATGCTGTTCGAATTGCGTATTGCGCTCGACGAGACGCTGAATATTGCCTGTTATATATTTGAAGACATCCTTGGCGTTATCGTTCTGCCTGTTGCCGGTCCTGTTCAGCAGCTCGGTAATAGCGCCAAGCGGAGCGGAGATCTGATTCGAGAACCGCAGCGACAGCACAAGCCCGAGGGCAATCGCCAGCAAAATAACGGCAATCGAGTAGCTTTTGATAAACTGAACCTTGCCAACGATCGTGTCATAAGGAATAACGCTGACAAATCTCCAGCCGTAAATCTCGGAGGTAACCTCGGATACGAGCAGCTTGTCTCCCTTAAACTTCGAAATTTTATAGCCGGAGCTCCCTGAATTTAAGGCGCTTAAAGCCGTCTTTTCGATGATCTCCGCATAATTGCCGTCAACCCGATTGCTGGCGATAACCTCATCTTGATTGTTGGTAAAATAAATTTCCATCCTGTCTTTGTTGATATACGAATTAATGATATCCCGAAAATAGCTCGCCTCAATATTGATGACCGCATAGGCTTGCGGGGCGGAGCCGTCCATTGGAATCGGTTCGACAATGGACACGACATTCAAATTCCGATCGGGCCCGAACATGCTGCCGATTCGCGATACGGGCAGCCGCTCCCGAAGTCCCCCTTGCTTTACAACGGACGCGAGCAGATTACTGTATGGATAATCTTCCAATTTGTAAAACCCGGAGTTTACCTCATAAACCATCTCCTCATCGGGGTAATAAAGAGAGATGTTGTAGATAAAGCTCAGCAGTACCTTTTTCCAGCTCAAGTCGTTATTAATCGCCATCATCTTTTCATAGTCGTCGTCCTCGTTGTATTTCACCATCTTGGTTATATCCGGGTTTGTGGCGATTTGCGACATAAACAGCTCTACCTGATTCATGAGCAGCTCGGTCGAGCGATTCATCTCCGTAAATGCGCTTTGCTCGGAGGATATCGTTTCTTGCCAGATGGCTTGCGATGAGCGCCAGTACAGCAACGAGCCGATAATCCCGGCAACAAGCAGATTGGTAATAATGAAATAACCTAAAAATTTGATTTGCGTTCTTCGGGTCGTTCTCCTGGTCATCGGGAATATTCTCCACATACGGTTCATGCTCAGTTTCTCTCCTGTCCAAAGAGCATACTTAACATGATTGTAAAGTAATTGCGGCCCGGCAGCATGTGCGAATATCGTTCGAATCGCGGTTCCCGTTCGGCAGGGCTGAATTGGAACCGCGATTCGTCCAAGAACTGACGAGGAAGGGTCAGGTCTTAGCCTCCATACTGCTCTTTGTAGGTTGCCGCCCATTCCGCCGCCATGGCGTCTCCGCCTTCGGATCTCCACGATGCCAGCATTTTATCGTAAGTGCTGTCGAACTCCGCCGTTTTGGCCATAATGATTTTGGGCATGGCGTTGTTCCAGACCGTGTCCAGATTGGTCTTGTTTTTCAAGGTTACAGGTCTGTCCACATTGATGACCGGCAGCGAATACTTGCGTGCGGGCTCCCCGTAAACTGTATTTTTGACAAAGTCTTCACCGGCCTGCTTCGAAAATTGCGAGGCGATGTACCGCTTATACTTTTCTGCGTCAGTGGCATATGGCTTCACCGGCAAATTGTAATTGCCCGCGAGCCAGCCAACACGCTCTTTAAACTTCTCCTGGTCGATCGGCGTAATCAGTCCGTCAATCACATTGTAGTCCGTTCCTTCAAGCCCTCCGGCTGCGAGGTTAACGAAGTCGTCGGTTGTCATATAGTTCAGCAGTTTTACCGCGGCCTCGAGATGCTTGGTTGCCTTCGGGATAAAGAAGGTCATGGAATTGTCCAGCGAATTCAAAAACAGCTCATAGATCGGCTCGGCGCCGGCAGTGCTCTTCCACGGGAAGCTGCCGGCAAAATTGCTGCCCGGCACGTTTTTCTGCATCGTCGTCAGCAGATCGCCATAGCCGGTGGCATACATATAATGAGGGAAATTGGGGGTAGCGCCGATCTCTCCTCTGACGAGCTTTTGCTTGTACTGCGACTGGTCCTTGTCCAGAATCAATTGTCCCATCAGACCTTCGTTGTACAGCTTGTTCAAGAACCGGAACGTTTCCTTCGTCTCCGGCCAGAGCTGGAACGGCTCGCTGCCAATGCGTTCGGTCGTCGGCGGCTCCTGGAGGAAGCCTTGCAAAATGATATTCTCAATCCGCTGGAACGGCGTATCGCCTTGAGCCGGAATCATGAACGGCACGAGATTCTCGCCTACGTTCCCCGGGTCCTTCTCCTTGACCGCCTTCAAATAATTGTAGAATTCGTCGACATTGGTCGGCATGCTCATGCCGAGCTTGTCCAGCCAGTCTGTCCGAATCCAGGTCGTGTCGGCCGGCAGCGGCTCGTTCGCGAAGACGCGCGTCAGTTGGCCGTCGATCTTGGAGGCCTCAAGCCTGTCTTCCCCGACATTGGTTTTAATGTCCGGGCCGAATTCGTCCAGCAGCGGCGCGATATCCGCGAGGCCGCCGTTCTTCGAGTAATTCTTCAGCATGGCCTGGTCATAGGTATAGCTGATATCGGGCGCGTCGCCCGCCGCCAGCAGCGCGGCCAGCTTCTGTTCCCGCTGCGCGTTCGGAACCGGAACGAATTTCACATGAATGCCAAGCTGCTCTTCGGTTCTCTTGTTTAATTCCTTGGTGAACCAGTTGTCCTCCAGAGAGCCTTCCGATGAAGGCATATTCCCCCGATCGTACACGAGGACGGACACCTCTTCAATTTCCTTGGGCGTGCTCGTCGCTGCCGGACTCGAACTGCCGGGGCTGGTTCCGCTTGGAGCCGGGCTGCTGTTCTCATTGTTGCCGTTGCCGCTGCAGCCCGCGAGCAGGCCGGCCAGAAGCCCGGCGGCCAACAGCGGAGGCAACGACTTTCTAATGCTGGTTCTGAACATGTGTATCCTCCCTTTTTTTCTTCCTCATTTATAACAACACGGCATCGTGTTATTACCGCTTTGGCAGCCTTGCGGAATTACCCCTTGATGGCGCCTATGGTCACGCCTTTAATAAAATATTTCTGCAAGAAGGGGTAGACGATTAGAATCGGAACGGTGGCAACGAGAACCGTAGCCGCCTTTAAATTCTCCGGAATAATCTGATTGGAGTAAGATTCAACCTGACTGGTGCTATAGGAATCAAGCGCATTCAGAACGATATACAGTTTTAATTGCAGCGTGTATTTGTCGGTTGACTGCATGTACAGCAACGCATCGAAGAAGGAGTTCCAATAGCCGACTGCATAGAAGATAATCAAGGTCGCGATAACCGGCATGGATAAGGGAATGACGACGCTGCGGAAAATTCTGAAATTGTTGGCGCCTTCGACCTTGGCCGCCTCCTCGATCTCTACAGGCAAGCCCCGGAAGTAGTTCAGCATAATGATGAGAAGGAATGTATCGATCAGCCCCGGAAGGAACAGCGCTCCGATCCGGTCCAGCAAGCCAAGCTGCTTGATGAGCAGATAGTTCGGAATCATGCCGCCGTTGAAATACATGGTGAAGATGATCAAATTGAGCAAAATGTTTTTTCCTTTTAATTCTTTTTTGGACAACGGATACGCCGTGACAACCGTCATCGCAAGACTGGCAAGTACGCCGAATACGGTCAACTGCGCCGTGAACAGCAGCGCATGGATCATGCTTGCATCCTTGAACAACGCTTGATAGGCGCCCGTATTGGAGCCTACCGGCCACAGGAACACATGCCCCGACAATATGGCTTGGGGACCGCTGAAGGAGACGGCGATCGTGTACAAGAATGGATACAAAAAGGTAAGGCTGACAAGGGTCAGCAACGTATAATTGACAACGGAAAAGACACTTGTTTTTTTCCGATTCATCTTGCCTTCCCCCCAAACAATCCGGACTCGCCCATTTTGGTTGCAATCACATTGGCCAGCATCAGCAGAATGAAGTTAATAACGGATAAGAATAATCCCATCGCAGTCGCCAGGCTCCATTGAGATTGCAAGATCCCGTTCTTGTAAATATAGACGCTCAGCACGTTGGAGTAATCGCTAACCATCGCGTTCCCAAACAAGTAGGGCTGCTCGAAACCGATGGTCACAAGCCGTCCAACCTGCAAAATCAACAAGATCACGACCGTGCTTCGGATACCGGGCAACGTGACATGCCAGATCTTGCGAAATCTCCCGGCGCCGTCGATATCTGCGGATTCGTAAAGCGCACTGTCAATGGACGATAAAGCGGCAAGATAGAGAATGGATGAGAAGCCGATCTCCTTCCAAACGCTCGAACCGATATAGGTGACAAGCCACCAGTGAAGATTCGTCAGAAAATCGATCTGCGGCAACCCGATCTGTTTGAGCAAAACATTCGCAAAGCCGGTGTTCGGCATGACGAAGGTAACGATCATGCCATATACGACCACCCAGGATATAAAGTGAGGCATGTAAGAAATCGATTGGATCACTCGCTTAAATTTGTCGTTGGCGACCTCGTTTAACAGCAGTGCCAGAACAATCGGCGCTGGAAATCCCACCGCGAGCGTAAGCAGATTTAGTCTGAGCGTAGCGCCGAACGATTGCCAGAACATATGCTGGTCAAGCAGATCTCTAAATACATCCAGGCCGACCCATTTGCTATGGAATACGCCTTTGAACAGATTAAAATCCTGAAATGAGATAAGCAGTCCGTACATCGGTGTGTACTTAAAGATCAAATAAAAGGCGACAGCGGGCAAGAGCATGAGATACAAATCATAATTATTCTTAAAATAGGATCTCTGATTTTTCATTCCTGTCACATCTTTCGTTTGTTAAATGTTCGAACGGAATTGCGAGCGTTTCCATGTGAACCAATTCGAATTGGACTCCTCAAGATTACCGCCGAACTACGCCGCTCACAATTTCTAATAACGCTTTTTGATTTAAAAAAGTGCGCCACTTGCCCGGAAAACCCGGTAAAATGGCGCACTCTTATTGCCAAGTCGGCTCCGCTTTCTATAATGGACCGCAGGTGGAGATGGTGCCCAGCTCGTTCCGCACTCCGCAGGCGGACTGCTTCGATCTTTATTTTACCGGCGTGCGGGAAGCCAGAATTCATGCCAAGTACATTCGGCCTGCCAATGCGGCAGCACCTCATCCGGCTGTTATCGTGTTCCACGGGTATTCGGGCAACTCCGGAGATTGGCCGTTATCGTTATGTACCGCTGTTCGCCGTCTGGCTGCGCACCCGACTCCATGCAGCAGACGAGCAATTGCCTGCCGCCATCAACGCGAATATCAGCCGTTGGGCCGAAGCGAACGGCATGTTGGCGGAAGCGGTGCACCATGCGCTGCGAACGCCGGACTTCGAGCGTGCGACTGCGCTGCTGCTGGGCGATATCGCGACTACGCTCAAGTGCCCGAGCGACAGCCTGCTCAACCTGCTCGCTCTATTCCCGATGAAGGAGATCGTCGCCCGCCCATCGCTTGCATTGCTCTACGCTTACCTGCTCGTGAACGACAACCGCCTCTCGGCGGCACAAAGCTTGATCGACCAGACCGAAGCGAGCATGTCGGACAACCTCCCCTATACCTTCACTCCAACCGGCGAGAATCTTCGCGGCTACTTCGCCACGATCCGCTCGCGCGTCGCACTGCTGCGCTATGATCTGGAACGCGGCCGGTCGCTTATGATGGAGTCGGCCTCGCTGCTCCAAGGCCCGGGCATGCTATACAACCATTACAATGCGATCGCCCGCCCCGGCTACTGGGCTGGAGACAACCAAGGATACGGCATCATCCAGACGATACTTGGCGAATCTTACTATATGCGCGGACAGTTCGCAGAAGCGGAACGCTTCCTGCTGCGCGGGCGCAGCATCGGGCTTGATCTGCTGGACACCGGCATCGTCATCCCCGCATCGCTGACCCTCATCCAATTGCGTATCACGACCGGAGAGACCGAGGCGGCATTCGCCATACTGGAAGAGACTCGACTTCAAGTCGCAGCGTATGCTACAGATCAAGCGGTATGGATATGTCACGATTCTTCGCGCGCATCTATGTTTGGGGCTTGTTCGCGAGGGGTTGGCGTACGGGGAGCGACTCGCCCAATATGCCGAGTCGATGAATCTGCAATATTATCGGGCGGAGATCAATCTGCTGCTGGCGCTGCTGTATCATGCCGACGGCGACGAGGCGGCGGCCATTCGCAAGCTGGCACGATCGCTGGAGACGGGAAGTCGGCACGGTTAGGTGCAGCTCTATCTGGAGGAATGGGGCCATCTGGAAGCTCTAATCCCTGTATTGATCAAACATTTGCGTCCTTTCTCCACCTCCGTCGCTCGCGACACACTCGATTTTTGCCGCAGGCTGGGCGTTCCTGATTTTCGGACTATTGTGTAGGGTTCATATCGGCTTCGGTTTGTTAATTGTCATTTTTAGCTTGATGAACTGTGCCATCCATATTTATACAGGAAATAAGTACAGAGAATGGAATCCGGGTTTGATCATGGTGTGAATGCGTTGCTTCTTGTAAGAATAAGTTAAGAGGCTGACCCAAAAATGATATGCTCCCCATAGGGGAGACAGGTGATCACAGAGCGATACAAGCTGATCGAGATCGCGCAGCGCTCAGGGGCTCATTCTTTGCGGATTTTCCTGAAATTGCGGATCGTGGTGAGAGAGTAACGAAGGAACAACCGAGGAAAGCACCTGTACAAGAAGGTCAATACACCTACATAGGACGGGAAAGCAATGATCGCGCGATTTTTCTCGACTCCCCGCAGTACAAGACGGGCTGCTTGCCGAGGGTCAACCATCTTGGCAGGGATTTGCGATATGACATCCGCAGCGTCGGCGTTGAAAGTGCGCATGTTGTCGATCATGGATGTGTGAATATAGCCGGGGCAGATAACGCTCACTTTAATGCCCAGATCCAAGCCTTCGCAGCGCATGGTCTCCGACAACCCGACAACACCGAATTTCGCCATCGTATACGGCAGATTCGTCGGACCTGGCACAAGGCCGAAGCCCGAAGCGGTGTTCACAATATGCCCATATCCTTGTTTGGCCATGACCTGATAGGCATAGTGGGACCCGTGAAGAATTCCGGTCAGATTGACGTCCAACACCTTCTTCAACTCATCAAGCGGCAAGTCCCGAAACTCGCCAACTACCGTTATGCCGGCATTGTTGAACATATAATCCAATCTTCCGTATTGCGCCAATGTTGCATCAATAAGAGCTTCTATCGATTTGGGGTCTGTCACATCCACATAGGAAGCGATCGCCGTACCGCCATGATTCGAAATCTTCTGTGCGACATCGCGTGCGGCTTCTTCATTCAGGTCGGCAACGATCACACAAGCTCCCCGCTCCGCTAATTGGCTGCATACTTCCCGCCCAAGCCCGGACCCGCCGCCTGTAACCAAACAAGCCTTCTCGCGAAAGATACTCATTGGGCATTCATCTCTCCTACCGATTTTATTTCGCTCAAATCGACTATGAACTTCTCTGCATAGGTTTTGGCCGCACTTCTATGACGATATTTTCATTCGAAGTGTGATATACAAATCGCTCATTTTGGGCAGAAAACAGCTCTTTCCACGCTTCCTGTGCATCCATAATTGGCCTTCACCTTCTTCGGTTCATTTAAACTGATTATACCATCGTTCTCATAACACCTTCCACCGAGAAAATCCATGTCCTATTGAGATTGCAAAAATAACCCTTCGAATTTAATTCGAAGGGTTTCGTTTTAGGTATGGTGCGGTCGAGAGGACTCGAACCTCCACGGTATTGCTACAACTGGCACCTGAATCGCGCACGCTAACGGGAACAAAAAGCAAGTCCCTTAGGGAAACCAAAAACTGCGAAAAGTCTTATATTATCAAAAGTTTCGGCGTCTCACGCCTCCTTATCCTAGTGCCACAAAGGCGCCTCGGAAACAATCAAAAAGTTAATCAAAATTGGACATTCGAGAGAAATGGGACTTCTCCTAAGCAACGAAACAGCTCCGGACGATATCTGGAGCAGTTTCGACTGATACCTATCGGCTGTCATTATTTGCGCAAGACTTATTCAAAATGGTTACGCCGCCATTTTTCCAGAATCGAATCTGCTTCCGCTTCTCTCCCCTCTGAGCGTAAACGTTCCGCCCAAGCCTCCGGCGTTACATATCTCCAGGGTCCTGATCGAATCACTTCTTGCATAGGGTCCATGATAAGACCATGTTTGCTCTGCTGCTCTTGCAGCCATTCCTGGATCCGATGATCCATTAAATGAACGATCTCGGGAAAGTGACTCGCCACATTATGCAATTGGTGGGGATCGTTCTCCATATCGTACAAGGTCACATCATCAAATCGATAGAATCCTGGATGGTAGGTACGAATGAAGTACCAACGCGCATCCCGAATGGCACGTTGACAGGTGTTCAGTCCATGATCCATGACCAAATATGGACGCGCCTCATACTCCTCAGCAGCTTCCGTCTTCAAAATGGGCATAAAGGAACGCCCGTCCCAGCCCTGGGGCACATTCAATCCGATCAAATCTGTTATAGAAGCGATCACATCAACGTTATAGACGAATTGCTCATACACCTTGCCCGGTTGAGTTATTCCAGGAATTTTAATAATTAATGGAAGGTGATGAACGGCTTCCGTGGCGCTTGCATGCTCCATATAGATGCCTTGTTCGCCCATTGATTCTCCGTGGTCTGCACTAATTACCCATACAACCTCGTCCTCAATGCCCAATGATTTCAATGTATCCATTATTTCACCGACATGCTTGTTTCATTCCAGCCTGCGAAGTACCACCAGGCATGATGCCGATCACCAAAGGAGGAGAACGTTACCGCCTTGTATCCCGCTTCCCGCAAATGTCTCGTAAAGAAAGGATATTTTAAGCTGTGACCGTCGCCTTCAGGATAATAAAAGTCATATCCTGGACCCCAATGGGTTAAAGCGCCGTGATTTTGCGCAAATCTCCCGGACATAAAGCTGGCTCTTGAAGGAACGCAAGGTGAACTGGCACAATAGCAATGATTAAATCGAGCTCCCTGATCCGCGATTATATCCAGATTCGGTGTCGTATTCCTGGGATAGCCATAGCTCCCCATGTGATCGGGCCTCAGCGAGTCAATATCCAAGTAAATAATTCGCATCAAATCCCTTCCACCTTCCACGTTGCCTCATCGCACTCGAATCGAAACTGCCCGCCCGCGGCGACCCTCATGACTTCTCCATTCGGAAGCGTGATCTCCACGGGAATACCCACAGGACCTTCTCCCTCCAGGCTGAATCGTCCGTCTTTCCGATGCCACGCAACCGTTACCGGTCCATGCCGAGTTGCCGATTTGCCTTTGGCCCAGGTCAGGTTGAGCGGCTGCGGCGCAACGCGAATGACATTGTAGCCCGGAGCGCCCGGCTGAACACCGAGAATTCCCCCAGGGTATTCCGACAAGGGGAGAGCGCTCCATGCGTGACAATCGCTGCGTGGATTGCCATGAGCCATCTCCGGTAAGGTCGTCAGGTTCATATCCGCGAACGCCTTCCACCGTTCCCAGAGAACGGAGGTACGTTCATACATGCCGAGCTCGGACAATACGCGGAACAACGAATACGTCATGGGAAGAGACACAACGGCCAGTTCCGGATCCCGGAGTGTTCGCTCAATCAGATCTGCGGCCGCATCTCCCCGAACTGCTCCGCAGGCGATCCCCCAGATCTGGGCATGCTGGCTGAAATCTTCCACGTCCGGGCCGTCAGCGAACATTTTCCTCTCCGCATGCCAGCAGTGCCGCAACAGAGCGGCGTTAACCCGCTCGGCCAGACTTGTCGCCTCCGAAGCCGCGTCCATCCATCCCGTCGCCTCGAACAATTCGGCAGCTTGCTGCAGCGCGGCTGAATACATCTGACTTAACAACGTCACCGGGCCATATTCATGCGCCTTCGGCGCTCCGCCCGGCCATTGCTCGACCCAATCGTAATATGTCCAATAAGCTCTCGGCGTCGGCCCAACCAACCCGTCTATCGTCAATCTCCGCTCAAACCAGTCCAACAAGCCGGCAATCGTATGCCGATAACGGCGCAGCACGGCAATATCTCCGAAGTGCATGTAATGATCGTGCAGCATATCGATCCAGAACAGAGAGAATGCAGGTATGACCTGCCTGTATTCGGATGGATAGCGACATTGCAGCATACCGGAAGGCAGTGCAGAGCTATGAAAATCATACAAGGTCCGTCGCGCCAGACGATCGTCCGCGCCAAGCCGATACGTGAATAGCATCTGCAAGCGAGTGTCCATCGTATATTGGAGTTGCTCGTAGTACGGACAATCCTCATAGGTCTCGTGCATGCACCTTCTCAGGGTATTCACGGACAGATCCCAGAGCTTGTTGCAGTTCGGGTCCGAGCATTCGAACTCGCCCGATATCTCCAATGGATAGCCGGTATCCCGGAACAGGATGCGCGTCAACTCCAGCGGCTCGTCCTTCGTCTCAATCACCAGGCCAATGTAGCGAAACGTGCGGAACCAGAAAGGCTCGTACACCTCCTCGTTCAGCTCTTTCCCTCCGACACCGGCCACCCGGTAGCTGTCGGTCTCGCCAATCAGCTTCCCGTCCGCGGCACGGTCGCGAACTCCTTTGATTCTCCTGTCGGGCGTTGAATTCGGGTGCTCGTAGCATTCTGCGGCGAGCAGGCGGACTTCGCTGTCCTTGCCGCCTCGAATCGCCACATGCAAGTACCCGGTGGACAACTCGCCCGCATCCAGTTCGACCTTGAACCGGGTGTGCGGCGCAAGCTTCAGCGTCCCTCCTTGTTCGGACCTCAGCAGCGCGGACAAGGACTTCGCCGTCAGCTCATCGCAGGCCTCGGACACGGCGGCAAAGCTTCGGGCATCCTCAATGAGTTCCGGAATTGGACGAGGAGACAACTGCCACGGAGTCAATTCGCCGAACCTGTCTCCCGTATCGCAAACGACCACCGCCGGCCTCCACAAGGAATCGTCGTAGTCCTGCCGGGCCCAGCCGTGCGACATTCTCGAACCGTCGACCGATTCACAGCCGCCCAGCCATGGAATCAGCCGGCTTGGGAGCATTGCGAAGCCTTCCTCCAGATGACATAACCACCGTTCGTCGGTATCCAGCCGCTGCTCGATCTGCCCTATTTCCTCCACGGCCCCTTCCAGCAAGAAGGCCCCGGCATTCGAGCGGTGAATCGAGATCGGGCCGCTGATGCCCATTCGGTGCGGCTGGCTGGCGGCATAATGCAGTACCTTCGCCGCCAGCACGTTTTCTCCCTTGCGCAGCTTGCCGCCGAGCTCGACTGTCTCATAATAGTGAGTGTACGAATCACCCTTGCAGGGGCCGACGGATACCGATTCTCCATTCAGATAGAGGCGGTATCGGCTATCCGCCGAAACTTTTACATTCAGTCTTGCACCGGACGGGTTTCCTACTTGAAAGGAACGGCGAAACAAGACCAATTCGTGAACCCCGGGATCGGTTGACCATGGGTAATCCATCCTCCAGATCCACTTTGCGTGCCATTCCTTGTTTTCTTCCATTCGATACTCTCCTCGGGCCGCTTCCGCTTATTCCTGTTCCGCATAGCCGACTTCGATGTAGTCGATGTCCACCCATCCGTAATCCCCATAGTCGTGCACCAATTCAATAGCGTTGTCGCCGGCATTGAGCTCGACTTCGCCGTAATCGAGCGTCGCCCACGCCCCTACGGAATTAATGAAGGAGGTCACCTGCTTCGAACCGTTGACCAGGACGCTGTTGGGCTTGTCATGAGAATCCGCATATCGGAAAGTCAGTCGATACGTCCCGGCGCTCGGCACGTTGACTGTGAACGCCAGTTTGTCCCCGTATGCATCAAAAGAGGCAGCATCGATATACCCGTTGCCGGAATACCCGGCTCTCGTCGAGGCGACAGCTACGCCGGTCAATGCCGCATTCTCCGCTTCATAACGCCAGTTTGTGGTGACGCCAACTTCATTGCTCGCTGCAGACTCGTTGCCCGCTTCATCCACCGCTTTCACGACATAGGAATACGTTGTCGCCGGCGTTAACCCGGAATCCTCGTACGAGAGCACGTTTCCTGCTACCGTATCCAGATATACATTATCCCTGTAAATTCGATACCCGGTCGTCTGCCCGCTATCCTGTGCAGCCGTCCATGACAGAACGGCCGACTCGGCCGTCACCGACGTTACCGCCAACAAGCCTGGAACAGGGGGCATCTGAATTGGCGCCTTAGCCAGAACGATATCGTCCAAATAAGAAGCTGACGTGGCATTCGTGCTTTTCCAGAAAAAGACGTTTGCCGTCCCGGCTTTCATGTAAGCCGGCGTTGTAAATACCGTCTGTCGCGTCATATAGGTCGTGCCGAAAAACAGGGTTGTATGCTGTTCGTTGGTTCCTGCGTCGTCGATTTGATATTGCACGCCGAAGGAGACACTGTCCGCATTGGTATTTTTGCCGTAGGCTGACGCAATATAAGTGGTGTTCGGCTCAAGCTCCAAGTACTGTCCGCCACCGTGATGCGTGACTTCCAGGGCGTAAGAGCCGCTGTTGACCGCACCTGCCGCGTCGGTCACGGCAGAAGCGCCCGAACCGCCCCAGAGCTGCCACGGACTCGCGGTTCCGCTCTCAAACCCGGAATTGAGCAGCAGGTTCGTCGCTTTCCGCAACGTAATGTCGTCCAGATAGAACGCCCCCGTGCCCGATCCTTTCCATACGAATACATTTGCCGTCCCGGCCTTCACATAGTCCGGCGTCGTGAAGGAGATCTGTCCGGACGTATAGTCAGCAGAATCGAACGTGATGATATGCTTGTTCTGCGTTCCCGCATCATCCTTGTCATATTGAACCCCGAAGGAGAATGTATCCCCGGCATTGGCATTCTTGCCGTACGCCGACAACACATAAGTCGTGTTGGGCTCCAGATCCTGGTAGTACCCTCCTCCTTGACGGCTCACTTCCAGAGCATGGACGCCGCCATGCACGTTGTCGGACGCCGAGGTTACCGCCCCGACATCCGAGCCGCCCCAGAACTGCCAATTTGTTGCCGCTCCGCTCTCGAAGCCGGAATTGAGGACTAAATTCGTCGCCTTCTGCAATGTGATGTCGTCCAGGTAGAACGCTCCCGTGCCCGCCCCTTTCCACACGAATACGTTTGTCGTCCCGGCAGTAATATTGTCCGGCGTCGTGAAGATGAATTGTCCAAACGAATAGTCGGTAGAGTTGAAATTGACGATGTGCTTTTCCGGCGTTCCCGCATTGTCGACGTTATACTGGATTCCGAAAGAGAACGTATCTCCGGCAACGGCATTTTTGCCATATGCCGATAAGACGTAAGAGGTATGGGGTTCCAGTTCGAGATAATAGCCGCCTCCGCCGGAACTGACCTTTAACGCGTTGTCGCCGCTGTGGCTATCGCCGGCTTCCGATGAGACACTGCCTGTGCCGGAGCCGCCCCAGAACTGCCAATTCGTTGCCGTTCCGCTCTCGAAGCCGGGATTGAGAACCAGATTCACATCCTCATTCTCTTCATCCGATTGCAACAGTATCGTTTTGAATATTTTATCGTTGCTGTGGTTGAGATCGCCGTCCTTATTATCCAGACTGGCGGCAAGTGCAAAATCTTTCGTCTGCGTAATCAGGTAATTCTCCAACGTGAACGTTCGGGTCTCGCCTGCCGGAATGGAGACGGTATCCCCTACATAGTTCATCCGAATCCCGTTTACGTAAAAATTGATGGTTGTCCAACTGTTCGGGCTGGCCGTATCCCCCTGATTCCTCACTGTAACATCGATATCGACCAGATCGCCGTATTTCGGCTGACTCTTGCTTAACGCTATCGCTTCCGGCATCAGATCATAACCGGATCCGCTCGGGCTTCCTCCCGACAGCTCCAGGGTTCTCTCATTATTGTTACTATCGTCATCAATGCCGTACGTGCTGTTGGTCGTGTCAATTGCGACGGTAACTTCCATATCGGAGGACGATACCGTGATTGCGTCCGAGACGATCGAAGCCGATCCGAAGCGAGGGATGGTTCCTGTATACTCGCCAGTGGCGACAACCTGACCCCCGGACCGGAAGTCCACCTTCACCGTTCCCGACAGATCGACATCCCCCACGTTCTGCAACGTCGCAGCGAAGCGAATCTCATCTCCCTGGCTTATCCGGCCCTTGTCTGGAATGACCTCTGCTACCGACAGATCGTGTTTATCAAACGCTGGCACTTGTCCATGTGCGTAATCCCACACCTTGTCCCCGAACCAGGTTAAATTCGTCGGCTTGTCTCCGTTGGTCCGGTCTACGCCGTATCCGCCTCCATCGTCCGTCGCGGTGAGATATCCGTCTCCATTGACCCAGCACCAGGTCAACCAACCGATCCCTTTCTCGGCGCTTACCTGAATAGCCGCCTTCACGGCGGAATACAATTTGCTTGTTGTCGCGTTGCTGCTGAATTCCCCGATAATAATGGCAAGACCTTTATTATGCACCCTATCGATATAATCCTCGAATCTCTCGACTGCGCCGTTCCAATTGCCATACATATGAACGCTGAAGATCACATTTGTGTTGCCTTGCACAATTCCTTGCCCATAGGTCAGAATGCTGCTTTGCGCATCCGATACCGGATCGGTTCCGGCAGGGGTATCTTGACCGGAGTAACCTCCGTCCACGACGATGATATTGTCCGGCGCTTCTTGCCGAATGGTCGATATCAACTCTCTCGATACGGTCTCGTACTGCGGAACCGGGGCTCCACCCGGCTCATTGTATAGATTGAACCATACGTAAGGATTATCGCTGTATTTCTCCGCCAACTCTTCCAGCCAATCCTCCAGATCCGCCAAAGTAGCCTTATTCGGATCGTCCGGATTGGTCTCGGGAATTCCGTTCGTAAAATCGTGCGCCTCGAACATCACCACCACTTTGCGGCTTGTGAACGCATCGACGATCGCGTCCAGATCATTGTTTGTGGTGAATTGCGGCGAACCCGCCAGCGGTTTCAGCATACTATTGACACGAACTACATTAAAATTCCATACATCCTGAATCAGATCGGCATCTTGCGTCACTTCCCTGGACCAAACCCAGTTCAAGCCATTGATGTTCGTTCCCCGGGCAATAAACTCGTTGCCGTCGGGATCGTAGATTTTAGATCCGATTACCTGAAAGTTTCCCGTGGGAGTGACGCTGTCCGCGTGAACCCGTCCCGCCTGCGGGAACAATCCCGTCAACAGCATCCCGATCGCCAGCATGACATAAATACGCTTCCAACCTTGCTTCCTTCTCATCCTTTTCCCTCCCGTTAAGGTTCTTCTCTTCGAATTGCGAATCTGATTCCGTTTCTTTCGGCTCCCGACCCATATGGATTATCCCTTTACGCTCCCCATGACGATGCCTTTGATGAAAAATCGCTGGAGGAACGGGTAAACCAATAAGATAGGGAGAGATCCAATAAAAATTTGTGCGGCCTTCGCGGTCCGATCCGACACCTCTTGGAGGCTCGCCAGATCCTGCGCGTTGACATTCGCCAGTTGATCCTGCACCAGAATCGTCTGCAGGTACGTTGATAGCGGGTAATGCTCCGTCCGGTTCATGAAGATCAGCCCGTCAAACCATGAATTCCAATGATACACGATCGTAAAAAGCGCCACGGTCGCCAGCACCGGCAAAGACAACGGAACAATAATCTTCCAGCAGACAGTCCAGTGCCCGGCTCCGTCCACGACCCCCGATTCTTCCAGTTCCTTTGGGAGGCCCCGGAAGAAATTCAGCATCAGGACGATATTGAAAATATTCGTACCCATCCCCCAGGTCGGAAAAATCAGCCCCCACAGCGAATCCAGCATGCCGGTATTTCGTACAGTCATATAGAGCGGAATCAGGCCGCCACTGAACAGCATGGTGAAGACGAAATACCAGGCCAGTGGCGTCCTCAGGCGAAAGGCCTTCGTCTCCTTGGACAACGGGTAGGCGACCAGAATAATGAGCAGCATGTTGAACGAAGCGCCGAGAAGCACCCGCTTCACGGTCACTCCCATCGAAAGAAGAAACTCCGGTTTATCCAGGACAAAGCGGTAAGAAGACAGCGTCATGTCCACTGGCCAGAATCGAACCAAGCCTGTGCCGGCCGCGCTGCTGGAACTGAAGGACAGTGCCAGAACATGGACAAGCGGCAACAAACACAGCACCGCCAAGAGCGTCAGAAAGACGTAATTGCCGGAAACGAATAATTTGCGGCTGATAGACATATTGGACCTCATTATCCGTCCCCCTTACTAAAAAATCCGGTAATTGGCAAAACGATAGGCGAGATAATACGATACGGAAATAAAGAGAAACGAGATGACGGATTTAAACAAACCGACTGCAGTGGAGACCGAGTATTGCGCATCCACCAGACCAATCCGATAAATTAACGTATCGATAATGTCCCCGCTCTCGTAGACAACCGGGCTGTACAGATTGAATACTTGATCGAATCCGGCATTCAGTATTTGTCCCAGGCTCAGCGTCACCATCAGAACAATAATCGGCGTCATTCCCGGCAACGTCACATGCAGCATCTGCTTCCATCGATTGGCTCCATCGATCGTGGCCGCCTCGTACAAGGACGGATTGATATTGGTCAAAGCGGCCAGATAGACGATAGTGCTGAATCCGAACTCCTTCCATTCGTTCGTGACCACCAGCGTAAACGGAAACCAGCTGTTGTCGCCCAAAAAGTAGATAGGGTGACCGCCGAACTGCTTAATCATCAAGTTGACAAGCCCCTGCGTCGGCGACAAAATGTCTATCAGAACACCGCCCAGAATGACCCATGACATAAAATGAGGCAAGTACACCAGCGTTTGAATGCCTCGCTTGAATCCGTTCTTGCCGACTTCATTAAGCAGCAGCGCGATCGTAATCGGTACGACTATCCCGGCGATCAGCTTCATAGCCGAGATGAAGATCGTATTCCATACGACCTGAACGATGTCCGGCATGGCCGCTACATAGCGGAAGTTATCCAATCCGACCCAATTCGAGCCGAACCACCCCCGTGCCGGCACGAAATGTTGAAAGGCCATGACAATGCCTGCCATCGGCACGTAAGAGTAAACAAACACCAAGAGAACCCCGGGCAAGATCATCAGATACAACGGGATTTCACGGTTCCATCCGCCCTGCTTCATGTTGCGTTCCTCCACTTCTCCTTGCAGAAGGGACAGGCGTCAGACGCCTCTCCCTCCATTATTTAATTACCGCACTCTACTGAGCCGCATACCATTCGTTCACTTCATTCGTAATATCGGCCCCGCCCAGATTGCTCCAGTTCTTTACGTACGTGTCGAAATCGTCCACTGACGCATCGCCCATAATGATTTTTGTCAGGTTTTCCAACGTCATTTTATCCAGACTCGACTGCTTCGAACCGATCATCGGGGTTGGGGCTCCGAAGAATTCATTATTTTGCAGCAAATTTTGCTCCAAGTATTGATTCAACACGGATTGCGAGCTGACCGGCCCGAATATCCGTTCAAATGCCCATGTGCTGTTGTCTCCATTGCGGAATTTGACGATGTTGTCATACGTGCTCTTGAGAGCAGGCGTCAAGCTCGACGGATCGTTGCTGTTCAACGCTGCCGAGATGCTCGCTTGCGCTTCCTGGTTCTGCGAATTCGGCCAGATTTGAGCCACGGCTGCATGGAAAACTTCGATATTATCCGCCGTTGTGCCGTATTTGGAGGGTTCCATATCGGGGCCGAACATTTTATCCGCAAACAGGTTGGCCAGCTTCACTGCCGCTTCAGGATGTTCGTAACCTTTTCTGACCACCGTATACGACTGAACCGGGAATTTAGCCTGCGATTTGGTTGGTTGACCATTCAAGTCATAGATGGGGAAAGCCTTCCAGTCCATCTCCGGATCCAGGTTTTTGGCGGCCTGCAACGGCGAGATCGGCGCCCACTGCTTTCCGAAGAACAAACCGAATTTATCAGCCAGTTCCCCTTCCTTACCCGGGTCTTTAACGCCAAATTCTGGATCAATCGCACCTGTTTCATACAAATTTTGCAGATCGGCGAGCGCCTGCTTCATAGCGGGTTGAACGGTGCCGAAAGCCAGTTGGCCGCTCGCTTCGTCCCTCACCCAAATTTGCGGATAAGCGCCATAAGCATTGAAGAAGCCTTCCAGTCCGGCCCAGCCGTCCCAGAGATTTTTATGAACGGCCAGCCCATACGTATCTTGCTTGCCGTTGCCGTCCGGATCCTGGGTCGCGAAGGCTTTCGCGATCGTCAGCACATCTTGCAGCGATTGCGGCTCGGACAACCCCAACTTGGTCAACCAGTCAGTACGAACCCACAAGACGGATGCAGTGTCGACCGCACTAAGAGTATTTGGAATCGCGTACACCTTTCCGTTGAAGGTAGCCGACTGCAAGGAGTGTCCGCCGTCCTCGGTCACGATCTGCTTGGTGTAATCCGTCGCGTACTGATCCCATGACGAGGTCAGGTCGGCAATCTGCCCGGCATCGACCAGATTTTTCAACTGAGTCGCGTTTACGGTAAACATGTCAGGCAAGTCGCCGGAGGCGATGGCTATATTCAGCTTTTCATCGTATTGCGCGGCAGCTACCGTCCAGTCGTAGGAGAAGTCAATCCCCAGGTCGTCCTGATAGGCGCGGGTCCATACGTTGTGCTCGAGATCGTCGCCTGCTTCGTATTTGTACGTGCTGTCTACCCCCCTCGCAGAGGTCAACTTGATCGGCGGGTCGTATTTGCCCAGCGGCTCTGCCGTTGGATCTGTGGTCGTCCCATCGCCACCGGAAGCAATGCTTGCGGAGCCTGCACTCGCAGGAGGGGCGGTTCCCTCCTGCGAATTGCCGACAGATTTGCCTTCATTATTGCCGCTGCAGGCAGTCAAAAGCATCGATCCGATCAGTCCCGTCGTCATCATTGTCAACGTCCATCTCTTTAACGTCATGGTGTTGCCCCCTTCTTTTGATTGGGTTCCCTTGCTATTCATTATAGAAGAGCCTTCTCTCGGCCTTCTACTGTCCGTCATTTACAATTCCTATCTTCCCTTTACAAGATCTCCGCTAAGCGTTCGGCCGCGAGAAGGATGCAAAAAAAGCCCGCTTGGCAGGCGAGCAAGGTTCGTCGAGGGGCTGCTTTTATTTGTTTTTGCTGCCGTCGCGGTATTCCTGCGGCGTCAGGCCCGTCTGTTTTTTGAAGAAGCGGTACAGGTAAGGCTCGGACATAAAACCGAGAGCCGCGGCGATATCTCCAATTCTCGCTTGCTGGTCGCCCAGCATCTCCTTTGCTTTCTGAAGACGGGTCTCAACGATATAATCGGACAGGCCTTGTCCCGTGCATTGTTTGTAATATCGAGAAAGATAAGACGGGTTGTAGCCGACAACCTCGCCCAGTCGGGTCAGGGACAAATCCCCTCCCACATGCAAGTCGATATATCGTTGGAGAGCGTTAATTGTTTTCTCCGTCTCATTCCTCTCTCCCTCCCCCTTGAGCTCGAACAGCCGCGCACCCATAACACGGAATTCTCGACAGATCTCCGGCCAATCTGACAGTGGATTCATGCTCTGCAGACGGGAACCGTTCCATTCAAATACATTCCGTTCCTGAACACCCCATTGATTCATGCAAGAAGTCAACAAGGAGATTAGCCGATAGTATGCTTCGAGACGATAATGGCCCATCCCTTCGGAATGATTCGTGATATCCATCATGAGGTCATGAAAACGGGTCAAGAAGTCCTCTCTCCGTCCTGCCTCCAGCAACATCCGCAAATCGTCGATCCGATTGAGCGCGACACGGATCGCATGCTCGGCTTGCAAGCTCTTCCGTTTGGCGGCGTCCGGCTCGGCGACAGGAATCAGCAGACGATTCCCGTCCTTTAACAACCCTCTGCTCAGCAGCAGAGATAACGCTTCATACTGCTCAGGCAGCTCTTTCCACGTGACCGCTTCGCTTGAAGCAGCCAGAGAGACGGACAATTTCAGCAACCGCTCGCAGGTTTCTTGCAGTTGCTCCAGGGTGCCGTGTACGAATCGAACCGCACGACTCCATTCCGACCGTTCCTTCGCCTGTACGAAGATGAGCAACTGCAGCTTGTCCCGGACAAAGCAATGGATTCGGGCGAAGCGCGCCAACAACTCGTCGGCAATATTGCTGACAGCATATAGGAACAAGGCACGGTCGGCGGGACGATAAGTCTGATCCCAATGTGTTACAGTCCCGATTACGAGCAGAACAGGCTCCTTCGCATCCAGTTCGAGCTCCACTTGTCGGAACTGACTGTCCAGTTGGCCGGGCGGCCCCGCTTCTCCTTGCAGGATATCCCACAGCAGCTCTCTCTGAAGAGTAGGCGCCGCCAGACGTAATTGTCGCTTCGCCTGGTCAAGGATACGATCGGAGTCCCACTCTCTGTCCAACTGCGAGATCGCCTTCTCCACGGCCCGCACAATGTTCTCGTCTCCATCTGTTTTGAGCAAATAATCCACACTGTCGTTGCGAATAGCCTCTTGAATATAGCCGAAATCGTCGTAGCCGGTCAGAAAGATGATTTTGCAGCGCGGCCATTGGCTCTTGATCTCCCGCTGAAGCTCCAGGCCGGTCATGCCCGGCATCCGGATATCCAGCAGGGCAATGTCCATCTTGGTGCGATGCATCCAGTTTAACGCTTCGTCCGCTGAGAATGCCCGATAGATCTCAAGGTCAAAAATGGGCGTTTCCTCTATCAAATGGGCAAGTCCCTCCACGATCAAAGGTTCGTTGTCGACGATCAGCAATCTGTACATCTTATTTCCCCCATTCGAGCGGGATGTTCAATGTTACCAGCAATCCTCCAAAATCGGGGCTTCTGCTCAGTTCCATTCCGCCTTCTTCGCCGAATTTCAGCTTTAATCGGCGGTTCACATTCAACAGACCTGTCACTTCCTCATTGTGGTCCGCATGCCTCATATCGCGGCGAAGACGGTCCAGGACCTCCTCTTCGAGGGACTCTCCGTTGTCCTCGACAAGAATGGAAAGTCGTTCTGGCTCGATTCGATAGCTGATCCGAAGCCGCCCTTGACCGATCCGATCCTCCAACGCATGCTGATAGGCATTCTCAAGTATAGGCTGAATAATCAGGCGAGGAACCTTGAGATCGGCGTACTCTCCCGGCAGATCCTCAAATTGAACCTCGATCTTTGAGCCGAAACGCATCGATTGAATATTTGCATATGTTCGTGAATGGCCAACCTCTTGTCCCAATTCGACCTCATCCCTGCCTGTGCGCGTCATAAAGCGGAAATATTCTCCCAGGTAGATGGTCATTCTCTTGACGCTCTCGATATCGGGAATTTGCGCCATGCGGCGAAGAATGAAGAAACTGTTGTATAAAAAGTGTGGATTAATTTGCGACTGCAGTTGCTTCAACTCCGAGCGCTGCGATCGCAGTTGCTGCTCGTATACCTCTTGGATCAGATAGCGAATTCGGTCGGTCATCTGGTTGAACTGGAGATACAAATACTTAAACTCATCCCTTGAACGATCCGAGATCTGAACGTCCAGTTGGCCCCTCTCCACCTGGCGCAATGCACTCAGCAGCTTGCGAAGGGGGCGGTGAATGAGCCGAAATATCCAGTATGAGCAAAATAATATGACAGCAATCGTGAGCAACAACTGATAGCGATACCAGAGCCGATATTTCTCCAGCGGCCCCAGCACCTCATGCTTCGGAACACCGATCACGACCACGGCATCAAGCAACTCGGACCAACGGAATGTAACCAGATAGCTTTCTCCGCTCGCGTCTTGGACCGTCCCCTGTGCACTGTCTACACCCTGGAATTCCGGCCGCTTCAAAAAATCGTCGAAGCTCTCGGCCAACCGCTCCCCGTCTCCTCCGATTACCCCCCAGTTGCCGTTCCGATCCACAAGCATCGCTCCACCGCTGCCGGATAGGAGCGTTCGATTCAACTGCTCTCTAATCTTCGGAATCGACAGTTCGATCTCCAGCGCGAATCCTACCTCGAAGGAGGGCTGGGCTGGCTCCGGGTATACCTGGGCCATCAAGAGCTTATCCTGCGAATGGAACAAGGTCCAGTGATTATTCTGTGCCAGGACCAATGCAGATATCTCGCTTTCTTCCATTACCCCATAGTAATTATCGGTGGAGATCGTGCGATGAAGCATAGGGAAATAAACCTTGACTTCGTCAACATAGAGGCTCGATGTCTTCAACAAATCCAGGCGGTCCTGAATGCGCAGGATGGATTGCGTTTGCTCGAAGGGGCTCATCGAGGGGGCCAGATCGGACAGCTTCTGAAAATCGTCGTCGGCGATATAGGCTTGTTTGAGGTCGCTGATCTTCTGCATTTCGGCTTCGAACGAGCTAAGGTAATACTGCAGGCTCGCCCCCACGGACTTGGTAATGCTGGATTGAACCGTGCTCGTGCCGGAATGGGACATCGCCAGACTCAATCCATACAGCGGTAGAATGCCAAGCAAAAAAATAAGGACAAGCTTGGGCCATATGCCAAAGCTCCAATTTTTAATAAAAACAAACATTCGTATGCCCCCCACGGCGGAAGCGGTCAACGAACAGTTCCTGCCCCAGCAGTTCTTTTTAGTGTAAACGGTTTCTTTTGTTCCGTCCAGCCCCGGTCCCGTTATCATCAGCACCTAGTTTCGTGCGCGCCGGAATTTGGTCGATAAATGATAAGAAGGCTGCCGTCGGGACTACTCCCGTGCGGCAGCCTTCTCTTTATTAATCTCCAAAATAAATCCTTCTTGCAAAGTGCGCGGGTAGTTCAGGTTTAATTGATAGTTTTTGTAATAAATGCTGTCCCCGCTTGTAACATACAGTTCAAGCTTGTAGTCGACACCCGGCCGCACATCAATGGCAATCGTCTGCTGTCCCGCAGCAAGCATCCCCGTCTTAATCACCAAGCCCGATGCATTCACTGCGTAATTGACGGTCGAATACGCCGGTGCGTCTACCGTGACGGTAACTGTATGCGCACCCTTGGTACGATCCGTAGCAATCGTATACCCTAACGTCCCCTTGTCGTATTCGAACAGTTCAGTATCTTTTCCGAACTCTTGTCGATACAGGGTATAGCCTTCGACAGTTAAATCGTTCAGTTGAGCATTGCTGCAAATCTCCGGACCTTCCGTGCAGGGTTCCACATATCCGTCTGAATAGTCCGGGTCAATGCCGTCGCCGTAACCGCCAAGCGGCTGCCACAAATTCGTCGGCGTCAAGTTCTCCGCCAGGGTTGCCGTCGTCATCGCATGCACGCTCGAATAGTAGCCGATCGGTGCATAATCTTCTTCATACAGCACAACGTACGAAATGAGATCATCCGAGTTGCTATAGGTAGTCACCGGCAACTGGATCGTGTCGCCCTGATACTCATCAGTCAAGCTCTGCAGCCCGCTGCGACCGTAAATGTACTTGAAGTGATCCAGCTTCCAGTCGTCGACAAATTCACTCTGCGGCACAGAGACCAACTCGGTGAAAGTAGGGAAAAATTGAGCCTCCGGCTGGGCGGCAATTACTTTCTCCCTATCAATCGATAGCATGATCATGGATGCCAAGCCATCCAGATAGCAGTATTCACAGCGCTCAGCCCAATCTGCGGGCGCAACCGCCTCTGCGGTGATGCCATCTACTGCATCGAAGCGCGTCGCATCGCTCCATGCAATAACAAACGGGCCTTCAGCTACCAATTCTTCGCCGTCGAACACCTTCAGGTACCACTCATCTTCAGCCTCTGGCACATACGCGCTTGGAATGGTGCAACTCGAGCCTGAATACAATGTACATCCGCCGAATAAGGGCTTGCTGTCTTCTGCATCGGCGAACACTTGCACAATTACCGTCAGATATTCGGCTACCTCCGGTGCAAAATCCTCATCAGGCGAGTATCGCTGCACGATATCTCCGCCCTCAATCGCCAAGCTTATAAAGATCGGCTCGTCTTCCGACGGGTGAGGGTCCGGACTCGGAGTGGGGCTCGGGCGTTGAACCTCCATCAGTGCTGCTCGCACTCCCGCTTCCTTCCGTTGCCGAATCGCTAGCCGCCTCCGGACTCAGCGTAGCCCGCGTCACCTTGCCTTCCCCTGTCACATTCGCAAGCGCATCCAGAACCAGATCGGCAATGATCGCATTGGCCGCCATTTCGAGCTCCAGCCCGCTAGCAGCAGGATACGCATGCAATTCATCAATCGCACCGCTGGTCAGGTTTACCTTAATATCGGCAGACATGACCGACATCGACTCGAAATGCCCGCTCAGTTCAACTTGGGATCCGACCGGCAATGTTTCTGCCAACGAGACGTTTTTGAAGCCGATATCCGTCAGATGCGACTCTTCCAGCTTCACGGAGGATTGAACAACAACCTCTTCTACGCTGCTGGCTCCGGCTACCAGAATACGCACGGTGCCTGTCGGTTTGTCCACCACGATTCTGACGAGAACCGAGTCTTCGAAATGAACCGAGTTCTCACCGCCGCCGCGCACAATTACTGCACCTTCAACGGTAACTCCCCGGAAGAATGCATCGCCTTCGCCAACAGCTTCCGTCAACAACAGGTCTCCTTTAATTACCAGATTTTGCAGTGTTACATCCGCGGCAGCGACAACCGCATTCCCGTTGATAACAGTCGTATTATCGGCCGAACCATATGTCCCCGCCTTCTGGAACAGCGTAGTGCCGGCTGGGACAGGGCAAGCGCTCTCGTCAGCACGGTTACAGCTTCAGCCCGGGTCAGCGACTGCTTCGGCCGGAAGGTTCCGTCGGGATAACCTTTAAGCAACTGCTTCTCTACAAGCCAGGCAACCGCCGGCGCGCTCCAGCTCGCGATTTGATCGCTGTCGACAAAAACGGACAACCCCGAAAGATCAGTGTTCTCGACATACAACAATCGTGCAATGACAACCGCCAGTTCCTCGCGAGTAATCGACTCCCGCCAGCCACTGACGCAGTGTCTCTTCCGCCCAATTGCCACTCAATTCGTCTTGCTGCGTTGAAGTGACTGCCGCTTGCTGGTCAGTCCCGATATGCACTGAAGCCTCTTCCGACACCTCGCTATCAATCTCATCTGCGACAGCCGATGCAACAGGCAGCAACGTTGTCAAGAGCAACAACACGCAACCAAGTATCGCTCCCTTAATAATCCCAAGACGTTTCCAACTCTGGTATAACATAGATATCTTCCCCTATAAAGTAAATATCCCTGCCAAGAACGAAGATGTGCGCATGTCCCCTCCACAACGCTCTTCGTCAAAACCCTCTATTTTTAATATGTACCGTCAACGAAACAGGGACTTTAGACCTCTATTGATAATAATTTGATGGTTTGTAAAGAACAAATTGAGCGTTTTACCTGGTACGCAGAATGGCTTCAGCCCCCTCAAACTCCATGATCACGGAGCTTGAGGGGGCTGTTCCCGCTATGAATACGTGATTGTCGGGCTCCAGTAAGTCGTGTCGAAGCTATTGCTCGCATTCTTGTTCAGCACGAAGTAAAGCACATCGCCGGCCGTCACGCTGACGGTCAAGGCATGACTGACGCCCGTTGCGTCATTGAATGCGATCGTCTGCCATCCGCTTGCCGGCCATAGCTGCGCGGTATTCTTCAGGATCTTGAACCGAACGCCATCTCCTCCGTTCGTGTCCTGCTTCCTGGCGGTGCCCGTCACGCTGATCGTGCCCGATACCGGAGCCGTCCATGCCCTCACGGTGTCGTCGGCATCCGGGTGCATCAAGCCCCCGTCATGGATGAGGTTCCAGGTATTCGTCCCTCTCCAGGTTCGGTCTGTCGCGTTCCAGCTCATGCTCGTATACGAAGCGGCGTTGCCCTGCAGGTAATTCCAGTTCCATCCGCCCTGATAGGACAGAAAGTCCGTCGATGCGTTATAGACCGGCTTGTAGGTAATCATAGCGTCCAGTACGGTCGTGTCATAGCTGTCGGTTCCGTTCTTGTTGACGACGATATAGATGAAGTCGCCGACCGCGACGTTCTCGATGATGCCGAACTGGACGCCGAGCCGATCGGTTGCCGCGATCGCCTGCCAGCCGGTCGCCGGCCACAGCTGGGTATTGTTCTTCATGATCTTGATCCGTACGCCGTCGCCGCCGCCCGCATCCCACTTGGCCGCGGTGCCCTTAATCTGGATCGTGCCCGCGCTCGGCGCCTGCCATGCTTTGACCGCGTCGTTATTCTCCGGATGAATAAAATTCGGCCCCCACATTCCGATATACGAGCCCGTTCCCTTCCACTTGTTATCCGCCGCGCTCCATGTCATGCTCTGATAACCGGTTCCGTTCCACTCCAGGTAAGACCATTGCTTGTAGCCCTGAACGGAGGAGAAATCCAGCCCGCCGATGTAAGCATCGACCGGATCGGTCGAGCGCCTGACGGCGACATTCTTCACGAAGCCGTTTACGTTAAACGGTTTAGCTCCTAAATCGGTTAGATATTGCCCGTTAACCGATACATTCTCGAACAAGACGTCGCTGACCGGCTTGCCTTGATCCCAGCCCCACAGCCGGATCTCGTTCGAGCCGGTACCTTCGGCGGTAATGTTCCGGAACGTAATGCCGCTGATCAGCCCCGGGTAACTCTGGTTGCCCGGCAGCGAGCCGAACCAGAAGCTGTCCGCGAACGATAGATTGACGAGCCTGACGCTCTGCTCGACTCGGATATCCTGGTATAGGATGTTCCGGAACTGAGTCCCGTTCAGCGCCGTGATGTCCATGACAGCCCGGTCCTGGATAACCCCATGGTTGTCTCGGTCGTCAAAGCTGTAAAGGACGTCATTGTTTATATATCGGATATTCTCGTAGTACGCGGCTTGCGTCTCCGCTCCGAGCGCCCATACGTCGTTGGCATCGCTCCAGAATTGACTGTTCTGAATGGTTATGTTGTAATTAGGCGCCCCGTTCGCCGGATTGTCGCTCGCGTTGTACCCCGGCGTAACGACGCCCTTAATCGCGATGCAATCATCCGCCGTGCGGAAGAAGGAACGATCGATCGTCACGTCATGGGAATTGACGAGGTTCAGCCCGTCCGTGCTTGCATAAGTCGGACTGACAACTTTGTAGTCGCTGACGCTCACCTGGCTGCTGTTGTCGATAAGACTCGACCAGGACCCAATTCTTCGATCCACGATAATGCCGCTCATCTGGACGTTCGTACTCGACAAGACGCTGATCGGTTGATTCAAATAAGTCGACGTGTAGGCCATGCTGACGATTCCCCGGCCCCGGATCGCGACGTTCGAGGCTCCCCGCACTTCGATATGCCCGTTAAGGAACGCTCCTCCGGCGATGTAGAGCGTCTTACCCGAACCGACCGTAATCGTCGTGGTCGGAGTCGAAGAATAGTCGTAATAGCCGGGTCCGATATAGATGACGTTCGGGTCGGTCGGACTCGGAACGCTGGGATCGGGAGCGCTGGCGAACAAGTGAAGCGTACGTCCCTGGTAGTCTCCGTCCAAAATAAGCGATACGTTCGTCGGCCCGTTTAACGTGAACTGAATCGTATTCCCGCTCCGGGTGGAGGTTAGGCCAAGAGACGCGGGAGCGAGCTTATACGAGGAAAAGGAGAAGTTGACCGTCACCGCCACCGTCACGGAGCCGGTCATGTCGAAGTAGCCGTATGATACTGTTTGGCCCCAGCCATTGTTGTCTCCATATAAGTCGATTGAGCTGCCCCCGGCATCGACCGTAAAATCATAGGAGCGCGGCGCGCCAGCCGGAGCGCTATACGCCGTCACCGTACCGGCGGCGTTCGTCTCGGGAACGGCCACGCCGAACGGAGCGACGAACAATGCCGCTGCGATGAGCAGACGTATGAGCCGAATCGATAATTTCTTCAAGTGGATCAGCCTCCTGAATAGGATATCGTTCTGTAAGCCTCTTCCGACAGCATAAGCGTCTCTCCTTCCGCCCGCACCGGGTAGAAGATTGGACGTTCATCCGGCGTCCGGTTCGGACAATGCAGCGCCAGCGTCAGTTGCCCGTTCAAATCCGCGAACAGCATGCCGTGCCCGCCGTCCCGCCGGAAGAACGGTTCTTCCTCTTGAATCCAAGGACCTTGAATCTCCCCGGAAGCCGACTTGGCGATGCCCATCGCGTATCCTTCGTCCCCATGGCTCGACCACAGCATCCAGAGCTCCCCTTCGGCAGTGCTGAACAGGAACGGACCGTCCGTCACGTAACCGTAAACCGCCTCCCGACCGGGCATCTCGTATGTCGTGCTCCTCACCCACGGAGCCTCGGTCGCCGAGAACAGCTTGAACGGTTCTCCCGCCTGCTCGGTCAGGTCCTCCGTCAGCCGCATGGCGTACATCTCTCCGTCAGTCACCTGCAGCCATTCCCGGCAGAAGACGATCCAGGGATTCCCTTGCCTATCCGCGTAGAGCGTGCCGTCCAGGCATTCCCAATCGGGCGGCGTTAGCGGCCGATCCGTAACGGGCCGGAACGGACCGAGCGGATCGGCAGCGGACAAGATCTGCGTGCCGCGCCGCTGCCCTTCTGCTTTGAAGCTGGCGAACATGTAATAGCGTCCCCGCCAGACATGAACCTCCGGCGCCCAGAAGTTCTCGTTCGCCCAGAAGCCTTCCTCAGGCCGGAACGCAGGGAACGGCCCTTCCCACCGCTCCAAGTCGCTGCTGCGATAAACATCGAAGCCGGTACCGGGGCCGGACCATGCGTTTCGGTCTGTCGTACCGTATAAATAGTAGACTCCCTCTTCCGGCACCGGCAAGACGAACGGATCGCGAATTTGAATCTCGTTTCTGTTCCTCATGTCAGACGCCCCTCTCCGCTTCCGCTAATTCCAAGACGATTGCCTCAATCCCTTTGCCGCAATCCTCCACCCGGAACCGAACGGTTCCGGCCTCGCCGTTCTCTTCCCAATCGAGGAGGACGTTTATCCCGCTCATCCTCTTGTAGGCGGATGCGACCGTTCTTCCCGGAGGCAACGGCGCTTCCACGACCATATCGGCTATCGAAGCCGCCATCAAGAGGTTCTCGCTGTAGGTAAGCAGACAGCTATTATGCAAGGCAATCGCCGAGAAGAAGCCCGCAAGCGGCCCCGATCTGTACTTTCGGTAGAACGTGCGGCGGTCCGGATCGATATGGACGGCCATATCCGTCGTAATCGGAGCATTCGAATAAACATTCCACGCCGCCCTCATCCGAGCGAAGTCGGCCTCGCCGAACTTCTCCTTCGTATCGAAGCCATCCAGGTGGTATGTGACCGGAACGCCGAACGTCGGAGACACCATCCAGTATTCAGCCGACCGGGTTCGGGCGCTCGGCCACCCGTCTACGTCGATCAGCACGCCGGGCAACATCTTGTTGACCAGCGCGGCTCGCCGATACCACGGATCGGGCGACTCCGGCACGACGGGGAACAGATCGTTAAGCCGCTGCGCAGGCGCCCAAGGCTGCAAGTACGGTTCTGCCCCGCTAAGCGTCAGGAAGGCATCCGCCTTGAGCGATTCCGCTTCCGTCCCGATGAATCGAATGAGCTCGTACCAGAGCTTCTCTCCGATTCCCCAATCATAGTTGTCGATAGCGTGCTTGCCTCCGACCGGACCGTAATAATTCATGTCGATCTTAAAGCCGTCCGCGTTCAGGCATCCTTCCTCTTCCGACAGCAGATAACGCACCGTGCCGCGGATATGTTCCCGCACGTCCCGGCGAGAGCAATCGAGAAGATAGACGAAGTCGTAAATTTCGGTATTCGTGACTCGGCCCAGATTCCCGTCCAAGTCCTTCACCAGGTACTCGGGGTGCTCGCGGACCAAGCGGGACGTCTTCGATACCCATAAAGGCGTGTACCAGAGCACGACCTTATGCCCGCGCTCTTTAAAGGAGTCGATAAGGCCGCGGAACCGGGCAACGTTGCCGAATCGCCCGGGGTGTACGCCGTATTCCCCATAATGATCGAACCAATGGGAATCGACGATCAGCGTGAACGGATGGCCGCCCGTCTTCTCCTCCAAGCGGTCCACCCAATCGGCCAACGAGGATTCCGTCATGGGGTTAGCTTCGAAGTCGCAACTGCCCTCCAGATATTCCTGCTGCCCCCAGGTACAGAAGATAGGGCGGCTCCACCATTCGAATCCTTGCCCGCGCTCCCGCAAATACCCGTTCTCCCGATAATAATCCACGTAGCGATCCAGAACCGCCGTCTCCGAATCGAGTCCGAAGTGGAATTGAACCTTGGGAAACCGGCCGTTGTAGGCCACCCCGCAGAAGTGAGTGAACGCAAGATCAAAGCGGCCTTGTCGGAACCCCGCGATCGTCTCATAGGTTGGAAGCGGATCGGGCACGATAACGCCCCACCACGGGCCCTCGTCCGCCCATTTATCCCGGAAGGCCAGCGTCTTCGGGGCCGGACACGTCATCCAGATCCGCTCCAGCCCGCGATCGAATTGCGATTCCTTGGCCGCCGCGCCGAACGAGAATTCCGCCGACTCCCCCGACTGGAATACCCGATTGTAATGGTCCGGCAGAAAACCCCGGACGACGGAATCGGTCCACTCCGTTCCGGCGAAATAGCGAATCTCGCCATGGAACGAGCTGGTCCCGTCGAGAGTATATTCGATTTGCGATTCCCCGGCCGTCAGCTTCACGCGGAATCGGACGTCCGGGAGCTCTCCCAACAGCGATTCCCCTTCCCGCTTCCACGACGAGACCGGCAACGGGAATCCGTCTAAAATCGGATTCAAACATACGGCATAAGATTTCCCGCCTAAGGCGAGCGTCATGTACTCGCCTTCGACGGTGATCCTGGCCCCGGCTAGCGAAATTCGATAGCATTCTCCTTCTTGTTCGAACAATTCGGCTTCTCTCCTTTATCCCTTGACGGACCCTGCGGTCATCCCGTCGATAATGTGCCGCTGCAGCAGCAGATAGACCAATACGACGGGCGCCGATACCAGCACGACGTTCGCGAAGATAAGGTTCCAATCCGAGCTGTACGTGCCAAGGAAGTTGAATATGGTCAGCGTCACCGTGAAATTCCGGGGACTGTTCAGGAAATAAATCGTAATTCCGAAGTCGTTCCATACGCCCATGAACGCAATGATGATCAATGTGACGGTCACCGGTCGAAGGAGCGGGAAAATAATGCTGAAGAACAGCCCGTAGGGCCCGACCCCGTCCATGATCGCCGATTCGTCGATTTCGCGAGGAATGCTTTTGAAGAATCCGGTGTACAAGAACGTCCCGAACGAGAAATTCGTCACCACAAGCATGACGATGGCTGCCAGGTACGTTTGGACATGCAAATAGTAAGTAACGAAGTACGCGGGAATGATCTGCAGCGGAATCATCAGGCCTAGCAGTACGAGCAAGTAGAGCAGGCCGGACATCCGCGTGTTCTTCCGCTGCAGCGTGAAGGCGGTCATCGAGGACAGGATAACCAGAGCCGCCACCGTAATGAACGTGACGATCGCGCTGTTCTTCAGCCCCGTCAGCACTCCTCCGGCGTCTATCATCTCGGAATAATTGTCCAGGAAGTACCACTTCTTAGGCAGAGCGAGGCTCATGGCCGCCGCGCCGGCTTTATCCTTAAACGAATTGACGACGACAAAAAATAGCGGCAAGACGACGAGCAGACTCGCAAGAATGCCTGCCGATTCCGCTGCCCAACGCGACCGCTGGCGGCTCATAGCTCCACCTCCTTGCGAGAAATAAGCTTCCACGTTGGCAGCGTAATCGCGATGACGATCAGCGATAGCAGAATGCTCGCAGCGGCCCCTTCGCCGAATCGGCCGCTGCCGAACGACTTGAACACCAGCGTGCCGAATACTTCCGTCGCCGAGCCTGGTCCTCCCTGCGTTACCGCCTGCACGAGATCGAACACCTTAAGCCCGCCGATCAGATTGACGATAAGCGCGTTGTTGAAGTAAGGGAGCACAAGCGGGAACGTGATCGAGCGGAATTTCTGCCAGCCGGAAGCCCCCTCGATATCGGCGCATTCGTAATAGTCATGGGAGATCGACTGAAGCCCCGCAAGCAGAATCGCCATCGTAAAGCCGGACCACTTCCAGGTCTCGATACCGACAAGGGAATATATGGCCAGATGCGGATTGGTCAGCCAGTCCTGAGCCAGCGCATCGAGCCCGACCGCGTACAGAAACCGATTGATCATGCCTGTCGTCGGGTGCAGCGCCGAAGTGAAGAAGACGCCGACCGCCACCGTGCTGAGCACCGCAGGCAGGAAGGCCACCGTTCGCAAATAATTTTTGGTACGCAGCTTCCGATTAAGGAAGACGGCGAGCGCCATGCCGATGCCGACCTTAAGAAGGGTCGTGGAGAAAGCGAAGATAAACGAATTGCGGATCGCCGCGCTTAGATAGTCGTCGGTCAACACGTTGATAAAGTTCGTCCAGCCCGCAAATCGAATGGCCGAGAACGAGAACCGGTCGACATTCGCGAACGACAGGACGCCTCCGAAGAGGGACGGCACGAGAAAAAAAGCGACGTACAGCAAAATTCCCGGCAGGATGAGAGCGTACGTGTAGGGCTTGTTTCTAGTTGATTTCATCTTTCTCCACTCCTATTTATGTAGAGAATCGCCCCTCCAGGCGGATGGAGTGAGGGGCGATCGGCTTTATTTCCAGTTCGGATCGTCTTTGGACTTCGCGTTCTTGGCCGTCTCTTCGTCAAGAGCCTGCGCCACTTCCTCAGCCGTCTTGCCGCCGACGTAGTAATCCTGCATGAACTTGTCGAACGAACCGTACGGATACAGTTCTCCGTTGCCTTGCCAGTGCAGGATGCCCTTCCCGTCCTTCAACGCTTGATTCAGGTCGGCGATGGCCGGCGACAACTGTACGTCTACCTTCTTGTTCAGATAGATGCCGGGCTGCGCTTCCGCGTATACTTGCTGCGCCTCCGCCGAAGCGATAAAGTCGACCGCGCGCTTCGCAAGCTCGACGTCCTTCGCCGATGTTGTCACCGACAAGGAGCCCGGAGGCGAGATATTCACATAGTTGTCGCCCGTCAGAGGGAACGGGAACGCGCCGATGTCGTCGACTTTGTCCGGGAACTTCTTGATGATCTCGCCGATGAACCAAGATCCGTTGACGTGCATGGCCGCCGTGCCGTCCGCTATCGCCTGCTGCGCGGAATCGTACGTATCCGACAGATACGACTTGTTCACGTACCCTTTATCGATAAGCTCCTTGGACTTCTTGATCGTATCGATGAAGTTCGTCAGCTCCGCGTAATGCTTCTTGTTCGTGTTCATGTCCTCCCAGAAGTCCGGGAACGACTTGCCGCTGCTCACGATATCCTGCGAGAAGCCGAAGTGCGGGATCGTCTGCAGCGTCCACGTATCCTTGCCGGAGTAATAAACCGGCGTCTTGCCCGCTTCCTTGATTTTCTCGCTGACGGTCAGGAACTCGTCCCACGTAGTCGGAGGCGTCAGCTTCAGCTCGGCGAACACCTTCTTGTTGTAGAACACGCCCATCAAGGTCGTCGCATCGATCGGAACGGAATAATACTTGCCTTTGTACTTGTATACCCCATCCATTGCCGTCTCGTCATAATCCGCCAAGCTGCCCAGCCCGGTCAGATCGACAAGCTTGTCAAGCGCATTCGCGTTCTGGTCCATCCACTTCGGCCCATAGTTCTGCAGCAGGTCCGGAAGGTCGTTCGTGGCGATCTTCGTCTTCAGGATTTGCTCGCCTTGGCTTCCGCCCGCAATCTTCTGAATATCCAGCTTGAAGCCGAGCTCCGAAGAATGATCGCCGATATATTTCTCCAGCGCCTGCCAGCCTGGCGTATACCAGTCGGTGAACATGAGCAGCGACAGCGTCTTAACCTCTTGCGGCTTATCTCCGGAAGCCGTCGATACCGATTCCGACGCTGCCTGAGACGCCGCCTGAGACGCTCCTCCCTCTTCCTTGTCGTTCGAACCGCAAGCCGCCATTGTCAATACCATCGTTGCCGAGAGTGCGGATAGAATCAGCTTTTTTTTCCGTTGTTGCATCGTTCTCGCCCCTTGTCAGCTATTATCCGTTGCATTAAGAATATAACGAATATCCCAATTCGGAAGGATTGTATTTTCTTTAAAAACGCTTTATTTTTATTAAATACGAGCTCCCGCCACCACGAGGAAATGGAGATGATCCGATGAACCGGCCGCTTCGCCTCCGTCTGAACAGCATCAAATTCAAGCTCTCCGCCATCATTCTTCTCTTGTTCATCACGTTTATGTCCGTTACCGTTTATATGTGGTACGCCAACTCGACGGCCGATGCCGAGCGGCAAGCGGGTCAGGCGACCGCGGCGATGATTAACGTCTCGAACGATAATCTGGAGACGACTCTGCGCGACATCGACAAGATCGTGGCGCTGCTATCCGTGAATACGGGAGAATACATGAACGCCCTCGTGCGCAAGTACATCGGAGAATACGACGTCATGGACAAGCAGGAGCTTATTCAAACCGAGCGGGACATTCAGAACTACCTGGTCAACGTGTCCATGTTCAAGCATTACCTGACGGGAATCACGATCTCCGATCTGGCTGGGCATACGATCGAGTACGGCGTGACGACTCCGTTCGACATTCTGCGGTCGCAGCCGTCGTTTAGCGAGCTGACGGGCCCGAGCAATGAGGCCATCCTCTGGCCTCCTCACTCGAATCCTCGCCTCGTCAGCAGCGCGGATGCGCGCAAGGGGAAGGTCATCACGATCGCGCGGCCGATTCGCGGCGGCGGGCGAACCATCGGCTTCGTCGCGGCCGACGTCGATTACGAAGTCGTGGAAGACCTGTTCGCCACCAACATTCGCAATTCCGGGAACGTCCTTATTTTCGATACGCAAACGGGCCAGCCCGTCCTCGACCAGCCGAACCTAAGCTTGACCGAGTCCGATCTCGCTTCGCTAGTCGCCCGTCTGGATGCCGATGGAGGGAGCTTCTATTCGCGCTTGTCGACAGGGAACATGTACGCCGTCTATCGAAGCTCCTCCTTCACCCATTGGACGACGATGGTCCTGATTCCTAAATCGAGTCTGCTCGCCGGCTCCTCGTCCACGCGTGATAAGATGCTGAACGTCTCGCTTCTTTTCTCCGCCGCGGCCATTCTGGTTATCCTGCTTCTCTCCTCGTTCCTTACCCGGAACCTGTTGAGGCTGAGCCGCGCATTGAAGGAAGTGTCCCGGAACAACCTCGACATCTCCATCGAGATCAAGTCCAAGGATGAGATCGGCCAACTTTATAACCAATTCAACTCGATGACCCGCAGAATCCGCCAACTGGTCGCCGAAGTCCGATCCACCGAACGCGAGCGAAGCCGGGCGGAGATCCGTGCGCTGCAGGCTCAGATCAATCCCCACTTCCTGCACAACACGCTTAACACGATCAAGTTCCTGTCCATTCTGCAAGGAACCGATAACATCAAGCTGGTCGCCGAATCGCTGTCAAGCCTGATGCACGCGCAGATGGATGGCCGGTCGTTCGTCTGCGCGAAGGAAGAAATCGATTATTTAAGAGATTATTTCAGTATCCAGAAATTCCGTTACAGCGATAAATTCGTGGTTCACTACAGCATGGAGGAAGAGGTGGAGGAGTTGATGATTCCGAAGATGCTGCTTCAACCGATTGCGGAGAACGCGCTGCTGCACGGCATCGCTCCGCTGAAGACGCAAGGCGCGATTCATATCAAGCTGTTCGTAAGCGAAGAGCGGCTGATCATGAGGGTTCAAGACAACGGCGTCGGCATGAACGCCGCCCAGCTTGAAGCGTTCGACTCTCCGTCCCAAGGCGCACGCCACATTGGGCTGGCCAACGTTCAATCCCGTATCCGCACCCTGTTCGGAGAACCGTACGGGCTGAGCATCTGGAGCGAGGAACATCGATTCACGACGGTAGAGTTAAGCGTTCCGATCCTGACCGAGCAGGAGGCGCAACGCTATGTATAAAGCTCTGCTCGTTGACGATGAACTGCTCGTACGGACGAATTTGAAGCTGATGCTCGATTGGCGGCAGCACGGATTCGCGTTGTGCGGAGAAGCTGCGAACGGTGCCGAAGCGTTGGAGATCGTCGAACGGGAGAACCCCGACTTGGTCGTCTCCGACTTGCGCATGCCGGTCATGGACGGCCTGCAGTTATCGGACGAGCTGGCCCGGCGGTTCCCGCGCTGCAGAATGGTCATGCTCAGCAATTACGACGACTTCGACTACGTGAAGGGCACCTTGCGCAACGGCGCCGTCGACTACCTGCTTAAGCACCGACTGAATCCGGAAGAGCTTGGCGCAACGCTGTTCCGTGTCAAGGACGTGCTGGATGCCCGGCCCTGGCAGGCTGGCGGCGAACGCCCGGACGCGAACCAGTTCCTCGCCTTGCGCACAAGATTTATCGCCCAATTGATCGCGGGGTTTCATTACAGTCCCGAGGAATTCGAACATCATGTTCAGACTCTGAACTTGAAGCTGGATCCCCGGCATCTCGTCCCCGTCATTCTGTCCATCGACAACTATCGGGCACGCCAATCGCGCGCTACGTTGAAAGCGACCGAACTCGAGCGATTCTCCATCTTGAATATCGTCGAGGAGATCCTGGGCGAGCTCGGCAACGGCGCGGTGTGCCATATCGGGGGAGACCGGTTCGCCATCCTGATCTCGTTCCCCGGCCTGCGCAGCGAGAGCGCCGTCGACCGGTCGGTTGGCGATGCGATCTCGCGCATTGCAGGCTGCCTCCGAACCTTCCTGAACCTATCCGCCAGCTTCAGCATCGGACCGTCATGCCCGACGCCGACGCATATTCCTCAAGGCTATGCGCAAGCGGAGAAGCAGCTGCAGGACCGGTTCCATCTGGGCAAAAGCGTGGTGCTCCGAAGCGCGTCATTCGTCAAGGATAGCGGTTCGTTCGCGGGACTCGAGATCGAGACGGAGAAAAGCATGACCTCCTGTCTGAGAACCCGGGATTCAGCAGGCTTATTCGCCGTCCTGGACGATCTATTCGCGCGGATCAAAGCCGCGGCGCTCAGCATGAACGGCTGCCAACTGTTGTTTAACGATCTGTTAAGCTTGCTGCACCGCGCGTTCCGCGAGATTCGTTCGGATCTAAGCATGCTCTATGCGGACGCCGTCCCTCCGCACGAGAGGCTAGCCGCGTTCGAGACTCTCGAGGAAGTCAAAGGGTGGTTCCATTCGCTGTTTGCTCGTTATTTCGATCTGGCTCGGGCCGACGAGAATGGGAGCTACTCCGACTATACCGTTCAAGCGATTCGTTACATCCGCAGCCATCTGTCGGACAATATCTCGCTCACCCAAGTGGCGGACCGGATCGGCATCAGTGGCGCTTACTTAAGCACCTTGTTCAAGAACGAGGTCAACATCGGTTTCGCCGAATATTTGTCCGATGCCCGACTGGACAGAGCCAAGTCCTATCTGGAGGACGGCCGGGAAGACCTGAAGGATATCGCCGCCCTGTGCGGGTTCAACAGCACCAGTTACTTCTTCAAGACCTTTAAGAAGAAGACCGGAATGACTCCTTCGGAATTCGCTCGCGGGCCACGGTCGTCATAAATACAAAACCGACGAGCCTATGAGGAAATTCATAGATTCGTCGGCTTTGTGTCGCTCGAACACCGGTTGTCCGGATGATCATCCAGCCCGCGGATAATAGTGAAACAGCACGACAGCAGCATGCGGTTCTAGTCCCGGCTCCGTTCCCGGAGCTTGCGATTCAGCTCACGAAACCGGACATTATGTGACGACACACTGGGCTGCTTGCTGGCAACGGGGTCCAAATAATGCAGTGCACTGTTGACGCCGAGCACCGCATCGTTAAAAGCGCCAGCGATCAAGCGAACCTTGCTGCCATAGTCAACGAAATCCCCCGCCCCGAATACGCCGGGAACGTCCGTATGCATGCGCTCATTCACTCGTATGCCATTATTCTCCTGTATCAATCCCCATTCGAGCAGCGGACCGTAATCCCGTTTATACCCGTGGTTCACAACCACCGAATCAACCGCCATCCGGTGAATCGTACCATCGACGGTATTCATCAATGACACGCTCTCAATGCTCTCTTGCTGACCATGCAGGCGATGCAGCGTATAAGGCGTCAGAATTTGGGCATGCTCGTGCATACGCGCGATGTTGTACTCCAACGCATCGAATTGCTCGCGACGATGAACGACCGTAACCTTCGCTCCGTGATCATGCAGCTCATTGGCCCAATCGACTGCGGAATTGCCCCCGCCGGACACCAGCACATGCTGCCCGCGGAAGGAGCCAACGTCGGTAATGGTGTAATAAAGGTTCGATACCTCGTATTGATTGGCGCCCTCCAGCTCCAGCTTCTGCCGGTCTATTATGCCTCTGCCTGCACAGAGAAGCACCGTTCTCGTGAGATGCTGTTGTCCGCAACCGCTGGTCAGCACCATAACGCCGTCTTCCCGACGATGAAGATGATGCACTTCCTGCTCCAGCACAATAGTCGGATGGAAGGTTCGAGCCTGCTTCTCCAATACTGCGATTAACTCCTCGCATCGGGCAGGCCCCACGGCGCCAACGTCCCAGATCGTCTTCTCCGGATACATCCTCATGAAGCCTCCAAGCTCTTGCTTCGCTTCGATCAGCTTCGTCTTCATTGCTCTCATGCCACTGTAGAATGCCGCATACATACCCGCTGGGCCGCCCCCGACGATGGTCAAGTCATAGATATCCATGAATGCGCGTCTCCATTTACTCAGCCGATGTAATATCGGTCACAATCTGATCAATCAGATGACGGAAGCCAATCGGGCCTTCTCCCTGCACCAAATCTCTGGTTTCAACCGGGAATACCCGATTATGCTTGACAGCATCAAGATTTTTCCATAGCACATTATTCATCAGATCGTTCCATGACTCATCGCTATCGGATCCTTCGGCAACCCGTTTCTCAATGAAAATATAATCGGGGTTGATCTCCGGAAGAATCTCCAGCGAGAATGGATTAAACCAGGACTCGCCTCCCTCCAGCGCTTCGGGTATAACGAAGCCTAGCTGGCGATAGAACAATTGACTCGCCCCGGCGCTGTTCATGCCCAGGAAGCGATACTGCTTCGGTTCGACACGCAGCACCATGACCGTCTTGCCCGTCGTATACGGCGAAAGCTTGGCGACAGCTTCTTGAACATACTGATCATAGGAAGCGATGGCTTGCTCGTATTCGGACTCGACATCGAACACCTGTGCCAGAGCTGGCATGCCGTCCTCCATGAAGAAAGAACCCGGAACGGCAATTGTCGGCGCAATTTTACTCAATTGCTCATAGGTAGCCTCGTCCGTACCATTGCCGGAGACGACAATCAGATCAGTGTCGAGACTCGCCAGCAACTCGAAGTTTTGTTCATACTGCGGATATTCGATCATCTCCACACCATGCTCCGTAAAATATTCACTTCGGAAGTCCGGCTCGGATTCCGCTACATACAACACGAACGCGGGTGTGATACCCATCTCGATCAAATATTCGGCATACCGGGTATTGGTCACCAGCATGCGCTTGGGAGCAACGGGCACCTCGATCTCGCCGTACATATCGGTTACCATGCGTGTGGCCGACTCCTCGCCTGCAGCATCCGTGCTTGCAGGTTCCACCGACGCAGACGGGGAAGGATCAGCCTGTTCGTTATTGGTTGAGGCATTCGTCGGCGACTGGCTCGACGATAGCTCGGCGTTGCCGCAGGCAGCCAGGAGCAGAAGTCCCGTCAGAATAAGAATCACTGCCAAAGTTGCGCGTTTCATTTTACATTTCTCTCCTCTGATCTAGTAATGATAATCGTTATCATTTAAGATCATAGCAAATTCATCTCCCCTGCTCCATGTCGGACTGTGTGCAATGAGATGGACAATTGTGCGCGGTGATGCATGACACCGCTTGCGCAATAATTTCGCCGTATCCTACCGGACCGCAGCCGTTCACCCACAGCCTCGTCGTCACCGGATAGACGCGTCCATGCCGAACGGCAGCGATATCGCGCCAGCGGGCGTGACTTTGCAATTGCTCCATCATACGATCAGCGCCTCCCTCTTGGGAGACCCGCTTCTCGATAAACAAATGGTCGGGGTTGGCCCGAGCCAGCTCATCCGGCGTAATTGGAGTGCATGCGGCCCTGTCCGTATCTAATCCCGGCGGCAGCTTCAGGTTCAGATCACCGTAAATAATCGAGGAAGCGCCGAAGCCGCGGCGACTGTTAACATATCGATATCCCGACGACTCCACTCGCAGGATCAGCACGGTCTCATCCGAGCCTCCGCAAGCCATGAGCTGCTGTCGCGCCGAACGCGCAATCCCCTCCATGCTCTTCAACTGCCGGGCTGCCGCTTCCCGCTTGTTGAACAGGCCGGACAATCTGGCAAGCAAGCTTCGGCAGTCGTTGGTGAAGGCATGGATAACGGGAGCAAGGGCGCCAAGGCTCTCCCTCTCGCTCTCGGTCATCTGATGCGCAATAATAAGCTCGGGCGAATGAGGGGAGAGCGCCGTTGCACAATCGGAATATTGCGGGCTATCAAGCATTGTCACCTGATACCGATCCATAAGCTCGCTCTGATGATTCGCAACTAGCGGTATATACGCCAACACAAGCCGCGGCACAATACCGAGCGACAGCAGATACTCTGCCAGCAGCGATGAAGTCGCGGCTATTCTGCGTGTATCGATCGTTTCCATATAACCGGAAGGCGCAATGCCTATACTTTGCTTGAATCGCTTGCTGAAGTAGAAGACATCCGCGAAGCCGCTCAGACGTGCCGCTTCCTGCACCCTGACGCCCGCAATCAAATGCTCCTGCGCTCTCATCATCCTGATGCGGCTCAAATAATCCATTGGCGTCTCGCCGTATTCGTCCTTGAATTTGCGGGAGAAATGCCAAACACTCAACCCTGCAAGCGAAGCGAGTTGCTCGCGAGTGATAGCAGCGTGGTACTGCCGCTTCATATGCAGCGCCGCTTGCTCCAGCTCCGGACGTTGACTGAGCATTTGTTGCTTCTTATGAAGCAGCAGCATGAGTCTGCCGCACACGGCCTGCAATACAATGGCATCCAAGTCCACGTTCCGCGTAACCTGTTCCAGCTCCCGCTCAACGGCGAGCAATTCGTCTTCTTCAAGCGATTGCAGGCAATGGCTCTTTGCGCCTGGCGCATGCCAGTTCACAAGATGGGCTTGCTGAATGACAGGGCTGATGGAAGATAATTGAAATAAGGAGAAGGTCAGCTTCCAGCCGCGCAGAGGCGAAGCCGCGGACACGACGGATTCGACCAGACAATTCGCTTCCGCTCCAAGCAGACTGCCTCGCTCAAGCACTTGGCTTTGGCCATTGATCCGCCACTCCACCCTGCCTTCGACTATCAGCAGCAACGTATTTTCTTGCATATATATGCCTGTTCCCATAGCCTGTTCGGACGTATGAAACATCTCGCAATTCCACTCCCACACCACTCGCGAAGGGGGCAGATTGGACACGCGCAGTCACCTCGCTGTTTCTCATCGTTCGGCATTGGAGGATAAGGCAATTGACACCGCATCTTCCCGTGCAATTATAGCATAGGACGGAACGAGCAGACCGATTCAAACAAAGTATCTGCTCGACTTCTACCAGTACGTACTAAGAGGAATTTAAGCTCTCTGCACTCTCTGCAAGTACCGTCCAGCACTTTCATGCTTATATCCGTCAGGCGCTGCAACACGCGCTTCAAATGGACATGATCTTAACCAATCCCGCCGATAAAACCGAGCGGCCCAAAAAGAGCCACTTCACTGCACACGGTCATTCCCGTATCTTATGAGGGTAAACGAATCACAGTCGTCAAAGACCGGGCAACAAATAAATCAAGTCACCGTACGCTCCCACTCGTTCCGGCATTTCAGGAACTACTTCTGCGACTGTTGGAGGAATAACAGAGAAATAAGCTGCTCTACAAAAAATCGTATTCCGATGAATACGCAGATTATATCTACGTGAACAAGTTGGGGGAACGGATCAAACATTTATGCCCATCTGAACTACAGCTCCAAGATGTCGTCGGCGCAGGTCATCAGCAACGCGTTGCACATTCCAGGCATGCAAAAAAGATCTTGAACGCCGTCTAAATAGACGAATTCAAGATCCTAGAGATTTAAGATGGTGCGGACGAGAGGACTCGAACCTCCACGGGGGGTTAGCCCACTGGAACCTGAATCCAGCGCGTCTGCCAATTCCGCCACGTCCGCATATGTCACGCTTCGAAGCATTGCCTCTCGAAGACGACATGACTTAGTATAGACGGCGCAGACAGTCTTGTAAAGCGTTCATCCGATTTGCTTAGTTTTGTCTCAAAAAACTTTCATGATCGTGCCGATCACAATCCATGAATGAAAAAGGGGAGCCTTTGCGAGTCTATTTCCCCGTTTATTTGTCAAAGATAAGGTTGAGAGGGGCAGAGGAATACGTGGTTTTTAATGGTGGTATATCCCCGAGCAAAAAACCTTTTTGTGGTCGTCATGAGCACAATCCATTGTCGCCATCACAGTAGTGATGAGCACGTGTAAAAAAATCCTGCCTCTCATCGACCTGTCTGTCCCTCCATCACTTCTTACTGGAGGGATTTTTGCTGTGGAAGCCATTTTAGAACGCTGCTGTGGACTCGACGTTCACCGGGACACCGTTGTCGCCTGCTTACTCACCGGCTCGCTTGATAGCAGGCCAAAGAAAGAAATTCGTACGTTCTCCACCATGTCCAAAGGTTTGCATGAACTGCTCGAGTGGCTGACCGAAGCCAACTGCTCACACATCGCCATGGAGAGCACTGGGGTGTACTGGAAACCGGTCTACCACGTGCTGGAGGGCAGCATGAACATCAAGCTCGCCAACGCACAGCGGATCAAGAACGTTCCGGGTCGCAAAACCGACATTGCCGATTCCGAGTGGATCGCCAAGTTACTGCGTTCCGGGCTCATCGAGGGAAGCTTCGTTCCGCCTGCCGACATTCGAGAACTCCGCGAACTGACGCGCCATCGCAAGAAGTTGGTCTCACATGCGAGTGCGGAAAAGAACCGGATCCAGAAGGTTCTTGAGTCGGGAGGCATCAAGTTGTCTTCCGTCATCTCGGATGTGTTTGGCGTTTCCGGACGCGCGTTGCTCCAGCAAATCATGGCGGATGGCTGCTTGAACCAAGACGTTGTCGAATCCCTTGTCAAGGGTACAATCAAGAAAAAACTGCCCCAACTCATGGATGCTCTGAGTGGGGCGTTGTGTAAGCGTCAAACCATGCACACCTTCTAAGTGCTGTCCGTACATGAGAAGATGAGGCTACTTCAGATCGAGCAGGAGGTTGCCTCATGTCAAGGAAAGAACAACGTCGGCAGGAATGGACCACCCGA
>NZ_SSOB01000024.1 GCF_004801405.1 Cohnella fermenti
ATCTCCCCATTCCACGTTATAATTATAACGTGTAATGGCTAAGATTGGCAAGCCATAAATAGCAAAAAACCGCGATATTACGCGGATTTTGCGAAATCCACGTTATAATATCGCGGGGATTCAGGTTCTATACCAGTTGTATTGCGTTAATTGGGATCTCAGCGGAAGATTACACAAAATATTTAGTTCATAAAGTTGGCAAGAGCGAATGGGAGTCGAAAATACAACAGGATAGATTGAAATTAATGTATGAATCAAAACTAATTTCAAAAGAATCTTATACGTTATTGAATGACATCCGTAAAATTAGAAATGACTGTCTTCATTACAACCAGAACTTTAAAAAGAAAGACAACGGAATATTAAAAAAAGAAGCTTTAAGTGTGATGAATGACTTCAAGGAGATGTTGAAAATTTCCTTAGGTTTTAAAGAGAGTATGAATTTAGAAAAATTCAATGAAATCGTGACTGCTGCTGTAAATGAATTAGGTGGTTCAGAGAATAAGCATATTAAGAATTTTGATGATATGATCTTCAAGGAGCGAAATGCACTTTCCCAATTATTTAATTTGGACATTACGATTAAACCGGGGACGGAACTTATATCAAGAGAAAGTATTTATCTTGTCGCAGAAGTTGATTTAGATTTTAAAGAAGTCACGTTAATTGATACTGCCAATGAGTTTCCGGTCATAATCGATTTGACTGAGACAAATATAAGTCAGATTAAAGATATGGACCTTGTTGAGAATGATATTGTCTATGGTGCTATCACTTCCACGGTAAATAGCTTTGGACAAACTGCGGCTTGGACATTAACAAGAATAAAAAAACTTCTCCCAATATGATCAATGCTATTTTAATTTATCATCTTCCCAAGAAAGAAATCAGGGGTGGGTGATCGTCTTGAAGAATGAAATAATAGCGATTGCGAGTAGGTTACTAGCTTCAGAAGAGATTTGGAATATAGCTTCTATGTAAAAATCGCAAAAATCTATTTATGGAAATGATAAAAATAGATATGAAATTGGGTGGTGCAGGAATTCATAATATTAATAAGGGAAGCATTGGGCGATATGAAGTTGAGGATCGGGATATATTTCGGCCAATTCAATATAATTTATGCATACTTAAAAATGCAGCCCGGTGATTTCGACTGGGTTACTAGAGAAATAATTCATATGGGTGGCTTACATTTAGAATCTTTAATAAAGAGGTTGTTTAATATTGATAGATTCCCTCTAGGTCAAGCTTTAGCATCACCACTCGCCAAATTTAAACTTGATAGTCAGTTATATTTAAATTTGAAGGAAATAATAAAGCCATATAATAATGCAAAGCATCATTTAGATCATAAAAAGGATACGCACTTATTTAGTGTAGAGTGTGCCATACTTTATTATTTATCAGTGAGAAAGATATCACTGAAGCTTATGCCTATAGTACATTTATATACACTTGCTGAAGTATGGGATTCATTGGATAGTGAGTCAACGGATTTAATATTGGGGTGAAGCGTCCAATGGGGAGACTAAAAAATACGCGATATTGATGAGTTTAATGAATCATGAATATTCCTGATGCTTCAATAAGCGAAGCGATGAAATTCTCACGAACATTACAAATCTGGATGAAGAAATGGAATCGGAACAATTCACGAGAGACATTCTTTACGATTCGAATAATACTCCGCATGGCCCAGTTGAAATAGGCGATATACTTACAACATGTTGCGTGCGAGGACGGTTTCTGAGGATGGAGCAAAGATAGAACACGAACATGATAGGAGGCGGAGATTTGTTATATGGATGTTACAAAGTTTATTTGGGAAAATATTAAGATTGTTTCTTCAACAGTACTCGTCCTAGTTGTAGCCCGCATTTTTATTAAGCCCATTTATACAAGTTTGAGAAGCATATTTCGATATACTAGCTCCGGAAAGTACTTGCAAAGAATAAACATCCTACATACGATTACAAATATTGTTTTACCTGTACTTCTGCTCGCTTCGTTTCAATTCCGACGAGTTCCCCAGCACTTACAAGTCTTTTGGTTAATTGAATGTCTTCAGGCGATGGAGTAGGGTCTGAACTAGGATGATTATGGACGCATATGAGTGATGCGCTACATCGTTTGATTGCGGCCCGGAAAACTTCTCGTGGATGTACTACAGTGGCGTTCAGCGAACCGATTGAGATAGTTTCTCTATGAATCACACGATTTTTTGTATTCAGAAATAAGCAAATGAAATGTTCTATGGGAGAATGTCTCAAGTCGGGGGCGAGCAGATCGTATACTTCTTTAGGACGATGAATTGCAACTTGATCGTGTGAGGGAATGGTCAAGGCTTTTGCCAGTTGAAGCAAAGCCGTAATCTGGCGAGCCTTACTTGTTCCAATTCCTTTAATCATGGTTAACTGCTGCTCGCTTGCTTCCAATAGTTCTATCGTTGTCGGGAACTGTTGAAACAATTCTTGAATCACGTAGCTGTCGTGTTTCTCCCTTAATGATTCTGAGATAAGGCGCTTGATTTCTGCTGGTGGATAAGTGTTCATTGGTTTTCCTCCGTTAAGTTTGATGGACACAAAAAGGCCGTACACGTTGAAGGTGTAAGGCCTTTCAATGCATGTAGAGCTTCTCACGAGAACAGCCCATCATGCAGTGGTATCAGGGATATAATATAGAAATCTTTTTTTTGACTCTACGTATTTTCCAAAGACTAGGGTCTTAGATTTTGCTCATGGAAAAGGAAAATGACGTAAATACTCGAATAGTATCTTTTGATGGTAGTGTTTGTCTCTCGTTACATGGGAATGATATTACAAAACTAGAAGCGAACCTAAGGGGGCAAAGTAGATGGTGAGACAAAACTTCTCGGAACGAAATGGATATACTAGCAAGCAAATTCAATTTGAGGGTGTTGATTTTGCACTTAAAAATAGGATTTGGAATGTATTTTATGGACGAAATCAATATTTATTGAACCCTTCTCTGAGAAGTCCGGGGTTGGAAATCATTGAGGATATTTTGGATATTTTTGGATTCACATATGAGTATCCGAAAGACTGGGTGGCACGCGGCAATAATATGAAAAAACTAGAAAGCCTCTTTCTGAAAAAGGAGTGGCACTTTGTCTATGATTTTATTGAAATTTATTTAGAGAAAGAATCTGAAAAAAGCAAATCTAATTGCAATAGCATTGCAAAGGAGCTTACTCGTGTATTAGAAGAAGAAAAGTCAGGATACCGCATTGTAAAAAACTTGGTTGTACCAATTACGACAAAATCTGAATTGAAATCTATTGATCAATCAATTAGTACAAAGTATGATTCCGTGAATACTCATATGTTAAAAGCCCTCACATTATATTCTAGACGTAAAAATCCAGATTATGAGAACTCTATAAAAGAATCTATTAGCGCGATTGAGTCACTTTGTTGCATCATTACAGGCAATAATAAAGCTACATTGGGAGATGCGCTAAAAAAAATGGATGAGCGTGGATTGAATTTGCATGGTGCATTAAAATCAGCGTTAGGTCAGCTTTACGGATATACTTCTGATCAAAATGGTATTCGTCATGCAGGGATTGACTTTGCAGGAGCATCTACAGAAGATGCAAAATATATGTTGGTTTCTTGCTCTGGCTTCGTGAATTATTTCATTGAAAAATGGGAAAAGAGTATGTGATGTGAAACTGCTGGAGTATTGGATAAGTAAAAACGTATTACATCAATAATAAAGTTACTAGGATTGGCTCTTAATAACGCAGTATCTTGGTATTTAGTTTGATACTCCGATCACTTTTATTCTAAAGGAGACTTAACAATGGGGATTAATTTACAAGTAGGATTACTTTATGAAGTTAAACGGTATCATTATCATGTCGCGGGCTATACAGTAGGTGAAATAGAAATCCTGTGTTTTGATCAAAATTCATATGGTGCTCAAGGAACTGTTACTCAAACAGGTGAAAAACTCTCTTTAGGAAAAACTTTTACTTCTGAGAAAGAAGTTTTAGACGAGATTACAGTAATTCTTGAAAAAAAGCTCATCGAAGACCCGTTTGTACAACATTCTGAAAATCTGTTTAAGCTTCAAAAAATAGGTGCTTCTCAAAATGAATTACAAGAATATTATGATAAAACTTTCTACAGCAAAGGCCTAAATCCACCGAGCAGACCATTCTCTAATAAATGAACGCACGCTTGCAATGATATTCATTCTGTTTTCTAATGCTGACTAGGTAGGGGATTACTATGGAATCTTATTATAGTGAAAAACTTACAGGAGGGAGTTATGCATCGGCTGGTTTCACTTATCAAGACCGATGTTCCCTTATTTTATTGTTTTTGAATATGAGCAATCCCAACTTTGTTTCTCTGTCTGTAGAGACTCTTAATGACATTACTTTGAATTATCAAGATCATGAAGTGCTGGTACAAGTCAAAAAGCAGAAGATTAATAAAAACAAATTTAAGAAACTTTTGTCTGAGGTTGAACCAGATAATGAAAAACAATATTTATTTGTAGGAACCGCAATTCAGGAAGAATTAGAGAATTTATTACGGAAGAAAAAATCGTTATTGAACGTAATGAAATCAAATAGAAGTGCTACTGAAATTGAATGTGCTATCAGCGACTACAAGGAAGAACTAAAAAAACATAATCTGGACAAATTTTTTGATGCATTGATGAGATCTGATTATAAATGTTTTCCAGAAGAGTTGGCCGATACAATTTTGTATGCGTATTATTCAGAGTGGATTCAAGAAAATAAATTAACCATTAACCAGAAAGAATTCATGAACCACTTGAAAATATCAGTACAGGAACTAAGAAGTGAAAGAGGATTTCTTACCAAATTAAAGGTGCTTGAAGATATTAATAAATTTAAGATAGAATCTAACCTTGACATTATTGTTAATACAATCTTCGAAAAAAAACTTAACGCAATATCAGATGGTTTAAAAATACTTGGGGAAGATAAAACAAGCGTCTTATCCTCACTCGAAGAATTGATTAAAGAAGCAAATGACCTTTTAGTGGACGGTGAGTATAGAGAGGCGCTACGAATATATGAAGTTTTATCTAGAAAATATAAAAGAGCGCCGATATATGAAAGGTGTGCCGCTCTAAATGAATTACTCGAAGAGCACCTTGAAGTTATAAACTATTGTGATAAATTACTGGAAATCGAAAATAATCATTTTGACGGACATATAATGAAAGGAACGGCATATGGGGGGATGGGTGAACTAGATAGTGCGCTTGATAGCTTTTTCTCGGCAAGGAAAATTAAAGATAGTCCAGAACTATTCTATAACATCGGGGTCGTTTATAGGCAAAAGAAAGAGTACATTAAGTCGCGTCAGTTTTATAAAAAGTGTTTGGAAATGGATGACACATTCTATTCAGCACATTTGAATATTAGTGAATTTTGTTCTACGTATGAGGCTATCAAACACCTAGATAGAGCACTAGAGTTAAAATCCGATCTATATCAAGCATATGGTAGAAAAGGAGAAGTTTTAAGATATATTGGCTTATATGATTTAGCAATTAAACATTTTGAAAAATGCCTAGAGTATGACCAATATAATTATCAATCTCTACTTGGAGTATCTCTTTGTTTAATGGATGAGGGAAGATTGGAAGAAAGCACGTTATATTTCACTTCGTATCTAAAAGAGTGTCTAGATGTTGAATCTAAATTAAAAGTGGGGGAGTCTCATTTAATCGTTGATACAATTTGGCATCGAACTAGATATGTTGTAGTCACTAGAATTGATTATGAAACTTATAGAATAAAGTCCCCAGAAAATGATATTATTATCAAGCTAAATGATGATGGAATGATCTTTGCCTCGATTGTACTTGAGTCTGGAAGTGTGAAGGTAGTATTTGGGAAGAAATATAGTAACAAATCTAGTTTCATTAATAACATTTCGAGTATAAAAAAAAGTATTGTCAATAACAGCACTGATGATATTGATGGGAATGATGTAACTGTATTATTGGAGGAACGTGAGGACAGATTTTGCTTGAAGTTTATTTTTGGCAGTACCTATTCAATATTTGGATTCACTGACACTAAGTCTGTAGCAGTTGAGGTATATGAAAGAGCATTTAACATCTTAGGTTACGCAGATATAATTTTAAGTAATTCTTACGATAATGAAACGTTTGTTATTAATAATATAAGGAATATACAATTTGTAAGAAGGGAATTAACCCCTGATTTATCTTACAAAGTCTCCGAAAGTATTATAGATCAAGCGCTAGGAATTGAAGACAAAGAATAGCGCATTTGAAATTGATCAATGTGGTCACATTTCCTGCCACACATTTTCTATTAAAGGTTAGCAGGGAACTTGGACATTGAATCATAGAATCTAATGAACGCCTTGTCCCACAAGGCGTTCCTCCGCTACTCTCTTAATTGAATTCAATTTCAACAGGAAGGGTTCTATATACTCCTCAGGAAAAGGAAAATATATCGGTATGTCGAATCTTTACTTAATAGCTATTTAAATCCCTCATCTTTCCACGGGCAGTGATGAGGTCTGGTTTCATACAAAATGATGGGCAGAAAGGTAGAACTCTGCCCGATCATTTTGTTAACATTTTTGCTACCATAAATCTATCCGACACATCTCGGACTTAGAGGACGAGGAACATAAGATTACCCTTTAACCCGCATGGTTAAAGGATTTCTGTTCGAGAGTGCTATGGTTTTGAGAGAGGGTTAAAAAGGCTATTTCAGGACTTAAAATCCTGCGGTGGGTGACCTGACTACAGTAATATTAAGGTGCATTGCATAAGCTGGAGTCTTTTTTTCGAACATCTCCTTTAGATCCGGAACTAACTATGTACAAGCTATATAAAAGACGATTTTTATCAGGTAGCCGGCCAACCGAGAACCTTTCTAACTTTTCTTCTAAACAATAGTATAACTGCAGATTCCAGAACCCATCGCAAAAAATCGAAATCATCGCTGAAATTCCTTGTCCCACTTGGGATTTCAGCCGGTGAATTCGATACGGTGAGCAATCACCCAAGCGGCCATTTCTAGATTCAGGTTCCAGTGGGCTAACCCCTCGTTGGAGGTTCGAGTCTTCTCGTCCGCACCATCTTAACAAATAACATGCTTCTGAACTTGTCCTTGTGACGGTTCGGAGGCTTTTTTGTTTGATTGGAGTTTGTAATGTGTTGCCCATAACCTGCACTGCCGAACTCTTTGAATTGCTGAAAAGGATGGAATAGAAAGGAATTTCCATAATTATGTCGAAAGCATAGGGAAAGCCAGCATGTAAGGGCATTTTATAGGCAGGAGAGACTTCCATGGAACCTATTGCTTTCATCGATACGGAAATCGAACCGAAGACCGGAAGAATCGCGGATATCGGCGGCGTCTTAGGGAACGGGCGAACCTTCCACTCCTCGTCGGTCCCCGACTTTGTTTCCTTTGTGCGGGAAGCTCGCTTCCTATGCGGACATAATCTGCTTAATCACGACATGAACTATATCGGGCAGGCTGTTCGGTCGGCGGGGATTCCATCCTCCCGAATGATCGATACGTTGCATCTGTCCGCCTTGCTGTTCCCCGCCAAGCCGTACCATAAGCTGGTCAAGGACGATAAACTGCAAACGGAAGAGCTGAACAATCCGTTAAACGATGCAATTAAAGCAAAAGAGCTTTTTTTGGACGAGCTCGCCGCTTTCCACAAAATCTCGCCCGCGTTGAAGTTTATTTTTTATTCCCTCTTGCAGGATCAAAAAGAGTTTATGGCGTTCTTCCAATATATTGGATATGTTGATCTTCCCGCGAACCCGGTTGAAGCCATCCGCCGCGAGTTTCGCTTGCGGATTTGCGACCATACCGATCTTGCGCTGCTCATCGAACAAAATCCGATTGAGCTGGCCTATTGTCTGGCTCTGATTCACTCCGGACACAAGACGTCCATTACGCCTCCTTGGATCATCAAGAACTTCCCGGCCGTCCAAGGAATCATGATCTTGCTTAGGGGCAAGCCCTGCTATCGCGAGTGCGGCTATTGCGATGAACAGTTGGACAGCCGCAGAGGGCTCAAGCGCTTATTCGGCTATGATGGCTATCGAAGCTATGCGGGTCAGCCCTTGCAGGAAAATGCGGTAAATGCCGCGATCGCGGGGAAATCCCTGCTGGCCGTATTCCCTACCGGGGGCGGCAAATCCATCACCTTTCAAGTGCCTGCGTTGATGAGCGGAGAAAGCGTGAGGGGGCTGACCGTGGTCATTTCTCCTTTGCAGTCGCTCATGAAGGATCAAGTGGACAACCTGGAGAAGCAAGGAATAACCGAAGCGGTGACCATTAATGGTCTGTTAGATCCGATCGAACGAGCAAAATCATTGGAGCGTGTCGAGAACGGCTCCGCATCCATTCTATACATAGCGCCGGAATCTCTGAGATCCAAGACGATCGAACGGTTGCTGCTCGGAAGGAACGTGGTCCGGTTCGTCATTGACGAAGCTCACTGTTTTTCCTCATGGGGACAGGACTTTCGGGTCGATTACTTGTATATCGGCGACTTCATTAAATCTCTTCAGGATAAGAAAAATCTGGCCGACGGCATTCCGGTATCTTGTTTTACCGCAACCGCCAAGCAAAAAGTCATCGAGGATATCCAGGCTTATTTCAAGGGGAAGCTTGCCATCGAGATGAGTCTCTTCAGCTCCAGCGCATCCAGAACCAATCTTCATTATCAAGTGTTCGAACGAGCCACGGACGAGGACAAGTACAATACGGTTCGGGAGCTGCTGGAATGCAAACCATGTCCCACGATCCTCTATGTCTCCCGCACGAAACGGGCGGATGAATTGGCCTTGCGGCTGTCCAATGACGGCTATCCGGCCAAATCCTATCACGGCAAAATGGAAAAACACGTGAAAACGTCGCATCAAGACGCCTTCATGAAGGGCGACGTTCAAATTATGGTTGCTACGTCCGCCTTCGGCATGGGCGTCGACAAGAAGGACGTAGGAATGGTCATTCACTACGACATATCGGATTCTCTCGAGAACTACGTTCAGGAAGCCGGCAGAGCGGGGCGGGATGAAGCGATATCTGCCGATTGCTACGTTCTGTTTAATGACGAGGACTTGAACAAACACTTTATTCTGTTGAATCAGACGAAGCTGAGCATTCAGGAAATTCAGCAGATCTGGAAGGCCGTCAAAGAGGTTACCCGGTTCCGTTCAACCGTATCCCAATCGGCATTGGAGCTGGCCAGAAGGGCAGGTTGGGATGACGGGATTCTCGATATTCAAACGAAAGTAACGACGGCGATCTCTGCGCTGGAAGAAGCGGGGTACTTGAAGAGGGGGCAAAATATGCCCAGGGTGTATGCCGACAGCATTCTCGCCAAGAACGCGATGGAGGCCATCGAGCGGATTCACCGCTCCGGAAAATTCGACGAAAAACAAAAGGCGAATGCATCCCGGATCATTCGCAAGTTGTTTTCCAGCAAAAGCAGAAAGCACTTGAGCAATGAAACGGCGGAATCAAGAATCGATTACATCGCGGATCACTTGGCGATTCCAAAGGAAGAAGTCATCCAACTGATCACGCTGATGCGCGAAATCAAGATTCTGGCCGACGCCAAAGATTTAACGGCTTTTATTAAGAAAAAGGAAAATGCAAACCGATCTCTCGGGATCTTGAAGCCGTACATCCAGGTTGAACGGTTCCTGCTCGCCGAGCTGGATACGGAAGAAAAAATCCTTCATCTCAAAGAATTGAACGAAAAGGCGGAGCAATCCGGTTGCCAGGAGGCCTCCCCTGCCAAATTGAAGACCGTCTTCAACATCTGGGCGATAAAAAACTGGGTGAGAAGGCGGACGGTGGACTTCAACAAACATCATATCGCGGTTCAAGCACTGTACGGGCAGGAGCAGATGAAGGAGAAGCTGGAGAAGCGCCATGAACTGGCGGCCTTTATTGTAGAGTATCTCTATGCAAAAAGCGAGTCCGAGGCTTTGGGCGAAGAGAAGCCGCGTGAGGAAGCGCTGGTGGAATTCTCCGTGTTGGAATTGAAAGAAGCGTTCGAAAACCGCCAAATTCTGTTCCAAAGCAACACCTCCGCAGATGAGATCGAAGACGCGCTGTTCTATTTGTCCCGGATTGAAGCCTTGAAGATAGAAGGCGGCTTTATGATTGTTTATAACGCCCTGACCATCGAGCGCACCGAACAGGACAATAAGCGTCGATATAAAATTGAGGATTATCAGAAGCTGAACCAGTACTACGAGAGCAAAGTGCAGCAGATCCACATTGTCGGGGAATACGCCAAGCAGATGATCGCCGATTATAAGGCGGCGCTGCAGTTCGTCGAAGATTATTTTCAGCTTAATTACTCGTCGTTTCTGAATAAGTACTTCAAGGGCAGTCGGCAAAACGAGATCAGGCGCAATATTACGTCGGCGAAATTCCGCCAACTGTTCGGCGAGTTGTCTCCCGTGCAGTTGAAGATCATTAACGATAATGCGTCTAAGCATATGGTCGTGGCAGCCGGGCCCGGAAGCGGCAAGACGAGGATTCTGGTACACAAGCTTGCTTCTCTGCTATTAATAGAGGATGTGAAGCATGAACAACTGCTTATGCTGACGTTCTCAAGAGCGGCGGCTACCGAATTCAAGATGCGGCTCCATCGGCTGATCGGCAACGCGGCTCATTTTATCGAGATTAAGACCTTTCATTCGTATTGCTTCGATTTGCTGGGGAGAATGGGGACGATCGAGAAATCCGATGAAATTATCCAGGAGACGCTCAAGCGAATCAAGTCGGGGGAGGTCGAAGCGGCCAGACTGACCAAAACCGTGCTTGTGATCGACGAAGCTCAGGATATGAATGCCCAAGAGTATGCGCTTGTCTCCATGCTGATGGAAATGAACGAAGAAATGCGTGTTATCGCCGTTGGGGACGACGATCAGAATGTATATGAGTTTCGCGGCTCGAGTGCCAGGCACATGAAGAGCTTGATCGGTCACCCGTCAGCGGTGAAGTACGAGCTGATGGAAAATTACAGAAGCAAACGCAATCTTGTGGATTTCGCCAATCAGTTTGCGGCAACGATTGCGGATCGGTTAAAAGTGACGCCGGCCATTTCCTTTCAGAGAGACTCCGGTCAAATCAAGCTTATTCGGCACAGAGGCGGGAATCTGATAACTCCTTTGGTCGAGAGCATGCTTGCCCAGGAGCTGCGGGGGACGACCTGCGTGCTGACCCGGACCAATGACGACGCTGCTCTTCTGGCGGGGCTATTGGTGAAGCACGGCATGCAAGCCAAGCTCATCCAGTCCAATGACGGATTCAACCTGTACAATCTGAAGGAGATCCGATTCTTTTTGGAGCGGCTTTGCTTGACGGAAGAAGTGTATACGATCGGCGAGGAGGATTGGAAGGCGGCGGAACGTGCGCTTGTCGAACAGCACAGGCAAAGCCCGAATCTGGAGATTGTCTTGAACCTGTTGCGGGATTTCGAGCAGGCGAATCCTCGCCATAAATACAAATCCGATCTGGATATATTTATCCGGGAATCCAGGCTGGAAGATTTCATTCGGGCGAATACGGACACCATTGTCGTATCCACGATTCATAAGGCCAAGGGCCGCGAGTTTGACAATGTGTTTCTTATGCTGGATCTATTTTCCCTTCGTACAGACGAGGAGAGAAGGCAGGTCTACGTTGCGGTTACCCGGGCGAGAAGCAATCTGACCATTCACTGCAGCGGGCCGATTTTCGATTTTATTCAAACGGACGGCTTCCTTGCATGGGAGGACGGCCGAATAGGTTCACCGCCTGACAAACTGGTGATGCAGTTGATGCTGCAGGACGTATGGCTGGATTTTTTTCTCGGTTGTCAGGAGGCAATAAAGCAACTGAATAGCGGCGATCTGCTGGCAGTAGACGGAGAATGCTGTCGCAACGCCAAGGGTGTCGCGGTTATTCGCTTCTCCAAGCAAATGAAGGGGAAGCTCGAACGGCTTCGGAGAGAGAGCTATCGGCCGATAAGAGCCATGGTCAAATATATCGTGTACTGGTACAAGGAATCCCAGGATAAAGAGATTCCAGTCGTGCTGCCGGAGCTGCACTTGGAGCGGGTAGATCCGACCGGCTGACGCACCGCATACGAATCCGTCAGCCGGGCCGATATATAATTGTTGCCTGTCATTCATTGACAGGCCTTTTTTGACTATGCTAAATTTTTTACTGATAATGATTCTTATTTTCATGAAAGCGAAGGAGGTCTTTTCATGACAGCCGTTCCTGCCGTCCAACAGGAGGACGCTTATTCTTGCCTCGATCTGCTTTGGGTGAAATTCCGCGCAGTGCGCCTGCTGCGGCAGACACACTTCAAGCCGCAACTGTTATATGCTCACGGACTCGTCGTCGTCAAGCAAGGCGAGGGACATATTACGCTCGACCTCGGCATGCATCGGCTGGACCCCGATACGGTCCGCTTCATTGCGCCCGGCCAGACGATCGGCTTCTCCGAGGAACAGGGCAGCAAGCTTGAGGTGTATCTGTTCACCTTCGATCTGCATTGGGACCAGGAGGTGCCGCCGAACCGGCGCGTCTGGCCGCTGCCGGGCGTGGTGGCCGTCAAGCCGGATCACGCGCTCTACCAATTGTGCGAAGCGGTCAGCGGCTGCAGCCGCAGCGGGCAGGCGCTCGAGCGTTTCAGCGGGCAGACGCACTTTCAGAAGCTGCTGTCGTGGATCTTTAACCATATCCGCCGCGAGAAGAAGCAGGACTCCCGCCTCGCCATGGACCGGACCCGCAGCTACATGGAGTCGCACTACAGCGAGAGCATTACGATCGACCAGCTCGCCCGCATGGCCGAGGTATCGCCCAAATATTACGTGTCCCTGTTCAAGAAAACATACGGCAAAACGGCTATCGACTACTTGACCGGGGTCAGGGTGAACAGGGCGAAGCAACTGATGCTTCAGGAGGACATGCGGCTGAAGGATATCGCCTACCGGGTCGGGTATAACGACGAGTATTACTTCAGCCGCATGTTCAAAAAGGAGGTCGGCATCTCTCCCACGGCGTATCTCAGGAAACGGCGGCAAAAGGTCGTTGCTTACAGCGCGACGGTGCTGGGCCAACTGCTGGCGCTCCAGATCATGCCGTATGCGGCCCCGCTGCATCCCAAGTGGACGTCGTATTACTATACGCAGTACCGTTACGATATTCCGCTGCACCTGAGCGGCTACCGGTTCAACGAAGACTGGGAGGCGAACCTGGACGTGCTGAAGCAGGCGCGGATGGACTGCATCATCTCGACCGATCAGTTGCATCCGCCGGAAAAAGAACGTCTCGAGCAGCTCGCTCCGGTGCATGTGGTGCCCTTGTACGAGCGGGGCTGGCGGGACCAGCTCGCGGACATCGCCGCCATCGTCAATGCGGACGACGAGGCCCGCGTATGGCTGGAGCGGTATGACGAGCACGCGGCGCGGGTGCGCGAGCGCCTGCACGAAGCGCTGCAGGGCGAGACCGTGCTCATCGTCAGTTTGTACAACGATCGTTTTTTCCTCTTCCCGTCCATCGGCATGCGGGACGTGTTCGCCGATCTGGCGCTGCGCGCGCCGGAGGGGGCCGCGGCCTACGGCGGCAACAAGTGCGTCTCGCTGGCGGAGCTGTCCGCGCTCGAAGCGGATCATATTCTGCTGAACGTCCGCCAGGAATCCGTGACGCTGGATCATTGGGAACGGCTGCGGACAACGGAGGCGTGGCAGGACGTCAGGGCGGTGCGCAGAGGATGCGTGCATCATATCTCGTCCGACCCGTGGCGGGAGTATTCGGCGCATGCGGCCATGCGGATGGTGCAGGACGTGTACGAGCGTCTCTGCGACAGTCGCGCCTTGGACGCATAACGGAATCTGAATTTCGTACATCCGATATTGTGGAAATCGTTCATGGAAAGGGGAGTGACATTCACCTATAATCAACGTTGATAATGATTATCAATTGCAAAATAGGGACGATGAGGCACAATCGGGCGGATGAGGAGGAAGATCATTTAAATGGGCACCGCGTTTGAAGGAAAAGTCGCGCTCGTCACCGGCGCCGCCCAAGGCATCGGCGAGGCGATCGTTCATGCGCTGTGCGGGCAGGGGGCGATCGTCGCCGCGGTCGACAGGCAGCGGGAGCCGCTCATGCGTCTGAGCGCAGCGCTTGCCGGGCAAGGAAGTCCGGCGAGGGCGTATCCCTTGGATCTGAAGGATGACGAGGCGATCTTGCAAACCGTGGCGCGAATCGAGGAGGAGCTGGGCGCGATCGACATTCTCGTGCATGCGGCCGGCGTTCTGCGCACGGGATCGCTCTCGACATACGCCGACGAGGACTGGGAGGAGCTGTTCGCGGTGAATGTCGGCGCCGTATTCCGCCTCACGCGCGCGGTGAGCGAGCGCATGATTCCGCGCAGGCGGGGCGCGATCGTCACGGTATCGTCGAATGCCGCCGCCGTGCCGCGCATGGGCATGGGTGCCTATGCGACGACCAAGGCGGCGGCGACGATGCTGACCAAGTGCTTCGCCCTCGAGCTGGCGGCGTACGGCATCCGCTGCAATATCGTATCGCCGGGCTCGACGGATACGCCCATGCTGCGCGGCATGTGGCAGGACGAACGGGGCGCGCAGGAGACGCTGGACGGCTCGCTGCCGGCCTATCGGACCGGCATCCCGCTTCGCAAGCTGGCGACCCCGGCGGATATCGCCGAGGGCGTGCTGTATCTGGCATCCGAACGCGCCGGTCACCTGACGATGCACGATCTGCGCATCGACGGGGGAGCGACGCTGGGCGTATAACCCTATGATCCGATCGGCTTAAAGGAGGATGAATCGTCTGAACGCACAAGGACAAGTCACGGAGGCGACAGCCGCCGATTTATTGGAGGATTACCGGCGCGGCCATTCCTTTTTCTTCGCCACCCCGCAGGCTACCTGGCTGGCCGAGGGGACACTCGCCGTGCTTCCGGCCGCCGCCGACCGCGAGGAGTTGGGGACGCTGCCGGAGCGCGCCGAGAGACTGCTGAAGCAACTGAAGCGGGACGGACAGCGGCCGCCGATGCTGGTCGGCGCGGTACCGTTCGACCCGGGTCAGGCTGCGCATCTCGTCGTGCCGCTCACGGTCCGCAAGCTGGAGAAGCTCAGCCTCGATTCGCGTGCGCCGCTGCGCGCGCCGTTCGGAGGCGGCTTCACCGTCGAGCCGTTCCCCGAACCCGAGGCGTATGTCGACGGCGCAAGCCGGGCGATCGGCCGCATGCGTGCGGGCGAGCTGGATAAGATCGTGCTGGCTCGCACGCTGAGGCTCGCCTCGCCGCAGCCGATCAGGCTGAACGAGCTGCTGCACAACCTGGCTCAGCACAACACGCTCGGCTATACGTTCGCCGTCGATCTGCCGAGGCGGAGCGAGAGCGAAGCCGGCGGACGGACGACGGACCGCACGCGCACCTTGATCGGCGCCAGTCCCGAGCTGCTGGTCGCAAGGACCGGCTCCCGCGTATATGTCAATCCGCTGGCGGGCTCGACGCCCCGCAGCTCGGATGCCGCCGAGGACGAGCGGCGCGCGCAGGCGCTGCTGGCTTCGCCGAAGGATCTGCGCGAGCATGCGCTTGTGATCGAAGCCGTCGCCGAAGCGCTGCGGCCTTATTGCAGAACGCTTGACGTACCCGCGAAGCCGTCGCTTGTCAGCACGGCCGCGATGTGGCATTTATCCACCGAGATCAGGGGGGAGCTTGAAGATCCCGAGATGACGTCGCTGGCGCTCGCCGTCGCCCTCCATCCGACGCCCGCCGTATGCGGCGCGCCGACCGGGCTGGCGAGAGCGGCGATACGAGAGCTGGAGCCGTTCGACAGAGGCTTCTATGCGGGCCTTGTCGGCTGGTGCGATGCGAGCGGAGACGGCGAATGGGCGATCGCGATCCGCTGCGCCGTGGCGGAGAGCCATTCCTTGGAGCTCTATGCCGGCGCGGGCATCGTCGCCGAATCGAGCGCCGAAGCCGAGCTGGCCGAGACTTCGGCCAAATTCCGCACTATGCTGCGAGCGATGGGGGTGCAGGATGACGAAGCCTATTGACCGGGAGGAGGAGGCCTGGGCGCAACTGATGCGGGACTGCCCGTCCTGGCCGGACGACATGGCGGCGGCATACCGTGCGGCCGGGCTCTGGGAAGGGCTGACGTTCGGCGAGATGCTCGCCGACAGGGCGGCGCGCTACGGCGACAAGACCGCGATCGTTGCCGGAGAGACGAGGCTCGGCTATGCGGCGCTGCACGAGCGGGCGGGCAAGCTGGCCGCCGGCTTGTTGCAGCTCGGCGTAGGACCGGCCGATCGCGTCGTCGTGCAGATGACGAATCGGCACGAGTTCTTCACCGTCGTGTTCGCGCTGTTCCGCATCGGCGCGCTGCCGGTATTTGCGCTGCCGCTGCATCGCCTCAGCGAGATTGCTTATCTGTGCGAATTCAGCGAAGCGAAGGCCTATGTCATTCCCGATGTCGACGCAGGGTTCGACTACCGCGCGCTCGCGGCGGACGTGCTGGAGCGGGTTCCGGGCCTTCGGCACGTGCTCGTGGCGGGAGAGACGGGCGGGGAGACCGGCTCGTCTGCGTTCCTGTCGCTCGAACGGCTGGCGGCGCTCGCCGGACCCGAGGAGCCGGCATGGCCGCGGGGCGAAGCCGGGCGCGTCGCCTTTCTCCAACTGTCGGGCGGCAGCACCGGTCTGCCGAAGCTGATCCCGCGCACGCACGACGACTACATGTACAGCGTCCGGCGCAGCAACGAGATCTGCGGCATAACCGAGCAAAGCATCTATATGGCGGCGCTGCCGGTCGCGCACAATTTTCCGTTGAGCTCGCCTGGGGCGCTCGGCACGCTGTACGCGGGCGGCACGGTTGTGCTCGCCGCGGCGCCAAGCCCCGACGAAGCGTTCCCGCTCATCGCGAAGGAGCGCGTCACCGTTACGGCGCTGGTGCCGCCGCTTGCGCTCGTCTGGATGGAGGCCGCGGCGCTGCGGCGGCCGGATCTGTCCAGCCTCCGGTTGCTGCAGGTCGGCGGGGCCAAGTTCAGCGCCGAGGCCGCGGGCCGCGTCCGGCAGACGCTGGGCTGCCGGCTGCAGCAGGTGTACGGCATGGCCGAAGGGCTCGTGAACTATACGAGGCTCGACGACGACGACGAGATCGTCGTGAACACGCAGGGGCGTCCGATGTCGGACTGGGACGAGATCCGCATCGTCGACGAGGACGACGCCGAGCTGGCTCCGGGCGAGGTCGGCGAGCTGCTGACGCGCGGGCCGTATACGATCCGCGGCTATTACAGGGCGGAGGCGCACAACGCCAAGGCGTTCACTGCGGACGGCTTCTACCGCACGGGCGATCTCGTGAAGGCGGATGCGCAAGGTTATCTGGTCGTCGATGGACGCGCCAAGGATCAGATCAACCGGGGCGGCGACAAGATCGCCGCCGAGGAAGTGGAGAATCATCTGCTTGCCCATCCGGCCGTCTTCGACGCCGCGCTGGCGGCGATGCCGGACGCCTTCCTGGGCGAGCGCGCCTGCGCCTTCATCATCCTGCGCGAGGACCGCAAGGCGACAGGTCCCGAGCTGCGGGCATTCCTGCGCGAGCGCGGGCTGTCCGCCTACAAGATTCCGGACCGCTTCGCGTTCACGGATGCTTTTCCCCAGACGAATGTCGGCAAGGTGAGCAAGAAGGCGCTGCGCGAGCGCTTGATGGCCGAAGTGTCCGGGTCTGTGCCCGCAACCGCACCGGCCGGCGCGTCTGCGCAAGCCGCCGCTTCCGCCCGAGCCACCCAATAAATCAGCCAATAAACCAGTCCAATGAATCAGTTCAATAAATCAACTCAATGAATCAATTCAATAAATCAGCGAAAGAAGGCATTAGCAAATGGCACTTCCTGCGATTCAACCTTATCCGATGCCCCAAGCGGCCGACCTGCCTGCGAACCGCGCGAGCTGGACGCCCGACCCGAAGCGGGCCGTTCTGCTCGTGCATGATATGCAGGCTTATTTCCTGAACGCCTTCGCGGCGGACCAGTCGCCGATCACCGAGCTGCTGGCGCATATCCGGGCGCTGCTGGACCGGTGCCGCGCGCTCGGCATTCCCGTCGTATACACCGCGCAGCCGGGCGAGCAGTCCCGCGAGGAGCGCGGGCTGCTGTTCGACTTCTGGGGAGAGGGCATCAACAAAGCGCCGCACCTGAAGCATATCGTGCCCGAGCTGGCGCCCGCCGAAGGCGACATTGTGCTGGACAAGTGGCGCTACAGCGCCTTCCGCAGATCCGATCTGGCCGGACTGATGCGGGAGCGGGGGCGCGATCAGCTTCTTATCACGGGCATTTATGCGCACATCGGCTGCATGATGACGGCGGCCGAGGCGTTTATGCAGGATATTCAGGCGTTTATGGTGGCGGATGCGCTGGCGGACTTCTCGGCGGAAAATCACGCCATGGCGGTCGCCTATGCGGCGAACCGCTGCGCGGTCGTATTGACGACGGCGCAGACGCTGGAGCAACTGGAGGCGGGAGCGGATGATGCCGGAGCCGTTGCTGCCGGAGCCGATGGAGCTGCGGCGCCCTCCGATTCCGCGCAGCGCTTCTACGATGTCGACGCCTTGCGCGCCCAGGTGGCCGGGCTGCTGTTCGAATCGCCGGACGCTATCTGCGACCGCGATCACTTGATCGACGAGCACGGGCTGGACTCGATCCGCGTCATGAGCCTCGTCGAAGCGTGGCGCGGGCAAGGGGCCGACGTCACGTTCGTCGAGCTGGCCGAATGTCCGACGCTCGCGAGCTGGAGCGAGCTGCTGCAAGCCAAATCGACCGCGGACGCCAGCGTCTAGCGGAGGAAGGGAGAGATGACCGCAATGCTGGTCGCGCCAACGATTCGCAGACCTCTGTCGGGCGCTCAGGCGGGCATATGGTATGCCCAGCAGCTCGACCCGCACAACCCCATGTACAATACGGGCGAATATGTCGACATCCGGGGGCCGCTCGATCGCCGGACGTTCGAGGCGGCGCTCCGTCAGGCATGGCTGGAAGCCGAAGCCCTTCACGTCCGGTTCGAGGAGGATGGCGAGGGACCTTGGCAGGTGCTCGCGCCTCATTCCGGATGGACGCTGCACGAGGCGGATCTGAGCGGAGAGGCGGAGCCCTTCGAGTTGGCACGCGCCTGGATGGACGCCGATCTGGGCCGTCCGTGCAAGCTCGCCGAAGGGCCCCTGCTGACCCAAGCGCTGTTCAAGCTCGGCCCGGAACGTTATTTGTGGTATCAGCGCATTCATCATATCGCCATCGACGGCTACGGCTTCTCCTTGCTGACCAAGCGCGTCGCGCAGGTATACACGGCGATGAAGCAGGGCCGGCCTTGGATGAACGGGGGCTTCGGCTCCTGGCACCGCGTGCTGGACGAGGACGAGGGCTACCGCGGCTCGGAGAGAATGGAGGCCGACCGCCGGTACTGGCTGGACCGGTTCGCCGACGATCCGGATGCCGTCAGCCTGTCCGACCGTGCGCCGCGGAGCGCGCATCGGGTCGTGCGGCATTCGTCGGAGCTGTCCGCCGCCGCCGCGTCGAGCCTGCGCCGATCCGCGCAGCTTCACGGCGTCGCCTGGTCCGAGATCGTGCTCGCCGCCGTTGCCGCGTATGTGCACCGGCTTACGGGCGCGGAGGACGTCATCCTCGGCCTGCCGATGATGAGCCGTCTCGGCTCGGCATCGCTCAACACGCCGGGCATGGTCATGAACATTGTTCCGCTGCGCTTGCAGGTCAGGCCGGCGACGACGGTGTCGGAGCTGGTGCGCCAAGCCGCGCGGGAGGTCCGCGAAGCGCGCAAGCACCAGGGCTACCGGCACGAGGAGCTGCGCCGCGAGCTCAGGCGGGTCGGCGACGGCCGCAGGCTGTACGGCCCGATGGTCAATATGATGCCGTTCGACAGCGGGCTGCAGTTCGGCGACGCGCCCGGCATCAAGCACAATCTGTCGGCCGGACCGGTCGACGACGTGGCCGTCAACGTGTACCTCAAGCCGGATGGCGCCGGCCTGCAGCTCGATCTGGACGGGAATCCGGAGCTGTATGCCGAAGAGGAGCTGCGTGCGCATCATCGGCGTCTCCTTTATTTCCTCGAAAATACGGCGAGCGCGCTGCCGGGCGACCCGGTCGGCCAGCTTGCCCTGCTGAGCGGGGCGGAGCGCGAGGAGGAGCTGAGGCGCTGGAACGATACGGCTCGGCCCGTGCCGCAGGCCCGTACGTCGGAGCTGTTCGAGGCGCAGGCGCAGCGCAGTCCCGGCGCAGTTGCGCTCGTCCACGACGCGGAGACGGTCGGCTATGCGGAGCTGAATGCGCGAGCGAACCGGCTGGCGCGCCTGCTGATCGCACGCGGCGCGGGACCGCAGCGCATCGTGGCGATAGCGGCGCCCCGCTCGGCGGAGATGATCGTCGCCATGCTGGCCGTCCACAAGACCGGTGCCGGCTATCTGCCGCTGGACATCGATTTTCCCGCGGACCGGATCGCCTATATGGTGGAGGACGCCCGCGCACTGGTGATGCTGACTACGGCCGAGGTGGCGGAGAGGCTGCCGCAGCCGGCGGTAGGGTCGGACCGGCAGGCGCTCGTCCGGCTCGACGATCCCGCCGTGCGGGCGGAGCTGGCCGGCTATGCGGACGACAATATCGCGGGCGGGGAGCGGAACGCCGTCCCGCAAGGCGCCGATCCGGCCTACATTCTGTATACGTCGGGCTCCACGGGCAAGCCGAAGGGCGTCGTCATCCCGTACGCCGCGCTCACGAACTTCCTGCTGGCGATGGGCGAGCAGTTCCGGCTGACGCCGGAGGATCGGCTGCTCGCGGTCACGACGATCTCATTCGATATTTCGATCCTCGAGATATTTATGCCGCTCTTAAGCGGCGCCCGGCTCATCGTCGCCGGCAAGCGGACGGTCCAGGACGCTGCGGAGCTGTCGCGGCTCATCCGCTCGTCGGGCGCCACGCTTATGCAGGCGACGCCGTCGCTCTGGCATGCGCTGCTGGAGCAGGCGCCGGAGGGCTTGCGCGGCCTGCGCGCGCTGGTCGGCGGCGAGGCGCTGTCCGGCGCCCTGCTGCGCGATCTGCAGGCGCTCGGCTGCCGGGTGACGAACCTGTACGGCCCGACGGAGACGACGATCTGGTCGACGAGCGCGACGTACGAAGCGGACAGCGACGTGCCCAAGCCGTCCATCGGCCGGCCGATCTGGAATACGCAGCTGTACATTCTGGACAGCGGCCTGCAGCCTGTGCCGCCCGGCGTGACCGGCGACCTGTATATCGCGGGCGACGGACTCGCGCTCGGCTACTGGCAGCGTCCGGGGCTGACGGCGGAGCGGTTCGTCGCCGATCCGTACGGCCCGCCGGGCTCGCGGATGTACCGCACCGGCGATATGGCGCGCCGGCTGCCGGACGGCACGACGGACTATTGCGGACGTGCCGACCATCAGGTCAAGCTTCGCGGCTATCGCATCGAGCTCCCGGAGATCGAAGCGGTGCTGAGCGGCTATACGGGCCTGACGCAAGGTGCGGTCGTCGTCCGCGAAGACCGGCCGGGAGACAAGCGGCTGGTCGCTTATTATGCGGCGAACGAGGCTGTCGACGCCGCATCGCTGCGCGCGCATATGGCGGCGTCGCTGCCGGAATATATGGTGCCTTCGGCGTTCGTCGCCGTGGAGCGGTTCCCGCAGACGCCCAACGGCAAGCTGGACCGCAAGGCGCTGCCGGCCCCGCACGAGCTCGCCGGTCCCGCGGTCCGCGCGGCCCGCACGCCGCAGGAGGAGCTGCTCTGCGCGCTGTTCGCCGAGGTGCTCGGGCTGCCGCTGGTCGGCATCGAGGACGACTTCTTCGAGCTGGGAGGGCATTCCCTGCTTGCGGGGCGGCTGGTCGGCCGCATCCGCGAAGGGCTGCAGGCCGAGCTCAGCATCGCCAGCCTGTTCGAGACGCCGACGGTGGCGGGCATCGCGAGGCGGATCGACAGTGCCGCCGCGGCGAGACCGGGCATTCGCCCGGCCGTGCGTCCGGCGGACATTCCGCTCTCGTTCGCCCAGCGCCGCCTGTGGTTCCTCGACTGTCTCGAAGGGCCGAGCCCGACGTACAATATCCCGCTAGTCGCCGCGCTGACCGGTCCGCTTGACCGCAACTGCCTGGAGGCGGCGCTGCGGGATGTCGTCCGGCGCCACGAGACTCTGCGGACCGTCTTCCCCGAGCGGGACGGAACCGCGGCGCAGCGTATTCTGGCTGCGGACGCCTGCGAGATCGGGCTGATCTTCTCCGAGGTGCCGGAGGAGGCGCTTGCGGACGAGTTGGCCGCCGCCGCGCGCTACGGCTTCGATCTGGCGCGGGAGCCCTCGTTCCGGGCGCACCTGTATGCGGTTGGGCCCGAGCGGCATGTGCTGTTGCTCCTGCTGCATCATATCGTCGGCGACGGCTGGTCGCTCGATCCGCTGACGCGGGATCTTGCGGCCGCCTATGCGGCCCGCATGAGCGGAGAGGCGCCGACGTGGACGTCGCTGCCTCTGCAGTATGCGGACTACGCGCTCTGGCAGGAGCGGCTGCTCGGCGACGAGAGCGATCCGGACAGCCTGATCGCGCGCCAGATCGCCTTCTGGAAGGATACGCTGCGCGCTCTGCCGGATCAGCTCGAGCTGCCGACGGACCGCCCGCGTCCCGCGGAATCGACGCATGCCGGGGATACGATCCGGGTAACGCTGCCGGCCGGGCTGCACGCCCGTCTGCTGGAGCTGTCAAGGGCGACGCGAACGAGCCTGTTCATGGTCGTGCAGGCGGGGCTCGCCGCGCTGTTCACCCGCCTCGGCGCGGGAACGGACATCCCGCTCGGCAGTCCGATCGCCGGTCGCAACGACGACGCGCTCGGCGACCTGGTCGGTCTGTTCATCAACACGATCGTACTGCGCACCGATACCTCCGGCGATCCGAGCTTCAGACGGCTGCTGGAGCGGGTGCGCAGCGCGAATCTGGCCGCTTACGAGCACGGGGACGTGCCGTTCGAGCGGTTGGTGGAGGTGCTGAATCCGCCGCGGTCCCGCGCGAGGCATCCGCTGTTCCAAGTCATGCTCGCCTTCCAGAATACGCCGGAGCCCCGGCTGCCGCTGGCGGGCATCGACGCCGAGCTGCGGCTGGCGACGGTGGGCCGGGCGAAGTTCGACCTGACGATTGAGTTCAGGGAGAGAAGAGGGACGGATGGAACGCCGGACGGCATCGACGGCTGGCTGGAGTTCGCGAACGATCTGTACGAGCGCGCCACGGTCGAGAAGCTCGCGGCCCGGCTGGAGCTGCTGCTGGCGGAAGCCGTGTCCGCACCGGACATGCCGATCGGCCTGCTGCCGATTCTGCTGCCGGAGGAGCGGACGGCGCGCGCGTCTCAGGCCGCGCTGCCGGAGGCTCATGCCTGGACCGGGCGCCATCTGGCGGAGCTGTTCGAGCTTCAGGCGGCGAAGCGGCCGGATGCGGCGGCAGTGACGTACGAAGGCGAGACGCTCGCCTACGGAGAGCTGAACGCCCGCGCGAACCGGCTGGCGCATCTTCTGATCTCCCGGGGCATCGGTCCCGAGCGGCTCGTCGGCCTCCTGCTGCCGCGCTCCATCGACATGATGGTCGGCGTGCTGGCGGTGCTGAAGGCTGGCGCGGGGTACTTGCCGCTCGATCCGGATTATCCGCTCGACCGCCTCGCGTTCATGCTGGAGGACACGCAGCCGTCGTGCATCGTGGGCTGCCTTGAGACGGCGCCGGCACTGGCCGGGCAAGAGCTGCTGCTGCTTGACGACGCGCCTGCGGCGGAACTGCTGGCCCGCTATCCGGACACCGATCCGACGGACGGCGACCGCGTCGCTCCGCTTGCGCCGGATGCGGTCGCGTACATCATCTACACGTCGGGCTCGACCGGCAAGCCGAAGGGCGTCGTCATTCCGCACAGCAACGTCGTGCGCCTGTTCGCGTCGACCGACCGCTGGTACGGCTTCGGCCCGCAGGACGTATGGACGCTGTTCCACTCGTACGCGTTCGACTTCTCGGTATGGGAGATGTGGGGCGCGCTGCTGTACGGCGGCCGGCTCGCGATTGTGCCGCACCGGACGTCCCGCTCGCCGGACCTGTTCCTCGAGCTGCTCTGCAGGGAGCGCGTGACGGTGCTGAACCAGACGCCGAGCGCCTTCTACCAGCTCATGCAGGCAGACAAGGAGCGGCCGGAGCTCGGCCGGACGCTGTCGCTGCGATACGTCATCTTCGGCGGGGAAGCGCTCGATCTCGGCCATCTGCGGGATTGGTACGACCGCCACGACGACCGGGCGCCGCAGCTCGTGAACATGTACGGCATCACGGAGACGACGGTGCATGTGAGTTATTTCCCGCTGTCGCGCGAGCTGACGGAGAGCAAGGGCGCCAGCCTGATCGGCGGCGCGATTCCGGACCTGCGGGTGTACGTGCTCGACCGCTATATGCGGCATGTGCCGACGGGCGTCACGGGCGAGATGTACGTGGCCGGATCGGGACTCGCCCGCTGCTATTGGCGGCGTCCGGGCTTGACGGCGGAGCGGTTCCTTGCCGATCCGTACGGACCTCCCGGAGCGCGGATGTACCGGACGGGCGATCTGGCGCGCTGGCTCGCGGACGGGACGCTGGACTATCTCGGCCGGATCGACCATCAGGTCAAGATCCGCGGCTTCCGCATCGAGCTCGGCGAGATCGAGGCGGTGGCGGCTCAGGCCGAGCATGTATCCAAGGCCGTCGTCATCGCCAGGGAGGACATCCCCGGCGACAAGCGGCTGGTGGCCTACATCGTGCCGGAGGCCGGCGTCGAGCTGGACGCCGATGCGCTGCGCCGGCAGGCGTGGGCGGCGCTGCCAAGCTATATGGTGCCCGCGGCGTTTGTCGTGCTGAAGGAGCTGCCGCTCACGGTCAACGGCAAGCTGGACCGCAAGGCGCTCCCGGCGCCGGACTTCTCCTTGGCCGCCGGAGGCAGAGGCCCGCGGACGCCGCAGGAGGAGATACTGTGCGACCTGTACGCGGAGACGCTGGGCCTCGCGAAGGTCGGCATCGACGACGGCTTCTTCGATCTCGGCGGCCATTCCCTGCTCGCGGTGAAGCTCATGAGCGGGATTCGCGATGCATTGGGCGTGTCGCTCGGCATCGGCACGCTGTTCGAAGCGCCGACGGTGGGGGGCCTCGCGGCCAAGCTCGAGGGCGGCGGCAGCGAGGGCGCGCTGGAGGTGCTTCTGCCGCTGCGAACAAGCGGCACGCGCCCGCCGTTCTTCTGCATCCACCCGGCGGGCGGGCTCAGTTGGTGCTACGCGGGCCTCATGAAGTCGCTCGGGCCGGATGTGCCGATCTACGGCCTGCAGGCGAGAGGCATCGCGAGACGGGAGCCGCTGCCGGCGGACCTGGCGGAGATGGCGGCCGATTATATCGCGCATATCCGCTCGGTGCAGCCGCACGGCCCGTACTACCTGCTCGGCTGGTCGCTCGGCGGCAATGTGGCCCATGCGGTCGCGTCGCTCCTGCAAGCGGAGGGCGAGGAGATCGCGTTGTTGGTCATGCTGGACGCGTTCCCGAGCCACTTCCTGCCGATCAGCGAAGGGCCGAATGAGGAGGAGGCGCTGATCGCTCTGCTGGCGCTCGGCGGTTACGATCCGGACAGCCTCGGCGGGGTGCTGGACATGGAGGCCGCGGTCAACATTCTCCGCAGCGACGGCAGTGCGCTCGCAAGCCTTGAACCGTCGGTCATCATGAGCCTCAAGGATACGTATGTGAATTCCGTGCGCATCCTGGGCGCCTATCGGCCGGGAACGTACAGGGGCGATCTGCTGTTCGTCCACTCGACGGTCATCCCGGACTGGTTCACGCCGATCTCTCCGCAGACGTGGCAGCCCTATATTACCGGCTCGATCGAGCGGCACGACCTGGCCTGCAGGCATAAGGATCTGTGCCAGCCGGGCCCGCTGGCGGACATCGGGCGGATCATCACCATGAAGCTGGCGGAGATGGAAGGCGAAGCGTGCAATTCGAGATAAAATTTGAGAAGAGGAGAATCGGCATGAGCAATCCTTTTGAAGCAACGGAAGACAAGTTTTACGCACTTGCGAACGCGCAAGGCCAATATTCGCTCTGGCCCGCCTTCGCCGAGATTCCGGCGGGGTGGACGAAGCTGTACGAAGCGGAGCGGGAAGCCTGTCTGGCCTATATTGAGGAGCATTGGACGGACATGCGTCCGCAGCCGGCCGCCCCGCAAGCGGCCGGCGTATGACGGGGATGCGGGCGGCGGGCGCGCGGGGCGTGAACCCGAAGGTCGCCATTCGGCTGATCTATGTGGCGGCGATGTTCCTCGTCGCCATGGATGCGACCATCGTCAACGTGTCGCTGCCGGCGATCTGCGAGGAGTTGGGCGTATCGCCCGCACAGGCGGGGACGGTCAATATCGGCTATCTGATGGCCGTCGCCTTGACGCTGCCGCTGGCGGGCTGGCTCGGGGAGCGCTTCGGCGGCAAGCGCGTCCTGCTGAGCGCCATCGCGGTATTTACGGCGGCGTCCGTCTGCTGCGGACTCGCGGGGAGCCTGGAGGGGCTCATCCTGTTCCGAATAATCCAGGGCGCAGCCGGCGGCTTGATCGCGCCGGTCGGCATGGCGCTTCTGTTCCGCGCCTTTCCGCCCGAGGAGCGGGCCAATCTGTCCCGCTCGCTCGTGCTGCCGATTGCGGTGGCGCCGGCCGTCGGACCGGTTCTCGGAGGGTTCTTCGTCGAGACGCTGTCGTGGCGTTGGTGCTTCTATATCAATCTGCCGATCGGCGCGGCTGCCTTCGCGCTGGGGCTGGCGGGACTGGCGGCGGCCGGACGGCCGCAGCGGAGCGGACGGCTTGATTGGATCGGGCTGCTGCTGAGCGCGCCGGGCTTCGCGATGGTGATCTACGCGCTCAGCCAGGGCTCGATGCGCGGCTGGGCGTCGCCCGAGATTGTTGCCACGGGGCTGCTGGGCGCGGTCTTGCTGGCGGCGATGACGGCGAGGTCGCTGCGTATGCCCGCGCCGCTGCTGCAGCTCGGACTGCTGTCGCAGCGGCTGTACCGGACCGCAGGGCTGATCGCCCTGTGCTCCTCGGCCGGTCTGCTTGGCATGCTGTACGTATTCCCGCTTATGTACCAGAATCTGTTCGGCGCCTCCGCGCTCCATACCGGGCTGACAACGTTCCCGGAGGCGCTCGGCTTGATGGCGGCTTCGCAGTGCATGCCGTGGTCGGTCCGGAAGCTCGGCGTGCGCCGGGTCATCGCCGTCGCGCTGCTGTGCGCGATGGCCGTGTTCGGCGCGCTCTCGCTTGTACAGGCCGATACGAATGCATGGCTTGTGCGCTTGCTGCTGCTCTGCGGCGGCTTCACGCTGGGGCATTCGGTCGGCGCCGTGCAACTGCTGGCCTTCGCCCGCATCGAGCCGCCCCGCATGGGGCAGGCGACGATGCTGTTCCAAGTGCAGAACCGGTTCGGTTCTGCGCTTGGGGTCGCCGTCATCGGCAGCGTGCTGGCTGCCGGGACGGCCGGCGCAGCCGCCGACGCCGCGCTGGCCGCGGGGCCGGGCGCGTGGGGGTATCGGGCCGCGCTGCTGGCGGCGGCCGCGTTCCTGGCGTTGGCGTGGGTGCTGGCTCTCACGCTGCGCGAGCGCGACACGGCCGGCGTGGCCGTGCGGCGGCCGCAAGCTTCAGCCGCCGCTCCCGCCGAGGCGGCGAAGGCGCCGCCCGCTTCCTAGAGTCAGCCGTAGAGATCGGCGCGAGCGAACCTCCGGGAGCTGCGCGCCGGAATTGCGAACCGCGGAATGGACACTTGCCAAAGTGCCCGTTCCGCGTTTTTTTGACATGGGGCAGCCCATTTGGAATCATGCGGGAGGGGGGACCGGGCATCTCGCCGGACTCGCCGGACTCGCCGGACTCGCCGGACTCGCCGGACTCGCCGGATACGAGGAATTTATGTGAAATTTCACATTCGAGCGGCGCGATAACGGGCAGGTTGGACGATTCTATGTGAAAAATAGCCTATATAGAGAAAATTCCGGCTGCAGTTGCTGGATGTATGCTAAAAATCACATAAAACGCCGAGATCGCGGCTCATTCAAACCGATGAATGTGAAAAACCGCATAAAATCGCAAAATCAGGATGGGAAGGAGTGGGGATGACCCGGCGGCGGTCGGGGTGCGGCGAAGAGCCAAGAGGTTCCTGAGCCGTGGGGAGAAGAAAAGCTAGTGCACGGCGGATGAGAAAGTTCGATGGATCACCGATCGCGAACCCCGCCATTCCCCTCTGTCTCACCTCACAGCGACATGCCAACTGCGCCGGACCAGATCTGGATGTATGCTGAAGTCCAAGCGGTTTTTTTGGCCATTAACTGCCTCCCGAAGCTGCCGCAACCCGTCAACCCGTCAGTATGCGAAAAACCACATAAAACCGCCAAACTCCAAACCGCCAAAGTCATCGAACCACAGGGGGAATGAGCGTCAATTGAGAAAAAGCAAGGAATTTTCATACAACCGGTCAAAGCTCCAGAACGTAACGCACTCAGGGAAAAGATCAACCGTGCTGCAGACTGACAGTTTGTATTTATCGTCTGGATGGAATTGTTTAAAGTAGGCGGCTTCGCCGTTATGATCATTCCGGAACATTATTTCACCGTCAGACAGGGCAAATGAAAACAAGTTTAAAGGAAGCGACAGCCCTGCGCCGATAGCTTTAAGATAACTTTCCTTTAACGTCCACAAATCAAAAAAGTAGGCTCGGCGCTCAACCTCATCTTTTCTGCAAAATTGCATGTACTCTTCATCCGACAAAACATGTCTGGCCATTCCGTCATCGCAAGAAGCGATCTCTTCAATATCGATTCCCACAGGGGAGCTGCCAATTGCACAAACGACCCATTCCCCCGCATGGGATAGATTGAACTCGAGAGAGTCGAGGGAGTGTTCTCTAAGAAAAGGCTTCCCGAATTGGGTTGTACCGAAAACGATAGCCTCATTTCGCAACGACGTCCGTTTAACGATCAATACGCGAATTAACAATTCTGCCGCTAACGATCTCATGAAGTCTTCTTGTCTGCGCAATCGATTCAGTTTTTCTATTTTCTGGGCAGGGATGTATTGCAGCAGCTTGTTTATCGATTGCTCCGGGTTTGCTCTCGCGATTTTAACCGCGTAAATTTCCATTTCGCTTTTCTCCCTTTTTTCTATTATCCTAATTATACTGGTAAATTCATAAAGGGAGAAATGACGATGAGATACATTCAAGTACGGGATACGAACCTGCGGCCTTCGGTTATCGGGCTTGGCACGTCGGACTTCGGCACGGCTATCCGCGAAGAGGAGGCATTCGGCTTGCTGGACCGATTCGTCGAGCTCGGCGGCACGCTGGTGGATACGGCGCATGTGTACGGCGATTGGGTCGAAGGGGGCAAAGGGGCGAGCGAGCGGACGATCGGCAAGTGGCTGGAGCAACGCGGGAGCAGGGACAAGATCGTATTATCGACGAAGGGGGCGCATCCGCCGCTGGCGGATTTTGCCCGCTCGCGTCTTGATGCGGATTCGATCCGATCCGACCTGAGCGACAGTCTGGAGCGGCTGCGTACGGATTGGATCGACCTGTACTGGCTGCATCGGGATGATCCCGAACGGCCGGTCGAGGCCGTCATGGAAGCGCTGCACGAGCATGTCGCGGCGGGACGCGTCCATTATATCGGGGCTTCCAACTGGACCCGCGAGCGTATTGCGGCAGCCAATCGTTACGCCCAGCGGAGCGGGCTGACCCCGTTTGTCGCCAGTCAGCCGCATTGGAATCTGGCTGTGTTGAATCCGGTGCTTCCGCCGGACATCGTCGCTATCGACGACGAGACGCGTGCCTGGCATGTGGAGACGGGGCTGGCCGTATTCGCTTTCTCGTCGCAGGCGTCCGGCTTCTTCGGCGGCAAGTATGGCCGCGGACTGGCTCCTGAAGGAGGAAGGGCCGGTCACGTCCAAGAGATGTACGCGAATGAGGCAAGCTACGATCGCCTGGAGCGAGTGCTGGCGCTGAGCAATCGGCTCGGGACCCGCGCATCGCAGACGGCGCTCGCCTATGTGCTGTCGCATCCGTTCCCTGCGTTCGCGCTGATCGGCGCGAACAAGCTTGAGCATCTGGAGGATAGCTGCAAGGCGGGAGACTTGGTCCTGACTCCGGAACAACTGCGTTATCTGGAGAGCGGAGAGGGTTCGTTCACTTCAGCAGTTTCTCCAAAGGATTAAAAATCGCAATAATAGGTTCGGCGAGTTGAAACTTCAATTTTATGAGATATAACAATTCGCTAAGCAGCAGCAGCAAGGCGATGAACCCGAATATGAGCAGACGGGAATGCTTATTGTGTTTTCCGGTGCGCGTATAGCGCCACTCGATCGCGGCTATTAGCCCGTAAATAAACAGGATGGCAGTCAATTGAATCTTCCCTTCCGCTTTTTTCTCCACGCCGCTTGGAGGCTGTCGACGACATAGTACAGAATGGGAATCAATTCCGACGCGAAAAACAAGGTCAGCAGTCCTCCGGTCATCAGGTTCTGGAACTGGATGTTTGACTTGACAATGACCAGCGAACCGACCGCAATAAACGCGGTTACCGGAGAAACGAACGGCTTCGTATCCTTCAGTTTGAGCAGGTGCGCCAGTATTAACGAGATAATGAACACAATAAAACCGAGCTTGACGAAAATACTGATCAGCCAGAGGGCGATCAGCGCCGGGTCGAGCGTCTCCAGGAATGAGCCGCTCCTCATGAAGCGCAACAGCTCCAGCTCGGGATAGTTTAAATTGGAGGCGAGTTCCGGGCCGAAAATAAGCAACAACGGAACGATATGCAGCAGCACCAGCGCAGCCGCCACGATCATGGAGCCGGACATGGAACGAAAGGTTCTGTGCGGCTGCATAAGATACGGATAAATGAACAATACAAACGACATTTCCCCGAAGACGGACGATGTATAGTAGGCGGACGGCCAAGCTTCTCTCGGGCTGAAGTGAGTAGCCAGACCGACCCCGATATACCAGTTGAAGCTCTCGCTGACCAGAATCGGAATCAGCAGGAATGACAACAGACTGAACAGAAAAATTCCTTCCGCAGCCCGGAACACGGAGTTGACTCCGAAGCGCACCGTATAGGCGATGCAGATGCCGCATAAGCCGGCAATCGCCCAAGGAGGGGTACTGACCAGGTAGAATTGGATCAGGAAATCCTGGAGCTCCCAGAAGTTGATCATGCCGATCAGCAAATTCGCCACGGCGATAAAAAGCACAAGCGGGGTATGCAGCCACCGGCCGACGATCTCCTTGCCATATTCGACAAAAAAGCGATCCGGCCGCCGCATGCCCAGCCGATAGGCAAAAAACGCCATGCCAAGCCCGATCAGCGCGCCGGACAGTATGCCCAGCGGTCCGTTATAACCGCTCTGCTGCATCATGATGCCCAGCATAAAAGCAATCATGGTGGAAAACAGATGCAACGCGAACAGCTTGAAGAGCTGAGCTTGGGTAACGGTTTGCATGTGAACTCCTTTCTCCGGCTATTCAGGCTTCGTCATTTAAAAATTTTTCCCGAATAGAGTGGACCGAACTGCCGGAGCGTTTGAGCATCGCATCCGTTTCAATTTTGACTTCCAAGCGGTTTTTGTAATAGTCCCGCCATTGCTCCTTTATGCGGTTCCATTCTCGCGGGTACCGGACGGAGAAATAAAGAGCGAAGCCGAAGACGTCCGCCCCCGCCTGCCGCGTCTTGGCGACCACCGAGGCAAACCCTTCGTTTGCTATCTTGTTGATCGCCTGCTCCAATTGTCTGATTTCCCCTTTGCTCTCCAGATCGATCTCCGAATCCGAGGCGATGATAACGGCCTGCAGCTTGCAACGGATGACGATTTTAAAGTCTTCTCCGGTCAGCGCCGGGCGAATGGTCATATCCAGAGAGGTTGTATAAAAACCTATCTTCCCGCCGTCCGTCGGCGAATCGATGCTATATATATACTGCTTCAATTGGTTCAGTATCGCCCTGGCACTGGACAGCTCGGATGGCTTAAGCCGCGTCTCCACGAGTTTGCCGTTGCGCAAAATGGCGGCGCCTGCCGTCGTCAGGCTGGGAGGAGAACCGGGAGCAAGCGCCGCGTTGTTATGGATAAAGCCCAGGATGGGCAGCAGGCCGTCGCCTCCGTTGGCTTTTGAATACATCAGATCCTTGACTGTGGTGCTCATAATTTGTCTGTTGCTTACGTATCCGTTCAATACGGACGCCAAAAAACGTTCGAACGGGATGGACATTTGGGCAACTTTGTTCCGGACAGGCCCCTCCACCAGAAACAGATTGGTGTTCATCTTCAGGTAGGGATTGCGCAAGACGAACTCGAGGATCGGTTCGACTCCCCGTTCGGCGAAGCGGCTGCCGATGATAATGCTGTGCGTTTGACCGAAGGCGATCTGGCGCGGCACGTCGCCCTGAATTTTCTGGAGTGCATCCTCAAGACTGGGGCCAACCCGGCTTATATAGGCGTTCGGCTGGGCGGAGGAAGCGGTTGCGGACACGCCGCTGCCGCCCGTCTGTCCCGGAATGAGCCGATTGGTCAGAGGGAAGCCGAGCGTCAATTCCACTCCCTTGTCCGTCTGATCGATCAGCATAACGCTGACAAAAGCGCGGTTGTTCAGTTCAATCGATGACCAGCAGCCTGTCAGAAGCGCAATTGCAAGCAAACCGGCCGTTGTTTTGAACAGCCTTGTTAGTGCGGTTGTCACTCGTCGTCCGCTCCTTCGGAGGAAGCCCATGCCCGCATATTGGCGATTTCTCGCAACCGATTTGTCCGATTCGCCATAAATGGCAGGGTGCGCATTTTCCACCACGGAGCCCGATATACGGTATCTTTTAATGACCGGGCAGCTCTTGGGGTGACCGGCGCCAGGTACGGCGTTCCGAACGATTGCAGGTTGACCAGGTGCACATAGATGAGAATGATGCCGCAGGCAATGCCGAAAATACCGAACATGCCGGCCAGCAGCATCATTGGAAAACGCAGCAGGCGAAACGACAAACCCAGGTCGAAATTCGGAATGATGAAGGAGGCGATTCCTGTCACCGACACAATAATAACCATTGCCGCCGAAACGATGCCGGCCTGCACGGCGGCCGTGCCGATGATGAGCGCTCCGATAATGGACACCGCTTGTCCGATAGATTTGGGAATGCGCACCGATGCTTCGCGCAGCGCCTCGAAAGCCAGTTCCATCATCGCGGCCTCCATCAGCGCCGGAAAAGGAACGATTTCCCGCGAGGAGGAGATAGAGATGAGCAAGTTGAACGGAATCATCTCCGGATGAAAGGTTGTGATCGCGATATAAAACGACGGAAGCAGAAGAGAGGTGCTCAGAAAGATAAACCTGATCCAACGAATCCAGGAGGCCGCGATAAACGGCTGGTAGTAATCCTCCGCGGATTGCAGCATCATAAAAAATGTGACCGGGGCCAGCAGGATCATCGGAGTATTGTCTACCAGAATGGCGATGCGCCCTTCAAGCACGGAAGCGGATACCGTGTCGGGGCGCTCGGTATATTGCAACTGAGGGAAGGGGGAATAAGGCGAGTCCTGGATGATCTCCTCCAGGTAGCTGGAGCCGAGCACGCCGTCGATACGGATGTTGGCCAGCCGCCGCTTGACTTCCCGAATGAGCCGATCGGGGCAGGTCCCCTCCAGATAAGCAAGGATGACCGACGTCTGGGTGTGGACGCCAAACGTCAGCCGCTCGGTTTTGAGCAGGGGGCTCTTAATGCGGCGCCTCAGCAAAGTGAGATTCGTGTCCAGACTTTCTACAAACGCCTCGCGCGGCCCCCGAATGACCGATTCGTTCGGCGCCTCTTCCAAGGCTCGCGTCTCGTAACTGACAAAGGGAAGCACAAGCATCTGCGCTTCGTTCTCCTGCAGAAGCACGCCATGCCCCATCATCACTTGCTTGATCGCCTCGTCGGGGTCGTCTATCACGATGGTTCTGGCAAGCGGAATACGATGCTCGTCGAACAACCCGGCCGGCTCATCAACCCTCTCGGACGATTCTCTTAGCAGCGGCATGAGCAGATGCTCCTCCGCGTTGAGGTAATCGAACATCCCCTGGAAATAAATGAGCACGCAGGGTAAGCCCCTGCCAATTGTGAACGTATGAAAAACCGCGTCATAGCAACGGTCCAGCCGTTCTTTGAACCATTCCAGCCGGGGCGTCAATTCCAATGTGGGCGGACAAGCGCCGACCGGGGCGGATTGTGTCTCGCGGGAAGTCCCCTTCATCGCACGTCCTCCATTTTCCATAAGTGCCAACAGAGCTAATTGTTGTCAGAAAAATGGAAAGCATTCAAGACGAGCGAAATTTTATTGAGAACTTGCGCTTATCGCTTCTCCGCTTGCGAGGCAACGCTCACGACCGCTGAGGAATGACGAAGGAGACGACGGTCGCCTCCCCCGGCACGCTCCGGATAGACAGACCTTGGCCGTATGCCTGGATCAGACGGCGATTCGTGTTGGCAATGCCGATTCCGGGGCGCGAGGGGTCGGGACGGTTCAGCAGCCGTTCGATCAGATCGGCAGGCATGCCGATGCCGTTGTCCCGGACTGCGACGGACACGCCGTCCGCCGTGAGCCTCACGGTCAGCCGCAGCATCCCGCCGCCTGCCTTCTTCAACAGTCCGTGCCGAACCGCATTCTCCACGAGCGGCTGAATCAATAGCGGCGGGAGGGACAAGCGAATGTCCGGTTCGATCTCCTGAACGACCGAGAGCCTGTCTCCGAATCGCTCCTGCTCGATGTACAAATAAGCGCGCACAAGCTCCAGCTCATGCTCCAGATCCACCATTGCCCCCGTGTTCGAGTAATCGAAGCTGATTCGCAGGAAGGATGTGAAGGCCTCGCCGAACTTGCGCATCTTCTCTGTATCCATCTCGCCGAGAGCAATCAGGGAATTGATCGTATTAAACAGGAAGTGAGGTTTGATCTGTGCTTGCAGGTAGGCCGCTTCCATCCGCAGCCGCTCCGCCAGCGAACGCTTTAACGCAATAAGCGAACGGATTCGGTACTTCAGCTCCGTCGCATCCGCAGGCTTGGTTACATAGTCGTTGGCCCCGACGAGGAAGCCGGAATACATGTCCGCCGGTTGGCCGCGCGCCGTCAGCAGCAGCACCGGCAGCTCGGAGACGGAACGGCGCTCCCGCACCTTCTCCGTCAGCTCGTAGCCCGACATGCCCGGCATCATCACATCCGCAATCAGCAAGTCCCAATCTCCGTCGGCCAGCCATTCCAACGCCTCGCGGCCCGATGTTGCCTTGGTGACGTTATAGGGTTCCGTTGACAAAATGCCCGCCAGCACATTGAGATTAACCGGGTCGTCGTCGACAATCAGAATGCGGATCGGGGCATCCGGCGAACGGAGCCAATCCGGCAGCGCGATCCGGGCGGTCTGCCCCCCGACGTCATCGCCCGGAGAACGGGACATGGCCGCCGCCGACATGGCCGTCATCGCCGCCCCTTCAGGCGCCGCCGTCTCGAGCCGCGCCGCCACCGCCGTCGTTGCCGCCGTCTCCGCCGCCGCATCCGCCACAGGCAGGCGGAAGAGGAACGCCGAACCGCGCCCCGGCTCCGACTGTACGATCAGCTCGCTTCCGTGCAGCTCTACCAGTTGCTTGCAGATGCTCATGCCGAGGCCAAGCCCCCGACCGTCGCTGCGGTTGTTCGTTCCCTGCACATAAGGGACGAACAGGCCGGCCAACGTCTCTTCATCCATGCCGACGCCGGTGTCGACGACTCGGACTTCGACCTGCCCGTTCAGCAGCTTCGCCGCCACCGTGATTTCGCCTTCTTCGGTGAATTTGTAAGCATTGTGCAGCAGGTTATAAACAATCTGCATGAACCGCTGCTCGTCCGCCCACACGGGAGGCAGCGAGCGATCCAGCGCAAGGCGAAGCCGAACGGGCCTGCCCTCGGCCATATAGTCCAGCATGCCGGCAACCCCCGGCACGACGGCATGAAGATTAAGCGGCTCCGGATGGAGCACAATGCGGTGCTCGCGAAGCTGGGCCAGATCCAGCAGGTCGTCGAGCAGCCTGGACATGCGCCGGCTGACCGTTCCGACCAGCTCCAGCGCCTGCCGGCTCTCCGCCTCCAGCTTGTCCTGTTCCCGCGCATATACGCTGTTGGACAAATTCATGATGCCGTGCAGAGGAGTTCTCAGCTCATGCGAAGTGTTCGCCAGGAATTGATCCTTCATCCGATCGGCGATCTTTAACTGCTCGTACAACCGCTCCACTTCGTCGGAGTTCCGAATATACTTTTTGAACCAATACACGGAGAACGCCGTAACGGCAATAATCAGGTCGAGCGGATAATACACGCTTGACGGCTCGACATAACCGATCTCGTTGGTCCATATTAAATTGGACATGATGCACACGGCGGATATCAGAATAAAGTGGATATCCTTATCTTCCGACTTGCCGAATACGAGCTTCCCCACAGCCGCTGCAAACCAAACAAGCGGGATTAGAAAAGCAAGCGTATAAACGCCCGTATCCAGCATCCGGTTCACCGCCGATATCGGCAAGAGCGCGGTGCCGAGGCCAAGAATCAGCAGCATAGCCGTGTAAGCTTTGAGTCCAATGCCGATCTTCCGGATACCCGCGAACTTTCGATACATGAGCAGCACCGAATAATTTTGCAGCATGACGGCCAGTACCCGAATCTTGATGCTCCACGAGTAATTGAGCGGCATCCACATCGCCAACACTTTGTCATGCCCGCCGGCGACAACAAGGCCGACCGACACATAGATAAGACCGCTGATCAGAAGAGAACGATTCTGCGGCTTATACGCATAGACGATGCCGGCGTACAAGCCGTGCAGCAGCATGATCAGCAGCGTCATCAGTTGGAAGTCGATTGAATGGCTTCTGCTCGACTCGATGTCCGACTGCAGCCCGAACAGCACGGGGCGGATAACCCCGCCCGACAGCGGCGATTCATAATTGGTCACGCGCAGCAGCAGTTCAATCTCGGTGGCATCCTCTTGATAGTAGGTCGCCGTATAAGAGACGTTATTCGGCTTGTAGGTGTCCCGATCGGCCGTTACCGTCCCGGAGCCTCCCGCGATCTCGCCGTTCACTTCGGCTTCGGAGGAGCTCTTGACGCTGGCAATCGAGAATGCGATCGGTTGCTTCAGCGGATCGACAAGAACCCGCAGCCGGTACGTGCCGTAGCCGTAGGCGCTGCCCGAACCTTGCTGTTCCGGGCCGGACGGGCCTGATGAGCCGGATGGGCTGAACGGTGTCCCCCAGTTGCCGGGAACTTGAATGGTCTGCCGCGGCCGAGCCTCCGATGGAAGCTCCCCGCTGGACAGCAGTTGCCCCGGATACCACTCCCATTCCCCGTTCAGCCTCATCGGCCCGGTTGTCTCCCAATCGACTCCGCGCAGATCGAGTACGCCGTCCGTTATCGGCGGGGGGCGGTCCATCGGGAACAGCACCGCGGCCCACAGCCAGCGCAGACCGAACAGCAGACCGAACAACAGGATGCACAATATTAGTTTTCTGTATTTTCCGAAGTGGGATGCTCTAGTGTCCATATGTCATGATTCGACAGCCTCCCGGCATAATCCTTGTTCTCCGGAGCGCCTGTGTGCCGGATTTTCCTTCGGGATCGCCCGATGGCTGCGACATGCGATTGAATGGGTTGAGCGAGGGCCCAAGCTGCCAACTATTCCTGTTCAATAGAAGGAATGTGCCAAGTTTTGTTATGTCCCTTTACAAGTTTCGTTCCTGTTCGGTCGGATGCCGGCATTGCTACAATGAGGGGGATCGCGGGATCGAACGATAATGTCGAGGAGGTCGAAGATTGACAGAGAGAGAAAGCCCGCGCTTGAACAGTCATGTTCATACCGAATTGGAAGCGCTGCCAAGTCTTCCGTACACGGAAGGCGGCAAGCAGAAGCGGAACGCAAACCGCTGGAGGAGGAACAAGATGTCACATTGGACACGCAAATGGACGGCGGCCGCGCTGGCTTGGGCCATTGTATTCGCCAGCCTGGCCGCAGTCGGCCCGTCGAAGGCGTCGGCCGCGATCGGCGATGCCATTGTTATCGACTACGGCGATGCCGGCTATGTCGAATCGGCGGCCGGAGCTTGGGCGGAATCCGGTTACACGGGGTATGCGGGCAGCACAACCCGCTATGCCAGCGAAGCGGGCAATATGGCGGCGTATGCCAGATGGACGCCGGAGCTCGCGGAGAGCGGGGAATATACGGTTGCCTTCTACCGTATCGTAGATCCTTCCACAGACCCGGCGGCCGCGATTACGATCTCGCATGCGGACGGAACCGACGTGCAGGTCATTAACGGAAGCGTCGGGACAAGCGGTTGGGTCATCCTGGGCACTTATCGGTTTGACGCCGGGAGCGCAGGCTACGTGCAACTGAACAAGGGAACGTCGAATACCCGCTTGCGCGCGGACGCCGTGCGGTTCGTCCAGGTGGCGGACATCGACAACACGCGCTTCTATCCTTCCGACGATACGTATGTCAACGGCGGGGCGCAGAGCGCGGCCAACTTCGGCTCAGCAGCCGAGCTGCTGGTGAAGAAGGATACAGCGGAATACACCCGCGAAGCCTACATGAAGTTCAACCTGAACGGCTATGACGGTCCCGTCGGCGCGGCCAAGCTGGTCTTCTACGGCGCGATTACCGATGCGACGGGAAGCGATATCGGGCTTCGCCTGTATGCGACGGGGGACGAGGATTGGCAGGAGGGGGCGGTGACGTGGGACGCCGGAAGGCCGGCGGCAGCCGATTATGTCGCCTCCGCGCAGCTTCATTCCGACAACCAGTCGTACGCCTGGTACGAGGTCGATGTGACCGCATACGCGAGAGCGCAAGCGGCGGCGGGGAAGCCGGTCAGCCTGCTGTTCAGGCAGGAGGAGGACAAGGGGTTGCTCGTGCGGATCAAAAGCAAGGAAAGCGGCGAATACGCGCCATACCTGCAAATATCGCGCAGCCCGGCCGATCCCTCCGCCCCCGCTTGGCCGTCTGACAGCACGCTGACGGCCGATACCAGCGGAGACGAGACAAGCGTAGCGCTGACCTGGACGCCGGCGGGCGGCGATGTCGAGACGGCAGGCTACAGACTGTATAAGAACGGAGCGCCGATCGCCTCGGTCAGCGGAGCCACGTACAGCTATACGGCGATCGGACTGGAGATGAACACCGCCTACACGTTCAAGATCGAAGCGATAAGCGGGGACGGCAACGAGAGCAAGGATGGTCCGTTCCGCACGGCGACGACGCGCAGAATCGCCCTGGAACAGACGACGCTTGGCAACGTGTTCCTCGATAATGAGCCGGCCCAGTTCCGATTCGCGACCGACCGCGAGTCGCTGGCCTGGACGGTGCGGGATGTGCAGGGCCGGGAGGTCGCTTCGGGCAGCGAGGCCAACAGCGGCTCCGAGCTGGTGCTTGAGATTCCGATGACGCAGAAGGGATACTTCGTGCTGGAGGCGACTCTGGAATCGCCGGGACGCAGTCCGGCTGCAATCAAGACGGAATTCGCCGTCCTGTCGGCCTACGACTGGAGCGGGGCGTCCCCGTCGCCCTTCGGGTTCAATACGCACCTGTCCAGCGTGGCTGTCGGCTGGTCGCCGCTGCTGGCCGAGCTTGCGGCCAAGGCCGGGGCGACGACGGTCCGGGACGGTCTCTATTGGGCAACGGTGGAGAAGACGGCCGGGCAATATGCGTTTAACGCCGATTACACGAATACGATGAACCAGATTGCCGCGAACGGACTGCAGCCGCTCATCATGCTCGGTCTGGAGAACCCGTTGTACGACGGCGGCAGCACGACGTATTCGGAGGAGGGCCGAGAGGCTTTTGCCAACTACGGTCTCGCCTCGATTGCGCAATTCCCGGATCAGATCGCCTGGGTGGAGATCTGGAATGAATTCAATATTCCGGGCTATGGCGACCGGGGCAACGGTCCGGCGGATTCCAAGCCCGAGGTTTATTACGAGCTGCTTAAGATCAGCTACGAAACGATTAAAGCCGCCCATCCGGACGTAACGGTGGTCGGGATGGCTGCGGCAGGCGTGCCGCTCGACTGGATAGAAGAGTTGTTTAAGCTGGGCGCGCTCGATTATATGGACGTCATATCGATTCATCCGTACCAGCAGCCCAAGGCGCCGGAAGCGATGATCTCGCAATTGGAGGCGCTGAAGGCGCTCGTGCTGGCATACAATGACGGGCAGTCCAAGCCGATATGGTCCTCGGAGATCGGCTGGCCGACGCATAGCGGCAGCGCGATCGACGAGAAGACGCAAGCCGATTATCTGGTTCGGAGCTACGTGATTCAACTGGCGCAAGGGGTCGAGAAAATATACTGGTACGATCTGATGAACGACGGCACCGATCCGGATGTGGACGAGAATAACTTCGGCGTTATCCGCAATCGGAACGACAGCATGGGTTCGTTCGTGCCGAAGCCCGCCTATGCGGCCTACGCCGCGATGACCCGCCAGTTGACGGGCTGGGAATTTATCGCCAAGGACGAGACGGCAAGCGGTCTGTCGAGCTATGTGTTCGGCCGCGGCGACGAGCGGCAGCGAGCTTTATGGTCGCTGGGCCAAACGACGGTTGCGCTAACGGCCGACGGGCCTCTGCAGGTGACCGATATGATGGGCAATACGGAGGTTTATGTCCCTTATCGGGGCAAGGTGTACTTGACGTTGAGCGGCGAGCCGATCTACGTGCAAGGCGCGGTGACGAACGTGGAGGAGGACGCCACCTTCCGTCTGAGCGGGGACTATGGCATGATCGGAGATCCCGCGAAGATGACACTGGAGGTCTCGAACCTCGGGGACGCGGACATTGACGCCGCCCTCGCCGTCGAAGGCGGCGAATACGAGGTGCTGGCCGCGGCCGGAAGCGCGGTAAGCATCGACGTAACGCTCCCCGCCGTCGACAGCCCCGGCATTCGTTATGTGTCCGGTCGGCTGGAGGCGGGCGGCAGCCCGTTCGGCCGTCTCGATGCGAGCATCGAGACGATCTATCCGGGACAGGTCAGCTTCTGGCCCGTGATGGACGAAGCGACGGGAAGCAAGCTGCTTCGCTTTGCCCTGAGCAACCGTTCGGACAGCCGCCCGCTCGCCTTCGAACGTATCGACTGGGAAGTCGGCGAGCAGAACGGGAGCAGCGAGATCGGACTGGAGCTGCCTCCCGGCGAGACGCAGCAGTTCGATGTTCCGCTGGACGAGAATACGGAGCGTGCCGTGACGTATCCGGCGGCGGTCACTGTCGTCATCGCCGGACAACCGGCTTATATGTATCAAGGCCAGTTGGACTTCAACCTTGCGCCGTATGCGTCGATTGAACCGGACGGAATCGTCGATCGGCCGGACGAGACGCCTGCGATCGAGCTGGATCGGGGCACCGTCGTCATGACGGGATACGGCGGCAGCGACGATCTGAGCGGCAAGGTCTGGCTCTCCTACGATAAGGACTACTTGTTTATGAGCGCGCTTGTTCATGATGACGTCCATGCGGTTCCCGCGTCCGGGTCGGACATATGGCAGAACGACAGCATTCAGTTCTCGTTCGCCTCCGGCCTGCCGCAATCCGGGCTGCAATGGTATGAATACGGCATATCGTCCACTGCCGCCGGTGCGCAGATCTATCGCTGGCTTGCGCCTTCCGGGCTGGCAACGGGGGATCAGACCGGGAGCGGCGAGCTTCGGATAGAGCGGGACGAGGAACAGAAGCAGACCGTGTACGAGCTTGCGCTGCCATGGTCTTCGATTCCGACCGTCGATCCGGAGAACAGCGACGGCATCAGCTTCTCCCTGCTCGTCAACGACAATGACGGCAGCGGCCGGAAAGGGTTTATCGAATGGGGCTCGGGCATCGGCGTTGACAAGAACCCCGCCAAGTTCAGAACCGTGCAATGGGGAGCGCCGCCTAACGAAGATCCGCAAGAGCCGGAGGAGCCGCAAGACCCGCAAGACCCTGAAGAGCCGTCCAACCCGTCCAATCCGTCCAATCCGTCGAACCCACCCAACCCGGGGCTCCCTGCGGACTACGACAGCGGAAGCGGCAGCGGCGGGGAAGCCGGGGGGCTGCAACTGCAAGTCAACACGCCGTATGCGGGACTGCAACTGCATCTGGACCCGGCGACGCTTATCCCGAACTACAGCGGGATTCTGCGAAGTCTGAACCTGGACCCGGAACGGGTGAGATTGCAAGTTGCGCTTACGGACCAATCGGGGAATGCGGACATCTCTGCGGCATTCCGGCGCAGCCTGCCGTCGGGTACGCCGCTTGGCGGCATCGTGGCGTACGGATTGACCGTTGCGGACAGCCGGACCGGCGAGCCGCTTGAGCTTGCGGACGGGCTTGCCGGCAGCCTGCCGAAGGTGATCCCGCTGCCGCCGGATGTCGAAGCGCTGCCGGAGCGTTGGGGCGTCTTCCGTTACGACGAGAACAACGGCAGCTTCGATTTTGTTCCGGCAACGTCCGTACAGGGCGAAGGGGAGGATGAAGGGAGATGGTTCCTTCTCGTCCGGGATGCCCGAGACGGCGTATATGCAGCGGTCCGCAACGAGCCGGTATTTGCCGATATTGCCCGGCACTGGGGCGAGTCTGCAATCATGACTGCAGCGGCCAAAGGGCTGTTGCAGGGTGTCGGCAACGGGCAATTCGCGCCGGATCGGCCGGTGACGCGGGCCGAATTCGCCACGATGCTCGTGCGAGCGTTGGGAGGCGCGGCGAACGGAGGGCAAGCCGCGGCGTCTTATGACGATGTCGACGCAAGCGCCTGGTATGCGAACGAGATTGCCGCCGCGCGGAAGCTGGGGCTGCTCCTCTTCGCCGACGGTTCGAGCTTTGCTCCCGGCCAGACGCTTGTGCGCGAGGAGATGGCCGCGATGCTGGCCGCCGCGCTGGAGCTTGGCGGCTTGCAGCCGACCGATGCGGGGCTTCCGAACCGCTATGCGGATATCAAGGCGGCGGATCAGGCTTATGTACAGGCGATCGACGCCGTATCGCAGCTTGGCATCATGAACGGAACTTCGGCCGCGAGCTTCGCCCCCAAGGCAGCGACGACGCGCGCCCAGGCGGCTGCCGCGCTGCTTCGGTGGCTGCGCGCATCCGGCATGATCGATTGACAGACAACGGGAAGGGGCGGCGCACCGGTCGGCAGACCGGTGCGCCGCTATGCACGAATAGGAATAAGGGGAGGATGGAGCATGGTGAGATGGAGCAAGGCGATCGGCTTGTTGCTGGCGACGGTGCTTGCGCTGGGCTGCTTGCCGCAGACCTCGCGCGCGTCGGAGGACGTCATGTCTTATTTCGGAGTAAACGAGCATCCTCATATTTACAGCAATTATGCAGACATCATCGACCAGATGGCAAGCGAAGGAGTGAAGTGGGTTCGCATCTCGCCGGAGTGGAGAACCATTCAGCCGAACGATCCCGGCACATCGTCGAACGGCGGGTACAACGACGCGTATCTCGCCAAGCTCCAGGACATCGTCAATCGCTTGCGGGCGAACCGGATCGAGATTGTTTTCGTGCTGCTGGGCACCCCGATGTGGGCGTCGAGTCAGCCGAGCTCTCCGGATTTCGCCTTGTATCCTCCGGCGGATCTGGCCGATTGGGAGCAATACGTCAGCTTTATTACAACTAAATTCAAGGACGCGAATCAACAGGATCAAATCAGCCGTTGGGAGGTTTGGAACGAGGAGGATTTCCCTGCGCACTTCAAAGGCAGCGTGGACGATTACTGGAATCTGCTCACCCGCGCCTATAACGTGATCCACGATCCGTCCGTTCACGCCGTGCCGAACGATCAGAAGGTGCTCCTGGGCGGACTGGCCCTTACGACGGACGGCGCGAACGAGAGCTATGCCTTCCTGGACAGTCTGATGTCCCAAATCAAGATTGCCAACCAAGGCACGCCATTTGATCTGATGAACGTTCATCTATATGGGAACGGGAACACGCGCAACATCATCCGGAAGTACGAGACGGTTGTTGCGATGATGCAGAGCAGCGAGTATCAGTCCCTCTTCGCGGGCAGGAAAATATGGGTGACCGAGACGGGCATGTCGGCGTATCCGGATATGTATATTCCCGTATCCGACGAAGTGGACGCAGCCCAGTCCGCCGAATACCACAAGGCCGATTTTCTGGATCAGTTGTATACGCTTTACAGCCAATGGCCGGATATCGAGAAGGTGTTCTGGTACGTGTTCAAATCGACTTCGGGCAACAGCTCGACCCCTACCGAGAATTATTACGGCTTGCTGGACGCCGATCTGAACCCGCTTCGGGCCAATTGGCATTACCAGGCCTCGGGAGGAGCCGCCAACGATCTGAGGAACCCCTTCAACCCGAACACGACGTTAACGGTGAACACGACCCCGTTTGACAGCGGCTTGGTCGTATCCGGGGCGGGGGCGTACCCGAAGGTTGCTGCGACCAAAAGCGTCTATTTTGCCCTTAACGACAATTGGCTGAAGGACACGAACGGCGGACTCGATCCTGAAGTGACCATCGATGTCACCTACCTCGATTCCGGCACCGGCACGTTTGCTTTGGAATACGACTCTGCTGCGGGATCGGACACCGCCTCGATTTTCCAAAGAGCCTATACGAACGAAGCGACTCCCCGAGGCAGCATTGCGCTGACGAACGGCGGCGACCTTCGCACCGTAACGTTCAGAATCACGGATGCCAAATTCGGCAACAGACAATACGGCGCAGGCGACTTCCGCATCCGGACAGGGAGCGAGGACGTCTTCTTCGATTCGGTTGTCGTGAAGAAGCGGAGCAATCAGGCGAAGGCGGTGATGAACCGGTACAATCAATTCAAATTCATGGAGCCGGTGCTGAAGACGGACGCTGCGAATACCGCTTATACCGTGCTGATGAAGGATTACCCGGATGCGAATAACGAAGCGCTGGACGCAAGGAAGGTTCCGAACGGACACTTCTTGAGTCTCCGGGTATCGGGAGCCATCGCCGGGAAGGACGATCATACGCTGATCGTCACCATTCGTTATCTGGATCGCGGCAACGGGCTGATCCGGGTCGATTACAATAGTACGGATTCCGACAGCATGTCCTCGTACACGATTCAGAAGACGAATACGAACCTGTGGCGAAGCTATACGAAGACGATTGCGGACGCAAGCTTTGACGGAGCGTTGACCGAGCATGCCGACATCCGGATCAGCAGCCTGCAGGATGCCAACGCGGGAGACGAATATATCCGCTCCATCGAAGTCGTCAAGCCCTGAGCGAACGCGGGCGCGGGTTGCTATCCTGCGGTTCCTGTCCTGCGGTTCCTGTTCTGCGGTTACTATACAGCGAGTAATTGCTTTGCTAAGATGAAGCCAACCTGAGATGAAGCCAACCTGAGATGAAGTCATCTATGGCAGGCAATCCGAACATGTGGAGGCGGCTGTCCGTGAAGATGTGGCCGAAGCGTTGGCCCGCAAGAGTCCCATTGACGTTAAAATATCGCTTGATCGTCACCTTCGTTGTGCTGCTGCTGCTTCCGTTATGTCTTGCCGTCTACTCGCTGTTCCGCAGCTTCGAATCGATTCGCCAGGACGATCTGATCGAACGCATGTCCGAGCGGATGCAGCAGGTCAATACCTCCTTAACGGACATGATGGCGTTCGCTTACAAGACGCATACGATGCTGAACCAGGACGAGGGCCTGATTCAGGTCATGAATACGCCGGAGCGCTATGACCCCCTAGAACGGAAGAAGCTGATCGAGAGCAAGATGGCGGGCATCAACAACAGCTTCTTTTTCCACCAGACCGAGCTTTACTTCAAGCTGATCGACCACGAGGGGAATGTGTACACGTCGTATCCTCCGAATGACCGGCTATCCAACTCAATGGCCGAATTTGAGGCCTGGAAGAACAGGCTGGAGCAGTCCCCTCATTCGTACAAGTGGGTTGCGAGCGACTTGAACGACATCTACAACAATCGCGGGAACAAGCTGTTAAGCTTGTATATCATGCTGCAGGAGCAGACCAGGGGCGATTACGGACTGGCACGAATCAGCATCGACGCGCAGGAATGGTTCAACAATACGGTTAAAAATGTGACTCCCGGACAGGAGCTTGCCGTCTTTACGAGCGACGGCGAGTCCGTTCTGCGGAGCGGAGACGCGACCGTCGGCGGCGACATCGTCGGGCGGATTGTGCGGGAGGGCCGGAGCTCGGGGTATTATCGGGACGCCGCGGCCGCTTCGCTCGTCACGTACAGCTACCTCGACGAGCTGGATTGGTACGTCGTCAGCAGCGTCTCGCTCGGCGATCTGTGGTCGGAGCTGACCTTGCTGCGCAGCCGCTTCTTCCTGATTCTCGGGCTGCTCGTCGTCGTCTTCGTGACAGTAACCTTCTTGATTGCGGCGCGCGTCACCCGGCCCCTCTCCGTTCTCCAGAAGCGGATGGAGGAAGCGTCCGAGAAGAAGCTGAACGTAAGGCTCGATCTCAAGATGAGCTCGACGAGGGAGATCGCTTCGCTTGGCGGAAGCTTTAACCGGATGATTGACGACATCGGCGCGCTGCTCAAGAAGCTGAAGGAGGAGGAGCGGCAGAAGCAGGCGGTCCGGTTCCAGATGCTGCTGACGCAGATGAATCCGCACTTCCTGCTCAATACGCTCAATACGTTAAAGTGGATGGCGCGCAAGGAGAAGAATGCTCCGATGGCGGACATCTGCATCGCGCTCGGCGGCTTGCTGGAGGCAAGTCTCAATTCGGAGCTGGAGCTGCTGCCCCTGCACGAAGAGATTCGTCTGCTGAGAGCCTATGAATCGATCCAGCGATTCCGATACCGGGACCGGTTCGCGATGACCTATGACATCGACCCTTCGGTCACTTACGCGCTTGTGCCGAAGCTCAGCCTGCAGCCGCTTGTGGAGAATGCGATCGTCCACGGCTTCGACTCGGAGGAGCAGCACGGGACGATCGCGATTCGGGCGAGGGCGGAGGAAGGCAAGCTTGTGCTTGAGGTGCAGGATGACGGGATCGGCTTGGAGGAAGCGTCCCGCAAGCCGAAGCGGCGGAGCCGCCCGGGCATCGGCATCGGCAATGTGAAGGAACGGCTTCAGCTTCTGTACAGAGAGGATGCCGAGCTGGAGTTTGTCCCCGTAGCGAGCGGCACGCTTGTCAGAATGACGACGGCCCTGTTGGTATCAACTCCATTCTCCGAAGGAGAGATCAAGCATGTGGACGATCTATCTGGTTGAAGACGAAGCGTTCGTGCGCCAGGCAATCCGCGAGATTCTGGAATGGGAGACGCACGGCTTCCGAGTCGTTGGGGAAGCGGGCACCGGCAAGGATGCGCTGGCCGACATTCGGGCGCTGCGACCCGATGTCGTCATATGCGACATCGTGATGCCGGGGATGGACGGCATCGAATTGCTCCGTCTCGTTCGGGAAGAAGGAATTCCGTGCCGCTTTATTATGCTGACGGCGATGAGCGACTTCGATTACGCGCGCAATGCATTGCAGTACGGTGCGACCAACTATTTGCTGAAGCTGTCCCTCAGCGACGATATTTTGCTGGCGAATCTGTCCCGGATCAAGGGGGAGCTCATAAGCGAGCTGGAGCGTAAAGGCGAAGCGCTGCACCCGTTCTATTATCAGGCGTGGGCGGAGCTGCGGCGGCAGGCCGGCCTGACCGATCCGGCCGGGAAGCCTTCTGCCGTGCCGGATGACTTCCGTGCGCTCCACTTGACTGTTTATACGGTATTAAATGGGAGCGCCCCGATCACGTGGGAACAACTGATGGAAGCAGATATCGTCTCCAACGAACAATATGTGGCGGTCCACTCGTTCACGGAAGCGGGGGAGACGGCCTTCTTCTGCTGGAGCAAACAAGCTTCCGGGGAGTTGTTGCGTGCGGGCAAGGCGGGGGAGCTCTGCGCGGCGGCAGCGGGGGGAGGCAGCCTCGATTCGCTGACGCAGCATTGGGGACTGGCGCTCGGGCAGTTGGACCCGTGCTGGTACGAGGGCGATTCGGCTCGCGAGAGCGGTCCCGAACCGCCGATGCGCGAGCTGGAAGGGGAGCTCGTGCGCTGCTTCGAGGAACGGCACGAGACGAAGTGCCTCGAGCTGCTGGATTCGCTCTGGCGGGGGATGGACGCGGAGCGATACGGCCATATCGAAGTCAAGATGACGGCCGTTCGCCTCGCAGGGATGATGACGACGCTGGCGCGCGGCCGAGGGGAGCCGCAGGTGGCGGAATTGCTGGCGGAACGAACTCATCGCCAATTGCTGCAGACGATGAAGCGATGGGTTGCGGAGCTGCTGCGGCGGTTAAACGAAGAGGAAGGCCTGTTCACCGATCATCCGGACGTGAATCGGGTCATTCGGCATATGCTGGAGAACTATCGGGAGAACGTGACGGTGAAGGATATGGCGAAGCTGGCTGCGATGAACGTCGATTACTTAAGCACCTTGTTTCGCCGGAAGACCGGGCAGACGCCGGTCGCCTTCCTGCAGAATATTCGCATTGGACACGCCAAGCGGCTGCTGCGCACGACGGAGTGGAGCGTCGTCGAGGTGGCCGACCGGACGGGGTTCGCCGACGATGCGTACTTCATCAAGCTGTTCAAGCGCGAGGTCGGGCAGACGCCCAGCGCCTATCGCAAGGCGCAAGCGATCTCGGATTTGTCATATTAACTCGTAAGATTTGACTCTGAGAGGAAGACGAGCCGGCTGATATAGTGTGAATAGAGGGAATTGCATCATCCCTTATATACACGAGGAGGTCTACGAATGAAGACAAAGAAATCGTTCCATGTCGCCGCGATTGCCTTATGTACGGCCGGCACCCTGCTGCTTGCCGGCTGCGGCAGCAACGGGAACAGCGGCAACAGCGGCACGAACGACGGCGGCACGACGGCAGCCGGCTCGCCGTCGTCCGCAGCAAGCCCGTCCCAAGCGGATTCCAAGAAAGAAACGGTGAAGCTGACGATGTGGGGAGGAGTGCCGGCGGAGAACGGTCCTCAGGAAGCGGTCGACAACTGGAACAAGCTGCATCCGGACATTCAGATCGAGTATGTGCGCTTCGTCAATGACGACGCCGGCAATCTGAAGCTGGACACCGCGCTTATCTCCGGGCAGCAAGTCGACCTCTACATGAACTATGCTTACTCTACCTTGGAGAAGCGAGTCCAGGCCGGCAATGCGCTGGATCTGAGCTCCTTCAGCGAATATGACATTGACGACAAGATGGGGTCCGCCGCCTCCGCCTGGAAGATGGACGGCAAGTACTACGGCGTGCCGACGAAGAAGGGCGGCACTTACGTCTGGTTGAACAAGGACATGCTGGACGCCCAAGGGCTTGAGGTGCCGACCGACTGGACGTTGGACGACATGAGGGATTACGCGAACAAGCTCAAGAGCGATAAGGTGTGGGGACTTGCCGAAGGGGATTATTTCTTCGCGCAGTCGATCAACAGCTCCATTATGAAGCAGAGCCTGGAGATGACGAATTCGGACGGTACCTCGGCGTTCGACAATCCGTTTACGGTCAAGACGTTCGAGGTATACCTGGACATGATGTTCACGGACAAGAGCATGATGCCTCATACCGAACAGATCACGTCGAAGCCGGCTCTGGATCAGATGTTCGTCAAGGGAGAGACGGCGATGCTGTTCTCGACGGAGCAGATCTTCCGGACAACGAACAACCTGACCGACTTCCCGCGGGACTTCAAGGTGGCTCTCGCTCCCGCGCCCAAGGTGACTGCGGATCAGACCGATTATATTTATAACGGCGGCTTGGGAGACGTGCTGTCGATCAATCCCAAATCCAAGTACAAGGACGAGGCTTGGGAGTTCGTCAAGTGGTATGCCGATGAGGGCATGCTCCCGCTCGCCAAGGGCGGACGCCTGCCGTCCTCGAAGGATCTGGATGCGGATGAAGCCGTCAAGGTCATGTTCGAAGGGGTGGAGGACACGTACGACCTGGATTCGGTCAAGCGGGTCTTGCTCGGCGCCGATCTACCCTATGCCTTGTCGCAGCTTGACGCGAAGACGTCCTCGGACTTCCAGGTCGTTTACGACAAGGTGTTCAGCCAGAAGCTGACGCCCGAAGAAGGCTCCAAGGAGCTCGCCCGCATCCACAATGACAACTTAAAAGCAGCCGCGAAGTGATCGAAGACAAGAAGGAGGAGACGGGGCATGCTCCGTGCCTCCCTTTTTTATTCCCGGAAAAGACGGTGATCCCATGAGTTGGATGAAGCGGCAGCGAATGCTCGGATATGTGTTTATAGCCCCGAACGTTATCGGCATGACCGTGTTCCTGCTAGTTCCTGCCTTATTCTCGTTTTATTTGATGTTTACCGATTGGGTGTTCTCAAGCGGCCGGGGGCCGCACTTTATCGGCTTGGACAACTTCCGCAGAATGGTCAAGGAGGAGCTGTTCTGGATCTCTCTCAAGAACACGCTGCTCGTGATGCTTCCCGTTCCGGTTGCCGTCATCATCGGCTTCCTGATTGCCGTTATGCTCAACAACCGTGTTTATCTGACCAAGACGCTGCGCGCCTTCTTCTTCGCCCCCTACTTTACGAGCGGAATCGCGATCGCCTTCGTATGGATGGTGCTGTTCCAGCCAAGCGAAGGTCCGATCAACGCCTTCCTGCGGTCGGCGGGGATAACCGACCCGCCGCGGTGGTTCTCCTCGCCGGATACGGCGATGATCGGGATGCTCATTATGCTCACCGTAGGCGGCATCGGCTACAACATGATCATTTATTTGGCGGCGCTGCAGGATATTTCGACCGAGCTGATGGAGGCGGCCCGAATCGACGGCGCCAAGACTCGTCATCTGATCTCCAAAGTTATCCTGCCGCTCGTCAGTCCGACGACGTTCTTCCTGCTCATCACAGGGTTTGTCGGCGCCGTCAAAGGCTTCGGCATGATCTATGCGATAACGCAGGGCGGCCCGGCCAACAGCACATCGGTGTTCTCGATTTTTGCTTATAAACAAGCTTTCCATTTCTATGAGATGGGCTACGCATCCGCCATATCGTGGACGATGTTTCTGCTGATTCTGCTCATCTCCCTGCTGCAATGGTGGGGACAGAAGAGATGGGTGCATTACTGACCGGGAAGGGAGCATCAGCACAATCATGAATGCGCAAGTTAGCCGAACGCTTCAGCGCCGGGCCGTCAAGTGGCTTAATACGATCATCATGGCTTTCTTAAGCCTGCTGCTGCTGTCGCCGATGCTGTGGATGATCAGCACCTCGTTCAAGAAGCCGAAGGACGTCTTCACGTACCCGATCCAGTGGATTCCTCTCGACCCGGTCATGACCAATCACATCAAGGTGTGGACGACGGGCGACGGCTTCCTGACCTTCTACCTCAACTCGTTAAAAATCTCTGCGACGCTTATGATTCTCGCCCCTTTGCTGGCGGCGCTTGCGGCGTACGGGTTCGCCAAGATCGAGTTCAAAGGCCGGAACACGATCTTCTTCCTGTATCTGTGCCTGATGATGATCCCGCAGCAGGTGCTGTTCGTTCCCAAGTTCATCATGTTCGATTGGATGCATATCTACAACACGCATTGGGCGTTGATTCTGCCCGGCTTGTTCACGGTATTCGGCGTGTTCATGATCCGCCAGTTCTTCCTGTCCCTTCCGCAGGAGATCTCCGAAGCGGCGTTTATCGACGGTGCGGGCCATATCCGCATCTTCGCGCGGATGTTCCTGCCGCTCTCGAAGCCGGTGCTGGCTACGTTCGCTATCATCGATTTTACCTGGAACTGGAACGACTACGAGAACGCCCTGATCTTCCTGATCGACAAGAACCTGTATACGGTGCCGCTCGGCATGCAGAATTTTATGCAGGAGGCCGGAGTCGATTACAACCTGATGATGGCCGCGGCGACGGCAAGCGTCTTGCCGCTGCTCATTGTGTTCTTCGCCGGGCAGAAGTACATTATCCAAGGCTTCTCCAGCTCGGCGGTCAAAGGGTAAGAGGGGCAAGAAGGGTAAGAAGGGTAACAAGGGTGATCGATCCGGGAAGCGGAAACAAGCTCCTGAACTTGTCCTTGGGACGGTTCAAGAGCTTGTTGATTGTCATTCACAGGAGGCCGGAAGCCATAACCTCTGCAATCGGACGGTCGGACTGCGTTTCGTAGATCGGATTGCCGTTGTTTGTTATGATAAATTTGTTGTTTTTATATCGAATCTCGAGCCCCTTTACGGATAAATAACGGTCTGCCCATGTGCCCAAGACATCCTGCAGCAGCTCGATGGCGTGCTTGGATTTAAGCTGCTCGCAGAGTGCCGTGAGGAAGACGCCATAACTGTAGCCGTTCGTGGATTTGTTGGGAACAAGAATCATCTCCCCGTCGATCTCGCGCAGCCTGTAGTGGGAAGCGCTCATCTCGTTAAACAGCGCAGGGACAAGGATAAAGCAGTAACGCCAATCGGATTGGGGGACCGTTGCGCCAGCCAGCAGCGCCTTCAACTCCCCCTCGACATCGGCAGCATCCGCAATGGCGTCAAGCAACCGTTTAACGATGGCTCCATGATTGGAGAACAACCGCTTTAAGCTGGGCGTACTGGCGGCTTCGTTGGGATCGTTCACGCACAAGGTTCGGTAAGCGCCAACCGGCAGCGTATAATCGCCCAAGGACAGAAGCGCCTGCCGCAGAAGGTTGCCATGGATGGGCCCCGTATGACCGATGAGCGCGGATATTTTGGTCCAATACCGGACAAACGAGTTTTTGTCGTGCAGATTGTCGGGCCCAATGGAGTAATGAAGGGCAGAGCGGATTTGCCCGCTGAAGTAGGGATGCTCCTCGGCGTCGTAGATCGCTTGGGCGAATGCTGCGTCGCCGGCAATCAGTTTGGCTTTCTCTTGCTCTTCCTTCACTTGCTCGGACGAGAACCCGACGATCGATCCGCCTTGGGCGAAGCAGTCAAGCAAGGAATCCCAGTGCTTGGCCGCATGGTTTATCCCTTCTACCGCGCGATGATAGAGTGAAATCTCGTCGATAGTCGAATTAAGCGTCAGGTTCTTCATGATCCGAAGCCATTGTTCGTAAGACTCTTCCTTGATTCCCTTGGATGAATGGAAGTACGTTGTTATCGCATGGAAGATGACCCTGTCCTGATAATTCCGATTGGCGGACAATGCTTTGAAAACAAGCCGATGCGTAATCGCGTCATTTAAGTTCGAGCACAAGTAGGTTAGGGTATTGTAAGCGGCCTCGAATACATCCGCGCTTATCCGATCGTAACTCAAGCCTCGTTCCCAATTGCTTGACTGTACCAGCAGTCCCTTGTTGATCAGAATCTCGCCGAAGAACGCAAGGAACGTCTGGTCGAAGCTCTTCTGACTGTTGGCCCAAAACAAGTCTGTCCATTCGCGATCGAAGCGCTGCTCGAAATCGACGGTCATCGGCAGCTTCAGCTTCTGAAGCCGTCCAATCAATTGCGCTTTGAAATTCTCAAAAGGCGTCAACGGCTTGCCGCGGGAGTTCAGCTTGATATAGAGGCTATCCTCCATTCCGAGCTCCTTCATCTCCAGAAACTTAAATACAACGGGCTCGAACGCCGGATTGGAGAGGCAGTGGGCAAGGTTGTCCGCCTCGCAGAACGCTTGCTTGATATCGTCAAGCATCGTAAGCGCGGATTGGATGGTCGGGTCGTACTTCCATCCGGCGACGAACCATTCCGAATCTTCGATTTCGGCGGAAGGCGCAGCCGCATCTGTGAACACGGCGCTTCGATGCAGGGTCAGCTTTTCCAGAAAGTCGCGCGAGCTTGTCCTTGTCTCATAGGAGAACTTCTTGAAGAGCTCGGTTCGGGAAGGGTCGTCGGCAAACGCGTAAATATGCAGCAGAAAAAGCGTTGTAAGCCGCTGCTGCCCGTCGATGGGGATGAAGGTATCCCCTTCGACCTTGCCGTATACGAAGTTGAGTTCAACGGGATTTTTTTGTTCCCGGATCGCCGTTCGGATGTCCGCAAGCAGCGTTTCGCGCACGATGGTCGTGTCGGGGTCTTGACGTCCCTGGGCATAATCGCGCTGGACAATCGGAATTTCCACGCGAAATTCAGCAAGCAGCTTCAGCAGCGTGTTTACGGGGTGCTCCGCCATCATTTAAACCTTCCTTCGAAGAACGTTTCGAGTATTTTTTCCATTTCGGCGATGTAATCTTTTTTATCCTCGCTGCCCCACACTTCCATATCGCTCAGATTGGCGGAATACGCCTTGAGGAAAATATTTTTGGTGCAGAGCGGGACAAACAATCCTCTCGATTCGCGGTCAAGGATAATTTGGCGTTTGGTCGTGAACGTCTCGCAAGCGTACGCTCTGCTCCGATTGGTGCTCCGCTCCAACAAGGTCAAGTTCCACAGCGAATCGTCCGCATCATCCGTTTCGTCCGCAGTGGCATGAATATGCTCGATATCCCATTTCAGCCTCTCTCCCGTTTCGCCTTTGTACACATCGAAGGGGAAGCGATACTGTTTTTCGCTTTTGCATACAAGAGTGGCCAGGTTAAACAGAAGCAGCAATTGTTTGATTTTCGTGTTGTCGTTGCCATACACGATAGCGGACAAGTCGTACCTTCCGTTTCTCGCTTTTACTTTTGTTTTCTCTTTTGCTTTCGCTAACAAGTCTTGCAGCACAGCGCTTTTGCGTTTGCCGCGAGTGAGCGCAACGATGTCTTTAACCGTCACCCCGGAAGCAATCAAATACCCGATGATGTGGTATTTGTTCAGGTCGGAATACCATTCGCGGAATTCGGCATATAGCTGCTTGACCGAGTTCCATAACGTGTCCACATACTGCTCTTTATTCGGGGCAGCGTCAATCGCATGGTTGATAACATCGAATGGGAAGTAGTCTCCCTCTTGCGATAGCGGCGTTGCCAAAGCCAGGTTCTGCTCGTTCGCCAACAATTCAAACAGCATATCGATCCGGGTGCCGCTTTGTTCCTCCTCGTTGAGGAAATACCAGAAGGAGTCATCGCGCAGCCCTTGCTCAATCCGGTCCCAGGCAAGGGAAATTTCAATCTGGCGCTTATGGGAGTCGGTGTGGAAATTTTCCTTGTTCAACAGAAGCGCCTTTATCAGCTCTGCGTTGGTCAACGGAATTTTGCCTAAATTCACTTTGGTAAACACGGCAATCGGGTCGCTCTCGGGAGGGATCTCATACCAAATAAAAAATACGCTTTTTCTTATTTTGGTGTTTAATTCCTGAATGGCCACCGATCGGTCATGCTGATTGGAGAACCATGCGTTGATGGTCTCGTAGGCCGAAGCGATGTGATGATAGTCGATATTTTTGTCCTTGTTCAGATCCTCGTCGTCGGAGAGCGACTTGAGGAACGCGGCGCTGTCTTCCCGCGTTTCGTATTCCAAGTCGAACGGGGGGATGGCGGAACGTATTTCCTGAGCCGCGATTTTCATGAAAATATAGATTGTGGTAAGACGCTGCTGCCCATCCACAACTTCATAAGAACCGTCGTCGCGGCGTTTGACAATGAGCGGCTGGATGCAGTATTTTTTGTCCCCCTCCGCCACAAATTCATGGACGTCATCCAGAAATTTTTTAACCTCGCGTTCCGTCCAGCGGTACCCTCGTTGATAGGATGGCACGAAGAAGCGATACTCCTTCAACTTGCCGATCGTCTTGGTCAGTATGGACATCCAATCTTCTCCTAACGTGCGGAATCATTGTGCCGACAGCTTATTTGCCAATCTATTATACTCTTTTTTCCAGGATGAGAGAATCGGGCGGGCAAGGTTCCGGCATCGGAGGGATCGGATCGCAAAGTAAAAAAAGCCACTCTTTTTCGAGCAGCTTTGCATGCGAATATTATTCAAACGAGTCAAATAGCTCACGAAGATAGTCCCTGCGCCCATGCAAAATCCGATGGATAATCACAGTGCCTTGGATTACTCGATAAAATACAAGATATGGCTTCACTACAATAAAGCGATATCCTCTTTGTACAAGCTGATATTCATCCTCTGACAAAACAGAACCCATCTGGGGGAAGTTGGCCAGATTTGAAATTTGTTGATCCAGCTTTTGTAACAGGGTATCCGCCGCATAAACATCATCCTTCGCTATATACGAAAAGATTTCATCCATATCATCCATTGCAACCGGAGAATATGCGGCTGGAGAATATTTGACCTTATTCTTTGGCGGCATCAATTTTCCTCCGCATTCTTGCCATTACTTGGTCATGATCAAGCAATGGTTCGCCTTCGGCTATCTGTTTCTCTGCAACCAGGAGTTTAGATTGGAGTTTGATGCGAGCTTCCATTCTTCGATAGGCCTCATGACTCATAACGACTAAATCGGCTTCTCCGTTACGCGTCAAAATCACGGGCTCATCAATATCGTGACAATATTTGGAGAATCCATTATAATCCTGCCTTATTGTAGTGGAGGGCTTGATATTCATTCGGTACAACCTCCTTCCAAGGATAACTTTATTCTGACGATATTGTATCATTAAACTAACCGCAATTGCTACTTTCCGTTGTTTCGTTTTCCCAAAGCATGGCGAAGGGGCGGCAGCAGTTGAGGGACTGCCAACCCGCGCCATTCGCCTCAATCCAAGCCCAGTCCGGCCCATTCCGCATAGTTTCGAACAACCGCCACGGGTTCCGTTTCCCCCGCTGTATATTTCATCGCGTGACAGGTGTTGAACAACACAACCTTCTCCCGCTTGCGAATCCAGCCGTCCGCCGTCAATCGAATCATCGCCGCCCACGTGGCGGCCCCTTCGGGGGACGACGAGATTCCTTGCGCCCCCATCGCCTTGCGAGCTTGGCCGATCTCGTCCCCGGTGACCGCGATGGCAGTCCCTCCCGAGGCGCGCAGGACGGATACGACCAGCTCGAGGTCGGGAGGATTCGGCACTCGCATTCCGGTCGGGGCGGAATCTCCCTTCGCCGTATGCGGCCGGCCGCTCATCGCATCGACGATCGGCTGACAGCCCGCTTCCTGCACACTGACGAAGCGCGGCAGCCGCTCTCCGACCCATCCCAGCTCCCGAAGCTGAGCGAACGCGCGCCACATGCCGATCACTCCCGAACCGCCGCCGGTCGGATAGACAATAACATCGGGCAACTGCCAGCTGAGCTGTTCGGCCAGCTCGAGTCCCATCGTTTTCTTCCCCTCCGCCCGGCCCGGCTCTTGCAATGTGCCCACATGATGCCAGAGTTGCTCCGCTTCTCCTTCGCCGACGATGCGGCCGGCGTCGTGAATAAGCCCGTCCACGTAGACCGTTCGGGCGCCGTACAGCAGACACTCCTCCACAATCGGCCGGGGGCAATCCCGCGGCACGAAGACGAACGCCTCCATCCCGGCGCGAGCGGCATAGGCGGCCAGAGCGGAAGCGGCGTTGCCGTTCGAGTTCACCGCGACTCGGCGTATCCCGTGCTCCTGGGCCACCGAGACAGCGGCGGAGAAGCCTCGCGCCTTGAAGCTTCCGGTCGGATTCTGCTCATCCCGCTTTATCCACAACCCCCCGAGCGATAAGGACTTCGCCGCCGCTTCCAGCCGGACAAGCGGGGTCCAGCCTTCCCCGAGGGAGACGATATGCTTGTCGTGCCGCACCGGAAGAAGCTCCCGGTACCTCCACATGCTCGCCGCTCTTCCTCGAAGACGGTCTTGGGTCAGCCTGCGCCGAACCCGTTCCATATCGTATTCCACGGCCAACGTGCCGCCGCAGACGCATCGGATGTCCCGGATACGGAAGGGCAAGCTTGTGCCGCAACGCGTGCAGGTAAGCTGGAAGATCACGTTCCCTGTCTCCTTTCGCTGCTGCCGATCGCTATATTGTATGTGGCAAGCCGGCGGCGGCGAGGGCGCTTCGTTCCCGTCGATCCACCCGCATCCTACCCAGACGGACCGGGTGAACGCTGCATAGATTAACCATTAGAGAATCGACTTCTTAGGAGCGGAGGAAGGTGCGGTTGAAGAGATTGTTCTGCAAGAGCAAGATCCACCGGGCTGTCGTGACGGAGGCGGAGCTGGACTACGTCGGCAGCATTACGATTGATGCGCTGCTCATGAAGCAGGCCGGCATCCTGCCTTACGAGATCGTGCAGGTGACGAGCTTGCGCAATGCAACGAGGTGGAAGACCTATGCGCTGCCGGGGCCGGAAGGGGCGGGGGGAATCTGCCTGAACGGGCCGCCCGCCCATCTGTTCGCGCCGGGCGATCTCGTTATCATTCTCAGCATGGCAGAGGCGGACGAGAGCGAGGTCCAATCTCTTATTCCCCGCGTCGTGTTCGTGGATCGCGACAACCGGATAACCGGAGTCGAGGATCATCCGTTGTTCAACGAGGATGGCGAGGTGAACTGGATTGCGCTACAGCCGAAGCAAGCTAGGTAAACATCGAGTGATGCTCACATCGCCGAGTCTGCTCCCCGCCCTTCCGGAGACGTATGGGATGAGCCGCAGCCATTTTCTCGCTTTGCTTGATCGATATGGACAGGTTGTCGTGAAGCCGAGCGGCGGATGGGGCGGCGACGGCGTTCTGTTCATCTCCAGGCAGCGCGGCGGCTCCTATGAGATTGTTGATGGGCGGAAGAAGCAGCAGGTGCTTGGAGCGGAGGAAGCCTACCTGCAGGTGGCCGGCAAGACCAAAGCGAAACCGCATGTCGTACAGCGGAAAATCGATTTGGCTGCAGTAGGAGGAAGGCCGTTCGATGTTCGTGTGGTGGTGCAGCGGAAGCAATCGTCCGATTGGGCCGTAACGGGCATCTTGGCGAAGATTGCCGGCCCGGGCTATCGAATCACGAATGTCGAGCGAAGCCGGGGCCGGGTCGTACCGCTGTCTGCGGCCATTCTGCAATCCAACATCCAAGGCAAGTCCGCGGGGCGGATTCAGGCGGAAGTAACCCGAATGGGGCTGCAATCGGCCGAGCTGTTCCGCCAGCATTACGGCGTGCGCAAGGTCGGGCTCGATATCGGCATCGACGTGAGCGGCAAACCGTGGATCATCGAAGCCAACTTCAAGCCGGCGGACTCGTTGTTCCGGAAGCTGAAGGACAAATCCATGTATCGGAAGATCGTGTCGTTGGATTAGTGTCGAGGCGATTTTATGCGAAAATTCACATTCGTGCGGCACGATAAAGGGCGGTTTGGGCGATTCTATGTGAAAAATAGCATATATGGAGAATTTTGCGGCTCGAATTGTCGGATATATGCTAAAAATCATATAAAACTCCTCGATCGCCTGGAATCCACGATGACGAATGCGAAAAATCATATAAAATCGCAACATCGTCGGATCGGGAGGGGAGGGGGACTCCGAAGCGAAGCCGTTCCCCGCCCGCCCGGCCCCGATTCCCCATTCTTCTAAAAAACACAAATCAAACCTAAACAATCCCTTGTTGTTCGATAGAGGCATTGACTTTAAGATGGTAGTAAGAGCTGTACAAAGGGGAATTGAGGCAGCATGAAATCGCGAGTGAAGCCGATTGTACACATCATGACAGGGCTGCTGCTGTGCCTCCCGACTGCGGGCTGCTTCCATTCCGCGGCGGATTCGGAACGGACGGGGACGAGCCCTCCGGCCGCCGAGGGGACCGACGAACTGTCCGGCGGCCAGCGCTCGGCAGGCGCCAACCCTGCGGAGACGGAAGCCGCTGCGCCTGCGGAGCCTCTGTCCGGCGGTCAGCCCGTCACCTTGAAGGTCGACCTGTGGCTGTTCACGCCGACGACCGATGCCGCCAGGACCAAGACGAACCCCGAGAAGCGGGTGGCCGGGCAGGTGATCGCCGACAAGTTCATGAAGCTGTACCCGAACGTAACGATCGAATGGGTGCGCGGCATGAACAAGAAGGACCAGGCGGAGCTCGCGAGCTACTACACGACTCACTTCTCCGCCGGCGATGCGCCGGATATCGGGATGAGCTGGAATCAGTTCACCGAGGAGAACTGGTACTTGCCGTTGGACCGGTATCTCGATGAGCCCAATCCGTTCGTGGAGGGCAATCGGAAGTGGATCGAGCAATTCCCGGCTTATTTGTGGGAGAACAATCTGGTGAATTCGGCGATCGACGGAACTTCGACAGGAATTCCGATCAGCCTGTATTCCGGCCCTGCGACCGCTATCTTCTATAATAAAGCCATCTTCGAGAAGGAAGGCATTCCGATACCGGATTCCTATCTCGAGTTCATCGAGACGGCGGAGGCGCTCAACGCGAAGGGCTATATCGGCCTTCATCCGTGGACGGCGCAGAATCAAATCTACAATTGGGCGTACATCTTTAATCTGGGACCTTATTACTTCGAGAAGAACGTAGCCGGCGGGCTGAAGCAGGATGCCAACGGCCATATCGACAACGAAGAGCTGATGCGCGCCATCAAGGAAGGAATGCTGTCGCCCGTCCGGCATGCGTATGCGAGAGAGCTGTACGCCAACTTCAAGAAGCTGTTCGAGGTGTCGCCGCCGAACTGGGAATATACCGACTTCTCCAAGCCGTGGGCGGAAGGACAGGTGGCGATGTTCGAGGACGGCACCTGGCTGCTGAATACGGAAGAGGGCAACAAGGAGCGCGGCTTCGAGTTCGGCATGTTCCCTCCCGTCCCGCTGTCCGTGGAAGAATCGCCTTACGTGTCGGAGCCCAAGTACACGGAGGGAGGCCCCTACCAGCCCGAACCGTCCGTGACGCTTAACATCCTGCGGTCGTCCGTCGAACGCCACGGCACGGAGGAGGCTGCCGTCCGCTTCCTGCAATTCCTCACCGCGCCGGACAACATCTCGCTGCTGATTCAGGAGGATGGGACCTCGATCGGCGCCGTCGAAGGCGTTCCGGTCCCCGATCTGCTGCAAGATTGGATCTCCCGTCCGTTCCCGATTACGCCGAAGTTCACTTGGCCGACCGGTCTGGATGCGGAGAGCTTCGATCAATGGAACCAATACACGTCGGCTTGGGTCAATGGGAAGCTGAACGACGACACGTACTTCGCCGCAATCGACGAGATCCAGAGCAAGGCCGCGGATCGGATCATCCAGTTGAACGACATCGACACGAGCGGTTGGCGGCCGCTCCTATGATCGGAGGACATCCTGCATGAAGAAGCACAAGCTGGTCATTGTCGACGATGAGGCGAATATCAGAGAAGGGCTTGCCGGGTTCGAGTGGGACACGCTCGGGATAGAATTGGCGGGCACTTGCGAGAACGGCTTGGAGGTGCTGCGAAGCTTCGAGGAAGAGCCGGCGGATCTTCTGCTCGCGGACATACGGATGCCGTGGATGGACGGGCTGGAGCTGGCCGAGAAGATCAAGAGCCGTTATCCGTCGACGAGAATCGTTATTCTGACCGGATACAGCGACTTCGAGCTGGTGCGGTCCTCGCTTCGCTGCGGCGTATCGGATTATCTGCTCAAGCCCTCTGCGAAGGAGGACTTGATCAAGGCGTTCTCCCCGCTGGTGTCCATGCTGAATGAGGAGCGCCGCGAGGCGGACAACGAGCGAATCGTTCAGCGCAAGCTGCAGCAAGCCTCGGCATTGATGCGAATTCAGTTCCTGCACAAGCTGCTGTGCATGCCTCTCTCTCAAGAGGAGATAGAGGCCGGCTGCGGGCAGGCTTATCTCGCTCCGAATGCAAGCGCTTACACTGTGGCGGTGATCGGACTCGACGGCAGACGGAGACAGGATTATTCCATTAAAGACTGGGAGCTCATTCTGTTTGCGTTGGAGAACGCGTTGTCCGAGCTCCGGCAAAGCGAGGGGCTGGACAGCTATCTCGTCGAGTCGGAGACGGGCTGCTGCTATCTTGTCGGGATGAGCGAAGCGGGGGAGTTGGCGAAGCGGGCCTCGTCGGTCAGAGAGAATCTGTATCGGTTCGGCGGCTTGTTCCGAACAACGATGTCGATCGCTCTGGGCGAACCGGCAGCGCGCTTGGCAGACATCTCGCTGTCCAGGGAGCAGGCGGATCTGGCGCTTCGCCGTGCGGACGGGGAGGAGAGCCTTGTCTTCTATGAGCAGGAGGGAGGCGATAACGCCGAAGCGGACGAGCCGGCGGAGGCTTCGGAAGCCAAGGCGAATGATGCCGAGTCGCCCGGCGATTGGGAGACGGGCAGAAGAATCGTCGCGAGCGCCAAACGATATGTGCAGGAGCACTTCCGGGAGCCGATCTCGCTGAAGCAGATCGCCCGCCACCTGCATGTCAACAACGCTTACTTGAGCTTCCTGTTTAAGGAGGTGACCGGAGAAAATTATTTGCAGTATTTGACGGCGTGCCGCATGGCCGAGGCGGAGCTGCTGCTGCGGGACCCGGCCTTCAAGATTTATGAGGTTGCCGAACGGGTCGGCTATCACAACGCCCAGCACTTCTCCATCGTATTCAAGAAGTACCGTCAGCTTACGCCGCTGGAATATCGCAACAAATATACGATGGCGAACTTCATCGAGGAAGAGGCGAGCCGCACGTGAACAGCATGACGCACCGCAAGCGGATCGTGGCCAGCTCGCTTCTGCTGCTCTTGTCCGCCCTTGTTCTGTTCGGCATCTACGGATACGTCAACATGAACAAGATCCGCAATGAAGCGGAGTATTATCGCCAGAGCCATCTGCTCAGCCAGTTGGAATACAACGCCATGTCGGTGCTTAAGCAGGCCAATGCGTTCTCCGCGCATATCAAGTCGGAGGAATACACCGCTTACTCTTCGGAGTTTCTCGGTCTGGGAACGTCGGCCGAAGGCCAGGAGGCGATGTGGGAGCTGAACGACAAGATCAGCCGCCTGTATATGAAGCCGGAGCTGATTCAGAGCTTGTACATTCTTGGCGAAGACAGCAAGCAACTGAATTATGCCCGAGCCTTCGACCAGCCGTCGCCGCTTGCCGAGGAGCTGCCCTGGATCGAGGATTTGAACGGGACCGGCATTATGGAAGCGCTGACGGCCAAAGGAATCGGCTTCCCCGTCTACATCCAGGAAGGCGAGCTTCAACGGCAGATGCGCCGCAAATGGACATACGTAAGCGACCTTCAGCTTCAACGCGCAAGCGAATTCGTGCACGCGCTCGAAGGGAAATGGATCATCAACAACGGCATTAACGATTATACGCTCAGTCTGATGGTGCTCGGAGACGATTTTCCCCGCGAGTTCCTGATGGAAGATGAGGAGGAGGACAGCCGGCACCTGTCGATCTATACGGATCAAGGGATCGGCACTTGGGGCGCCAGCCTTGTCCCTCTGGACTTCAGCGGGCAGCCCGATCTGCCGGATGGGCAAACGTCGTGGACCCGAATGTCCGGGGATAAGGGACAGGTTCATTACATCAAGAAGCTGGCTCCCTACGGGGTCGTTCTCGTATGGACGGAAGGCAAGGCGGGCTGGTCCGGCGGCTTCAGCCGCACGATAGCGACGATCGGGGCCGCGTTCGTCCTGCTGCTGTCGGGAAGTCTGATTCTCTCCATGATGCTGGCGAAGAGCATCCTGTCTCCGCTGCACAAGCTGTCCCGCTTCATTCGCAGCCAGGGCGGCGCGCTGCCGCTGAGCACGTATTCATGGAGGCGCTCCTCGGACAAGCAGGCCGACAAGCTGCTTGCGGCGACCTCGATCAGAACGAAGCTCGTTCTGCTGTTCCTGGCGACGGTGCTTGTGCCGCTGCTGACGATGGTCGTCCTGTATTCCGCGCTTCAGAATCATTACGCCAGGCAGGAATGGAAGCGAACCGCCGAGGCTCTCTCCGGACAGATGGGCTGGACGGTGTCGAAGCAGGCGGAAGTGTTCGAAGGGGCGGCCCATGCGCTGGCGGCCAACGACATGCTGAGCGCTTATTTGACGCTGCCTTCGGGGAGCTTCCAAGCGGCATCCGGGGCCGCGGCCAACGGCCGATCCGGGGCGATCTACCCCGAATCCGAGGAATTCGCCTATTTTATTCTGTACGACATGAACGGGAGCGCTCGGTACTCGACGATCTTCTCCAACAACCTGTCGCTCTTCTATCTGGAGCCCCAAGGGGAAGGGGAGGAGAGCCCGGCGATCGCCTGGCTTCCGGAAGCCCCGGACGTCTACAACCATCTCGCGGGACAACTGATCAAGCAGATTTATCGGGGAGGCCGGGACGAGCGCGGGACCCCTCTTGGCTACTTGCAGCTCGTGCTGAAGCCCGATGCGTTCCAGGCGGTCGAACGGCTGGGAGGCGCGGCCTTCCGGATTGAAGACGGGCAGGGGCAATTGATGTTCCAGAGCCAGGGGTACGAGGAGCGCGACCTGCTGAGCGGCCATGCGCCGGCGTCCGCCGGACGGGACATCTCGCTTGTTCTGACGGAGAATGTGCCGAAGTTCGACTGGAGCGTGACGGTGAAGTTCTCGTTCGACGCCTGGCACGACAGGAATCGGGAGCTGCTCTGGGTCGTCGCGTCGGTGGCGCTGCTCTGCTTCCTGGTGGCCTTGACCTTGTCGCGCTGGCTCGTGCGGCCGATCGGGCTTCTGCAGGAGGCGATGGAGCGAATCAACGAGCATCGGGTTCCGCTCGCGGCCGGCAGCGGCGCGCGAGACGAAGTGAGCCTGCTGGCCCAGCATTACAATCGGATGGTTGAGAAGATCAACCAGCTTGTCGAGGAGGATTACCGCAGCAAGCTTCGGGAGAAGGAATTGAACGAGCTGAAGACGCAGGCGGAGATGAGCATGCTGCAGCAGCAGATCAATCCCCACTTCTTATACAACACGCTGGAATCCATCAATATGGAGGCGCAGCGCAATAATGGCGAAGCGGTCAACAAGATGATCGGGTCGCTGGCCAAGCTGTTCCGCTATTCGATCCGTTCCGGCCCCGAGCAGGGCGTTCCTCTGGAGACGGAGATCGAGTATACGAAGTATTACATCACCGTTCAGGAGAATCGCTTCAAGGATCGGTTCGCGGTGAAGTGGGACATCGATCCGGCCTCCCTGTCGTTCGCCGTGCTGAAGCTGATCCTGCAGCCGATCGTGGAGAACGCGATCAATCACGGACTCTCCGAGTATGCGTCCGGCGGCGAGCTGAGCATCTCGTCGCGGCTGGAGGAGGGCAGGCTGGTCATCGCCATCGCGGACAACGGGACAGGCATGCGAGTGCCTGAGCTGGAACGGCTGCGAGAGAGGCTGAAGCTGAAGCCGGAAGACGGGCAGCGACCGACCGGGGCGTCCGTTCAGCGGGGCATCGGACTTGGCAATGTATATCGGCGGTTGAAAATCTACTACGGAGACCAAGCCGACGTGCGCGTTGAGAGCAGGTTTATGCGAGGAACGACAGTGACGCTGATCATTCCCGGCGCGGACGAAGGCTCGGAATCCAAGTGAACGGAGATATGCGACAGGATACGAGGAGGGTTAACCATGTTCAGAAAATGGATCTGCGGATTGTGCATCGCCGTTATGCTGGCTTCCGGCTGGGGCGGCTTGCGGGCGCCGGACCGTGCGTTCGCGCAGACGCCCCAAGCGCAGCCGACCGAAGACAGCGAAGGCCATTGGGCCGAGCAGGAGCTGAGGCGGTGGCAGGAATACGGGATTGTCATGGGCTATCCGGACGGAAGCCTTAAGCCGGATCAAGTGCTGACCCGGGCCGAATTTGTCGTGCTGCTGGATCGGGTGTTCCGCTTCGGCGGACAAGCGGAGCTGCCGTTCCGCGACGTCTCGGACACGGCCTACTATTATGAAGCGTTGGCCGGCGCCTTCGCGGCCGGGCTGGTCAACGGGACGGGCAACGGACAGTTTATGCCCGAGAGGCCGATCACCCGCGAGGAGGCGGCCAAGCTCGTGGCCCTGGCGTTCGATGTCGAATCCGGCGCCGCTGCGGCGAATTCGTTCAGCGACAGCGGCCGCATCGCCGGGTGGGCGAGCGATTACGTCGAGGCGATGGTCGGCCGCGGCTACATGTCCGGACGGGAAGGCGGCCGGTTCGAACCCGGCTCCGGCATGACAAGAGCCGAGATGGTCAAGCTGCTGGACAATGTCGTCGAACGAATGATCGACACTGAAGGGCTGAGCGATGCGACGGTGCAGGGCAACGTCGTGGTGAATCATGCGCCTGTCCTCCTGCACGATCTGGTCATTGAAGGCGATCTGCTGCTGGCTCCGGGCATCCGGGAAGGCGAAGTGACGCTCGACCATGTGACGGTGAGCGGCCGGGTGCTCGTGCAAGGGAGTCCGGCGGACGGCATTGCGGTCCGCGACTCGCAGTTGGCCGCTCTGAAGCTGGCGGCGCCGGGGACGAAGCTCTCGCTGACGGCTGTAACGCTCGAGAAGCTGCAGCTTATGCCGTCCGCCGCCGGCAGCGTCGTCTCGCAGGACGAGGCGACCCGGATCGGCAAGCTGGATAACGGCGCGAAGGATGTTGAATTCCGGACTTCCGATGCCGGGAAGGGAACGGTCGCGTCGTCGTCGGGCAACGTCAGCGGGAACGGAGCTTCGCCCGAGTCCCCGTCCGAACCGGACCCGCTCGTCGCCAAAGTATCTATGCTCCAGTTCGGACAGGAGAACGAGGAAGACCTCGCCGACCTGGTCGCGACCGGCAGCGGCGGCACGGCCGTCGTCGAGGCGAACGTCGGGGAGCTTCACAATTCGTACGACGTTCGGTATATGGAAGGCGTCGGCTCGACCATCGCCTTCACGCTTCACGGCTTGAAGCCGAATGAACCGGCAACCGTGGAGCTCGAGGAGATTCATCAGCGCAATCCGGAGGCGTTCGCATATACCGTGCTGGCGAACGGGCAAGAGGTTTACTTCCGGACGTACCGCGAGGCGTCTGCGGGACCGAACCACCTCTTTGTCGAGCTGGACGCCGCCGTTGTGGGCAATGCGACCTCGGTTACGCTGACGCTGCGCAACGAGACCGCGACGAGGGTTCACTTCGCCAGAGTGTGGGCGTACAGCGACTTCGCCGACCTGCTGGAGGAGGAGCAAATCTACCGGCCGATGACCGTCGGACTGTTTAAGCCGAACATCAGTTGGAACGACTACGCTGCCGATCTTGCGCTGCTGAACGGGCTCAAGGCGACCTATGCCGACTACGAGATGTATCGGATATCGGTAGTCTTCGATATTCTGTACATGCATTGGAGCAGCGAGGAGATGAAGCGCCGCTTGGATTATCTCATCCGGCTGTCCGCCGATTCGGGCCTGGCGATCCATCTGAGCGTCGACGCCTGGTGGGATGGCACGCCGGCGGGACCGGACGGGCTGGGCGGCTACTGGCGCGATCTGCCGTATCAGCAGGTTGTATACGATCCGCTCGACACCGACGGCCGGGGGAACTGGAAGCTGACAACGCCCAATGTATATGGCAACACGCCCTGGCTGACGATGAACAACGCTCACTACAATGAAGTCCGCGAGGAGAAGATCCGCAGCGTAACGTCGTACTTGTCGCAGCGAACCGGAGAGATGAAGGCGGAAGGCGAGGAACTGCCTCCGATTGTCGTCTTCACCGAGAACGAGCCTTGGTACTGGCCGTACTTTGCCTTTAACCGGTCTCCTCAGGGTGCGGGAGACTTCGGCCCGGAAGTGATCGCTGCGGCGGCGGCGGACGGACTGACGCTGGACCCGACCGACGGGTTGTCCGTCCTGGAGCTCAGATGGCTGGCCCGCAACATGAACAACTATATCGCCGACACGGCCCAGGCGATGGCGGATGGCTACGGCTACAATGCGATTGTTGTGGACAACGGTCAGGTGACGTACCCCGACAGCCAACTGATCGAGAACGCTTACACGCATATTTTCCCCTATGCCAAGTTCCCGTCGCTGGAGGAGACGCAAGCCCTGTGGGAGTCGCACATGGTCGAGGACATTCGTTACGGCGGGGAGTGGGACGACCAGCTCGACGAACGGTACTTGAGCTACATTGCCGCCCGCGGCAAGTTCGCGGACGTCAATGCGGAGCGCAGCGCGATGCAGAGCTTCGACTTCTTGCCTCAGGCGTATGCCTTCGGGGCCGACTATGCGAACATCTACAACTTCTACGGCGGCGACGACAGCATGATCCGCTCGTCCGACGGAGAGATGGATGCGCTCTATGAGACTCCCTCCTATGGGAAAGTGATGGTCGATTATGATTTGGCCGACGAGGAGTCGCTGGCGCTGTCCTCGACGCTGGTCGAAGCGGATCAGGTCAAGCGCAGCCTGCTGCTCGAGCAGTATGTCGCAAGCGCGGACACGGCGGATGCGAACGGCGGGTATCTGACCTTCAAGGTGGACAATCAGGGCGTTCCCTTGACGGACGGCGTGCTCGTCGATCTGTCGGGCCGCAACCTGCACTACCTGTGCAGCGGCTGCAAGATCGAGGTGTGGGCGGGAGCGACGCTGGGCGACTTGTCGCTCGCGGGCACCGTGTACGGCTTCCGGTCGACGGCGCACGTGGAGGCCAGGGACCAGATCGACCCGGACAGCGATGTCGCCTATGTGCGAATCCGGCTGTATTCGCCGAGCGTCGCCAGCCTGGACAACTGGGTAGCCTTGTCCGGCGTCAAGATCTCGGCGGCACTAGGCGGTCCGAGCGGTCAGACAAGCGGTTACCAATATACGCTGAAGCAGTTCCGGGAGAGGAATCTGTGGGTGACGTATCGGGCCGATATCGAACGCTTGCTGCAGAAGTACGTCGGGCAGGCGGGGCAGACCGCCGTCTATCAGACGATCAAGGAGCAATATGACAAGGGCTATTACGGAAGCGCGTACCGTGCGCTGCTCGCCGCCATGTCCGAGCTGCTGCCCGCCAAGTTCGTGGTCAAGGGCTACGGGACGCTGGGAGATTATCCGGTGGCGGTAAGCACGACCGGTCCGGACGCGATGGTGCGAGTCACGCTGTACGCGGTCGGCGATTCCGTCCGGATCGGGCTTGCGGCGGATGCCGCGACCGACGTCACGGTGACGCTCACCTCGGCGGCAGCCTCCCATTATCGCGCGGTCGATCTCGGCGGCGGCCAATATGAGCTGGTGCCTGCTCAGGCCGGGGACCCCGGCGCGGTAGCCGCATCGGGCGGGCAGGTCGCGTTCGAGCTGGCCGTTCCGGGAGAGGCGGTCAAGCTGTACCCTGCCGAGTTCGAGGCCAGGCTGTACGGCGTATCGGCTGCGGCGGATTCGCTCTCGATTCAGTCCCAGGACCCGGACATCGGCGAGTATGCAACTGCCGTCGGGCTGAAGCTCGCGAGCGGAGCGACGATCCTCAGAGGGCCGGAGGGCGCTCCGGATCAGGAGCTGCTGGCGGTTCCGGTCGAGCTGCTCGAATACGGCGATCGGCTCGTGCTGACAATGAACGGCGATAACGAGATTGCCGGAATCAAGGCTTACTACGGCACCGTGTACGGCACCATTACCGCCATCGAGCCGGTTCAGGTCGAGGGCGAGCTGCGCAATGCGTATATGGAATTGCGCGACGGGGACAATCGCGATTATCGCTTCGAGCTGGGGCAAGACAGCCAGTTCAAATCCCCCAAGGCGACGGGAGTCAGCTTGTTTACGGCGAACCTTGACGACTGGGGCTTCGAGGTCGGAGACCAAGTGACGGTGCGCTACAGTCCGTATGTCGCCTCGGGCAGGGAGAAGCGCCTGCTGGAGATCTCGGAGACGTACGACACGCTGCTGAACGAGAGCTTCGAGGACGGCAGCGAGACGTGGCGCAATCGGGCCTATGCGGTGCAGAACGTCATCGAGACGCGCCTGGATTCGAATATCCAGGACCGCGTATTGAGGCCGAACGATATTAATCAGCCGGGTATCGTCGTGTGGAAGTTCGAGAGCGCCGAGCCGTTCACGCTGGCGGCGATCCAGTACAGCGGGCGCGCGATACTGGGATCGACGGTCGAGTGGGAGATCAGCGCCAGCGGCGCCGACGGCACCTGGCAGAAGGTCGGGGAGATCGCCGACAACTCGGACAACAACAACTACAGCCAGCTTCGCGATATTAAGCTGGACGCCGGGAGCCTGAATACGAGTACCTTGTATGTGCGGGTCGTGATGGCGACGAACACCTCCGACACCTGGGCTTCGCTGAACAGCGTGAAGGTGACGAGGTGGCAGGCGGGGGCGCGCCGGCTCGACGCGGCCGCTCTCGCACTGGATAACGGCGTCGTGTACGAAGGGCAGGACGTGCCGCTGTCGCTGAGCGCCACCTACGACAACGGGGATGCCGTCAATCTGGAAGAGGCCAAGGTCGTCTATACGTGGGACAACGACAGTCTGTTTGTCCGCTCTTCCGCAGGCGTGCGGGCGATCCAGCCGGGATCGGGGACGATTCGCGCCTACGTATCGGTCAACGGGACCGTCGTCGCCTCCAACAGCCTTGCCGTAACGGTGGAGGCCCAGACGCTGGATCGAATCGAGCTGTCCACCGACGACCGGACGATGGGGACGGGCGATGCTTACCAAGTGGGGATCGCGGCCTACAACGAGCTTGATGACGAGCTTGATCCGTCGCTGTACAGCGCGACCTATTCGAGCAGCGACGATGCAGTCGCGACGGTATCCGCGAGCGGCTTGCTGACGGCCGTCGGCTTCGGCAGCGCGGTCATTACGGTCCAGGCTGCGTTTAAGGACACCGTGCTCGTCCAGACGTTCAACGTGCTCGTCGCCCAGCCGATCGCGCTGGTGGACGAGGACTTCCAGGGGTTGCCGGCAGGGGAGATAACGGCGGGAGACATTGGTGCCTACGAGGTTGTCCAACTGCAGAACGAGCTGCTGCACGAGAGCCTGCCGAATATGGGGCTGACCGGCACGCCTGACGGAGCGGGAGGCAAGCTGGACGGCTATGTCCTCTTCAAGCTGGACAGCACGGATACGGACGGGTTCAAGAAGCTCGAGCTGCAATTCAGCGGCCGAACGCTGTACATCAGCGAGACTCAGATCGCGGACATCCGCTTCTATGCGGGTACAAGCACAAGCGACATGGCTCTGGTCGGCAGCCTGCCGACTTCGGCCTCCGGCAGCTACGATACGATCCGCACGCTCGATCTGACGAGCGCAGCGGCGGGACAGACGACCCTCTATCTGAGAATCGATATTCACGCGGTCGCCTACACCTGGGGCTTCTTGAACTCGGTTAAGGTGATCGACTATGCAACGGGACAATAAGGAGCGCGGCCATGGAACGTCTGGAATGGATTCATGAGAAGATGAGACTCGGGTTCGTGCGGGAAGGCGGCAAGCTGAGGCAGGATATGTTCCAGCCTCGGGAGCTGCCCGCACCCCCGGAGAGGAGGTATGCCGCTGCCGCCGTCGTGCAGGCCGCCGCGGCAGGCGTGCCGCACGGCGTGCACCCGGGGCTTGCTTCGGGGCACTCCCTGCTCGCGGAGCAGCTTGTCGTGTCGGAGATCGAGCCGACGGACAGCGGCCTGCGGCTGCACTACCGGCATGAAGGGCTGAAGCTTCGCTTCGTCGCGGATATGGAGTTTATCCCCGGCGCAGCGGTTATCCGGCAGACGACAACGGTGTGCAACGACGGGGATCGGGCCGTCGTGCTGACGCACTTGTCCTCGCTGATCCTGCAGGGCATCGGCCTCGGGGGCTTGGGCGACTGGGCCATGCCGGGCCGGATCAAGGTGCACTACGGGCGGCAAGCCTGGAGCGGCGAAGGGCAATGGCTCTGCGAGGATGCGGACCGTCTCGGCCTGTACCGCACGTCGCCCTATTCGCTGTCCCATGCCGCGCATTGGGAATCGCGGGGCAGTTGGAGCACCGGCCGCTTCCTGCCGATGGTCGTCGTCGAGGATACGCAGACGGGGACGGTCTGGTACGCGCAGGCGGAGACCTCGTCCCACTGGCATATCGAGCTCGGCAACCGGCATGAGGGCGCGAGCGCGGCTAAGGGAGACGACAGCCTGTACCTGCAGATCGACGGAGCGAGCGAAGGGTTCGGCGGCTGGACGCGAACCTTGCAGCCGCAAGAGAGCTTCACGACGATTCCGGCGGCGATCGGCTGCTGCACGGGCGGCATCGAGGACGCCGTGCGCGAATTGACGATCTACCGGCGCACCCGCCTGAAGCCTCGTCAGGCGTGGCAGGAGGAATTCCCTGCCGTGTTCAACGACTACATGAACTGCCTGTGGGCCGATCCTTCGCCGGACAAGCTGCTGCCCCTTATCCGTCGGGCGGCCGAGCTCGGGCTGGAGGTGTTCTGCATCGACGCCGGCTGGTTCGCCGCGCCCGGCTCGTACTGGGGCTCCTCGCTCGGCGACTGGCAGCCGGACGGGACGCGCTTCGGCAGCGAAGGGCTGCCGGGCATGGTGCGGCGCATTCGCGCGGCGGGGATGATCCCCGGCGTCTGGCTCGAGCTGGAGGTATGCGGGGAGCAGGCGGCTCTGGCAGCGAAGCCGGATGAATGGTTCCTGCGGCGCAACGGCAGCAGAGTCGGCGGCGGAGAACGCTGGTTTATGAACTTCACTCATCCCGAGGTGAGGCTGTATCTGCATGAAGCGATCGACCGGCTGGTCGCGATGGGCGTCGGCTTTATTAAGAACGACTACAACGGCTGCGTCGGCTGCGGAGACGATACGCTGGGGGCCTCGGCCGCCGACGGCCTGATCCGCCATGCGCGGGCCGTCTATTCCTTCCTCGACGAGGCAAGGGCGAAGCATCCCGGTCTGATCATTGAAGGCTGCGCTTCGGGCGGCATGCGCGCCGATTACGGCCTGCTGTCCCATGTCCATCTGGTCAGCTCCAGCGACCAGGAGCATTATGCGAAGTACCCGTCGATCCTCGGCGGCATGCTGGCGGCCGTCCTGCCGGAGCAGAACGGGATCTGGGCGTACCCGTATCCTCTGCTCGTCGAGCATCGGGATCGGCCGGAGAGGCTCGACGATGCCGATTATCGGCAGGAGATGGCGGACGGCGAACAGACGATCTTCAATATGGTCAACGGCTTGTGCGGCAACCTGTACCTGTCGGGCCGCGTGGACAAGGCGGACGAATGCAACGCCGCGCTCATCAAGGAAGCGGTCGCTCTCTACAAGGCCGAACGGGCGCATATTCGCAGCTCGCATCCGATCTGGCCGCTCGGGTTCCGCGCGGTAGCCGACACCGACAACTGGAACAGCGTCGGCCTCGCGAACATGCAGGGCGACCGAATTGTGCTGGCCGTGTGGCGGCTGGACGGCGAGGAGGAGACGGCGACGCTTCCCGTGCGCGGCTGGGCCGGTTGCACTGCCGAGGTCAGACAGATTTATCCCGCCGCGCCCGACAGGCAAGCCGAGTTTGGCTACGATTCCGTTAACGGCCGCCTTCGCGTTCGGCTGCCGCTGCGCCGCCAAGCGCGTCTCTTCGAGCTGCGCAAGCCGGGGCCGACGGACGAGCAGAACGATTCGAGATAACGACGGGATGAGGAGGGATGAGGAGGGGAGATAGACGAGTGGAGCCCCCTCCATACATACCCCCACCCTGTATAATTGCCGCGCCTACTGATCCGGTCCATATCCCTTCTCGCAGATGGGTGCCTTATCCCCTTGAATCAGTGTCCTAATTTCTGGAAAATGACACCTGAACAGCAGGGATAAGACACCCTTTTCGGAGTAATAGATGACATTCCCGGGGTATAGATCATTATGTAATTAATTACAATTAAATACATTTAAAACATTTTGGAAGAGAGACCGATAGACAAGACTGCGATTATCTCCTCCCAGCTTCACCGAATAAGACGAGAGAAGCCCGCGAACAAGTTCGCTTTGCGGGCTTTTTTCGCATGGCTGTCGTGTCGCTATATACGGCTGGCGTACGGTTTCCTTGCCTGTCGAACCGCCTTCGCCCCGCCGCCGACAACCTCCAAAAAACGCAAATGAAATCTAGATTCCGCCTTATTGTTAGTCCAAAACCCGCTCTCTATAGTTAAGAGGAGCCCAACAACATACGCAAAGGGGATACCCAAATTGAAGCGACAATCCTTTATTCTGCTGTCCGCGATCTGCCTGTCACTTACGATGTCCGCCTGCTCCAATTCCGCGAACAATAACCAAACGAGCGGCGTCAGCCCGTCGCCGTCGAGCGCCGGAACGTCCGCCTCCCAGGAGGGAAGCGCTTCGCCCGACGCGGAGCCGCAGACGCTGACGATGGTTTATTCCCAGGGGGAATTCTCCTGGCCCGCCTACGAGAAGATGGCGGAGGCGTTCAAGGAGAAGACCGGCCACACCGTCAAGCTTCAGTACGTGCCCGCCGCCGAATTCGATAAATACCTGGATGCGCAGTTTATCGCGGGAACCGAAGCGGACATCATCATGGGCGGGCCATCGGACAAGTCTTCCTGGTTCAAGAACGGCTGGATCGTGAACCTGTATCCGCATATGGACGAAGCAAGCCGATTCACGAATGCCGCCTGGCGAGACTCGTTCGTCGACGGGGTGCTCGAATCCGCCACGGACAAGACCCCGCCCGAGAAGCTGTACGGCATTCCGATTCAATTGACGACGGTCAATCTGTATTACAACAAGACGATCTTCAACGAGATCGGCGCAGCCGAGCCGCCCAAGACGATCACGGAGCTGCTTGAGGTCGCGAAGAAGGCCGAAGACGCCGGCTATGTCGGCTTCAGTATCCAGAACTCGATGGACTGGAATCTGGGCTGGCTGGCTACCGACCTCTGGGGCTACCTGTGGAAGCCGAAGCTGGAGCAACTGGACGTCATCAACCAGGACGGTTATGTCGGGACGGACGAGTGGGCGCTGGCGGTCAAGAAGGGCATGGTGACGAAGGACTCGCCCGAGCTGAAGGAATATGCGCGAGTCCTCAAGGACCTGTCGCCATACTTCAACGAAGGCTTCAACACGGCAAGCTGGGAATTCGAGAGCTTGTTCAACGACGGCAAGTCGGCGATGGCGCTGAACGGAAGCTGGTACCCGAATCAGGCTCTGCAGAACAACCTGACGGTCGATTACGGCATCGCGCCGATTCCTTATCTGGACAAGACGTATTCGCAGCTCGGCGGCGAGGAGCGATACAACTATATCATGGGCGGAGAAGCCTACGTGGCCATAACGGCCAAGGCGGAGAAGGACGGCAAGCTGCAGGCGGCGCTCGATTGGCTGCGCTTCTGGACGGACCCGAACGGCGGCGCGAAGATGATGACCGACGAGCTGTTCCTGATTCCCGTCGTCAAGGGCATTCAGGCGCCGGAGCAAGTCCAGCCGATCATCGACACGTTCGGCACCGAGAAGCAAGTGTCGTTCAACGCGTTCAAGTTCGAGCCCGAACAGTCCGACGCCTTCTTCAAGGCCCAGCAGCAATACCTGGACAATAAGCTGACGGCCGACGCGTTCATCGGAGATATTACCAAGACGCTGGAGAAGTACGCGGACGCCGCGATCAAAGCGAACCCGGAATGGGGCGTCGAAGCGTTGATCGAACGGAAGTGAAAGCGATGAAGCCGTTGCGCCTCATGGAGTCCAGGGCGGCGTACCTCTGCCTGCTGCCCACCTTTTTGTTTGTCGGCCTCTTCCTGGTGTATCCGACCTTCGAGGCGATCCGCATCTCGTTTCTGGACTGGAACCTGCGCAACTACTACCATCCGGAATTCGTGGGCCTCTCCAACTACAGGGAGATTTTCAACAATGATGTGTTTATCGATTCGTTCCGGGTATTGGCGATCTTCCTCGGATGGCAACTCGTTATCCTGCAAGGGATCTCGGTGCTCGCGGGCTACTTGATTTATCTGCTCGGCACCAGCCGGTTCGCCGGGTTTATCAAAGTCGCCTTCATTATCCCGATGGTCATTCCCGGCATGGTCTCCACGCTGTTCTGGCTGTTCTTCTACGAGCCGACGAACGGCATGCTGAACATGCTGCTGGGTCAGCTCGGCCTGGAGAGCTGGCAGAAGGTGTGGCTCGGCGCAAGCCAGACGACCGCGATCGGCTCGCTCCTCATGAAGGGCTTCCCGTGGATCAGCGGGATCGGCTTCCTTATCTATCTGGCGGGCTTCCAATCGCTCGACGAATCGGTTCGCGAGTCGGCCCGGATGGACGGGGCGAGCGGGTGGACCGTCTTCTGGCGGATCGATCTGCCGCTCATTCTGCCGCAGCTCAAGCTGACGACCATTCTTGTGCTCATCGGCGGCATTCAGCAGTACGGCGATCAGTACATCCTGACCAAGGGCGGTCCGGGTTACGACACGACCGTGCCGGGGCTGTTCCTGTTCAACAATGCGTTTAATTACGGCAAGCTCGGAATCGGCTCGGCCGCCGGCGTCACCCTGTTCCTGATCATCGCTCTGTTCACCGTACTCAACCTGCGCTTTATGAAGTCGCGGACTTAGGAGGCAGCTTATGAGAACCAAAGCATGGTCTCGATCCGTCAACGTGGCGCTGCTGCTGTTTTTCGCCTTCTGCACGCTGTATCCGCTTTACTTTATGCTGATCTCGTCCGTGAAGACCAATGCGGAGCTGCAGAGCAACTTCTTCGGCCTTCCGCTCGATCCGCAATTCCAATACTACGGAAGCTCCTTGAACAAGATCAAGACGTACATGTCGAACTCGGGCGTTATTTCCGCCATTAGCGCGATCGGCGTGCTGGTCGTCTCTTCTCTGTCCGCCTATGCCTTCGCTCGATTCCGGTTCTACGGCAAGGACGCGCTGTTCTTTACGCTGCTGCTGTTCCTGATGATTCCCGGCGTCCTGACGATCATTCCGCAATTCGTCCTGGTCAAAAACCTGGGATTGATCAACACGCCCTGGGCGGCGATTCTTCCTTATATTGCAAGCGGGCAACTAGTGACGATATTCGTCATGCGAACGTTCTTCGAGGGCATCCCGAAGGAGCTGTTCGAGAGCATCAAGATCGACGGCGGCAGCGAATTCCGTTGCTTTATCAGCCTCGTCATTCCCTTCGCGCTTCCGATCATTCTGTCGATGGGGCTCGTTACCGTTCTGAATACGTGGAATGACTTCTTCTGGCCGCTGCTCGTCCTGCCGGATCAACAGAAGATGACGCTGACGGTCGGCCTGTACCGGTTCATGGATCAGCAGCAGATCCTGTACGGTCAGGTGTTCTCGGCGATGTCGCTCGCTTCCGTCCCGCTGATGGTGCTGTTCAGCTTCACGATGAAGTTCTTCGTCCAAGGTCTCACGTCCGGTGCGATCAAGGCTTAATCGGGAGGGGGGCTCGTATGGAAAAGGGGGACGTCATTCTCCGCATGGACGACGCGAAGAAGCCGAAGAAGCTCACGGTGACGGCAGCGTGCTATGAGGTGCGATTCGATCTGGCCGCGCAGCAATGGAGCTTGTATGCCGGGCTGTCGGAAGGGGGCGGTCGCGGCGGCGATGTTGACGGTGTTGCGCCGATCGTGTGCTTGCCGATGCAGTCTCGCATTCATGCGTTGGAGGAGCCGGATTTAGCCGACGAGGGAGCGATTCGGCTCATTCGCGAGCAGCGGAGCGGCGGGGGGCTGTCGCTGACGTTCGCGGCGGACGGCGGCGGGATCTGGGCGAGCAAGACGTACGTCTTCGCCTTCGGCGCCGATTCCGTATGCTATCGCGTCGAGGTGTCCGGCGCCGGCAAGCGAATCGACGACGTCTATTATTGCGCCGCCGATTGGATGGCTGCCGGGCCGGGGGACAGAGAGGCCGCTTCCGGAGAGGGCGATGCTCCGCGCTGGCGCGGGGGGAGGCCGGGCTTCGCCGGCTATTACGCGCCCCGCTTCGATTGGTCGACCGGGTTCGTCTTCCGCAGGCCGGACGAGCCGGATTCGCTGAACTGTCAGCAATGGCTGAGTCCGCCCCCCTTCTGTTATGCGCTGCGGCAGGGCGACCGCTGGACAAGCTGCGGCATCTTGGCCGAACCGGGCGCCTTCCGGTTTCTCGGCTTCGATTACGTCGTATCGCCCGGCGGCGAATTCTCGTTCCGGCTCGATTACGAGGGGCACACCTTGGTCGGGGAGACGGGGTTCCGCACCCCCGAGCTTCGCTTCGGCTTCCGGCCCGCTGCGGGCGGCAACGAGGCGGTCGGCGAATACGTTCGGGCGCTGGCCGACCGCATGAGGCTTGCGAAGTCCGGCGAAGCGGGTTCCGGACATTCGCAACCGTCCTGGTGGGTGGAACCGATGTTCTGCGGCTGGGGGCAGCAGCGATACGATTACCGCGGCGATCATAACGGCACGGAGAACGGACACTTTCTGAATGTCGGAGAATACGCGACAGAGGAGAAGTACCGTTCCTATGTCGCGCATATGGAGGCGCACGGCATCCATCCCGGGACGATAATTATCGATTACAAGTGGGCCGCGCAGGATGCGCTGGCCGCTCCCGATCCGCTCAAGTGGAGCGGTATGCGCGCGTTTATCGACGAGCAGCATCGGCGCGGGCGCCGGGTGCTGCTCTGGTATTCGCCCTTGCTGGCGGAAGGGTTGCCCGTCGAGGCTTGCATGACGCTGGATGGACGAGTCGTCGCGGCGGACCCGACGTCGGAGCGATATCGGGAGATTGTGGCGGAGCAGATCCGCCGCATGGTGGACGATGCTCCCGGATGCTTGAACGCCGATGGCTTGAAGATCGATTTTACGCAAAATCTCGCTTCCGAACGAAGAGGCTTCCGCAATTATTTGTCGACCAGTTGGGCGCTGTTGAACCAGAGCGATCCCGAACACAGCTATCCCCGGCTGAGCGACGGCCGCGACTCGCTCGTTCGCACCGCCGGTGCCTCCTGGGGCGTTGAATTGCTGCGCGATTACATTCAGGCGATCTATTCGGCGATGAAGGCCGCCAAGCCGGACGCCATGCTGATTGCGCATACGGCCAATCCTTACTTCGCGGATATTGCGGATGTGCTCCGGCTTAACGACCTGGACGGCGAGTCTCCCGACGTGCTCGCCATCATGCGCAACCGGGCGGAGATCGCCCGCCTGTGCAACTCGGATTGGCTGATCGATCCCGACAACGATCTGATGGCCGACAAGCGCATGTGGAGGAATTACGTGCAAGCCCAGCCGCTGCTCGGCATTCCGGTAACTTATTATATTCGGGGCATCGCCGCTTCCGGCGAACCGTTCGACGAAGCCGATTATGCGCATCTGCGCGGCGTCTGGCGGGATTATCGGGAACGAATGGCGCGCGGCCTCATCAGCGGAGTTTTATGTGAAAAACCGCATTGGCGCGGCTCGATAACGGGCGGTTTGGGCGATTCTGTGTGAAAAATAGCATATATGGAGAATTTTGCGGCTAGAATTGTCGGGTGTATGCTAAAAATCATATAAAATCGCAAGGTCCCCGGACAAGGGGGGGCGAATAGCATTGCGGAGAACCGCCGGGGAGAGCTTCCCGGCGGTTCTTTTTGGTTCGAATGGAGCAACATGTTCGTTTTGCACCAGAAATCGAAGGATTGCCTGCTACAGCGTTGTGCTCCGGTTCCTTACAATGAAGACACAACGAAGCACAAGAAGGTGAGAACATTGCAAACCATCGCCGCCGCGGACAGCGGCAGCATCGGCGCAAGAGGCAAGAGCGGGCGCTGGAAGCTCATTCGCGGCAATCTCGACATGTACCTGCTGCTGCTTCCAGGGCTGATCTTCCTGCTGCTGTTCAAGTATACCCCGATGTACGGCATCCTGATTGCGTTCCAGGACTTCAACATCTTTACCGGCATCTCGGGCAGCGAGTGGGTCGGCATGAGCCAGTTCGAGAAGCTCCTGCATTCGGACGACTTCTTCCGGGTGCTGATCAACACGCTGCTCATCAGCCTGTACAAGATCGTTCTGCTGTTCCCCGTCCCGATCGCCGTCGCTCTTCTTTTGAACGAGGTACGCAGAATGTTTTTCAAACGGACGATCCAGACGGTTATCTACTTGCCCCACTTCCTGTCCTGGGTCATCATCTCCGGCTTGTTCGTCACGATTCTGTCGCCGACCGGAGGGCTCGTCAATGAAGTTATCGTCGCCCTCGGCGGACATCCGATCTCCTTCCTGACCGACAATCGGTTCTTCCGCAGCGTCGTCGTCTTCACGGCCGGATGGAAGGAGGTCGGCTGGAATGCGATCGTCTTCATCGCCGCGGTGGCGGGCATCGACCAGGAGCAGTACGAAGCCGCCTCGATCGACGGTGCGGGGCGCATCCGGCAGATGTTCTCGATTACGCTCCCGGGCATCATGCCGACGATTGTGCTCATGTTTATTCTGCGGATCGGCAGCCTGCTCGAAGCGGGGACGGAACAAATTCTGACGATGTACAATCCGCTCGTCTACGACAACGGGGACGTCATCGGCACTTACGTATACCGCATGGGGCTGGGGCAGCAGGATTACAGCTTCAGCACGGCGGTCGGGCTGTTCAATTCGGCGGTCGGCTTCGTCCTGATCGTCATCGGCAACGCGTTAAGCCGCAAGTTCCTGCAACGGAGCATCTGGTAAGAGGGGGGATCGATATGCGAAGCAGAACGCTCGGAGACAGAACGCTGGACGCATTCACTTATTTGGTCCTGATCGCCATGGGCCTCATCACGCTGCTGCCGTTCGCGAACGTCGTGTCGAAGTCGGTCAGCGAGGAGTGGGCGATCGTGTCCGGCAAGGTCGGGCTCTATCCGATCGGCTTCCAGCTTGATACGCTGCGGTACGTCGTCACGAATTCGCAATTCCTTCATTCGCTGTGGATCTCGGCGCTCGTGACCGTCATCGGCACGCTGGCCTCCCTCGTCGTGACCGCCATGACGGCATATCCGCTGTCGAAGCGGGAGCTGCCGGGCATGGGCGTGATCATTGTCCTGTTTATCTTCACGATGATGTTCAACGGAGGCATCATTCCGAACTACCTGCTCGTTCGGGAGCTGAACCTGATCGACCATCTCGGCGCGCTTGTTCTCCCTGCGCTGGTCAGCGTGTTCAACATGCTGGTGATCAAAAGCTACTTCGAATCGCTGCCGGCCAGTCTTGAGGAATCGGCCAAGCTGGAGGGGGCGCGCAACTTCACGATCCTGTTCCGGATTGTCCTCCCGCTTAGCGGGCCGGTGCTGGCGACAATCGGGCTGTTCTACGCGGTTTATTATTGGAACGATTATTTTAACCCGATGATCTACATCAACAGCACGTCGCTAAAGCCGCTGCAGTTGTACCTTCAGGACATCGTCATGAACGCGGACACCTCGTCGCTGAACCGCAGCGCGGAAGAGCTGATGAACGTGCCGGCGGAGGGGGTCCGGGCGGCAACGGTTATCGCGTCCACCATTCCGATTCTTCTCGTGTACCCGTTCTTGCAGAAGTATTTTATCAAAGGCGTTCTGATCGGGTCGGTCAAGGGCTGAGCCTGCGGGCATCGCATCGCATTAACTCTGCCGGGGTTTGCCCGGAAGATTAATGATATATAATCCTTATTAGGAGGGTCTACGACATGAAGATGAGCACCAAAGGGTTGCAATTGACGGCCGTGGCCGCATTGCTTGCGGTTACCGCCGCGTGCGGATCGAATGGCGGCAACGATGCCGCCGGCACGGCTTCGCAAGGCGCTGCGGCATCCCCGGCCGCATCCGGCTCGGCGGATTCCGCGGGAGAGAAGCCGACGCTGCGAAGGCTGACCGTCTGGCAGGACCAGGACCCGAACACGTATCCGGTCGCGCAGATGCTTGAGGAGAAGACCGGCTACAAGGTGAAGTACGACACGCTTCCGCAGGACAAGGCGGCCGACAAGCTCAATCTGCTCATGGCTTCGGGAGAAGCGTACGATACCGTTCATTATGCCGCCGACATGGCGCTCTACTCGGATTACGCCCAGAAGGGGGCGCTGACCGATCTGACGCCGCTGATCGAGCAGTACGGCCCGAACATCAAGAAGGCCATCTCGCAGCAATCGATGGATGCGCTGAAGATCGACGGCAAATTGTATGCGCTTCCGTCCATGCTGACGTATAAGGTAGGCTCGAGCATTCTGATTCGCACGGATTGGCTTGATAAGGTCGACATGGACATGCCGACAACGACGGAAGAGCTGAAGGCCGTGCTGAAGGCGTTCAAGGAGCAGGACCCGGGCGGCCACGGCGATCAGGACGTGCCGCTCACGATGAACGGGGACAATGCGTTCCTCGACAGCATCGTCGGCGCGTTCGGGATGCCGAATACGTGGAACGACGTGGATGGCGAGCTCGTGCCGCGTCTGCTCGACCCGTCCTACAAGGATTATGTCGGCTACATGGCCGACTTGTACAAGGAAGGGCTTATCGACAATCAGTTCGTCGTCAATAAGGGAGCCACGACCAAGGAGAAGTTCTCCAGCGGCCAAGCCGGCGCGATCGTGATTCACTGGGCCGATATTCCGAGCATTGACGAAGCGCTCAAGAAGAACGAGCCGAACGCGACGTTCGCATATGTCGGCGCGCTGAAGGGGCCGGGCGGCGAAGCGGGCTTCTCGGGCAATGCCGGGTTCGACCGGCTGACCTTCATTCCGAAGGCGTCCAAGCATCCGGAAGACGCGATCAAGTGGATCGACGCGACGCTCGAGGCGGAGACGTTCAAGGAACTGGCCGTCGGCGAAGAAGGGGTTCATTACACGGTCGAGAACGGGGCGTTCATGCCGATTCTTCCGATCTTCAACGATGAGCGCAACCTGGCGAACAACTATATGTCCGGCACGGACGAAGCGAACTACCCGCTCTATTGGCAGGCGCGCGTTCACAAGAATCCGGTTATGTTCGAGGCGTTCGACCAACTGAACAACCAACAGCCGGACGAGGTGAAGATCTCGAATCCGCTCGGGCTTGCGCCTTATATGCCGAATTACGCCAAGTATAACCAGCAGTTGGAGACGATGGTGGCCGATTACACGATCAAGCTGATTGCGGGAGCCGATTCGCTGTCGGGGCTGGATGCGTTCCAAGCCAAGTACAAGGCGGCCGGCGAGGAAGCAAGCGCGAAGGAGATCAACGACTGGTACGCGACCGCGGCCAAGTAATGCAAGGCGGCGGCCCCTTCCGGGCCGTCGCCTCTTAACATGGGAGGAGAATGGATATGCATAACGAGAGCTACGAGTACAAGCAAGAGGTGCGCACGCAATGGCGCGCCGACGTCGTCGTCATCGGAGGCGGCCCGGCGGGGACGGCTGCGGCTATCTCGGCGGCGCGGAGCGGGAAGAGCGTCGCGCTGATCGAGAAGTCCGCGCAGCTCGGCGGCATGGGCACGCTGGCCAACGTCAGCGTCTTCATGCCGATCGGCAATGTCACCGGCATCTATCGGGAGATCATCGCGGAGACGATGGCCGATCACCTTCCGCCGGATCACGACAGCTCGATTGCGCCGCAATATTCGCCGTTCTTGCTTCGACACTACTTGAATGAGAAGATGAAGAAGGAGAACGTCAAAGTCTATTATCACTGCGAATTCGTCGGAACGATTGTCGAGAACCGCCGCATCCGGGCCGTCGTCGTCTCGACCCGCGAAGGACTGAGGGCGTTCGAGGGAGAGACGTTCATCGACGGCACCGGCGATGCCCGCGTTGCGATCGACGCCGGCGTGCCGTATACGACCGGACGGGAAGAGGACGGCCTCACCCAGCCGATGACGCTGATGTTCACGATGCAGAATACCGGCCAGCCGGTCAAAGCTTATCTGCCGGAGGGTTGCTATGAATACAAGGACGTATCCGATCTGCCGCAAGGCCGCAGGCTGTATTGGGAGCGCAACGGCGACGGCTCCCTGCTCGTCAACATGTCGCGCGTGAAGGCGAACGGGGCGAAGATCGACGATGTCAACTACGCGGAAGCCGAAGCGCTGCGGCAGGTGTTCTCCATCGCCTATTACTTGCAGAAGAACGGCTTCGAGAGCTATGCGCTGACGCATATCGCGCCGCAGACGGGCGTGCGGGAGACGAATCAGATTCGCGGGCTGTACACGCTGTCGGAGGAGGATGTCGTCCGCGGTTCCCGCTTCCCGGACGCGGTCGCGCAGACGAATTACGAGATCGACATCCACAGCCCCGATGCGAAGAAGACGACGGACGAGCGGAAGGTGGACGGGTACGATATTCCGTATCGCTCCATGGTTCCCGCCGAGCTCGACAACCTGCTCGTCGCAGGCCGGGCCATCTCGGCGACGCACGTCGCGATGTCGTCGATGCGCGTGCAGGCGACCTGCTACGCGCTTGGGCAAGCGGCGGGAATCGCCGCGTCCCTGGCGCTGGACGGGGCGTGCGCGATGAAGGAGGTGCCGGCGGAAGCGCTGCGCGAGCGCTTGGTCGCGCAGGGCGTGCGCTTCGCCGGCGCTTAAGCGCCGGAGCGGCAACGGGGATCGGCGGACGAGGATCGGCGGCGGATCGAGGCGGCCGGGTGGGATTGAGGCAGCGGATCGAGACAATCGGGTGGGATCGAGGCAGTTGAATCAGGAAGAGGAAGGGGGAGCGGTATGTATAAGCTGTTGATCGTGGACGACGAGCCGACCGTGCGGTTCGGCTTGCGCACTTACTTCGATTGGGCGTCCTACGGCATCGAGGTGGCGGCAGAAGCGGACGATGGGGACGTCGCGCTCGAGGTGATCGATCGGCAGCCTCCCGATCTGATTCTGACCGACGTCCGGATGCCGAACATGGACGGAATCACGCTGTCGCGCCTCGCTCTGGAGCGCGACCCCGGCGTCAAAATCGTTTTTGTCAGCGGGCATGACGATGTCGATTACTTGAAGTCGGCGATGAAGCTGAGCGCGGTCGATTACATCTTCAAGCCGGTGAACCTTCAAGAGCTAAGCTCGACGGTTCGCCGCGTCGTGGAGGAGCTGGATGCGGACCGGGCCGAACGCGAGCTTCGGCGCGAGATGCAGGAGAAGCTGAAGGAAGGCTTGCCGCTGCTGCGGGAGAAGTTCCTGCTGTCGCTGATCGACAGCGGCGCGCCGAAGAACGACCTGCGCGAGCGCATCGACTTCCTTGGGCTCGATCTGCCGGACGATGCCGGCTATTGGGCGCTTGTCGTCTCCGTCGACGATCTGGCCGAGGTAGCGGCCAGCCGCAGCGTGCGGGACTGCCAGTTGCTCTGGTATGCGGCGCTTAACGTCTGCCAGGAGCTGATCGAGCGGCATATCGGCGGCTACGCGATCGAGAATCGGCAGGGCGAATTCGTCGGTCTGCTGCGGGTGCGGGCGGCGGGCGGGAACGCTTCCGATGCGACGGAGGCGCTCATCGCGCTGGCCGCGGACATTCAGGCGAATCTGCAGCGCTGGCTGAAGCTCGGCGTTACGATCGGCATCGGCGATCGGGCGAACGACCTCTGCGAGCTTCCGCGCGCTTACAAGCAAGCCGCCGAAGCCGCCGAACGGAAGTGGTACCTGGGCAAGAACCGGATCATTACGATGGACAGCCTGGAGATCTCCGCGCCGGAGGAAGAAGGCTGGAGCAAGCATGCGCCCGAGCAGAACGAGCGGCTGCTGGCCGCGCTCAAGGCGGCCGACGAAGCCAGGCTGGCGGAGCTTCTCGCCGACGTCTTCGCCAACTTCGCCCGCAACCGCAGGGACGGCTTGAAGTACGGCCGCAGCGTCTGCCTGCAGATCGTGCTGGCCGTCGGCCAACTGCTGCTGGAGCTGGGAGCGCAGACGCCGGAGCTGGAAGCTTCCGAGGCGAAGCTGTGGAGCACGCTGAACGAGCAAGAGACGCTCGGGGGGATGAGGCTGCTGCTCGAGGCGCATCTGTCGGCGGTGTGCGGGCGAATTCGGGACAAGCGCTCGAGCAAGTCGCTTAACGTCGTCGACCGGGTGAAGACGGTCATCGAGGAGAAGTATGCGGACGGCGGCTTGACCGCGGCCGAGATCGCCAAGGAGGTCTATCTGTCGCCGACGTATGTCAGCCTGCTGTTTAAGCAAGAGACGGGGCAGACCGTCAACGAATACTTGACCGAGGTGCGCATCGAGAAGGCGAAGACGCTGCTGCGCGATCCGAAGTACAAGTTCTACGATATCTGCTATGCGATCGGGTACACGGACCCGAGCTACTTCACGAAGCTGTTCAAGAAGGCGACCGGCGTCACGCCGAGCGTCTATCGCCAGAACCATGCGTAGAGGGGCGGCTCGTCAAGGCGGCCTGGGCCGCGTCTTCCATCGCTTCTCGATTCCGCGCCAGTGGCTGCTGGCGTATCTGCTGCTGATCGTCGTGCCGGCGGGCGTATTCCTGTACGGCTATTACGAGCGCTCGGGCTCGATTCTGCGAAGCGAGGTCATCCGCACGACGCAGCAAGCGCTGAAGCAGGCGGCGAGCAACTTGAGCTATCGGCTCGAGCATATCGAGGATATCGGCAACGCGGCGTTCATGAACGCGAATCTGCACGATTACTTGGCGGTCGGAGCGGACGATCAATCGATTGCGATCCAGCTCGAGGTCATCAAGGATCTGCGCTACCTCGTGACGACCGTCCAGACGAACTCCGACGTGTTCCGCGTTCGGCTGTTCGTCGACCGATCGAAGATTTACTCGGGCGAACGGATTAACTTCTTCGCGTTGGACAGCTTGAAGGACCGGCCGTGGTACGATCCGATCATCGCAGCGGGCGGGAGAATCGTATGGACGGGCGATTACCGGGAATCGTACCTCGACGCGGGCGAGCAGTCGATCTTCTCGGCGGCGCGGATGCTCCGGGACCCCCACGACTACGATAAGGTGTCCGGGGTGCTGATGATCGACGTCCGGGAGGACATGGTGTCCGATATTCTGTCGACCCTTCAGCTTGCTCCGGGCACGCAGGTCTATCTGACGGATGCCGAAGGAACGATCGTTTACCATACCGACCGTTCGAAGGTCGGAACGGAGGTGGATCGCGCCGTCGGCGAAGCGATCTCCCGCGGCAGCGAAGGCAGCGCCGCGATCAAGGTCGGCGGCGTCGCTTCCGACGTGCTGTACGCATCGCTCTCGCCGAACGGCTGGAAGCTTGTCGCCCAAGGAACCGAGTCGCAGTTGTCGCGCCGGGCCGTCGAGCTGTCGCAGCGCGCGGAATGGACATCGCTGCTGGAATATGTGGCGCTATTCCTCATGCTGCCGTTCCTGCTGCTGGCGATTATCGTCCGCGGAATGAATCGCCGCGTCAATCAAGTGATTACCGTTATCCGCAAGGAAGGCTCCGACGGGCTTAACGATCTGCCGCCGGTGAACGGAGACTTCCACTTGCTCGAACGAAGCGTCGACAACCTGATCATGCGGGTGCGGACTTTAATGGAAGAGAAGTACCGCGTGCGCATTCAGGAGCGCGAGGCGCAGCTTCGGGCGCTGCAGGCGCAGATCAATCCGCACTTCCTCTACAACACGCTGGATACGATCAACTGGATCGCGATCGGGAAGGGCGCGACGGACATCAGCCAGATGATCGACCGGATGGCGAAGTATTTCCGTCTCAGCCTGAACCGGGGGAAGGATATCGTCAGCGTGGAGGACGAGCTGCAACTGGCCGAAGTGTACCTGGAGATCCAGCGCAGCCGCTTCCCGAACACGTTCGACTTCCAACTGGACGTGCAGGCCGGTGCGGAGAGCTGCCGCATGCCGAAGCTCATTCTGCAGCCGATCGTGGAGAACGCGCTGCTTCACGGCATCCGCAAGAAGAAGGACAAGCGGGGCACGATTCGGATCGACGTCCGGCTTGAGCAGGACGAGCTGCTTCTCTCCGTCTCGGATGACGGCATCGGCATGGACGAGGAGCAGGTTCGCCGCCTGCTGACGGAAGCGCCGTCCGAACGCGAAGGAGCCGACGGCGGATTGCGCGTCGACGGCGGCGGAAGCTCGTACGGTCTGTTCAACGTCAACGAACGGATCATGCTGTACGCAGGCGACGAGTACGGCCTGTCGATCCGCTCCGCCCCCGGCGCCGGGACGACGGTGACCGTCAGACTGAAGGCGAACCGGGAGGACGAAGCGGCAAGGGGAGCGAAGATGAGAAGCGCAAGTAGACTCGGGCCGGAGATGACCGCAGGCGAGGGCGATAGCGGCGGCAACCGGGGTTTTATGCGAAAAATCACATTGGCGCAGCTCGATAACGGGGTGTTTGAACGATTTTGTGCGAAAAACCGCATTCGTGGAGTAAATTCCAGTCCGATGTGCCCGAATGTATGCGTAAAACCGCATAAAACGCTGCAATTGCCTCCCATCCATGCCGACGAATGCGAAAAACCGCATAAAATCGCAAATGTCATCGGCTCAGGCGAATGGAAGGCGAAGAAGATTTGGCTTCGACCATCTTGAATTTGCGATAGTCGTCTGTGATAATGGCAAGGTATAGCCATTCGGAGGCAAGATGACTAGAGTAGGGAAAAGAGGAGGAGCTATGCTAAGCGGTATTCTGCATCAGGTCGAGGATGTGCAGCTCGCGCTGGCAGCTCTCGAGGAAGCTTCAATCATATCCATTATGGATAATGAAGGAGTCTTTACGTATGTGAATCGGCTGTTCTGCGACATTGCGAAGCAGGATTCCGGCGGCCTGGTCGGGCGTTCGTTCGAATCGCTGTCGTCCGGGGGCTATCCCCCGGAGTTCTTCGCAGACATGCAAGCGGCGCTCGGGCAGGGGAAGGTGTGGAAGGGGGAGCTGGACTGCCTGGCGGCAGACGGCACCGGCTTCTCGCTTATGCTGACGATCGTGCCGCTGTCCGGCAAGCCGGGCGGGGCGGACCAGAGCGTATCGTTCGGCACGGACATCACCGAGCGGAAGCGTCAAGAGGTCGGCCTGATCAAGGCGATGGAGAACCTGCGGGAGATCGAGAATGCGCTGGACGAGTCTTCAATCGTTGCCGTTACGGACAGAGCGGGCGTGATTACGTATGTCAACGATAAATTCTGCGAGATTTCGAAGTACAGTCAAGAGGAGCTTATCGGTCGCACGCATCGCATCATTAACTCCGGCTATCATCCCAAAACTTTTTTCCGCAATATGTGGGAGACGATTCTCGCAGGCCGCGTATGGCGCGGCGAGGTGAAGAACCGTGCCAAGGACGGCACGGAGTACTGGATGAATACGACGATTGTGCCTTACTTGGACAAGGCCGGCAAGCCGCGGCAATTCATCTCGATCCGCTCGGACATTACCGATCGGGTCAAGGCGGAGGAGGCGCTGGCCGAACGCACCGAGCAGCTTGCCCGCATGCGGGATGAAGCGATTAATGCGAGCATGGTCAAGAGCCAGTTCCTCGCGAACATGAGCCACGAACTGCGGACTCCGCTCAATGCGATCATCGGCTACAGCGAGATGCTTCGCGAGGAGGCGGACGAGCTTGGCGAGACGGTGTTCGTCGACGATCTCGGCAAGATCGTCGGGGCTGGCAAGCATCTGCTTGCGCTGATCAACGATATTCTCGATATCTCCAAGATCGAAGCGGGGAAGATGGAGCTGCACCTCGAGGCGTGCACGCTGGAGGAATTGATGCACGACGTGATGACGACGATGCGGCCGCTGATCGAGGACAAGGGCAACCGCCTTGTTTACGAATGCGAGGCCCAGGGGTTCATCCTCACGGACATGCTCAAGGTGCGGCAGATTCTGATCAATCTGATCGGCAACGCCAACAAATTCACGGACAAGGGCGTTGTCACGGTGCGCATCTTGTCCGAGCGGAAGAAGGGGAGGAACGGCTTCGTGTTCTCCGTGCGGGACACGGGCATCGGCATGACGCCGGAGCAGGTGGCCAAGCTGTTCCAGCCGTTCACGCAAGCCGATTCTTCGACAACGCGCAAGTATGGAGGAAGCGGGCTTGGCCTGGCGATCAGCAAGGGCATCAGCCAGATGCTCGGCGGCGATATTCAGGTCGAGAGCGAGCAAGGCGTCGGCACTTGCATGACGTGCTGGCTGCCCGATTCGACGGAGGGGCCGCGCGGCGGCGAGCTCTCGATTCAACCGGACCAAGAGGAAGCGCAGACGCTCGGCGCTTCGAAGCGCGCCAATCTGCTGCTGATCGACGACGAGCCGTCGAATCGCGAGCTGATGGAGCGTTACCTTGCGAGAACCGGCTGGAGCATGGCCTATGCCGACAACGGAGCGGACGGCTTAAGGCTCGCCAGGACTTGTCAGCCGGATGCGATTGTGCTTGACGTGCTGATGCCGGGCATGGATGGGTGGAAGGTGCTGACCGCGTTGAAGGAAGACCCGCAGACGGCGGCCATTCCCGTCGTGATCTGGTCGATGATGACGGATCTGCAGCAGGGGTACGCCCTCGGCGCCACGGACTTCCTGACGAAGCCGTCGGAGCGGGAGCAATTGATCGAGGTGCTCGGGAAGTACATCGAGTAGAATAGCACGATATTCGCAGCCGATTCCCCGTTGAACAAGCGGGGAGTCGGGTGTTATAATAGGTTGGAGAAACGTTTCTACAAGTTCGCGACAGTCGAGGTGAAGGGATGGCGCAAGGGAAGAAATCGACGATCAAGGATGTGGCGCGGGAAGCGAACGTCAGCATCTCCGTCGTGTCGTACGTGCTCAACGCTTCTGCGAAGAAATCCATTACTCCCGAGACGCGGGAGAGGGTATTGGCGGCGGCGAGCCGACTGAAGTACGTTCCTAACCATGCGGCAAGCGGGATGAGACGGAACCGATCGATGGTCATCGGGGTCGTCTCGTATTGGGAGCTGGACGGGATGGTGTTCACGGATATGCTGAGAGGCATTATGCGAGAGGCTGCCGGCAGCGGCTACCGGGTCATGCTCTGTCACAAGGATAGTCAGGCGGATGACAAGGCGTATCTGGACTATTACAAGGAGCGCAGCGTGGACGGCATTCTGTTTATCTCGCCGCACGAATCGCTCGGGCTGATCGACGAAGCGGACCACATCCGCTTGATGCGGGAGTCGGGAGTTCCGTTTGTCATGATGAACGGCAGCACGAACGATCCCGATGTCAGCTATGTCAATGTCGACTACCACGCTTCCGTCTACCTCGCCGCTTCGCATCTGATCGGGAAGGGGCACAAGGAGATCGCGTACGCGGCTCCGATGAATCTCCGCTATCGCGAGCTGACGAGCCGGCTGCAGGGGTATCGGGACGCCATGGCGGAAGCCGGGCTGCCGGAGAGATGCGTCGATCCGGCGGAGCTGAGGGACTGTCTGCCCGAGCTGCGCGCCGTCGTGGCGAACAAGTCCGATACCGGACATGCCGTGCTGGAGGCCGCGCGCGTGCTCGGGATCGCCGTGCCCGATCAATTGGAAGTCATCGCCGCGAATACGGAGTCGTACTCGGCATACCTGTGTCCGCCGCTCAGTACGGTGCGTATCCCTGCAGAGCGGATGGGCGAGATGGCCGTGGAGATGCTGCTGCGCCGGATAGACGGCCAAGGAGTTCCCGAAGTACGGACGCCGACCTGCACGCTGGAGCTTCGACAAACTTGCCGGTGATTACGGTCATTGGCGTTTTTTTTGCGAATTGGAGAAACGTTTCTACAACTTGATTGAGGAGCCGGTCGAATGAGATTCAACGTGAAGGAAGAGATTATCGCGATTACGCCGCAGTGGACGGGGGAACGGTTCCCGGACGGGCGTCCCAAGGTGGCCGATAAATACTTGAAGGCTCTGGAGGGAATGACGCTGGAGGAGGTGTGGAAGCCGATCTTCCTGAAGGGCTATGAGAATCAGTTCGAAGGAGAGCTGAGAACGCTTCATGCCAACAAGAAGCTGATCGGCAGGGCGGTGACGAGTGCATTCGCTCCTGCAAGGCCGGACCTGCACGAGACGTTGTTCGCAGTTGGCATGGAGGAAGGCCGCAAAGGAAATTACAATCAGTGGGTCATCGATTCGCTGGTGGAAGGCGACGTCGTCGTGGCGGATATGTTCGACAAAATTTACAAGGGCACCTTCATCGGCGGCAATCTGACCACAGCAATCTCCGCGCGGACGAAGACGGGAGGAGCGGTCGTCTGGGGTGGCATTCGCGATGTCGAGCAGATGGAGCGGATCGACACGCAAGTGTATTACCGCGGCATCGATCCGACTCCGATTCGGGACTTCGTTATGCTCGGCTTCAACACGGCCGTGCGAATCGGGAAGGCCGTCTGTCTGCCCGGCGATATTGTGTTCGGTGCGGGAGGCGGGGTCCTGTTTATCCCGAGCCATCTGGTGCAGGAAGTGGTGGAAGGGGCCGCCAAGTCTCATATCAAGGACGTCTTCGGCTTCGAGATGCTGACGGCGAACATCTTCACGACGGCCGAGATCGATCGCAACACGTGGACGGAAGAGATGCTCGATATGCTGACGGCCTTTATCCGGGATGATGAACGGGGACGGGAATACCGCGATCTGGACTGGACCGTCGAATACGAATTGGCTCGGAACGGTGATCCGGATGATACCCAGACAGCGCTCTGAGGTGGCAGAACTAACAGGCAAGCGGGCGCTGATCACCGGCGCGAGCCGGGGAATCGGGCGCGAGATCGCGTTGGCGCTGGCTGCCGAAGGGGCCGATGTCGCGATCAATTATTATGGGAGGGACCGCGAGGCGGGAGAGGTTCGCGAGGCCGTCGAGGCGATGGGAGGCAGTTGCATATTGATCAAGGCGGACCTGTCCCGTGCCGACTGCGCGGAGATAATGGCGGCATCGCTCCCCGAAGCGGACATTCTCGTGCTCAACGCCTCCGTTCAATTCCGCAGCTCATGGCGGGACATGAATGAGCGAGAGCTGGAGCTTCAGCTTGGCTGCAACTTCCTTGCCGGCTTGCGGCTCGTTCAACGCTACGCGCCGAACATGCTGGAGCGGGGCTGGGGGCGGATCGTGACGATCGGCAGCGTGCAGGAGGTCAAGCCGCATCCCGACATGCTGATCTATTCTTGCACGAAGGCCGCGCTCAGGCAGATGGCGCTGTCCTTGGCGCCGCAGTTCGCGTCGCGGGGCGTTACGGTCAATTCCGTCGCGCCGGGCGTCATCGCGACGGATCGGAATGCGGAGGCGCTCGGCGATCATGAATACGCCGAGCGGACGCGCAGCAAAATTCCGGCCGGCATATTCGGCGAGCCTGCGGATTGCGCGGGTGTCGTCAAGCTGCTCTGCTCGGAGGCCGGGCGGTACATTACGGGCCAGAATTGGCATGTCGACGGAGGCATGAGTCTGTAGGAAGGGCGGGAGAACCATTGATCATCACGGACTATTTAAGAAGCGATCCGAGCGTGCAGTGGACGTATGCGAAGCAGATGGGGGTCGACCATGCGGTCATCCGTCTGCCGGAAGACAAGGAGTTCGATTGCACGAATCCGAGCCACTGGCGGCTTGTATATGAGAGATTCAGCAATTACGGTCTGGTGCCGACGGTGCTGGAGCCGATGCCCAACGCGCTTCACGACTCTATCAAAGCGGGCGACGCGCAGCGGGATGCATGCATCGATCAGGTGATCCGGATGTTCCCTATTATGGACAGACTGAACATCCGGACGGTGTGCCTCAACTTCATGGCGCACGTCGGGTGGTCCCGAACGTCCCATCAATTGCAAGAGCGGGGCGGGGCGATCGTAACGGGGTTCCGGCTGCAAGACTATCCGGCGGATGCCGGGCAGGCCATCTCCGAAGCGGAGCTATGGGCGAACCTATCCTACTTCCTCGAAGCGGTTGTACCGGAAGCGGAGAAGCACAATATCCGGCTTGCGCTGCACCCCGACGATCCGCCGGTCTCGCCTCTGGGCAAGGTGTCGCGGATTTTAACGAGCCTGCAAGCGATGCAGAGGGCTGTGCACCTCGTCCCAAGCGATCACCTGGGCGTCACGATGTGCCAGGGCACGTTCACCGCCATGGGCGAGAACCTGGAGGAGGCGATCGCCGCCTTCGCCCGGGAGAACAAGCTGTTCTTCGTCCACTTCCGGGACGTGGCCGGGGACAAGACCGACTTCCGCGAGACGTTCCACGACAACGGGCCGACGGATATGGCCCGGATTATCCGCCTGTACCGCGAGCTCGGCATCTCTGTCCCGATCCGGGTCGACCACGTCCCTACGCTGGCGGGCGAGAGCAACGACATTCCCGGCTATGCTACGCTCGGACGGCTGTTCGCCGTCGGCTATCTGAAGGGGCTGCTGGACGGCGCCCGCGTCTGAGGCCGAGGGCCGACCGAAGAAGGCAAGCGTCTTGGCGGCTGGAGCCAAGACATCGCAGCAGGCCGGTTATTGTTGGTTGTTGCTGGTTGTTGCAGCTACCGCGATTATTGCAATTACCGCAATTGTTGCAGACCATGCGGACGTCGCAATAATCGCAACTGTCGCACATATCGGGAGGAACACGCCAAAGGAGGGGACTGTCCCCTCCTTCGGCGTGTTGTGCGGGCTTGGTTTGTATAAGCGCCGCGCATTGTATGTGGTTTTTAGCATACATTTGGTGCCGCAAGCCGCTTTTTGCGAGATGAGCGCGGTTTTTAGCATATAATCGGTCATTCGAGTCGGTAGGGGGGCGAATATATGTGGTTTTTAACATAAAACGATCAAGAGAGGCCGATTGAGAGGGGGATGAATGTGATTTTTCACATTCATGGGGCGTTGGCGGAGAAGAAAGGCACATTCTGACTGGCTCGCCCGTCCCCGAACCAATCACCTGTCCCCGAACCACTCCCTCGTTCTCCAACCCAATCGCGCGTCCGCCAACCAATCACCCCGAACCAGTCACCCGACCACCAACCACCTCATCCGTTCTCAACCCACTCGCCCGTCCCGAACCACTCGCCCGACCGCCAACCACTCATCCGTTCTCCAAACCACTCGCCCGACCGCCAACCACTCATCCGTTCTCCAACCACTCGCCCGACCGCCAACCGCTCATTCACCTCCGAACCAATCACCTGTCCCCGAACCAATCACCTGTCCCCGGACCAATCACTCATTTCTTTGGTTTGTCCGTTCAGTCGGGCTTCGGCTGGTTGGCGTGCAGGGAGGAGTTCAGTCTGTATTCCGTCGGAGTGACCGCGAAGGTCGTCTTGAAGACGGTAGAGAAATACTTCTTGTTCCCCCAGCCAATCTCCTCGATAATCTCGTCAATCGTGAAGTTCGTGTCGCGCAGATACTCCTGCGCCTTGGAGAGCCTCAGATCCTTGAGGTAATCGGCGATGGAGCTGCCGGTCGCATCGCGGAAGATCCGGCCCAACGTGACCGGGGACATCTTCAGCGCATCGGCGACAAGCTGCTGGTTCAGGTTCTTGTCGCGGAAGTTCTGCCGCAGGTACGCGACCACGTGATCGGCAATCAAACCGATCTTGTTGTCCTTCGTCTGCTCGAGCTGACGGAATATCGTCTCGAACAATTCCTCCAGCAGTTTGCCGATCTCCTCCAGCGTCTCCATACCGGTTATCGCGTGATGATAGGCCAGGAACGACAGATTAAACTTTGTCGTTCGGTTTTTCTCCAAGTGATGAACATAGTTGAAGGACGAAGACAGCAGATGGGACAGGATGCACATGCTCGTGTTGTAATCGCAGCGATACAGCTTGTTCATAATGCTCCGCAAGCTCTCTGAGACGTCCTCCCGCTTCAATCTCTTCAGACTCTCGTTAAACGCTTCGATCAGCGGGTCGGACACGTCGAAGGGCTCCGCGTCGGACTCCTGCAGATCCTCGCAGGCCAACAGGCAGCGATGGCCGAACCTTAAGCGCTCCATGCCGTACTGCCGGGCTTTGTGATAAAGCTCGTGCAGGCGGGACAGATGGTCGCACGTCTCCGTTCTGAAGCAGGACAGGGTGATGCGATAATACGACTCGTATACATCCTGCAATTCCCGCAGCCGCTCGTCCAATTCCCGGCCGGAAGCGTTGCCCGGCGCGTTCAGATCGTCCTCCGAATTCACGATGAGCACGCAGAAGTCTTCGCCGGAATCGATGGATTCGCAGCGGAAGCGGGCAGACAGCAGCTCGCCGGCGATATTGGTCAGCGCGAAGCGCAGCGATGCCTGCTCCATGGCGGACCGGCTGCCGACCGAGGCGGCATAGCGGTCGAACTTGATAAGCACGATCAGATAATAGCCGCGATCGGCAATGCGCAGGTTGAGTTCATCCAGCCGCTGCTCCACGGACGCCTTGCCGATGAGGAGGCTGGACAGGAAGTTCGACTTGAGCCGGCCGATGCTGTTGGTCTTGAATTGCTTAAGCGCGACGAGATGCTCCACGGTATGGGACACATGCCGCTCCATCTCCTGGAATTCATTGCTGAGATCGGCCGCGGCAGGGTCCGAGCCCAGCATCGTCCGCACCTGCTGGCGCAACGCGCGGATCGGCGAGTATAGCCGCCTGGACAGCACATAGGAGATCAGCAGCCCGGCACAGAAGACGAGCAGGCTGATGGTCAGCGTAATGCTGCCGATACGATGAAGGGATTGCGACAACGTTTGGTACGGGAACACATTGATGATTTTCCAGAATGGCTGATCGAGGGACGAGTACACAATAATGCTCTTATGACCGTTCACCTTGTCCACGAAGTAGCCGCTGTCCTGCGGGCGCGACACGACCTCCTGCACGTACGATTCCCCCGAGAGATCGGCCAGGAACAACTGGCTGTCCGAATGGCCCATCACCCGGCCGGAGGGATCGACGATCATCATGTCGGAGCCGCTCCGAGACTCGTCCTGCGCGGAAGAGACCAGCGTCTCGAAGATCCAATTCATCTTCACGTTAATGACGAGGCTGCCCGTCAATTGATGGTTGATGTCCGACTGCGAGATCCAGTACGTATAGAGATTCTCGGTAGATTGCCGATTTAAGCCGGATATCGGAACTTGCCGTGCGACAGGCGATGCCGTCCTCTCGGTCGCCGAGGAGCGGAGCAGCGCCGCCATCTCCCCATCGTACATGTCGGCGCTCGTCAGAATGTCGGAATGCGGACCGATGATGTAGTAACGATCTTCGGCGGCATTGTAAATATAGATCGAGTAGACGAACGGGGTCGACTGCAGAATGTTCTGCAACTGCTGGAAGTTGGCGAGCGTGTCGTAGATGCTGATGTTCGATCCGTACATTAACTGCGACACGGCAGTGTTGCTCAATAAGGAGGCGCTGAAGTTGTAAGCGTACTTGTCGATGAAGCTCACGTTGTTGGCGATGCCGGACAGCAGGTCCTGACTCGATCGGTTCATCATATTCTCCCCGAAGGAGCGGAAGTTGGAGTAGAGCGTGCCCGACAGAAGCACGGTTGCCGCAATAAAGAAGCTGCTGATCGTAATCAACAGGTGGAGAAAATACTTCTGAGGTGTCAGGCGATATCTCGGCATAGCAAGTCTCCTTTGTTTGAGTAAGCGGTTGCACCAAGCGGCGACCCTAATTATAAGCCATGCGCGTTCAGCGGGAAACCGCGGCGGGCCGATTTGAACCGAATATCGAAAATCAAACCATCCAAATAACCCGATTGACGATTTCGCCCCTTTGCAAAGCGCCGCCGCCGTCCTATAACTGGGGTGTGGCCCGGAATCGCAACACAGCAACGCTGAGGAACAAGCCGTGCCGGGACAACCGGACGGGACAACTGGAGGAGGAGAGATGGACAGAGAGAAGAGGCCGGGTTCGATTGCCCGGTTCCTGAAGGATCTGGGAGGCAACCTGCCGTTGCTTCTGCTGACGCTGCCAATGGCGGCCTACGTATTTATCTTTAATTATTTGCCTATGGGCGGCATCATCATCGCGTTCAAAAACTATCGGTACGACGAAGGGATTCTGGGCAGCAAGTGGATTGGGCTGGAGAACTTCAAGTTCTTCTTCACCTCTCCGGACATGTGGAGAATTACGAGAAATACGCTGGGCTACAACGCTTTGTTTATTGTGCTCGGGTTGGTCATTCCTGTCGCCTTCGCCTTGTTGTTCTTCGGTATTCGCAGCAAGACCGCGCTGAAGATCCATCAGACGACGATGTTCTTCCCGCACTTTCTCTCGTGGGTCGTTGTCGCTTACATGGCGTATTCCTTCCTTAACCCGCAATCGGGATTGCTGAACGTCATGCTGGAGAAGCTGGGGCTGGTCCCTGTCGATTGGTACATCAAGGCGGCTCCCTGGGCCGCGATTATCCCGATTGCTTATGTGTGGAAGACGGTGGGCATGTCCACGCTCATGTATTATGCGGCCCTGATGGGAGTCGACCATGAATACTTCGAAGCGGCTTCGCTCGAAGGGGCGAACAAGTGGCAGATGACGACCAAGATTACGCTGCCGTTCCTGTATCCGCTGATGATCATTTTGACGGTGCTGGCTATCGGCCATATTTTCTACGCGGACTTCGGTTTGTTCTATCAATTGCCGATGAATTCGTCCATGCTGTACGCCACGACGGACGTCATCGATACGTATGTCATCCGGGCGCTGCGGGAGAACGGCAACATCGCGATGGCCAGTGCCGCGGACTTCTACAAGGGCATCGTCGGCTTCGCCCTGGTGCTGCTGACGAACGCGATCGTTCGCAAGCGAAGCGCGGAGAATGCGCTGTTCTAAGTTTAATGGAATTTGATATTGCAGAGAAGGCGGTGCCGAATGGCTGTGCGCAGCAAACGCAAAATCGCGGTGGGCGAGTGGGTTGTCCATGCGTACCTGGCAGTGGTGTCCTTGCTGTTTATTCTGCCGCTCTGGGCGGTTATCTCGATCTCCATCTCGGACGAGGTGGACATTACCAAGTATGGCTTCAGTCTGATTCCGCGGAATCTCGATTTTACTTCGTATCGCTATATCTTCGAGAGTCCGGCCACGATTCTGAATGCCTACAAGGTAACGATTATCGTATCGGGTGCAGCGCTGGTTTTGTACCTGCTCGTCTCTTCCATGGCGGCCTATGCGCTATCCCGAAGCAACTTCAAGTACGGCAAGGCCATCTCGTTCTATCTGTTCTTCACGATGCTGTTCAACGGGGGACTGGTTCCGTATTACATTCTGATGAACCAATACCTGCATCTTCGGAATTCGTATCTGGCGCTGATTCTGCCGCTTATCGGCAATGTCTGGTACATCTTCATCATGCGCACGAACTTCAGACAGATTCCGGACGCCATCGTCGAATCCGCCAAGATCGACGGGGCCGGCGAGCTGCAGATCTACTATAAGATCATTCTGCCTCTGTCGAAGCCGGTGCTGGCCACGGTGGGGCTGCTGCAGCTCCTGGCCAATTGGAACGCCTGGTTCCAGGCCATGCTGTTTATCGACAAGTCGGAGCTGTACCCCTTGCAGTACCTGCTGCAGACGATTCTGCGCAATGCGCAGGAGCTGTCGCGAGGGTTCGAGAACAGCATGGTCAGCTTCACGGCGTCACAGCCGCTACCTACCGAATCCATGCGAATGGCGATGGCCGTCATCGCAACGGGACCGATGCTCCTGATCTTCCCTTTCTTCCAGAAATACTTCGTTAAGGGATTGACTGTCGGGTCGGTTAAGGGATAGTGGATTTATATAGAAGAGTGACGAATTATACCTTCAAGGAGGAAGCGCAATGAGGACAAGCAAGTCGAAGACAAGCAAGCCGAGAACAAGCAAGCCGGGAACAAGCAAACAAACAATGGGGGCCATTCTCGCAGGAACGATGCTGGGGGCTGCGCTGCTCGCAGGCTGCCAGAACAAGAACGACGGAGCTTCCGCTCCGAGTTCGTCCGATTCCGCATCCGGATCGGCGGCTGCGACCGCGTCGGCCGGGTCGGCGGCAGACCTGCCGGAAGTCGAGCTGGTCTGGTACCTGAGGGGATCGAAGCCGAAGAACGCCGATTCGGTCATCGCACGGGCCAACGAGATTACGAGAGAGAAGATTCATGCGACCGTCGATTACCGCTTCGTCGAGCCTGGCGATTACGACCAGAAGATGCAGCTTATTATGGGCGCAGGCGAACCGTTCGACCTCGTGTGGACGTCCAGTTGGTCCAATAACTATGTGGCGAACGCCACCAAGGGCGCTTACCTGGCGCTCGACGACTACCTGGATGCGGTTCCCAAGCTGAAGGAATCGATGCCGGACAAAATCTGGAACGGCGTCAAGGTCAACGGGAGCATCTACGGCGTGAACAACTACCAGATTCTTGGCGGACCGCATGGGATGTCGTTCCGCAAGGACATCGTCGAGAAGTATAATATCGATCTTGACAGCATTAAGAGCGTGAAGGACCTGACGCCGATTTTCGAGCAGGTCAAAGCGGGCGAGCCGGACATGGTGATGGTGAAGTACGGCGTTCCGGCGCTGCTGCCGTACGGCGAATCGGGCGTTCCTCCGAAGGTCGAGGACTTTATCGTCGACACGAATACGTGGCAGGTGGGCTCGTATCTGTACGCCGACGACAGCATGGTGGAAGGCTACAAGCTGATGCGCGAATGGTATCAGAAGGGATTCTTCCCGAAGAATGTGGCTACGGCCGCAGAAGCGGACCAATCGCTGGAGCAGGCGGGCAAGCTGTTCGCTCAGTTCGAAGTGGCCAAGCCCGGCGCCGAGGAAGAACTGGCGCTGAAGTACGGGTATGACGTCGTCGTCAAGCCGCTGACCGACCCGCTCTTCATTACCAAGGCTGCCCTGACCTCGACGCTCAATGCCGTCAGCCGTACCTCCGCCAATCCGGAGCGGGCGCTGATGTTCCTGGAATTGATCAATACGGACAAGGAGCTGTACAACACGCTTGTGTTCGGTCTGGAAGGCCAGGACTACACGATGACCGGCGACAACCGAATCGAGAAAATTCCGGATACGTACCAGTTCGATGCCTGGGAGCTCGGGAACCAATTCAACGCTTACTTTAACGGAACGCAGCCCGACAGCGTATGGGAGGACACGAAGGCGATCAACGACGCGGCGGAAGTCGACCCGATGCTGGACTTCTCCGCGGATCTGACCCCGATTCAGAATGAGCTCACTCAGATCAAAGCGGCTCAGAAGGAATTCTATGTCATTCTTAAGAACGGTCTCGCCGATCCGGAAGAAGCGATGAAGAACTTCGAGAACAAGCTGGCCCAATCCGGCGAAGAGAAGGTTCGCACCGAGCTGCAGAAGCAGATTGACGCGTGGCGCAGCACGGTGAAGTGAGCAATGGGATCACTGAAGGAACGCGGAATGGAGGAACGAGCGCGGGCGGACGTCAGCTTCCACAACGCTTACCCGGAGAGCTGCGATTACCTTGACGGTCTTCGCCTCAAGCGTTATCCCGCGGAGGCCATTGCCGGCATGGAGCCGGGGGGCAAGCTCGCGGCCGGATTCGCGGACGGCTGCGAGATCCGGTTCGCGTCCCTGTCCGAATTCGTGAATGTCACGCTGTTCGCGGAGTTCCAGGACGGCAGCGCGCTCGTGTACAAGGGCGATCACTTCTGCGGCCGCTATGAGCTGCCGAAGGATCGGTATACGTCGATCCGCCTCCAGGAGCCTCCCGGCTTCGCTCGCACGGTCCCGTCCTGCGCCGGCGTGCGCGGCTTCTCCCGGGAGGTGTGGAGAATTCATCTTCAGCACTGCGGGGTCGTCTTCTGCGGCATTGAAGCTTCCGATCATCCGGTCCGGGTTCCGCGACCGGATGAGCTTCCCGAGCGGACGATGCTTGCGTACGGCTCCTCCATCACCCAGGGCAGCTCTTCGCTGATCAACACCTGCGGTTATGTGTTTACGGCGGGACGCCTGCTCGGGGCGGACGTGCTCAACAAGGGAATGGGCGGAAGCTGCGTAATGGAACGAAGCGCGGCCGACAGCTTGGCACGGATGGACGGCTGGGACTTCGCCTGGCTGGAGCTTGGCGTCAACATGGTGCGGGAGCGCTTCACCGTCGAGCAGCTAAGGGAGCGAACAACGTATCTGCTTCATACTCTGCTGGCGAATCACCCTGAGAAAATGATTTTCATAACGTCGATCTTCCCGAACTTCCACTTCGGAGGGCAGGATGAACGGGCCGTTCAGACGTTGAGGTACATGGAAGCGATCAAGGAGGTTCACCGGCAGGCCGCCCACCCCCGCTGCGTGTGGATCGACAGCGAACAAATCATGAGCGACGCGTCCTGGCTAAGCGCCGACCTGCTGCATCCGTCCACGGAAGGACATGCGGCGATGGGCTTCCGCTTGGCGGAGAAGATCGGAACCTGCTTGCCGGGCATACGAGGAGGAGAGACGATTGCGAATACAAGGCATCCGGCAGACGGCGTTCATCGACTACCAGGATCGGAATAAAGTGTGGGTCCTGTTCAGCGAGGACATCGTGATGACTCCCTCTTACCTTACGGTCTATGTGGGAGACAGGCTCGTGTACGAACGCAAGAAATTCATCGCGAGCCCTTGCGAGCTTCTGCTGCCGCTGGTGGAGACAACGACCGATTGCACGCTTGAGCTGTATGACGATCTTGAGCGGACGGACGCATACCGCTGCAAGCTGGAGCCCGTCAAGCAATGGAAGATCGCGTTGATGACTTCCTCGCACGAGGATCTGGGGTATTGCGAATACGTGAATCGGCTTGAGGAGGGATGCGCCGGCTTCCTCGACGAAGCGATGGACATTATGGACCGCGACGGACGCTACAAGTATGTCATCGAGCATTATTGGTGGCTGCGAGCTTACGAGAATTGCCGGGACGAAGAGCGGCAGGCGAGGCTCAGGCGGTACATGGACAGCGGCCATATCGCGCTCGCCACTCCGCACAGCGGCGTTCATACGCATTGGCAAGGCTATGAGGAGCTTCCCCGTTCCCTCTACTATGCCCGCCGCTATGCCAGGGAGAAGTGGGGGATCGATCCGAAGACCGCCATCCATGCCGATCTCTCCGGCGTCTCGTGGTCGGCCGTCAGCGCGTATCGGAACGCGGGTATCCGATACCTGCTCAGCTTGCCCAACGACTTCCGCGACAGCAAGGACGCGGAGGAGGCCCCCCAATGCTTCTGGTGGCGGGCACCGGGCGGGAAGGACCGCTTGCTCGTCTGGACGCAACGCCATTACATGCAGGACGATCTGCGCCAGGCGATCCACGACACGTCCTGGTATTACGAGAGCGACGAATTCCGGGCGGAGGCGAAGCAGGACAATATCGAGAAGGCGATCGACAAGCTGTTCGACCGGTTGGGAGACGTGCCTTACGATCTCCTGCCGGTATCCTACTATTACGATAGAAGGAAGCCGACGACCGTGCTTCTGCTGGTGATCGATTCCATGCGCGCCAAGTGGAAGCACCCCGTCTTCGAGATGGGGCTGCCGGACGAATTCATGGGGTACCTCGAAGAGCGATTCGGGGACCAGCTTCCGGAATTGGCCGGAGATCTGACGGATCAATGGGCGGACTTCGCGACAATTGCTCCAAGGTGGTTGGCGAAGAAGCGAGAGGGAGAAGCCTTATTCGGCATGGCGGAGGCGTTGTCCTCGCTTAACTTGGCCGCCGGGAGAGCCGACATGTTCCCGAAGGCGACATTGGATGAAGCTCTGTGGAGCATGCTCGAGTTCGATGAGCATTGCTGGGCGACTTCGATCAAGGACCCGTTCGTCATGCACAAGTACAACCTGAAGCTCGTCAAGGAACAGACGGCGATTCGGGCCAAACGCAATGTCGACGATGTCATTCGTCGGGCGCTGCTTCCGTCGGGAGACGGCTGCTATGCCTGGAATCCGCTGCCGTATCCGAGGACGGAAGCGATCCGGCTGCCTCTGGAGGAGGGAGACGCGTCGGTCCCGATCGGGGTGGGCCGGCAACGCTTGCCGAACGGGATTCTGACGGAGCCGATCCCGCTTCCCGCGTTCGGGATCGTGGCGCTCGGAAGCGAACCGAAGGCGATGGCGGGGGAGAGGCCGAAGGCGGTGGCGTCCAAGTCCGAGGCGGGGGAAGGCTTCGCCCGGGTGGAGGGCGGGGCGATAGACACCGGGCATTATATCGTATGGCTGGATACGGACAGCGGCAAAATTCGAAATATTCTGGATAAGGCTTCCGGGCACGAATTGCTGGACGAACACTCCCGTTACCGTCTCGGCGACTTCATCTATTACACATGCGAAGAGAAGGCGAGCCGCTCCGGCACTCACGAAGACGTGCATAAGGTGTTTAAGATTTCGATCCGCAACGGTCCGCTCGCGGTGTCCATCGTCATGGAAGGCGGCGAGGAGCAGAGCGGGGCGACGGTCAAGAACACGGTTACCTTCTACAAGCACGACAGGACCATCGACGTCGAGCTGATCTTCGAAGGCGCAGCTGCCTTGATGGGGGACTTCTACGACCGGTATAAGAAGAACGTGTTCTATGCCTTCCCGTTCCGCGTGCCCGGCTTCCGCTTCTTCACGGAGCTGGCCGGCGGCGTCGTGGACGAAGAGCGCGATCGCCTTGCCCTGCATACGAACGACTTCGTGATCCCCCAGAACTGGGTATCCGCGGAGAACGAGGCCGGCGGCATCGCGTTGTTCACGCGGGAGATGCCGGTGTTCCATCTGGGAGCGATTCATCTTAATCGATTCTCCAGCACGAAGGCGAAGCCGAGCTCATCGATCTTCCTGCATGCCATGTCGAACCGCTGCAACAACCTGAGCCTCCATTCTCCGGAAGATTGCGGGGGCGAGTTCCGCTTGTCCATCTTGCCGTATGCGGGGAGCTGGCGAGCCTCCGTTCCCGAGTGGAGCCTGGGCCGATTGTATCCTCCGGTTGCCGGCAGGGGGGCGGTGGCGGAGACCGGAAGCGTGCTTGCGCTGGATCGGCGCAATGTGCGACTGCTTGCGCTGAAGCCTGCCGAGGACGGCGACGGCTTCATCGTCCGCTTCATGGAGCTGACCGGGGAACGAACCTCGGCTTCGTTGACGCTGCCCTTCGGAGTCGCGGACGCAGTCTATACGAATGTCGTGGAAGAGAACACCGGGGAAGCCGCATTGGCGGAAGGAAGAATTGTTGCGTTCGACATTGAGCCGTACTCCTACGCCACGCTGCGCATCCGGCCGCTTGAGCGCGTGCCGTTCCGGTACGAGGAGAAGGAGCGAGCCGCGGTGCGCAACGTATTCGCCATGCCGACTGTCGCGGGACGAACGATGGTCAGTTGGGAGAAAGGGGATCATCGCGCGTTCGACAGCTTCGAGATTCGGGTGAACGGGGAGAGGGCAGCCGTGGTTGGCAACGAAGCGCTGACCGTTCAGTGGGCGGAGCTCGATGCCGATCCGAACGGCGAATTCTCCGTGGAGGGCAGGAGGCGGGAGCGATGAGCGGAGGCGAGACCCGTCACTCGTCCGGTTCCCTGGCGATTGCCGAATTCCGGGGGGAAGGGTTCCGGGCGCTCGTCTCTTCCGGCGGCTGGCGAGTGGCTCTCATTCGCTATGCCGAGCGCCTGGGCTTCAATCGAATGAACCGTCTGGAGCGGCATCTTCTGACGGATGAGGCCTTCCTTCTACTGGCCGGCGCCGCCATGCTGGCCGTCGCGGAAGCCGGCGAAGAGCCGCGTATCGTCCGCATGGAACCGCAGAAGGTGTACAACGTGGCAAGGAACGCATGGCACGCAATCGCCTTAAGCAAGGATGCTTGCGTGGCGGTTGTGGAGAATGACGATACGGGCGAATCCAACACGGAATACCGGTACCTGGAAGAGCCGCTGCGTTTGAAGGGGAACGAGGATCACGGGGACTGAACGGTCCCCGCAATCGAATATAGGGGGCAGGATCATGGGAAGGAAACTGCTGGCTCTCTTCTGTACATTTTTATTGGCGTTGGGCTCGTTCGGGTGGCCGACTCCCCGGGCGGAAGCGGCGGGAAGAATGCTTACGCTGACCGACGATCTGAAGGACTTGTCCAAGATCTACAAGACGAGCAAAACCGTGGCGCTGTATACGCCGACCGCGGCGGATCTTCCGAAATTCGGGGGAGACGCGACGCTGCTCAAGCGGACGGAGACAGGCACGACATTTGTCTACTACCACGTGAACGGCCGAATCAAGGCGGCGACGGTTGAACTGTACGTCCTGAACGATTTTTATACGCAGAGCTTGATGGAGTTCTACGTCTCCTCGGACGACTCGACGTATACATGGACCCGGAAGGTGGATTCCCCGCTGACCGCGACATCAGGTTCCTGGAAGAAAAAAACGTACAGCCTGGATACGGCCTATATCGCGAATCTGAATACGTCCTATCTGCGGATTCCCATTCCCCAGAACAACAACGATATCACTTCGGAGCCGCTGCTTGGGAAGATCAGCATCACCTACGAGACTAGCTCCGGCTACTTGCATAACGACGCCTCGCTGCAATCGATCTCGGTGGGCGCGTCGGCGCTGCCGGACTTCGATCCCGACATTGCGACCTACGAGGTGGAACTGCCTGCTTCCGCAATCGTCGGCCCACTGACGGAAGTCCAAGCTCAGGCTGCCGATGACGGCTACGCCCAGGTCAGTGTCGCGCAGGCGACTTATTTGCCGGGCGAGGCGCAAGTGTCGGTAACGGCGGAGGATGGGACGACCACGAGGCTGTACACGGTGAGCCTCGTCAAGCGGGCAGCCGGTACGGATGCTTCGCTCTCGAGCCTCGGCGTTGGCGGAACGGAGGTTCCCGGCTTCGATCCGGCTACGCTGGAGTACAGCGTTGTGCTTCCGTACGGAACCGAAGTCGGAGCGGCAACAAACGTAGTCGCGTCTGCGCACGATCCGGGGGCTTCCGTGCAAGTGCAGCAGATCGATAGCCTGCCCGGGACGGCGAGCGTGGAAGTGACGGCCGAAGACGGCCTCGCGACGGAGCAATATCTCATTCACTTCACGGTGTTGTCGGGCATTCCCGGAATGAACAACACGTACTACGTGTCGACAACCGGAAGCGACATCACGGGAGACGGCTCGCTGGAGCACCCTTGGAGGACGATTCAGCGGGCCGCCGATCTGATGTCGGCCGGAGATACGTGCTACATCCGCGAAGGCGTCTATTACGAGACCGTCACCGTCCGCACATCGGGAACGGGCGAGCAGGCGCTTCGCTTCGCGGCTTATCCGGGAGAGGACGTCACCGTCAGCGGAGCGGACCCGATCGCCGGGTGGCAGCCCGATTCCGGGGATATCTACGCAGCCGATGTCAGCCTGGGCTCTTCCTCCGAGAGACAAGTGTTCGTGGACGGCGAGCTTCTGACAGAGGCGAGATGGCCGAACTTGCCCGCAGGGCAGGACATCCTCCATCCGGCCTGGGCAACGATGGATTCGGGCTCGCTTACGACCATCAAGGACAGCGATCTGACACAGCCTGACGGAGCGTGGATCGGTGCCAAGGTGATGGTCAAGGGCGGAGACGGGTGGATTCTCCAGGCTTCGAATGTAACCGCATACACGGCAGCCGGCGGGCTTGTGTTCGACCCGCTTCCGCAGAGCGAATCAACCTTCTATACGCCAAGGGCCGGCAATCGCTACTACCTGTTCGGCTCGCGCGAAGCGCTCGATGCCGACAAGGAATGGTACTACGATCAGGCGGTGGGGACGTTGTACATGGTCGCGGACAGCTTCGACCCCGCAGAGGCGGACATCCGCGCGAAGGCGCGCGATTATGCGTTTGTTCTGCGCGGCCGGTCGCATATCGAATTGTCGGGCATTCGCATGTTCGCCGCAGGCGTCGATACGACGGATGGGCAGCACTTGATACTGGACCGGCTGCGAGTCGAATATGCGTCCCAGCCGCTGGTTCTGTCCGGCGACAACAATGTTATCCGGAACAGCCGTCTTGCCTATTCGCCGAAGGCGATGATCGAGGTTGCCGGCCGGAACAATCGGGTTGTCAACAACGAGATTCGGTCGACGAATTACTTGGGCGACGGGGCCAGTGTGGCTATGAACGGCGAGCGGAATCTGCTCTCCTCCAACTCGATATTCGATTCGGGGAAGATGAACGTCAGCATTACCGGCAGGGCGAACCTGATCGAGCACAACGATGTGTACAACGCGGGGCTCCTTGTCAACGATACGGGATTGCTGTACGGCTTCAGCTTCGACGGAGACAACACGGAGATTCGCTATAACTGGATTCACGATAACAAGGCGGAAGTGCTGGGCGAAGGAATTTATCCGGACAACAGCAGCACGAACTACATCATTCATCATAATGTCGTCTGGAACGCAGGAACGGCTTTGCGGCTGAACACGCCCAACAACAACATGCTTGTCTACAACAACACGCTGATCGGGAGCAGCGGCATTTACGGCTATATCTATCGGAAGGACATGTACGGCGGGCAATTCGTCAACAACATTCTGACCGGTTCCTACGAGTTCAGCGACGAAGTGCTGCGGGAGAACAATATCGAAGGCGGCACCGATCCGCTGTTCGTCGACAGGGCCGGATACGACTTCCGCCTGTCCGAGCAGTCGCCCGCGCGGGACGCAGGGCAAGTCATCGCGGGCATCGCAGAGAGCTATGCAGGCTCCGCTCCCGACATCGGCGCGTATGAATGGGGGCAGGAGTGGGTCCCCGGGTATGATGCCGATACGGACAAGGACGCGATCTACGAGCCTTCCGATGCGCTGTACCGCAACCGAATCGCGAAGGGAGGATTCGAGCGTCTGACAGAGCTCGAAGCTCCTTGGACGATCGAACAAGGAGAAGCTTCGATCGCGTACGAATATGCGCTCACTTCCGTCAAGAAAACCCGCGCAGGCAACTACTCCGCGCAGCTTGGGAACTCGCCTTCGGCAACGTATCCGGCATCGCCGCTTCTGCAATTGCAGGAGAAGATGGCCGATGCGGAGGCTGTTCTGCAGGAGGTCTCTCCCGCCGCCGCCGATCTTGCTTCCGCCCAGTCGGCGATGAACGACGCTTACGCCCGGATGATTAAGGATATGCCGGATTTGCTCGGCAATGCGGGATTCGAGAGCGCCTTGACCGGCTGGATTGGACTGGGTACTACCCTAGAGGCGACGACAGCGGAGGCGTACGCCGGCTCCCGATCCCTGCGCAGCTACAACCGCTCGGCCTATTGGGCTGGCCCGCGGATTCAACTGCCGATGGAGAACGGCAGAACCTACAACATCTCGGCAAGAGCCAAGCTTGGCGCCGGTTCGGACCTGCTGCAGATTGCGCTGATGCCGAACGGAGCGAACCCGGTTCGCACGCTGAAGCAGAAGACGATCGGAAGCGCCGGTTGGACACAGGTGAACGGGACGTATACGGTTAACGAATCGGAAGGCTACAAGTATGCTCTCATCTGCTTCTATACGCAAAATTCGTTGGCCGATCTCTATCTGGACGAGCTTCGGATCGTGGACGTGACGGAGCTGAAGGAAGCGATCGACGCGGCCGCGGCGGAGGCGGGCGGCCTAACGGGCCAGCTTCAGGCCGATCTGCTGTTGGCTGTCGCGCAGGCCCAGGCCGTGCTGAACGATCAGGAATCGACGGAAGAGGACGTTGCCGAGCAGGTTCGTCTGCTGGCCAACGCCATGGCCGCCGAGGAGATCGTCTCCGTATCTTCGCTTGAGACGGCTTTGGCTCGGATGCAAGCTGCGGTTGCCAGGGGCTCCAGCCTGGAGGCGGAGGTGGAGCAGACCGTTGCCGGGCTGCAGCCGAACACGACGTACAGGCTGTCGGCATGGGGCCTGCTCGTCTCGGACGGAGATACGCTCGAGATGGGAGTTCGCGACTACGGCGACGACGACCTTAGCCTGGTCTTCGACTCGACGTTATGGTCCCGGCAGAGCCTGGAATTCACGACGGGGCCGACGTCGAACTCGGCGACCGTGTTCTTCCGGAAGCCTCAAGGAAGCAAGCCGGCGTACATGGACGACGCGGCTCTGGCCGCGGTGCATGCAGCCGCCCCCGCAACGGAGCAGATCGGGCTCCTTCGCAACCCCGGCATGGAGTCGGGCGACCCGCGGCCGTGGACGGCGTTCGATGCCGCTCTCTATTCCGTAACGGGGATAACGTATGGCGGCGATTACGCGCTCAAGATCGCGGACCGCGGCTCGCCGGGCGCCGGCGCGCTGCAGACCGTGAAGGCCGCGCAGGGCAAAACCTACGACGTCAGCGCCCAGGTGAAGCTTGGAGATGGGACGGACACGGCCAGATTGGTCTTCCGCTATACGAGCGATGCCAGTCCTGCGGGGACGGTACTGGAGCAGGTGATCGCTTCGGCGTCCGTGGACGAGAACGGGTGGACCGAGCTGAGCGGTACGCTGAGCTTGCCGGCAAGCCCCGTCATTGTGGCCGGTGCGCTCGTTATCGATACCACAACTGGGACGGAGGATTTGTACGTGGACGATGTCGCGATGCGGGAGCACCTGCTGTCAACCGATCCGGGTACGGGAGACGCCGACACCGACCTGAACGACGCGATTGCCGATTCGGACGGATGGTCGTTCAGCATGGGGAGCGGCGCGTACAGCTTCGAGCAAGACAGCCTGACCTTGTACGAGGGCTATGCCCGATACAACGAGAAGACGTACAGGGATGCCCAATTGTCGGTCAATATGACGGTGTATGGAGCTGCCGGAAGCTGGCCCATTCTCAATCTCCGCAACCAAGGCACGATGAGCTTCGGCAGCGGCTATGTCATCGTCATCAAGCAGGACGTCATCGAGCTGCAGAAGTACAAAGACAACGCCAGTACGATGCTGCTGATCGGAACCCTCAACGACCCCGGAGTCGGCGGGCCTGCCGTGCCTAACGAATATTTCGTTTACGCCCAGGAGAACAGCATTCAAGCGGGCTCGTGGAACACCGACGAGGGCGTGCGCATTGTGCTCAAGGTGAACGGCCATTCCGTCATCGATTACGAAGACAAGTCGGACGCCATTCGCAGCGCTGGATATTTCGGCATCTATACGGGAACGGCCGACAGCATAACGTTGTCCGGGGTTGACGACTAAGGCGATGGAGCGGCACTGGCTCAAGGAATAAAGGGAAGGACATACAGCGGCAAACGCGGACTGCAACATGCAGCCTGCGTTTGCCGCTTCTTGCTGTTGCCAGGGGAGTTAGAGGAGCTAGGAGAATCGGCGCTCGGGGACAATGTCTGCTACTTCCGTCGCTGCTTCTGTCGCCCGTTGTCGATATCGCAGAGGTGAATTAAACTGGAGATATCAGAGATATTCGTTCCTCTACATAACGGTGAGAACTCGGTCAGAACTGCTCTGCTGGTTTTGCGCGGGGTTTACAATTGCAGGCGGCGGGAGGGGCCGGGGGCGGTCGGTGGGCGAATGTATGTGGTTTTTAGCATAAAAGTGGTCGTTAGAGGCGGTCAGTGGGCGAATGTATGTGGTTTTTAGCATAAAAGTGGTCGCCAGGGGCGGCCGGCGGGCGAATGTATGCGGTTTTTAGCATAAAAGTGGTCGCCAGGTGCGGTCGGTGGGCGAATGTATGCGGTTTTTAGCATAAAAACGGTCGTCGGAGGCGGTCCGGCGGCGAATGTTACTGGAGGATTTCTTGATGCGCGTATCCCAGGCACGAATATCGGCTCTTAATATCCTTATCATCGGCGTGATGGTGCTGACCAGCATCCTCAGCTTTTTCTCGTCTCTGAGTATGCAGCAGGCGTCCAACTTCGTTGTGCAGGAGACGATTCCGGCGATTCAAGCGACGGACAATCTCGTGCGCAATCTCATCGACCAGGAGACGGGCATTCGCGGCTACATGGTGACGAGCAACCGCGAGTTTCTGAATCCTTACGAGACTGCAAGGAACCAGATTCAAGCGAATGTGGACGTGATTCGCAATTTCGCGAGAGCGCATTCCCCGGAGGCGACGGCGATACTCGAGAGGAAAATCGTGCCCCAGATCAACCGGATCGAAGTGTATCTGGAGGAGATGGAGGCGCTCGTTCTGAGCGGGAAGATGGAGGAGGCGCGGGATCAGATCGGCAACGGCAAGGCGGACATGGATCGGTTCCGCGACCTTCAGGCCGAGCTGGCCGAGAGCATCGAGCATATCGCGCACGATTCCTATTCCGATGCGTATCGGTCGGGGCAGACGGCCCGCTACATTCTGCTTGCCGGAGTGCTGCTGTCGGTGTCCGCCGGCTTCGTCTCGTTCTTGATGTACCGCCGTTCGTCCCGTGCGGAGAAGGAACTGCTCGCGAGCTCGGAGGCGCTGCGGAAGCAACATGACGAGACGCTGAAGCTGCAGGCCGACCAAGAAGCGATGATGGCGAAGCTGATCGACATTAACGCCGAGAACGAACGACAGAACTGGCTTAAAACGCACTATTCGCGGCTCATTAATCTGTCGCAGGGCATCACGGATGCGAAGGCGCTTGCATCGCTCCTGATCTCGGAGCTGGCGAAGCTGCTCGAGGCCGGCCAAGGCGTCTTCTACGGCCGGGATTCGGAGCCGGGTTCGCCTTCCTTCGGCAGCTACTTCCTGCTGGGCAGCTATGCTTGCACGGAGCGGAAGAGCCGGTTCGAGCCGGGAGAAGGCTTGATCGGGCAGTGCGCGCTGGAGCGGGCTCCGATCGTGCTGAGGAACGTGCCGGACGATTACGCGCCGATTCAATCCGGGCTCGGGGGGCGCAAGCCGCTGACAATCGCGGTGCTGCCGGTTCCGTTCGAGAACGAGGTGTCCGCCGTGATCGAGCTGTCTTCGTTCGAGGAGTGGACGCCGATTCAGATGGAGCTGCTGGAGCAAGTGACGGCGGCGCTCGGGGTCATTCTCGACAGCGTGAGCAGCCGGCAGCGAACGGAGCGGCTGCTCGCGGAGTCCAGACAGTTGTCCGAGCTGCTGCAGACGCAGCAGGAGGAGCTTCGCGCTTCGAACGAGGAGCTCGAAGAGCAGACGAGCATTCTCAGGCTCTCGGAGGAGAAGCTGAAGATCCAGAGCGAGGAGCTCCAGGTCATCAACGAGGAGATGGAGCTCAAGACGAGTTATTTGGAGCTTCAGAAGGCGGACATTGAGAAGCAGAACGAGCTGATCCGACTCTCCAAGCAAGAGGTGGAGGAGAAGGCGCAGGAGCTGGAGCTGGCGAGCAAGTACAAGTCGGAGTTCCTGGCGAACATGTCGCACGAGCTGAGGACGCCGCTTAACAGTCTGCTGATTCTGTCGAAGTCGCTGGCGGGCAACGAGGAGCGCAATCTGACGGAGGATCAGGTCGAATCGGCGAGAATCATCTACAGCGGGGGCCAAGACCTGCTGCGGCTGATCAACGACATTCTGGACTTGTCCAAGGTGGAAGCCGGCAAGATGGACATTCGCCTGGAGCCGCTGCCTGTCGTCTCGATCGTGCGCGATCTTCAGTACCAATTCAATCCCGTTGCGAAGGAGCGAGGCCTTCGCTTCGAATGTCGCCTCGCGGACGATCTTCCGGAGGAACTGATGACGGACGGACAGCGCACGGAGCAGATTCTGCGGAACCTTCTGTCCAACGCCTTCAAGTTCACCGCGGAGGGCTGCGTCCGGCTTGACGTGCTTAGGGCAGGGAGTGCCGAGGACATCGCGGGCGAAGAGCCGTTCGAAGGGGACGCGATTGTTTTCTCGGTTCGGGACACGGGCATCGGTATTCCGTACTCGAAGCAGCAAGCGATCTTCGAAGCGTTCCAGCAGGCGGACGGGTCCACGAGCCGGAGGTACGGCGGCACCGGGCTCGGGCTCACGATCTCCAGGGAGCTGGCCCGCTTGCTGGGGGGCCGAATTCGGCTGGCGAGCGAGGAAGGGCAGGGGAGCTGCTTCTCGCTGCTCCTGCCTCTCGACCCTGCAGAGGCGATCCGCCTCTCCGCATCGGAAGCGGCGGCGGCAGCGGAGCCGGGGGCAGCGGCCGGAGCGCTGCAGGCGATGAAGTCATCGCCAGCCACCCAATCGGCAGTATCGCCACCATCGCCACATCCGTCACCATCGACCCAAGCGCCATTTTCACCAACAGCAGCACAATTGTCGCCATCATCACCAGAGTCGGCCTCTTCTCCAGCGGCGTCCGAGCGAACCGTTCTGATCGTCGAAGACGATGCCGCCTATGCGAAGGTGATGCAGGGGCTGGCCCGCCGGAAGGGCTTCGGCAGCCTTGTCGCCGCAAGCGGCGCCGAGGGGCTGCGGCTGGCGAAGGAGAAGCGCCCGCGCGCGATCGTGCTGGACCTGGGTCTGCCGGACATGGACGGCCTGCAAGTGCTCGAAGCGCTCCGGACGGACAGGGATACGAAGAGCATCCCGGTGCACGTCGTGTCCGGAAGAGAGGCGACCGAAGCTTCGCTGCTCGGAGGGGCGGTCAGCTTCCTGGCGAAGCCGGCGACAGCCGAGCGGATCGAGGAGCTGTTCGCTGCGCTGAACTCAAGCGTGGACCGGCAGAGGCGCATTCTCGTCATCGAGGACGACCCGGGCAGCCAGCGCGCGATCCAGGAGCTTCTGAAGAAGAAGGGCGAGCTCGTTCACTCCTACACGGCCGCGGAAGGGATGCGGCAGCTCCGGGAATCGTCCTTCGACGTCATCATTCTCGATCTTGACCTGCCGGACCTGTCGGGGATGGATCTGCTGCTGCGGCTTGCGCGGGAGAAGGGCGAGCCGCTGCCGCCGATCGTCATCTTCACGGGACGGGAGCTGACGCAGGAGGAGTACGTCGAGCTGAGCCGCTACTCCTCCAGCATCGTCGTGAAGGGCGCCAGCTCCGGAGAACGGCTGCTCGACGAGGTCAACCTGTTCCTCCACAGCCTGCCGCAGGTCCCCGAGAGCAGGCGCAGCCGGGCCGCGGCGGACGCCTCCAACGCCAACGCCAACACCAACGCCAACCGCGACGCCAACGCCAACGCCGATGCGGCGATCCGCGGGCGCCGGGTGCTGCTCGTGGACGACGACCTGCGCAACACATTCGCGCTGTCGAAGATATTGAAGCAGCACGGCTTCAAGGTCGAGATGGCCGACAACGGCAAGCTTGCGCTCGAGAGGCTGGAGGCCGCCCCCGCCGGGATCGACCTCGTGCTGATGGACATCATGATGCCCGTCATGGACGGCTACGAGGCGATGCGGCGAATCCGCGCGGACGAACGCTTCCGGACGCTGCCGATCATTGCCTTGACCGCCAAGGCGATGACCGGTGACCGGGAGAAGTGCATCGAAGGAGGCGCGAACGACTATATGACGAAGCCGGTCGATCCGGATCAGCTCCTCTCTCTGCTTCGCGTCTGGCTGGCGGCGGAACGATGACGGACAAGCTGACGGAGAAGCTGACGGACAAGCTGACGGAGAAGCTGGAAGCCGAGCTGCTGCTGGAGGCGCTCTACCGGAAGTACGGCTGCGACTTCCGCCAATACGCCCAGTCCTCCCTGATGCGGAGGCTGAATAACGTTCGACTCCAGGCCGGCGCGAAGAGCCTGTCGGAGCTGATTCCTCTTGTTCTGCATGACCAAGCGTTCGCGAACGGGATGGTCCAGGACATTCTGGTGACGGTGACGGAGATGTTCCGGGACCCGCCGTTCTTCGCGGAGCTGCGAACGAAGATCGTGCCGATTCTCAAGACGTATCCGTTCGTCAAGATCTGGCTTGCGGGCTGCGCGACGGGGGAGGAAGCGTACTCCATGGCGATTGTGCTCCAGGAGGAGGGCTTCTACGACCGGGTTCAGATTTATGCGACGGACATGAACGAGCGTTCTCTGGAGATCGCGGGCGAAGGCATCTATCCGGCGGAGAGCCTGCGCTCCTACACGGCGAATTATCACGCGAGCGGCGGGCGCAGCTCCTTCTCCGACTACTATGTCGCGAATTACCGGATGGCGAAGTTCCGCGACGAGCTGAAGCGCAATATCGTTTTCTCGAACTACAACCTCGTGACGGATCACCCGTTCGGCGAGATGCACCTGATCGTCTGCCGGAACGTGCTCATCTACTTCAACCGGGAGCTTCAGGCCCAGGTGCTCGGGCTGTTCGACGCCAGCCTTGTGCATCGCGGGCTGCTCTGCCTCGGCAGCAAGGAGACGCTGGACTTCACTCCGTATGCGAGCAAGTACGAGACCCTATCCCCCAAGTGGAAAATCTACCGTCAGCGAACCCAGTAGGCCAGTACGAAGGAGGGAATGCGATGGGCGAAGCGAGAGGCGCTGTCGTTGTCATCGGGGCTTCGGCGGGAGGGCTGCGCGCGCTGTCGGCCGTGCTCGCCGCCCTTCCTGCGGACTACGTTCGGCCGGTCGTCGTCGTGCTGCATGTGGCGGAGAACGGCGGCGGCCTGCTTCCCGAGCTTTGGAGCGGGGCGCTGGCTGTCCGGGTGAAGGAAGCGGTCGACAAGGAGCCGCTGCTGCCGGGCAGCGTGTATTTGGCGCCGCCGGGATACCATCTGCTGGTCGAAGAAGACCGGTCGATCAGCCTGTCCGTCGATCCTCCCGTCCGGTTCTCGCGCCCTTCCATCGATGTGCTGTTCCAGAGCGCGGCCGCCGCCTGCGGAGCGGACTGCATCGGCATCGTCCTGACGGGAGCGAACGAGGACGGCAGCGCGGGCCTGCGCTCGATCCGGGAGGAAGGCGGCACGGCGATCGTTCAGGACCCGCGGACGGCGGAATACAAGAGGATGCCCCAGTCGGCGCTGGAGGCGGCAGGGGCGGACTTCGTCCTCGCGCCGGAGAAGATCGGAGATTGGCTGAGACGGAATTCATAGAACGATACTTGGGAGGAACATCATGAGCGCAACGACGATGGAAGAGAAGATAACGGCCAAAATCCTGGTTGTCGACGACCGGGTCGAGAATTTATTCGCGATGGAGAGGATTCTGGCGCAGGTCGATTGCGAGGTGTACAAGGCGCGTTCCGGCAACGAGGCGCTGTCTCTGACGCTGCGCAACGACTTCGCGCTGATTCTGCTCGACGTGAACATGCCGGAGATGGACGGCTTCGAGCTGGCCGAGCTGCTTCAAGGCAACGACCTGACCTGTCACATCCCGATCATCTTCGTGACGGCGATCAACAAGGAGGACCGAAGCGTGTTCAAGGGGTACGTGTCGGGGGCGGTCGACTACCTGCTGAAGCCGGTCGACACGGACATTCTTCTGAGCAAGGTGAAGGTATTTCTCGACCTGAATCGGAAAAAAATCGAGCTGGAGGCGACCAAAGCGAGGCTGGATCGGGAGATCGAGCAGCGCAAGGCGAAGGAAGCCGAGCTTCTCCATTCCAAGCTGATGCTGGAGGAATTCGTCGTGCGGCTCAAGCAGGCGAGCGATACGGACGGGCTGACGCTCGTCGCGAACCGGCGCTGCTTCGACGAGACGCTCGACAAGGAGTACCTGAGAGCGAAGCGCAGCAATTACTTGTCGCCGGGAGCGTCTTCGTTGTCGCTTATTCTGCTCGACGTCGATTACTTCAAGAAGTTCAACGATCGCTACGGGCATCTTGAAGGGGATCACTGCTTGCAGCAAGTGGCCAAGACGCTGGCGGAGGCGGTCGGCCGGCCCGGCGATCTGGTGGCGAGGTACGGCGGAGAGGAGTTCGTGATCGTCCTCCCGGAGACGCCGGGGAAGGATGCTCTGGCGGTGGCGGAGAGATTGCGCCTTGCGATCGAGAGCCTTGGCATGCCGCACGAGCGGTCGGATGTGCGGCCGTACGTCACGATCAGCCTGGGCGTCGCTGCGATTCTGCCTTCGGAAGAGACAAGCGCCCGCTCCCTGATCGAAGCCGCGGACCAGGCGCTGTATCTGGCCAAGTCGGGCGGCCGCAACCGCGTCCATGCCTCGTTCAAGGAGACGGCGGAGAGCTGACGCCTTGAGAGCGCCGAGCGTGCGGCGAGGCTGCCGGGCTACATCATCCGGCTCATCTGCCGGAACGTCAGCGGCGTCAAGCCAGTGTGCTGGCGGAACAATCGATTGAAGTAATGCGGGGAAGCGAAGCCGAGCAACGCGGCAATCGCGCCCGCGGTCATGCCCGTATGCTCCAGCAGCTCCTTCGCCAGAGCCAGCTTGCGCTGAAGATGGTACTGGTGCGGCGCGAGGCCGAATTGCTCGCGGAACAGCCGCGACAGGTAGTCCGGGTTGTAGCCCGTCCAGGCCGACAGCCAGCCGCGATCGTAGGGCTTCGCCGCCTGGCCGTCGAGCTTGTCCCGCACGTCGAACAGAGTGCGGGCATGCGGGGACAGGGAGGCTTGCTCGGTTCGGGAATTGCCGTGCAGGCGATCGAACAGTTGGATCAGCAGCCCTCGCGAGACAAGCCGGCTCTTCTCGGAATCGTTGCGGAAGGTCTTCGCAATCGCGAGGAACAGCTCCGGAATCGTCTCGTCGTGAATAATGGTTCTGTCCGTTATTCTGAGCTCGTCCATTCCTCTCTCTCCGACAATCGCCTCGTTCATCTGAACGGATTCCTCCTGCTCGTTCGGAACGCCGATCACGTCGTATGCGCGATCGGCATCGCTTAAGCTGCCGGTCCAATTGAAGTGGAGCCCGTACAACAGGAACGGCTCCGCTTCATCCGCATCGAACCGATGGACCACTTCCGGCCCGTAATAGAACAAATCTCCGGCTTCGGCCTTGTGCTCTCTTCCGCCGATTCGGCATGTCCCTCGCCCCGCCGCCACGTAGATGAATTGATGATTCGTAATCCGGCGCGGACCGAAGCGGAAGCCCGGATCGCACTGCAGGACGTTCGCGTAGCTTACGACGGGATTCAGCCGGTTCCACGTCAGCCTGTCCATACGGCCCCTCCCTCCGGAAATGATGTCTGTAAAGTGCAATAATATTCGGATGACTGTAAAGCCAATGCGCTGCATCCATTATATATTATAGCCATATTCCATCATTCCCGAAGGAGGAAAATATCGATGAACGACAATAATGCGCGTCTGCCGTCCAAGAGCTTCGTCGATCGCTCGCCTTATCTGGCGAATCCGGAGCTTCTGCGAGAGGCCGCGGACCGCGACGGCTATCTGTTCCTCAGAGGGCTGATTCCTCGCGAGAGGGTGCTGGGCTTGCGCCGGCAGATCTTGACCCTGCTCGCTGCGGAAGGCCTCATGTCGAAGGAACATCCGCCGATGGACGGCGTCGCCGATCTGCAGGCCGTCGCGGCGATGCCGCTGCGGGTGGACGTGGGCGTCTCCGAGGAGCTCTACAAGCAGATTCAGAAGCTGGAGGAGTTCCATGCGATCACGCACGACCCGGCGCTGCTGAACGCATTCGGCGCGCTGTTCGGCGAAGAGGCAATGCCCCACCCGCGCAATATCGGCCGGATCATGACGCCTCATCCCGGCGCGAGGGTAACGCCTTCGCATCAGGACTTTATCCATATCCAAGGTGCGCCCGAAACGTGGACCTGCTGGTTCCCGCTTGGCGATTGCCCGCCGGAGCTCGGCGGACTAAGCATGCTGGAGGGCAGTCATAAGCTCGGCGTCCTGCAAGTGGCCGGCAACGAGGGAGCGGGAGGGCTGGAGACGCTGCTCTGCGGCCTCGATATGGAATGGGTATACGGAGGATACGAGGCCGGCGACGCCGTCGTCTTCCACAGCCAGACGGTGCACAGGGCGATGCCGAATACGCTCGGGAACCGCATTCGCCTGTCGTGCGACAACCGGTATCAACGGGTTCGCGACATTATCGATCCCTCGTCGCTTCAGCCGCACGGCCCGTACGAATGGGAGGAGCTGTATGAAGGCTGGAGCAGCGATCGGCTTAAATACTACTGGCGCAAGCATGACTTCGCCTTGTCGGAATGGGACGAGTCGATTCGCTGGCAGCGGGAGAAGATCTGCTGACTCCCGTGCGGCTGGAGGGCGGAGTCAATTCGGAGCAAGCGCCTGAAGCGTATCTTCCAGATTCAGCTCCTTGGCAATCGGTCCGTTGTTCATCCAATGGTTCCAGCTTACGTTGTGAACCCGATTAGCCGTGACGGCGGGAAGCGACTTCCAGATCGATGTGCTCTCCAACTGCTCGACTTCGGCGTCATTGTAGCCGGTAATCAGGAGGATATGGCCCGCGCCGATGTCCGGCAGCTTCTCCAGGGAGATGTTCTGGAAGCTCTGCCCTCTGGCGATATCCGGCTCCTTCAAGCCGAGGTCGCCGTAGAGCAATTGACCGCTGTAATCGAGCTCGCTGAGCAGATACAAGCTGTCTCCGGTCGGCCACAGCAGCGCAACCTGCTGATCCCCGAGCGCTTCGCTCAGCTTCAGCTTGGCGCTCTCCGCCTTGGCTTCGTAGTCGGCAACCGCCCGCTCCGCTTGTTCCGAACGGTCGAGCAGATCGCCAAGCGTCCGCAGCGTCGTCTTCCAATCCTGAATGCCGTTCTTGAGCACGTAGGTGGGCGCGATCTTCGAATATTGCTCATACAGCCCGTTCTCCGCCCAGACGGCCATCGTCAGAATGATCAGATCCGGCGCCTGGGCCGCCGCCTGCTCGGGGTCCAAGCCTCCCGCCGAGAAGTCGACCTTCGGCAGGTCGGAGATTTGATCCTGCAGGTATTGCTGGACGATGTCGCCGTTGGCCCATTGGGCGATCGGCTTCACGCCCAGCGCGGTGAGCGGGTCTTCGAGGTACGGTGCCAGAATGCGCTGCGGCTGAACCGGAATCTCGATCTCGTGGCCGAGCTCGTCCGTAACCGTCCGCATGGCTTCGCTCGCGCCGGGCGAGGCTTGGGATGGAGCGGCGTCGGTTGAAGCGCTCGCGGACACGGATGGAGCCGCAGCCTCGTTCGTGCCCGATTTATTGCCGCAGCCCGCGAGCGCGATGACGATCGCCGCGATGCTGACCCACAGGATAAATGATTTGTTCCTCATTGTAATTCGCCCCTCATCTGTTAATGATATTCATTATCAACCAGATTATAAGGCAGTGCTCCGCTCGCTGGAATGGACGCTATATCGACATTCCTCTTGTAGGCGAAGAGAGGAAGGCCCCGGTAATCCGATGAACCGCATCGCGAAGCTGCGAGGCGACCGCGCGCGGCTCATAGAACTTCCACATGTCGTCCAGAACCGGGTAGACGCGGTCGGTGCGAACGGCCGTCAGCCGCTGCCAGGCGGGATGGCGGGTCAAGCTCTCGTAATAGCCGAGAGAGGCGGGGTCTTGGCCAAGGGACACGAACAGCCTGCTGCTGTCATAACGGATAAGCTCCTCCGGCTCCAATTGAACCGAACGGAAGTATTTATGCTTGTCCATTAAGGCGGCGACCTCCGGCGGCGGCAGCAATCCGAGAGAGTGGTACAAGACGTGTCCGAACTCCCTGCCGCTCCATAGGCCGATATAACCGTCGTATATGCGAAGAATGGCGACGGTCTCGTCCGGGCCAACGTGCGGCTTGATCGCTTCCCGAGCCAGCTCGACGTCTTGAAGGTGCCCGGCGAACCACGCCTCCGCTTCGCCTTCGCGATCGAGAAGCGCCGCAATCCGCCGCATGTGCCCGAACACGTCGCTGCAATCCCAGGGATATACCGCAACCGGGGCGATGCGGCGCAGTTGCCGCCCCATATTTTCCAGGCGGGGAAGCTCTCGGGCCGTAATGATAAGGTTCGGCGACAGACGGCGAATCGCGTTCAGATCGACGCCGAAGAAGTCTCCGATGTCGACGATCTTGCCCTTCATCCGGTCGATCGTCCGATTCGCCAGATGCTGCTGCGGGGCGCCGAGCGGGGTAATTCCGAGGGCCAGCAGTTGACCCGAATAAGACAGGGCGACCGTTCTTCCGGCAGTATGATGGATGCTCGCATAGTCCTGGGGCGCGATGCCGAGCCGCTGCTTGAACCGCCTGCTGAAGTAGAACTCATCCTCGAATCCGACTTCCCTCGCCGTCTGCTTGACGCTTAAGCCCCCCGGGAACAGGAGCTTCTTCGCATGTCGGATACGAATATCGGCCAAATAATCGGTTGGTCGAAGCCCGGTCTGCATACGGAACATATGGGAGAAATGCGAAGCGGACAGCCGCGCCGCATTCGTGAGCTCCCGATGCTCGATAGTCGAAGCGTAGTGCCGCTCCATATAGTGGATGGCCTCCGTTATCGCGGAATGGAAGCCCGCTTGTCTTCTTGCGTCTCTAGTCATGTAGCCAACTTCCCCCTGCACACTGAATTGAGAACGATTATCACTATTTTAACACAATTCGATATATCCCCAAACACAAACCGGTATCATAGTTCCTAGTACTCAAATTATACTGAATATATTGCACTAGGTAGGGCCTATGTGCTATTTTATGTCATATAAAATGACATATATATCCCAGAGACAGCTTGGGTAAGCGGTTGGAAGGCAGTTAGGGGGGATCTGCGATGAGGATGATCCGTGTCTATGAAGCTAAAGCTAACATGGTTGTCAACAAGGACATCTACAATTCGGATGGAAGGGTGCTCGTCGCCAAGGGGGTCAAGCTGACCGAGCGCTATATCGAGCGATTAAGAGACTTCAATGTCAAGGCGATCGAGATCCTCCAGGAGCAGGAGATCCGGGAAGCGCATCGGCTCGCGAACATCGATACCTGCAAGGTGACGAAGGAAGAATTGGAGCTGCACATCAACCGTTCCGTCAAGAGTCTGATCAAGACAAGCCTGGGCAAGCCGGATCTGATGCTGCAGGTCGAAGAAGCGTTCGACCTCATCCTTCAGGATCAAGCCGTCGTCGAGAATATGTTCAAGACGAAGCTGATCGGCGACAGGACGTTTTTCCACGGTGTGCAGGTGGCGGTGCTGGCGGTGGCGACCGGGCTGCAACTGGAGCTGGACCGGCCCTCTCTGACGTTATTGGGCAAGGCGGCCATGCTCTTCGACATTGGGAAAATATTCCTGAGAAGAGACCTGCTTATCCATCAAGAGGAGTACGACGAGACCCAGAAGCTGATCATGCAGGAGCACACGATTTCCGGGTATATGCTGCTCCGCTCTATTTTCCCCGAGGAGGTTGCTCTTGTCGCCCTGCAGCATCACGAACGGTTCAACGGCTCCGGCTATCCCCGCAATCTCTCGAACGACGAGCTTCATCTCTTCTCCCGCATCGTCTCCGTTGCGGATGTCTTCATCGCGCTGAAGAGCCACCGTTACTACCGCCAAGCCTTCCAGCCTTATGAAGCTCTCGAATACATCCTGGGAGCCGGCGGCTACCTGTTCGACTCCAAGGTCGTGAGCGCCTTCAACGAGATCATCGTGCTGTACGCGTTAGGAACCGTCGTTCAACTGAACGATGGCCGGTCCGGCATCGTTACCGCGCTTCATCCGGTGTTCGGGCAGCGCCCCGAGGTGACGGTCTTATACGACGAGCAGATGCAGCCGATCTCCGGAGAAGTGCTCGACCTGGCGGCGCACCCGACCTCCTTCATCGTCCGGGTTCTCCACGAATAGTTGGCGAATAAATCGAAGCGGGCTGTCGAACGATGCGCAAGTCGCATCGCCGACAGCCCGCTTCGTTCGCGCGGCTGGCCGCCTCGGAGTCGCCTAGATCGTTATCTTCTGCCTCGAACGCCGGGTCTGGACCGGGAGCCGCTCCGATGAATGCCGCGAGTCTCCGCCATCTCGTCGCAGAATACGTCCTTGGAAGAACAAGTGTAGATATGTTGTGGGACCGGGACACAGTGATGACGGCGAATCACCTCGACATGATGCACGACTTGCACGACCTGCGGATGATAGATGTCTTCGTAGACGACTTGTGGGGGGTCATATACCGTCTTGGTAGGACATTGAGGGCAGTCAGACAAATCAGCCAACTCCTTTCTTGGGATGTGATCCATTATACGAAGGAGGCTAATGTTATGCTTGTTCAAACGCCTAGTGGCACTTGTCCCTCCCACAATCGGGCAGATATAAGGAGTTTGTCGTCTTGATCGGGCGTTTGGCCTTATTCCACTTCCGCTTTGACTTCCGCCTCGACTTCGACGAAGCGAATCTCGTTGCCGTCCAGAGAAGCGACTCTGGCCAGCGATTCGACGCGGTACCCGGCATCTTGCAGCACCTGCCGACCGTTCTGGAACGACTTCTCGATGACAATGCCGATGCCGGCCACTTGTGCGCCCGCTTGTTCGACGATTCGTGCAAGCGCAAGCGCGGCTTGTCCGTTCGCGAGGAAGTCGTCGATGATCAGGATGCGGTCGTCCGCTCCGAGGAAGTGCTTGGACACGGTGATCTCGTTCTCTTCCTGCTTGGTGAACGAGTAAGCCTTCTCCGTATAGAGATCGTCGCGAAGGGTTAACGATTTGCGCTTGCGGGCGAAGATCAGGTCCACCTCAAGGCGGAGCGCCGCGAAGACGGCCGGAGCGATTCCCGACGATTCGATGGTGAGCACCCTGGTAATGCGGTCTTCCGCGAACAGGTCGGCGAACGTATCTCCGATGGCGGACATGAGAGCGGGGTCGACGCGATGATTGAGGAACGAATCGACCTTCAGCACTTGGCTGCCCAGCACGACTCCGTCCTGTTTGATTCTGTTTTTGAGCGCTTCGATGACACATATCTCCTTTATACGCGTAAGTATGCTCCCCCATTATACACGATACACGAATGGCACGAATACACGACCGGCTAAGCGCTCCGCTCTGCAACTGCGGCAATATGCCGGAGATTCGGGGGTGGAACGCGATGATCTTAGGGGCGGCGAAGCCTCGGCTGCGGCCGGGTGGCGGTGTTGCGGCCTGATTTATGCGAAATTTCGCATTGGCACAGCGCGATAAGGGGATGGATGGATGATTGTATGCGAAAAATAGTATTCGTGGAGGAAAATCCGGCGCGAGGTGCTGGATGTATGCTAAAAACCGCATAAAACGCCGCGATTGGCTTCAAATAAAGCCGACGAATGTGAAAATTCATATAAAATGGCAGGCGTTCTCGGGCGGGCGGCGGTCGGGGAGCGAATCGCATTCGTCCTCTTCGGAATTCGGAAGGGGCTGCGGGCGAGTTTGGTCGATGATTTTTATTGGGCATGTTTGGGTGTGCTCGTATATTTTGCCTTCAACACCGCCAAACTTTAGACGTTGCGTTGAACTTGGAAGGTTAAGGGAGGTTCGATCCGTGAGAGCAAGAGCAAACGGGGAAAATGGGGGAGCCGCAGGAGTTGGAGGAGCAGTAGGAGCGGGAGGAGCAGGAGCAGGAGCAGGAGGAGCAGGAGGAGCTGCAGGAGTTGCGAGGGCGGGGCTGAGGCAAGCGGTCCGTGCGGTTCTCTTCATGGCGCTGATCGTTATTGTCGCAGCGGCGGGGGCGGCGCACGCGTCGGCCGCGCAGGGAGATTCGGGGGCGCAGCAGCGCCGGATCGCGGTCGTCATTGACGACTTCGGCAACAATATGAAGGGAACGGCGCAGATGCTGGACCTGCCGATCAAGCTGACCGTTGCGGTGATGCCGTTCTTGCCTTCCACGCGGAAGGATGCGGAGGCAGCGTATCGCAAGGGGCACGACGTCATCGTCCACCTGCCGATGGAGCCGGTGCGCGGGAAGGCCAGTTGGCTCGGGCCGAACGCGATTCTGACCTCGCTGACGGACGAAGAGATCCGCAAGCGGGTCGAGATGGCGATTGCCGATGTGCCGCATGCGGTCGGGATGAACAACCATATGGGCTCGAAGGCGACCGCTGACGAGAGGATCATGCGGATTGTGCTGCAGGTATGCAAGGAGAAGGGGCTGTTCTTCCTCGACAGCCGGACGTCCTACAAGTCGGTCATTCCGAAGGTGGCGGCCGAGGTCGGCGTGCCGCTGCTTCGGAACGATGTCTTCCTGGACGACGTCTATACGACAAGGCATGTCTCGAAGCAGATCGAAGTCATTCGGCAGCACCTCGGCAAGCATGACAGTTGCGTCACCATCGGTCATGTCGGCCCTTCCGGCCTCATTACCTCGGGAGCGCTTCGGGGTGCCATTCCCGGCTTCGCGCGAAGCGCCTCGTTCGTGAAGCTGACGCAACTGCTGCCGCCGCCCACGGGTCTGGATTACGCCGGGGAGACGCAGAAGTAGGCGAGAATGCCGTCGGCGATTGCGATCGCGATGCGCGACTGTCCACGGGAAGAGACGAGCATCTCCCGGTCGCGGGGATCGCTAAGGAAGCCGGTCTCGACGATAACGCTCGGCATCTTCACCCTGCTCAGCACGAAGTACTTCTTGCTGGGCATCGGGAGCCTGCGCGAATTCTGCTGCCGGTTCAGCCCGTCCTGGATAAACGAGCCGAGCAGCGCGCTTCGCCCCTCATTCTGGTGGATGACGATCGGACCGCGGTTGTTGCCCCGCTTCGACCAGTTCACGTGCACGCTGACGAACAGCTCGGGCTCGATCATATCGCTTAGGCCCTTGCGCTGCGAGAGGTCCCGATTGTGGCGGGATGCCCGCTGCCAGCGGTTGTCGTCGCTGAGCGCATAATCGCCCGTGCGGTTCAGCACCGCCTGAATCCCTCGTCCTCTCAGCACAAGATACAGCTTGCGGGAGATGGCGAGGTTGATGTCCTTCTCGAGCACATCGCCCCAGTGGGTGCCGGAATCGATGCCCCCATGGCCCGCGTCGATGAGCACTTCGGCCGCCGGCAAGGTGTGGCGGGCCGGGGGCAGCGGGGGCAGCGGCGAGGGAACGATTTGCCGTTCCGGTTCGGAGGCAAGGGCCGGCGCCCAGCCTCCGAGCAGGCTCGCCGCCGCCATGCCGATAATCGTCAGGAACAAGGCGGCGCGACGGGTACATCGGTGAACTCGCATGGTCGCTCACTCCTTTCCTACGCTCAAGTCGGGACTTAGCTCTAATCACCTTTTTTAGCGTGGCTTCTTTGCTTCAATCTCATACGGGCTTCGCCCGGTTGGAATCGGCCGGACCCGGGCACACTATTATCGTCAGAGGAGAGAGCTTGAATGGCGAACGAAGGAAGGGAGCTGGTGAAGGCGATGGCCAAGCGAATGGAGACGATTCTGACGACGACGGCCGAGGAGCGGGAGCCGGAGAGACAGCGCAAGCGGAGCCGACGGCTGCCATGGTACGCGCAATTGTTCGGAACGCTGCTGCCGATGGGAATGCATCTGTGGTGGCTCGAACGCCGCAAGAATAAACCGCACTATCCCGGTTCTTGAACCGAGAAGTGCGGTTTTTTTTAGCGGTAGAAAAGCCCGTTGCGAGTAAGGGATTCCAGCGGGATAAAGCGGGTTCCGTTCATGTCGAGCGCCACGTCGAGCCGTCCGTCGTTCCAGCGAAGGAAGCCGATTACGGACAAGGCGTACAACATTTTGTCGCCGAACGGCTCGGCGACGTAGCGAAGCGGAAGCTTGGCGGCCAAGCGCTTCTCGAGCGCGCCCTGCGCGGCAGCGTCGAATGGCTGCTCGCCGGTCAGCCACGGAAGGCGGTCATAAGGGTCGGTCGCCTCGTTTAACACAATGTTCAGCACAAGCGACACGGCGGGGAGCGGAGGCAGGGCGGCAGAGGAGGAGCCGGAATCGTTGGAAGATGAATCATCGGATGAGGGCGTGGACCCGCGAAGCGCGAGCGAGTCCCAGGAAGCGGCATCCAGCGGCAGCAGTTCGTCCGTCTTGGCGTCGAGCCAGTAGGTGTCGGGGCCGATCTTCACTTGCCAGACGGCGGCCAGCGGGTGGATGTAGTGCATCGATGCCTCGTAGCCGGCATTCGTCAGTGAGTCGATCAAGCCGTTGGCATACAGCGAGCGCTTAAGCGACGCTTCATCGAACAGCGTCTGCTCGCCGAGCCCATATTCGCCAAGACGATAGGAGCGGCTGCCCTGCTCGGCGTAAGCGACGAGATAGCCGATCTTGGCGCCTGCCTGATCGCGCAGCGTAATGAGCCAGCCGTGGGTGCCGGGGCCGAGCGCCTGGATGTCGAGCTTGGCGTTCTTCCAGGAGGAGAACGCCTGCTGCGCGGCAAGCGAGTCGATCCACTTCTCGGCTTGGCTGCGCAGCGCCTCCGCGGACTCTGCGGCGAGCGCGGCCAAGGACACGAGCGCGGGCGGTTGCCGGGCGCTCGCGATGGCGGCGGAAGCGGCGGGGCCTCCCGCCGTTATCGCGGCCCCGAGCAGCAGGAGACTGAGCGCGGCGGAGCACAGCTTGTTAAAGGTTCGCATGGATTCACCTTCTCATTAAACGTTAGGGAATGCGATGGTTCGTTCGGTCGGCAGCAGCTTGTCCTCGAATTATAAGCGACGGGCGGCGCCGAGTCTGTTGGTTCGTGTCGCCTGCCCGAAGTCTGATCTACTCGATCCCTGGCAGATGGAAGAGACCGCAGTTGATAACCGAGATCTTCACCCGCGGGCGATATTGCCAGTCGATCTCTTCGGCCCGCTGCCGATAACGGGAAGAGATGGCGTCGGCCTGATCTTCCGCCGCCGAGCGTTCGATCATCGGCTTGTAATAGCGGTCGACGCGGTCGAGCTCGTCCTTCCTCCGTTCCTCGGCCTCCTCCGCCCAGCCGAAGTCGCTCGCCTTGATGCGCCTCTCGAGAGCGGTCTCAAGCTGGCTCATCGCCTTCTTCAAGGAGAGGCCGTTGCGCAGCAGGTGAACGTTCGACGGCAGGCGCGGAGTCAGCTTCGTGTCGCGGAGGCGGCTCAGGAACTTCTCTTCGATAACGCCGGTCGCAAGCGAGATGCCGAGACCGTACAGCTCCTCGCGCTTCATGTCGCATTCGTAAGCGACCTTGAAGTTCGCCCCGAGCCAGGCGGTGTAAGGGTGAGAGCTCAGCGGGTTGCCGCCCCGCGGCGGCTCGGCGAACATCGCGACGCAGCGGCCCGCCTGCTTGATCGAGTCGAACAACTGCTCGAGCCGTCTGGAGCCGAAGTAGACGTCGTCCTGGATCACCCGCACTCCGTTCTGGAGCAGGGGGGCGGACACACCTGCCGGGCCAGGCGCGGCTGGGGGACCGGAAGCGGCGGGGGGACCGGAAGCGGCTCCGTGTTCCGCAGCCTCCTCGTCAGGCGCCCGGAAATTCCAGCTGAACGTCATCGTCTCCGGCTCGACTCCCGTCCGGTCGACGAAGCTCCAATAATACGGGCGCCCCGTCAAGGCGCGGTCCGCTTCGGGAGACAGCTTGACGGTGATATGATCATGCCCCTTCTCGATAATGTGGCACTGCGTCGCCTGCAGATAGGACAAGGCGAACTTCTGGGTCTCGCGTGCATTCATGGCTCCCGCTCCTCATGCAACTGTCTCTTCGCGTCGAGGAGGGAGTCGCCGAGGCCGTCGATCCGTCGGCGAAGCTCGTCGGGGCTGCTTGATTCGAGCACCATACGGGCCAGCTTGCGCTCGAGCGTCTCCTCCTTCTCCATCTGTTCCACGATCTCGTCCAAGTCCCCGATTACCGTCTCGAACATGTTTATTTTCTCATGCAGCAGGTGGACAATATGCTCCTCGATCGTGCCGTAGGTGCACAGATTGAAGATCCGGACGTCCTCGGTCTGGCCCAGGCGGTGAACCCGGCCGATCCGCTGCTCGACGCGCATCGGGTTCCACGGCAGGTCGAAGTTGATGATGTGGTGGCAGAATTGCAGGTTGATGCCTTCTCCTCCGGCTTCCGTCGCGACCATAACCTGGGCCCGGCGCCGGAACAGGTCCATCATCCAGTCCTTCTTCCCGCGGTTCATCCCGCCCCGATACGGGACCGCCGTCAGATCGTGCTCCTTGAAGTAGCGAATGAGGTAATCCTGCGTCGCCCGGTACTCGGTAAATACGATGACCTTGTCGCCGATCGACTGGATCAGCTCCATCGTCCGCTCGGCCTTCGTATTGGATTTGATGTTGCGGATAAGGTCGACCAGCTCCCAGATGCGGGCCTGCAGCGGCGAATCCGGCGTCACCTTCTTCGACAGGTTGATCAGCGTCAGGAAGACGGCGTCGCGGCTCGAGCACACTTCCCGCTGGAGAGTAACGAGGGACAGCATGCTGGCCACGTCCCCCTGCTCCGTGCGGCTGTGCTGCCGGACATATTGCGTCACGCCGTCATAGAGCGCCTGCTCGTCCGGCGACAGGTGCAGCGGAACGTTCGTGACGGAGCGCTTGGTGAACTCGAGCTGGCCGTCGCTGCGCCGGTTGCGGATCATGACCTGGCCGAGCGCCGCCTGCAGCCGATCCTCGTTCTTGGCCGTCCGCCGTCCTTCGACATAGTTGCTCGCGAACTCGCCCTCGCCGCCGAGCTGGCCAGGCTTCAGCAGCGTGATCAGGTTGTACAGCTCGTTCAAGTCGTTCTGAACCGGGGTGGCGGTCAGCAGCAGACAATACTTCTTGCGCAGGTCGCCTGCGAACTGGTAGTTGCCCGTCCTCTTGTTCTTGAGCTTATGCGCCTCGTCGATAATGAGCATGTCGTACTCGCCATCGAGCAGGAAGGCGCGATGCGGCTCACGCTTCGCCGTGTCCATGGAAGCGACGACGATGTCGTTCGCCCAGTGGTACCCCTTCTTCTGCGCGATCGCGGGAATGCCGAACTTGGCGCTCAGCTCGCGCACCCATTGGAGCACAAGCGAGGCGGGAACAAGAATAAGCGCGCGCTTCACGAGTCCCCGGACGAGGTATTCCTTCAGAATGAGCCCGGCTTCGATCGTTTTGCCGAGGCCGACTTCATCGGCCAGGATGGCGCGGCCCCGCATCTCGTGCAGCACCCGGCGCGCCGTCTCGATCTGATGCGGAAGCGGCGTCAGATGAGGCAGCACGCGAAGCGATTGAAGCTCGTGGAAGTCGTCAATCCGGCACGCTTCCTCGGCTTCCCACGCCATCTGATACAAGCCCCAATCGTCCCAGGGGCCGTTGCGCTCGAGTCGTCTCTCGAGCTCTTCGAAGGAGCTTCGGTCGACATAGAGATCGACCAGAGAGTTCAGCTTGCGAGCGGGCGGCGAAGGCTTCGGCGGAGTCGCCTGTTCCGTATGCGGGTCGGCAGGCGAGCTGCCCGCGGATTCCGGTTCAAGGGCATCGGATGCGAGAAGATCCGCCTCGGCGGAGGCGAGGGCGGTCTGTTGGTGCAGCGGGTCGTAGCTCAACGTGGATTAACCTCCTGGCTCGGTCTCTGTCTGCTTCGCACGCACGGCAGGCGCGCTGCGACGGAATACCCATTAGTATGAACGAATGCCGGTCATTCGAAACGAGTGCGCTTCGAAAAAGTGAGAGAACGGAAGCTTGAACGAGGGAGCCGTGCACCCTGCGGCGGCATTCGAGCGAGGGGGGCCTTTGGCCATTGGTCGCACCAAATGTGGTATAGTATAATCGTAGTCACCTACAAGATGTTGGCTTTTTTAACGATTCAGAATGTATACGTTTCACCTGTGCATTGTTAGGGTTAGCTTGCTGGTGGAGAGCATCTGGACGGGCGCAAGTCAAGTCGATCAGAGAGGGTGTACCGGATTGAAGACGACGACGGAGACGAAGAGACTCGAAGGGCTTAGCGAGAAGATATTCCTGGACCGATATGCATGGAAGAATGCCGAATCCGGCGAAGCGAAGGTCGGCGACATCGTGCTTGTTCTGACGAAGGACGATCCGAAGTTCCCCGCGAAGGAAGTCGGCGAGGTGATCGCCCGCGAGGGACGCATGGCGACGGTTCGGACAAGAAGCGGCGAAGTCGTTCAATCCGACGTGGAGAAGCTGACGCTGACGATAGAGAAAACGCCCGAAGAGATGTGGGATCGGCTCGCCGGGGCCATGTCGTCGGTCGAAGCTCCCGAGAAGCAGAAGGAATGGCAGGAGAAGTTCCGCTGGCTGCTCGACGACTGGAAGCTTGTGCCCGGCGGACGGATCGCGGCAGGCGCGGGCGCAAGCGACGAACTGACGCTGTTCAACTGCTACGTCATTCCATCGCCGAAGGACAGCCGCGGCGGCATCATGGAGACGCTGACCGAGATGACCGAGATCATGGCCCGCGGCGGCGGTGTGGGCATCAACCTGAGTTCGCTGCGGCCGCGCCGCGCAGTCGTCAAGGGCGTCAACGGCTCGTCGAGCGGCGCCGTCTCGTGGGGCGGCCTGTTCAGCTACACGACGGGGCTGATTGAGCAGGGTGGCTGCTTCGGTCCGGAAGAGCGAATTGCGACGAATATGGGCTTGATCCCGGCGCTGGAGCTGGCGGAACGAATGGAGCGGGGAGAGAAGCTGTACGCCTTGACGCACCAAGGCCCAAGAAAGCTGACAAGCTCCTTCCGCAACGGAACCAAGCCGTTGTTCCGGGTAACGACTTCGCGCGGATTCACCGTTGATGTAACGATGGATCATAAGATGGGCGTATTGCGCAACGGGGCGGTCGCTACCGCACCGCTGCGAGACCTGGCGATCGATTCCGAGACGCTGCTGCTGCTCGGGAATGGCCTGGAGGACGTTCCCTGCGTTCAACTTCAAGCCAAGCCGTATTCGCGTTCCGTCATGAGCACAACGTTAAACGAAGCGATAACGTTGCCGGGACAATTGGACGAACGATTGGCTTATCTGCTTGGATACTTCTATGGAGATGGCTATGTTCACTGGGGACGCAAGGTGAACTGGGAAGCGCCGAAGGCGATCAAGCTCGCGACGGCCGACGATCATCCGGCGATTCGAGACCGGCTTGAGAACCTCGTTCGCGAGCTCTTCGGCATCGATCCGATCGTGGAGAACGGGGACGGCGCTTGCAAGAACGTTGTCGTGTACTCTCGGCTTCTGATTGATTGGCTTGAGAATAACGAGTTGTTAAAAGGCCGCAGCGAAGAGATCCGGGTTCCGGAGAAGATCTTCCGTTCCCGATCGAGCGTCATGGGGGCGTTCGTGGCCGGATACTTCGATGCGGATGGCTGCGATCGCGGCTCCAAGGGCGGCTACGGGTTCGACAGCGTCAGCCGGGGCATGCTTCGCGATATCCAGCAGTTGCTTGCCGTGAACGGCATCATGTCCCATATCCATACGACGGATCGCAGCAGCCAGGGGTGGAGAACGATCCATCGCTTGATCGTAACGGGGGCGGAATTCAAGGAGCGGATGTTCCGGTTCATCCGCCTGTCGGGCAAAGCCAACGGAGCTGCGGGCCATCGCAATCATGGCAATGGATATCCTCGCGAAGTATGGGGATCGCTTGAGATTCCGGGAACATACTACCAAGGGGTATGGGATTCGACCAAATCCAGAATCTCTTATCGTGCGCTGTCACGTGTAAAAGATCGTCTTCAGTCGGATGGGCAAGTCGCCTTGGCTGAACGGATCGATCACTTGTTAAACGTCGTTCCCGACCGGATCGTATCGATTGAACCGCTGGGTACAAGCGATGTTTACGACTTCGAGGTAGACGACGTTCATATGCTGTGCGGCAACGGGTTCTACACGTCCAATAGCCGAAGGGGCGCTTTAATGCTCATGATGAACGACTGGCACCCGGACGTCGTCGACTTCATCACCGTCAAGCAGACGATGGGCCAGGTGACGAATGCGAACCTGTCGGTCTGCGTGAGCAACGGCTTCATGAAGGCGGTCAAGGAGGACCTTGATTGGGAGCTTGTGTTCCCCGATACGAAGGACCCGGAATACGACGAGCTGTGGGACGGCGATCTTGACAAGTGGAAGAAGGCCGGCAAGCCGGTAATCCCTTATCGGACGGTGCGGGCTCGCGACGTATGGAACACAATCATCGAGTCCGCCTGGAAGTCGGCCGAGCCGGGTGTCGTCTTCATGGAATACTACAATCAAATGTCCAACAGTTGGTACTTTAATCCGATTATTTGTACTAATCCATGCGGCGAACAAGGACTTCCGGCCTGGGGGGTCTGCAACCTGTCGGCGATCAATCTGTCCAGGTTCTACGATGCCGAGAAGCATGACGTCGCTTGGGAGGAGCTTGGGAAGGTCGTTCGCTACTCGACGCGATTCCTGGACAATGTTATCGACAAGACGCCGTACCACTTCCCCGAGAACGAAGCGAACCAGAAGAAGGAACGCCGCGTCGGCCTCGGAACGATGGGGCTGGCCGAGCTGATGATTCGCCTGGAGGTTCGTTACGGCAGCCCGGAGAGCCTGGAATTCCTAGACAAGCTCTATGGGTTCATGGCCAAGGAAGCTTATCTGGCTTCTACCGAGATTGCGGCGGAGAAGGGCTCGTTCCAGGCGTTCGAGGCCGAGCCGTTCCTGCAGAGCGGTTTTATGCAAAATATGCACGAGGTGTATCCGGAAGTGACCGAAGCGATACGCGCGAACGGCATGCGGAACGTCACGGTCATCACCCAGGCGCCGACCGGTTCTACAGGAACAATGGTCGGCACGTCGACCGGCATCGAGCCGTACTTCGCATTCGAGTACTTCCGCCAGAGCCGCCTCGGCTTCGACAAGCAGCTTGTGCCGATTGCGCAAGAGTGGAAGGACGCGCATGCGGGCGAAGAACTGCCGGAATGGTTCGTCACCGCGATGGATCTGTCCGCGAAGGACCACATTCGTACGCAAGCGGTGATTCAGCGCTGGGTCGACAGTTCGATCTCGAAGACGGCCAACTGCCCGGCCGACTTCACGGTAGAAGAGACGGCCGAGCTGTATGAACTTGCGTTCGAGCTTGGCTGCAAGGGCGTCACGATTTACCGCGACGGCAGCCGCGATGTTCAAGTTCTGAGCACGGCGAAGGACGAGAAGAAGGAAGCCGGGGCGAATGCGGCGGCGGTTGAAGCTGAGGAATCGGCGGAGGCGGCTCCCGCGGCGGAAGCTTCTTCGGCAGCGGCTGCGACCTCTGCTCGAGCCGCGTCCGGCGACGCGGCGACGCTAGGTTCGCTCGCAGAATCGTTGCCGGTGAAGGCGACCCCTCAGCAGATCGGCGTCTTCGACAAGCAATACAAGAAGCGCCCGAAGGTGCTGCGCGGCGCCACGTACAAGTTCAATACGCCGTTCGGCATGGCGTATATTACCGTCAACGATCTCGAAGGCACGCCGGGCGAGATCTTCCTGAACGTCGGCAAGGCCGGCTCCGACGTCTTCGCGATGGCCGAAGCGCTCGGCCGCGTCTGCTCGCTGTTCCTCCGTTACGGCGACCACGGCAACAAGGTGCAACTGCTCGTCAAGCACCTCAAGGGCATCGGCGGCTCCGGCGCCGTCGGCTTCGGCCCGAACCGCGTCGAATCGATCGCCGACGCCGTTGCCAAGGCGCTCGAGCTGCACGCCGACCTGCTCGCCGAAGAAGAGCAATCGGCCGCCAGCGAAGCCCCGATCGCCGCAGCTTCCGGCCCGTTCAGCGTGCTGAACGATCACGGGCCCGGTGCCCAGGCGAACGGCTCAAGCCACGGCTCCGGTTCGCTCGCCCCGTACACGTCCAAGGACTTCTGCCCATCCTGCGGCTCGGCGTCCCTGCTGAACGTCGAAGGGTGCAAGACATGCGCGAATTGCGGGTACAGCAAGTGTTAAAACGGGTAAAATAAAAAATGCAAGGAAAGTCATCTTTAGCTTGTAATGAAAACACCGTGGACATATACACATGTATATGTCCACGGTGTTTTTTTGGGTGTGGAAAAATGGTGGGGGAATATGAAGGGAATTGTTGATTTATGTAGAATTAGACTATATACACGTATATATACGAAGAGGGAATAAAGTTAGATGGATGAGATAAAGAATGATTGGATGCTCCAAGAGAACGGTCAATATGTACTTGGCATCTTTAATGGTCCAATACCGATGTATTACCCGAATAAGTGGTTGATGGAAGTAAATAATACTGCTAGTTCTCCGGAAACAGCAAGAACATATGCTAGGAATTTATTAAAGTTCTTTCAATTTCTAAAAATAAATGATATTGACCTTACTATTATTACTCGTGAAACTTTAATAAGCTTCAATAGTGCATTAAAAAAAAGAAGTACTGATATGGATAGTATGTTTAATAAGGAAAATATTACAGAGAACACAAGATATCAGATTTTTAGAACTACGCTTCAGTTTGTTAAATGGTTTATCTCACCACCTGATGATGAACCATTATTTCAAGATGGCAGAAGAGGGCGAAGAAAGAAAAACGGCATCTTGGGTGGGATAACTCATGCAGAATTAACATCTGTGAGAGAGAACTTAATTAGGAGGCACAAGAATAAATTACCAAAGAACATTTCGGATACAACTGTAAGAGAAATATGGAATTGGCTTTATGAAAAGTATAAGAATCAACCAGATATATTATCAAGAAATAATGCAATAATTGGATTAATGCTTGAGACGGGTATGAGGGTGGGAGAGCTAGTTTCAATAAAGCTAGATCAAGTAGACATTCATGAAAGAAAAATAACTGTAAGAATTGATATGGCAGAATACGAAAGGGTCAGTACTTCAAAATCAAGAGGAAGTCTTCAGAAATCAGGTGAAAGGGTAATTGTAATCTCTAAAGAGTTAGCTGGTATATTGAATGATTACATTATCTTGCATCGTCCTACTGCAGCTATAAAATTAAGAAACCCATATCTTTTCTGTATCCATCGTAATGGGCAGAATCCCCTTGGCTCACGGATTACACGTAATACGATCGATCACCTGATGAATCTGATGAACAGACCATCCTATGAAGGTGGAATTGCTAGCGATGAAAAGTTGCATCCGCATAAGTTCAGACATACATCAGCAACAAATCTTTTAAAGAATGGTGCCGATATTCGTACCACTCAAGAACAATTAGGTCATAGAGATATCAATACAACTAAAGAGTATACTCATCTTGTTCCATCAGCAAGACGAGAAGCATTATGTTAACGCTCACGTACTTTGTCGGTGAAAGAATCACCGACAATGACGTGGGCGTTCGTGCGTCAGGCACGACAGCTGCCTGAGAAGCCTAACGCCAATCATCAGGGGAGTGGAAAAACGGCAGGTC